>NZ_BAJN01000049.1 GCF_000613725.1 Hoylesella pleuritidis JCM 14110
GCTTATTAAGCTCGATTTTATCATCTAATACAGAAAGAATGTGAGCAATATTCTTTTGCATAGGTAGCGATGGTATAGGAATTTCATAATTTTCTAATACATCTTGTTGCACTCTCTGTCTACCAGATGAGCCAACCATAGATTTTATCGCAATGTCACGAACAATTGGAGATATAGCTAAATAGAAGATAAATTTACTGTCACTAATGTTTTCTCGCTTCCGCAAAACGATATACTCAGTTGAGCCAACTGCAACTTCTTCAGAATGTAGCGATGAAATATAAGCAGTTTTCCCATTTTCTAAGCATGGTGTGATACGTGCCATAATAGTATCATAGTTTCTAAATTTTGCTCCTCCCTTATATACTTCATATATGTTAGATTCTACAAAACGAGTAAACGGAGTTATTTGATCCATAGAAATCTTTCTACAGAGTTTTCCTTGGGGTACTTTTTCTTTGGGATTAAATTCTATAAAATCCTTTAACTTATATTTTCTCCA
>NZ_BAJN01000048.1 GCF_000613725.1 Hoylesella pleuritidis JCM 14110
CGTGATCACGCCTAAGAAAGTCGGCTTTCCCGAAGGCGATACGTGCACCGTGAGCGGTTTCC
The DNA here is from genome assembly GCF_000613725.1 of Hoylesella pleuritidis JCM 14110. GTDB lineage: Bacteria > Bacteroidota > Bacteroidia > Bacteroidales > Bacteroidaceae > Prevotella > Prevotella pleuritidis. Next base: position 63 of record NZ_BAJN01000048.1, read on the forward strand.
CGAGCCACGCGGCACTGTCTTTCAAGTCGTGCACATACCGGTTGGCACCTGTTTCTATGTCTATGACCAACTCGAAGTTGTGGTGGTCGTTGAGGGGCTGCCTGAGTTCCAGGGACTTGAATGAGAACAGCCGCCTGCCATCGATGCTGACGGAAATCTGATGATTGATGATCGACATACTGATGATAATTGGTTAAAGAAAAAGAAACAGGGCTTTCCGCCACCGGTCCTTGGCCCGACAGACAGAAAGCCCCTGATATCCCACCGAAAAGGAGGGAGGACTCGCTTAAGCCTTAGGCCAGCGGTTGTCCAACTCGGCGTTGCCCACGGTGATCGTCTCGGCAGAGAACGTCATTGCGATAGTCATAGGAACTTCGTTCGTGGCATCGAGTGTTTCCTTGTAGTGAACGATATAAGCGTTCTTAAACTCGATCTCCTTCATCTTGGCATCCTCGTCAGTCTTCTTGTAGACAATCTTGCCGTCAACGGCCTTGAACTGGCTGTTGAGCATTGCTT
>NZ_BAJN01000047.1 GCF_000613725.1 Hoylesella pleuritidis JCM 14110
AGGCAATGCTCAACAGTCAGTTCAAGGCCGTTGACGGCAAGATTGTCTACAAGAAGACTGACGAGGATGCCAAGATGAAGGAGATCGAGTTTAAGAACGCTTATATCGTTCACTACAAGGAGACACTCGATGCTACGAACGAGGTGCCGATGACCATCGCAATGACGTTCTCTGCCGAGACGATCACCGTGGGCAACGCCGAGTTGGACAACCGCTGGCCTAAGGCTTAAGCGTTTATAATCATCAGTGCAAACGGGCTTTCCGGCTGTCGGACAAGGAGCCGGCGGGGAAAGTCCGTTTCTATTTTCAATCAACTATCCGGAATATGTCAATCATCAATCACAACATCTCTGTCAGCATCGATGGCAGGCGCCTGTTCTCATTCAAGTCCCTGGAACTCAGGCAGCCCCTCAACGACCACCACAGCTTCGAGTTGGTCATAGACATAGAAACAGGTGCCAACCGGTATGTGCACGACTTGAAAGACAGTGCCGCGTGGCTCGGAAAACCGCTCACGGTGCACGTATCGTCTTCGGGAAAGCCGACTTTCTTAGGCGTGATCACGGGTGTGAGCCTGCACCGCAGGAACAGCGATTACGGGCATATCCTTGTCAAGGGGCGTTCGGCAA
>NZ_BAJN01000046.1 GCF_000613725.1 Hoylesella pleuritidis JCM 14110
CTCTTCCATAAATGGGAATTTAGTTGTTTATATCATTAATTTTCAGCTCGCCAGACATTAGTTTGGGAAGGAGAATATCACGCAATAGAGATAGTTTTCTTATTTCGCACTCTTTTTCGGTAATCTGGTCTAGGTATGGAGTCATTAAAGTATCTAATTTCTTTATTACACAGCTATTGGGGAACAGAACTTCTGCTTTTTCCAGTTCCCCTCGTTTAATATGCCCCATAGTTACAGCCTTATCCTTCGCAATTCTAATAAAATTATCTAAATGATGTTTTGTCCAAAAATAGTAAAACCATTTAGGTGTTGTTTTTGAACTAACCTTGAAAAGATGTTGGTTAAGTCCACATTCTCCCCCACACCATATTTTCACCATAAGAGTACCTGACCATGAGAATATAACATCACCATCATATACCTTGTAATGAGAATCAATTTCGTTTGAACAAAAATCGGAAGAAGAATCTATTCTGCCCTGTCCCAATTCTTTTATTTTTAATACAGGTATCCCTTTTTCACCATTAATTGGACGATACTTCTGCATCGCAAGTCCATTCACATAATTAGCGGCATCTGCCAACGACCCAACAGAGAACCCACCTAAAAGTTCTGGAGTATCTATGAAATAATAATTGAACAACGCCTGTGCTTGCTGCTCT
>NZ_BAJN01000045.1 GCF_000613725.1 Hoylesella pleuritidis JCM 14110
CAGTTCCACGATGTCAAAGGCAGAAGTCATGCTGATAATGATTCTTTTCCACGACTCCGGTTATCGCTGCTTTAAACACTTCTATCTTGAAAAAGTATGCAAGCATCTTCGCCATCTGTTTCCAAAAGTTGTTTCTTATAACCGTTTAGTAGAATTGGAAAGGGAGGTAGCCGTACCCTTAACCTTGTTTATCAAGAAGGTCCTCTTGGGCAAATGCACGGGCATAAGCTTTGTTGACAGCATCCCATTGCGTGTCTGCAAGAACCAAAGAATACATATTCACAAAGTTTTCAAAGGCATAGCCCAAAGAGGAAAATGCTCTATGGGTTGGTTCTTCGGTCTCAAATTGCACTTGATTTGTAATGAGAAAGGAGAGCTTCTCAACTTTATGATAACGCCGGGAGATATTGATGACCGTAAGCCTTTGGAGTACAAAGTTTTTGTAGAGTTCATACATGGTAAACTCTTCGGTGACAAAGGGTACATCAGCAAGAACCTCTTTCAAAGGCTTTTCGTTGACGGAATACAACTTATTACCAAATTGAAAAGTAACATGAAAGGAGCTTTAATGAGTGTTTCAGACAGGCTCTTACTCAGAAAAAGAGCCATTATAGAAACAGTGAATGATGAACTTAAGAACATTGCGCAAGTGGAACACTCCAGACATAGATGCTTTGACTATTTCATCGTCAACTTATTAGGGGCTATTGCTGCCTATTGTCTGTTTCCAAAG
>NZ_BAJN01000044.1 GCF_000613725.1 Hoylesella pleuritidis JCM 14110
AATCAACTTATCTTTCCAAAGTGTCTGTATTTCGTGGAAAACCTTGGTTATCATACGATAGGTAAGTTAATTTCTGTTTCAGATTCTTCAATAGCGGGTTGGATTCGTAATTTTGCAAAGCAGCATTATTCAAAATCAGAAATTATGGAATCCATTATCCGCCTAGAAGAGAATAATAAGGAAAGTAACAAGTTGCCATCTCCCTCGGATAGTACGGCCGACGTTACATGAAATAACAGTTCAAAGGTGAATTCGCCAGATGATTATGCAGCTGAAATTCGCCGTCTTAAAGAAGAACTGAAATTCCAAAGACTGCGTGCTGATGCCTATGATGGAATGCTAACCGTAGCAGAGCAGCGTTTCAAGGTTAATATCAGAAAAAAGCTGGTGCCAAACGGTAAGGAACCTGTATACACGGGACGGTAAATTATATCCAATAACTTCCTTGTGTAATCTGTTTGGCGTAACAAAGCAGGCTTATTTCAAAGATGTAGAGCATAGCAAAGTGCTGAAACTTTCTCAAGAAGCTTTTGCATTAGACTTCATCAAGCGTATAAGAGCAAAAGACAGTAGTATTGGTGGACGAAAACTATGGTATATGTATATTCGGGAGTTTCAAGGGAATACCCCTTTGGGTAGAGATCGTTTTGAGACCCTTATTGATAAATACGGGCTCAAGTATGTACAAAGATGCGTGTGCCAAGAACTACTGACTCTCACCATGGACTACCCTTGTATTCCAACTTGATCAAAGCGTTTATTCCTACCGGGGCATATCAGCTATGGGTAAGTGATATTATTTATATACCGATATGGATTACCGACGCAGAATATCGTTTCTGTTATCTGTCTCTGATCATGGATGGATATACCCGTGAGATAATGGGGTATCAAGTAGGGGCAACTCCTGAGACATATTATTGTATTTATCCATCATTCAGACAGGGGGATCCAATATGCCAGTGCACGATATGTCTCGATACTTTCTAAACGAGGCATCACACTGC
>NZ_BAJN01000043.1 GCF_000613725.1 Hoylesella pleuritidis JCM 14110
ATCAATCGATTTGCAGAAAGCTTTCCTCGCTCCTTTGGCCGTTAATTTCACTGCTGTTTTCAGCCCTGATTTGCCGACCTGTTTGGCTACAGTTTTGGCAGCAGACTTAGCCGCAACCTTAACACCAGCTTTGACTGCGGCTTTACCTGCGGAGGAAGCGGCAGTAGTCGTGCCAAACGATACAAGGCCGGCAATATCTAAGGCAAGGAAACCGATGTTCATCGCCATCATTCCCCAGTTGCCTTTCATCCCCTCACGGACAGCACCGACGATGGAACCGACGACGGGAATCAATTCTACGGCATCAAGCCAACCCCAACCCTCATCTTCATCTGTCTTAGACCCCTGCTCTTGCAAGGCTTTGATGTCCTCCATTGCATCATCGGGCAGCGGAACCTGACCGCTGGTCACAAACTGTATCTTTCCACCCAGGCTGCAAGGCATATCTGACCTGAACAGGAGGGTTTCTTGACCTTTTACCCGCAGCTTATAGGCCTTCTGCCATTCCGTACAACCGGGCACGCAGGGCTTTTGCGTAAGACTGCAAATCCCGAATGTAGGAATGTTCACAAGCGGTTGCTTGTCGAGTTTATTCGCAACAAGGCATCCCTGTATCTTAATGTGCGTGTTGTGGGTCGGGAGGAAGAATGCAGGAGCAGCTCCCTTATCGCACACCATCAGGGCATTCCTTACCACATATTCCAATTGGTCTGCCATAACTCTCTATTAAATGATGTCAGTATCACTGGAAGAGATTTTCATACTCGATCCTCCATCCATATTAACCCCATCAGCTTGTATCTTCAAATGTTCTTTCGTATCCAATGACGAAATTCGAGAACTCAAAGAAAGCGAGTCGCTTTCAGAAGAAATACCCGTCTTGGCTTTCAAGCCAATACCCTTACTTTCAGCACTGATTTTGACATCTTCCATATCTGATTTCAGACTGACTGTTTTGAGTGCCGCCATCTCAATAACTCCGTTCTTTGTGCCATCTTTGCTCACGGAAGATGATTGAAGGCCAATCTTATTGGAAGCATTGAGCATAATGTTGGCGGCATTCAAGGTTATAGTCTGCGGAGCGGTAATACTAATACTGGAACCTTTTGTGTCCATATGAAAAACATTGCCTTTGGCATCTTTCAATGTTATTCCCCAATTACCGTTCTCCATATCATTGAAAGCCAGCGTGTGTCCGCTTCGGGTTACGATTGTTTTAGAAATATTTTCCTGTCCTCCCCCTCCCGCGGTGGTACCATTAAACAGACTTCCCATCACATAAGGTCTTCCCGGA
>NZ_BAJN01000042.1 GCF_000613725.1 Hoylesella pleuritidis JCM 14110
GTCGGTTCAGCTCGATTTTAGAGTCGAGAGAAGAAAGAAAATTTCCTATCTTCTGCTGTGATTGCAGAGGTGGGACTAAACATTGCAAATTATTGAAAGTCTCTCTTGTGATAGTATCAAATACGCTACCGTGGGCTGACTTTTTGAGTTCATCAACCTTAGTTCGAGTTAGGTAATATAAGAAGTTCTTATCTACAATACTATTTCCCCGTAAACCAAAACATGATTGATTGCAGCACATCGGGTATGGAATCATCGCCATAGCTCCAACTGTACCTCTTGCAGAAATAATAATATCGTTTTTTTCTAATAACTTAGTTGAACTATTTAGTAATCCTAATTCTGAAATATGTTTTTCAGTATCATAAACATACTTGGTGACAGACACAAAGTCTTTCACCGACAACCAAGGAATTTCTCCATTCCAATATTCTGGAACAGACGTTTTAGGTGTTCCTCCGCCTATAATTGTTGCGAGGTCTGTATATTTATATTCTTTCCATTCTTCCATAATGAGAATCAATCATTTTGTTCATAATAATACGAATAATCAATACCTTTCATAAACATTTCTCTGTCGTCAATCTTGGTGGTGAGTGCTGGTTTTACTAAAGCCTTGATGTGCGTACTATCAGAAACACTCTCACGCATGGCTGACAAATATTCGTTCTTGTCTATCTGGCTCCAATCTACACACCGTTTGAGAGAACGTTTTAGCATGAGATCAAGCCAGATACGAGTGCTTCGTCCATTGCCTTCCATAAATGGATGCGCTACGTTCATTTCGACATACTTGTCCATTATTTCGTCGAAGGTGTTTTCTGGCATTCTTTCAATCGTTTGTAGCGTAGCAGAGAAGTGCATACAATTAGCGAAAGTGAAACCTCCTTTGGATATATTTTTAGTTCGGATTTGTCCTGCAAAGTCGTAAAGACCTCCAAATAGATAGGCATGAATCTGTTGTAAACATTGTATGCTGCCTGGCTCAAGACTTTTCAGCAAGCCACTTTCATATAGCTGATATGCTTTCTTTCGACTTTGACCATCTAATGTATTATCACTATATGTAAACCAATCAAGGAACTCATTTGCTCGATTGTTAGGATAGTGCTTTGCTAATAAAGTTACTCCTTCACTATCAAGGACATCTGCAATACGCATCTTGCCATCTGGTGCTTCAAATTTAAAGTTGTGAGTAATACTCACGGGTTCAATGCCTTCTTGTTTTAACTTACGTTTTAACCAACGCCAATAGTTACCAGCTTTGGTGTAGTCAGGCTCATCGTTAATGGCACGTACAATGTCTGTTGCAGAAAACCACCAACAATTACTTTCTTCATCCCATACGGCACGTACTTCACGGTCGTTGAAGAAACGAATTGATTTCTTATGTTGTTCTTTCTT
>NZ_BAJN01000041.1 GCF_000613725.1 Hoylesella pleuritidis JCM 14110
GGCATCCTAAGTTAATATGCAAATAAAATGATGAAAAAATGAAGAAAAATAATTCACATATAGCCTTAGGTGCTCATTATAAGCACCTAAAATGGACTTTCATACCCAATGGCAGTTCGATATTTATATTAATGCAACAAGAAAAAAGAAATTCCTATCTTATAGATGTCCCTTGTATACAGAGTTTTCATATTGGGATTTTACAAATAGACATATTTTTGTATATCCACAAATGGAGTTCCTCTCTTAACAATGGCAAATACACGGGCTATAAGTTTATTCCTTACGATATTGATTGTTGCCATCTTAGACTTACCCTCTGCTTGCCTGCGAACATAGTAGTTATGCAGCTCAGCATCAAAATGGATAGCCGTCATCGCCGCCAAATGAAGAAGCCGCTTCATCTGTTGGTTGGCGATGGAACTTACCTGTGTCCTGGCATGGACACTTGTTCCGGATTGATATTCAAAGGGAGCGATACCGGAATAGCAGGCAAATTTTCGCCAATTTTCAAACCTTGTGAAATTACAGGTATACACTATCAAGAACGAGGCAACGATGAATCCAATTCCCTTGACTGTCGTGATAAGTTCAAAGGTAGTCTTCAGTTCTTTGTTCGCCATAATGATAGATCTTATCTCCCTTTCCAGTTCATGCACCTCATTCTTGAGAGTAGAGATAATGTTCTCATAGACAGAGGTCAATACGGGGAGTTCCCTATCTGGTATAACCCTAAACAATTCGTTTCGAGAGGTAATATAGCCACCCATGTTTCTCATCATCTTGTCGCGCATTGCCAGCAAGGAATGAAGTTTCCTGATATCCTCGGCAGGAAGCGATGTCGGCATTACCCTGTCGTTGAAGCGATAGGCAAACTCCGCTATCCGCTTAGCGTCTATTTGGTCGTTCTTCCCTCTGGTAATACCCAACGATCGTTTAATATCCAACGCAGGAACCATTGCGTAGGTAATGTGTTTACGTTCAAGAAACAGAGCGAGAGACAGCGAATAGAGACCGGTGTGTTCAAAGCAAACAAGCAGCGATTCCCAAGTTTCTCCAATGTGTTCCTTAATCCACCGGATAAGCTGTTTGAAACCGGTTTCTTCATTTCTGAATTGGCGATGAATACGAGATTCTCTGATAAAGGCATCAATACTCAATTTAGAAACATCAATGCCAACATAATTTTTGTACAACATAATAAATAAATTTTTAGTTAAAAATGAGTTGCTTGCAACTAAAGCTGTTAATAGACCTTATGTCTAAAATCCTAACTGGTGCCTGGCAACATAAAGGCAGCTTACAGGGACAAATGCCAATTAAAAGCCTTTTAAGCTTAGCAAGGTGTTATGTTCACCCCGCAGCTGCATATTAAAGATAAGTCTAAATCATAAGAAAAATATTGTTATTATTTTTTTTGGAGCTACAGCTCTTTGACTCTGCAAAGTAACAGCAAGGTGTGTCTTTGT
>NZ_BAJN01000040.1 GCF_000613725.1 Hoylesella pleuritidis JCM 14110
TTCAGAATTGGTCGGCTATATTATTTGTGTAAAATAATTTGTGTGCCATTACGGAAAACCTAAAGTAAAACTTAAAATATGAATATCGTGAAAGAAAATTTGTGTGTCAATGTACAGACAGTCTTCTTGTCCTATTTGATGAGGAAGTGTCTTTCTCTTAGAATGAGGCAAATTATGTCATTCTTGGTTTTATTATTGATACTGTTGTTAACAAGCGTTGATAATGTTTATGGTGCTAAAAAGGTTGTTGTCTTTCATACGAAAGAACAAATTGATGGAACAGATACTACGCTTGTGAATAGTTTTGTCACTTTACGAATCAAAGGTGAGGGGAGTTTTTATAATGATGGTTACTATAAAGTGCTTCACGATGGTGTATTGCGTGTTGAGACGAGTCTCGGTGTTGTTTCTAAGGTTGAATTTAAATGTAGGAGCAAAAACAATGGAGCGTTGAATATAGACAAGTCTTCTTCCGGTGTTATCTCCCTTGCACCTAATAAGAAAGATGCCACTTGGAAGAGTTCCGAGAGGGAGAACGCGGTAGAATTTACTTTCTCACGTGCAACTTATATTCGGTCTATCACAGTTACCATTGAGAGTGACATTTTCATTCTTAATGAGAAAGCAGTCTCCTCTTCAGTCTTTGATGGCAGAGCAAATGTACAGTTGTTTCGTAAATTTCCTGCAAAAGGCTGGAGTTCCTTAGTTCTTCCATTTGATATGTCTGAAATGCAGATTTGGGAGATATTCGGTCCTCGAGTACGTCTTGCAAATTATGATGGAACAATTCGGAATAGCGACGGAACTTATACTTTGAATTTCATCTCCTCGAATGCGATAGAAGCTAATATTCCTGTTCTGATTTCAAATGTAGAGGAAAAGTCTGTTTATAATATTCCAGGGATAGACGTTAAGTATGGAAATCCTCGGTCTGAGAAAGATATTTTTTTATTCCTTGGTAGTTATGACAATACTAAATTAAATGCGGGTGATTATTTTATCAGCTCAAATAATAATTTTTATCAAGCCCGTGGAGGTGAAATTGTACCTCCGACACGGGCTTTCTTCCGGAAGGTAAGTGGTAAAAGTGATGCTAAACAGATATTACATGTAACAATCAATGGTAATCCAACAGGTGTTATACTGTTCTCCAAAGAAAAAACTTCTGGTCGAACTCCTATCTTTAATATGTCTGGATTTTGTGTAGATGAACATTATACAGGTCTTGTAATTCGAAATGGAAAGAAATTCATACAACACTAATCTAATTGAAAATGAAATGTCTAAGCGAGTTTATTCTCCTCCTCGTATTGATCTAACACCTATTGAGCAACCTACACCTTTTTTATCTGGTTCAGGTGTTCGTGGCAATCGATTTTCCGGTATTGATGATCCTCCGCAAGATGGAGGTAAAACAGATGGAACCCACGAAGTGAATGCCAAATATGGTTTATGTTGGGATGATTGGGAGTAAGTAATGA
>NZ_BAJN01000039.1 GCF_000613725.1 Hoylesella pleuritidis JCM 14110
AAGTTCCACGATGTCAAAGGCAGAAGTCATGCTGATAATGATTCTTTTCCACGATTCTGGTTATCGCTGCTTTAAATATTTCTATCTTGAAAAAGTATGCAAGCATCTTCGTCATCTGTTTCCCAATGTTGTTTCTTATAACCGTTTAGTAGAATTGGAAAGGGAGGTAGCCGTACCCTTAACCTTGTTTATCAAGAAGGTCCTCTTGGGCAAATGCACGGGCATAAGCTTTGTTGACAGTACACCATTGCGTGTCTGTAAGAACCAAAGAATACATGTTCACAAAGTTTTCAAAGGCATAGCCCAAAGAGGGAAATGCTCTGTGGGTTGGTTCTTCGGTTTCAAATTGCACTTGATTTGCAATGAGAAAGGAGAACTTCTCAACTTTATGATAACGCCGGGAGATGTTGATGACCGTAAGCCTTTGGAGTACAAAGCTTTTATAGAGTTCATACATGGTAAACTCTTCGGTGACAAGGGGTACATCAGCAAGAACCTCTTCCAAAGGCTTTTCGTTGACGGAATACAACTTATTACCAAATTGAGAACTAACATGAAAGGAGTTTTAATGAGTGTTTCAGACAGACTTTTACTCAGAAAAAGAGCCATTATAGAAACGGTGAATGATGAACTTAAGAACATTGCACAAATGGAGCACTCCAGGCATAGATGCTTTGACAATTTCATCGTCAACTTATTAGGGGCAATTGCAGCCTATTGCCTGTTTCCAAAGAAACCGTGTATCAATTTACAAAGGACCATTGATACACAGCTTGCATTGTTCTGAATTCGTCGAACTCACGTTAAATAAAAGTCGAACATGTTCGTATCGGCTACTTTGACATTTATTCCAAGGGTGGAAAGGTTAGACGACTATTTATCCCCAAATGTTTAAGGGTTGAAGCTGAAAAGTGGTTTGAAGAAACACAGCAAACTACTGGCTACATCTTCCGTAACCGTTTTGGAGAGCGTATAACGACAAGAGGCATAGCCCAGCAACTCAAAAATTATGCGGAGCGTTATGGATTGAACACCAATGTCGTCTATCCCCACTCCTTCCGTCATCGATGTGCCAAGAACTTCTTAGAGGCTTTCAATGATATTGCTCTGTTAGCAGATTTGATGGGACACGAGAGTATAGAGACCACGCGGATTTACCTACGTCGCACAGCCTGCAAGCAGCAGGCAATTGTAGACCAAGTAATTACTTGGTAGCCTCCTTGGTTTCAAAAAACATTGTCAGCTGTATCGCCTGTATTTGCAACTTGAAGAGTGCCTCGGAATAGATTTCAAGTTTGCGTATCAATCTTTGGGCTGTGGCAACTGTGTGATAGCTGCTGAGAGCCTTAACGGCTTCATTGTAGAGAATATCAATTTTACGAGTTAATTCAACGATATTGGAGAGTTCACGTAGGTATGGCTCAGCAGACTTATCCTCAGTGATGACCTTAAAAGATTCACCAAGAAGCCTTGCTCTGACGAAGTCACTTTTTGATGCTACTCCTGACTTTCGATAGAGTTCTAAAACTCTGCGTTGTTCTTCAGGATTTGGTATTCGGAAGTTCCATCTA
>NZ_BAJN01000038.1 GCF_000613725.1 Hoylesella pleuritidis JCM 14110
TGTGCTGAATTCAAGCATTCAGAGAAAGCAGAAAATAAGAAAATCAAAGGGATTAAGCTATGATTGTAGGATTTGCTTTGCGTAATCTGTTTTTCGGGGAGCAAGTTTATGTTTTGGGCATACCAAAACCACTTGCTCCACCTCCTATCACTCGGTTTGGAGAATTATCCCGTTGGTCTCCATCAAATCAATAAACGAAACAAGTATGATAAGAACAGAATATAAAAAAGGTGGTCGTCCAACCAAGGGCGCAGCCGAAAAGAAGAAATACCGTATCACGGTGAAACTGAATACGCAGGATTACTATACGCTCAAAGGTAAAGCCAAAAGCGCAGGAGTAACCACGAGTGAGTTTGTAAGAAAAGTTCTTGATAAAGGAAATGTCATTGAACGACTGACCGTAGAGCAAGCAGACTTCATCCGCAAGCTGTGTGGAATGGCAAACAATCTCAATCAGTTGGCACATCGTGCCAATGCGGAAGGGTTTCATGTCATTGTTCCTATCCATAAAACCATCATTGGCAAGATAGATGAAATATTAAATCTGATACGAAGATGATAGCAAAGATAATGAAAGGTTCGGGCTTTAAGGGTGTAATCAATTACATCCTTGACCCGAAGAAAGGAACGAAACTTATAGACAGTTCCGGAGTGAGAATAGACAGTATCAACCATATTGTTCAAAGTTTCATTGACCAAACGGAGCTGAATCCACGAGTGGGTAAGGTTGTAGGGCATATTTCCCTAAGTTTCTCTGTACAGGATTCTTCCAAATTAAGCAATGAGTTCATGGTACAGACGGCTCGTGAGTATATGGAGAAGATGGGGATAAAAGATACACAGTACATTATCGGTCGCCATTTCGATAAGGAGCACCCTCATATGCATATTGCTTTCAATCGGATAGATAATAACGGCAAGACTATCTCTGACCGTAATGACAGATTCAGAAATGAGAAGATTTGCAAGGAACTGACCCTCAAATACAATTTATACTTTTCTGGTGGCAAGGAGAAAGTCAAGGAACACCGTTTGAAAGAACCCGATAAGACCAAGTATGAAATCTATCAGGCGTTGAAAACTGAAATCACTCGGTGCAAGGATTGGACAACTCTCCTTAGTCATTTGGAAAAGCAGGATATTGGTGTCCGTTTTAAGTACAAAGGCAACTCACAGGAAGTTCAAGGTATTATCTTTGAAAAGAATGGCTATCGTTTCAATGGTTCTAAGGTGGACAGGAGTTTCAGTTATTCCAAGATTGACTTTGCCCTGCAACAGAATGATAGGGAACACGGTCAGCAGATGCAAGGAACGATGAATCTTATATCTAATATTGCAGATGTTACGAGCCAAATAGCCAACGACCTTATAGAAGGAGGATTGGGATTGTTCCAGAGTCATGGTACTGTCCCTGCGGAGGTTTACAACACACTCGATAAAAAGAAAAAGAAGAAAAAACGTAAAATACATTTATAACTATGGCTGATAATAATACATTTGTCCTCTTTGAGGAAATCAAAAACAAACTGGAGACAATTTACAGGGAGCTAAAGGAGTTGAAAGAAAAGGAGAACGGTTCTGTTTCCCTCCCTGTTCAATCTACACCAGCACAAAGTGATGAGCAGAAAGAACAGGAATTGCTCAATCAGTATGAACTGCGGATAAAAGCCGTGATTAACAAGTATATTGGTGTGCAAGTGCGCATCAAGGACGAGGAGGCTAAATCCATGGACAAATTGGTGGCAAGTGTCTTGACCATGTTACACGAATGGCAGGAGAAGAAAGAGCATCCAATATCGCAGGAACTACTTCACAGGCATAGCTTTGATATCAAATCGTCAAGAGTCTTTACTACTGTGGTGGCCGTGTCTATCATCTGTTTTATTTCTTTGGTCGGTAACTACTTCTTATGGCAAAATAAACAGCAATACAAAGACGATGCCTTGAAGTTCCGTATCATCAGAGTATGGAGAGGATGCAGTCCAAAGGAAATCCTATGGCTCAATGATGTG
>NZ_BAJN01000037.1 GCF_000613725.1 Hoylesella pleuritidis JCM 14110
CTTACTTTGTGGGGGCGTTGGCATGGCTCGTGCATAATGCTGAGAAATGTATTAGTAAGATATTTAAAATATCTCGAAAGAAATACCCAAATCATGTAAAACTCATAGAAGAAGCTAAAAGGGAAGGGCTACCTACTAGATTAAAGAGAGGAGCAGGGAAAAAAGCAGCTAAGAAAAATAGATATGAAGCCCAAAAAGCTATAAGAAAAAAGCAAGGAGGGCCTAAAGAAGGGTTTGATTATGACGAGTATCCTTATGCTTCTACTCAACAGGGAGGAAAAGGTGCAAAAATAAAAGAGGTTCCAAGTTCAGAAAATCAAGAGGTTGGAAGGAACTTGGGTAAATTTTATAAAGATAATGAAATTGGTAATGGAGATTATTTTGATATAGAAATCATTGAATAGTTTTTGTATATATTAAAAGGGGAAATATGGAAAAAGATTTTTTAGATTACCTTAGGCTATCAGATGCTATCCGTAATGGATATAGAAATAGCCTGTTACCAATAAATTGGGGGTGGTCTTTTATTTTAGAAGAGATAATGGAACAAAGCATTCCCAACTTATTTGAGATCGTATATTCCAATGTAGGGGGAACAAAATATAATGTAGAAGAGCAAAAATACATGGATTTTATACCGGGCTTCTTACTTATACATATAGATGAGTGGATTTCCCATTATAGGAAATTGGCACAAATAACGAACAATATTTATTTCCCAATTCTATGTAATTATTCATCTGATTATATTGCAATGAATGGCCTTACAGGAGAAATATGTGAAATTTTTCATGATGAGGAGAGTATTGGTGTCCTTTTTAAAGACTCAAATCATTTCTTTAAAACATTAGTTGCCAATTATAAAAATAATGTATATTTCTTAGATGATGACGGATACCTTGATTATGATGAAGACAAGGAATACGAAGTTGCTTCACAACTCAATCCGGATGTAGCATATTGGAAAATATAAGTTTGGATGAGTTGACAGCAATATGACAAGCAACATTTATGGAAGAATTGAAGATAACCTATCGTGATTGGAATTACGCTATATATAAACTTTGTTCAGAAGAAGAAACATGTGAAGTTTATGACATTAGATATAAAAGTCGCGTTTCCAAGCGTGTTCCAAAGGAGATGCAGAGCTATACTATGGAGCAATGGGCACGCTTTTCCTATGGAAGAAACCGAAGTATGGCCGAAATGGCTTGGGATAAAGGCTTTACTCCTGGTGAATACAATAGGCTCTTGGACAAGATGGGATTTCCTTTCGAAGTCACGGCACTATTGGAATTCAACGAACAGCCATACGCTTTTATTACTTTCTTAGGTGAAGGATGTAATGTTTCTTTTTTGGATGAATTAGGACGTACATTTATGAGTTATCGTTTTGAACCTTCTCCTTATCAAAACGAAAAGGGAAATAGGAAGGGCTATTTGTTTCTGTACCAACTGTCCTTGCGTTATTATCATGAGGAAAAAGACGAATATGGAGACTGGGATTACGACTATACGGACTACGAATTTACTCCAGACGGAAGAGTTCGTAAGATAGAGGAAATCGGTGACGAGCACACGATTTATGATTCGGAACAGTGCGTCAATGTAGAATCTAATTGGCAGAAGTACCCAGAATTCGGCGACTGGCTCCCCTTGTTTGAAATGAAACGTTGGAAAGATGACGAACTAATGCCATTGACAGATAAAGAAAAAGACAACTCGTATAAATTTCCTTGGGAATTGGATGGTGACGAATAGATAAAAGGTCAAGAGACTCTCCTGTTCAGGTCAGATATGCCTTGCAGCCTGGGTGGAAAGATACAGTTTGTGACCAGCGGTCAGGTTCCGCTGCCCGATGATGCAATGGAGGACATCAAAGCCTTGCAAGAGCAGGGGTCTAAGACAGATGAAGATGAGGGTTGGGGTTGGCTTGATGCCGTAGAATTGATTCCCGTCGTCGGCTCCATCGTCGGTGCCGTCCGTGAGGGAATGAAAGGCAACTGGGGAATGATGGCGATGAACATCGGGTTCCTTGCCTTAGACATCGCCGGTCTTGTATCGTTTGGTGCGACTACTGCCGCTTCCTCCGCAGGTAAAGCCGCAGTCAAAGCCGGTGTCAAGGTTGCGGCTAAGTCTGCTGCCAAAGCCGTAGTCAGGCAAGTTGGTAAATCAGGGCTGAAAACAGCAGTGAAACTAACGGCCAAAGGAGCGAGGAAAGCTTTCTGTAAATCGATTGAC
>NZ_BAJN01000036.1 GCF_000613725.1 Hoylesella pleuritidis JCM 14110
GCATCATCAGTAAGGCCAGTGCCATCTATAGCGTCTTGTATCCATACGGCAACGTTGGTCTCGTCCTCTCCTGTTTTCATTGGGTCTGCGCCCTTGTCCCATAACCATAAAACCATGGGCCATGCGCCAGCAGTTGCTTCATCTGTGATAACAGTCTTAAAGCCAAAATTTAATTTATTGATGTCTGCTCCATGCTTCAAAAGGTATTCTACCTTCCGTTTATCTTCACAAAAAGCGGCTTCAAAAATAGGCAAGGTAGCACGGTCGTCATTTACATTGGCACCGTATTCAATGAGTAGCTTGACAAACTTTATATTGTATTTTCTGTTACATGCTGTTTCAAGGGGTAAGCATTTTTCTCCATCAGCAGGAGTTTCATCCCAGATATTAGACAAAAAATTAGGATCAGCTCCGTTTTCCAAAAGAAACTCCGTCATTTTATAATTATTCTCCCATACAGCATATAGCAAATATGACATGCCAAACTTACCTGCTGAATTTACATTCCAACCTTGTTTCATCATTTTTTGCAAGGCTTCTTTGTCTTTATTGTGTATCGCTTCTATGATAGGATACTCTGCATTACTGAAATATCCAGCGTATGGTGTTTTGTTATTGAACATACTACAAGAATTTAATGTGATTAATAATATTGCTAAAAACTTCTTCATTGGCGTGATATTTTACAAATCATTGGTAATTATTGGTGTACCCTGTTTAGCTTGTTCTGCCTCGATAACTTTGAGCAGCAACGGCAGGTCTCTATATATGAACCTTGTAATATGCTCCTTATCTGAGTTTTATCTTTCTGTCTCTGTATTGTCTTTTTTAGCAGGTCTATACGGGAACTTTACGCCGATACTTTCGAGACGGGTTTTGACACGCTCACCATCTTCTGTTAATCCAGTGCCGTCCATACGCTCTTGCACCCATACAGCAACATTGCTTCCGTCTTTTCCTGTTTTCATTGGGTCGGCACCCTTGTCCCATAACCACAAAACCATAGGCCAGGCGCCAGCAGTTGCTTCATTTGTTATGACTGTATAAAAGCCATATTGTAACTTATTGATATCAGATCCATGCTCTAAAAGGTACTCAACTTTCCGCTTATCCTCATTAAAAGCTGCTGCAACAATAGGCAAGGGAGCACGGTCATCATTCACATTGGCACCATACTTGATTAATAATTTCAGAAATTTGATATTGTGTTCGCTATAGCATGCAGTTTCGATGGGTAGAGCATTCTTGGTATAATCACCATCAGGGCTTACTAATTTCGACAGCAGATTAGGGTCCGCACCTTTTTCCAAGAGAAACTCTGTCATTTTGTAATTATCTGTAAACACAGCATAATATAAATATGACATTCCATCCTTTCCTAACGAATTTACATTCCAACCATGCGCCATCATGTCCTGCAACTTATCCTTATCATTATTACTTATGGCTTCTATAATCGGATACTCCTCCTTACTGAAATATCCGGCATAGCGTACTTTGTTTTTGAACATACTACAAGAGCTTAATGTGATTAATAATATTGCTAAATACTTCTTCATCGTTATGATATTTTACAAATCATTGGTAATTATTGGTTCTCCTTGTTCTGCTTCAATGGCTTTAAGCAGCAATGACAGAATCAGTAATCTACATAAAACTTGTAGTATGTTTTTGTCTGATATTCTTTTATTCGTCCGACTTTACTCTGTTTTTTCGTACAGGTCTATATGGAAACTTTACACCGATACTTTCAAGGCGAGCTTTGACGCATTCGCCATCTTCTGTTAATCCAGTGCCGTCTATGCGCTCTTGTATCCATACAGCAACGTTGGTTTCGTCCTCTCCTGTTTTCATCGGATCTGCACCCTTGTCCCATAACCATAAGACCATAGACCATTTGCCAGCAGTTGCTTCGGCTGTTATTACTGTCCTGAAACCTTTTTGTAACTTATTTACATCTGCACCATGCTCTAAAAGGTATTCTATTTTCCGTTTATCATCACTCAATGCAGCTTTAAAAATAGGTAAGAGCGCTTGGTCATCATTCACATTGGCACCATATTTGATTAATAATTTTAGAAATTTGATATTGTGCTTGCTGTAACACGCACTTTCAATTGGCAGAGCATTCTTTGTACGTTTACCATCAGGAGTCACTAATTTTGACAATAAATTAGGATCTGCACCTTTTTCCAAGAGAAACTCTGTCATTTTGTAATTATCTGTAAACACAGCATAATATAGATATGTCATTCCATCTTTACCAGACGAATTTACATTCCAACCATGCGCCATCATATCCCGCAATTTATCCTTATCATTATTACTTATGGCTTCTATTATCGGATATTCCTCCTTACTGAAATATCCTGCATAGCGTACTTTGTTTTTGAACATATTACAAGAATTTAATGTGATTAATAATATTGCTAAAAACGTCTTCATTGGCGTGAGA
>NZ_BAJN01000035.1 GCF_000613725.1 Hoylesella pleuritidis JCM 14110
TGGAAAAGCCACACTAATTTGACCCACCCTGGCAAGTATTTTAGACCCAGTAAGGTTAAAATAATGAGACCCACCTCACCAAAATAAGAATGACCCTTTGAAACGCTAGTTTTTTAGGGTCATTTTGTAGTTTTGTGTTACTGCCCTGGCCGGCATTAAAAACATAAAACTATTATTTATATGACAAAATTAAAGAATTTATTGCGCTGTTACGCATCTGGTATGGGAATAAGAAGTATTTCTAGTACTTTCCATATATCTCGTAACACCCTCCGCAAGTATGTCCGTAAATTCCAAGAAAGTGGCTTGTCCATGGAGCAAATTCTGTCGCTTTCAGATGATAAGCTGGCGGACTTGTTTTCAGATGGGCATTCTCGTAACCGTCCGCCTTCTGCTCGCAAGTTGGAGTTAGAGGCACTTGTTCCTGATTATGTGAAACGGCTTAGCAAGAAGGGTGTTTCTATCTTATCTCTTCACACGGAGTATCTCAAAACTCATCCTAATGGTTACCAGTATTCTACTTTCAAACACGCAATCCATGCCTACAGATGTCAAACACGAGCCGTAGGACATGTAGAGCACCTTGCTGGCGATCAGATGTATATTGATTATGCAGGTGATAAGCTAGAGATAGTCGAAGAACAGACGGGTGAGGTGCGGAAGGTAGAGGTTTTTGTGGCTACCCTTCCATGCAGTCATTACACCTATTGCGAGGCAGTGTGGTCGCAGAAGAAGGAAGACCTTATCGTTGCTTGCGAGAATGCTCTTCATTTCTTTGGTGGTGTACCCAAGGCTGTTGTGCCTGACAACTTAAAATCAGCCGTTATCCGCAGTGATCGTAATGAGCCTGTTATCAATGACGACTTCGCTGCTATGGCTGAATTTTATGACATGGCTGTTTATCCAGCTAGGGTGCGCCGTCCCAAGGACAAGGCACTGGTTGAGAATGCTGTAAAGCTAATGTATCGGTCGGTATATGTAGATATTGAAGGGCAAATTTTCCATAATCTAGAATCACTTAATGTTGCTATACGCACATCTTTAGAAGCATTTAACAGCCGTAGATTGAGTGGGCGTAAGGAATCCCGTCAAGAACTATTTGAGGAAATGGAAAAAGATTTTCTTCGTCCTCTTCCTACCGCTCGCTATCAGATGAAGTCTAGAAAGTCTGCTACTGTCATGGCTAATAGCTTCGTTATGCTAAGAAAGCATAGTTATAGTGTTCCAACAGAGTATATCGGCAAACGTATGGAGCTTATTTACGATAATGACAATGTTCAAATCTACTATGGGTTAAAGTTAGTTACCATCCATCAGCGAGATGATACTCCCTATACCTACTCACAGAAAGATGCACATAATCTTCCTGGTCATCATGGTAGCTTTGAAAAGGATTTGGAGGAAATATATCAACGGGCAGGGCAAATAGACAACATCCTTCTGCTTTATCTCAAGGAAGTCGCTACGCAGATGAAATATCCACCAAAAGCCTTCCGCTCTTGCCGTGGTATCATGTCGCTGGAGAAGAAGTATGGCATGGCTCGTCTAGTAGCAGCTTGTAACTGTGCCTCGGAAGGACGACGCTATGGCTATAATGAGATAAAGGATATACTACAGAAGGGTGATGATGCTCCCTATATATCTATGGATGAAGATAATATGGAGCTATCTCCTGAATATAAACCAAAAACTCATAAGAACATACGAGGCAAGGATTATTTCTCAAAGCAATTATCCAATAATAGCAAACAATTAAAGTAAACAACTATGGAACTAAATAATAATAAGACAGCACCTATTGTGCAAGAAATGGATAAGAATCAGTTATCTCTTGATTTAATGCATAGAATGAGGCTTACGGGTATGGCAACTGCCTTTGAAGAAAGTCTAACAACTACAATTGCAGATACGATGACACCAGATGCCTTTTTATCTTGGCTCTTATCTCGAGAATGGGACTATCGTTCTGCAGCAGCCATTGAAAGACTCATAAAATCAGCAGGGTTTAGATATAAAACCTATCCTGAGCAAATAGATTATAATATCAATCGCAACCTTAGCCAAAACAAAATGGAGAGAATACTCTCACTTGATTTTATCAAGCAAGGACGCAATATATTTATTACTGGTTCATCAGGAACTGGTAAAAGTTTTATCGCTACAGCTATAGGCTATCATGCTTGTAAAAATGGTATTAGAACGATGTATGCTAACATGTCAAAGCTGCTGGGGACACTTAAGGTTGCCAAGAACAAAGGAACGTTAGAAACAGAGCTAAAGAAGATAGAGCGATGTCGCTTGTTAATCCTCGATGATGCCTTCCTTGTACCTGTAGATGCAAAAGAGCGTCCTATATTACTTGATATTATAGAAGATAGGCATGAAAGGAAGTCGATTATCATATCTTCTCAACTTCCTGTAGACAACTGGTATGATGCAATAGGCGACCCTACCGTGGCAGATGCTGTACTAGATAGAATTGTGCATACCTCATATCAAATAGAACTAACTGGAGAGAGTCTTAGAAAGATAAAAGCAAAGAATATTACCAAGTAATAGCGAAATAAAATGACCCACCCGACCAGGGCATTTAGTGGGTCAATAATAAATCGTTTTACTGGGTCTAAAATACTTTGACAGGGTGGGTCAAATTAGTGTGGCTTTTCCAG
>NZ_BAJN01000034.1 GCF_000613725.1 Hoylesella pleuritidis JCM 14110
TCTCTCTCTTCTCTCTCTCTCTCTCTCTCTCTCTCTCTCTCTCTCTCTGGCGCACCGCCGTTAATACACCCCAAAAACACTTCTTCATACGCGCGCGTGAAAGCGTTCCGAAACTACCGTTTGCAAAGGGATTTCCAAAAATCTCTTTGCAGTTGTTTTTACGTTTTTTTTGCATCATAGACAAAACGAAAATAACACGATTTTTACTTATCAATTTAAATTATAAATATGAAAGAAATGCAAGAAAAGAAGGCTTATATACAGCCTCGTATTGAAATCGTTTACATACAGCACGAGTCGCTGCTAAATGGAGCAAGTGGAAATGCCGGAACCATCGGACAAGGACACACCGCTGGTGATGCCAAACCTGGTTTCTTGGATGAAAGTGATGAAGAGGAAAATGAAAACTGCACCTCGATGAACGTATGGAACGACTAAACCAAATAGATCGACAAAAAGAATAAGACAATGAAACAAAAGATTTTTGTGTTATCAGCCATAGCAGCCCTGCTGTTCTTGGCGACAGGGTGCGCGAATGACGACAGCACACAGGAGAATGGAAAGGAAGACAATGGGAAGAGTGGGGAAGTCGTGGCAACCTTCGAGAGCGAAGACTCAACGGCTGAGACACCATCAAGTACGACACGTACGAGCCTCACCCATCAGCAGGGAAGGGGTGCCACGGCTTATTGGACTCCCCGCGACCATATCTTTGCTCAGGACGACAACGGTAACTACCGTCTCAGTCATGATGCCACACGCAAGGACGGAAGTGCAATCAAAGGAGACAAAAGTTCGGCAGATAGAGACGCAATGTTCAAGTTTATGAATGGAACATACACGAAGCCTGACCGCAAGATACGCTACACGGGATGCGGCAATAACGGAACAACCGCATACAATGTGACTATCTCTAATAGACAGACACAAGAAAAGCCCAATGATGCCGACCATATCGGCCGTGATGGCGACTGTGGTGTGGCTGTGGCGAAAGGCCGAAACGGAGGCTACAAGTTCAAACTTGAACACAAGGCATCCTACCTTTGCTTTATGCCGCGCATCGAAGACTCTAAACTCGCAGCAAATGTATATCTCACAAAAATCGTAGTCACTTCAAACAACAAGATAGCAGGAACCTACGAATTCGACGACAACGGATTGAAAGGCACAGGACAGTATAACTCAATAACACTCCATACCAAAGGCACAGGAAGCGTTCCAGGTCCTTGGAATCCTTCTGCCAACAGCCAAAGATATATTAATTGTCCCGGCTTCCCGATAAGTTCCAACAAACTCGACATATCCCAATCTGCCTATATGGTAATCGCCCCCGGTACCCACAAACTTACCATAGACTACACCATCGAAGACCCTGCCACTGAAATAGAGGGAACCATTAGAAAATATGTCAATCTCACCTGCGATCCAGGGAAAATCTACGATATCACGGCAAACCTCACACCAAGAGAATTCTATCCATACTACTACATGTGGGGGTCCTGGCAGCACTACTGGGAGAAGCATTACGACTGGCAGACGTTCCTGAACACTCAAACCCGCGACCCGCAGATTCATCGAGACGACGATCGCGCTTTCTCCCTAACCAAAGCCAATTATACCGATCCAAGATCCTACGTTATGCATATGCCCAACATCAACGAACTCTGCTGGTACGTCTGGAAAGGCGACCCGCACTGGGACGGCGATTATCTCTGGCGCATGCGCGGACATCTTTACAAGGGTGGAATGTGGTTCCTCAAAAAGCAGCATATCACAGGATTCGATAAAGAAAAAGCCTATAACGGCGTTGACTACCGCAACAAATACAAAAGCTGGGTAGACAGCATCCCACAACTGAAAGAATTTGGATACGATAAAGAAACTTGCTGGATAGAAAACGAGGAGGCATGGAAACTCCGCACCTTTGCCAAGACACCGCCTCAAAACACCAGCAACTACTTCTTCCTCCCCGCCGTAGGATATTACCACACAGACCACGAGGAAGAACAAAGCCAACAGGGGAAGAAAACAAGATTCATATACAGATTCGTCCGCACCACGAATTCTATATTCAAACTCAGACATCCCGAATACTACGGTGTTTACTGGTCATCGTCCGTCATCTCGACCAATGAACATGCTAACCACTGGATCAAGGCTTTCTGTCTGCATTTCTCCCACGATTGTGTCGGCATCGAAAACGATTTCCCAACATTCGGATATAGTAGCAACAACGACTGGTTTAAGTAATATAAAAACATTATCACTCATACATAATGGTTGAAAGAGTGTGAATGAAGAAAATCCCACAAATGGGTAATACCTAATATGAAGAGCTGTGCCCTCGTTACTATAGCAAGGTGCACGGCTCTTCATTTTCCTCTCGCTCTTGGCATACAGGCAACAACGATGAGATGAAATCCTGCGACAGAGTATTTGAAAGTGACGGCGAAAAATCGTTCATTTGTACCGAAATAATAAAAGGATAAGGAGGCAAAACAATGAATACAACAACAATTCATAAAGAAACGGTGAAGACTAGGAGTTTCTCCTAAGGTATAAATCAAGCCGTAAGGGCTCCTCCCCCCTATACCTTTTATAGATACAGGAAACTCCTAGTTTTTACACCTTAGTCAAATGGATAAAAACACGGTGTTTTTTATTTTCGATTCTAAGATCAGGCTCATTGCCTCGCCTGCCCCTGCACAGTATCTGTCGGCA
>NZ_BAJN01000033.1 GCF_000613725.1 Hoylesella pleuritidis JCM 14110
GCCTATTTTTATGAAATAGCGGTTGATATGAGCTATATGTGTGATATGCTGTTTGCATTTTGATTTAACTGATGAATTTGCGGTGAGAGAGTTTGACGTTTGTTTGATTGACCATTGCATAGTGCATGGTTGTATCAATTTTAACATGCCCAAGGAGTTTTTGCACTTGCTCCACGGGCATACCTTTATCTATAGCCATAGTCGCAAGTGTCCGACGGAACTTGTGTGGATGGACACGGACAATCTTTGAAAGCTTCCCAATCTTTCTTAGTCTTGTCTCAACTCCTGATATTTGTAATCGATTGTGTGGCTTGGCAAGGGACACGAACAATGCTTTGTTTCTGTCTTTCCGCTCTGCGAGATATTGCTGTAAATGTATCTTTGCACGAGCATTGAAATACACGATACGCTCCTTGTTGCCTTTACCGAAAACGATACACTCACGCTCGTTGAAGTTTATATCCTCACGATTGAGCTTTACAAGTTCTCCAACACGCATACCAGTAGAAGCCAAGAGGTCTATCATGGCTAAATCTCGTACCCTTGTACAGTTATCGCGCAGTTGTTCCAAATTTTCGTCAGTAAGGACTTCCTTAATCTGTGTTCCGGTCTTAACCTTGTGTATTCTACGTACAGGACTTTTAATTATGTAATCCTCATCCTCTAACCATGAAAAGAAAGATGAAAAGATACGCCGGATATTGTCTATTGTAACTTTACTCGATTTGTGTTTCCGTTGAAATACAGCCAAATAAGCACGAATATCCTCTGTGGTATAGTTCGTAACTTTCTTGGGCATTTTCTTGAAAAGTTGCTTGATCGTAGAACCATAATATTTTATGGTAGGTGTGGTGCAACCTTCAACTTGCTTGGCTGATAGGAATATCTCCAACAGACGTCCATTAGATGCGTTGTTTTCTTGCATCTGCTCATCGTCTGCTGAAATGGTGTAGTTACTGATTACTTGCAGTAATACCCCATTGAGTTGTGCCATTTGTTCAACACTTAATATACCTACCATCGCATTGCTAATTTCTGAAATCAGTTTTTCTTTCATGTTCTTCTATATTAATGAATTGATAATATGGAAGAACGCGCAGCCATTTACTTGATTGTAAAGCCTATGCTTGCCAACTGTTTCCGTATTTCATCCTCCAAATCATGTGATTGGACAAATAAATCTGATAATTCGGTAGTGAGTTTGTCCATCTTCTCTTGGAAGGGAACTCCATCGTCTTCCTGTTCAGCTATGCCAACATAGCGTCCCGGCGTAAGAATGTGGTCTTGTTTTGCCACATCTTCGAGAGTAACGACTGCACAGAAGCCTTTTTCATTTTTTAGTGTACCAGCGTTATAGTTGTCAAAAGTGCGTGCAATCTTTTGTATGTCTTCTTCTTGAAGTTCACGCAGTTTGCGGGTAACCATCGTGCCCATATTCCGTGCATCAACAAACAGAATCTTTCCTTTTTGCTTCTTGTCACGATTGAGAAACCATAAAGAGACAGGGATGCCTGTTGTATAAAATAGTTGGGATGGCAGTGCAACGATACCTTCTATCAAATCTGCCTTGATGATATTCTCACGGATAGTACCTTCTCCTCCCGTCTGTGAAGATAAAGAACCATTTGCCAACACCATACCTATTTTTCCTTTGGGAGACAGATGATGAATCATGTGCTGCAACCAAGCAAAGTTGGCATTGCCAGATGGTGGAATGCCAAACTTCCAACGTACATCATCTTGTAATTTGTCTGCCCCCCAATCGCTGAGATTGAAGGGGGATTAGCCATAATGAAATCGGCTTTCAATGTGGAGTGTTGGTCATCAAAAAATGTGTCTGCATTAAACCTACCCAGATCTGCTTCAATACCACGAATGGCAAGATTCATTTGTGCCATCTTCCATGTCGTAGGGTTACTGTCTTGCCCATATACAGAAATATCCTTGATGTTGCCTTGATGCCTTTCAATAAATTTGGCAGACTGCACAAACATCCCACCGGAACCGCAAGCAGGGTCATATACTCGCCCGTGGTAAGGCTTCAAAACCTCGACAAGGGTACGAACAATGCAAGCTGGTGTATAAAACTCGCCGGCTAATTTGCCTTCTGCTTCTGCAAATTTAGATAGACAATATTCGTATGTTCGCCCCAATATATCTTTGGATTCTCCATGCTCTTTCATTTGAATATTGGTAAACAAATCTACCACATCACCCAAACGTCTCTTGTCCAGTTCTGGGCGAGCAAAGTTTTTGGGCAGAATACCTTTCAAGCGGATGTTCTCTTTTTCAATGAGGCGCATGGCATTGTCAATAACTGCACCAATTTCTGGCGTATGAGCAGCCTCTGCCACTACGTTCCACCGTGCTTCTTGTGGGACAAAGAAGATATTGTCCGCCATGTATTCATCGCGGTCTTCTTCGAATCCCTCACCATTATTGACTAATTCCTGATATTTGGCTTCAAATTTATCGGAGATATATTTTAGAAAAATCAATCCCAATACTACCGATTTGTATTCGGAAGCATCGAGATTGCCACGAAGCAAATCTGCTGCTTTCCATATTTCCTTTTCAAATCCGATGTTTGCTGTATTTTGTTTTGCCATAATTCTATTCTTATTATGTTTGATTTTTATGCTTTGTTTATATATAAAAATATTATTTGTCATCTGGGGTATTAATCAAGTCCTTTGGATTAACCTGCAAAATCTCGGCTATTTGAAAGAGCAATTCAAGGCTTGGCTGTCGACGATTACAAACATATGAGTTCACTATCGTAAAACTCTTGCCGAGCTTCTCGGCAAGCCATGTCTGCTTAATCCCTTTTTCGGTAAGCACCTCTTTAATTCGATTGGTTGGACTTTCCATAAATATCATCTGATTGTTTGCAAATATAGTAAATTTTCTTGTATAAAAAATAAAAAAAGAGGAGATATTTTCTCCTCTTTCAAAAGTTTTATATCTACAATTCTATTTGCCTTTCTTGTTTTGTAGGTTATTCTGCATCAGACTGTCTGCTTTTGATTTTAGTTCCATATTATAATCATCTGCATGCTTCTTGATTCTTTTAATCATTGCAGCATTGCGATGAATGTCAGA
>NZ_BAJN01000032.1 GCF_000613725.1 Hoylesella pleuritidis JCM 14110
ATGGCAACTGCATTTTTTTTCTTTTTGGGCAGCCCTTATTAAAATTTATTCTTATTTTAGGTTATATACATTCATGTCCATTTATGTAAAAAATCCTGCTGACCTTGTTTATGTCTTGTCAGTCACCATTTGCAAAACCATATTTGACCCTCAAAGAGGCTGAATTTGATAAGCAACTTGCTACATACTCATAATAAGGAGCTAAATAGAACACGAATGGGAAATACTCAAATGCCAAACTAAAGAAGATATTGGCCAAAATAAACGTTATACCGAGAGAGAAACTTGATTTTTTTCAACTTCCTAAAACGTTGTTGTTCAAACATTTCTACTTATTTGTACTTACCAGTTGAACCTACGCTTCCCTAATAAAATGTCTATGGTAAAAAGTTAAAAAATCCTCCCACTTTTGTTAGATATATTTTTTTGTGTAATTTTGTAATCGTTATGCGGCAGTAATAATATACATATTAATACGAGTTAGTAATCCTGTAGTTCTCACATGCTACGAGGAGGTATTAAAAGGTGCGTTTCGACAATGCATCTATTGTAGTATATTATTGCTTAATCCAAATGAATATTATAAATTTAGGAATTCTTGCTCACATTGATGCAGGAAAAACTTCCGTAACCGAGAATCTGCTGT
The DNA here is from genome assembly GCF_000613725.1 of Hoylesella pleuritidis JCM 14110. Classification (GTDB taxonomy): domain Bacteria; phylum Bacteroidota; class Bacteroidia; order Bacteroidales; family Bacteroidaceae; genus Prevotella; species Prevotella pleuritidis. The sequence continues at coordinate 647 of NZ_BAJN01000032.1, forward strand.
TTGCCAGTGGAGCAACGGAAAAGTGCGGCCGTGTGGATAATGGTGACACCATAACAGACTCTATGGATATAGAGAAACGTAGAGGAATTACTGTTCGGGCTTCTACGACATCTATTATCTGGAATGGAGTGAAATGCAATATCATTGACACTCCGGGACACATGGATTTTATTGCGGAAGTGGAGCGGACATTCAAAATGCTTGATGGAGCAGTCCTCATCTTATCCGCAAAGGAAGGCATACAAGCGCAAACAAAGTTGCTGTTCAATACTTTACAAAAACTGCAAATCCCGACAATTATATTTATCAATAAAATTGACCGTGACGGTGTGAATTTAGAGCGTTTGTATCTGGATATAAAAACAAATCTGTCTCAAGATGTCCTGTTTATGCAAACTGTTGTCGATGGATTGGTTTATCCGATTTGCTCCCAAACATATATAAAGGAAGAATACAAAGAATTTGTATGCAACCATGACGACAATATATTAGAACGATATTTGGCGGATAGCGAAATTTCACCGGCTGATTATTGGAATACGATAATCGATCTTGTGGCAAAAGCCAAAGTCTATCCGGTACTACATGGATCAGCAATGTTCAATATCGGTATCAATGAGTTGTTGGACGCCATCTCTTCTTTTATACTTCCTCCAGAATCAGTCTCAAACAGACTTTCAGCTTATCTCTATAAGATAGAGCATGACCCCAAAGGACATAAAAGAAGTTTTCTAAAAATAATTGACGGAAGTCTGAGACTTCGAGACATTGTAAGAATCAACGATTCGGAAAAATTCATCAAGATTAAAAATCTAAAGACTATTTATCAGGGCAGAGAGATAAATGTTGATGAAGTGGGGGCCAATGATATCGCGATTGTAGAAGATATGGAAGATTTTCGAATCGGAGATTATTTAGGTACTAAACCTTGTTTGATTCAAGGGTTATCTCATCAGCATCCCGCTCTCAAATCCTCCGTCCGGCCAGACAGGTCCGAAGAGAGAAGCAAGGTGATATCCGCTCTGAATACATTGTGGATTGAAGACCCGTCTTTGTCCTTTTCCATAAACTCATATAGTGATGAATTGGAAATCTCGTTATATGGTTTGACACAAAAGGAAATCATACAGACATTGCTGGAAGAACGATTTTCCGTAAAGGTCCATTTTGATGAGATCAAGACTATCTACAAAGAACGACCTGTAAAAAAGGTCAATAAGATTATTCAGATCGAAGTGCCACCCAACCCTTACTGGGCCACAATAGGGCTGACGCTTGAACCCTTGCCGTTAGGGACAGGGTTGCAAATCGAAAGTGACATCTCCTATGGTTATCTGAACCATTCTTTTCAAAATGCCGTTTTTGAAGGGATTCGTATGTCTTGCCAATCTGGTTTACATGGATGGGAAGTGACTGATCTGAAAGTAACTTTTACTCAAGCCGAGTATTATAGCCCGGTAAGTACACCTGCTGATTTCAGACAGCTGACCCCTTATGTCTTCAGGCTGGCCTTGCAACAGTCAGGTGTGGACATTCTCGAACCGATGCTCTATTTTGAGTTGCAGATACCCCAAGCGGCAAGTTCCAAAGCTATTACAGATTTGCAAAAAATGATGTCTGAGATTGAAGACATCAGTTGCAATAATGAGTGGTGTCATATTAAAGGGAAAGTTCCATTAAATACAAGTAAAGACTACGCCTCAGAAGTAAGTTCATACACTAAGGGCTTAGGCGTTTTTATGGTCAAGCCATGCGGGTATCAAATAACAAAAGGCGATTATTCTGATAATATCCGCATGAACGAAAAAGATAAACTTTTATTCATGTTCCAAAAATCAATGTCATCAAAATAATGGAGCGGTCAGGAAATTTCTATAAGGCAATACAGTTGGGATATATACTTATCTCCATTCTTATCGGATGTATGGCATATAATAGCCTCTATGAATGGCAGGAGATAGAAGCATTAGAACTTGGCAATAAAAAAATAGACGAGCTCCGAAAAGAAATAAACAATATCAATATTCAAATGATAAAATTTTCTCTATTGGGTGAAACAATACTGGAATGGAACGATAAAGATATCGAGCATTACCATGCACGGCGTATGGCAATGGACAGTATGCTCTGCCGTTTCAAGGCCACCTATCCAGCAGAGCGCATCGATAGTGTGCGCAGTCTTTTAGAGGATAAGGAACGACAGATGTTCCAGATAGTCCGGTTAATGGATGAACAACAATCTATTAACAAGAAGATAGCCAATCAAATTCCGGTTATTGTGCAGAAAAGTGTGCAGGAACAGTCCAAAAAGCCAAAACGAAAAGGTTTCTTGGGCATCTTTGGCAAAAAAGAGGGAACGAAGCCAACGACAACAACGACTACGCTCCGTTCATCCAATAGAAACATGGTCAACGAACAGAAAGCGCAGAGCCGTCGATTGTCAGAACAAGCCGATAGTCTTGCTGCCCGTAATGCAGAACTTAACAGACAACTGCAAGGATTGATTTGCCAAATCGAAAAGAAGGTACAATCTGATTTACAAAATAGAGAAAGCGAGATAACAGCGATGCGTAAAAAATCATTTATGCAGATAGGCGGCTTGATGGGATTTGTTCTTTTGCTGTTGGTCATTTCCTATATCATCATACACCGTGATGCAAAGAACATTAAACGATACAAACGCAAGACAACGGATTTGATCGAGCAATTGGAACAGTCCGTGCAACAAAATGAGGTACTCATAACCTCCCGAAAGAAAGCGGTACATACTATTACCCATGAGTTGCGTACACCACTGACGGCAATAACTGGCTATACCGAACTTTTGCGGAAAGAATGCAATAGCGGTAATAATGGGCAATATATCCGAAATATACTGCAATCCTCCGACCGTATGCGGGATATGCTCAACACTTTGCTTGACTTCTTCCGCCTGGACAACGGCAAGGAACAGCCCCGTCTGTCACCC
>NZ_BAJN01000031.1 GCF_000613725.1 Hoylesella pleuritidis JCM 14110
AACACAAACTTACAGTTGTACCACAAAGACCCTTGCCCCAAAGGGGATTAAATCACTCCAAAGTCGTGATTAAAGAAAAGTAAAGCTATGGATAAGGAAGAGAAATCTCGTTCAGAGAGAAAAAAAGCGGAAAAGCCACGCTGGGACAATTGGCACGTGCGGTTGCCCAACCCCAAAGACCAGCAAAAAGTCATTGAACTTTTCCATAAATCCGGTGCAAAATCGAAGTCTGATTTTGTGCGTGGATGTATTCTTGGAGGGAAGTTCAAGGTGATAACAGTGGATAAATCCGCTGTGGACTATTATCGTAAACTCTCGGAATTGATTGCCGAAAATCATCGGATAGGCGTACTCTACAACCAAACAGTACGCGCAATAAACTCTTATCACAGCGTGAAAACTGCACAGATTTTACTTGAAAAATTGGAAAAAATCTCTGGTCAAATCATCACGCTACAACAGAAAGCCATCCAACTGACGGAACAATTTGATAGTCGATAAAGGAATATGATTGCAAAGATTTCTTCTACCGAGAACCTTGGGGGAGCATTGGGATATAACTTCAAAAAGGTGCAGCACAACGAAGCGGCAGTCCTCTGCGTGAACGAACTTCGGAAAGGCTTCGATGGCACTTTTCAAATGGATAAGGTACTTGCCGATATGCAAAAGGCGATACCAGAGCAATGCAGGACAAAGAAAACGGTTTTTCATTGCTCACTCAATCCGCACCCGGATGAGAAACTATCTGATGAAAGGCTCACGCAGATTGCGAAGGAGTATATGGAGGCACTCGGCTATGGCAATCAACCCTACATCGTCTTTAAGCATAATGACATTGCCCGTGAGCATATTCACATCGTTTCGCTTCGAGTGGATTTCGATGGTAATAAAATCAATGACAAGTTTGAGGGCAGGCGAAGCAAGAAGATTACTAATGCTTTGGAAAAGAAATATAACCTCATTCCAAGTTCAAAGGTCAGTGAGAGAACAACAACAGAAACACCAAAGGTCAATGTTGTGCAAGGGAATATCAAGGAACAAGTGGCAAATACTGTTCGTTCTGCGATGAAGCATTATACCTTCTGCTCCTTAGGTGAACTAAATGCCGTTCTGCGTAAATACAACCTTGCAGTAGAGGAGGTAAAGACCGAGTATAGGGGCAAGCAATATGACGGGCTGGTCTATGTACCTACCGATGACAAGGGCAATAAGGTGAGCACGCCCATTCACGCCTCGGACATAGGCAGAGGTGTGGGCTATACTGCCGTTCAGAACAAGATGCTGAAGTCAAAACAGATGGTTAAGCCATTGATACCAACTGTCAGAAGAAAGGTATTAGAAGTAATGCGTACTTCTCCCCACACAGAGGAAAGACTTCGACAAAGATTGGAGAAACAAGGCTTGCAAGTGGTAATCCGAAAGAATGATAATGGACGCATCTATGGAATTACATTCATTGATGATGAAAAAGGTATTGCGCTCAATGGCTCTCGATTGGGTAAAGGATATGCTGCCAATAAGTTTAACGAGTACTTCTCTAACCCGGAGAATAATCCATTCTTGGATGAATCGCTTTATGGAAAGATTGATACCACCTTTCAACAACAGATGCAGACAATACAGTCTGATGAGCAGGAAAGCGACAATCTTGTCGATGAATTTATCGACAATATGGTAGGAGAATCCTTCTCTTCATCGGGCAATGATGATTGGAAAGAAGCGGCATGGCAACGCAAACTTCGTAAGCAAAGTAAGGTAAAACTTAAACGCAGGAAGCGTTAATGGCACCATTCAAATGGTAATCAAAGATTTTTCAAATAGTATTCAAACGATATTCTAACAACAATAAAATAGCATTATGGCACAAGAAGACGATTTAAGGGCATTGGGTAAGGTTATGGACTTTATGCGGGGAATTTCAGTGATTTTCCTCCTGATTAACTGTTATTGGTTCTGCTACGAGGCATTTCAGTCGTGGCACTTCACACTCGGCATCATCAACAAGATACTGATGAACTTTCAACGCTCCACGGGATTGTTTTCATCAATCCTTTGGACGAAGCTGTTTTGTGTGATATTTCTCGCCTTATCCTGCTTGGGGACAAAAGGCGTGAAGGAGGAGAAAATCACATGGCCAAAGATTTGGACGGTGCTTTTCGCTGGTTTTGTGCTCTTCTTTCTGAATTGGTGGCTGTTGGCATTGCCCATAGGTAAGGTGGGTGCTGCTTCGCTCTATATCTTCACGCTTTCTTTGGGCTATATCTGTCTGCTAATGGGCGGTGTGTGGATGAGCCGACTGCTCAAAAACAACTTGATGGACGATGTGTTCAATACCGAGAATGAGAGCTTTATGCAGGAAACTCGGTTGATGGAGAACGAATACTCGGTAAACCTTCCTACACGATTCTACTATAAGAAGAAGTGGAACAAGGGCTGGATCAATGTAGTTAATCCCTTCCGTGCATCAATGGTACTCGGCACCCCCGGCTCTGGTAAGTCGTATGCTATCGTGAACAACTACATCAAGCAGCAGATAGAGAAAGGCTTTGCCATGTATATCTATGATTATAAGTTTCCCGATTTGTCGGAGATAGCCTACAATCACCTGCTCCATCATTTAGATGCTTATAAAGTCAAACCGCAATTCTATGTGATTAACTTCGACGACCCTCGCAAATCACATCGCTGTAATCCCATCAATCCTGCCTTTATGACAGATATATCCGATGCCTATGAGAGTGCCTACACCATTATGCTCAATCTCAACCGCTCGTGGATTCAGAAGCAGGGAGATTTTTTCGTCGAATCACCGATTATCTTGCTTGCCGCCATTATCTGGTTTCTGAAGATATATGAGAACGGCAAATATTGTACCTTTCCCCATGCCATCGAATTCCTGAACCGTCCCTACGCACAGATATTTCCGATACTTACTTCCTACGATGAGCTTGCCAACTACCTTTCTCCCTTTATGGATGCTTGGGAGGGAGGAGCGCAGGAACAGCTACAGGGACAGATTGCGAGTGCCAAGATACCGCTTTCACGCATGATTTCTCCTGCCCTCTATTGGGTGATGACAGGTGATGATTTCTCGCTTGACATCAACAATCCCAACGAGCCGAAAGTACTTGTTGTGGGCAATAATCCCGACCGCCAGAATATCTACTCGGCAGCACTCGGACTTTACAATAGCCGTATCGTAAAGCTCATCAACAAGAAGAAGCAACTTAAAAGCTCGGTAATTATCGACGAGTTGCCAACGATTTACTTCCGTGGATTGGATAATCTCATAGCCACAGCACGAAGCAATAAAGTGGCAGTTTGTTTGGGTTTTCAAGACTTTTCGCAACTCACCCGTGATTATGGCGACAAGGAGAGCAAGGTAATCCAGAATACGGTGGGTAATGTGTTCTCAGGGCAGGTGGTTGGAGAAACTGCCAAAACACTCTCGGAACGCTTTGGCAAGGTGCTTCAACAGCGACAGTCTATGACCATTAACCGTAATGACAAATCCACCTCTATCTCCACACAAATGGATAGCCTTATCCCTGCAAGCAAAATCAGTAATCTCACACAGGGAATGTTTGTCGGTGCTGTGTCCGACAACTTTGACGAGCGTATCGACCAGAAAATTTTCCATGCGGAGATAGTGGTAGATAGTGCCAAGGTATCTGCGGATATGAAAACCTATAAACCCATCCCCAATATAACTGATTTTACTGACAAAGAAAGCTGCGACACGCTCAAAGAAACCATTGAAGCCAACTATCGTAAAGTGAAGCAAGAAATTCGATCGCTTGTCGATTCAGAAATTCAACGGATAAAGCACACGCCAAGCCTTGCCCATTTAGTAAAAGATTAGCAGCCTTATTCTAATACTGCCGTATAAATATGAGCAAACGTTTGCATTCTGTATTTTTCATTATTTTTCCGGAAATTGCTTGTAATTTTGGGGAAAAATACTTAAATTTGCATCATATTTTCAAAATAGGAAACATATTTTTCCGTAAAGTTATGTACCTTTGTCGGCAAATAAAGATATTCTCGTCAAACAAATATAAATAATATAAACATGGAAAAAAACAGAAAAAAACAAATCGTAGTTTTGAGTATAGCTTTAGTTTGCATTTTCATCTTGGTATTTTCATTGTTCCATAAATCAGCGACAAAAGATAGCGCAAATCCTCCTTTAACAAATGTTTTGACTGATAGCATTTCTCAAATTGTCTCAGCTTGTCCTGGCGAAATTGGTGTGGCGGTTATTGTTAATAACAGAGATACGGTTAAGGTCAATAATAAGAGTGTTTATCCTATGATGAGTGTGTTTAAGGTTCATCAGGCATTAGCTCTTTGTAATGACTTTGACAATAAAGGAATTTCACTTGATACCTTAGTAAATATAAATAGGGATAAACTTGACCCAAAGACTTGGAGTCCTATGCTGAAAGATTATTCAGGGCCAGTCATATCATTGACAGTGAGAGATTTGCTGCGTTATACTCTTACTCAGAGTGACAACAATGCAAGCAACCTTATGTTTAAGGATATGGTTAATGTCGCTCAAACAGATAGTTTTATAGCCACACTCATTCCTCGTTCAAGTTTTCAGATAGCTTATACGGAAGAGGAAATGTCGGCTGACCATAACAAGGCTTACTCTAACTATACATCTCCTCTTGGTGCTGCAATGTTGATGAATCGTTTGTTTACTGAAGGTCTTATCGATGATGAGAAACAAAGTTTCATTAAGAATACGTTAAAAGAATGCAAAACAGGTGTAGATAGGATAGCAGCTCCACTTCTTGATAAAGAAGGGGTTGTTATAGCGCATAAGACAGGTTCAGGTTATGTTAATGAAAATGGTGTTCTTGCAGCTCACAATGATGTTGCCTATATATGTCTGCCTAATAATATCAGTTATACCTTAGCGGTATTTGTTAAGGATTTCAAGGGAAATGAATCACAAGCGTCACAATATGTTGCGCATATATCAGCTGTAGTATATTCTTTATTAATGCAAACTTCAGTAAAATCTTAAACTGCACTTGCTTTGATAATTAATGATAAACAATCTAAAAGCACTCTAATCGTTATCGGAGTGCTTTTAGATTACTAATCAAATTGCTTCTATTATAATTTGAATCCTCTACTTTTTCTTTCTTCCTGTTGCGGCACTCTTGCTCCATATCTAAGCCTGTGCCATTGCTCCCTGAACCAGTCGGCAATCGGCTTCCTGTTTATTGTCAGGTTCAGCCTGCTTTCATCGTCAGGGTCATTTTCCACCCTTAAAATATCATCCTTTATATCAAAGTTCCGCCTGTGTTGCTCGGAATAGATTTTACCGCTACATTTCAGGGCTTCTTTTTTGACTATAAGACTTTCAGTCATTTCTTTAGAGAATCCCAGCATGGCACAAAACTTTTCCATGCGCAGCATTTCCCTGAACATCGGAAA
>NZ_BAJN01000030.1 GCF_000613725.1 Hoylesella pleuritidis JCM 14110
TACCTTTGCACTCGCTTTCGCCTCTTTATTTGTTGGGTGTTAGTTTAAGAAGAGTGTTCTTTGATATAGATTTACATAAAGACAGAGAAGAAGTACAGGTATATTGGTTTATTACTGATTTTTTTATTGAAGAGATTGGTATTATTCCATAAGAAGGGTAACCTTGATTTAAATAGGTTCAACCGTTTTAATTTCAGATAAGATTTATCGATGTATTTTCTTTAAGCGAACAATTAAGGATATATCGTCTTGAGCGGAATACTTCCTTTTCCTGATGTATCAATTATGTTGGTATGTTTTGGTATTGGATATATATTTTACAATGGAGAGTTTGATCCTGGCTCAGGATGAACGCTAGCTACAGGCCTAACACATGCAAGTCGTGGGGCAGCGGGTATGCTTGTTTTCAAGTATATGCCGGCGACCGGCGCACGGGTGAGTAACGCGTATCCAACCTGCCCATCACAAGGGAATAACCCGTCGAAAGTCGGCCTAATGCCCTATGTGTTCCGATGAAGTCCTCTGAATCGGAATAAAGCATTTGCGGTGATGGATGGGGATGCGTCTGATTAGCTTGTCGGCGGGGTAACGGCCCACCGAGGCGACGATCAGTAGGGGTTCTGAGAGGAAGGTCCCCCACATTGGAACTGAGACACGGTCCAAACTCCTACGGGAGGCAGCAGTGAGGAATATTGGTCAATGGGCGTGAGCCTGAACCAGCCAAGTAGCGTGCAGGATGACGGCCCTATGGGTTGTAAACTGCTTTTATACGGGGATAAAAGGGTGAACGTGTTCTCCTTTGCAGGTACCGTATGAATAAGGACCGGCTAATTCCGTGCCAGCAGCCGCGGTAATACGGAAGGTTCTGGCGTTATCCGGATTTATTGGGTTTAAAGGGAGCGCAGGCTGCACTTTAAGCGTGTTGTGAAATGTACCGGCTCAACCGGTAACGTGCAGCGCGAACTGGGGTGCTTGAGTACGAAGAGGGAAAGCGGAACTCGTGGTGTAGCGGTGAAATGCTTAGATATCACGAGGAACTCCGATCGCGAAGGCAGCTTTCCGTTTCGGTACTGACGCTGAGGCTCGAAAGTGCGGGTATCGAACAGGATTAGATACCCTGGTAGTCCGCACGGTAAACGATGGATGCTCGCTGTTGGATATTTTTATTCAGTGGCTAAGTGAAAACGTTAAGCATCCCACCTGGGGAGTACGCCGGCAACGGTGAAACTCAAAGGAATTGACGGGGGCCCGCACAAGCGGAGGAACATGTGGTTTAATTCGATGATACGCGAGGAACCTTACCCGGGCTTGAATTGCAGCTGAACGATCCAGAGATGGTGAGGCCCTTCGGGGCAGCTGTGAAGGTGCTGCATGGTTGTCGTCAGCTCGTGCCGTGAGGTGTCGGCTTAAGTGCCATAACGAGCGCAACCCCTCTCCGCAGTTGCCATCGGTTGATGCCGGGCACTCTGCGGACACTGCCTCCGCAAGGAGTGAGGAAGGTGGGGATGACGTCAAATCAGCACGGCCCTTACGTCCGGGGCTACACACGTGTTACAATGGCGCGTACAGAGTGTCGGTGCTGTGCAAACAGTATCTAATCAATAAAACGCGTCCCAGTTCGGACCGGGGTCTGCAACCCGACCCCGCGAAGCTGGATTCGCTAGTAATCGCGCATCAGCCATGGCGCGGTGAATACGTTCCCGGGCCTTGTACACACCGCCCGTCAAGCCATGAAAGCCGGGGGCGCCTGAAGTCCGTGACCGCAAGGATCGGCCTAGGGCGAGACCGGTGATTGGGGCTAAGTCGTAACAAGGTAGCCGTACCGGAAGGTGCGGCTGGAACACCTCCTTTCTGGAGAGACGTTTTTTTTGTTGTTTTCGTTATAGAAAATGAGAATACTTCGTTTTTCGTCTTTGACGAGATGCAGCGGAAGGCCTTATTTTTATGGTATCCCTTTTCCTGTACTTATCTTTGCCTTTTTTTCATACGAGATGCAGAGGGAACAACAAGTCCGCGGCTTTTTGCCGTGTGTGGGTTTGTTCTGCTGACAGTCCTATAGCTCAGTTGGTTAGAGCGCCACACTGATAATGTGGAGGTCGGCAGTTCAAGTCTGCCTGGGACTACGTATTCTTCCCGATGTTCCTCGGGGGATTAGCTCAGCTGGCTAGAGCACCTGCTTTGCAAGCAGGGGGTCAACGGTTCGAATCCGTTATTCTCCACCAGAGGCATTCATCATCTGTTCTGATATTCTTTCAATTCAAAGTTGGATTGTGAGTTATGTACAGTGCTTATTGAATAGCCCGTAAGATCTTTGACATATTGATACAAGCAAGACTGAAAGTAAAGAGAGTCAATCAAGACGATATACTGAAAGTACGAGCCGCCGTAATATTCGCATGTTTATTTGGATGTGTGTATATATTTCGGTGTGATTCCAGGAAAGTAAATAAGGGCGTATGGCGGATGCCTAGGCTCACGGAGGCGATGAAGGACGTGATAAGCTGCGATAAGCTGCGGGTAGATGCAAATGATCTTTGATCCGCAGATTTCCGAATGGGACAACCCACCGGTCTTAAGTTCCGGTATCACTGCCATTAGCAGTGAGGCGAACCGAGGGAACTGAAACATCTTAGTACCTCGAGGAGAAGAAAATAATAGAATGATTCCCCCAGTAGTGGCGAGCGACCGGGGAATAGCCCAAACCGTCGTTGTGGCAACGCAATGTCGGGGTTGTAGGACTGCGCGATTGTACTTTTCTTGTGAGAAGAACGTTCTGGAAAGAACGGCCATAGCGGGTGATAGCCCCTTATTCGAAGCAAGCTGAGACATAGCAGTATCCTGAGTACCTCGGGACACGAGTAATCCCGTGGGAATCTGCCGGGCCCATCCGGTAAGGCTAAATACTCCCGTGAGACCGATAGTGAAGTAGTACCGTGAGGGAAAGGTGAAAAGTACCCCAATAAGGGGAGTGAAATAGCTCCTGAAACCATACGCCTACAAGCGGTCGGAGCTGCTTTTGCAGTGACGGCGTGCCTTTTGCATAATGAACCTACGAGTTACCATGTCTGGCAAGGATAAGCGCCATTAGTCGTGCATCCGTAGTGAAAGCGAGCCTGAATAGGGCGTCATTAGTCAGATGGGGTAGACGCGAAACCAAGTGATCTACACATGTCCAGGATGAAGTCCCGGTAACACGGGATGGAGGTCCGCACGGATAAGCGTTGAAAAGCTTCCCGATGAGGTGTGTGTAGGAGTGAAAGGCCAATCAAACTTGGAGATAGCTCGTACTCCCCGAAAGGCATTTAGGTGCCGCGTGTATCGATTCCCGTAAGAGGTAGAGCGACCGATAGGTCAAGAGGGCTTCACCGCCTATTGAGACCTGACGAACTCCGAATGCTTACGGGCCGCAGATACGCAGTAAGGGGGCGGGTGCTAAGGTCCGTCCCCGAGAGGAGAAGAATCCGGACCGCCGTCTAAGGTCCCCAATTTCTGTCTAAGTTAGTCTAACGAAGTCCAGTCCCCATGACAGCCAGGATGTTGGCTTGGAAGCAGCCATTCATTCAAAGAGTGCGTAACAGCTCACTGGTCGAGGGTCCGGGCGTGGATAATAATCGGGTATAAGACAGAAACCGAAGACGCGGGATAGTAATGTATATTAAAAGTATCGGTAGGGGAGCATTCCGTCGGCGTTGAATGCAGGAGGATGACTTCTGCTGGAGCTTACGGAAACGCAAATGTAGGTATAAGTAACGCTAAGGAGGGTGAGATTCCCTCCCGCCGTAAGACTAAGGTTTCCCGGGCAATGCCAATCATCCCGGGGTCAGTCGGGTCCTAAGGCTCAGCCGAATGGCGATGCCGATGGCAGACACGGTTAATATTCCGTGACTACCTCAGGGAGCGACGTGGTGACGGAGCAGTGACACTGCCGCGGAGATACGGAATTCTCCGTTAACGGGCGTAGGTGTTGAGGAGAGCAGGCAAATCCACTCTCCGAGCCGAACCCTTATAGTATGTCCCTTTCCTCGGAAAGAGACAATAGTGCAGGTAATCCAACTCCCGAGAAAAACCGCTAAGCTTCATCCCTGCGGTACCCGTACCGTAAACGGACACACGTAGTCGGGTAGAATATACCAAGGCGTTGAGAGACTCGTGGTTAAGGAACTAGGCAAATTGACCCCGTAACTTCGGGATAAGGGGTCCTCATAGCAATATGAGGCGCAGAGAATAGGTCCAGGCAACTGTTTAACAAAAACACAGGGCTGTGCTAACTCGCAAGATGATGTATACAGCCTGACACCTGCCCGGTGCCGGAAGGTTAAGAGGAGAGCTCAGAACGCAAGTTCGAAGGTTTGAATTGAAGCCCCGGTAAACGGCGGCCGTAACTATAACGGTCCTAAGGTAGCGAAATTCCTTGTCGGGTAAGTTCCGACCTGCACGAATGGTGTAATGATCCGGACGCTGTCTCAACCACGATCTCAGTGAAATTGTAGTATCGGTGAAGATGCCGATTACCCGCGATGGGACGAAAAGACCCCGTGAACCTTTACTGTAGCTTAGCACTGACCTTGGTCATCCGATGTGTAGGATAGGCCGGAGGCTTCGAAGCGCGGGCGCCAGCCCGTGTGGAGCCATCCTTGAAATACGGCCCTTCGGCTGTCTGAGGTCTAACCCGCTTTTTGTGGGGACACTGCTTGGTGGGCAGTTTGACTGGGGTGGTCGCCTCCAAAAGCGTAACGGAGGCTTCCAAAGGTGCCCTCAGGCCGATTGGTAACCGGCCTATTTAGAGTGCAATGGCATAAGGGCGCTTGACTGAGAGGCAGACATGCCGATCAGGCAGGAAACTGGGGCATAGTGATCCGGCGGACGTGTATGGAAACTCCGTCGCTCAAAGGATAAAAGGTACTCCGGGGATAACAGGCTGATCCCCCCCAAGAGCTCATATCGACGGGGTGGTTTGGCACCTCGATGTCGGCTCGTCACATCCCGGGGCTGGAGAAGGTCCCAAGGGTTGGGCTGTTCGCCCATTAAAGTGGCACGCGAGCTGGGTTCAGAACGTCGTGAGACAGTTCGGTCTCTATCTATCGTGGGCGCAGGAGTTTTGCGCGGCTCTGTCACTAGTACGAGAGGACCGTGATGGACGGACCTCCGGTCTGCCGGCTGTACCGCCAGGTGCACCGCCGGGTAGCCGAGTCCGGATGGGATAAGCGCTGAAAGCATCTAAGCGCGAAGCCCGCCGCAAGATGAGAACTCCTTTTAGGGTCGTTCCAGACGAGAACGTTGATAGGGCGCAGGTGTAAAGACGGCGACGTCAAAGCCGAGCGCTACTAATTGCCCGAAAACTTTCCTATTACAAAGAATCCCTTTTCTTTTTTTGATAAGGGCCGTATTTTCAGATATCAGTCGGCGCTCTTCCTCCTTTTTCTTTCTTCAAGACAGATAAGGTCACAGTGCGTTCCAGACAGAATGATCAGCCTCTTTTGGCAATCAGCCTCTTGCTTGTTGATATAGTCAACCCCCTTTCAGGTGGTTATTGCGTCGGTGTCCCACCTCTTCCCATTCCGAACAGAGAAGTTAAGCCCGACTGCGCCGATGGTACTGCAATGCAATGCGGGAGAGTAGGTGGCCGCCTTCTTTTTTGGTATTAAAGTTTATGTCCCGGAAGCCGACAGGAGTCACTTCCGGGGCTTTTTTTGCGTCCGTCTGGTCAGGTGTGCCATCGCCCCCTGCGCCCGAAAAGCCCCCTATATTTAGTACTCAACCGATAATGCCGCATCGCTCTGGTGGGAGTTCCTGGTATGAGTCGCTCGCACCCCTCACCATCGCAAGGGATGAACAGTATATCGCCGCGCATAAGCCCCCCATTGAAGAAAATAACTTGCCCACTTTTAATCCTTCAATTTCTCTTCCCTCCTACCTCTTTCTTTGGCCGGATTGTCAGAGGCTCCCTCAATGTAAAAGTCAATACGCCGACCTCCTCCTGTATCTAATACTCACCCCATATGCCGCATCGCTTAATTCTCTTCTTAGAGAGATGTACTCATAGCTACACAAGTCCTGTAATGGAAAATATCTCTGACTCGCCATCATCGTTACACAAGTCTCGTAATGAGAGATGTCCCGGAACCACAATCATAGCTATATAGGTATGATAATTGAAGATATACCGTATCGATAAAGTTTTTATCGTGATGAGAAATACGTTTCATCACGATGGTACGTTCGTTTCATCGTGATGAAAACTTAGTCTCATCGTGATGAAACTCCAACAGCTCCTATATAAGACCAATTGTCGTATCCCTTTATACATCAATGCTGTTAGCCAGGAGACATT
>NZ_BAJN01000029.1 GCF_000613725.1 Hoylesella pleuritidis JCM 14110
TTTCCGCACAGCAAAGGATATAGGCATCGATCGTCCCGAAAAAAACGAGATACTCCATAACATTCCGCCGACACCTGAACAGGAGGAGTTTATCGGCAAGTTGATGGAGTTTGCCAAAAACGGTGATGCCACGCTTTTGGGGCGTGCGCCGTTGAGCGAGAGTGAGGAAAAGGCAAAGATGCTGATTGCAACTGATTACGCCCGCAAAATGAGCCTGGATCTACGCATGATAGACGAAAACGGGTACTCGGATCATATTGACAACAAGGCAAGCCATTGTGCAAAGCTACTTAATGACTACTATCAGAAGTATGATGCACAGAAGGTACGCAGTTTGTGTTCTCTGACTTGGGTACTTACAAGCCCGGCGGAGACTTTAATATCTATTCTGAGGTGAAGCGTAAATTGGTAGAAGATTATCATATCCCGTCTTACGAGATACGCTTTATTCAGGAGTGCAAGAACGAGAAAGCCAAAAAAGCGATGGTAGAAGCGATGAATCGTGGAGACATCCGCATCATTTTCGGTTCTACTTCTATGCTTGGAACGGGTGTCAACGCCCAGCAGCGTGCGGTGGCGGTGCATCAACTTGATACACCCTGGCGACCCTCAGATTTGGAGCAGCGAAATGGTCGGGCAATTCGTAAAGGTAATATGGTTGCCAAAGAATTTGCTGACAACAAGGTCGATGTGATTATCTATGCCGTGGAGCGGTCGTTGGACAGTTATAAGTTCAACCTACTACATAACAAGCAATTGTTTATCAATCAGTTGAAGACCAACACGCTCGGTAGTCGTACCATTGACGAGGGATCGATGGACGAGGATAGCGGTATGAACTTTTCAGAGTATGTTGCCGTGCTATCTGGTAATACGGACTTGTTAGAGAAAGCCAAACTCGACAAGAAGATTGCCACGCTGGAATCAGAGCGTAAGAATTTCCTCCGTGAGCGTGATGCCGCAACGGGCAAGTTGGCGGAGATTGACAGCTCCGTGTCTTTCCATTCAGACAAGATCAAGGAAGCCAAGGCAGACTTGGCGTGCTTTGAGAAGCGTGTGGAGCGTGACAAAGAAGGTAATCCTATCAATAAACTTGTCATTAAAGGTGTGGAGGACAGTACCGACATAAAGGTCATCGCCGCCCGTCTGCATGAGATAGAGGAAAAGGCTCGTACCAAGAGCGAGTACAACAAGATTGGCGAGGTTTACGGCTTTTCCATCATGGTCAAGACGGAGAGCAGTTCAAAGGATCTGTTTGATTGCTCGATAAACCGCTTCTTTGTCAAGGGACAGGAGAGCATCTACTATACTTATAATAACGGTAAGTTAGCGGCAGACCCGAAACTTGCCTGCGAGAACTTCGTAAATGCCTTGGAGCGTATCCCTAAGGTGATAGAGTCGCATGAGAAGGAAATGGCAAAGGTCGTGACCAACAAAGACGTTTACACCAACATTGCCAACAGTTCTTGGAAGAAAGAGGACGAGCTTCGCTCACTCAAAGGTGAGGCAGCAGAACTTGACAGAAAAATTGCACTTACATTGAACGAACCAAATGAAGAAAATGAAAAATCAAACGAAAATGACCAACCCGAGTATTTAAGACAAAATAGTAGTAATAGCCCAAATACTAAAAAGGAAGAGGAGGGGGTAATTTATTCAAGTTCTATGAATAATAGAAACAAACAAGAAGAAAGTAAGGGATATATTGTAAAATCCAGACTGAGATAAATAGCGATGGTGTATCATAATTGATACACCATCGTATTATATTATTTCCACAAAGAGTATTCTCTCCATTTTTCAGGAAAGCCCATATCTTTCAAAACTACCAATTTGGGAGATTTGTCCAATAGGGTGAGCAAACTCTTTCTAAATGAGCTATCAGGACTGATTATTTGCTGCAAATACAAAATTACAGATAAGTAGGCAAACAACTTATTGTCCCTTATCGTTGCAGCTTCTTGCTTTGACAAGAAAGGATAATTCGTTCTATAAGGAAACTTCAAGGCTATTGTAAAGCGGCGATTCCATACACGACTATGATGGGCACAAGTATTGCGTAAAGACGATAAACCGTGCATCCAATTCTTCAAAATATCGACATTGTATAGTCCCAAATCTCTGCAGATTGTTTTACTAGAAGGATTATTCTTGTCCAAAGCAAAAAACAACTTACTCAATGTTCCCATAGAAACAACCTCTAAGGTCATCCACGCTGGCGGAAAAGCAGGTTCGCTATACTTTTGATAATAATGAGCTATAAATTCCTCATTACTTCGCTTGACCTCTTTCATTAAATCCCCTACAACAGGTTTATCATCTATAATCTCGTTGCGTGTCAATGCGATAAACTTATCGTGCTGAAAGTATAACTTATGATTGAGAAACCAAAAGGCGTCATTTTCATCAACGGAATAAGTTAAGGCGATTCTTGTTCTTAATGCCACCTCGATTTTTTCAATGGCATTGAAGATTAAAGAGCGTAAACGCCTATCAAAACAATAAAGGTCTATCACATCTTGAAAAGAAATGTCCTTTCTCAGAAATTCGTGATTAGCACCTTCCCCGTTATTTTGAAAAGGGTATGTGTATGCTCGTAATCTATAATAACTTATATTATAAAGATATTGGGACGCAAGTTTTTCGTCTCCAATATTAAGTCCTCGATCGCATAACTTTTTAACCTGCTCAGATGTGTCTATGGGCTTCTTTTCGTACCTCATAACCGTATATAAACTCGAAGACCTCCCCGGGTGCGCTGTTCTGATGAGAAGCGTGGGAGGTCATATTGACTGCAAAGTTACTACTTTTTTTTGAATGCGCAAGGAAAATGCCGAAAAAATCATTGCAAGCGATGAATTTTCCATTAAAAGTAGCATCAAATGTAGAAATTACAAATATTTTTTGTCTGCAACCCTATCTTTATCGGTTCAATAGTTTCAAACAATATATGGTAAATTCCTTATCAAAGAAATAAGCGAGTACTGTTATCTTTATGAGCGGTAAATCCGCAACTAACTTTTTACTTGTAAAGGTAATTATTTTGTTGTGTAAACACTTGCATTTACACAACAAAAATAATCTAATCAGGAAATCAATTACCAGCCATCTCGCTTCCGTACCATTTCATCTATCTCTTCCCGAAGGAAAAGCAATCGACCGTTAGCCTTGAGAAAGGGGATTTTCCCTGCCCAAACCCAGTTATAGATGGTCTTCTGCTCCACTTTGAGTATCTTGGAAACGTCGATGATGTCCAAGTATTCGGGTTTCAATGGAGGGTGAATGGTCGTATCGACAGATTGCTCTTGCAAAAACAGCAGATGGTCAAGTTTACTCTCAACAGTCATCAGCTTGTCAAACAAGCGTTTCTGCCATGTATCTTCGGTTCTTTGGTCTATGTATGACATAATTCTCCTTTTTGATAGTTACCACTTGTGTCTTGCGACAAGATACGCTGCTCTTTCATATAGGCAATGTACTTCTTTGCCGTTCGATCCTTGATTTCCATTTCACGCATCAACACATCGCACAACTCTTGATATGATAGCTTTAGTTTGGCACGGAATGCAGACTTTACAACAGCCAACAGTTCATCGGTCTTGCGTTTTTCCTTATCCTCTTTCGACTTTTCTCCACGATAAACGTGCATATCGGCTTCCTTGTCCCATCCAAAAAGCATTATCGGCACATCTAGCGGGCTTCCATCACGCACTTTCAATGCCTTGACGACCGAGTATTCGGGATTGTCATCTTTCTCGATGGAGAGAATGCCCGCAGCCTTGCGTTGCAGTTCAGACCCTATATGTCCTCTGAGTTTGATGCCGTTGGGTACAAAATGGAGTACGCAAATGATACAAGTATTGTAAATTCCTGCCAATCGATAGAGTTCGTCCACGATGGCTATACTCTCTGTTTCGTCGTTGGCGGAGCGTATCAGGTCTGCTATACCGTCAATGACCACAAGATGAATTCCACTGTGTTTGTGATGAAACAAGTCCATACTCTCACGAATGATTTTCAGTCTGTCCTTGCGTGATAGCGATGCTAGATAGAGGGAATGATAAAACTCTGGCACGGACTTGATACCAGCCCTGCGAAGTGTCTTCTCCAAGTTCTTATAGAGTTGTGCCTCCGATTGCTCTGTATCGTAGTGAAGTACAGCCAATCCTTTGGGGTTGGCAGTTACTTCCAATCCCAAGGTTTGCTCTGCCTTTAATCGTTCTCTCCCAAGAGTGCCAGCAAGGATGGCGGCAATGTAGTTGCTTTTGCCTGTTCCTTCTCCACCTGTGATACAAAACAGATTGTCCTGCGTTCCAAGCGGAACACCATTTACTGCCACCACCGACTTTGAAGCGTCTGGCGGATTATCGTAGTCTATCTCACAAGATTGCAATATCATCATCGTCTGTGCATACATATTGGTGAACATATCATTAAGAAGCACTTTCAAGTCCTTTGCTTCATTGCCCAAGGCAAAGAAGTCCGATATATCCTTCTCCGACTTACCCCCTTGCAATGGTAAGGTTAGACTCAATACCTTGTATTGAGCAAATGCATCTGTCTGCCGTTTAGCTTCCCTTACACCTGTCTCGTCCGTATCGTACAATATAATAATGTGTTGAAAGCGAAGCTGCAATCCTTCGATGATATTCTCAGGAATCTGTGCCGTCTCACTGTTGAAACAGATGGCGTTGAAACCATGAGCCGAAAGTGAAAGCACGTCTTTCTCCCCACCTGTGATGAAAACAACATCCCCTTTGCTGGGCAGCTGCTGGAAGCCAAAGACATAGTCGTTCACTTTCTCACCCCCATAAAGAAAGCGCAGCTTACTCTTAGGGCGATAGACTTTTACAAACTTCCCCATGCTATATCCAAACATAGGCTCATCATGTGTAGAACCAAGAGTAAACGGCTTTCCCTGATTGGAGACAGACTCATAGCGAGCAAGCGACTTTACATGAAAACGTTGCAGAGTCTTAGCATCAATGCCGTATTGCTCCCAATAGTCTAGTTCTTTGACATTGAAAGATTGCTCAATTAGCTTGTACCATTTTTTACCTTCCATCTTCTTGAGCTGGTTAGGTGGTTGTACTAAGGGTGGTTTGCAAGGCTTCATCATCATTGTGTGGGGATTACTATGTTCTTTCCTTTCAATGCAAATATTCAGCTGCAAGTCCCGATTTATGGTTTCAAGCACCTTAACAAAGTCTTTCCTCACGTCCAGTCCGAGCATTGTGGCTGCAAACCAAAAGCAGTCGCCGGAGTAGGCATCGTTGCCAAAGTCCTTCATTCGGTAGCAGCCGGACTTGTTGTCGAGATAGATATTGCACGATGCACGCCTGTCGTCATACATAGGATTTCGGAAATTGCGCTTTGGCACAAAGTCGATAGGCATATAGAAGCAGAACACATCCAGTCCTTTGTTGGTTCGGCTCAGTATTTCTTCTTTGATGTTCATAGCTCCTCAAATAAAGTTTGACCATCACCCATATATCCTTTAAGGACACCATCCTTGTAGGCGTTGAGCCGTTGTAGGGCTTCCACTCGTCTGAAACCCTTGAAGGAGGCACGTCCGCTCTTGATGGCGACGTAAAGTCCCTTGAACGGATAGGCAACGTGGTTGCATGATATATACCTGAACGGGATTGCGTTGGTGTCCCTCCATCGGGCAAGGGATGCCCGCGAAATGCCCAAGAGTCTGATGACGTCGGAGGAACTGAGTTCCATCTTATCCTCCAAAACGGAATAATCGCGTCTCATTTCCACGATAAAGCCGGCTATCCGCTCCATGTCGTTCCTTAGTGAGCGTAACTCTGCAATTACCGTCTTTTGTAAATTGTCTTCTTCTGTCATATGCCACTTCTCTTTTCAGTTTAGGATTGAATAGTTGCTCTCCGTGGATTATCATCCGTCTGGAAATTCAGAGTCCTTCCCCAATTGGTGCAATAACTGCATAAGATGCTGCTTAAATCTTCTACTGTCCAGCTTGCACAGCCGATTGAGAATGACGATGAGATCTTCCTGCTCCATTGTGGAGAAGCGAAGGCTTTTATGGGGCGTGGTTGCTATCATGGACTCAATCATACCCTTGGGGAGATGTATCAAGAGCACGTCCATATCGAAGGCTGCCGCACATCTTGCATAAGTGTTGATACGAAGGTCGGTCTGCATCTTGCAGTGTTTCATAAAGTTGGAATATTCCATATTGGCATAGCCTGCCCTTAGCTTGCAGTTTTTGCTGGCGGAGAGCATGATTTCAAGTGTCGGAAGTACAACGTAGAATTTTGCATTACTTCCGGAGTTTTGTTTCTTTGTATTCATATGTATCCGTCTTTTTGTTAGAAATAATGCTGCAAAGTTCTTAACAAATAGGGCTTTAGAAAGAATATTAAATTGCCAATATTGGCATTATATTGCCATTTTGCATTTTTAACATTATGCGTTATTTGTTGCCGTGTTGCCCAATACGTAGGCGAAAATATTGAGCCTGCCATATCAATCACACCTTTGGGACTGTCAGTGCATGGTGCAAGGTCTATCTATATATATAGACTTGCACCATGCACTGAAAATTGTAGCCAAAAGATTTCTAAAACATTTTCCCACAATAATTTGGAGGATGTTCTACTTTTTTGTACTTTTGAACCCAAGAAATGCAAGTGCGCATTTCGGGTAGCAGTATCTGCGTGTACTCTCAAAATACTCTGTTGTGGCTACAATATGGCTACAATTAAAAAGGATAAAAAAATAAAAGACTATGATACAAGGAGTTGCAGCGAAATGGTCATTTT
>NZ_BAJN01000028.1 GCF_000613725.1 Hoylesella pleuritidis JCM 14110
TTTTCGTACGGCCAAGGACATCGGCATCGACCGTCCCGAGAAGAATGAGATACTGCATAATATACCACCCACGCCCGAACAGGAGGTGTTTATCGGCAAGCTGATGGAGTTTGCCAAGAGTGGCGATGCCACAATTTTGGGACGAGCACCACTGAGTGAGAGCGAGGAAAGGGCAAAGATGCTCATCGCAACAGACTACGCTCGCAAAAGATTCAAGATATTTGTATCTTTCAGATAGTCAACAAAATAAGAATAAATAAAGGACAAATGGGTTACGAGATGGAAACGAGCGAGTGTCTTTCCTTCTCTTTATTCTGCATTGCTTCAAAGAACACTTGATTCGATGCTACAAAGTTACTCTTTTCTCTGCGAAAAACGACTGAAACACAAGAATTTTAATCATAGTAAGCAATAATTTCTGATTTTGTTTGGGATAGCCCTCCTAAAACAGTATCTTTGTACATGCGTATTCAACAATAAAGCAAGGTATATCAACAGATGAAGGCGATAAATAGGATTAAATCCGTGTTGGCGGAAAAGCAGGTATCGGGAAAATGGTTAGCTGGGCAAGTAGGGCATACAGAGAACACGGTATCACGCTGGTGTTCAAATAAAGTACAGCCCTCTCTTGACAATCTTGTCAAGATTGCCGAAGTGTTAGAAGTCGATATTCGTGATTTGTTAAGACCAACATTAAGTAAGTAGAATACTATGGGAAAATTCAATGAAGCAACCAGAGTACAGATGCCAGCAATGGTGCATCTGACTCGTTTAGGGTATAAGTATTGGGGAAGAATATATGAAAATGAAGCTGGTACAGTATATGACCCTGATACCAACATTTTGTTAGACGTTTTCACGAGTCAATTTAAGAAACTCAATCCAGAATATGCAGGCGAATATGAACAAACATTGAAAGATATTCGCAAAGAACTCAATGACGATGATTTGGGTCGAGGTTTTTATCAACGACTTAAAGCAGTATCGCCTATTCGATTGATAGACTTTGAGCATCCCAACAATAACGCTTTCCATTTTACAGCAGAATTTACTTGTAAGAATGGACAAGACGAATTCCGTCCCGATATAACGCTGTTTGTTAATGGGCTTCCACTTTGTTTTGTAGAGGTGAAAAAGCCCAATAATCATGGGGGGATGGTTGCTGAAAGCAAGCGAATGAACAAGGAGCGTTTCCCTAACAAGAAGTTCCGCAGGTTCATCAACATTACCCAACTCATGATTTTCTCTAATAATATGGAGTATGACACCTTAGGCGGCATCGTACCTGTTGAGGGTGCATTCTATTGCACAGGAGCAAGAAAATCTGCGGCATTCAACTGTTTTAGGGAAGAAAATCCTATGGGATTAAAAGTTGCACCTTTTCATGTTGAATACCCCTACTTAAAGGGTGATGTAGAACAGGAAAAGAAAATATTAGTTGATTATAATAACCAAGTAATTCATACGAGTCCGGAATATCAAAGCAATTTAAGCCCATACACACCCACAAATCGTATCTTGACTTCGATGTGCAGCCCTGAACGTCTGCTTTATATCTTGAAATATGGTATTGCATACGTGCGTATGGAACGTGAAGTTGATGGTAAGATTGAAACAACCGACCAGAAGCAAGTTATGCGCTACCAACAGCTGTTTGCAGCATTGGCTATTGAGCGTAAACTTTCGGAAGGTGTTAAATCTGGATTGGTATGGCATACACAAGGTAGTGGTAAAACTGCCCTTGCTTTCCATCTCACCTATATACTCAACGATTATTTTGCAAGACAAAATAAGGTTGCAAAGTTTTATTTCATTGTAGATCGCCTTGACTTATTGGAACAAGCAACACAAGAGTTCGAAGCACGAGGCTGGTTGTTTCTACTGCTAATACTCGAAAGGAACTGATGGAGCAATTCCGTACCAATCAAGCCCAGCAAGGTGCGAGTGGTAAGGCAGAAATAACTGTTGTCAATATCCAGCGTTTTGAAAAAGACAATGAGAAGGTTGAACTTAATTCTTACGCCACCAATCTTCAACGAATCTTTATTCTTGATGAAGCACATAGGGGATATAGTCCGGGGGGCTGTTTCCTTGCCAATCTGTTTGATGCCGACCAAAACTCCATCAAGATAGCTCTTACAGGCACACCACTACTGAAAGAAGAGCGAGCTTCGTGCAAGGTGTTCGGAAACTATCTCCACACCTATTACTATGACCGCTCAATAGCCGATGGCTATACGCTTAAAATCATTCGTGAAGATATTGAAACGTCTTACCGGGAGAAACTCACCGAAGTGCATGAGAAACTTGAAACTTTGGTTGAGAAAAAAGATATTAAGAAGAGCGAAATTATAGAGCATGATAATTATGTGGACGAACTTTTACGCTATATTATCAATGACTTGGTTAATTTCCGTAAGATACAGGGCGATGAAACCTTGGGAGGAATGATTATTTGCGAGACCAGCGGTCAGGCAGAAAAACTTTTCGCTCACTTCGATAAAATGCAGTACGAAATCAGCGACAAACTCCACTTGCGTGCAGGTTTGATACTTCACGATTATGAGGATAAAGAAACTCGTAAGCAGATAGTGAAAGACTTTAAGAAGAATATGAGTATAGATATTCTTATTGTCTTCAATATGTTGCTGACGGGTTTTGATGCGCCACGATTAAAGCGGCTTTACTTTGGTCGCAAACTCAAAGACCACAATCTTCTTCAAGCTATAACACGCGTAAACCGCCCCTACAAGGATATCCGCTATGGATTCCTCATAGATTTTGCTGACATCAAACGCAATTTTGAAGAAACCAACGAGGCCTATCTGCAAGAGCTAAATCGTTTCAATGACGTAAGGGAAACGGGCGAGGGCAGCAATACAGAGACATTTGCACAAGTAATAGAAAACAAGGAAGAAATATTCGAGCAGATGAAAGAAATCAGGCAAGTGTTGTTCGATTATTCATTCGATAATGCCGAAGATTTCTCCACAGAAATATCTACCCAAGAAGATAAAGCAGTATTGCTCGACCTGAAATATGCACTCGTTTCTGCCAAGAATATGGCAAATATCGTTCGCACCTTTGGCGATGAAGAGATGAGAGAACAGTTTTCTAAACTGAAATTAACCAAACTTCCCGAGTTGTTGTCTGAGGTACAACACCGCATCAACATAATTAACCAAAAGGAGGCTTTTAAGATGAGCGATGAAACAAAGTTGCTAATCAATGAAGCTATGCTTGATATTGAATTTGACTTTTCAAAGATTGGAACAGAAGAATTACATATCATTGGTGGGACAGGAGTATTAAAGGAGAAATGGCAACGTGCTATTACCGCTTTTACCAACAATTTCGACCAAGATGATCCCGAGTTTGTTACACTGAGAGAAGCATTTACACAGCGTTTCAAAGAGCATGGCTTTGTTGTGGATACAGTGGCAAAATTTAATGAAGAAACAAAGGCTCTTGATGATGTAATGAAGCGTTTGCAGGAGATACAAATAAGAAACAATGCTCTCTTGAAAAAGTACAATGGAGATGCAAAGTTTGCACGTGTACACAAGCGCATACGTGAAGTAAACAAAAAGCGGGAGGTCGAAAATAAAGCCCCGATGTTTTCTTTCAAGGACGAAGAAATAATGGTTATCTTGAAAATCATCAAGGAAGATATTGACGCAAAAGTGTATGACAAGAGTGATATATTGAAGAAAGACGCTTATTTCTCACGTACGGTGCTGTCGCTCATTAGCGGTTGCTTGTATCAATTTCCACAGATAAAGCCCGAAATGGACGACTATAAGTTTATCAAGGAGCGTGTAGCCCAACAATATCTTAATCAGTATAACTCAACTTACGGACACTCATAACAATATGGATATTAAAGAACAAACTATACGTCTTATTGACGAGCTGAAAGCTACCTGTGCCAATTATGGTATGGGTAATGATGGCAACGAATATAAAATCATAACACAGGTTTTCTTATATAAGTTCCTTAACGATAAGTTTGGATACGAATTAAAGAATACACGTAGTGAAATAGCCAAGAAAATCAGGAATGCAGACAAATGGGAAGTGGCATACGGTGAACTCACGGAGAATGAGCGAATGTTGTTGCAAAGTTCATTGGGTGCTGATGTACCAGTCCTCGAACCTTACCACCTTATTTCCAACCTTTGGAATCAGCAGGGAAAAGGCGACTTCGATACTATCTTCGACAATACGATGACGGATATTGCCGAAAAGAATGCAGATATTTTCTCTACGCAGACCACTGATAACACCAAGATACCGCTCTTTGAAACGCTGACTAACTTTGTTACAGATATGGCTCATCGTGCAGATTTTGCACGTGCATTGGTAGACAAATTGGTTAATTTCTCTTTTGAGGCTGCGTTTGAAAAGCATTACGATTTCTTTGCCTCTATCTTTGAATACCTTATCAAAGACTACAACACTGCCGGGGGAGGTAAATATGCGGAATATTACACGCCACATGCTATTGCTACCATTATGGCACGTTTGCTTGTGGGCGACGACACCGACTTGCATAGTCAGGAATGTTACGACCCATCGGCTGGAACTGGAACACTCCTTATGGCACTTAGCCATCAGATTGGCGAAGATCGTTGTACTATCTTCTCCCAAGATATTTCTCAGCGTTCCAATAAAATGTTGAAACTGAACTTGCTACTCAATGGACTTGTTTCATCATTAGACTATGCTATTCAGGGAGATACCCTTGTTTCGCCTTATCATAAGAGCGATGATGGACAAAGTTTGCGCCAGTTTGATTTTGTGGTAAGCAATCCTCCATTTAAGATGGACTTTTCCGGAACTCGTGAAAAGATAGCTGCCCAGCCTGCTCGCTTTTGGGCAGGTGTTCCTAATATTCCTGCCAAGAAAAAGGAATCAATGGCAATTTATACTTGCTTCATTCAGCACGTTATCAATTCTTTGAAAGATACGGGAAAGGGAGCTATTGTTATTCCAACAGGTTTTATCACAGCGAAGAGTGGTATCGAAAAGAAAATCCTCACACGAATTGTTGATGAGTGCTGGGTTTATGGTTGTGTGTCAATGCCAAGCAATGTATTTGCCAATACAGGCACTAATGTTTCAGTATTGTTTTTTGATAAGTCAGCATCAACAGAAAACGTGGTGCTTATTGATGCCAGCAAGTTGGGTGAAGAATATAAAGAAGGAAATAATCAAAAGAAACGATTGCGTGATTTTGAAATCGAGCAAATTGTTTCTACATTCCGTGAGCGTAAGTCTGTTGATAATTTCTCTGTTTGTGTATCGTATGATGACATTAAGGAAAAAGGCTATTCCCTCTCCGCAGGTCAGTATTTTGACATCAAGATTGACTATGTGGATATTACCGAAGAAGAATTCAAGGCTCGCATAGCTTCTTTCCGTCAGACGCTTACAGAACAATTTGCCGAAAGCCACAGACTTGAAAATGAAATCATGCGCCAGTTGGATAGTTTGAAATTTAACGAGTAAAATAGATTATGGAGCAACATCATATATCACAAGCATACGAAATTGCGGCTGAAACCATAAAGAACGCTATTCTGCAAGGACAGTATGAAGCAGCCAAAGGTGTTAATCGCATTCAGTTGGCAACCTATTTCAGTGTGGGCAAATATGTTTCGGCTAACACTCGACAAGGAGTTTGGGGGACCGGTGCATTGGAAGCTATAAGTACCCGACTGCGCCAACTACTGCCGGGACTGAGAGGATATTCCTCTGAAAGTCTTAAACTAATGCGCAAATTCTATGAAGGTTGGAAGAGTTTGGATGCAGGAAAAACTGCTGATAACGACACGAAGCGTAATTCGGTAATTGCAATTACCGAATTGGAAAACTCATCAGCTGAGCAACTACCAATTCGTGAATTACAATTCAAAAATTCGGCCGACTTCCCTATTGACGACTTCTTCAATGTGCCCTTCACGCATCACACACAGATTCTTGCTAAAGTGAAGTCACTCGATGAGCGTCTGTACTATATCCATCGCTGTGCCGAGGAGCACATGTCGGTGGAAACTCTGAAGAAGGCGATGGCTAACGACGACTACTACCATCAGTCCGACATACCCAACAACTTTACAGCCACTATCAGTAAAGGAGATTTGGCACGTAAGGCGGTTATGGCGTTTAAGGATGAGTATCTGCTAAACTTCATCAATGTTGAGGAAATAGGAGAACGTGATGCCGCGGATATAGACGAGCGTATGGTGGAACAGCAAATCATCCACAATATCAAGAAGTTTATTATGACCTTTGGGCACGACTTTGCGTTTGTAGGCAATCAATATCGTATGGAGATATATGGCGTGGAGCATTTCCCTGACCTCGTATTCTTTAATCGAGAACTCAATGCTTTGGTTGTAATCGAATTGAAAACAGGAGAGTTCAAAACCTCCTATCTTGGACAACTCAATGCCTATCTTGCCATTGCCGACGATAAGATACGCAAACCACATGAAAATCCAACGATAGGCATTGTGCTTTGCCGAAGTGCAAACAAGAATTACGCAGAGTATATGGTGCGCCAATATGACAAGCCTATGGGAGTGGCAATCTATAAGACATCCGCAGAAATGCCTGAGAAACTGCGTAAAGCTCTGCCAAGTATTGACGAATTAAAGAAATTGCTGTAAATTATGGATTTATCAGCCTTCAATTCTGTCTTCTCTCAAACAATTCTGTTAATTGCACTGCTTGCTGTTGCAGTCTGATGAGAACTTGGGAATAGGTTTCAAGTTTTCCAAGCATTCGTTGTGCAGTGGCGACAGAATGATAAGCATTGAGGACTTTCACGGCTTCGTTGTAAAGGACGCCTATCTTATTCGTCAAGGCAACGATTTTAGTGAGTCTCTCTAAGTAAAGGACTGCCGAGGGGGATCCTACGATAACCTTAAAAGATTCTCCCAAGAGCCTTGCTCGAACAAAATCACTTTTCGTTTTTGCTCCCGACTTGCGGTAGAGTCTGATAAGCTTCTGCTGGTCTTCGGAATTAGGTATTCTGATGTGCCATCTG
>NZ_BAJN01000027.1 GCF_000613725.1 Hoylesella pleuritidis JCM 14110
ATTCGCCTGACGGCTCATCAACTCGTCTCGGCGAAGCCGACTGTAGGAGAGTGTGCCTCCCGGCACAGAAATCTTACAAATCGGGACAAATCGAACAAATAAATGTAGATAAAAAAAGATTTGGAAGATTTGGAAAAAAATGTGGGATTTCTCGGCGAAGCCGACTGTAGGAGTGTGTCTCACGGCACAGAAATCCTACAAATCAAGACAAATCGAACAAATAGAAAAGGAATAGCATGAATTTGATAGACAGACATAACAAGAAGTATGAGTTCTTCTGTGAGATAACCGGAGAGGCTATGCGTGTGCACCGCGAATATCACCATGGTCTGTTAGAATCTGCCTATGAGGCGGCATTGAAATACTTGCTGGAACAGAAAGGATTCAAGGTAGAACAACAGGTTATGCTTCCCATCTATTGGAAAACCGTCAGACTTGAGCAAACCTATAGAATGGATTTGGTGGTAAATGGAAATATCATTATAGAACTGAAAGCAATTAACCACGTTGACACTCCTCATCGTCGTCAGCTTTGGAACTATATGAACCTGACCCACCTACCTTATGGTATGCTGATAAATTTCAGTCCTGATGGTTTGTATTCTGAATGGTATCACCGCAACGAAGTCACAGGAGAAATAGACAAAATCAAGCTTATGTAAAATGGAGGATTTGGAAAGATTTACTCGGCGCAGCCGACTGGAAGGAGTGTCCTGCGGACAGAAATCTTACAAATCTGAACAAATAGAACAAATAAATGTAGATGAAAAAAGATTTGGAAGATTTGGAAGATTTGGAAAGATTTGTGAAATTTCTCGGCGCAGCCGACTGGAAAAGAGTGTCCTCACAATAGTCATCCGAACCCCACGCTAACGGGCGGGCCGCCCGATAATACACAACTATATGTATAATAAGGTGAAAACGACAAACGCCGACAGCTTTGCCGAGATTCGGCAAACGTCAAGACGTAACGGATGTTAAATGCTGAGGTTCGGCAAACGCCAAGGTGTAACGGATGTTAAATGCCGAGGTTCGGCAAACGTCAAGACGTAACGGATGTTAAATCCCGAAGTTCGGCAAACGCCAAGGCAAACGACGGCAGACTTTCCGAAGCTCGGCAAACGTCAAGGCAAACGAGGGGACAAAAAACAAGAAATCATTTTTAATCATTTAATCAAAAAAAAAGAATTTATTATGGCAAACGAAAGCAAAGTAGCTCAGGTTGGCACCATTGACTTGCACAGCCTGACCAACGACGCTCACTTCATCTATATGAAGGATGTGGAGAATGTGATAGAAGAAGACGAGGGGGCAAAAACCGTGGCGAGAATACAAACCGCCGTGAAAGCCCTCAAGGAAGCCGTGAAGGAGGAAGACGAACGCCTCATCCTCTCCAAGAAAAGTCAATACACCGAACAGATTGCCGCCAAGGACCGCGAGCGCGACTCCATTTTCCGAGGCTACCGCACCGCCGTGAAGGGAATGCTGCGCATGCCCGTGGCGAAAATGGCCGAGGCGGCCGCCGACCTGTGGCAGCACCTGAAAGACTACGACATCGACCCCGATATGCAGCTCGAGCGCGAAACCTCGCGGATGATGAACCTCGTGGCCGACCTCGACTACAAGTTGGCCCCACAGGTGCAGCTGCTCGGTCTGAAACCCTACGTCGACGCCCTCAGGGCAGCCAACGACACGGTGGAAGAACTGCTCGCCACCCGCACCGACGATCGCTCGCAGCAGATAGCCGGCGCGCTGCGCAAGGCACGCTTGGCAAGCGACGAGGCCTATCTGGACACCGTGCGCCTGATCAACGCCATGGCCGTGGTGGGCACCGAGAAGAGCCTCACGCCGCTCATCAACTACCTCAACGCCAACATCAAGCGCTACAAGGAGCAGGTGATGACGCGCGGCAAGAAAAAGGACGACGACCGACCCGAGAAGCCCGGCGGCGACAACACGACGACCGCCCGCACGGCCGACACGCTTACGGCAGCGGACGAGAATTCATAAAACAAAACTTTTACTAAATAATAAGCAAAATGAAAACAAAAAAATTAATCGAGAGGCTCAGCCTCTTCTTGCTTGCCCTCGTGCTGACGATGCCGGCGTGGGCGCAGGGCGGCAATGGCACCGAAGTAGTGAGCATCGGCTCGAAGGCTGAATGGAAAGCGTTTTGCCAGCGCGTGAACAACAACGGCGAGCCCTTCCTCAACGCCAAGCTGACGCGAGACGTGGACCTCGGCGAGGAAATCGTGATGGTGGGCTCTGTGAGCTACCCGTACTCCGGCACGTTCGACGGCAACGGCCATACGCTGAAGTTCAACTGGAATGCGGGCAAAGATAACCAAATCGCCCCCTTCTGGTATGTGAAGAACGCCACGATCAAGAACCTGCGCACCCAAGGGAAGATCACGTCGAAGGGTTACGGCTTGTCCGGAATGGTTTATATAGCCTTGGGCACCACCACCATCACGGGCTGCATCAGCGACGTGGACATCACGGGGGGAGACGGTGGTTGGGATGATTCCAGAGCCGCGGGCATGGTTCAAGCGGTAGCCGACGGTGCCTCGGTTCATATCACCGACTGCCTCGTCAAAGGCAGCATCACCGACAATGCGGATGAAGACGAGAGAACGATGGCCGGTTTTGTCTTGTCTAATAATGGCACCTACACGCTGACTCGCTGCCTCTACGTCGGCAAGAACAACGCCACCAACGACAAATACAGCAAAACCTTCGGCACGGAAACCGGCTACGGCGCCACCTTCACCGACTGCTACTACCTCAACGCCTGCGGCGAAGCACAGGGCAAGCAGGTAACCGCCGAGCGACTGAAGAGCGGCGAAATGGCCAAGCTGTTGCAGGGCGACCGCACCGACCAGGTGTGGGGACAGACGCTCGGCACCGACCTCGAGCCACAACTCACTACAGAAAAGGCGAAGCATGTGTATAAGGTAGACTTCAAATATATGGACGAGGTAAAAGCCACACGCTATGCCAACAGCGGCAAGACCGTCAGCCTGCCCAGGGCAAAGGAGCTCGCGGGCACTGACTACAATCCGCTGAATACATACACGCTCACCTTTGCCGACAACTTCTCGGCTGCCACCACCGTAACGGGCGACAAGACCGTGGCAGTGCAGATGACGTATATCACAAAAGACTATTTCGCGATTGCTTCGAAAGACGACTGGAAAGAGTTCTGCGACCTCGTGAAGGGCGGACAGACCAAGCTCAACGCCAAGATGACGGCGAATGTCGATCTCGGTTCGGACATCACGATGGCGGGTACTAACGCTCATAACTACTCCGGCACATTCGACGGACAGGGATATACGCTGAAGCTCAACTGGGATAGCGGTTCAAACGGGTACATAGCTCCCTTCAGCGTTGTGGAAGGCGCCACCATCCGAAACCTGCGCACCGAAGGGAATATCAAGTCGAGCTATAGTCATTTGTCAGGATTGATACTTACTGTCTTTGGCAAGACCACCATCACAAACTGCGTCAGCGATGTAAACATCACGAGCAGCAAAAAAAGTGGTTCATGCGCCATGGCGGGCATGGCTCTATCTATAAAATACGGTGCCGTTGTTACCTTCACCGACTGCATCGTCAAGGGAAAGTACAACACCACGCTCAAAGAAGGTTCTATATTCGTGAGCGGGTTCGTAACTGATCATGGCGGCACCAGCACCTTTAACAACTGCATCTACCTCGGAGATAACGTCCCCGGCGGCGGCTATACCTTTGCGGCGTACACTTACTTAGGCCCCACCCTCAACAACTGCTACTACCTCAACGCCTGCGGCGTAGCGCAGGGCACGAAGATAACCGCCGAGCAGCTCAAGAGCGGCGAGGTGACAAAGAAGCTACAGAACAACCGCACCGACAAGTGCTACTGGGCACAGCAGTTGGGTGAAATGCCCGACTTCTACAACGCAGCCGACAAGAGCAAGGCGAACTATGTGTATTATAATAAGGAGAACAACGGCTGGACGTGCGACGACTTCCGCCTCACCGACGGACAGTCTCTGCCCATCGGGCTCGACTTCACCGCCACGAAGGCTACCTACGACCGCACCCTCGCCGCCGGCAAGGCCACGCTCTGCCTGCCCTACGAGCTGCCCGTGCAGGGCTTCAGGGCCTACACCCTTGCCGACAGACAGGAAAGCCGCACCGCGGTGCACTTCAAGGAGGTGAACGGCACGCTCGGGGCCTACAGGCCCTACCTGCTCGTGGCCGACGCCCCCGCACGGCTCGACGGCGAGAACCTGCAGGTGAAGGCCGACCGTAGCAGCATCGTCCTCTATTCCGGCGAATACGCCTTCAGTGGTGCGGTGCAAGAGGTGGTGAACAGGTGGCTAGCTTCCGATCACGCCTACATCCTGCAGGACGATGGTATGTTCCACAAGGTAACGACGGAGTATCCCGAAGCCACCGTTCCTGCTTATCGCGCCTATATCACTTGTCCGAAGACGTTAGGCGCCAAGCAGTTCTCTGTCATCCTCGACGGCGAGACCACCGGCATCGGCGACGTGACGAACGAGGCGACCGACGGAAAGAATGGTCCGGTATATGACCTGCAGGGTCGCCGCGTGGCCGACCGCTTAGACGACGCACGCCACCAGCTGCCCGCAGGCGTCTACATCGTCGGAGGACGGAAGGTCATCGTGAAATAATGTCTCTCTTCTTATCGGGGGGAGCGCCCGCCGTAGGGCGAGATTCATCACGTTCCGAGATCTCTCAGAGAAACGGGCGCGCTCCCGATAACCAACCAATTTTAAATATTCAAATTAACTTTTTAAACATTCAAGCAAAATGAAAAAGTATATCAAACCAGAAATCAAATTGGCCTCCATCGCGTTAGAAAACTGCATCCTCGCCGGCTCCATCAGCGTGGGCATCAGTGAAGACCCCGCCACGGGGCCTGCACTCTCGAAAGGTAATAATTTCTTTGGCGACGACGATGAGGAGGAAGATGAGGGCTATGCTGCTCCGATTCGTCGCTTGAAATCGCTGTGGGATGATTAACCCTGTCTTTTCATCGGGGGTGCGGCGCGTAACAGATGCCGCGCTCCCGATGTTCGGGAAACATCTGAACAAATCGAACAAATAAGTAATGATGAAAAAAGTATTTGGAAAGATTTTTTCGCTGACGCTCAACAACCCGTGTGGAATTTATTCGCCTATCGGCTCATCAACTCGTCTCGGCAAAGCCGACTGAAAAGAGTGTGCCGCGAGGCACACCATATATAAGTATGTATAAAATGAAAACGACAAATGCCGAGAGCCTTGCCGAAGTTCGGAAAACATCAAAACATAACGGATGTTAAATGCCGAGACTCGGCAAACGTCCCGACAAACGACGGCAGACTTTCCGAAGCTCGGCAAACGTCAAAACATAACGAAAGTTAAGTCCCGAAGCTCGGCAAACGGTTCGGGAAACGGCGGCAGACTTGGTAAGAGTTTAGTCCTAATTTGAAGGCTTTTTTGTAGAATACCGCTATACTTTCAAAGATAGATTCCTTATCAAGAGTTGCTGTATAGGTTATCCTCTTGTTTAGCCTTTTCTTTCATTCTTTTCTTTCATCCACCCTTCCTTATAAAGAAGAATGCCGTTGACTCCTTGTACGATGGTGATGTTTTCTTCGTCGATGATTTTTGTTACGCTCATAGTCTTATGTTTTGGGGTTATTGTTCGTTTTCAGTGCTTTCTCTTTGTGGTTTCACGCAGCGGAACAAGCAGACGGAAGCCATTTTTTCTGTCAGCACGTCATCGCCATACATACCCCGAAGTCGGCTTTCGGCTTCAGCGAAGGTGTCGTATGGAGGGTGGAAAAATCCTTTTCTTTCCTTGACTTTCTTAACAAATAAATCAGCCAATCGGCGTTCGCCCTTGACATAAAAGCAGCCGCAGAAGCAACCGCCGGGTTTCAGCACGCGGAAAATCTCGGCAAAGGCTTTTTCTTTCTCAGGGAAAGCCTGAAAGCCGTTCATCGACAGTACGCAGTCGAAGATCTCGTTGGCATAGGGAAGTTCTCCGACATCTCCTTGCTCCAAAGACAGGTTGGCTATCTCCTCTGTCTCTTTCCGCAAAGCCGCAATGGCTATCATTTCTTCCGAATAGTCCAAACCAACGATCTCGGCATCTTTCATCCGACGATACTTCTCGGCGGTGAAAATGGCAGTGCCGACAGGCACGTCAAGCAGTCGTCCCCGAAAATCGTCCGGTATGAGATCAAGCACTTTCCGAGCCAAGAGATTAGTGTCTTCGTTCCAAATAAATCGCATATATATCCTTGACCACCACTTCCGTCCGGTCAATAGGTCGTCGTAATGTTCCATCATCCTTTGGTAGGAATTGCTCTGTCTGTTTGCCATCATCTTCTTATCAAGAATGTTCATTTCTTATTTTGCAAAAGTACGATATCTGCTTCGTTCCTGCAATCGCCAATAATAGTGATTTTTATTTCGGATATTCTCTATGTATGTGGATAGGGAATCACAGAATATCATTGCGGATAAGGTAGAAGATACTGCGAATGTGTTTCGTATAAAACTTCAAAGGCTATGGCAAGGATACACTCCTGCTGACCTTGTTTGCCTATAATGTGGGTGTAGGTTGCTTGCTCGGTTATGGCAAGCGACCCAAGAGCCGACTGCTGCGAAAGATAGAAGCCGGAGAGAGAACTTTTATAGGGAGTATATTTCGTTTTGCCGATGCAAGGGCAAGGTTTTGCGTGGACTGGTGAAGCAGAGGCAAGTTGAGTTTGCATTATTCTAAATTCAATAAATATTGAGTTTCCTAAAATCTAACAAGTGTTGAATTAGTTATGTACTTTTTCCTCTGGGACTTCCATAAAAGAAACTATGGTATCTTTGTTTTTTAGTTCTCTACCAATAGGTTCTGAGGATTTTCTATTTATAATAACTTCGTATTGTTTATTAAAAGAAATTTGGTCAGCTACATTTTTTCTATCTTCATCTAAATAACCTGTAGATGAAATTTCACCATCTATTGTTTCAAAAGAATAAGACCCCGTCTTAATATTCAACGAGTAAAAGGTGCCTATGACTTTAAGTTCTTCTTCATTTGAGAAATAAAATCGGATAAATTTTGTAAGTAATTCTTTACATTAGTTTTATTTATACTTTCTCTATAAGAGATTTTTGCTCTGTCATTGCACCATTGAATCCCTATAGATAATTTTTCCTCGTTTAAAAAAGTTATAAGATTATTATATTTGCTTATAGTTTTTTTATCATATCTTTCTGAGAAAACTTTAATCTGTTCTTTTGATTTTCCAGAAGAAAGTAACTCAGTAAATTCTCTTGCGAATTCATCGGCGTACGTAGAGGTAAATGAGACTTGGCTTTGCAAAGGTTTTAGTATAACACGTATTGATCCCGCCATCAAATATGTCATTTCGTATTGGGTATCCAGTGCTAAAGAATCAGTTGTTGCCTTTATTTTGTCTTTTTGTTCTTTTTTTGTTTCAAAGAATGTCTTCTTCTGTGACTCTTTTACTGCTTTTATAAACTTAGAAGACATGTTTTTTCTAATATCTTCTAATTTAGGTACAATTGGAGCAAATTTATTCAAAGGTATACTGCCATAATATATAAGAGGATATTCTCTGAATTTAAAATTTATAATTATGATAACTACTTCTCCAAACACAAGACGCTGAACAAGCGAAACTTACTTTTGTACAAGGCTAATATCATTGAGCAGTTTAAGCCTAAAACAGTGAACCTCCGTATTCAAGCACTGAATAAGTTCTTGGAACACGCTGGCAAACCAAATCTTCGCTTAAAATCAGTTAAAGTTCAGCAACGCACCTATTTGGAGAATGTAATTAGTCAAGCGGATTACATCTTCCTCAAGAAGAAACTCAAACAAGGGGAGAATCTAATGTGGTATTTTGTAGTACGTTTCCTAACCGCTACTGGTGCTCGTGTTAGTGAGCTTATTAACTAACGTGAGTTCGACA
>NZ_BAJN01000026.1 GCF_000613725.1 Hoylesella pleuritidis JCM 14110
GTATGGGAGTAGAAAGCAGAAAATGGCATAAAACTCATATCTGACTGAAATACAGCGGATATTGCTTGTTTCTTCTTAGGGTTGCATCATAGGAAACAGGCAGAAAAGGGAGCGAAAAGGAGGGAGTTCAGTTACCAAATCGTTCGAAAAACGATGAAAGGAAAAGGACGGCTGAAAGTGGTAACTAAAACGGAGTTTTCTCTTTCATTATCAATGTTTTGCATCGTTCAAAGTTCCTCAAAGAAGTGTAATTTTGCAAGTAAAAAACAATGGAAAAAGAAAAATTCAAGCTGCTTTTCTACCTCAAGAGAGGTACGCAGGACAAAAACGGAAAAAGTCCCATCATGGGACGCATCAGCGCAGGACGCTCTATGGTACAGTTCAGTTGCAAATGCTCGTGTACTCCTCGTTTGTGGGACAGTCGCAAAAACCGACTGCTGGGCAAGAGTGCCGAAGCCGTATCGGTAAACAAGGAACTTGACCGCCTTCAGGTGAGCATACACAAGGTTTATGAGTCTCTTTCGGGTAAATCCGATGCTCCCATCACGGCAGAGCGAGTACGGGAGCTTGTATTCGGACTGAACAGTGAGTCACAAGGACTGCTGCATCATACAGACGAGTATATCGACCGCTTCCGTGAGCGTGTGGGCATAGACCGCAGCGAACGCAGACTAAAATGCCTGTTGCTCTTTCACAAGCATCTGGCAAACTTCGTCAGGTATCGCTACCGTGTGGAGGATATTCCCGTGCAGAAAGCCGACATCGCCTTTATCAAAGACTTGGAGGACTACTTCGCCAAAGAAAAGGGATTCAAGCTCAACACTTCGGCTGGCTATCTCTCCATGCTGGCTTCCTTGCTCAAAGACCTGCATAAACGGCACATCATTGACACCTATCCCTTCATCAACCATTCCATTCGTTGGGAAGTGGGTACTCCACGTTACATCACAAGGGAGGAGGTAGGTCTTATCGCAGCCTTGGGAGAAGATAAATTGCAAGGCTATGAAAAAGTGTCGAGGGATATGTTCCTTTTCTCCTGCCTGACGGGGCTTTCCTATACCGACGTGTATCACTTGACGGAGCAGCACGTCTTTCACGAAGCGGGAATGACTTGGATACGCAAGCCGAGAATAAAGACGGGCAACGTGTGCCACATCCCCCTACTTCCCGAAGCCACTGCCATTATCGAGCGTTATCGGGGCATTCACACGAGGGCTTTCCGACACGAACCGCCCAAGGGGTATCTGCTGCCCATACCCGGATGCGACACGGTAAACATACACCTCAAAAAGATAGCACGGCTTTGCGGTATTCAGAAAACGCTGACCTATCACATGGCACGGCATACCTTCGCATCTCAGATGACACTGTCGGAGGGCGTGTCCATTGAGAGCGTTTCCAAAATGCTCGGACACAGTCAAATCAAAACCACGCAAGTGTATGCGGAGACATCTCCCGAGCGTGTCTTTCTGGACATAGAGAAAATACTTCCACAACTCGCACATTATCAACTGACCAACTAAAACCGCAGAACAATGAAAAGTACATTTGCCATACTATTCTACATAGATAGAAGCAAGACCAATGAA
Organism: Hoylesella pleuritidis JCM 14110; assembly: GCF_000613725.1. Classification (GTDB taxonomy): domain Bacteria; phylum Bacteroidota; class Bacteroidia; order Bacteroidales; family Bacteroidaceae; genus Prevotella; species Prevotella pleuritidis. Next base: position 1,590 of record NZ_BAJN01000026.1, read on the forward strand.
GACGGACTATGCGTAATCCGTTGCCGTATCACCTGTAATGGAACGTCCTCATCGTTTTCCACGCAGTTGCAAACTTCCCCCGACGAGTGGCTTGCCCGAAAAGGGTGCATCAAGGCGACAACAGGTAATTCAAGCGGCATCAATCTGCAACTGAACTCAATAGAAGAGTGCTTGCATTCACTCTATGAACGTACATTAAGGGAAGAAAACTATATCACGGCGGAATACCTCAAGGAGCGTTATATGCAGCAAAGTCGCCCCATGCCAACACTTACGGAGCTATATCAATCCGTTTGTGAATACAAGGAGGAATTGCAGGGCAGAACATTAAGCAAGGCAACTGTCAGGGCTTTTAAGGACAGCTACAAGAGTTTTGTTCATTTCCTGCAAGTAAGGGACAGGGCAGACTGTATGCCCACAGAGGTGGACAAGACTTTGCTTGAGGACTATCGCCTTTTTATGCTTCGGGACTTGGGAAACAAGGAAAGCAGTGTCGGCAACCGCCTACGCCACTTGCATCAGGTCATTCGCAAGGCATTGCAGGAGCGATACGTTCGTGAAGACCCTTTTGAACTCATAGACATAGAAACGCCTACCTACGAGCGCAATGCACTTACGGCGGACGACCTGCAAAAACTCTTGGCTTACCGTCCGCACCGCTCGACAGATAACCATTGCAGACTTATTTTCCTCTTGGGATGTTTCACGGGGCTGGCATTCTCAGACTTAAAGAAACTCCGAATGGACGATGTTTATACATTCGGGGATGGGCGTAGGTACATATCGCTCTGTCGAACAAAGACACAGAACAGAAGTATTGTCCCGTTGCTGCCCGTTGCCGAGAAAATACTCGCCATTGTGAGCCACGGACGAAGGGAGGGGCTTTTCTTTCGAGAGTTTCCCAGCAACAGTAATTTCAATAGAACTATTCAGGAGATATGTATTAAGGCAGGACTGCCACCGCATACTCAAGCGACCTCGCACACCGCACGGCACACCTTTGCCACGACCATCTGTCTGGAGAACGGACTTCCGATAGAGACGGTGAGCAAGATGCTGGGGCATCGCTTCATCTCCACGACCGAGATTTATGCACGGGTGACCAAGAGCAAGATTGCCAAGGAAATGCAACCCCTGATGGGTAGTGAGCATACAAGGTACTGCGTAAAGCCTTACGGCTGTGTCCGTCAAGAACACCGAAAAAGTCAAGTCCCATAATTGGGATGTAACAGCCGTAATGAATGATTCAAAAAAAAGAAGTCCAACTTTTTAACAAGAAAAACAATGAAACAGAAGAACAAAAAGGAACTTTCCTACTTCCGATTGAAGTTAAGAAGTTACATGAGTGAGCATCACCCCGAAAAGTTGCAAGATACGGAGTTTATCACTGCACGGGCAGATATGGCTCTCACAGTTTACTGCGATGCTGTAGCACAAGGCTTTACACACATTGAAGCGGAGAGCATGGCAAGCGAGGCATTGTATCAAGGCTTGCACTTTTCCAAGTACGATACGCTTATATCCGTGTTGGAAAACGAGTTTGAAAGGGAACTTCCTGCACCGCTCCCAGAGAAACTCGTACCTATACTGTTGTCGAACAAGGCTGTTCAAGCCACATTCGACAAGTTCGGTTTGACGGACACATTGGCTTCTGACGAGCAATACGGCCGTCTTTACACCGAACTGACAGGCACGATAGTGCTGCTCATCGAGAGCAACAATCTGCCAACGGTCAGACTGACGGAGGAAGCAAGCCTGAAGGCGTTGTAGGCAAAGGCGGCGCACGCAAAGTTCCTGATGCCGTTTCTTATCGTGCAAAGGTACAACGGCAGCCTGTCTGCCCTGACAAGGTCGAGTCCTGCGGATGGAGAGAAGAATCTCCACCGCAGGATTTCTCTGTTTCAAGGTGGTATTGCCATTTTCTATATCCATGCGGTCGTATTCATCTCTCCCAACCTTGCAGGGCTGGGCTGCCGTAGAGAGTATAGGCACGACAAGAATACGGCATACTCAGGCTCTTTGGACGCAAGGCGTAACAACTAACAACAGATAGGACTGACGATAATACGGACAATCTATTGTTTGTACAATTTGTTGTCATGACTATCTGTTGTCAAAACTATATATCGTCAAAATAATCTATCGATAAAACTATCTATCGACACTTCGACATCTCGATTTGTCGAACTATCGAATTATCGATAAAACAACAAGATAATAAAAGGAACGAGCCGGCACCTCATCTCATTACCGCAATAACACAGACGGATTTCCTTTGTTTTTCTATTGCTTTCTCTCTATTTCCCTGCTTATCCTCATTTCTTGCAGTGGTGCTTCCGAGGGGTTACTTTTGCACCCGAGAAGTACGGCAATGGACTGCATAACAGTTTGTTTGCTGAGTAACAATAAAGTAATCAAAACAAAATTAAGGCAATGAAACTCATTATCATCGACCGCAAAGCGTGGGAGCGACATCGCTCCGAATTTGCAGACTTTATCCATCGTGTGGAAAAACTCATCGGTAATCCTCCCAAGACCGAGCAATGGCTCGACAACGAAGCCGTGTGCAAGCGTTTAGGCATCAGCAAGCGTACCCTACAATCATACCGAGATACGGGCAAAATCCCTTTCTCCATGATTGGACATAAGTGTTATTACAAACAGACCGACATCTGTGAAATGCTGAATGCAGTCAAGGATTGAAATCAAAGAATGAATGAATTATGGCAGAGAATGAAATCATTACGCGGGAAGACCCTCAGATGCAGTTGTTTTCACAACTGATGGAAGGCACTTTGAAGAAGTTGGAGCGGTATTGCTCTACCGCCCGTCCGATGCTGAATGGTGAGGTTTACCTTTCGGGTGAGGAGGTTTGCAGCCAATTACGGCTCAGCACACGCACGCTCCAAGAGTACAGAAACTCAGGAACGCTTCCTTTCTACAAAATCGGAGGGAAGATACTCTACAAGCAGAGCGACATACAAGCCATGCTTGAAAAACACTATAACCCGATACCCAAGAAATTATGGCAAGAATAGATGAAAAAAGGAAACAACGCTTGGAACAAGCCATTAGAGATATGGGAAATTATGGCGTTAAGCTCCGCAAGCCCGAAGAGTTACCCGATTTTGACCAGCCCTTCGATTATGAAGAGGAAAAGAGAAGGTTTGAGCCTGTTGATAAAGTTGAGGAACAAAATGACAAGGAGAGTAACAAGGATTTTTCTCAACCGTCCTATCAAGAAACAGCGTTGTCGCCAACAGAAAGGGCTACTTCTACCGAAGAATTTCATCAAAGAATGGGAAAAACAAAGGACAGAAAGCAATTATCCGAGTTTCAGGGGAAATATCTCCAGCCCTTTCGCAACAGCCACCGCAAAGCCGTGTATGTATCAGAGGAAACCCAACGAAAGTTAGACTTCGTGGTGCGGAGAATCGGTGAGCATGGAGCGAGCGTTTCGGGATATGTCGAACAGGTACTGCGGGAACACCTCGACCAATACAAGGAAGATGTGGAAAGATGGAGGAAACTCTGAATTACTGCATTCCTCGAATGCAAGCCTACGCCGAGTTACTGTATTCAATGAATGCAGTAACACAGCAGGGGCTTATAATCCCATTTTCTACATCAGCAAGGTGTGTCTTTGTACCACAAATTGCCATTTGTACCACAAAGACCCTTGCCCCGAAAGGGGATTAAATCACTCCAAAGTCGTGATTAGAAAGCAATGAAGAAGCAAAAACAAAAGAAGCCAGACGGCAGATGTGCCACCTGCCCACGATGGGACAGATGGCACATCAGAATACCTAATTCCGAAGACCAGCAGAAACTTATCAGACTCTATCGCAAGTCGGGAGCAAAGACAAAGAGCGACTTTGTCCGAGCAAGGCTTCTTGGTGAATCTTTTAAGGTCATCACCCAAGACCCTGCAAAAGAACCTTACTTGGAGAAACTCTCAGAAATCGTTGCCTTGGCTCATAAGATAGGAGTTCTGTACAACGAAGTCGTGAAAGTCCTCAATACTTATCATTCTGTTGCCACTGCTCAACAACTGCTCGGCAAACTCGAAACCTATTCCCAAATTCTCATCAGACTACAACAGCAAGCAGTACAACTGACAAAATCCTTTGGGAGTAGAGAAGAATGAATGCTGATAAATCATAACACCCATACTCGTATCGTACCGCGAATGTCCAATCCCTCTTTGGATGATACAAAAGGGTCACTTTGAACGATTACATAGGACCAGTTTCAACGATTTTTCCACTCTGCCCTAATACTTTATCTTTTGGAAAGTACATTGATAATCAGATAATTATTTCAATAACTCCCGATTTGGAGTATTACCCCACATTTATTATTTTTTTATTTTGACAATTCCCGATTTGGGGCATTACCATGACCATTAACAAACACAAAGTCTGTATAATCCCCTATAACTAACGTATCTTTTGAAATTTTCCGTATTTTGTAATCAACATATGGATAGAGCTTTTCCACAGGATGTGGAAGTTTCCAATAAATAAAAACTCGCATGCCATCAACATCAAACACTTTAGGGAATAAAATGTCCTGTTGGGAAGTAAATTCTTCATCTCCTTTCTTATTATAAGCTGAATTCAACTTGCAAATGCAACAGAATTCTGATTAATAATTTGTTTAAATTTTTCGTTTGGCGTGAGGTATCCAAGTCTTTTACGAGGTCGATTATTGAGTTTATTTTCAATCCACTTAATCTGTTTGTTGGTTACTTCACTAAAGTCCTTACCCTTTGGGATATACTGCCTGATAAGCCCGTTGGTGTTTTCATTGGCACCACGTTCCCATGAGTGGTATGGTTTGCAAAAATAGAATTTTATTTCCAATTTTTGCGCAATTTCCTCGTGCTTTGCAAACTCCTTTCCATTGTCAGCCGTAATTGTGTGTATTAAGTTTTTCACTTTCCGCAGTGCCCATACTGCAATCTTAGCTACCGGGATGGCTTCTTTTCCCGACAACTTGCGTATCCAGACCCTGCTTGTTGCTCTGTCGTTAATGGTAAGAATGGCACCTTTGTGGTTCTTACCAATAATTGTATCTATCTCTAAATCACCAAATCTCTCCTTCAGTTCCACTATCTCGGGACGCTCATCAATATCCACCCTGCCTGGGATAAATCCTCGCCCTGCATTTTTAGAACCACGTTTGGCATACCTGCGACCTTGTCTGCGAAGATATTTGTGCAGTTTGCCACCCCGCCGCTTATCCTCCCAAATCCAGCGATATATCGTTTCGTGAGATACCATCGCAATTCCCTCCAAGCGGCTCCTGCCGACAATCTGCTCCGGGCTGAATCCTTTCTTCAACAGCTTTATTATCCGTTTTCTCATTGCCGGTGTAAGCACTTCCTTGCGATGTTTTTGCTGCTTGCGCCTGTCTGCTTTTCGCTGGGCAAGCTCCATGCTATAGCTACCACTTCGGGCGTCGCAATTGCGCTTTATCTCCCTGTAAACAGTGCTTTTATCTACTCCGATAGCTTCCGCTATTGCTTTTTTGCTCATCGGTATTTGCAACATCATAGAAAATTGCATACCTTTGTACCTCGGTTATATGTTTGCTCATCTGCAACTTTTTTTTTCTTTGGACGGACAATTAAAGCAAAGATAGCAAACTTTATCCATTCAGAGTGAGAGAAAGGGGGACATTGTCTCTCTTTCCTCTCTGAAAAATAAATGTTTTTATTGCTTATTATCCGCACCCAAAAAGTTGCATTTATAAGTTGAACTCAAGAAGTATTCACCTGTAAGAAGTTACTAATGACAAAAAAGAAATTGCCCGTTCGTTTTACGGGTCAGCACTTTACTATTGATAAAGTGCTAATAAAAGATGCAATAAGACAAGCAAATATAAGTAATCAGGATACGGTTTTAGATATTGGGGCAGGCAAGGGGTTTCTTACTGTTCATTTATTAAAAATCGCCAACAATGTTGTTGCTATTGAAAACGACACAGCTTTGGTTGAACATTTACGAAAATTATTTTCTGATGCCCGAAATGTTCAAGTTGTCGGTTGTGATTTTAGGAATTTTGCAGTTCCGAAATTTCCTTTCAAAGTGGTGTCAAATATTCCTTATGGCATTACTTCCGATATTTTCAAAATCCTGATGTTTGAGAGTCTTGGAAATTTTCTGGGAGGTTCCATTATCCTTCAATTAGAACCTACACAAAAGTTATTTTCGAGGAAGCTTTACAATCCATATACCGTTTTCTATCATACTTTTTTTGATTTGAAACTTGTCTATGAGGTAGGTCCTGAAAGTTTCTTGCCACCGCCAACTGTCAAATCAGCCCTGTTAAACATTAAAAGAAAACACTTATTTTTTGATTTTAAGTTTAAAGCCAAATACTTAGCATTTATTTCCTGTCTGTTAGAGAAACCTGATTTATCTGTAAAAACAGCTTTAAAGTCGATTTTCAGGAAAAGTCAGGTCAGGTCAATTTCGGAAAAATTCGGTTTAAACCTTAATGCTCAAATTGTTTGTTTGTCTCCAAGTCAATGGTTAAACTGTTTTTTGGAAATGCTGGAAGTTGTCCCTGAAAAATTTCATCCTTCGTAGTTCAAAGTCGGGTGGTCTACATCAATGCCACTGTTTATCTTCCATTGCTTACCCTTATAATCCATTCTCAGGGTGAGTTCCTGCCCACATATAGATAGTGTGTTCTCATAACTTAGGCTATCTATGTATGGTCTATTCGGTATAGTATAGTCGTAAGTGTTGCTTGTGTTTCTATCCTCTTCGTGATGCAGTCCGTACCCTGTCTGCAATTTCAACTGTTTGCCAAAAGGATGGGTATATTGCAATGATATTCTGCTTTCGTTGCGCAGGGTGGGCAGTTGTTGGCAAAGATTGCGCAACAGTAGTGAATCTCCGCCCACAGCGTTGCGCAGGTGGTGGAATTTCGTCAGTGAAAGGCTGGTATTATTAGTTTCATTCGAGTTACCGCCAAGTGTCGCCTTCACGGTAAATGATGCCCCAGCCTTGCCAATCCGCCGTGTGAGGTCGGCAGATACATGGTAATTCTTTCCATTGCTTTTTGTGTTATTTCGCAGCGTTCCCGAGGTCAGCGTGTCCGCAGCCGTATTGCGCTCATATAGGTATGTTGTGTTGTCAGTCAGGTTGTCTGACCGTCCGAAGTTTCCATTTGCACTTATATTCAGCAAAGTCTTTTTGTCTATGTTATACTGCAGATTTATGTTTGCGGCATTACTGTGATTCTTGCTCAAGGAAAGCAGCATTGATTCCCGATATTTTGTTCCCGATGAAAGATATTGCTCATCATAGTCATGATTCTCGCTTCCATTGTGGAAGGCATTGAGTGAGAGGCTTGCATTGAGCGTAATTTTCTTACCAAATTTCTTCACGATATTGCCCGACAATATGTTTTGGAAATTGTTTCCCCCAATGTTCATATTACTAAGATTGTCAGAGCGCAAAGTCAGCGAGGTGTTTTCGCCATCGGCATTGAATAGATTGCCCTGTACCTCATCCCTGCGTCTGTCGCGATTGCCGTGTTCAGCCGTTAGTGTTCCTGTCAGGCTGCCATTGTAGGTAGATTTGGTCTTGATGTCCAGCACATAATTGTCGGCACCATCATCTACTCCCGTCATTTTCTCCAATGCGCTGAGCATGTCATACAGTTTCAGTAGTTCCACTGCATCGGTTGGCATATTCTCCAACGCTGCGATAATGTCGTTGCCCATAAAGGTCTCGCCATTGATGTTTACGCCGTTCAATGGCTTTCCTTTGAATGATAGTTGCCTGTTCGCCTTGTCGTATTCCATGCCCGGAATATTCCTGATTAAGTCTTCCAAGTTAGCACCTTTCCTTACTCGAAGGCAATCAGTATTGATAAACGTGGTGTCTTTTCTTATGGAAAACAATTTCCGCTGTCCAATAACTTGAACTTCATCGAGTTCTATCGTTTTATGTAATGAAGAAACATGTTTTCGAGTAGGGTATATAGTATCACCCACAACTAAATTCAAAATAGTAGCATTAGCAGTGGGAAACAGCAGAAGTAGAATGATGAAGATTAAAAGAATTCTTTTGATTATCATTTTGCAAAATTACCATTGTTCATAGATATATGCAATACCTTAAAATGGCGATTTTATAGAATTAGAAATGTCTAAGGTTGATTTTCATTGAAAAAACAACGTAAATACTTTGCTTATATGAATTATATCGCTATCTTTGCAACATCAAACAGAGAGTTCTTTGAGACTTTGCAGAATAAAGAAAGGGAAAGAAACTCGCTCGTTTCTTAGTCGTTCACCTTATCAGATTATATATTCTGCTTTTTATTAGTAATCAGTCGATTACATTCACCCCCATTACTTTTATGCGGAGATTTGCGA
>NZ_BAJN01000025.1 GCF_000613725.1 Hoylesella pleuritidis JCM 14110
TTCCGCATAGAACGAGGCAAGTTCAGGCACTTTAATAAAGGTTCTGAAGCGTTCCTTCTGAATAATCTCATTGGTGATGGAAAACTCATAGTCAGTGGACTTCTTGGCAAAGACCGCAGCCCATGCGTCGAAACTGTTAATGCCCTGCTTCTCCAAGGCTTGCGGGCGCAAGTATTTGAAGAGCAAATATAATTCTGTTAGCGAATTACTGATAGTAGTTCCCGAAAGAAAAGTTGCTCCCAAGTCCTTGCCTGACCGCTCCTGTATGGTGCGAATGGCAAAGAGCATATTGAGCGCACGCTGTGAGCCATCCGGATTGCCCAAGCCCGACACTCTGTCGTGGCGAGTATTGAACATCAGGTTCTTGAATTGGTGGCTTTCATCTACAAAAAGGTGGTCAATACCCATCATCTTAAAGTCCACGGCATCGTCCTTGCGCTCGGCAATGCTGTCTTGAATGTCCTGTAACTTGGCTTCCAAGGTCTGCTTACGTTTTTCTAAGCCTTTGAGCATGGCACGGGAGATGTCCGCTCCCTGCATACGGAGCACTTCAAGATTTTCTTCTACAGAATCTTTTTCTTTCTGCAAAATCGCTTCTTGTATCTCCAATGCTTGCGGTATCATGCCGAACTGCTCATGCGTGAGGATAATGCAGTCCCAATCATTATTCTTGATGTCATTGAAGATGCGTTGGCGATTCTGCTTGCTGAAGTCATTCTTTCCCGGATAGAGTATCTTGGCATTGGGATAAGCCTTGCGAAAAGTGTCGGCAATATCGAATACATTTGCTTTGAGTCCAATAATCATCGGTTTGTTAGCCAATCCCAACCGCTTCATCTCGTAGGCTGCTGTACACATGATAAGCGTCTTACCTGCACCGACCTCGTGGTCGCAGATACCACCTCCATTGGTCTTCAGCATCCACACGGCATCTTTCTGACTCTTATAAAGGTCTTGTATGCCCAATCTTTTAAGGTCGAGGTCGGGAAACGACTGATGCGTACCGTCGAAGTTGGGACGCACAAAGCAGTTAAAAAGGCGGTTGTAACGGTCAGAGAGCTGCTCCTTGAACGTGTCGGGTGTCCGTCCGAGCCAATCTACAAAGCCTTGTCTGATTTCCTCAATCTTGGCATTTGCCATCTGTATGGCATGACCGTCACGAACCTTAATCGTCTTCTCATTACCCTCCGCATCAAGTATGGTCTTGCTTTTGTTAATGTCAGGAATGGTATTGTGAAGTGCGTGCTTCAATAAATTGAGTCCGTCATAGCGTCTAAACTCACCTTGTACAGCATATTTGTGCCAGATATTACCGTTCTTTTGGTCGCAGCCAATGGCATACTCGTCCATATTAGAATGATAACTCACCCTGATGTCCGTCTCGAAGAACTCCGAGGCGAACTTGCCATAGACTTTCGCGGGTATCCAGCGTTCACCGAGGTTGAAATCCAAATCAGCAAAGGGAATGGGCGTGGGAGTGGCGGCACGCAGGGCAGTCAGACTCTGTTTCGCTTCCTCATGCTCCGGATGATCCAAGAGCCACGACTCGATACGCTCCGCCTTTTCAATCACATTGCCAGAAATAAACTTGTCGGCTACCTCATAGCTGTCCTCTTCGGGATTGTAGAAGATGCGTCCTTCCAAAGCAGAAAGCATATCGCTCTCTTCCATATCGGGAAGCAAAGAACTCATATAGTCAAGCTCCACCGTGCCGTATTTGTTGAGTGATGCGCCAATGCCTCCATCGGGTCTGAAGCTATGGACAGTTCGGAGGTGGAAAAAGCCGTCGGGTGGTCGAAGATGTCCGCCTTGATGTACTTGCCGTTCTCGGAGCGTTCCAAGAACAGCATTTCCACTCCGGTGGCATCCATCTTGATGACATCGGTGTTTGTCTTCTGGTTGAAGTACCCCCAACGACCTACATAGCCGTCATAAAGCCGATTGAGTTTCTCACGCTCTTCCTTGTCCTCCGCTTGGTTGTTCGCCTCATAATCATAGAGTCGGTGATAACTCTCCCTAATCTCAATATATGCTTTCAGCCGTGAGAGCTGAGCAAAGGGTAAGTCCATCGGGTTGAAGGTAGGATGTCGTTTCAAGTCAGACAGGAAACCTACCTGCCCATTCTGTACGACTATCGAGCCGTCACGCAAATGTGAGTCGGGAGAAGAAAGGAACGGACGCGGTGAAGCATCAAACTCTTTCTTAACCTCTGCTATGGGCTGTGGCTTGCGAGGTTCGGCTTCCTCCATAAAGTCAAAGAGCGAGGGCTCTCTGACGGGAGCAGATGCAGTTTTCTTGCTTCTGCGGGAACTGCTTGGCGTGCTTCTTGCCGGCTTGGGTTGCCTGCTCGCAGAAAGTGGTTGGTTATCGCTGACCTTCTTTTGTTGAGCAGCCTCTTTGATTTCATTATTTACACGGGCTACATCTTGTGTCCAAAGACTATATTCCTCTGGGGCAAACAAGAACTGTTCCATGGCTTCTGTCTCTATGGTGCTATCCATAATCGGATGATGGTCTTCATCAAAGAATACCGTCTGACCGTTCATCTCGCGTGGGGCTTCCACGTCTGTGCGAATTTCACGGCTTTCTTGTTCGTATTGTCTTTGAAGGGTAATTACGGGGACACCTTCTGGGGCTGGTTCGGTTTCAGGCTCTGTATGTAAAACTGGCGCAGCTTCTTCGACTTTCAAAACCTCCTCGACTTGTTCTACCATTGCTTGTGGTTGATTGTCTTCCTGTACAGGTTTCTGCACTTCCTGACGGCTTTCATCCTTGATTTCCTCAATGATGGGTTCTTTAGTGTATTGTCCTCTGACAATCTCTTCCAGTTCTGCTATCTCGTGCAATTTAGTGGGTTTGAAGTATAAGTCCCGTTCTATACCCAATCCGTGTATCTTGACTTCCTCCATTTCTTTGAGGGACATATACCCAAGTTCCCAACCATAGCCCATCGTAACGGCTCCGAAGCCGATGCGTTCCTTGGGGTCGTATTCCAGCATATAGGCGGTATAGGCTCCCATAGGGAAAAAGTAGCGAGCGTATGCTGTGCGGTCGCCGATGAGTTGCTTTTCTGTTGCATAGAGTTTGGGAAGTTGCTTCTTAGTGCTGTCGGGCATCAAATTGTAAGCATTTTCTTCTTCTTTTTCATCTTCCTTATCCTCTTTCTTTTCCTCCTTATCCTTGGATTCTTGTAACAGAGGTGGTTGTTCTGTTTTTAGACCTCCTTGCACTTTCTGCACCATCTTGTCCACGTGTACCTGCCATTCCTCCTCGGTCATGGGTATGCCGGTTTCGTAGAGCTTGCGGTCGAAACGCTGCTCCACTTCCAAGGATAGTTGTGTACACAGACTGTCAGCCATATCCTCGATACTGCCGTCAAACGTATATTCCCAAGCGGGCTTACCATAAGGGTCTGTACCCATCGTGCGCTCTGTGGCAATCGTGCGGTGGGAAATGTCCTTCCATTCGCCCTCAAAGAGGGAGTTATGGTTAAACGCAATAGAAAAGCCGTCGCCTTTGGGAACAGAGGCGGTTTGTACAAACTGCTGTTCGATGCCCTCACCAATTTCCTTGCCCGATTGTTTTTGCAGGACAATCAGGTCGCTGCCCACATCCGTACCTGCATTCTCGGAGAACATACCCGAAGGTAGGCGGATGGCGGAGATAAGACGGCTATTCTGCAAGAGGTAACGGCGGATGGCTTCATTCTTGGGGCTGTCCAATACACCCTGCGAGGTAATAAATGCAAGAAGTCCGCCCTCCTTGATAGTGTCCAGCCCTTTTACAAAGAAATAATTGTGAATGGTTCTGGTGGATTCCCGTTTAAGGATATTCTCTCCCTTGCTATAACTACGGTCATAAACCATAAAGTCGCCAAAGGGGATGTTGCTGGTAATCAGGTCGTACTTGTCCTTTTCTTCCAGTTCTCCGATGGCTTCAAAGGGTTCTTGCCGAACAAAGATATTATCCTTGCCGTAAGGATGAAGGGCTTGTGTGATGCGCGCCGTCAGTAGGTCTTTCTCCATCGCATCGACCATACCGGCACTTTTGGCAAAGGTTTCGGTAAAGGCTCCCATACCTGCTGAAGGGTCTAAGCACCTTCTTACTTGCACGTCGGCAGCACTAAGGGCTTCGGCAATGGCGGAGACGATACGGGTGTCGGTATAGAAGGAGGTCAGTACGCTTGCCTTGATACTCTCCCAATAGCGTTTGGCGGTGCTGGCATCGACGGCATCACGGTAAATCATCTGTTTGAGCCTTTGGGTAGGCGCGAACAGGTTTTGCTCCGATGCGCTCCAATAGCGGAGGTCATCGGGATTATCACAACGGTTCAACACGCATTTCAGACCACCGAAACCTTGATAACCTCTGAGCAGGACTTTCTCGGCTTCGGTGGCTTCACGTCGTTCTTTTTCTAATCGGAGGATTACACGGATGGCTTCCGTATTGCCCTCCAAGACTGCTTTCTTATTGTATGCCATAATTTTTCTGTTTAAGATGGAGAGGAAAAATTAGTCGGAAGATAATTTTTCCTATCTCCCAACTAATTTGTTTTATCTCTGAGTCTGTGGTAACTATCTCCCTCGTGCTTTTCCTTTCTTTCCTTCAAACTCAAAGGCGGTGGTGTGGTCTTCGCCCAAAACAAGACGTGCGTTGAACTTCTTGCCTGCCTTGCTCGTCAAGCCTTTGAGGATAGGCGTTCGCCCGGTAGTTATCAAATCACGGATATTGTCCTCGGAAAGGAACGTGCCGCAGATTTCACGGAAGATGTGAAAGTCGCAGCCCTCGTGCCTGCATTTCGCAATTTTGGCATAGATGCCCACACTCTCATTGCTGCATTTGGGGCAGTGGTAGGTGGGATAGGACTTTTGTACCTGTGGAGCAAGGGCAAGGAGTTCCTCGCAAATCGTCTCCACATAGGAGTTGATGCCTTGTGCGAACTTCTCGGGTGGCATTTGTCCAGCCTCGATGGCGGCAAGGGTCAGTTCCCACGAGCCTGTCATCTCTGCATTGGCAATTCGTTTATCCTTGACAATCTCATAGACTGCCAAGCCTTTCTCTGTCGGGACTACCGTTTTCTTTTCTCTTCGGATATAGTCTCGCAGAATCAATGTCTCGATGATATTGGCACGAGTGGCTGGTGTACCGATGCCGCACTCTGCCATTGCTCTTTTACTTTCTGCATCTGCGACCTCTTTCCCTGCGTTTTCCATAGCAGAAAGCAAAGTCGCTTCTGTATAGAGCGGTTTGGGCTTGGTCTTGTGCTCGGTAATTTCTGAAGAAAGCAGTGGTAACACCTCGTTTTCTATTAGATTGGGCAATACGGATAAAGTCTGTTCTTCTTCCTCTTTGCCTTTTTCATCGTTCGTGCCAGTACTATGCTGCACGGCTTTCCAGCCCAAGGAGATACTTCGGCACGCCTTCCAAATGTAGGTGTTTGTACCGTCTGTCAGTTCCGCCTGCATCCTCTCCTCCTCTGAATCGGGAGAAAAGGCTTCGATGAAACGATGGACTACCATTTGGTAGATGGTCGTTTCATCTGTCGATAGTCCCGATGTTGTTTCACCCGTAGGGATAATGGCGTGGTGATCAGTTACCTTGCCGTTGTCCACCGAGTGGCGGTTAAGTGGTGTCGGAAGTGCAGTGCCTATCTTGCCAAGTAAAGTGGGTACTTCCTCGAAAACGTCTTCACTGATGTATCGACTGCCGGTGCGGGGATAGGTCGTGATTTTCTTCTCATAGAGGCTTTGTGCGATTGAGAGGGTCTTATCTGCTGAAAAGCCGTGCTTTCGGTTGGCTTCCTTCTGTAGGGAGGTAAGGTCGAACAAGAGGGGTGGCGACGTATGTCCCACCTTTTTTGCGACCGAAGTCACGGTAAGCCGGCTCTGTTCGCGAAGCATGGCGAGAGCGGACTGTGCATCGGCTTCATTGTCAAATGCACTACTGCTCACAGCTTTCAGCGATACGCCCTCTTTCTCTGCTGCTACGGAGAGTTTCCAATAGGGGACGGAAGAAAAATCACGATTTTCTATGTACCGACGGCAGACCATAGCAAGAGCTGGGGTTTGTACCCGTCCCAAGGAATAGCCGCCTTTGCGGACGATGGACAATGCACGGCTGGCATTGATACCCACCAACCAGTCGGCTTCGCTTCTTGCTTTGGCGGAATAATAGAGATTGTCGTAACTGCTTCCTGGTTTGAGGTTGGAAAGTCCCTCACGGATGGCTTTATCGGTGAGGGAGGAAATCCACAAGCGGTCGAAAGGCTTATGGCAATTGAGATAGGAATAGATGTATCTGAAGATGAGTTCACCTTCACGTCCTGCATCGGTAGCAACGATGATGCGGTCTGCTTTGTCAAAGCTGGAGCGTATCACCTTGAGCTGTTTTAGTGCTGCTGGGTCTGATACATACTCCTTATCCTTACGTACTTGTCGTACCACTAACTGAAATGGATTGGGACGAATGGGCAGGTCTTCAGCTTTATAGGCAGAAAAACCGTAGGCTTCGGGCATGGCAAGGGCAATGAGGTGTCCCATTGCCCAAGTAACCATATAGCCGTTACCTTCTAAATATCCGTCTTGTCTGGTATTAGCCCCTACGATACGGGCTATATCTCTGGCTACCGAGGGTTTCTCGGCAATAATACAAGTAATCATAGTTGATAATAGAATTAAAGGTTACATCTTACGTCCACGGGACTTCTTCTGTTTGTTCTCGTCCTGCTTTTGCTTCTGCTCAGCAGTAGGCTGTGTCTGTCCCGTTTTGAGTGGTTCTTTCACATTTTTGGTGGCTTCGTTGGTCTTGCCGTGGTTATTGACCGCAACCTGTGTCTTGTGTTCCTCTGCTACGGCAACCACCTTTTCTTTGCCGGTTTCTTGCTTTTTGTCAGGATTCCACTTGTAAAAACGTGGGCGATTCTGTTCCTTGTCCATGCGAACATAGGCATTGAATGATTGTCCCTGTTTGTCCACCATATTCTTTAGATATAGTGTACGACCGCTATCCAATGCTTCACGCTGTTTATCTGATAACTCTAAACCGCAAAGCTTATGTGGGACACCTTGCTGCTGTGTCTGCTGCTGGCGTTCCTTAAAACCACGGTTATTGTCAAAGATGAACTCAATGCCTTTTCGCTCGGCATTAACCTGCAGGGTGGCGTTGAAAGACTTGCCGCTCTTGGCGGTCATACCCTCCACTTTCACGGCTTTGCCTTCCACAAGATCTTTGTACTGGACATCAGAGAGCGTTACACCCTTGATCTCCTTGGGAATGTTCACACGGTCGGCACGTAAGGCAACAATTTCGTTGGTCTGTGGATCGATGGAGACATAGGCAGAAAAAGGATTGCCGTTCTTGGGCGTTACTTCGATTGTCTTGCCAAGGTTGCCCGTAGCAAGGAGTTGCTCCTTTTCTTCGGGAGAGAACTTGTAACCCATATAGGGGAAGTCGAGCTGTGGCTCCTTGCGTAACGGGTGGATAGCCAAGCCGACATTGCCATTATCATCCGTGCGGAATGCAAGACGTGCTTCGGTGTAGATGGTCGTGTCACCAATAGGTACGGCAATAGTAATAAGGTTACTCTTCTGCCAAGAAAGCATCTTTTCTAACTCTCCACTTTGTTCCAGTCGTTCACGGGTAAGACCGAGGTCACCAAGTTGCTTCCAATCAATCTTCGACTCATCAATGGCTGTGGCGTTCTTCTTTTTCGGCAGATAATCGTCAAAGGATACTCCAATCTCTGTCAGTTGCTGTTTGCTTTCTGGCTTTTCACGACTTTGCAACATGGTGCGAAGATTGTCCACACCTTGTTCTACATTGTTTGCCAAAACCTTGTACAGTCCGAAACGAGTCGGGTTATTGAACTGTTTGAGGAAATTGGACATGAAGTTCTTTAGAAGTCCGTCCTTGTTGTTGAATTTCAAGAACGCAGCCTGATTGGCAGCGGCAGCCTCTGTGGTCTTGAGGTTGCCCTTGTCGTCGATACCCGATACTACGGAGATTTTTCCCGCTTCTTGCTCATTCTTCACTTCCGTGCGGTCTTCCAAGACCAGCACATAGTTGTCATTGTTGTTTGGTTCCATAAATATTACATTTTGATGAATATATAATGTTATATATTGGCAAAATTAAACGGATAAAACCAAACGTTCACACTGTGAGGAAATAGTGGGAAAAAGTGGGAAACAAAATGAGAGGAAGATTTGATGTACCAACAAAAAAAAACTTCCCCTACAAGAGAAAGTCTATGGATGAGAAAGCACATCAACGATAAGTTTTTTGGTTTGCAGCTCGAATGTCAGCTACCAATAACCGTGACCGACGTCGGTCAGCGTCGTGAGTGACGACATCTGGAAGAATATTGGATGAAACACACAGGGGGGGAGTTTTTTCTGAAAAGAAAAACTCCTCCCCCCTTGATGCCTCACGGCTGTCTGTGATTGCTGTCCTGTTTATAAAAGTTATCCTGATGATAGGTAGTATTTTATAAAGTTTATCGACGTCGGTCACGATCGTTACGATAGCAGGTGTCGCATGGCTCTTTCCTCTTGACGGATGCGAACTATTAGCAGGTAGCCGTAGAGGGGCAGACCTACGCATAACGTTGTCCAAGCATGGCAGAGTAGCGCCACACCTATCAGTTCTGGTATGATGTTGAGGAAATAGTTTGGGTGTCGCACCGTACGAAACAAGAAACTACGATTGATGCGATGGTTGGGTACGATGTAGAGTTTCACTGTCCAAACGTCACTCAGCTTGTAGATGACGTAAAACAGCATGATGTAGGCGAATGCCATGACTGCCACGCCGATGACAGAGGTCCTGTCAAACTCCATATTGCTGGTATATCCCTCATAGAGGGCACCAAAGTAGTAGGCTATATGGGCAAGCGTCAGCAGTAGGGAGTTGCGTTTTCCGTACTGTGTAGCTCCACATTTGATGAGACGTTTCTCGTTCCTTATTGAGAAAGCGAGGGAGAACAAGCGTAATACAAAGAAACTTGCGAAGATGATAATTGCATATAGCATGACTGTAATATGTTTTATGATGTTTAATAATCCGCTATGAAGCCGTGCCGACACGCGGGGGGGGGATTACGCACGGCTCGGCTGGTGTGTTGACTTGCCCCAACTTGTTACCACTGCTTGAGCGGCGGTGTGGCAGTATCGTTGAATTTGATGGCGATGTTGGTGAGTCCGTTGTCCCACCAGCCTGCAAAGTTGAAAAGCAGTATACCCGTTGTACGCAACTGATGGTCTCCCTTAAGAATATTTATCACATGCGGATCAACGTATCCTGTGACGGCATTGGGTGTGCCTATGCCGTTTGGACCCGTGTACGAGCAGAAGGTGATGAACCAGTCGGGTGCCGCACCACCGTACGCCTCACTGGCTTTTAGCAGGTTCTGGCGCACGAGATTCACCTTGTCGCCAGCAGCGCATCTGTAAGTGTCCTCCACATTCAGCGTGGTACGACTGTGATTGGTGGAGTAGATATTGGTAGAGAATTGTTTGTTATCATACCAGCGGTCTATCCACCCCGAGTTGGTGGAGTACCAGCCCTCACGGCTCAAGATGAGCATCTTGCCTCGTAGTTCTCCCATTGTAAGTGTCGGACTGAACGATCCTGCAATGTATGGTGTAACGTAGGGATCAGCCCTTAACACGTTACCCACTGCCGTACGGTACTTGTTACCTCCATCTTTGTCGTAGTCGTGGTCACGCTTGATGGTCATGATAACCGTTTCCGATGGGTGCTCCCGCAGAAAATCGGCGGTGGCACGCAATACATCCTTGTGGAACGTGCGGTCGAATACATTACTGGCGTGGCATAGCTTTAGCACACCATCTGCAAGCACCAAGCGTATGTCGAAGAAGCGTATGCCGCTCTCGAGCTGCCCCTTGATGTCCTTGTCTTGCGTCTTCACCCACCAGTTGCCTGACCATGCTCCTGTATCGTGTGTTCCGGGTATGGACATCTTGCACACCAGTCGGTCGTCCTCCATATCCTGCATCCAGTTGGCATAGGTAGTGGAGATTAGTTGCCGCAGTTTCAGTGAGAGCGTGTAGGTTCGACCTGCCACGGGGCCTTGCGCATTGCTTTTTCCTTCCAGTGGAGTGTGGTACAGCCACCATGGCGATCGATGTATCTTGGCTTCTTCTGCAGGTACGACGAAGTAATTGCCCGAATACCCTACGGATTTACCTATGGGCATACTCCAGAAGCCATACCAGGCTGATGTCTCGCCCGGTTTTAATGTGAGTGGTTGTGCGAGTGGACATTCGAAATCCTCTCCGCTTTTCTGCAAAACTGGAGAAACGACAGGCGCATCCCCTCGTTCATCAGTCTGCCACATTGCCTCCCACACGAATGGTGCTGCCTGCATGGAATCGTCAGTGGGGCGCATGCGCAGTGATGCCACGCTCATGTCATGTTTAGTATCATTTGTCAATCTCATGCGTATGAACGCTCCTTGCGGTTTGAAACTCACATGTGGCGAACGCAGGTGTAAACCGTCGCTCGTTTTCAAGGGCAACCAAGCTGACAGGTAAGGCATGTTCCATAGTTGCTCCTCATTTTGGCTTATGGGGCGTGCCAAACGCTCTACGCCCATTTTTATTTTGTGCGTCTTCTCATCGTAGGTTCCATGACCAAGTAGAAAACACGCCTGCCAATTACCAATTTTTTCATCGTGAGGAGCCTCCACGTCAGCATTGAGAGTGTCGCACCACAAGACACCATCATGCGTTTTCCATTTCACCTGTACTAATTTTATTGGTATCTTGGGGTTTTCGTTTCTGATAACACAAAGTCCCTCAGTTGTTTCGCCTTCTTTTAGCCGCATCTTCGGTGGGACCATATCTCCCTCAAAACCATAGGTGAAGGATCTTGTTGCTACCATCTTGGTGTTATCTACACCACCATTAGGGACTTCTATTGTAAGCCGTATCGTGGTTGATTGATGAGACGAACTTTCGCTATTCACTGTAGTGTCACCGTCGCATCCGTATAGAAGCATGGTGGATAACAGCGCATATATCACCGTCAAATTATAGATTGTTCTTTTACCCCATTGAAGGGCGATTTGTCCTGAAATCATAGTAAATCCTATGTATTTTTATTTTTTAAGGTGCAAAGATAGTGAATAATAGGCAACTTCCAAAACCTAACTATTGGCATTTATCGTACGCTTTGGAAAGAAATGGAATGATGTAACTTTGAGTTGCAGCGGTCTTCTTTTCAAAAGTCTATGTACACGCAAAATGCATCTCGTAGTCATCTATGGACTTCGAGATGCACAGCCTCGCAAAATTACATACCCAATCCGGGTTGTTAAATATTGTAAATAACGGGGGTAAGGAAGCTAAAAATATAAGTAGGGAAGCATAGAAGCCTACCACACACAGTGTTATGGATAAATTCACCAATAGGAACCAACATGTATTTGTTATTTTTAGCCATTCCTTAACATAAAATTATATACTATAGTGAGGGACACGCATTGTCCCTCACCTTAGATACTATTTGCGACGTATGAGTCGTTGCTCGTCCTTGTCTTTCTGCAACTGGCGTGGGGCGCGCTTGCCGAACTCGTCCACGTCTCTGTTTACCATGAGGCGAACGCCGTAGTGCAGGGTGGCATTATCGTTATGTCCACGGTCGAAGCCGTCTTTGGATAGCACACGGTAGCAGAATGTCTTGTTGCTGTGCTCGTTGTCCTTGTCGTAGGTGTCGTATTTCCAGCGTGTTCTTGACCAGTATGCCATGCGCCATGTAGCTCCGCCTTTTGGGAAGGGGTAGCCTACGCAGGGCAAAACACGATAACAGTCGGTACGATAGAGCGGGTTGCTGTCCGAACATTCTCCCCACCACTTGTCGTCCATGATGTCGCGCACGGTTACGTTGGCGTTGCCTATCCAACGGCTCTGTACCACGAGGCGCATGCCCTGTCCGTCGTTGGTGGCATCGGGACCGCCAGCGTCCATGAACCTCCAGCGATAGGCACAGCGATAGCGGTTGCCGTAGGGACGGCGGTCTTTGTGCGACTGTGCCTCCTTATTGTTGCCGTAGAAACGAATGGCGTAGAGTTCGAGCCGGCTCTTATCTTGCATAAAGTAGGAGTAGAAGATAGGTTTATTGTTCCAAAACCGCTCTTCTTGAATATCTGCCTTGTTGCTGTTGTGTGTTTCGCCAGCTGTGATGATGGGGCGCATGTCGTCTTCCTCTGGGTCGAACATTTCGAAGTAAGGGTTGGGAGCAGACTTGATGTTATTCCAGCCTGTAAGACCTATAGGCAAAGTACCATTATAGATGCTTGTAAGGATATTAGGCAAGGCGATTCCCCATTCTTCGCCAGTGGGAAGATGGTAATCTTGTGGCTTCATGGTGCCATTGTTAAGCGCAAAGCGCATTTTCATATCGGCACTTTTGAGCGACCAGTTGTTCACCCATCCGTAATCAGCCTCGTTGGGGTGTGGTGCGTTGGTGTCGTGGAAGCCCATCTCATCGGTCTTGCTGTTTGTTACCGCCAAGCGTTCCAAAGGGTTTGCCCACGGATAGGCAGGCTTACCGTCTCTCATCTCACTAAAACGTGGACGACACACACCTACTTCCGTGGAGAAGCCACAGCCTTTAACTTTTTTGCTTTTGAAATCGAGAACTTTGAACTCGCCCGACCATTCCTGAGGTTTTGACTGCCCAACCAACCATTCATCAGCGTACGGATAACGTGGGTTGCCTTTCTGTTTCCTACCCAGCATAAATCCTCCACGCTCGGCGGTAAGCATGGTTTGCCCGATGTAGTTGAGCTTAGGTATGGGCATACCCCACACGTAGAACTCGTCGTACTCGGCTTTCTCCTTTCCCTTGCGCATGGCAGAGGCATCGAAGGTGTAGCGATACTCGTAGAGTGGCGAACCGTAGTCTGCGCTCTCGTCGAGTGGGTTCACGTTGCCAGGATTGTTGAAATGTATCTGCCTGTCATTTTCGTACATCCAGTAGAAGTTGCTTTCAATGCTGTTCGTCCAAGGGCGCAACTCGCAATCGAGACCGAAAGAATGATCCATAGCAAGATCGGCATTGGAGCGGAACAGGCTGGGAGGCATCATCAGGAAACCGCCTCGGGCAGTGATTTGCGAGCTGGCAAAGGCATATTTATGTCCCTCTGGTTTTACCAAGTCGGTATTGCGCTTCACCTTGAAGCGTATCATTGTTCCCAATAACCTAAACTTCCATTTGTCAAAATTGATTTTTCCATCTTTCATCTGTAATTTCATCCAGCCTGTGGCATAAGGTACGGTAACTCGAATGTTTCCATTAGCATCAAGTTGGTTGTGGTATGGAGAGTGATTAGGGTCGAAGTCTACATAGAAATGATATAGCTTTTCTGCACGTCTCCTTGTCTTGTCGTCAAGACTCATATTTTTGCGTTCTCTGTCAAAGTCTGGGTTATATTCGCCTCCGATGATGCCACACACATACCATTCCTCATTTTGCTTTGGTGTAAATGCCTTGTCGTTGAGCCAATGAAACTCAACCATGTCGTTAGTTTTTACGTCAATAGAGCCATCGCTATTGTAGCTTACTTTGTCAAATTTTACCTCTCCAGCTCCAAGCACCACCTTGTTGCCGTCCATCGCCTCTTTGCCGTCAATCATCGTCTTGGCGTTTTTGTCTACACGTACGATAAAGATTCGTGCTTTGAGTTCGGTGCCTTCTATCACTGGAAGATACTTTGAATTTACAGAAACGGCACGTGTGGTTGTAGTATTTCCATCCAATGAGGAGGATACATCAGCCAGCTCTACACAGGCATTACCCGAAATGCCAATTCTTGAAGTTTCACCAATGTTTTTCTCTGTAGTCTGCTTAACATCTGTGCTATTAAGCATTGTTTCATCAGCGCATGAAACAAGAAATGAGAGCACTATCACGCAGGATAAGAGCCATTTCATCTTACTCGTTTTTGGTGTAAAGAATGTATTCATTGCTATTGATAATATATTGTAGGTTAGTCTTCTATTAAATTATCCCCGTCGCCAGCGTCACCTGCACCAATATTTATATTTTGGCCGCTTGCAGCCAGCAGCGTACACTCTGCCTGCATGGGTATCATCGTGATTTCTGGACGAACGTACTGTTTTTTCTCTCTCGTTGTTTCTTGAGTGTCAATTATCTCTGTCATAATTCTTAAAATTTATGTTATTAATACTAATTGGTTAAAATCTCGTGTATTGTTGCCTGCCCAAGTTTGTTTGTGAGTGACGTCGGTCAGTGTTGTGAGTGACCTTTTATTGCACTTCGTTTTGGAACTTGCAGACCTTTTCGCTCTTTTCCTCCATAAGCGTGTTCGTTTTTCGGTTACATAGTCTTTTATTGTCTTAATCTCTATCAGTGCTACA
>NZ_BAJN01000024.1 GCF_000613725.1 Hoylesella pleuritidis JCM 14110
TTCCGCATAGAATGCAGCCAGCTCAGGTACCTTGATGAAGGTGCGGAACCGCTCTTTCTGAATGATGTCGTTTGTGATGGAGAACTCGTAGTCAGTTGATTTCTTGGCAAAGACGGCTGCCCAGGCGTCAAAACTGTTGATACCTTGCTTCTCTAAAGCCTGCGGGCGCAGATACTTGAACAGAAGATACAGTTCCGTCAGGCTATTGGAAATGGTCGTTCCCGAAAGGAAAGTGGCTCCTAAGTCCTTGCCGGACCGTTCTTGTATGGTACGAATGGCAAAGAGCATGTTTAAGGCACGCTGTGAACCATCAGGATTGCCCAAGCCCGACACACGGTCATGGCGTGTGTTGAACATCAGGTTCTTGAATTGGTGGCTTTCATCGACAAAGAGGTGGTCGATACCCATCATCTTGAAGTCCACGGCATCGTCCTTGCGCTTGGCGATGCTGTCCTGTATGTTCTGTAACTTGGCTTCAAGTGTCTGCTTGCGCTTCTCCAATCCTTTGAGCATACCACGGGAGATGTCTCTTCCTTGTTGTCGCAACACTTCGAGATTCTCTTCCACGGAGTCCAGTTCCTTTTGCATAATCGCCTCCTGTATCTCCAAGGCCTGCGGTATCATGCCGAACTGTTCATACGTGAGTATGATACAGTCCCAGTCGTTGTTCTTGATGTCGTTGAAGATACGTTGGCGGTTCTGCCTATTAAAATCGTTCTTACCTGGATAGAGTACCTTAGCATTGGGATAAGCTTTCCTAAAGGTATCGGCAATGTCGAATACATTTGCCTTCAGTCCGATAATCATCGGCTTGTTTGCCAGTCCCAATCGCTTCATCTCGTAGGCTGCCGTACACATGATGAGCGTCTTGCCCGCCCCCACCTCGTGATCGCAGATGCCGCCACCGTTGGTTTTGAGCATCCACACGGCATCCTTCTGACTCTTGTAGAGGTCTGCAATACCCAATCGTCTGAGGTCAAGGTCGGGAAACGTCTGGTGCGTGCCGTCGAAATTGGGTCGCACAAAACAGTTGAAAAGGCGGTTGTAACGGTCAGAGAGCTGCTGCTTGAACGTGTCAGGTGTGCGTCCGAGCCAATCGACAAAGCCCTGTCTGATTTCCTCAATCTTGGCATTTGCCATCTGTATAGCATGTCCGTCCCTTACTTTGATGGTTTTCGTCTCTCCCGTAACCTTATCCGTAACTTCCTTGCTCTTGTTGATGTCGGGAATGGTATTGTGCAGGGCGTGCTTTAGGAGGTTGATGCCGTCATAGCGGCAGAACTCACCCTGTACGGCATAAAAAACTAATAACCTCCGAAAAAACTCTTTTCTCAAAGTTTTTTCTATCTTTGCCGTATCTTTTGTTAAGCAATCATATATTTATGGTCGTTCATACAGGAAAATAGCAAATATTAAAATAAAGAAACTATGGATTTCATTAAAAACAACAAAGAGTTACAAGAATGGCTGGTAAATTACATCACCGACTCCATTCACGGATTTGAAGCAGAAGATTCTGCAGAGTTCAATAAGTGGGCTAAGAATTTCCAAAAAGAGGAAGCTGAGTTTGTCGTGAATATGGAATTTGGAAACGACTGGGGATATGATGAGCGCAAGGAAATTCCACTGAAAGAAGCGAAAGAGTATGCAAACACTTTGATGAAGAAGATTTTAGAGAACTGGTATTTGTAATATAACTTAAATCGTCAATAACTTATGAAAAAGTTTTTATTCTTTTTACTTATTCTGCCGATTCCTTTTTCGGGAATGGCACAGACAGTAGGTAAAAAACAAGAAAGTACATCAGACAGCCAAGGCAAGAATATATCCGCTTTGCTTTCAAAGATTGACACGTTGCTAACCATAAACAATATGTTGTTAGAGCAAATAGAAATAGATTCTTCCCTAAAAGGGAGATTCAAACTCTATAAAACAGAAAATATTTACAACTTCTTGGAGTTAGACACGAAAACAGGAAAGATACAGCAAGTGCAATGGTCTTTGGATGAGAAGAAAGAAGGCTCTGTCGTAATTAACAATGTAGATTTATCATTGGGAATAGGTTATGGTTCTGGCAGTTTTGAGTTGTACCCGACAAGCAATATCTATCAATTCATTCTAATCGACAAGACTGATGGACGTAAATGGCATGTTCAATGGGGACTTGAAAATGCCAAACGCTGGATACGGAACATAGACTAATTTACGAAAAAATCCCTCTCTCCGCTTGGACGGAAGAGAGGGATTGTTACTTTTTACGGATGCTCGTTATTTCCGCCACCCGAGCCACCGCCCGACGGCTTGGCTTTCGCTTTCTCCTGCTTCGCCACACGGAAGAACTCGACATTCTTCAACTGGCGGAAATCCTGCGTTGGCGTGAAAATCATCTGCGTCTTCGAGATGCACTCCGACGGCTTGAAATCCTCCTCTTTCGTTACCGCTTTCGATGAGAACGTGGGGCGGAACGTGCCGAGCGGACCACCATCGACGATGAAGCCCTGCGAACAAAGCTGGTTCAAAATCTTACGGAACTTGTAGAACACGGCTGCCACGTCCGCCTGACCTACGGTGGAATCCTCCGCCATGCGCTCGCAAAGTTGGTCGAACGAAATACGCTGCTTCTGACAAACTGGGCTTGCCACAAACACTTCCTTGCCCTTCAACGGACCGACACTCATTTTTCGCTTGTTTAGTGAATAATCCATACTGCTAAAAGATTAAATGGTTAATAGACCGTATGGGCAGCGTTATCCGCACACTTCACAGAACTCTCCGCCCAAATGTCTGCCACAAAAATAAGAAAAAGTTTTCGTATTTCTAAACAAATGATACTACTTTTTTCTCTACTAAATCATACCTTTTTCCAATAACAATATTGGCTTCTTAGAAAAACGATAGTACTTTTTCGATAAAACGATAGTACTTTTTTTAGCAAAACGATAGTACCTTTTTTGAAAACTTTCGGAACTTTTTGTAATATGCTTGTAATCAACATCTTACAAGGGTGTATCAAAACAGAGAAAATGGCATAAGTTTTAATATGATTTTGCCAATTTTTCGTTTCATTTTCTACTCAAACTCTATGTCTTTCCCTTCTCCTTCAAAGAGTGTGGATTCACGTCTGAGAATGTCCTTTCCTTTACTATACTCTCGGTCATAGACCATGAAATCACCGAAAGGAATGTTACTTGTAATAAGGTCGTACTTATCCTTGTCTTCTATCTCTCCAATAGCTTCAAAAGGCTCGTTTCTAACGAACACGTTGCCTTTACCATAAGGGTGCAGGGCTTGTGAGATGCGGGCAGTGAGCAGGTCTTTTTCCATTGCATCTACGACTCCAGCCTGCCTTGCAAAGGTTTCAGCAAATGCTCCCATACCAGCCGAAGGATCCAAACATCGACGTATGGGTACATTTACAGAAGTGAGAGCATCGGCAATGGCGGTGACGATACGAGTATCAGTATAGAAGGAGGTCAGTATGCTTGCCTTGATGCTCTCCCAATACCGCTTGGCAGTGTTGGCATCTAAGGCTTCACGATAAATCATCTGCTTGAGCCTTTGGGTAGGCTCGAAGAGGTGTTGCTCCGACTTGCTCCAATAGCGAATGTCATCGGGACTGTCGCATCGATTCAGTACGCATTTCAAGCCACCGAAGCCCTGATAGTTCCGCAAGATACTTTTCTCAGCTTCGGTGGCTTCACGGCGTTCTTTCTCCAGGCGCAAGACCACACGGATGGCTTCCGTGTTGGCTTGCAGGACTTCTTTCTTATTGTATGCCATAAGGTATAACTTTTTCTATTATGGGAATAACTACTCTGATACCAAAGTTTGACCGTAATGTCAGACTTTAGTATCAGAAATGAAGTAGTATGCTATTTCCGTTTTTTGTTTTGTTCAAACTCAAAGGTGGTGGTATAATCGTCCTTCAAAACCAGTCGGGCGTTGAACTTCTTGCCTGCCTTGCCGGTCAGCCCTTTAAGGATAGGCGTACGACCGGAACTTATCAAGTCACGGATATTATCTTCAGAGAGAAGTATGCCGCAGACTTCACGAAACACATGGAAGCCACAGGTTTCATGCCTGCACTTGGCTACCTTGGCATAGATACCGATACTTTGCTGTCCGCATTTTGGGCAGCGGTAAACAGGATAGGACTTTTGTTCGGGAGTAAGTGAAAGGAGTTCCTCACAGATGGTACTTACATAAGAGTTGATGCCTTGTGAGAACTTATCAGATGGCATCTTTCCTGCTTCAATAGCGGCAAGGGCAAGTTCCAACTGCCTGTCATCTCCGCATTGGCTATCTTCTTATCCTTGACAATCTCATAGACAGCTAGGCCTTTTTCTGTCGGTATGATGGCTTTCTTGTCCCTTCGGATATAATCACGGAGAATGAGCGTCTCGATGATGTTGGCACGGGTGGCAGGTGTTCCGATACCACACTCTGCCATCGCTTTCTTACTCTCTGCATTTTCGACCTCTTTCCCTGCATTTTGCATTCTGCGAACTCCGGCTGCACTCGGCATAGTCAAACGAGTTTGCCTCTGCTCTCGTTGGCACGGACTTTTCATCGCAGAAAGCAGTGTCGCTTCTGTGTAGAGCGGTTTAGGTTTAGTCTTATGCTCGGTTATTTCAGCAGAAACAAGTGGCAAAACCTCTCCCTCCGTTAGACCAGGCAATGAAGACAAAACCTGTTCGTCATCATATTCTCTCTTCTCTGCTTCCGCTTCTTTACCTTTCTGTACGGCTTTCCAACCCAAGGAAATTTGTCGGCATGCTTTCCAAGTAAAGGTGTTGGTGCCGTCCGTGAACAGCACCTGCATACGTTCTTCCTCGGAGTCAGGCGAAAAGGCTTCGATAAAACGGGTTACCACCATATTATATAGGATTGCTTCATCCGTCAATAAGCCGGAAGGTGTTTCTCCCGTGGGGATAATAGCGTGGTGGTCGGTAATCTTAGCGTTGTCCACCGAATGGCGGTTAAGTGGATTTGATAGTGGCATGCCTATCTTGCGCAGCAGGACGGGTACTTCCTCGAAGACATCCTCGCTGATGTATCGGCTGCCTGTGCGGGGATAGGTCGTGATTTTCTTCTCATAGAGGCTTTGGGCTATCGAGAGGGTTTTGTCTGCAGAAAAGCCGTGGCGTCTGTTGGCATCCTTCTGCAAGGCAGTAAGGTCGTACAAGAGTGGTGGCGCGGTATGCGTTACCTTTATTGTGACCGTTTCTACCGTAAGCTGGCTCTGACTGCGAAGCGTAGCGAGAGCTGTCTGTGCCGATGCTTCACTCTCATAGTCGGTACTGCCAATGGCTTTCAGCGATAAGCCCTCTTTTTCTGTGTGAACGGAGAGTTTCCAAAACGGTACGGAAGAAAAATCACGATTTTCTATGTACCGACGGCAGACCATAGCAAGGGTTGGGGTCTGTACCCGTCCCAAAGAATAGCCGCCTTTGCGGGCGATGGACAGGGCACGGCTGGCATTGATACCTACCAGCCAGTCGGCTTCGCTCCTTGCCTTGGCAGAGTGATAGAGGTTGTCGTAACTGCTGCTCGGCTTGAGATTGGAAAGTCCTTCACGGATAGCTTTATCGGTGAGGGAGGAAATCCACAAGCGATCGAAAGGCTTATGGCAATCAAGATATTGATAGATATAGCGGAAGATGAGTTCACCTTCACGCCCTGCATCTGTGGCAACGATGATACGGTCTGCCTTGTCAAAGCAGGAGCGTATCACTTTGAGTTGCTTCAATGCAGCAGGGTCTGATACATACTCCTTATTCTTACGTATATGGCGGACAATAAGTTGGAAAGGATTGGGACGAATGGGCAGGCCTTCAGCTTTGTAGACAGAAAAACCATAGGCTTCTGGCATGGCAAGGGCGATGAGGTGTCCCATTGCCCAAGTAACGACATAGCCGCAGCCTTCCAAATATCCTTCTTGTTTACTATTTGCCTCTACAATGCGGGCAATATCTCTGGCTACCGAGGGTTTCTCGGTGATAATACAGATAATCATAGTGCTGGGTGGTTTTAAGGTTACATCTTACGTCCACGGGACTTCTTCTGCCTGTTTTCGTCCTGCTTCTGCTTTTGCTCGGCTGTGGGTTGTGTCTGACCCGTTTTCAGCGGTTCTTTCACGTTCTTGGTGGCTTCGTTGGTCTTGCCGTGGTTGTTCACGGCTACCTGCGTTTTGTGTTCTTCGGCTACGGCAACCACCTTTTCCTTGCCGGTTTCCTGCTTCTTGTCAGGATTCCACTTGTAAAAACGTGGGCGGTTCTGCTCCTTGTCCATGCGAACGTATGCGTTGAAAGGTTGCCCTTGTTTATCCACCATATTCTTTAGATATAGTGTACGACCGCTGTCCAAGGCTTCACGCTGTTTTTCTGATAACTCTAAGCCGCAAAGCTTATGCGGGACGCCTTGCTGCTGTGTCTGCTGCTGGCGTTCCTTAAATCCACGGTTATTGTCAAAGATGAACTCAATGCCTTTCTTCTCGGCATTGACCTGCAGGGTGGCGTTGAAAGACTTGCCGCTCTTGGCAGTCATGCCTTCCACCTTCACGGCTTTGCCTTCCACGAGGTCCTTGTACTGGGCATCGGAAAGTGTCACGCCTTTGATTTCCTTGGGGATGTTCACACGGTCGGCACGCAGGGCTACAATTTCGTTGGTCTGCGGGTCGATAGAGACGTAGGCAGAGAAAGGTTTAGCGTTCTTGGGTGTTACCTCGATAGTTTTACCGAGATTGCCCGTAGTGAGAAGTTGCTCCTTTTCTTCGGGAGAGAACTTGTAACCCATATAGGGAAAGTCAAGCTGTGGCTCTTTTCTCAGAGGATGAATTGCCAAACCGATATTGCCGTTATCGTCCGTACGGAACGCAAGGCGTGCTTCAGTGTAGATGGTGGTGTCGCCGATAGGAACAGCAATTGTGATGAGATTGCTCTTCTGCCAATTGAGCATCTTTTCCAATTCTCCACTCTGCTCCAATCGCTCACGGGAAAGACCGAGATTGTCGAGCATCTTCCAATCCACCTTTTCGGGGTTGATGGTGGTGGCATTCTTCTGCTGGGGCAGATAGTCCCCAAAGGGAACGCCCATCTCTTCCAGTTGCTGTTTGCTTTCGGGCTTTTCACGGCTTTGCAGCATGGTACGCAGGTTGTCCACGCCCTGTTCCACATTGTCTGCCACGACCTTGTACAGCCCGAAGCGAGTCGGGTTATTGAACTGTTTGAGGAAGTTGGTCATGAAGTTCTTCAGAAGTCCGTCCTTGTTGTTGAACTTCAAGAACGCTGCCTGATTGGCAGCGACAGCCTCGGTGGTCTTGAGATTTCCCTTGTCGTCAACACCGGATACGACGGACAATTTACCCACTTCCTGCTCATTCTTCACTTCCGTGCGGTCTTCCAAGACCAGCACATAGTTGTCATTGTTGTTTGATTCCATTGCTTGATAATTTTAATGATGAATACTGTTATCAAGCGGCTAAATTATAGGTATATGAAGAGATTGGAAAACTTTTGGGAAAAGCGGGAAATACAGGGAAAAAACAAGAAGCCATCATCCGAATCTGTATGGAAAGCGGATAATGGCATGTTATAAATAAATATGAACGTTTCCGGTAGAGGAACTTATTTATTTATTTCCTCCTTTTTCGAATATTCTTTTTCTATCAATAAATTGATGAGAAATTTCTGCAAGTCTTGGTCAGTGGGTACATTGAGTTTCTTGCGGATGTGGTTACGCGTCACGTCGACGTTGTTTTCGGTTTTGTCGAGTAGTAGGCCGATTTCGCTCCGCTTCTTTCCCGCGAGAATGAGGCGGCACACATCCGTTTCTGATTTCGTGAGACAGGGAAAGTGGTGTCCCAGATCGCAGTCTTCCATCAAGTGTTTTTTCAGATGCAGGCGCACGGCGTTGATAAGGTTGCGTTGCGATTTCGGCTTGAGCATGGAAAACAGGCAGTCGGTGTCCTCGGGCGAGGGGTGGTCGTTGCTGCTCATGCGCAGGTAGGCCTCTATTTCCCGTTTATTCAGTCTGACGGCGCGCATCAGTGTCGTCTCACGGTGATGCAAATCGGTATTTTCCTTCGTTACACTCATCACATTATATCGCAGCAGTTCGCCCAGCGCACAGAGGAAAAACTGCACGAAGAGGAAGAAACCGAACAGGCGCCAAAGCGAAGGCTCTTGAAGATAGGCTGCCACACAACCATAGCTAACCACACTGATAGCAGAGACGATAAAGGGGGTGAGCCGGACAAAGCTCAACACAAGGAAGAAGATCGCCAGCAGGGATGTTATCTGATTGATAAGGATGAGCTGCAGAAAATGGTCGGGGCGCACCGTAGCGAAATAAAAGAAGCGCACGGCGATGGTACACTGTGCCACGAGCGCCACGAGTGAAAAAGCCTTGGAAAGCGTCAGCCGCCGCGTGAGGTAGAGCGACAGCGAAAGGAGGCACATCGCCAGATGGATGCCGCTCATCGTCTGGGGCAACGCTTCCTGCGAACCTCCAAGCCCCATGAACTGCAAGGAGATGACGGTAACAACGAGTACAGAGTGGAGCAAATACACGATGACGCGGTGCCGCTCAATGGTGTTTGTAGTGCGCGACCGTAGGAATGCCGATACCTTTTCTGTGAGAAAATGAATGATCATTGTTGCCGTTTTTACTTCTTATAACGACTGCAAAGATACGTTTTTATTTTCTCTTTCCCAAACTTTTTATTAAGTGTTTTTAGGGGGATATTAAGGTTTTTAGGGGGCGGAAATACCTTTAAAATGCTCTTTTCTGTCATAATCCTTAAAATAACAATTCTCTTTATGTTATTTTTGCATCATCTTTTGCTGCTCTCGCAAAGATTTTTCTTGTGGAATTGCTCAGAAGAGCACCATTAGGCATGCGAAATTCAGCAGAAAGGAATGCGAAATGAGAAAATGAGAAAGTAGAAATATATTTAATTCATAATTAGCAAAAAGAATTATTCATAAAGAGAATGAGATTATGGCAAATGAAAACAACAGACATCATTCGGAGGCTCTACCTCTTCTTCTTCGCCCTGATGCGAGTGGAGCCGACAGTGGTGGAGGCAGCCTTACTCCACATGAGTAGTGCATCCGATACATTTTAGGAAAACAGCTCAAACAGAACAGTCGTTGCTACTACCTGCGGGATATACTTTAGGGGGAGGAAGGACAGAAACCTGTTATGTCTATGAAACCGTAAAACTGAATATATACCGGAAATGAAACATTTTATCACATTACTGTTTGTCATTACACTCTCCGTAGGAGAAATGTATGCCGCCACTCCGGCAGACTCCATCCGCAAAGAGATGAAGCACCTCAAGGGAGAAAAACTTTTGCAGGCCTACCATCATCTTTGCCGGTTGGCAGCTGCCGAAGATAATATGGGCTATGAATTACGCTGCATCCGTGAATATCTTGCCGAATCCTTACGCCAAAAAGACAAGGAGGCGGAAGCCCAGGCGCGCGTCACCCAGTTGTATTGCTATTACAACTACGAGATGACCGACAGCATCAGCTACTATTTGCCTGAAGTCCTCAGTGCTATGAAAAAGAACGGCACATGGGATTATTACTACAATGCGTGGAACGTACTGATTGAGAGTTATCTCTACGAAGACAAGGTGCAGACCGCATTGTTTGAAGCGCAAAAGATGTATGCCGACGCGCGAAAAAGAAAGAGCAACTATGGATTAGGCACTTCCACCTACGGCATGGCATGCATCTATCAGACAATGGGACGCTTCCGCGAAGCCGAGAAGACCATCGAGGAGAGCATCTCCGCCCTTTCCAAGGCCGATGAAATCTCACAATTGCTCTCTGCCTACAACGTCTTGGGTGAAACGCTCGACGGACTGCGGAAATATGAAAAGCTAAGGGTGAAATGCTCGGAATGGAAAGCGGTCATCGACAAATACAAGAGCGAAGCCCTGCAAAAAGGCTACACACCCTCGCTCAACGGACGCTATCTCTACTGCACGCTGGCAACTGCCGTCGCTGAATTGGAAACAGGCCATTACGACCGTGCCAAGGAATTGCTGCAGCTCGCTGATAAATATGCCGAGGGACGCAAAGCCGTTGCCCGATTCAAGCTCCTTCAAGTGAAAGCCCGCTACTATGCAGCCACAAAACAGTACGACCGGGCCATTGCCTGCAACAACGAGAACATGGGCATCATGACTGCCGCCGGCGACTCCGTCAGCTTGCTCACCGTGCAGATGCAGCAAGCCGACCTCTACATGCAGGCCGGACGATACAAGGAAGCCGCAGAATTGTACAGCCTCGTCATCCCACACAAAGACAAGCTGCGCAACACCGAACTTGCCAAGCAGCTCGACGAATTGCGCACCATCTTCGAGGTTGACAAGCTCACACTCCGGAACGAGGTCATCACAACACGGCTCTATCTCTCACTCATCATCGTGGCATTGCTGCTTGCCACCGTCGTACTTTACATCATCTACACCCGCCGCTTGCGCCGCAAAAACAGGGCTTTGTACGACTCCATTCTATTATACCGCAAGGCGGAAAGCGACATGGAGACCGCGGCAAGGCTCGTTCCCGAGGAAGAGCTCGACCGTGAAGGAAAAATCTACCGCCGGTTGTGCGAGCTGATGCAGAATGAGAAAATCTATAAAGACACGGAGTTGAACCGTGACATTCTCTCAAAACGGATTGGAACAAATGCCGTCTATATCACCAATGCCGTGCGCAAGTATGCCGACGGAGCCACAATCAACGAATTTATCAACGGTTACCGGCTGCGACATGCGGCATCGCTGCTCACCAACAATCCCGACTTGAACATCAACGAAGTGGAATATAGGTCAGGATTCAATTCCCGAGCCACATTTAACCGTTGTTTCCGGGTTTTCTTCGGGATGTCGCCTTCAGAATACAAAGCTGTTTCCAAAGAAAAAAAGAAAACGCAAAAGGGCTCATCCGATGAGAAGGCATAGGTGTTCCGGATATTTATAAATCGTCAATTCTTAGTGAATTACAAATATGATACAAGTTTTTGCTAATATGAAACGCCCTGTTGGTCTTCGTAGAATAATTTTGCAACAGAATCAACAAACAGCAAAGATGAAGAAGACCTGTTGGTATATATCGTAAAAAATGAACAAGACGAGATCATCATTGGCTTTTCACTTGAGATGGATAAAAAGTTCATTGAAATCTCCACGCGAAAGGGGAAGCTGTCTTATCTCCGTCCTTTTGAAGAGCCGTTCGACGGCTTGGCGCACAAGCATCTTTTGGATTCCCTTTCCAAAGATACGATCAACCATCTTGTACAACGTAACCGGGAACAGACAGAAACATACAAGGAAGTCTTCCGGAAAACGTAGTAATTACGCCACGCCCCCGATAACCAAAAGAATATTTAATTTTTTAATCTCAATTTAATATGAAACATTTAATTACAATTCAGAGGCTCTGCCTCTTCTTGCTTGCCCTCGTGCTGACGATACCGACGTGGGCGCAGGGCAACAATGGCATGGAAGTAGTGAGCATCGGCTCGAAAGAAGACTGGAAGAGGTTCTGCCAGCGCGTGAACGACAACGGCGAGCCCTTCCTCAACGCCAAGCTGACGCAGGACGTGGACCTCGGCGGGGAGATCGTGATGCTGGGCTCTGTGAGCTACCCGTACTCCGGCACGTTCGACGGCAACGGCCATACGCTCTCGTTCAACTGGAATGCGGGCGAAGATAACCAAATCGCCCCCTTCTATTATGTGGAGAACGCCACCATCCGCAACCTGCGCACCCAAGGGAAGATCACGTCGAAGGGTTACAACTTGTCCGGAATGGTTCGTGCAGCCTTGGGCACCACCACCCTCACGGGCTGCATCAGCGACGTGGACATCACGGGGGGGCGCAGTGGTTTGGCTTCATCCCTAGCGGCGGGCATGGTTCAAGCTGTAGCTACCAGGCCTCGGTTCATATCACCGACTGCCTCGTCAAAGGCAGCATCACCGACAATGCGGATGAAAGCGAGAGAGCGATGGCCGGCTTTGTCTTTTATAATGGTGGCACCTACACGCTGACTCGCTGCCTCTACGTCGGCAAGAACAACGCCACCAACAATGGACTCTGCTACACCTTCGGCACGGAAACCGGCTACGGCGCCACCTTCACCGACTGCTACTACCTCAACACCTGCGGCAAAGTGCAGGGCGATAAGATCACCGAGGCGCAGCTGAAGAACGGCTACGTAGCCTATAAGTTGCAGAAGGGCATAGAGTCGCAGGTGTGGGGACAGACCCTCGGCACCGACAACGAGCCGCAGCTCACCGCCGACGCCAAGAAGCGGGTGTACGAGGTAAAGTTCGTCTACAACGGCGAGGTAAAGGCCATGCGCTACGCCAACAGCGGAAAGACCGTCGCGCTGCCCACAGCAGAGGAACTCCTCGGTGCGGGCTACAACCCTAAGATGACTTACACGCTCAACTTCGGCAACTTCACCGCCACCACGCCCGTAACGGAAGACAAGAGCGTGGACGTAACCGTGACTGGCACCTTCCCCATCGCCACGGCCGCCGACTGGAAGGAGTTCTGCGCCCTCGTGAACGGCGGACAGACCACCCTCAACGCCAAGCTGACGCAGGACGTGGACCTCGGCACCGACATCGCGATGGTGGGAACTGCCAAAAAGCCCTATGCCGGCACGTTCGACGGCCAGGGCCACACGCTGAAGTTCAACTGGGATGGCGGCGAAAATGACAACATCGCCCCCTTCGGGAGAGTGAATGGCGCCACCATCAGGAACCTGCGCACCGAAGGCTCCATCCGGTCGAACAGTTTCTATCTGTCGGGACTGATTGACGAAGCCTATGGCGGCAGCAACACCGTCGCGAACTGCGTCAGCGCGGTGAACATCACGAGCAGCTATACCAGCAACAGATGCGGGGCTGGAGGCTTGATTTCCTATATATACTCTGGTGCTAACGTCGCCATCAGCGACTGCCTCGTCAAGGGCTCGATCAACGCCACCACCGAGAAAGGACAGAAAGGCATGGGCGGCTTCGTATATAGCCAGAACGGCACCTGCACGCTGACCCGCTGCCTCTACGCCGGCACGAACAATGCGGACAACAGCAACAACAATTGTTACACCTTCGCCCCGACCAATACCTCCGGCGCCACCACCACGCTCAACAACTGCTACTACCTCAACCCCTGCGGCAAGGCACAGGGCGAGCGGATAGTCGAGAAGCAGCTCGCGAGCGGCGAAGTGGCGAAGATGTTGCAGGGCGACCGCACCGACAACGTCTGGGGACAGACGCTCGGCACCGACCTTGAGCCGCTGCCCACCACCGACGCCAAGAAACGGGTGTATCAGGTGAAGTTCAACTACAACGGCAATGAGATGGCCTCGCGCTACGCCAACAACGGGCAGGGCATCCACGGCACGCTGCCCACCGCAGAGGAACTCCTCGGCAACGACTACAACCCTAAGCTGACTTACGCGCTCAACTTCGGCGACTTCACCGCCAACACGCCCGTAACGGAAGACAAGAGCGTGGACGTAACCGTGACCGGCCCCTTCGACATCGCCACGGCCGCCGACTGGAAGTCGTTCTGCCAGCGCGTGAAAAACGGCGAATACGGCCTCAACGCCAAGCTGACGGCCGATGTGGACCTCGGCACGGAGATCGTGATGCTGG
Source organism: Hoylesella pleuritidis JCM 14110 (assembly GCF_000613725.1). Classification (GTDB taxonomy): domain Bacteria; phylum Bacteroidota; class Bacteroidia; order Bacteroidales; family Bacteroidaceae; genus Prevotella; species Prevotella pleuritidis. Next base: position 13,690 of record NZ_BAJN01000024.1, read on the forward strand.
GCTATGTCTTCCCTTACGAAGGCACGTTCGACGGGCAGGGCCACACGCTCACGCTCAACTGGGATGCCGGCGAAAAAAGAGACATCGCCCCCTTCCGGTCTGTGGACGGCGCTACCATCCGCAACCTGCGCGTCAAAGGGCAGATCACGACGCAGAAACTCCGATTGGCCGGATTGGTTGCGGAGGCCTTTGGCACCACCACCATCACGGGCTGCGCCACCGACGTGCGTCTCACGGGGGGCTATGGGAGTAAGGGATCCGACGCGGCGGGGCTGGTTCAATGGGTAGGCCACGATGCCCGGGTTACCATCACCGACTGCCTTGTCAAGGGAACGTTCACCGACAATTCGAATGAAGGCGATAGATCGATGGCCGGCTTTGTCTGTAATAATTTTGGTACCTCCACCCTGACCAACTGCCTCTACCTCGCACCAACAACGCCGAAAACAACGGAAACAGCTACACCTTCGCCGACAACGGCGCCACCTTCAACAACTGCTACTACCTCAACGCCTGCGGCAGGCCACAGGGCATGCCGGTAACCGCCGAGCAGCTCAAGAGCGGCGAGGTGACAAAGAAGTTGCAAGGCGACCGTACCGACCGGTGCTACTGGGCACAGCAGTTGGGTGGAATGCCCGACTTCTACAACGCAGCCGACAAGAGCAAGGCGAACTACGTGTATTACGACGCGGCAAAGAAAGGCTGGGCGTGCGACGACTTCCGCCTCACCGACGGCACGGCAATGCCCATCGGGCTCGACTTCACCGCCGCCACCGTTACCTACGAGCGCAAATTCAATGGCACGCAGAATGCCACGCTGTGTTTGCCTTACGACTTGTATGCTCAGGGCTTCAAGACCTACACCCTCTCGGGCGGCAACAAAAACGAAGTCCATTTCAAGGAAGTGGACGACAAGCTCACGGCATACACGCCGTATTACATCACGGCTAACGGTATGCCACAGCTCGGCGGCAGAAACATCGAGGTGAAAGCTACAAGGCCGACAAGATGACGACCCCCGCCGCAGGTTACAAATTCACGGGTACGGTAGCCGGCGTGAGCAACGCCACCGCTGCCGCCAACAACGCCTACATTCTGCAGGACGACGGCAAGTTCCACAAGGTAACGACGACCAATTCCGCCGCCACCATTCCTGCCTACCGTGCCTACATCATCTGTCCACCGCAGGCGTCAGGTGCCAAGCAGCTCTCTGTCGTCCTCGACGGCGAGACCACCGGCATCGGCAGCACGACGAACGAGGCGACCGACGGAAAGAACGGTCCGGTGTATGACCTGCAAGGCCGCCGCGTGGCCGACCGCTTAGCCGACGCACGCCACCGGCTGCCCGCAGGCGTTTACATCGTAGGCGGACGCAAGGTTGTTGTGAAATAAAAAAGATGTCTCTCTCATCGGGGGTGCGGCACGCCGCAGGGGCGTGATTCATCACGTTCCGAATCCCACGGAAACGGGCGGTGTGCTCCCCCCGATGATTTAAAACAAACAGTTAATTAATAAAAAATGAACAAAAAAAATACGATGAAAAAAGGATTTGTTTGATTTGGAAAGATTTTTTCGCTGACGCTCAACAATCCGTGTGGAATTTATTCGCCTGACGGCTCATCAACTCGTCTCGGCGAAGCCGACTGTAGGAGAGTGTGCCTCCCGGCACAGAAACTCTTACAAATCGGGACAAATCGA
>NZ_BAJN01000023.1 GCF_000613725.1 Hoylesella pleuritidis JCM 14110
TATTTGCCCGATGCAAATAAGTCTGTCCATGAAGGACGAAAACGAATCACTCAAAAAAGAGCACTTTATGTCTCGAAAGCTTCGGCTTACCGCTTGGATGCAAAATTACTAAGCGGCATGTCTAACTCCATTGCCTCATATGAAGCCACAACTATCCAAATTGACGCCACAAGTACGCACTAAAGGAAATCACACTGATTACAGCATCACCGAGCCATATATTTGCACTGTCGAATATGTCGGTGAGGGTGTGCGTCTTCGATAACATCACGTTTCGATGAGCGATATAGGCGAGGGTATATACCAAAGAACATATCCTTGATTCTTTCACTCGAACGTGGGAATGTACGAAAGCAGATACAATCGAACGATTGTATTGATGGACGCTAATTAACATCTCCACAGAAAGGATATGAACGAAAGGATGTACCTCTACCGGTACAATCCGATTATTGGGCATACCATTGATAGCGGACATATTCATCTTCATCGGTAAATATACCGACAACGAAATGGACAGTGAATTGTATGACAATAAAATTAAGTAAGTATGAAAGAAAATCAAAACGGCAAGGTAGATCCCGTTGCCATCCGAAAACTTATTTCACAGGGTATTCCTATGAAAAGAAAAGAGAGTGAGATGAAACGCTTTCAATCAGAAGAGCAGTGTATCGAATCAGAACGTCCAAATGACGAACCAATATCAAAGGATTTTTCAAGAGTTCCAAGAAGAGAAAGGAGAAAGTCCGATAAGAGCGATTATGAGTCGCTTTTCATTTGTCGCAACACTTTGAAAAATCGCAAGACCATCTATATTGCCAAAGAGTTACAGGACACAATGGCGGATATAGTCATGTCGATGAGAAACAAAGATATGACCATTGGCATCTATGTGGAGAACATCATCCTCCATCATCTTGATACCTACAAGGATGAAATCAACAGATTAGCGGAGATGAAGTTCAAGAAGCTGTTGTAAATCCCTATATTCAGATGTTTTAAATGGAACAGTTCTTTTGCTTGCCGTCTTGTCCTACAATGTCGGAGCGGGCAGGTTGCTGGGATACGGCAAGCATCCCAAAAGCCTATTGCTGCGGAAGATAGAGGAAGATAGAGCCGGGCGACAGAAATTTCTACCGTGAATTTGTCTCTTTCTGCCGATACAAAGGCAAAGTCCTCAGAGGATTGGTCAACCGACGAAATGTAGAGTTGACCCTGTTTTATGTGTACCCTGATTTTACAAAATACGCCTCTTGCGACATTTTTATGCCCACAAGGCGTGCTTTCTTGCCTTATTCTTCACCTCTCTGTGCACTCCTCTCCCAATACTAATATATAGTTGTGTTGTCTTTCATAAATCCTTGTTTTTAATGGGTAAATGATTGTGCTCCTGCAAAATTAAAGGCATAACACGGGCTTCTTGAAAATAAGTATAAGGCAGGAAATATCGGAAATATGAGGATTTTGTAGAATGATTTACGCTACTCTCTTATTCTAAAACTCTGTGCCTTTACACATATTTTTCGAGAAAGCTTGGTGAAATGATAGAAAAATATTACCTTTGCGATCGAAAACTACGAGATGTTTACACACAAACTCCGATTACAGAAATGGTAAAGCGTGATAAGTACTTGACCGAGTTGGTTTCATTACAAGGCAATGGTATGATTAAGATAATAACAGGAATGCGTAGATGTGGAAAATCGTATCTCCTGTTTGAGATATTTGTATCATATCTTGAACAGAATGGAATTAAATCAGATCATATCATAAAAGTGGATCTTGAAGATTTCAGGAATAGAGATTTAAGAAATCCGGACAATCTGTATTCATATATTGAAAATAGTATCATAGATAAAGAGAAGTATTATGTGCTACTAGATGAAGTTCAGATGCTTGATCATTTCGAGGATGTTCTCAATGGATTTCTCAAGATACAGAATGTTGACGTATATGTTACAGGCAGTAATGCAAAATTTCTTTCGAAGGATATTACAACAGAGTTTCGAGGACGCGGATATGAAGTAAAAATCTTTCCATTATGTTTCCTTGAATATATGTCTGCCTATAAGGGCTCTATTCAAGCCGGGTTAAATGAATATCTGCTATATGGAGGATTGCCACAAATTCTGTCATGTACTACAGAGGAACAAAAAGTTAAGTTTTTGAAATCTCTGTTTGAGGAAACTTATATCAAGGACATTAAGGATAGGTATGATATAAGAAAAAATGATGATTTAGAAGAACTTATCAACATTATGGCGTCTGGTATCGGTGCATTGACAAATCCCAATAAACTTGCAAATTCATTTCGCAGTGAGAAAAAATCATCTATATCCTATGACACAATAAAGGATTACATCGACTATTTATGTGATTCTTTTCTTGTTGAAAAGGCAACTCGATATGATATAAAGGGCAAACGCTATATAAACTCTCCTTTCAAATATTATTTCATGGATTTAGGGCTACGCAATGCTCGTATCAATTTCAGACAATATGAAAAGAGCCATTTGATGGAAAACCTTATCTATAATGAAATGCGTGTTCGTGGATTTAATGTAGACGTTGGAGCAGTTCCTATTGTAAATGTCAAAGAAGATGGAAAAAGACAACGTTCCACTTTGGAGGTTGATTTTGTCTGCAATCTTGGAAGCCGAAGGTACTACATTCAATCCGCATACAGAATGGGAACAGATGAAAAAGTGAAACAAGAGCGAGCATCTTTATTAAAAGTGGATGATTCATTCAAAAAGATAATCGTAATAGGTGAAGAATGTCCTGTTACAAGAGATGAACAGGGAATAACCACAATTAGTGTTTATGATTTCCTGCTTAACGAAAACTCCCTAGAATTATAAATATAGAATTCATTATGCTTATAAATAAATATACATTTTCCGGACATGAATCGTTTCCTTGCAAAGCTTTGTGGCTTAAGAAGGGGTATGATTTTGCACTAGAGAATAATGACTGGAACGAACTTTATTCTATTGTCAAACTCGGAGTTGGTAAGAATATGGTCGCCTCTATACGTTATTGGATGAGAGCATTTGGAATGCTTGATGATGACGGACTAACAGACATTGCTCATCTTATATTTGACTCTAATAATGGCACAGACCCATTCATTGAAGATCTTGGGACACTTTGGCTTTTACATTATACACTTATAAGCATAGGAGAAGCTACACTTTATAGATTGTTTTTTACAAACTTCCAACGCGAACGTCTCACCTTTGATCGTGAACACGTTGTTGCATTTGTGAAGCGTACGATGACGGAAAAAGGGAAATTGAAGAGTTTCAATGAGAATACGGTAAAAAAAGACGTTGGAGTGCTTCTACAGAATTATGTTCTCTCACACAAAACTTTATCTATGGAAGATTATTCTGTCCTTATGACAGATCTAGACTTGATTCGTTTATCAGGAGACGAAAAGCAATATTCTTTTAATGTAGAGGGGAAGCGTCAAATTCCGCTTGAGATTCTGCTCTACGCAATCGTGAGAGAGAAAGGAGATAATGATAGCGTAGACTATGATATGCTGCAAACCATAGGTAGCATATTCTGCCTAACTGATATGGAACTCATAAATATGCTCATCGATATACAAGAACTATTTCCAGATGTATTTCGTTATTCCGACACAGCAGGATTACGTCAAGTTCAATTTCTTCATAAATTGAAACCAAGTGAAGTTCTTAAACACTACTATAGAAATGAAGAATTTTAGTCTGTCAGCCAACATAGAATCAGGAGTCACAGGTAGCGATAGGTATATTGTTACACCTAATGTAGAAAAAGTGGTGGGAGAAATTGTCCGCCAATATCAGACTGGCATACACTCTTTTACCATTATTGGTACATACGGTACTGGAAAATCGTGTTTCCTACTCAGGTTGGAGCATGATTTGATAGGAACGGATACATACAATGTATTGATAAAAAATTCAAGAGTACTAGCACCAGTTAGTGGCTTTGATGTTCTAAATATAGTGGGAGAGTATCATCCACTAGATTATTTGCTCATTAAGAAATTGAGCAAGAAGACTAATGGGGATACAGCTATAGAGATGTTGCGTAACTATTATCACCGACTGAAGAAGCATAATAAGATGCTCGTAATAGTTATAGATGAGTTTGGCAAGATTCTTGAACATGCTGCCAAAAATGAGGTTGAGAAAGAACTATACTTTATACAACAGTTGGCAGAGTTCGTCAATGTTCCAGGACGAAATATACTTCTGCTTACAACTCTTCATCAGAATTTTAGTGCATACGCTTCAAAGCTGAATATTGTTCAAAAAAACGAATGGGCAAAAGTAAAAGGGCGTTTCCAAGAGGTGGTTTTTGCGGAGCCAGTGGAGCAACTGTTGTATATGGCGGCAGAGGTATTGCGTAATAATGCCGATATACTTAGTATACAAACCCATTCTATCTATGAAATTGCTTTGCAATGTAAATTTATTGCACCTACTCTCAAGGAAGGAACAATGCAAAAGCTTTTTCCTTTAGATACATTCTCTGCGATTATACTCACTAAGGCTATTCAGAAATATGGTCAAAATGAACGCTCCTTATTTTCATTCCTTAATTCCAAAAGTTCTGATTCTTTAAGTAATTTCACTCCTACACCTACCTGTACATACAATTTAAGTGTTGTTTATGATTATCTTGTGGCAAACTTTCATTCGTATTTAACCGATGTAAATGCAGATTCAATGGGATGGAGGGCTATTATTATTGCCATTGAGCGTGTCGAAACTGCTAATTGGGAAAACGATCTGTCAATGACAGCTGCCTTAAAAACAGTAAAGGCTATCGGACTACTTAATATTTTTGGCAGTTCAGGTTTTTCTATGCCAAGGAAGCAACTTATTGAATATATGAAATATGCGATGGCTATAGATATGGCAGAGGTTGTGTTAGAACAACTCATTAATCTCCGCATCATACGATACGCAGAATATAAAGCACGATACATTCTATTTGAAGGGACAGATATAAACATTGAAGATGAGATTATAAAGGCTTCTGCTGTTATTCCTGTTCCAATACATCCTATTGATTTACTTCGAAAGGAATTCAAGAATCGTGTAGCTCCAGTCAAAGCATATTATTATCACAGCGGGACACCTCGCTATTTTGAGTATAGGCTTTATGATGAGCCATTCGGTCAGCCTCCTGCGAACGAGGTTGATGGTTTTATTGAATTAATTTTCTCAACCCGTGAAAATACGTATGATGAAGTAAGTAGTTTCAGTAAAGATTGTAAGCATGCGATCGTCTTTGCAGTCTTCAACCATACGGAAGCAATCATTGAACATCTGCACAAAATACAAATCTATGACTATATCGTAGAAAAAATCTTGATAGACAAAACTGATAATGTTGCCTTGAGTGAAATTCGCAACCTTAGAATGTATGAACAGAATTTGCTGAACAAAAAGATAAAAAACAGTCTATTTTCATACCATGACGAGGTAACGTGGTTTTATAAAGGTATGGAGAAAAAGATTAGTAGCCAACGAGATTTTAATGCTTTGCTTTCTGATGTTTGTAATGATGTATATTTCCTCACTCCTGTAATAAACAATGAACTTATTAATCGTCAAAAACTGAGTGCTAGTATATCTGCTGCACGTGTAAAATATCTGCAAGCTCTCATTTTATATGCGGATAAAGAGGACCTCAGTTGGGAAAAAGATAAATATCCGCCAGAGAAGACAATCTATTACACACTACTCCAAACGACGGGGTTACATCAATACGGAGAGTTTGCGGATGCTCCACAAGTGGATGGTATGATGTCACTTTGGAATGCATGTGAGAATTTTCTTCGTAGCACTCAGGAAAAACCACGTAAAATATCAGAGCTGATAAAAATACTCTCAGAGCAGCCCTATAAGATAAAAATGGGAGTGTTGGATTTTTGGATCCCGACCTATTTATTTATAAAAAGGCTTGACTATTCTCTTTTTGGGAGCAATGGCGTGTATATCCCTGAAATCAATATGGAGTTTTTTGATTTATTAAAAAAACATCCCTCTGATTTTACTATCAAGGCGTATGCTGAGGATGGGGTAAAGATTGAATTCTACAATCAGTATCGCAAGTTTATCCATGCGCCGGAGAGTAAAAAGATAAATAGCAATAAGTTTATTGAAACTATCAAGCCATTCTTTGTATTTTATCATCAGTTGAATGATTATGCTAAGCACACTTGCAAGTTTGATCATATAACAACTCTGCGTTTTCGAGACGTACTTGTCAAGGCGAAAGATCCTGAGAAGACATTCTTTGAGGATTTACCTGAAGCATTAGGATACGACAAGAATTCATTAAACAACACGGATTTTGTTGCAAACTATTGCCACCTTATACAAAAAGCAGTGAGAGAACTTCGCTCGTGTTATACTTCGTTGATAGACAGAATAGAGGAACAGATAATTGAACGGCTTGAACTTCAAGAGTATGAATATATAGATTACATTACAGAGATTCGGCAACGTCTTTCACACATAAAAGAACATCTCCTTTCAGACAAGCAACGTGATTTCTATAATCACGTTATGGCAGAATTCGACAATCGACAAGAATGGTATCAAAGTATTGCTTATGCTGCGCTGGATCAACCACTTGAACGTTTGAGAGATGATCAAGAGGAACAACTCGTTGACAATATCATATATCTCTTCCGAGAGTGTGAAAAACACTCTGTTGTTTCAGAAGCGATGTCTTTTCAAGTAAGTGTCGAAGAAAAAAAACGTTCTAAAGAATTAGAAGCTAGAATTGAGAAGTTATTGTCGGAGGATGTCAATCTCAACATTTATGCATTGATGAACCTATTGAAGAAGAAAATGAAATGATAAAGGTGAGACATATACTCGGCATATCGGGAGGGAAAGATAGTGCAGCTCTTTCCATCTATCTAAAGCATAAATACCCTCATATGAAGATAGAGTATTACAATTCTGACACAGGTTGTGAGTTGAAAGAGACGGAGTTACTAATAGATAAACTCGAAGCCTATTTAGGGAGTATTAAGCGATTACGTGCAGCAGAAGGCAGTCCAGAGGCAACTCCTTTTGACCACTTTCTAAAAGCCTGTGGTGGATTTCTTCCATCTCCACAGGCTCGATGGTGCACGCAAAAAATGAAATTGGCTGAATTTGAAAGATTTGTTGGAGATGACTATGCTGTATCCTATGTCGGTATACGTGGTGATGAAAATCGTGATGGCTATATTTCCTCAAAACCCAATATCCAAGCTGTATTTCCATTCAGGAGAAATATTTGGAGTATTGATATTATCAATAAGGCTCTGCATAATGATCAGCGGGAACAAATAATTGATATCTATAATCGATTTTGTTCTGAATTCCAATTGGAAGAAATTATGGAGATCTTGAAAAGACCTCTGAATAAACAGTTCTACTATTCTAAAACGCTTAATGCTTTGCTTGATATTGATGTAAAATTATTCAACCGCGTAGTTTTTGAGTATCTAAAGACTACAGAGTATCCTGTGGGAAAATTGGATTCATTTCCATTAATAGATAATGATGAGGTTCTTGTAAAGGAAGATATATTCCGTTTGTTGCGCGAAAGTGGAGTTGGAGTTCCCGCGTATTATGAAGAGATACCTTTTGAAGTTGATGGAAAAATTGGAACATACTGCCGAAGCCGATCAGGCTGCTATTTCTGTTTCTACCAGCAGAAAATCGAATGGATTTGGCTCTATGAGCAACACCCCGACCTATTCAAAAAGGCAATGGAATACGAGAAGGATGGTTACACATGGATTCAAGGCGAGAGTTTGGAAGACTTAATTAAGCCTGAACGCATACGTCAAATTAAGTTAGATGCTATCAAACGACAAGAACAAAGAGCAAAGATGAACAGCAATTCTTTGTTGGTAGATATATTCGCAGATGATGATAATGATGTTTTATGTGCAAATTGTTTTATATGAGAAAAGGGGCATTTTTAAATTTGTATGACGAGGATAAGTTATATGATATAATCTACTATCATAATCCCTCTCATTGGATAGATAATAAAATTGATGATTTAAATCCAATCTCAGATGAAGCTAAGTGGTCAGAAGAAATAAAATATTATGAAGGAGGGGTCATTTCTGAAAGTATTAAGAATCTACCAACGAATACAGGTGGTATATATATGTTTTATCTTAAAGGGATTAATCTTCCATTTATTGAAAAATATGTTGTTTACATCGGTAGGTGTCATTATTCAGAAGGAAGACAACATATTCGTAAACGGGCAAAAGAATATGATTCTGATGAATCAAGGACAGATATTGTCAGAATGAAAAAGTACTGGAAAGATTATCTGTTTTATCGTTATTATCCAGAAACAAATAATGAACAAATAGATAAAGATGAGGTTGCCCTTATTCGTGCAATAAGACCTCCATTTAATTCGGAAATACCAGATAAATTAGATGTTCAACCAACTGAAAAGGCATTTTAATCATGGAACCAACAAAAATACCTGCAATAAAAGGAAGAATTGGAAATACTGTTTACTATTGTGCCACTATGTCCTTCGGGCAAATTAGCAGGATGGTAAAAAAGGTTGATGATGAATTACATACAGCTAATTCATTAAAAGAGCAGATACAACGCTCTCTCTCCAATAATTACATAAGGATAAAAGAGTATATATTAAACCGTGAAGACCGCTTTTTTGACAGCCTTGTTCTTGCCGTTTATGATGGAGATCCTTTGTGGACAGAAATTCGATTTGAGGTAGAAAATAATCAGTACCCAAATATCGGATTATTGGAGTTCTCTGGTCGTGAAAAGATTTTTCCAGTTGATGGTCAGCATAGAGTAGAAGGAATCAGAGCTGCCTTGTTGGAAAACAGAGAGTTGGAAAATGAGACCATTAGTGTGATGCTTATAGGTCATCAAAATACAACAGAAGGAATGAAAAAATCTAGGAGAATCTTTTCAACGCTTAACAGGTATGTTAAACCTGTTCGTTTAGGAGACATTATTGCTCTTGATGAGGATGATACGGTTGCTATTGTTACACGAGATTTATTGGAAACATACCCCTTGTTTATGGGAGAAAGGATAAAGGCGAGTAATAATAAATCAATTCCTCAGTCAGATAAAAAAGCATTTACTTCATTGATGACATTATATGAATGTCATCTTGTGCTTTACTGGGTATTCAAATGTCAAAAAGAACGGCATCGTTATGTAAAATCTCAAATAAAAGATCAGTTAAAATATAGACCATCTGATGATATTATTGCTGAATTTAATCGGTATTTGGTCGGTTTCTGGGATTGTATGAATTCTACTTTTGAAGAGATAGAGGCATACATAAATAATAATTCAGATAATCCAGCTGCAGAACTACGTTCTACAGAAAATGGAGGAAATCTGTTTTTCCGTCCAATCGGTTTATTGCCATTTGTTGAGGCTGTTGCTAGAATATTGTTAGCAACAAATAAGTCATTCGATGAGATAATCTCTGGTTATGTAAATTTGAATCGTAATGTTCATTCTGACATGTGGGATATGATATTATGGAATCCAATAACTAGAAAGATGATTATGAGAAACCAATCATTGGTTAATTCCCTATTGATAAAAATGATGGATGATAGCATTTTAACCGAAAGAGAAAAGACTAATATGATAAGTAAGTACGCAACAATATTCAATATAGAACTGCCTGAGGCAGGACGAAGAATAGCTACAATAAGATTGTAACTATGTTAAAAGATGTGACATTTCCGGCACACCGCCATTTCAAATCGCGAACGGAGTGGGAACCGATAGGTTTCTTCTCTGATTGTTTGTGTAATGCCACGAGATTTGATTTGATGTTGGGATTCTTTTCCTCTTCTGCAATTAATGTTTTGGCTGATGGTTTTGCATCGTTTCTATATAATGGTGGACGTATGAATCTAATTGTAAACGATATTCTGACCGAACAAGATAAAAATGCCATCGCTAGCGGTAAACTTGATTCGCCTATCCCTTTTTTTGACGTAACTGACATCGAAAAACTGAAAAATACATTGTCAAAGCGGGATACTCACTTCTTCAATTGTCTTGCATGGCTTATCCGTAACAATCGACTTGACTTTAGAATTGTCGCCCCAAAAGACAGTATTGGTATTTCTCACACCAAAACAGGCATTTTTAGCGATGGTGTGAATAAGGTCGGGTTCGATGGCTCTTGCAACTTTTCACGGTCGGCATTGATTGACAACATCGAAAGCCTTACGGCTTTCTGCGATTGGGATAGCAACCCAGCATCCGCAACAATAAAAAGAATCAATTGTGAATTTGAACTTGTATTTGATGGTCAAGACGAGAATGTTATTTTTGTACCAACAGACAAGGTAAAAACCCATATTGCCGAATCGTTCAAGAACAAGGAACTGAAAGATTTGCTGGAAGATGAGTACAAGTTTATTCAGCAGGATATTGCTGATAAATCATTGTCAAAATCAATAATAAAAGCATTGAGTAAAGCCAAAAGCAAGGTTGAAATCGAGATTGAGAGGATAAAGAAGCAAGGCGAAACCATTGAGCCAATTGACTTCGGCAGACCTCGTTTCCCCTACGAATCTGGACCGCGTGAATATCAGAAACAAGCATTCGAGAATTGGAAGAGCAACAAACAGAAAGGTTTGTTTGCCATGGCTACAGGCACAGGAAAAACCATCACTTCATTGAATTGTCTGCTTGAAATCTACAACAAGTTAGACTACTACAAAGCCATTATCCTTGTCCCGACAATCACACTTGTCGAACAGTGGGAAATTGAATGTAAGAAGTTTAATTTCAGTACTATTATAAAAGTCTGCTCGAAGTATAACAATTGGAAATCGGCAGTGGCCAATCTTCGTTTGCTCGAAATGACAAACGCCCACAATGATATATCTTACATTATCATATCAACTTACGCTTCATTTGTTCGATCCAATGTTTTTATGGAATTGAACCAATTCCCCAAAAACAAACTTTTGCTTATCGCAGATGAAGCACACAATATGGGCGGAGGATTGATGGCTCAACGTTTGTCAGACATAAGATATTTGCGTCGCATTGGACTTTCTGCCACACCCGAAAGGCAGTTTGACAATACGGGTAACCGCAAACTGATGGACTTCTTTGGCTGTGCCGACAGTTATACATTCGAGTATTCAATGGCAGAAGCTATTCAGAATGGAGCTTTGTGCCGTTACTATTACTATCCGCACATTGTTCGTTTGACTGAAAACGAGATGGAAGAATATGTTGGACTATCAAAGAAAATAGTCAAGATAATGGGTTTCCATGATGAGGAAAGCCAGGAACGTTTGAAAATGCTTTTGCTGAAACGCAAACGCATCATTCATAAAGCTGCAAATAAGTTGTCTGTTTTTAAACAGATTGTTCAACAGCGAATGGAAGAAAGAAGTAGTTTGAAATACACATTGGTCTATGTCCCAGAGGGTAACAAGCCCGATAATTTCGAGGCTGATATTTTCGACCAGTCCGACACAATTGCATCTGACCCCGACACGGAACATTTAATTGACGATTTCACCCGCATTGTCCGCGATATGGATTCTCATATCATTGTTCGTCAGTTCACCTTTGAATCAACCGACCGCGATGCTATGCTTAAAGGCTTTGCCAATGGTAGCATAGATGTACTTACCTCAATGAAGTGTTTAGACGAAGGGGTTGATGTGCCACGAAGCGAATTGGCTATTTTCTGTGCAAGCACAGGAAATCCACGCCAATTCATTCAACGCCGTGGACGTGTCTTGCGAATGCACAAAGACAAACGCTTTGCAATCATTCACGACCTCATCGTAATACCAGATAATGTGTTCGATGAAGAATGTTATGCTTTGGAAAAAAATCTTGTGCAAAGCGAGTTGAGGCGAGTCCGTGATTTTGCCTTGTTGTCTGAAAATCTGAATGACACTGATAACGAGCTGCAAGATGTGTTGAATCATTATAATTTATCCATATTTAATTAGTGCAATATGAGTACATATCAAACTAACGGCGATAAGATTTTACAAGCTGTGATTGCAGATGAGCAGCTTGTCAAATTCTATGGCTATAATCCCGATGATTTTATGTCAATATCAGATGCATTGGATTCTGATCTTGCAGTAATTCAAGCTATTGCCCAAATCATCAATCGAAACGAGGAAAAAGCTACCGAAAAGGAAATATACAATGAGGTTAGTAACTATCTAAGAGCAAATATATGATTATCAAGGATATAAGAATTAACAACTTTCGCAGTTATTATGGAAATAACAAGCTTTCGCTATCAAAAGGTCTGACTTTGATAATTGGAGACAATGGTGACGGCAAAACAACTTTGTTTGAAGCATTAGAATGGTTATTCGACACAACAGGTGAGAACCGAAAAGATTCTCATATTTCTGAAAAGCGTAAATCAGAATTGGAAATTGGAGAAAGCGATGAAGTTTCAGTAAACATAACCTTTGAACACGATGGAGAGAAGGAGATAGAAAAGTGTTTCACTTTTGAAAGAATATCTGAAGACAATATTCGCACAAAGGATTACAAGTTTGTCGGATATTTCATTGATGGTACAGAACGACATTCCTGTGCTGGCGATAGACTGCTAAATACTTGTTTCGAACCTGTCATCCGTAAATATTGTTTGTTCAAGGGCGAAAACGAACTCAATGTTTTTGACAATGACACTGCGTTGAAAACTCTGGTTGACACTTTTTCTGGCATTAAAGAGTTTGATAAATTAGTTGAATTAACTTCAAATTTCGAGCAAAAATCGGCCAATGCTGCAAATCGTGAGTTGCAAAACGATAAGAAAGTGTCGAAGCAAGCAAAAGAACTCAATACGCAATTGAATGATGTCACAAATGACATTCAAAGTATCAAGACAGAACTACGTCAAAAGGAACTATCCATCAATGAATTCTCCTCAAAATTGGAATTGCTGGAAAAGAACCAAGAAACATCGGAACGCTATCAAGCCATAAAAGAGCGTATCAAAGGACTGAAGGATAAGCGGGCAAAGTTGGTGGCGTATTCATCGTGCGAGTACAGCACCAATCTGCTGGATGAATATTGGATTCTACGTTCTTTCCCTGCAATCATAAAAGAGTTTTCTGCGAAAGTTTCTGCATTGAGCAAGGAAAAACGAATACTTGACAAGCAGGAAACGGAACGTCGAGCGAAAGAGGCAGGAGCACGTGAGGCAATATCAAAGATTCAGAAACTCGCCAATGATGCCGTCCCTTTGCCATGGAATTTGCCCGATGAGGCAACAATGAAAGAAATGATTGACGATGGAATTTGCAAAGTCTGTGGTCGTTCTGCCCCTAAAGGCTCAGATGCTTACGAGTTTATGTGCCATAAACTTAATGAATATCTTGACCATATAGCGTCGGAAGTCAATAAAAATTCAGACACGAAAGAAAATGTTGAAAAGCCATTGTTTCCCAACTCATTCATTAATGAGTTGCATTCTCGCCAAATCAAATTAAGTGGCGATACAGAGCAAGAAATTTCAAACATTGCGATAACCATTTCAGACCGGTTGGAATTTGTCACCAAAAGAAAAGCCGAGTTGGCAGAAGTGGATAAACAGTTGCAAGAGATGGAAACAGAACAAAATGATTTGCTGATGCAATCAGGGTTAAGCTCTGAACTGTTAGATAAGAGCATCTCTGATTTGAGAGGCTTCTTTGATGCTAAAAGCCGTGCCGAAAGCCGTTTTTCAGAGTTGGAAACCACTCTGAAAAACAAGGAGAGTGCGAGGGCTGAGATACAAGAAAAACTATCACAACTTGAACCAACAAGTTCAATGACGCAGGTATATCAGCGTGTGCATACTGCATTTGAGAAGATAACCAAAGCATTCGCTAACGCAAAAGAGCAAAATGTCAACAACTTCCTACAAATGCTTGAAACCGAATCGAATAAGTATTTGCAGACGTTGAACAAAAATGATTTCTATGGAATAATCCGCATCAGAAAAACCATTAACAATTCTGCACGTATCGAACTTTATAGTGACAATGGCACACGAATCGAAAATCCGAACGGTGCACTGAAGACAACTATGTATATGTCGGTTCTGTTTGCTATTTCTCAAATTACGACTTTGAAACGCGAACAAGACTATCCATTGATATTTGATGCTCCGACATCTTCGTTCGGCGGTTTCAAGGAAGATACATTCTACAATGTGATAGATACCATTGATAAGCAATGCGTTATCGTTACGAAAGATTTGCTTAATATCGATAAGACAACAGGTCGAAAGTCGTTAGATTTTGACACAATCAACAAACTTTCTTGTTCCGTTTATCAGATTGAAAAAGTAGAGCCGTTCAATGATAAGGATTTGTCAACCATTCAAACAGTTGTTAAACAAGTAAGATAACGAATTATGATAGCAGAAAAACTATATGATTTGTGGGCAAACCGCAATCCACTATGGGAAAAAAGATACGAAGACAGTATCATCAAAAACTTTTGTGACTATGGGCGTGGTGCAACTTCTTTACGTGAAGACAGAGGCAAAGTCTTTGGTGGTGGTTATGAAATATTCATTGTCGCATTTTTTATGGGGCTTTATTTCAACCAAAAACGACCGCTTACAGGGGACACGCAAAAACGCAAGACTTTCGGACAGCCCATTCAGTATTGGGGCAATTTGGACTCTGTCAAAGGGCGAAAAGCCTATCCGAAACTCCGTGAGTACATTTTTACTGCCCTTGTCACTCGCACCGACATTGATTTCATCGCTTTAGAAAAAGGCGAAATAACCTCACGCAAAGCAGTTGATCTGTTGATGCAGACAATGGAGGAATACGCCAATTGGGGATTTCATTTTATGGAAGACAAGCTAATTGATGATCCAAACTATTTCTTCCATGAAACTGCATTTTTGGAAGTTTTTTTGGCTTTTGATGCTACTTCAGAAGAGAGTATAGATAAAGAAGAACCAGAATCTTTGGATTAAATCAATGGAGATGTGTCAATGTTTTTGCACCACAACGCATATTTGACACCATCTGGGTTGGTTTATTATAGTTTCTTCTTTTTTACATCTTGCATATCTTGCATTTTTATATGTTTTTTGTCGGGTCGGTCGTTTTCATTTCAGTGGCGTAAAAAGGTAGGGATTGGGACAAACAAGGTTTTATGGCGAGAATACTACCTGCAATGAAATGGAAGTGTGGAGATTGTCGTCTAAACGGCTTGCCGCCTTGACCTTTTTTGTCCGTAAAAGCCCGGAACTGCCTTTGCCGCTGAGAACGAACAACTGATTCTGACATAATACACGGGCATAAGTGGTGGATGTGCAGGGTAAGGAGTAAGGTGAAAAACGCAGCCTTCGGAGATTACATTTCATCATAAGAATAGAATACACAGAAAACAAAAAGCTGCCCAACAGACGACTTTACGAAAATTTCAAGAGAGAAAATTCTTTTTTCTCACGATATACCTTTATCTTTGCAACAGACAAAGTGGTTCTTTGAAATGGCAAATTAAGGTAGAGTATAGAAGCTCGCTGGTTTCCTTATCGTTACCTACTTTCATTGGTAAGCAATTTAACCTGTTGATTATTTGGTGTTTATAAAAATCTCTATGCCTTAAACAATGGAAGGTCAGATTCTTCTTGACACCACAAAGGTCGGCAATTTCTTTTAAATATGCGTTGGTTTTCTGATTCGTTAGGATGGGAAATAGTTTGCCGTTCCGATAGGTCTTATGACTGTACTTGGCAATGATACTCTTGGGAATATCAAGCAATAAAACATTTGTCTCCACACTTGTTTTCTGCCTCTTGGTCATAATCCACTGCTTATCATCAAGTGTTACGATATTTTCCGGTGTGAGATTGGAAACATCAATATATGCCAGACCTGTGAAACATGAAAAGATGAAAACATCCCTTACTAACTCCAAGCGTTTAATAGCAAAATCCTTGTTGGCTATCTTCATAATTTCCTCGTCCGTGAGAAAACCACGATTGACAGGCTCCAAGTGAAAACGATGATTGAGGAAGGGGTCGTGAAGAAGATAACCACGTTTTTGCGCATAGATGGTTACGGTCTTGAGTGCCTTCATTTTTTTGACCGATGTATTGTAAGCGCAGCCTGCCACTGTGCTTAGATACAACTCAAAATCCTGTACCACGGATGGTGTAAACTCTGTAAGTCCAATATCCTTTCTTCCATATTTATGGATAAGGAACTCTGAGAAATGTCTTCTCAAAACACTGTACTTTTGCAAACTATCTTTGCTGATGGTGTGTCCGACACGCTGTCTGACATCTTCGTTGAACTTGTCAAATATAGGGAGAAAGGTCGTGTACTCCCTGTCTTTTCCCACAAAATAAGATCGGATTTTCTCCAATGACATGGAGGAGTCGTCCTCAAATTTGTGATAGATGTTATTCAGTGTAGCAGAAATAGAGTCCAATGCGGCATTGGCGGATAAAGCTTCAGCCGTCCGACCTTTGAGCCGACTTGTGGCATTGTTCCATACTGTTTTGTCCACGAAGATTTTCGTAGATCCGAAATTTGCCATCTCTCCGTTAAGGAATACACGGAGCATTACAGGCGACTTTCCTTCTTTGTTCTCATAGTTTGAGCGTAGGTAGAAGGACACCTTGAAAGTTGTTCTCATAATGCATCATTCTTTTGTGTAGCACTCGGCTGCAAAGTTAATATATAACATACTGAAACAGAAAGAATTGATGCCTTCAATTTGGTATTCAAAATCCCGTCATTGCTACATTTTTTATTGCTACAATTTTTGTGTAGCAGTTTATGTAGCAGAAATTGACCGAATGATGATTGTCAAAACATAGGGTTATGCCGTCAGGCGATAGAGGTATATACAAAGAAAAATCGTTGTAAAACCTTGATTTTACAACGATTATCTAATTTTTGAAGGCTAAAATGACTACCTTTATGAAGTCCTTTTGAAGCCTATTTGCGGAGAGAGAGG
>NZ_BAJN01000022.1 GCF_000613725.1 Hoylesella pleuritidis JCM 14110
GAAGATTGCTGCATAAATTAATATGGACGAAATTTTGAAACAAGAGCAAGAAGAATTTGTTAAGATAACATCTGTCACGGAGTATATTGAAGCAATATCGAATATAAGGAAAGATTTATTGGAAAAAGGAAGTTCTGAAATCCTTTTCTTCAGAGGGCAAAGTAACTCTCTATGGGATATTCGTCCTGCAATTTATAGGGAGTCTCTAATATCAGTGGAGGATGAAATAATACAAAAGGCTATCTCAAGAGTTCCAAGTGAATTTTATAATGCTTCAGACTTTGATATACTAACCAAGTTACAACATTATGGTCTGCCTACACGATTATTAGATGTCACAATGAATCCGCTGGTTGCATTATATTTTGCTTGTTGCACGAAAGAATATGTCAATAATGCCGATGAAGCAGAAGAAGTTGATGGGATTGTCTTTTATTGTTCAGCATATGGAGAAGATAGCTTGAATCGGGAGATACAGGCACTATCTTCTGTTGCAAAGGAAAGATTAGACGGTGATTGTACTTTGAAAAAACTATCGGAAAGTCTCAATTTGTCATATTCAAAAATAGATAGTTTCATTAATATACTACAATCTTATCATTTTATCCTGCCAAGTTATAGCAATAGTAGAATTATTTGCCAAAGTGGAGCTTTCCTATTGTCGGGGGCAATTAATATATATGAGGATCCTAATGATGTTTGGAGCAGTAAGGTACAAAAGAGTGTCTGTAGCCTAAAGCATGCATTCTCAAAAGATAAATTACTTATTGATAGTAGTGCTAAGGATGCGATACTTGACGAACTTGATTTTCTGAATATCAATGAGGGCTCTCTTTTTCCAGAATTGGAGCATCAGATGTCTCACATCAAGCGTATTGGTACTAAAAGCATACATGCACTCATCCCCGAATTTATTAAATACGATATACCAGATTTAGAAACATCTTTTGATGATAAGGATAGTATAAAAGGAAATATCAAAGAACAAAAAATTAAGAATATTGTTGGCCATTGGATCAGTGATAAAGATATTCTTGAAGAAGTTATGAATGAAATTATCCAAACAACCAAATATCCAGATTGGTTTAAAAAAGATAGCATCAAGAGTTCCATGCAAAGCTCTATCAAAAGAATTCTTACAAAGAAGAAAAAGAAGAATGCCAGAGATATTGCTTTTAAAATAGTTCAAAACCTAATAAAACAGGTAAGCTAATATGCCATTTACAGAAGATAATTACGAAAAAGCGCTGATTTCCCTTTTTGAGGGAATGGGCTATCAATATCAGTACGGCCCGGATATTGAAAGAGATTACTATGTGCCTTATTATGAAGCACAATTAGAAGAAAGCCTGCAAGCTGTTAATCCAAAGAAATCATACGCAGCCATTCACGAAGCGATTATCAAACTACGCAATATAGATATGGGTAGTTTGGTGCAGAGGAATGAAACTTTTACAGACTATTTGCAACATGGCATAGAAGTTTCTTATTTCAATGGCAAGGAAATGCGCAATGAAATGGTTTATTTGATAGACTTTGAGCATACGGACAAAAACACTTTTCAAGTTATCAACCAATGGACATTCATTGAAAATGCAGAAAAACGTGCTGATATCATTGTATTTGTGAATGGTTTACCATTGGTGGTTGTAGAATTAAAATCACCTTCCCGTGAAGAGACGGATGCTTCAGAAGCATATCTTCAACTCCGCAATTATATGAAGGATATACCATCGTTGTTCGCTTTCAACATGTTCTGTGTAATGAGCGATATGGCTCTTTCCAAAGCAGGAACAATTACCAGCAAGGAAGATCGCTATATGGAATGGAAAACAAAAGATGGCAATTATGAAAGTACGGAATTCGTCGATTATGATACATTCTTTGAAGGAATATTTCAAAGAGAACGGCTTTTGGATATCATCAAGAATTTTATTTGTTTCTCCAAAGAAGAAAAAGGGAGTGCCAAGATATTAGCAGGGTATCATCAGTATTTTGCAGTGAAGAAAGCCATCGAACGTACCAAACATGCTACAGTAAGTAATGGTAAAATCGGTGTGTTCTGGCATACGCAAGGCAGCGGAAAATCATTGTCAATGGTTTTCTACGCCCACTTGCTTCAACAAGAGTTATCTCAGCCCACAATAGTTGTGATTACCGACCGCAACGATTTAGACGATCAACTTTATACCCAATTCTCTAAATGTAAGGAGTTCTTGCGTCAAACACCAGTGCAAGCCAATAGTCGTGAGAATCTAAAAGAGCTATTGAGTGGACGAGAAGCTAATGGCATTATCTTCACAACCATGCAGAAGTTTGAGGAGTCTGACGAACCTTTGTCAGAGCGAAGAAATATTATCGTGATGACTGATGAGGCACATAGAGGACAATATGGTTTTGAGGAAAAAGTCGACGCCACTACAGGTAAGGTCTCTATCGGCACGGCAAGAATCATTCACAATTCACTACCCAATGCTTCATATATTGGCTTTACTGGTACACCTATTTCTACCAAAGACCGAGATACCGTAGAGGTTTTTGGCGATTACATTGATATTTATGACATGACGCAGGCGGTTAATGACGGTGCTACTTGTCCTGTATATTATGAATCCAGAGTTATCAATCTAAATCTTGACGATGCAACCTTGCAAGCCCTTGATGACGAATACGAGCTGTTGGCTGAAGAAGGTGCAACGACAGAACAGATAGAGAAAAGCAAGAAAGAGATGTCACACTTGGAAGAGATACTCGGTGCACCGGCTACCATCGATTCTCTTTGCCAAGACATTCTCAAACACTATGAGGGAAACCGTCAATATGAATTGACAGGTAAGGCAATGATAGTGGCATATTCGCGTCCCATAGCGATGAGCATTTATCATCGGCTGCTGGAGCTTCGCCCAAATTGGACGGATAAAGTGAAAGTTGTCATGACGGGCAGCAACCAAGACCCAGAAGAATGGCACGACATTATCGGAAACAAGCAGTATAAGAAAGAACTTGCCAAACGATTTAAGGATGACAACGACCCGATGAAGATTGCTATTGTGGTGGACATGTGGCTCACTGGCTTCGATGTTCCTTCGTTGGCAACTATGTATGTTTACAAACCGATGAACGGGCATAATCTGATGCAAGCCATTGCACGAGTAAATCGTGTGTTCAATGGCAAAGTGGGCGGATTAGTCGTTGATTATATCGGTATTGCCAAGGCCTTGAAAGAAGCCATGCGTGATTATACAGTACGCGACAGAAAGAACTTTGGAAATCCTGACATCAAAGGTATGGCATTTACAAAGTTTAAAGAGAAATTAGAAGTGTGCCAAGACTTATTTCATGGTTATGATTATAGCAAGTTCCACACGGGAACAGATGCCGACCGTGCTCGAATAATCAAAGGTGGTGTAAACTTTATGTTGGCAGCCGATAAACAAGAACAGTTACCGCTCTATATGAAAGAAGCAGCACTGCTGCACAATTCCATCACTCTTTGCCGAAGCCTGTTGAATGAAGAGCAACGCTTCTTGGCTGCATTCTTTGAAACTGTACGCACTTTACTTTCCCGAATGACAGGCAAAGGAAAAGTTACGAAGAAAGACATCAATGCTCGTATCAGCGAGTTGCTGAAACAAAGTGTAAAAAGTGAAGGTGTAATCAATCTTTTCTCTGATGTTAAAGCCGAGTTTTCTCTCTTTGATACAGCCTTCTTAGATGAAATTTCTAAGATGAAAGAAAAGAATATAGCTGTAGAACTACTTAAAAAGTTATTGGCAGAGAAAGTGGCAGTCTATCAAAAGACCAACATCGTGCAGTCTGAGAAATTCTCAGACCTTCTCAACCGTTCTTTGTCCAACTACCTTAAAGGATTACTCACCAATGAGGAAGTTATCCAAGAACTTTTGCAGTTGGCAAGAGACATCGCTTCTGCTGATTCCGCAGCCAATGAACTCGGGCTCACTCCTGAAGAAAAGTCTTTCTATGATGCCTTGACCAAACCGCAAGCAATCCACGACTTCTATAGTAATGAAGAATTGGTAGCTATGACAAAAGAACTTACTGACTCTCTACGTAAGAACCGCACTATTGATTGGCAAAAGAAAGAGTCAGCCCGTGCAGGTATGCGTAGAATGATTAAACATCTTCTGAAGAAATATCATTACCCACCAGAGGAAGCTGCTAATGCATTGGAAACTGTCATCAAACAATGTGAGCAGTGGACGGATAATGAACAAGAGAATCATTCAACAAAAACAGCCAAAATGTATGAAATCCATGAGGATGAAGTACAGATGGCCGCAGAACCATAAACAAAAGTTACTAATCAAATTTATAAAATCACATTCTATGGGACTTATTTCAAATATAACAGTTAAGAATATTAAAGGATTTTCTGATAGAGATAATTCTATTGATGTAGATATAAAATCTGGGAAAATAAATATTCTTGTAGCACCTAATGGCTATGGAAAAAGCTCAATAACCGCCGCTTTCAAGTCTTTGACAAAAACAAAAATTAAAGTTGAAAAAGAAGATATTTATAAAGAAAATGAACAATTGGACACCTCTCTTTCTATCACAGAAGACGGTAATACATATACAGCAGACCAAAATAAAAATGAATTAGCAAACCATTTTAAAGTAGCAGTAGTAAATAGTAGATTGGTTGCTAAAGCAATTGGTCGAAATATGGGGACATTTCATCCTGTACAAGGCTATTTAGGCATAAATGATTTCGAAATTATTCATAAAATACCAACAAACTGTGTTATTTTATACAGTATACAAAATATCAGAAGTTCTTTTGGAAAAAATGGGAAAGTTTTGCCCAACATCTCATCACTACTTGTAAATAATGCTTTCTTGTCACAATTGGATGATATATATTCTGATTTAGATAAGCTATCAGCAAAGAATCGACAGGATAATATTAATGAGATAATACAAATCATAAATGAACTACATGGAACGGTAGAAAATATTATAAATATTTTTAATATAAGATCCTTGGATAAATTAAAGCAAGACTCCTCTTATAGCAATGTGGTGGAATTGATTAAAAAACACATTGATGACACTACAGAACCAAAACTCTTTCTTTACTTCTATCAAATCCAAAAAATATATCTTGGTGACAAAAAGATGGTAAAAGCGAAAGTCCAAAGGGCCAAATATGAATTATTTAAGCAAGCTTTTGATAATAACCTGGCGATAATTGGTAAAACATGGAAAGATATCCATACGATGGAGCATAAAGGTTCGTTAATTATTAAAATGCCTAATGCAACAAATATCTCTTATGGCCAACGTGATGTTCTAACTTTATCTATAGAATTGCTAAAGATAAAATCTGAAATAAAAGATGGTTGTAAATTAATTCTTATTATAGATGAAGTTTTTGATTATCTGGACCCTGTAAATATGACCATTGTACAGTATTATTTTTCCCAATTAGTTGAAGAATATAGACAGAAATGTATTCTTTATCCTATAATAATGACGCATTTAAGTCCTGATTACTTCAATAATTACACCTTCTCTCCTAGAAGAATGAATATTGTGTATTTACAAAAAGACTATATTCAGCCAAATGTGAATATAAAAAGACTATTAGTCAAAAGAGAAGAAGAAACTATTAAGGATGATATTGCTAAATTTTTATTGCACTATAATAAAGGAGAAATAAATCAAAGAGAAAATTTTAAGCTATTAAGACTTGCAGAGACCTGGGGGGAAGGTACTACCTTCTTAGAACATTTGATAAATGAGGTGAATAAATATCTTAGAAAGGAAGCAGATTATGATCCCTATTCAGTTTGTATTGCTCTCAGGATAAGAATAGAGAAAAGAGTTTATGAGAAATTGCCTACAGAAGACAAAAAAAGGGAGTTTATTCAGACACATAAGACAAAAGCAAAATTAGAGTTTGCTGAAAATATCTTAGGAGAACTTCCTGATATCTATTTTATCTTAGGTGTTATCTACAATGATGCAGGACATCTAAAAGATGAGAATTCGGAGAAACCAGTTGTTTATAGATTAAAAAATCTTATTATTTTGGATATGATAAGTGAAATTTTCGAGTATCAAGGAGTAGACTTAACAATTGATTCAATTCATTGATAATAGCGATAACATCCAAGATGTTTTCTAATCAATACTACTCAAATTGAGGAAACATTTTTGTACCATACAAATATAAATCATTGATAATCAATATAGAATATATTTGAGGAAGTGAAGTAAAGTATAAGAATTTATAGTAATCGCAGCAATCCCAAATAGATTGCTGCGATTATGTGTATTTATAGACTTCAAGCAATATGAAAGAAAACATCGTCATCAAGTATCGCCATACGGCACTTTCCTATCTTTTGAGTACCCTTATCCCTTGGGCTTTCTGGCTTGCGGCCAGTTATGGCACCGACAGCCTGCGTTCACGGATGAACCTCTTCAAGACTTCCGTGCTTTTGCAGCTTACTGGGCTGTATGGCATTTCCATCTTGCCGGTATCAGGGGCTATTATCACGCTAATATAGCACAGGAAGGGTGGCTTTACATCCTAAACTTCATCGTTAGTATCTTCCCGTTTATTATCCTGATGAACTGGCTCTATTATAAACCAATCGAAATATTCTCGTTACCGTCATCTTCCACATCACAGCAGGGTATTTCAACGAGATCTTCTCCACTCATCCCAACAGCAAGTGCATACAAAACCATGCTGTTGCTCGTCTTCTCCATCATTATCGTGCTAAAAGGCCGCCGCTTCTTTTTCAACCGGACATTGGTATGATTCCTATTCATTCACCCAAAAATACTTATATTATGATTCAAGAAGAATACAACCAATCATTCACACACTTTCTCTTTTATCCACATTTGACTATTTCCATTAGAAATCATTGCCGACACATATCTCAGGTCTGCCGCATCATATTCTCTATTCATCTCCCCATTTAGTATTAATGATTTCCGCGAAGTAGTTAGAATCCTATGTAGCAAGTTCTCTTTTGGTTTTGAGATATTCTTGCGTTGAGAGTTCTTCGGCTGCATCAGAGCCACGAGAAATTGCGGGCGGTATTGCGGAACTTGCGCTGTGCATTTTTATTGAAAAGTCATGTCGAGCTGTCAGTGCAGGTCGTTTTTGACACTCCAATGTGTGCGAATGTCCTTTACAATACATTCTGCGTCTAAGGTAAGAGAGGTGATGTAATGTAATAGCGTTTCTCTTTGGTGGTGCGGTCTGTTCGTTCGAGTTCTCCCGGACCTGTTCCTGACACAGACAAACGTCGTTTTGACCGCTCAAGCATTCACTCACATACGTAGTCGTTCGAGGCTCCCGTCGTCCTATGGAACGGCCGAATTCTTCTATGTCATACCAGCTCTCTGCATTGCACAGAACGGTGGCAATGATGATATTTATTCTGATGATTGATGGGTCAAAGATACAATGCAGAAAGAAATAAGGAAGGAAATAGAATGGAAGTTATGGTGCGTCAGTCTTTGCTATTCTATATCAATAAAGTTTTCATCGTGATGAGACAAATTTTTCATCACGATGGTACGTTTGTTTCATCACGATGAAAAATCAGTTTCATCACGATGAAAATTCGATAGATATTATATAGCGATGATTGTCGTATCTATTTATGTATTGATATCGTAAGCTTGGAGCTATCGATGTTATAAGCTTAGATATAAAATTGGTGTTGTCGGCAAGGGTTTATTGGTGTTGTGGGCTTGAGTCTATTGTCGGAATGAGGCTTCGTCGAAAGTATGTTGCTTTATATTAAATATTAGTGTTAACTATTTGTAATTCAACATTTTTTCGTAACTTTGCTGCTCTAAAAAGCGCACGCACCCTGCTTATATGATGGGGAATTCGCAACCAAAAGTGTGTTGTTTAACGTCTAATTGATATGATAAAATTGAGCAAAAGTGTTTTCTTTGGACTCGTGTTGACCTTGATTGTCGGTCTGACGGGATGTGGAAACAGGCATAAGCAAGAACTGAATCATCTGTTATTGGAGCTGGCCGACGACGACCAAATCATCGATCACAACGACTGGATGACGATTGAGACGTTCTTGGATGCACAGAAAAACCATTTCAAAGAGTTTTACGACGGTGACAGACTGAACGCAGAGGCTGTGAAGACGTATGTTGCCGACTTCTTTGAGCATCGTAGGCCAGCCCGCACGATCACGTTTATCGGTGTGGGAGAACAGGCGTTTTTGCGGGTTAACTTCTATTTGGAGCGATCGGGGAGTATGATTGCGTATGATGCTCCGCAGGGAGACGGTTCGTTCAAAGCTGCCATTGTGCAGATGCTGAACAATCTTCCAGGCGGCGACAACAGGATTTTTGTTGTCAACAGTACGGTGAGTGCTTATCCGCAAGGCGCGGGGAAGTTTCTTGAAGACAGCAATATTTTTGAGGCGACAAAGGGTATTGGCGATCCGGGGTACACAGACTTCGGCAAGATATTTGATACGATTCTCAACAAGACGGGCGATAACGAGCTGAGCATTTTGGTAACGGATATGATTTATTCTACGCGTTCGATGAGCGGCATCAATCCGCAGAAGGTGTTTGCCGAAGCACAGGGAATGACCAATGCCGTGTTTAAAGATGCCGTGAAGAAGAAGTCGATGCTTATTGTCAAGATGCGGGGCAGCTATAACGGAGCTTATTATCCTTATGATTCTCCGAGCAGGGGCGTGGCGTATAATGGGTATCGTCCTTACTATATCATTCTTGTGGGAAGCAATAAAAACATTGCGCGGCTGACGGTGGACAATAATTATGCCTCTTTCTCACAGTTTTCCGAGATGCGGGGGTATGAGAACGAATACCTTTTCGAGACGTCGAACATCTATCGTCCGTATTATTCTCTGCTCTTGAATAACCCTGATCTGCGGGGACGTTTCCAGCCGGAGCGTGGACAAGACACGCAGATTACGCGGATAGAAAATGTGGAGACGGATCACGATTCGGGTGATATTCGTTTGGCATTGGCCGTAGATTTGAGCAAGATGTTGATTGATCGCAACTATCTGACGGATGTTCGCAACTATCAGGTAGCATCTGATGACGTTGTGAGGATTAAAGAGATACGGCCTGTTTCGGGTCGGGATATCACGCCGGCGGAGAAGAAATATATCGGTAGGGCGACGCATATCTTCATCTTGGAAATGAAAGACTGTAAGCACAATCAGAATGTTTCGATTAGGCTTCTGAATCGTTTGCCGGGCTGGGTAGCGGCTTCTTCAAGCGATGATGACACTCGTATCGGCAGCGGGACGTTTGCAACAACTACATTCGGATTGAAGTATTTGTTGCAGGGTATTTATAATTCATATCACAAGAACGCCGCCGGTGAGCCCTATTATTTTGAATTGGAACTTAAATTAAGCAAGTAATCGTATAACGAAGACGTGTATAAAAAGGAAATGAAAAATTTTATTTTGTTGATTAGCGGACTGGTCATTACGCTGTTGTTCTTAGTTTTTCCCGCCTCGGTTTTCGAGGCTTTGTATTATGAACGTGAGTCTCCAACGAGATGTACAACCAAAATCTCTATTTCAGCGTGGCCCTTGTTACAGCTTTTGTGGCGTGGAGCTTTGCGGGAATATATTATTATCTAATCGACTCTGTAAGTTTCAGTCGTTGGTATCACTGGCTGCTTATGCTTGTCACGGCTGTCGTTCTGACGTCGGTTATTAATTATATTTATCCTGACGATATTTTTTCGAGTGCCGGATTAGACTTTGTCGGTCAGTTGTTCAGCTTCTGCATCGTCGATTTGGCAATAGAAATCGTATTGTTCGTCATCGCTTCTTTCTCTCTGCGTTGGTGGTCTGCGAATTGCCGACACACGCCGATACCGGAGTGATAGATTGATCATTGGGAATTAAGAAGTGGTAATTCCTCGGTTGTAAGACGTAAATGACTTGTTGGCAAGCCTAAATCTCATTTCTTGATTCTCTATTCTTAATCTAACGAATTTCAATTTCCATTTATCAATTCTCAATTCAAACAGATGAGACTATTTCTCTTTCTTGTAGGCGGAACAGGTTCGCGCGTGATGCGTCCGTTGGTAATGCAGCTGGCGGCCGGCATCCATCCTGTAAACGAGTCGGGGTTGCCGGTACCGCTCGAAATTGTTCCGATTATTGTCGATCCGCATAAAGCCAATGAAGACTTGAAGCGAACAGACAATCTGTTGCGCTGGTATAAGCAGCTCCGTAACGCCCTTTACGGTAACAATACAGATGTACAGCGGGGCTTTTTCTCGGTGAAAATCTCGACGTTGAGCGATATTCTGCCTCACGGATCGAATCTAACCGATACGTTCCTTTTCAATATGGGAGCCATCGAATCGAAGAAATTCCAAGACTTTATAGCCTATAACACCCTCGATACAAGTAATCAAGCGTTGTTCTCTATGCTGTTCTCCGACTATCAACTCGATACCAAAATGGACATCGGATTCGTGGGAAGTCCTAACATCGGGAGTGTTGCGCTTAATCAATTCAAGGATAGCGAGGAGTTCAGACAGTTCTCCAACGTGTTTCAAAAGAATGATCGTATCTTCGTGGTAAGCAGTATTTTCGGTGGAACCGGTGCTGCCGGCTACCCCATTATCGTGAAGAACATCCGCAATGCAGGTAATAATGCGATGATCAACAACCGCGGCGACTTGCGCGATGCACGCATTGGCGCACTCACGGTGTTACCTTATTTCAATGTGCAACAGGATGAAAACAGTCCGATCTCACGTGCAGATTTCATCTCAAAGACCAAGTCTGCGCTGTTCTATTACCACGATAATCTGACTGGTCTGCGGCAAAACGGCATCGATTTGCCGATGTCTAAACTCAATGCTTGTTATTATGTAGGCGACGAGGTGCCCAGTAATCCTTACTTCAATGACCCCGGCGGCAACGGTCAGCGCAATGATGCGCACGTCGTGGAGTATGTAGGTGCATTGTCGATACTCGATTTCCTGTCGCTTCCCGACGATCAATTGCAAACCGTCGGGGGAAATGCTCAGAACCCGATATATAAAGAATATGGATTAGCTAACGACAAACGAACGCTCAGTTTGAAAGACTTCGGTTTGTCGACCCGCACTTTGGTCAACCGCCAAATGGTGAAATTCCATCTCGCTTATATGTATATCACCCACCAGTTGAAAGCCGACATCGGTCGCGGTTATACCCAAGACAAACCCGAAATAACCAAGGGCTTTCTCTCGACAACGTTTTTCAATACGCTGACGGCCAACTTTTTTGTAGCTTATTTACAATGGTTGAAAGAACTGAAAGGCAATCAACGTAGTTTTGTTCCGTTCAATCTCGATGCCGTTAAACTGTCGGATGCACTGACAGACATCACACCCAAAAGCGGATTCTTTAAGTCGACGGTCGATTATAAGACCTTGTTAGCTACTTTGAACAAAGCATCTCAAAACGCAACTAAGAATTCTCGATACAGCACCGAGAAAGTTCCGCTCAAGCTGATGCAACTTCTTGACGAGACATTGGATAAGATTATCGACGAGAAATACAATTCGATTATATAAGCAAAAGGTTATGTCTAAGATATTATCATATAACAACAAGACTACGGGCGAGGGCTGGATTCCATTGAACAACCAATATAGCGCCGACGAAATCGAGATGATTTCCGACCCCAATGGCGGTCTATCGCAGCGTCCCCGAACGGCAATCCCCTCGCCGTTTGCTCAAATGGACTTGGTGAAAAACGCTTTTAAGCGTCTCGCGATGCACGCAAATCTGCAAGGAGAAGCAATGGATGAGAAGTTGGTTGCCAATGCTTTGGACGTTGCACAACTGTTTTTCAATTACGAGGAACTGAACAATCAGGTGCGAATCGTGGAATGGAATCGTGCAACCGACCTGCAATCGCTGCAAAACGACATTCAACACCGGCTTTTGGGAGATACCGTTGCTATGTTTCTCGAACAAGACAAGGAGGCGTTTAACTTCGACAAGATGGATCGTCTTTATTTTCTTGTCTACGGAAATCAAGTTCTCGGTTGCACGTCGCCGGTCACATTGTTTATGGCTTCACCCAATGCCAAGGAGGGAATGTATCAGATTCCCGTTGAGCAAAACGTCAATTTGTTTGACCTTTGGCGGCCGCTCTATATGCGAAACGAGAAGTTCGTGAAGTACGTTTACGCTCTCTTCACGGCCTATCCCGAGTTGAAGAAGTATTGCGGGGAGGTCAATGCCTATCTGATTACCAATTTCCGACTGCTCGATCCGGCGTTGCAAAACGAGATTCTGACCGATATCGGTAATCCTGATGCTGTGGATATGGCCAACGTAGAACGTGCAAAAGATTTTCTGCGCGTGACTTATTCGCCGATGGACGAGGGCGTGCAGGCACTCGGTGTGCCGTTTTACAGAACGCGACCGGAAGACACTCGGCGAATGATTGCAGACAGTGACTTCGTTATTGTGCCCTCTCGCGATGTGCAAGAACGGCTCCCGCTGATCTTACAAAACCACCTGAATGCCCCTCAAACAGATGCTTTCAGATACATCACAGATACTTGGGACGATTCGATTGTCATCAAACCGGAAGACTATGAACTGCCTCCCGAGAAGCGAGTGCTGCCTGCCACCACCCATCAATATCCTTGGTTAACGGCCGACGACTTCTTTCAGCCGTCGCTGATCAAGCTTGATTACACGGTCGATCGCGACTGTTTTTTCGACGGAAACCTGTCTGTGGGCAGTCGGGAGACCGACAATTGCGATTTCATTCTTCCCTTGAAACCGCTCTTCTTCAAGTATTTTAATGTTGAAGACCTATGGGGAACTATCGGCGGAAGACCCAAGTTCGAACTCATTCATACCGGAAGCGGGGCCGGCGAGACTGTACAGGCCATCCTGCGGATACCTGTTCAGAAGCAGGGCAGCTTCATTACGCTCGAACGAACGTATGTTGCGGCCCACAATGTCGATCTCACTTATGATGTGTGTAACGATCGCGGCTTCTTTATAACAGTTCCGTTTGCACTCTCGGTGTTCCCCTTTGTGCACACCGAAGGCTTGAAACAATACAATGTTCAGCTCGTAGATCGCGCTCTCGGGATATTGGAGAACTATCAATTGAGTCTCGATTTCTATAAGAATGGCTTTCTTAATCGCGTTGCCGACAATGATGTCGTGATGCGAAACCGTTCTTTGAAGTCAGAGAAACGTGTGGGATCGGCTTACTATAAGCTTACAAGCGACTTCGATTATATCAATGTCACGCTGCAAGACGAACGTGGCAATCGGGTGGCCGAGGGCGCCGTGTGCCCCCGTTGGCACGATTATGTGCCCGGACACGATGCTTTCACGTTTGCCGTCGACTTCGGAACGACTAACACGCACGTTGAATGTATGCGCTCAGACAATATGCCCGAGCCGCTGAAAGTCAGTTCTACGGCACGTGACCGGCTGCTGGCCATGCTCTACAATGGTGAAAGTATTCTCTACGATGTCATTATGAAGCAAGAGTTTTTGCCTAAAAACATCGGCGAAGACTATGGCTTTCCACAGCGCACCGTGCTCTCCGAGTGCGACCGTTTGGATGCAGAGAATGTCGATTATATCGTTGCTTTGGGCGATGCCGACATCCCGTTCATCTACGAAAAGGAAAGTGTGGGCTACGGGAATCGCATTGTTCCCAACCTGAAATGGTCTACCGAGATAGCCAATAGCAAGCGCGTGCGGGCCTATCTCACCGAATTGGCTCTGTTGATGCGTACAACTGTGCTGTTGGAGACGGGAGATCTTGCCAAGACTCGCCTCGTCTGGTTTTATCCTTTGAGTATGAAGGTGGGCAATGTACGCAAAATGGGCGAGATGTGGGCCAAGACTTTCAATGAGGTTTTTGGCGTTCCGGCCACGGAAAACAATCTGATTCAGATGCCCGAATCCGTCGCTCCCTATTACTTTTACAAGAGTTCGAGCACATTCCGAGGCTCTGCCTCGACGGTGGCAAGTATCGATATCGGCGGCGGATCGAGTGATGTAGTGGTCTTCGAGAGCAATGCACAGCAACCGACGATACTCACTTCGTTTCGCTTTGCAGCCAACGTGCTCTTTGGCGACGGCTTTTCGGAGGTGCCGCACGGCGATACCAACCCGATGCTTTGCCGATATGTGGACTACTTCAAACGACTGTTTGACGGCGATGATGATAAATACGGCGAACTGAATGGCATCCTCGACGACATCACTGCTAAGCGAAAGTCGGAAGACATCAATGCTTTCCTCTTCTCGGTCATTGCCAACAAGGTCGTGGCAGGCAACGATGTGTTCTCTTACAACCTGCGACTGAATGAAGATGGAACGCGCAAAATCATCTTCCTCTACTTCTATGTGACGCTCATTTACTATGTGGCCACGATGATGAAAGGCCGCAGATTGAGCAAGCCGCGCAGTGTAATGTTCAGCGGAACGGGCTCGAAAATACTTGACATTGTGGGCTCACAGCGCGACTTAGATCTCATTTCGCAGGCCGTTTTCGAGCGAGTCTACGGCGAAAAGTACGATACCGACGGCTTCTCTGTCGTGATGGAGAAGAACGAACCCAAGCAAATCACCTGTCGGGGAGCCCTGATGCAGGTGCGCGACAACACGGGGTGCGACAACGTGGCGGTGCTGAACCGACTGATGGACGACTTCGATAATCCGCTGAAATGCAACTATTCGATGATAGACAAAGAGCATCTTACTTACGACGATATGGACAACGCCGGGGTGAGAAGCGCAATTGTAACCCGCGTAAAGGCGTTCAACCATTTCTTCATTACGCTCTGCGAAGACATTCGTGTAGTAGATCGTTTCCTGGTCGACAACAAAGCGTTGCAGAAATTCAAGGAGTTGGTCGACAAAGACCTGGAACATCATCTCATCAATGGCTGGAATTTCATAAACAAGAATCAAGAAGATAAGAACGGAAGCGACCCGATCGAGGATACCGTTTTCTTCTATCCGATCATCGGAAGCATTCGAGACAATCTCATTGAGAATTTAAAAGAGGAATAGATGGCAAGTGTTTTTTCACGGATTTTAGGTCAACCGGCTTCCGAGGAACCGACTTCTGAGCAACAGAATGAACAGTCTGCGGTACACAAAAAACAGTTGGCAGAGATGGAAAAGCGTGTTGCTGCGCTCGAAACTAAGGTGGGGCAGCTCGAGAAACAGCTCTTGGCGGCTCTGGCTTCTGTGCCTGAAAAGCAAGTCGTTGAGGTCGAATCGTCACGCCCGGCAGTACCTGTCGAGCAACCGAAGCAGCCCGTCGTCACGCAGCTTTATATGGCTGCACCCAGTGCTGACGGCACTTTCGCCGAATATTCCACAACCGAACAGGTAGGCAAAAGCATTTACCAACTTACTACTCGCAATGGCATCAGCGGCAGTTTCATTATGATCGACAGTCACGATGCTATCGCAACGGCAATGATTTCGGTGTCGCAGTTCGTCAAACCTGTGTGTAAAGTCACGGGTAACACAGCCGGTTTGCCGCGTCGCATCATCACCGAAGAAGAGGGTTTAGCCATTAGAGAGGGAACTGTTTGGCGCGTGACGAACAAAGCGCATGTGCGATTCGAGTAAGGATTAACCACAAAAGTAGTGTCGGAAAATGGAAATCAAGTGTCCAAAATGCAGATTCAAATACGATATGTATGCCGCTCCAGGCATCCGCGAGTTGGCTTGTGTGTGCCCCCGATGCGGCACACCGTTCACCTATACCATTCCTGATGACGCTGTTCGGCACACCGGCGACAAAGTCTCTGAAAACTCCTTTGTAGACGGGGAAAGTCAAGATGCCGAACAATTAAACGTTAATCACCTTGCGATTAACGGCAAATCAGCCGACGAAAAACCGTTAAACACAACGCAAAAAGCTGTTAATTGCGAAGTCACTCGGGAACTCCCGTCGGCAAGGGCTCCGCAGATGGAACGCACACTCTTGGGAGAACCGCCTGCGTATGAGGCTAAACCGCAGAGAAAGGGATGCTTCACGCGCGTGATTTTTATTCTGATTGTATTCCTTATCATCATCTTTTCCACCATTAGAAGTTGCCGAAGCGATAAGTCTTACACTGCCGAAGACATCTATACAAGCACCACCTCGGCCGAAGATTCGGATGCTTCGACCGTCGTTGCAGATTCTTCTTCCAAAGATCCTTTTACCGAAATCCATCCAGAGAAAGCCCCGAAATGGATCCAAGGAACGTGGAGCGTGGAGACGGATTTCGGTTCTATCACCGTTAAAATCAATGGTGATCGTATCTCGGAAACATCCGACGGTGAAACTGCTCACGGCCGATTTTATTATGAGGCCAGCCGTCTGAACTGCGATTATGGCGACGGCAGTATCATTATTTACAAACTTGACGAGACCCGCCGACTCATAGACGCCGGCGACGGAATGTTTATGCACCGCGTCGAGTGAAATCGTTTATCACCTGGCAAACCATACCATAACGTGAATTCAACATCTGGAAGTAGGATTCTGAGAAAGAAATGGTCGAGAATCATTGAGCATCCGAGGAATAAATTGAATGTAAAATGAGAATATACAATATCACACAAATCAGCCATATCAGCATAAATGGCATTGACGGAATGCACAATGAGACTTCGCAGCAATGGAAGGTCTCAAAGGCAGAGAATGGTAATGTCGTTATAGATGTGTTGACACAGCCAGAACAGAAACAGCAAGCAAATGCTGAAATATACCAACTTCTGAATATTATCAACAAGTCCGTAAGTCGGATAGAATTCGGTTTTGATACAAATGATATGCTGAAATTGTACAACAGCAATGAAATAGACAGTCGGTACAAGAGCTTTCGCGATGAGATTATTTCTACCTTTGGCAGCGACCAGTCTATCATACAGCTGCTTGATGTCGTTGGCAATGCGACAAGTGATTTTAGCAGAGAAATGCGCAGTTCGTTGCTTTACTATACGCTTTGGTCATGGTTTGGCGGTGGAAAGTCGTTCTGTATTAATCCATTGTCCATACTCCACGCAAACCATTATGTGGATGTGGCCATCGCACGAGCCGAGAAAGAAGTTCTATCTGATAAAACCATTCATCTTATGGAATGTGGCGAAGGAGTGCTTGAAGATGTTGCAAGTTTCAGAAACGATTATCTCACGCAAATACATCCATTAACCAATGGTGCACCGTTCAATTATAAATATTCTGTTGATACAGAATACTTCTGTGCCGAAGATTATCAGCCTTTCTTCGATAGAGCGGTAACAAGTGTCAGAGAGCAGGCAAGCGACGACTATATCTACACCAACAAAATAGAATTTAAACTTGTGGAGGAACGTGTATGAGTTCACAATATATACAAGACGGCGATATGACCGTCTGCACCAGTGGTGCTCATCAGGCGTTCATTAAGGTAACAAACCAAACAACTGTGATGCGCGCGAGCAGCAAGTTGCTTGCTACGGAGAAAGACCGTATGGACCAATGCTACGTGTGTTTGAAGTTAACGGCAGCAGGTGCTATGATAGGTGCTTTAGTCGGATTGCATTTTGGAGGAGCTAGCTTGATAGTAGGTGCTGTCGGAGCCTTGGCAGGAGGCATCATCGGTGGTATGAGAGGTTACGAGAACGGAGGTGTATGGGGTGCTGTGAAAGGTGCTGCCAAAGGTATCGTAAAAGGTGGCATAGCCGGCACAGGAATAATGGGCATACTGGGAGGGATTGCCGGTGGCGTATTGACTAATATGTTGATGAAAGTCATAAATCCGTGTGCTTTCCTTACAAGTTTCTCTCAATGGTCAAAAGTGCACCCCAAAGTTAAGATCTGTGGCAATCGTGCTCTGCTACAAGGGGCAACACTCACCTGTAAACTCGGAGGTCTCATCACTATCATTAAGCCCAACTATGCTATGGCTTCTGATATGCTGTGCCTAAGCTTCTTTGCTTATAACCGTACCAATGTCCCCAAAGATGCTGAGGACTATGATATGGAAGAATCACTTGCAGGATTGAGTGAGGAGCAGAAAAACAAATTGAAGAGCGAGAAATTGGAAGGATATACCCCACTTTCCAAAGAAGATTTGGAAGATCTTGGTCTTAGCCCAGAAGATTTAAAGAACACAGACATAGGCTTCAAGGCCGATTTATATAAAGATAAGAATGGTAATTATGTACTTGCTTTCAGGGGAACATACAGTGATCCGAAACATCCCGAAAACGATATCGTGCACGATTGGAGTAAAGATTGGATAGACGACAATTTGGCACAAGGAGTTGGAATGGGAAGTGAACAGTATAAAAAAGCTATTAAACTATCTGAGAAAGTGAAGAATAAGGTCGGAAAAGACAAACTTACTATCACAGGTCATTCACTTGGTGGTGGTTTAGCAACTGCTGGTGGAGCAGCTACGGGCTGTGAGACCTATGCATTCAATCCAGCAGGTGTGCATTCTAATACCTATAAGATGTATGGAGTGGAAAATCCTGATACTTCAAAGGTGCATACCTACTATTCTAACCAAGATTTCTTAAATATGGGAAATAACAATCTCGCACTGATGCCTAACTCTGCTGGCGAACGAATACAGCTACATACTTCCGATGAGTTTGGCTTTGCTACTGGGCACGACCTACCGCTGCTACTTAAAGCCATTGAAGCAGAACAAGCCAAACAGGGCATACCAATAATTACCAATGACTTGTAAAATAACACGACAATGAAAACGTTTTTAGCAATATTATTAATCACATTAAATTCTTGTAGTATGTTCAATAATAAACCACCATACGCCAGTTATTTCAGTAAAGAAGAATATCCGATTATAGAAGCGATACACAACAAGGATAAAGAAACTTTGCGAAATATGATGAAACAAAGTTGGAATATAAATTCCAGAGGGAAAGAAGGTATGACTTATTTAGAATATACAGTATTTACTGACAACTATAAAATGACAGAGTTCCTCCTTGAAAATGGTGCTGATCCCAATCTTCTTTCACTTGTAGACCCTAATGACCGATATGGTCCAGAAGGTATGCTCCCCCTCTCATCCGCATGCCATAGTAAGCATAGCATTAAATTTGTTAAGTTACTGATAAAATATGGTGCTAATATAAATGACGACCGCGCACCTCTGCCTATTTTTTCAGCAGCATTGAGTAATGATAAACAGAAAATTGAATATCTTTTGAAGCATGGGGCAGACATCAATAAGTTGCAAGATGGTTTTAATACTGTTATAACGGATGAAGCAACTGCTGGTGCATGGCCAATGGTTTTGTGGTTATGGGATAAAGGTGCAGATCCGATGAAAACAGGAAAAGACGAAACCAACGTTGCTGTATGGATACAAGAGCGCATAGACGGCACAGGACTTACAGAAGATGG
>NZ_BAJN01000021.1 GCF_000613725.1 Hoylesella pleuritidis JCM 14110
TTTGACATTCATCGTGATGAAAAAATTATCAAGCTTATTAAGGAGAAAGCGGATGGATATGATCAACAACTAAAACAAAAGGCTGATAGCTTGATGCAGAAGAAATTGAAATAACCTATACGAAACAAGCCCAACCAAACCTGATTATTGGGTGAGCTTGTTATGCAGCATCTTAGTCTATGATTTCCCAAAATCCATTTTTATCCGAGCCAACTCTGCGGAGGTATTTATCTCGCATAAATTCTATGTTGCGCATAATCGTACTTGCATTCAGACTTGTGATAGCAGCCATTTCATCCTTTGTAATATAGGGATTTTCAGCCATTAATCTCAAAATGGAAATACGATTGGCTGTAAGTTTTTCTCCTCTTACAGTTGCTTTTTCAATTAGCCTCTTAATAAGGTTCTCACTATTTACAGTTGCATTTTTGGCAATTACAGTTGCATTTACAGTTCTTTTTGAAGAATTTGCAGTTGCATTTATTTGGCTTTCTGCCTGAGATACAACCTTCGGCACTGTGATTTTCAAAATAAAATCATCAAGATGGAAAGATAGATGTGGTGTTCCGTTTGCTTCCAACTCTCTACATACACGGTCCACACCTTCACCAAATTCCTTCACGAAGTCGTATGCTTTAAGGAATTGAGCAATTTTCGGATTGCGAGAGAAATGCGTATGACGGATGTTAGAGGGCTTGACCATTCCGGGTAACCTACCGGGCGACTCGAATACAAGTCGATTGTCAAACATCTTAATTTGGATTTCCGTACCCTTTATATTATAGGCACGGTGGCAACAAGCATTAACTACCATTTCTTGTATCACAAACTTTGGGTAATCTCTATGGGTTACGAATTGTCCATGTTCCCCAAGGAACGTATGCTCCTCTACTTGGGTTTCAAGATAAGCTATCGTTGCTTTCACTTGATCAAGTATAGTTCCTTCAAAGGTTACGTCCTTAATCACGTTCATTTCTGTGCCCACTCTCTCTTCTGTACCTTTATAACGGATAAAGCGAGTGCGCCCACGAGGAAAGAACTTTTGAGGATATTTACCAAACAACAGAATACAAGCCACACTAACTTGCTCCTCTCCCTTTGCATTGGTTGTTATGAAGCTATTATTCTCATGTAGATATTGCTTGGCCGACTTGGTATAACCAATCAATTCTGTATATCTTTCGACAGCAGCCATATCAATGTCATCAACCGTAGCGTCATACACTGCCGTATCTTCGTAATAGCGCTCTCCCTTATCGTACATCAACTGTATGCGCTCTTCAAAAGACAGTTTTCTGCTTTTATCTCCAACACGCATAAAAGCTTCATCTGCCTGATTAGCATGTAACTCAGAACTTGCAGGGATATACATTAACAATATATGATTGTCATTTCCATCCTTATCAGTACAAGGGACCAAATCGGTGGTAATGGGCACAGAAGGATTACAGAAATCTAAAGGTACACGAAGTAACTCATTCAGCTTTTCCGTATGCTGGTCAACTCCTTCTATCTTCCGAGTCTTATCAGATACACCAATGGCGATAATACCACCATCTGCATTGGCAAATGCTACAATGGGTACAGCCAAAGCTTTAGGGTCAATTTGAATGCTTTTGCAGTCAAAAGTCTGGTCTTCTTTATGAGTTATTATTTCTTGTATGGTCATATTATTCGATTGTTAGATGCTTTAAGAAATAATTTTAGTAGATTATACTAAACGAGAAATGAGACTTTGATAAAGGCCTATTATATATTATTATATTATGGTACTTTTATAGATTCTCTACAGTTCTAAATTATTTAATCTCATGTATTTAAATTTTTGAAATTCTTTTTCATCCTGCATTATATTTAATAAAATTGCATCTCTATTTATCTTTGTTTCACCACACATATCTTTTCTTATCAATACCATGACATCCAAGAAACTGTCAACTTGTTTATAGATATCCTCCTCTGTAAGAGAACTTAAATAACTATTTAATGCAAAAACTACTTCGTCTGTCCCATACATAATTAATTCTTTTTTTGCTTCAAGAAGTCTATTATGCATTTCTCTATTATTAATTGTCTTATTATCCTTCGAATTTTTAAACATATCATAAAAGAAATCATAAAGTTTCGCATAGGCAGAGTACCTTTTTTCAGATAATTGCCCCTCCATGATTTTTATTCTTTCTGTTTTACGATGAAGTAAAGCACCTAAGTAGGCGCACAGCAAAGTAACTACTATACTTATAAAACCTAATATAACATTCACGTCCATTCCGATAGTTTTATATTACTCTAATTGTTTTCTATATATGGAGTCTAATGTTTTCCCATTTTTATCCTTCCATGTAATCCATCCATTATTGCTACTTCCAATACAGAAATCGGCAGCTGTGCTTGGACTGTTGAAAGTTATATCTGAAGCCAGTTCTATTTTACCATTACGCAAATGAGTGTATTCTTTCAATATTTTCTCTCGCTTATCCTTCCAAGTGAAGGATGGAACTGATGAATTCATTATAATACTTCCTTTCAAAACAGTAAATCCTTTGCTATGATAGAAGCCTTTTGCATCACATCCACGTCCCTTTGTAAAGAACAGATGTTCTTCTTTTGGTTTGGCAATATCAAATATGCCACAACCAATGAAAGATGTGAGAAATTTTACATCCTCGAAAAATTCGTCCATATCATCCTTACGATATTCTGGAAGATTAGGTGCTTTAGGCGTTTGCTTATTTTCATTTAATACGAAAGAATTTGACACCTTTGCTTCTGCTATTGCTTTATGCTCTAAATATTGTACGTCGGCTTTGGTCATTGCTGCATCTTTGGAAATAAAAAGCAAGGCTTTTTGCCAAAACGCTTTCTTACTATCATGATCTCTCACACGTTCTCTAAAGTTTTCCGTCTCACCAATATATGCTTTCGGTTTTGTAGTCTCGTCTTCACCTAATAAGATGTAAAAAGCTGGTGTCTGTAACTCGTATCGCTCATTCAAGATTGAAAGATGTGAGCGAGGAATTACATACATTTGACAAATCTTATTACTGATAAAAACATACTGTGTCCCTTTAGGGTCAGCATCTAATAAATATGTTGTTACTGTTTTGCCCATTTAGTTTTTATTAAAATCAAAAATGACTAATAGTTTATCTAATATATTTTGAAAGTCATTATAAAAACAATCTTCGAAAGTTGAGGCGTTATTTTTTATGTATTCTTTTATTTGATTGCTTGTTGAATTCTTACGAGTCTTAAAATCTCTATATGATTCAAGCTTGTGAAGATCCTTTATAACACAATCATACGCTTCTTTTGGAAATAAATCTTCCAACTCAAAATTTTTACTTGTATCATCTTTGTAATAAATAGCTTCAATCTTTAGGGCATAATCCTTATACTTTGCATCTTGTTTCAGTTCTTCTATTTTCTTAAATCCTTTTTTCCCTGCATCATCTATATCAAATAAATACACGACTTTTTCTATGGAATTTATTTGTTTAGCAAGCACTTCTGTAAATATTTCTTTTACATCTCCTGTTCCTCCAGATGATATGTAATTTATACCACAAAGTTGTTCGTATTTTTTATCTCGTTTAGCAAATACTTCAACTGCTTTCTGTAAACATCTTACATCTGATATTCCTTCTACTACAAGGATTTTACGTGAACCTACAACTACTGTTCCACTGATAAAATCCATTTCACCACCAGACAAATCTATTAGTTTTTTAATAATCTCGGAATCTATGATACAACCATCTTTCATAAAAAAAAGATTATTTCCATTTGTCTTTTGTATTTCATTGGCAAGGATAGGAGAATGAGTCGTTAATATACTCTGTCCATGAAACTCCTTAAGACTATTTAGAATCTCTTTCTTTAAGGCTATATGCACATAAGTATCAGGCTCGTCAAGTAATAATAAAGAACTATTATCTCCAAGAATTCTTGTAATACATTCTATAAGAATTAGTTTTTTGTGCCCTTCACTAAAACTAAACAATGAAATTCCCTTATTGAAAATACGAATTCTCGTAATGTATTTGTCAATAGTATTTCCTTTCTCTGTATTTTTCTTCGGTTGAGAAAGTAAATACAGATAATGAAAAATAGTCCTTTCTTTTGTTTGATTAAGAGGTAAAGTAACGTCGTACGAAAGAAAAGACTTCAATGTCGCTTTTCCTTGTTTATCAAGACATTCTTCTTTTATACGGTTAATCCATTTTAGGGCTGAGTGGTCTTTGAAATTCTCAACTTCTGCAAACTCAATTGAAATCTCAACCTCATTTAAATCATCAATATTAAGATTCTCTTTTAGAAAGTTCTTTATTTTGTCATTCTCAGAACTCATCAGAGCGATTAATGCAATACTCCAACAATACTTATTAAGATAGATAAAATTGGGCGTTGAGAGGTTACCATCAATCGCATTCTTAAAATAATGCATGTGGTAATCTTCAAATGCCATATGCCACAATCTTAGTTCTTCACCACTATAGCATGCTATTACCGATGAAGGATAAAACATTTCTGAATTCTCGACTTTCTTCCCATCTATATAGGCTAACCGGGGTTTTCGTGTGTAGATCTTTCCATCATATTCATATTGTATTTCATATTTGAAAGGTATTTTCTTTTTGTTTAAGAGGCCATTAAAAATGAGTGCTATAGCCTCAATGAGATTACTCTTACCTGAACTATTCAGCCCTATAAGGGCAATATAACCAGTATTATTGGAGAAATCAAAGGTCTGCTCTTTGATATTCTTATACTCTTGTATATATAAAGATTTCAATCTCATATTACTCAAATATTTCGTTTTCAAACTCTATTAATGCTTCTGCCCTCATTGTTTGAGCACGCTGCCTCAAGGTGTTAATTTCATCTTTTTGTTTGCCTACATATTCAACAATCTTACTTTGTGCATCCAATGAAGGTAGAATAATAGGAGAATCCAAATATTGTTGACTATTGATATTTGGTTGTGCTGAAACTCTCATATTTCCTTTTATCCATTCTTTGTATAGTGCGCATTTGGTGTAAGCCAATAAATATTCTGGGATAACTTTTGTCTCATCTA
Organism: Hoylesella pleuritidis JCM 14110; assembly: GCF_000613725.1. GTDB lineage: Bacteria > Bacteroidota > Bacteroidia > Bacteroidales > Bacteroidaceae > Prevotella > Prevotella pleuritidis. Next base: position 5,081 of record NZ_BAJN01000021.1, read on the forward strand.
ACTTAAAACGAATCAAATAGCCCGCAAATATAGCCTTACCAAACTTATTTTTATAAAGAAAAGTTTTGCCGACGGTGTTTCCAGAGCGGGCGATTAAGAAGTCATTTTCTTTTAATAAATAATGGTCTGAATAGTCTTTTGCAGAAACCTTCTCTTCATTAAGAGAGCCATCTTCGTTTATATCAGTGATTCTGATATATCTCATTTTTCCGTCAAATACTTGGGAACTATACGCCGCTCCATATTGAGGCTTATCAATAACCACATTGAGAAGGTTTGTATTTTGGTACAGTCTGCTTTTCACGATAGACTTTTCATTATACACATCCCATCGACTTATATTCTTTCGGTGCACAAAACGCATATATTTATAAGCGTTTGACAATATGTCCTCATCATCTTCATTCCCTTTATCAATATCCAGCACATCTAATAAATAGGAATTTATGGCTTGCTCTGCTTGTTCTGCTTTTAATTCTAAGTATTCGGCTTCTTTAATCTTCTTTTTATATGCAGAGACGAGAACCTCTTGCCTTGAGAGAGCAAGTAGTGGAATGTCCGTGTCGAGAAATTCATCTGATTTTAGACGAGCTTTTGAAATTCCCGTAACTTTCTTATTAAGGATACTTTTAAAAAAATCGCTTCGAAGTACCATGACTATATATTCCCCAAGGATCTTGGTAGAATCAATTTTGTAAGCAGGATATTCAGAACTTACTCCAAATGGAATACTGTCTTTAGCATGATAATATATACAGCCATGCCGTGCATTGATTTTTGAATAAATCAAAGTGTCACCATCCACCTTATTAAGGTTACCCTTAAATGTTTTAGCCTCGTTTACTCCTCTAAGAAACAAATTGCCAGAAAAATTGATCTTTGAGATAATCTGCCAATTATTGACAAGCATTTCTTCTTTAGAAATAGGGGCTATATGAAGATGTAAAATTTCTCTTAATTTTACAGAGTTCTTAAATGATATATTATCATCCACATATCGCTTAACATCCCATAATGTAAGGGCCTTATAATTTATAAACTTGATATATTTATATCCATTGGTATCCATATCCATCACTTCTTTACATTGTAAAACGGTTCTGGCTCGTACACTTTATCCCCTGTTTCTCTAATACGGTACGCATTACCTTCTTCGTCTGTTCGGTAATTGATTGCCTTGAAAGGCACATACCACAATTTGTTTGCAATACGGTAAGGTGTAAATTCCTTTGCCAATGGGATCAACTCGTTTTCTATTTCAGCTCCTGTAGTACTAATTCCTGCTTTTTGTATTTCAGCAATAGGTATTTCATAGTCAAACTGTTCTTTAACTATCGCTTTTACTTCTGCTTCTGTCTTTTCTTGCAAAGCTTTTAACTTTGCTCTGTAAATCTTCTTCTCTTCCTTTGAAGACGCTTCATTTCCTCTCTGTTTCATTTTTTCTTTAAGGCTCTCGACCTCTTTCTGGTACCTCAAGGCAACCTCCGATTGCGCCTGATTCTGTATTTGAGAATATGTGGCAGCTTCTTCTTCTGTAAATTTCTTAAAGAATAGCAGACTTGGTTTTACGGTTGCCCCCGAAGCAATAAACACATCTTGTGGAATAGAGACAATCAGCAATATCTTCGCTTTCCCTTCTACAAAATCACGAGCCTTTTGCAAATTGGTATTATTTAACACGCCTTCAGGCAATACGATTCCCATTCTGCCACCTGGTTTCAGAAGATTTAGACAGCGCTCTATAAACAACACTTCCGTAAGACTACTATCTATTTTATAAAGGCTGAGCAATGACTTGTTTATATTATCATTAACCTGTCGCAATGCTCTTTTATATTCCTCTCCGTAACGTTCAACGTATGCTTTAATTTTGGTTTCGTCTGTGAACTTGTCTGCTTCTGAAATTTTCAAGTCTTTCTCAACTCTTGCCCCAAAGGGAGGATTTGTAAGAATAATGTCAAAACGTTTCTCAAAAATACCATTCACATTAAGCAGCCCATCGTGATGGTGCACGCCACCGTGACCATCGCCATGCATTATCATATTCATCTTGGCCGTGCGTGCCATTCGGGGATTTGCGTCTGTTCCATAAATACAGTCGAACGACAGAGAGCGTAAGCGTCCTTTTTCGTTATTAATATTTAATTCTTCGTTCAAATAAGAAAAAGTTTGTGCCACCTCAGCTTCTATCTTTTGCTTCTTTCCCTCTGGCAGCTTGTCATAATCTTCGCCATAACATTCCGCTTTGATGGCTTCCTTTTGCCGTTCAATATCTTTTTCTATCTTCTCACGAACATACTCAAAGGTCTTGATTAAGAAACCACCACTTCCGCAGCAAGGGTCACAAACTAACTCACCCTCTTGCGGATCAAGTACAGACACCATAAAATCCACCACGGTTCTAGGAGTGAAAAACTGACCTAATTCACCTCTAAACGTTTTGCCAAGGAATTTTTCAAAAGCAATACCTTTCACATCGTCAGAAGTTGTAGATAGATTGTAAATCTCCAGCTCCTTAACAATCTGTTCAAAACTATTTTCCCGTATTTCAATCTTGGCATTATCATCAAAAAGATGGTCATTAGCAAACTCCTGTTTTGTTAAGTCAAACAAATCTTGAAAGAAAGGTTTTTCTTCCTTTATTTTCATTTCTTTGTTGTAGTCTTCTCTATTCTTTTTTAATGTATTAAATCGTTGTGCAGAAAAAACTTGAGAATCAGAATTACTCCGCTCATATCGTATCTTAATAAAAAGGATTTTGCTTATCTCATCAAAGGCCGCTTCTGGTGAAAGTTTGTCATTATTGCGAATGATGTTGTGACATTTGAACAATAGTTTTGAAAACTCATCGCGAGTAAAAGCTTTTGTCTGCTTTAGCAACTTATCCACTTCCTTTTGATTTCCAGCTTGTTTTGCATCAGGAATATCTACTATTTCATCCAATTTATCGGGTATCTGTCCTTTTACGACCTTAAAAACACGAGTTTCCTTTAAGTTGGTTGTTACGAAGAAGTCAGCGTGTGCCCAAGAAGCATAGTTCATGCCTTGGTAATAATCTTCCTTATGTATGGTAACAGATTCAGCCTTACATTCTATGACTATCAAAGGATACTTCTTTGCTTCTTTATCTTCTTTACTCCTCCAAACAACAATATCAGCACGGGCAGCACCTTGTCCACGTTGTGAATTGGATACTTGTATTTCCTGATCCATTTGACTTATAGCATAACCATAACTATCCATCAAACGCTTAATGTATGTCTGCCGAACCTCTTCCTCTGGCTTCAGTATGAGCCATTTGTCTTTTAGAGGAGCGTATATCTTATTGTCTTTTATTTGTATTTCCATATTATTTTTTCTTTATTCTGTCCACAACAAATCATCAACTTTTACTTCTAATAACTTTGCCAACTGAATGAATATTTCAACATTGGGCTGGGCTACATTCGTAACCCACTTTGATATAACCGCAGGGTCTTTATCCAAGATTTCTGCCAGTTGCTTATTCGTCATACCCTTCTCTGCGAGAACCACCTTTAGGCGATTGATTTTCTTCCGTTCCATGCTTATGTAACTTGATTACGCCATAAAATTACTCATTATTTCTTAAAGCACATGCCTTTTCAAACAAAAAACAATCTTATTGAATCAAAAAAATGTTTTTCAATTCATTTTTCATCTTAAAATTTTCAATTCTGGCAAACTATTTATCGCCTCCGACTTCAATTTATCCACTGCACGAGTGTATTTCTCTGTGTGCTTCAATCCACTATGCCCTAATAGACTGGCGACAGTCTTGATATTTGCGCCATTGTTTAGAATGTTCACCGCAAAGGAGTGGCGAGCACAATGCCAACTGATGTGTTTATTAATGCCAGCACGCTTTACCCATCGTTTAACAGATTTGCTGCAACTCTCATATGAGGGGAGGTTGAAGATAGAAGAATTTAAATCTTCGGGAGCTCCTCCTATCAATGAAAGTAAACCATCATTCAAAGGGATAACGACACCACTATTGGCGGAATGCCCTTTGGTCTTATTCTGCTCAAACTTCAACAGATGGTTGGTGTAGTCGATGTTCTTATAGGTTAGATCTTTCACATCGCAGAAACGCAAGCCGCAATATAGGCATAGAATAAAGGCTCGTCGCACATTTGGGTTCTCGTTGTCGTAATGACATTGGATCAAAGATTGGATTTCATCCATAGACAGCACATCCTTGCGCAAGATCTGTTCGTCGACTTTGCATACCACACCTTTACATGGATCTTTCAATATCACTTCATGGTCAATGGCGTAGCGCACCACTTTCTTGAAACGTTGATAAATACTCTTTGCCCCTTCACCAACACTTCGTGATTGCAGATACTCCACAAACCGTTCCATCATTTCCTTAGTTATCAAATCGGGCTTGATACTAAATTCATAGAGAGGATAATGCTCTTTCAAAAAGTCCTTAAAACGGTTCAAGGCAATCTTAATCATTCGCAGGTCTTTCTTCGAGTAAGTATCTATGTAAGCCTGATAGTAATCCAGAAAGTTGATGTTTCTATCTTTCTTCAAACGATAGCCAAGCATACTCTCCTTAAACTGTTGTTCACGCTCTGCACGAATTTTGGTAGCCAGTTCAAGAGTTTCCTTGTTCTGTTGCCGTTCCACAGGAGTACGGGGCTTGGCTATCAAATACAACTGCAAATTCTCTTTTCGCCTATTATGCTTGATGTGCACTTTGGGCTTGCCTGCCATCTTGCCTGTTTCATACAAAACAGGATTACCGTTTTCGTCCAACACTGGCGTTTCTTCTCTACCGAGATAATACTCCAGATAAAGACTTATTCGACCATCAGAAAGCACATTTTGCTCCAATTTCGGATTTTCCTTTGCTTTATTTTCTAATTTTGCCATAATTGATAGTTATGTACCTGAATGAGTATAGAACCGAGTAAAATCATTAACTCGTTTATTTTCAGATGTTTTCTTATTTTGCAAAGATACTAAAAAGTTCCGAATATCAAGGTGTACTAAAAGTGTACTATCTAACTAAAAACAGATAAAAATGGGAAAAATAGCCAAATATAAGAAAATTACAAGGCGCTGATAATCAATTAGATATATTCTTTTAGTTTCTCTTATTTTCATGGCATTGTACCGGCTCTGGGTACAGTAAATCGGTTGTTAATCTAACAATTAACAACCGATTTTTATTTGTGGAGACTCGTTTGTATAAGATATTGGATTGATTTTGTGAAATAACGAGAAACGAAGATGAAAAATAGATGCTACAACAATTAGTGATAAAACTTGGAAATAACTTTAAATTTACGTGATTTTACATTTGAAAATTATGTCAATCGACTGATGCGCGAGAAAGATCAATGAACAATTTAAATCCAAATGTAAAGGTGTGAGAACAAAACCGGGGCTGTTTTTCAAGAAGTTAATGAAAAATCAACCTCGATCCATAGCTTAATACTGAAGATTGTAAAGTAAATATAAAATGAAGATATAATATGGTCAGAGATTAAAAACTGACGGATTTATTTGCACTTTTCAAAAAAAATATTGTACATTTGTCGCGATTAGACCAACCTATCGTATCAACTCTATTAACAAGATATTTCATATTTATTAAAAACTGCTATGAAAGTAACTAAAAATCAACGGAATTATCCGCGACAAGTCAGGGTATATGTGGCGGCGACCCTTGCCTTCGGCTTCTTTAGTTTTACGCCTTTCGACAGCATTCTTGCTGCAAATGCCAACGGCGTAATGAGTGTTCAACAACAGCGACAGACTGTAACAGGAACCGTGAAAGATGCCAACGGAGAGCCGATTGTGGGTGCATCGATCACGATCAAAGGCTCGACAACAGGCGCCATTACCAACATCGACGGCCGATTCAGCATCGTTGCAGCTCCGGGAACGGTGTTGCAAATAAGCTATGTGAGCTATAAGCCACAGACAATTGCGGTGAGAGACGGCGTAACTCATTACAACATTACGCTGGAAGAAGATCGCCAATCGCTCAACGAGGTGGTGGTGGTGGGCTACGGAACGCAAAAGAAGGTCAATCTTTCGGGTTCTGTGGCGCAGCTCGACGGCAAAACATTAGAAAACCGACCGATAACCAACGTGTCATCCGGTCTTCAAGGTTTGATGCCCGGCATCACGGTGACAGGTGCCGACGGTGCTCCGGGTATGGACGGAGGTACGATTCACGTGCGCGGTGTGGGCACATTGAACACTGCCACGCCGTATATCCTGATCGACGGAGTGGAAACCGGTACACTCAACTCACTCGATCCGGATGATATCGCTAGTGTTTCGGTACTGAAAGATGCTTCTTCTGCCGCCATTTACGGCTCCAAGGCATCTAACGGTGTGATTTTGATTACTACGAAACGGGGCCAAAATGGGGCACCGAAAGTATCTTATTCAGGTTACTTCGGCGTGCAGAACGCCACGGCGCTGATGGACAGAATGAATTCGGCCGATGCCGCTTACTATTATAATCAAGCGTTGGCGCGCAGCGGAAAGAAAGCCCGTTTCACAGACGAAGATATTCAAAAATTCCGCGACGGTAGCGATCCCTACGGTCATCCAAATACCGATTGGTATGGGCTGGCTTACAAAACTGGTGTTCAGAATCGGCATAACGTGAGCGTGAACGGCGGTAATGAATACGCGAAATACTTAGCTTCCGTGGGTTATCTGCACCAAACAGGAATTCTTCCCAATGCCGGACGCGAGCAGTTCAATGCCCGTACGAACCTGGATATGAGTATTTCAAAACGCATCACGGCTCATTTGAACCTTGCTTTCATTCAAAACAACTACCGAGATGCCAGCAGTGCTTATTACGGAGGCAGCAGCGACCAGATTATCCGACTGTTGAACCGCATCGCACCGTGGATTCCCAACCGCAACGAAGACGGTTCTTACGGCACCGTTTCAGATGGAAACCCGATGGCTTGGCTTGATTCCGGGATGTCGGTGAAGCGCAACAACCGCAACTTCACGGGGCTTTTGGGCATCGATTATCAGATTATCCGCGACCTGAAACTCACCTTGCAGGGTGCGTATATCGACAATTCACAACACTATCACTACTTCCAGAAGTTCATTCAATACAACCCCAACAAGGCAAGTGAACCCAATTCATTAGATATTCGCAACTATGCATGGCACCGAACAAATTTCGATGCCTACCTGAATTACGACAAATCGTTGGGCCAACATAACCTAAAAGCAATGGCAGGATGGCACACCGAGCGTTATGTATATAGTTATGACAGGCAAACTCGTAAGAATTTCCCCAACAACGAACTGACGGATATGAACTCAGGAGATGCCTCCACGCAGAAAAATGAGGGTCTTACGCGAGAGTTAGCGATGGTTTCGGGGTTCGGACGAATCAACTACGACTATGCCGGTCGTTATCTTTTCGAGGCCAACTTTCGCGCAGATGCTTCATCACGGTTTGCAGAAGGCCATCGCTGGGGCTATTTCCCGTCGTTCTCTGCGGCCTGGCGCATCTCCGAAGAGGCGTTTATGGCCGGTACGAAAGGCTGGTTAGACAACCTGAAAATCCGTGCATCGTGGGGCCGGTTGGGTAATCAGGATGCCTTGAATGACTATTATCCCTGGCTGAATGTTTATAATCTGGATGCCACTTATCCGTTCGACGGCAAGCTGACACCGGGCTATTACCAGAAGACTTTCCATACTTCGGCCATCTCTTGGGAGAAAGCCACGACGTGGGGAATAGGCATCGATTTCACGATTCTGCACGGATTGACCGGCGTTATCGACTATTATAACCGCAAAACGACAGGTATTATTATGGACATTGCAGCTCCGGCAGAGTTTGCTTTGGGGCCGAAAGCTGGCAAAGTGGGCTATAAAGACAACGTCGGAGCAATGCGCAACCAAGGTGTGGAAGTGTCTCTCGCTTACAACAGGCAGTTGAGTAAAGACTGGAGAATCAATCTCGGCGTTAATTTTGCTTATAACGAGAATCGCGTTTTGCATCTCGGCGAGGGGCAAGAATTTATGAAAAACGGTAACGATCATCGTCACGCAGTGGGCAAACAGTTCAATAGTTTCTATATGTACAAGGCTTCCGGCAAGTTCTTCAACTCCCAGGAAGAGGCCGATGCTTATACAAAGAAGTACGGAAACCCGTTCGGTCACGCGTTCAAAGCAGGTGACATCATCTACGAAGACACCAATAACGATGGAAAACTCACAGAGGATGATAAGGTATATTGCCATCATACTGATATCCCTTCCATTACTTACGGATTCAATATCGGCGCTACCTGGAAAGATTTCGACTTCTCGATGCTGTGGCAGGGAGTAGCGGGCGTATCGCATATCTTCAACCGTGAAGTGCTCGGTGAGTTCTCCGGCGACTCCGGTCATCCGTCAACAATGTGGAAAGATTCGTGGACCGAGAGCAACCACAATGCCAAGATGCCACGCATTTTCGAGACAGGCACCAGCGCAAGCGATCCTTCGAAGGTGATGTCTACGGCCTGGCTGTGGAATACTTCTTACCTGCGCTTGAAGACATTGCAGGTGGGTTACAGCCTGCCCAAACATTTCCTGAACACGATCGGATTGACTCGGGTGCGCGTTTACTATGCAGCCGAGAATCTGCTCACGTTCGATCATCTGCCTTTCAAGACCGACCCCGAGGTCAGCAGCGATCGAGGCTCGTCCTTCCCGCTGCTCCGTTCGCACGCCGTCGGTATCAATATCACATTCTAAACACGATAAATCACACGGAATTATGAAAGCATTTAAAATCTATATTATCGCAGGACTGGCCGCCGTGTCACTCTCTTCCTGCAACGAGTTTCTCAATACGCTGCCCAAAGATGCGATGTCTCCGCCCACAAGTTGGAAGACACCGGAAGACGCAGCCAAGTTCGTCATTGGCTGTTATGATGGTTGGGAGGATGGCGCTGCATTGCTTTATTGGGACAGCGGGTCTGATTTCGCTTACAACAACTTCCCTTGGGAGGGATTCAGAACCATCGGAAACGGGTCATTCTCACCTACGGATCCGGGCTGGTCGTTCTACGATTTCACGATCATTCGCCGCTGCAACGAGTTTCTTCTGAATGTAGATAAGGTGCCGTTCAGCGATAAAGCCGTCAAGAAAGATCTCGTGGCACAGGTCAAAGCGATACGCGCTTATGAGTATTTTACGCTGGGTCGACTTTACGGAGGCGTCCCCATCATCAGCAATTTTAATTCGGCGGCAGAAGCGCAAGTGCCCCGCAACACCATAGAAGAGGTGAAAGCACAGATCTTCAAAGATCTCAACGAGGCCATTGCAGACATCAATGCCAAGCCCGCTGCACGCGGACGAATTGCCAAGGGAGCCGCACTGGCCATCAAGATGCGTGCTTCGCTCTACTGGGGCGACTATAAAACGGCCAAGGAAGCGGCGCAAGCCATCATCGACTTGGGGCAATACGGTTTGGACTCGGATTATTCTAATCTCTTCACCGTGGCCGGACAAGGGTCCAAAGAGATTATTCTCGCCGTGCAATACATCATCGGAACGAAAAAACTTGATACCATCGGACAGCTTTATAACAATGGAGACGGCGGTTGGTCGTCGGTAGTTCCCACGCAGAATTGTGTCGACAACTATGAAATGAGCAATGGACTCACCATCGATGAAGCGGGATCCGGTTACGATGCTAAGCATCCGTTCCACAACCGCGACCCACGAATGGCGATGACAATTATTTATCCCGGCGCCGACTGGAATGGTCAGGTGGTCAATACATTGGACAAGAAAGTGAACGGAAAGAGCAATGTAAACGATCCCAATGGTGCCGACAACGCTTCTAAAACAGCCTTGACGTGGCGCAAATACTTAGGTCCGAAGTCGCAATATGCCAACATCTGGGATACGAATTGCTGCCCAATCGTCTTCCGCTATGCCGAAATCTTACTCACGTGGGCCGAAGCGAGAACGAGCTGAACGGCCCATCGGCCGAAGTCTATGCAAAAATCGACTTGATCAGAAAGCGTGCCGGTATGCCCGGTGTCGACCAATCGAAGTACAATACGCAGGAGAAACTCCGCCAATTGATACGCCGTGAGCGCAGTGCAGAGTTCGCCGGAGAAGGGCTCCGACGTGCCGACATCGTACGCTGGACCGAGAATGGCAAGATGATTGCAGAACGCGTGCTCAACGGGGAGCTTACACGCATCACAGGAACGATTGATTACAGCGCGACCGATCCTACCCTTCGGGCCGTCGTCAACGGTAAAGAGAAGATCGAAGACCGCGTTTTCAAGCCGTATAACAAGCTCTTCCCGATCCCGCAGAGTTGGACTTCGACAAACCCGAAACTAACGCAAAACCCGGGATATGGCAATTGATCATTTGTTGATTGATATTCAAACAGAAAGATAACCCATTCTTTTTGCAGAAGTGGATCGGCGTATCCGCCCGCAATAAAAAATCAAACAGAAGAACAAAAGCACTCACAAAAAGAACGAATTACCAATTGGCTATTATCAATCGGTAATTCGTTCTTTTCATATATTCTTTTATTCCTTTACCTGAAAGGATTCACATTCAAAGCAAATCGATTTCGGCAACGGTCACGACAGGACTTCCTGCGGCGGCTTCCCGAGTCTCGATACGAACGAAACGGGCTTTAAACGGATGTTTGAAGTAGTGCGTTCGGCGCGTGGGGTCATTGATCAGATTGCCGAACTCGATACTTTCAGCCTTTTTCCAAACCTTTCCGTCGAGACTGTAATACAGTTCTGAGCGTGCCATCAAGCCATCAGACGTATTCGTAGGAGGTGTATATCTCAGGGCACGGACCTGCTGAACGCCGCCCATATCGATTGTAATACTGCGCTTACCGTCGCTTCGCTGCGCCAATAAGTATGCTGATCGGTATCCAAACCCGATTGGCCTCATTGCCCTTTACCTCGCTGCTCACAGCCGTTACCATCCAACAAGCTTTCGTCAGACCCACCGGTTCGATGGCAATGGGCCCCATTTGTCCGTTGAGAACGGCTATCGCTTTCACCGTTCCGCGGTCTAACTCGAATGGGACCGTATAAAGTTGGCTGTGGACAGTAGGTTCCGAGCCATCGACCGTATAGTAAATCTTGCAGCCGAGACTCAATCTTGCGGCCGCATCGGCATCTCCTTTCCACGCGAAACCTTGTGGTTTGGGTACAATCGTTACCTTACCGGCGCGGTCTTTGCGTATCGAAAGCTGCGGCGGACGCGATGAGTAATGGTAAGCTCCGACGCTGCTGATAGCTGGTGTGAGCCGCGATTGCAAAATGCGCAACCGCAAGCGAGACGTCGTAACGTCTTGGAAGCGGAGTATTCGCTTATAACCGATGTTGGTGGCACGGGCTATTTCCTGCCACATCCCATTGATCCAAGCATCCACAGCGTGCTCTTCCACACGCTCGCTACGCTTTGCCACAGCCTCTTGCAGCATCAACCGATTGAGCGTGATGGACTTAGGAAGCGTGAAAACAATAGGTTCCGTGTATTCGATAAACGTCTCGTCATCATTATCAAGCAGGGCTTTCGGTGCGTCAATGGCCGCATCGAGCAGATTGGTTGAATAAGTCTCGCGGATACGCTTACCCACTTCGCGCAGCACATCGACGTCTTTCTGTGAGAACTTTCCGTCTCGATTGGGCGGAATATTGAGTAAAAACGTGGAGTTGCCGCCCACAGATCGCTCGTAAATATCAAACACATCGTCGGCTGTTCGCACGCCTTGGCGGTCGTCATCACGATAAAACCAGCCTTCGCGAATCGACGTGTTGGTTTCCGCTTGTTGGTAATGCAAGAAGCGGGCTTTATACAGTTGATCCCGACTTCCGAGGTCTTTCTCTATCAAATCGCCGAAAGACGTCATCCGATCAGGATCTTCTTGGTAGGGGATAACGTTCCATTCCGTGTCGCGGGTACCGCCTCCCTCGTTGCCGCACCAGCTACATCCTCTCTGCCGAATATCACTGCGCGGGGCGCAAGGGTGTGAATGAGCTCCTTCCAAGCCATATAATGATAGGTCTGTCCACCCTTATTGCGAGGATGGGCGCCATCGAACCACACCTCATCAATGTCTCCGTATTCGGTAAGAAGCTCGAAAAGCTGATTGAGAAAGTATTCGTTGTAATCGTCGACGACGAACCGAAAGCGGGTTTTATTTACAAAAGGACGCTCCGGGACATCGCGAGGGATAGTGCGAAGCGTAGCTTTGCTTCGGTTGCCGTAGAGCCCATCACCCTCCATTTGGTACAAATCGGCGGGCGAAAGATAGATTCCTAAGCGGATGCCGAACTTGCGGCAAGAAGCTGAAAGATCGCGAAGGATATCGCCCTTTCCGCCTTCAAAGCCTGTCGACATCAGTCCATGACGTGTGTAGCGACTGTTCCAGATCACGAAACCGTCGTGGTGTTTCACCGTGAGCAGCACCATCCGGATGCCCGCCTCTTTTAAAGAACGGCACCATTGGTCGGTGTCTAAGGTCTTCAAATCGAATATTCGGGGGTCTTCTTTGCCCGTTCCCCACTCGCGACGGGTGAACGTGTTCGGACCGAAATGCACGAAAGCGATGAACTCTTTGCGCAGAGCAGCCAACTGGTTAGGAGTCGGAACCACGTGCGCAGCTTTCTCGATGATGCGTGCTTGACTGTCATCAGCCGCTATGGCGATGGTATTAGCGTATCTGATCGAGTCGCTCGTGCCGACCGCCAAAGCATCAATGCCTGTGCCGGCCGCCGTTAACAACAGTGCCGCAGCTAACAAGCGGCAGTGCCGAGAAATGTTTTTTTCCTTCATTATAAGATTGCGATAGGTTTATTTTTGCTTGAAACGGTTGTCGTTCTTTCTGCAAAAATAAGACAATTTACCCGATTATCGCATATCAATAGCCATAAATCGTATTTTCATCCGGTACATTTCTGCTGCTGTGTGCGGTCCAGCAGTCTACCAAACGCAACAGTCTCGCAAGGTCATTCCTATACTGCGCAGGGTAATACAGCGTGCAAACATACCACACGCCACGTCCTCTGACGTATTTCCGACGGTAAGAATAACCCTCGACAGCCTGTTCGCCGTCGTACATCTTACCATCGATAACAAAATCATTACGCCCTGTTTTCACTTTCGAGGCACGCAGTCGGGCCGCAATAATGCGTGCCGTCTGTGCCGTGGTGAGTTCTTTTCGGTCTTTTGAGACGTGACATTCCATCGTTATTTTCACCCAGTTACCCCAATAGCTGAACCGTGCACCTCCGATGAAATGGTCGTTTTTTGCATCTTCGCGACTCATAAACGTCGGGTAAGGCATCGTGAACCCGAAAGCTGTATCACGATATTCCGCCAGCGGATACGTGTTTACCACTTCGCGCAAAACATCTCCGAACGACCGTTTCGGTCGTGTCTCGCAAACCCATTCGAGTATGCCCGCCACAAGTAAAAGAACAGAAATGAGGACAAGTAATTTCCGCATAATCTTGATTTCGGGAGTTTTTGCAAAAGTAACACATCTCATTGGATTCCTCGCTCACAACTGCCTGACATTTACCTGACAATCATTCCCACAGCCGTTAGTGTGAGTCTTCCTCCCTTGACCCCTCAGTTAAAGAGCTGGGGAATATGAACGGAGACTCATTTCAACTTAGACACAAGTACAAAAGGACAGAAATAAAGAATAACGAAACATTCTACACCCTTTTGTAAGGGACGACCGGCATATCGGCTCGCAAAAGAATGCAACGGGCTTGCATTTCAAACAGGAGAACAATAGAACGAGAATTTAATGAGGCTTATATTTCTCTGAGAATCAGATAGATATGAGCTATTTTGTAAGTAACGGTTAATCACACTGCGAAAAGCCATTAAATACACACCAATTAATGACTAAACGGCGTGCATCTAACCGTTAGCCAAAATACAACTAATCATTAATTGAAAATGGAATTATATATAGCTGATAATCAAATAGATATAAAGCTAATTTTACTTATATCCTTTTGTTCTTCTGTCCGAAATAAAACCAACCTCTGTTTACAACCTTCTATCCCCATAACTTAGGAAACTAAAAGGAGGAAATACACAGAACCGTCGCTATAAAAAGACAAAACCCCGTGGGCGATTTGGGTCCGCGGGATCTTTAAATAGTAAGGGAGTGTAATCAGTTATACCAATACTCTCCGCCTAAAAGAATACTACGCTCATTGTTTTTGTCTTCCTTCACAGGTACGTTTACGCTATAAAAGTCGTGTTTTCCTGTGATCTTTAAGTTATCCGTCTTCATAATGGTTAATGTGTTATATGGTTAGCGAGATTCTCATCTCGGTTACAAAGATAGATATTTGTTTCGACAATTACAATGCCTAATTGTTATGATTCCTACCATTTCCGTATTAAATAACATTAATATCCGGGCGAATACAGAAAGATTAACAGGAAAAGAGTTCCTTTGAAATAAAAAAGCCGAATAAGAAATTTTGTATTTTTTCTTTATTTTCTTTGTCTAATTCAAAAAGATATTATACCTTTGCCCCCAGTTTTCTTCGCCCCCTAAGTTAGGGGGATGGGGGTCTGAACAATTAAAGAGATGACAAAACAAACAAATATAACCAGCGGCAATAAGGACATGCAAAAGAACACCGATTCTCTTGCATCTTTTAACGCTTTATATTTGCATATCTCGGAAAAAGTCTTAACACACACACACACACACACACACACACACACACACACACACACAC
>NZ_BAJN01000020.1 GCF_000613725.1 Hoylesella pleuritidis JCM 14110
AATATCAAGAAATGATACGATTGAAGTATCCACTCGTGGGGTGTCTGCTTCGGGATATTACCTCCATGTATTATTCTCGCCTGCAAAGTTACGGCGAGTTTTCAAATAACTCATTATCAATGATATTCACTCTTTTTCCTCGCATTTCCCTGCACTTCATCGGTGTCATATAATCAGCCAAAATATCATTTATTTTGCAGTCAGAACGAGCGAACAATGGCATGATGATACAAGTAAAAGATACATCGTATTACCGTTGGCTTACACCAAAGATGACAAGAACGAACGAAACATATTCATAACAATTTGTTGTCATGACAAACTATTGTCAGTACAACAGATTGTAAGAACTATAAATCGTCCTTTCAGACTATCGCACGAACCATACGCAGCCAGAACAAACTGTCTGCTGATACTTCTCAAAAATGAGAGAACATCCAAACATCAAATAGACAAGTAATATGAACTAAGAAATTATCATTATGGAGAACAAACAACAACGCCCCATCTTTCTGGGGTTCTCCTCGCAAAAGGGAGGAGTCGGAAAAAGCACGCTTGCCGAAATCGTAAGCAGCATATTGTACTACGAACAGGATATCAACCTCTTCGTGGTGGACTGCGACCTGTCGCAGGATTCCTTTTACAAGCTGAGAGAACGTGAGAAAAGCGTCATTCAGGGAAGCGAGGAACTTTCCAAGTCTATGCAGGCATTCTTTCAGCACCTCGGCAAAAAGGCATACAGAATTTACAAGTCTAGTCCCAAGGAAGCCGTCAAGACAGCACAAAGTAAGATTGACGCTATCAGCAATGAGAAGTACCAGTTGGTTGTGTTCGACTTTCCCGGTCATGCAGGAACAACGGAGTTGATGGAACTGTCCCTTCAAATGGACTATATCCTGTCTCCACTTGAAGCCGACATACAGTCGCTCGTCTCTTGTATGGCATACGCCAAGACCATTACGGATATTGGTGTTTCTATGTCCGACTCACGGATAAAGGACATTATTCTGTTCTGGAACAAGGTGGACAGAAGGGTGAGGAACATCATCATTGACGAATACACGAAGCTCATCCAAGGACATGAGCTCACGCTCCTGCCCGGCTATGTATATGCCACGCACCGCTTCTCCCACGAACTCTCCACATACGGGCTGCGTGGTGTGTTCCGTTCCACCTATCAGCCTCCTGCAAAGGGACTGCGAACGGGTACGGGGCTGGATGAACTCGTCTCCGAGATAATTCAACGTTTCAAACTAAAAACAAAAACAGAACATGGCAACGATTGAGGAAAGAAAACAGCAACTGGAAAAGAAGCTAAAGAAAATGGCAGAGGACAATGTTGTGGTGAAACCTGTCACGGTCCCCAACCCCTTCGATCCATCCGAGGACACCGAGCCTTCCCTCGCAACATCACGAGAGGAAGACAAAGGTTCGGAAGAAATGAAGACGGCAAAAGAAGAACGAACAGACGAAACAGGAGGAGAGGAAATCGGGAACACGGAGCCGAAAAGAGAAAGGAAGCCAAGAATGGAAAAGTCCGGCAGGTCGTCCCTTTCCATAGAGGAATACCGTTCCCTATACTTTCATCCCGTACGTTCGCAAATGCGGACAGCTTTCTCCATCAATTTGGAGACATTACAGAACCTACGCAATGTGCTACAAGACTTAGGAGAAAGGGTATCTATTGCTTCCTATATTGATAATATCCTCCGGGAGCATCTGCGGGAACATCAGGAACTTCTCAATAATGCAGCAGCAAAGCAAAGACGTAAGACCACAATAACACTATGATGGAAACAATACTTTTCAGTTTTATACTGGTACTCATCATCATTTGGATGATGCTTGGTATCCTGTATTTCTATATGCGGTATGTATCTCCGTATGACTTCATTATCAAGAAAAAAGGAAAGAGCGATGAAGATAGCAAGAAGAAAGAAGCAACGAAGAAAAAAGACGGACAGAAAGGAAAAGGAACAATAGAGCAAGCCGAGTTTGTACTGATTGGAAAAAGCCGTTCCACTTCCCCGATTATCCCACAAATTCCCTCTGTTTCATCATCTGAAAATTCGGAGCAGAATAATAATAATTTTGCACCGCAGAACTCCGAAAAGGAGGAAGAAATGAAAGAGGACAACGAAATGGACATTGATTTCGAGATGGAGAGAGTGGACGAAGATGAGATTGTCCGTGAGGAATTAAACCTATCCATCGAGCCCACATCGGGCGAAGCCGAAATTTCGGAGCAGTCCGTCCTCGCACGTGACTTAGTCCACCTGCAAAAGTGGGCAAAGAACAGTGAGGAGGCTGATGAGGAAGAAGTCAAAGAGACAGTTCGGCAGCTTCAAGACTCTGAGCTATTGGATAAGTACAAGGAGAACATCGCCAAGATGCAGGGAGAACAGTCTGCACTGTTGGAGAAAATCCGTAAGGCGGAAGAAAAGGAAGATCAGAGTGCTCAACCAGCAATGCCTTCATCACAAAACCCAACACCTCCTGTTTCTGGCATATCTGACACAGCAGTGGGCGATGCTGACGATAGACCGCTGTCCTATTATCTGTAAAAATGGTTTCTTGATTTTCATATTTCGGAGGAATGCAGGGGTTGCTCAAAAGTAAAATAATCAGCCAATATCTATCATACGATAAAACCGAGCCACCCCTGACACCTCCACAAGAAGACAATTCGTTTAACAACTTAAAATAAACAGCAAAATGAACAACAAAAAAATCACAATGATGCTGTTCCTGACGGCACTGACCACCGCAGGAGCGTATGCACAGGGAAATGGTATGGCAGGTATCAACGAAGCCACGAAGATGGTAACGTCCTACTTCGACCCGGGTACGAAACTCATCTATGCCATCGGTGCCGTAGTGGGTCTTATCGGAGGAATAAAAGTATACAACAAGTTCTCAAGTGGCGACCCCGATACGAGCAAGACAGCCGCTTCTTGGTTCGGTGCGTGTATCTTCCTGATTGTGGCTGCCACCATCTTACGTTCCTTCTTCCTGTAAACGATGGCACAGTGGGAAATCAATAAAGGTGTAGGTCGGACGGTGGAGTTCAAGGGTTTGAAGGCGCAATATCTCTTCCTATTTGCGGGAGGACTGTTGGCGGTCTTCTTTCTCGTGGTGGTGCTCTATCTCTGTGGCATCGACCAGATAGTCTGCCTCGGTCTTGGCTTAGTGGGTGCAACACTCGTCGTGTGGCAAACGTTTGCCATGAACCGCAAATATGGCAGATACGGACTGATGAAGCAGGGAGCCATTAAGATGCACCCGCGCTACCTCTTGAACCGCCGTACCGTCTTTCACCTTATCCGTAACCTCAAACCAAAACGCAAGGCATAATGAGAAACAACAGTAAAATCACGACCTTGGAAGCGAAGTTTCCGCTGCTCTCCATCGAGCAGGGTTGTATGGTGAGCAAGGATGCCGATATCACGGTGGCTTTCCGTGTGGAGCTGCCCGAACTCTTCACCGTCACCTCCACCGAATACGAGGCGATGCACTCCGCATGGCACAAGGCAATCAAGGTGCTACCCAACTATACCATCGTGCATAAGCAGGACTGGTTTATCAAAGAGAACTACCAAGCCAAAATGAATAGTCAGCAAGGCTCCGGACTTAGCTTTCTTGCCAAAAGTTCAGAGCGGCACTTCAACGAGCGTCCTTTCCTGCACCACTCGGTCTATCTCTTTCTAACCAAGACCAACAAGCAGCGTATGCAGCGACAGAGCAACTTCTCGTCGCTCTGCCGTGGACACTTACTTCCCAAGGAGATTACCGACAAGGAGGAAGTCGTCAAGTTTATGGAAGCCGTAGACCAGTTCGAGCGCATTATTAACGACACGGAGCAAATTCGACTCAGCCGTATGACGGAGGAGGATTTGGTGGGTACAGCCGAGAAAGGCGGACTCTTAGACCGCTACTTCTCCCTTTCTGAAGAAGGACACGCTTCTTTGGAGGACATACGATTAGGAGCAGACCTTGTGCGTATAGGGGATAATCGCCTTTGCCTGCATACGCTGTCAGACACGGACGACCTGCCTACAAGTGTTTCCACAGACACACGCTATGAACGACTATCGACCGACCGCAGCGACTGCCGACTTTCCTTTGCCGCTCCCGTAGGTTTGATGCTGCCCTGCAACCATATCTATAATCAGTACATCTTCATCGAGGACAGCGATGACAACCTGCAAAGGTTTGAGAAGCAGGCACGCAACATGCACTCGCTTGCAAGATACAGCAGAAGCAATCAGATTAACGAAGAGTGGATACAGGAATATCTCAACGTCGCCCACTCACAGGGATTGACCTCCATTCGTGCCCACTTCAACGTGCTAGCATGGAGCGATGACAAGGAGGAACTCCGCAACATCAAGAATGATGTGGGCAGCGCGTTGGCACTTATGGAGTGCAAGCCACGACACAACACCATTGATACGGCAACCCTTTATTGGGCAGGTATTCCCGGCAATGCCGCCGACTTTCCAAGTGAGGAGAGTTTCTATACCTTTATCGAGCCGGCTCTCTGTTTCTTCACGGCTGAGACCAACTACAAGGACTCGCTCTCTCCCTTCGGTATCAAGATGGCTGACCGACTTTCGGGCAAGCCCATCCACTTGGACATTTCTGACCTACCAATGAAGAAAGGTATCATTACCAATCGCAACAAGTTCATTCTCGGTCCGTCGGGCAGTGGCAAGTCTTTCTTCACCAATCACATGGTACGCCAGTATTACGAGCAAGGGGCGCACGTACTCTTGGTCGATACGGGTAACAGCTATCAAGGCTTGTGCGAGCTTATCCACCGCAAGACCAAGGGCGAGGACGGTGTTTATTTCACCTATACCGATGAGCATCCTATCTCTTTTAATCCTTTCTTCACCGATGATTACTTCTTTGACGTGGAGAAAAGAGAAAGTATCTGCACCTTATTGCTTACGCTTTGGAAGAGTGCCGATGAACATATTACCAAGACAGAAGCGGGCGAACTTGGTTCTGCCGTCAACGCCTACATCGAACTTATCAGGACGGATCACACCATCGTTCCCTGCTTCAACACCTTCTATGAGTATCTTCGTGATGTGTATCGGGAGGATATGGAGCATCGGGACATTAAGGTAACGCTCTCTGACTTCAATATCAATAACCTCCTAACGACACTCAAGCAGTATTATAAAGGTGGCAGGTATGACTTCCTGCTGAACTCGGATAAGAATATCGACCTACTCTCGAAACGTTTCATCGTCTTTGAAATTGATCAAGTGAAGGACAACAAGGATTTGTTTCCTGTCGTAACGATTATCATCATGGAAGCTTTCATTAACAAGATGCGCCGATTAAAAGGCATCCGCAAGATGATTCTCATCGAGGAAGCATGGAAGGCGATTGCATCCGCTAATATGGCAGACTATATAAAATATTTATATAAGACGGTCAGAAAGTATTTCGGGGAGGCTATTGTCGTAACGCAGGAGGTGGACGACATTATACAATCTCCCATTGTCAAGGAAAGCATCATCAACAACTCCGACTGCAAAATCCTGCTTGACCAGCGCAAGTACATGACCAAGTTCGACGGCATACAAGCCATGCTCGGACTCTCCGAAAAGGAGAAGAGTCAGATACTTTCCATCAACCAGAACAACGACCCCAACCGACTATATAAAGAAGTATGGATAGGTCTCGGCGGTATGCAGAGTGCTGTCTATGCCACGGAGGTAAGTATGGAGGAATACCTTACCTATACTACCGAGGAAACAGAAAAAGTCGAAGTGATGCAGCGTGCGGAGCAACTCGGTGGCGACATCGAAACGGCTATCAGGCAGTTGGCAAGTGAAAAACGAGAGAAAAGAAAGTAATTTTTCAACAACTTAAATATGACAACAACAATGAAAAAACAAGTTTTTATGCTACTTACCGCTTTGACTTTATTCTGCGGTGGTCAGGCACACGCACAATGGGTAGTAACCGACCCGGGCAACTTTGCGGGTAACATCGCCAATTCTGTCAAGGAAATCGCCACCGCCTCGAAGACGGTGAAGAACACCTTGGACGGCTTCAAAGAGGTAGAGAAACTCTACAACGACACGAAGAAGTATTACGACGATTTGCGTAAAATCAAGAACTTAATCGGTGATGCCTATAAAGTAAAAGAATGTATCCTGATGGTGGGCGACATCTCGGAGATTTACGTTACCTCGTACAAGAAGATGCTCTCAGACAAGAACTTCCGTCCTTCGGAACTTGCTGCTATGGCTTCCGGCTATACCAAGTTATTGGAATTGAGCGGAGAGAGTCTGAAGGAGTTGAAGTCCGTTGCCAAATCGGGGGTGTTCTCCATGAACGACCACGAGCGTATGCAGCAGATAGACCATATCTATACCACGCTGCGTGAATATCGCTCGCTGGTATCTTACTACACCCGTAAGAACATATCGGTGAGCTTCGTGCGTGCCAGAGAGAAGGGAGAACTGAGCGAGGTAAAATCTCTCTACGGTAATATGGCAAGCCGCTATTGGTAATCAAGTAAGGAAAGGACAAACTTATGGATTTTGCCAGTTTACACGATTTGCTCCGCTCGACCTATGACGAGATGATGCCGCTTTGTTCGGATATGACAGGTGTGGCAAAGGGGATTGCGGGCTTGGGCGCGCTCTTCTATATTGCACTGAGGGTATGGGCTTCGCTTGCCCGTGCCGAGGCAATCGACGTGTTTCCGCTCCTACGTCCCTTTGTGATTGGTTTTTGCATTATGTTTTTCCCTACGATAGTGCTTGGCACAATGAATGGCGTACTCTCCCCAATCGTCAAGGGTACGGAAATGATGGTGGACAAGCAGGAGGGGACGCTTGCCAAACTTATAGCACAAAGGGATAAGTTGCAGGAGGAAGCCTATCTGCGCAACCCCGAAACGGCATTTTTGGTATCGAATGAAGCCTTTGACCAAAAGATAGAAGAGATGGGCATCGTCGGTCCGGAGGATGCCATAACCATTGCGGGAATGTATGCGGAACGCTCTGCCTACCAAATGAAACAATGGATTTTGAAGTGTGTTCACGATATTATGGAGATACTCTTCCACGCTGCGGGATTGATTATTGACACGCTGCGCACTTTCATTCTGATTGTGCTCTCCATTCTTGGACCCGTCGTTTTCGGCATTGCCGTATGGGACGGACTGTTTGGGTCGATGACGGCTTGGTTTTCTCGCTATATATCGGTGTATCTATGGCTACCGGTGAGCAGCATCTTGACCGCCCTTCTGACAAAGATACAAGTGCTGATGGTGCAGAAAGATATTGAAACCCTTAGCGACCCGAATTTCCTCCCCGATGCGGGCAGTTGGTATCACATCGTCTTCTTCCTCATCGGTATCGTGGGCTACTTCTGTGTGCCTACGGTGGCAGGCTGGATTATCGAAGCAGGTGGCGGCATCGGCTCATACGGTCGTAACGTCAATCAGACGGCTCAGCGTGGAGCGCAGGGCGCATACACCGGAGGCAAGTATTTGGCAGGTGGAGCAGGAGCCGTTGCAGGCAACGCCATCGGACGTATCAAGGGTGCATTACTCAAAGGTAAATAACAAAAAACGAAAAAACAATGGAATTCAAATCACTCACCAATATCGAGACCTCATTCCGTCAGATAAGGCTCTATGCCTTTATCTTTGCCATCGTATGCGTGGCGGTCAGCGGATACGCCGTCTATGCCTCTTACAGCTTTGCCAAAGAGCAGCGAGAGAAAATCTATGTGCTTGACCAAGGAAAGTCCTTGATGCTCGCACTGAGTCAGGATGCAAGCAAGAACCGACCTGTGGAAGCGAGGGAACACGTCCGCCGTTTCCATGAACTGTTCTTCACCATCGCACCCGATAAGGATGCCATCGAGAAGAACATGGAGCGTGCCTTCCTGCTCTGCGATAAGTCGGCTTTCAATTATTACAAGGACTTGGCGGAAAAGGGTTATTACAACCGTGCCATTTCGGGCAATGTCAATCAGCGTATCGAGGTGGACTCTATCCGCTGCAACTTTGAGGTCTATCCCTACGAGGTAACGACCTACGCCCGTCAGTTCATCGTGCGACCGAGTAACATCACGGAGCGTAACCTGATTACGACCTGCACCTTGCAGAACTCCGTCCGCTCGGACAACAATCCGCAGGGTTTCCTGATGGAACAGTTTATGGTGCGACAGAATCAAGACCTCCAAACCTATAAGCGATAGCATGATGAAAAGGACAAGGGGATTTTCATTCGCACGGCACTATCTGAGGGCGCACTTGTGGCTTCGCCATCGGTGCGACAGGCTCACGGCAAGGCAGCGCAAGCTGATTGTATTCGGATTAAGTTTTGTCTATCTCGTCTGTTCCTTAGTGATGATAGCGCAGTTTTTCCTGCCTCACGAGGAGGAAAGGCTGCCTATCCCCAAAGGGAAAATAATAGACAGCGACATCCATACAGATAGCGTATTTATACGACTTTATCAACAATATTCAACTAACAGTAATGAAAATGGATAATAAACAGAAAGAACAACTGGAAAAAGGACTGGTCTTCGGTGGGCTGGGACTGCTTTTCGCCCTCTCGATGTGGTTCATCTTTGCCCCGTCGGGCAAGGAGAAGAGCGCAGCGCAGCAGGGACTGAACGACAGCATACCGCAGGCGACTACCGAACAGCTGACGGGAAACAAACTTAAAGCCTACGAATTGGGCGACAAGAGCCGTCAAGACGAACAGACACGCGAGGAGATGGGCAGACTTTCGGATTACTTTGATAGTAATACCGCCCCCTCGGAAAGCGAGCGTGCGGAAGCAGCCGCTTCGACGGCAAAGATTGAAAGCTCGATGCACCGCTATGAGGAGAACAACCGCCTGTTGAACTCTTTTTATGCGCCCGACCCCAATGAGCAGGAGCGTGAGGCACTGCGCTCGGAGTTGGACAACCTCAAAAAGGAATTGGCATCAAAGAATGAGAATGAGGATGCGGAGGAGAAGCGACAGCTCGCCCTGATGGAAAAGAGTTACCAAATGGCGGCGAAATATCTGCCACAATCTTCTTCGACTACCAATGCTGCCCACGCTTTTACACCCGCAAAGGAAAAGGGAGTTTTGGAAACATCGGCAACAAAACAAGTATCGGTAGCCGGTTCTCTTCCTGCAATGGAGGTATTGACAGAACGTAAGCAGGTGGTATCTTCGCTCAACCAACCGATGACAGATGCCGACTTTGTTCAGCAATACGGCACGAAGCCACGCAATATGGGCTTTCATTCGCTCACGAGTGCGGTTGCTGCCGTGTCCCGCAACACGCTCAGCGTGGTGGTGGACAGGACAGCGACACTCAAGGAGGGCGACAATGTGGTGTTGCGCCTGCTCGAAACTGCCAAAGTGCAGGGACTGCGCATTCCACGGCAGAGCCGACTCATAGCCGTCGCCAAGATAGAAGGCAACCGTATGCACCTGCTTATCAAAAGCATTGAGGTGGACGGACATATCATAGCCGTCAAACTCTCGGCATACGACATGGATGGACAGGAGGGTGTGTATATACCAGGTTCGGAGGACATCAATGCGCTTAAGGAAGTCGGGGCGAACATCGGCGGTTCAATGGGAACATCCTTTACCTTTGCTTCCTCTGCCAAAGACCAGATTATTTCAGAGGCTGCCCGTGGGGTGATGCAGGGTGCAAGTCAGCTACTTCAGAAGAAGCTGCGCACCGTCAAGGTAACGCTCAAAGGGGGTTACCGCCTTTTCTTGGTTCAGTCCAAATAAAACAATCGAAAATGATAAGTAAAAATAACATCAAATCAAAAGGAACAATGAAGAAAATTATTTTATCAATGGCTATGCTTACCTTGGTGGGAGCAACAGCCACAGCACAGGAAAACAATGATGGTCTGACACCGAGCCGTCCGCTTACTTCGGGCGAACTCTTTCAAGGTATGAGCCGTGCTATTCCAACAGGGCGTGTCGTACTGCCGTATGGTCTTGACGTTACTTTTGACAAGACCGTGCATCTTATCTTCCCTTCTGCCATTCGTTATGTAGACTTAGGTTCACAGAACATCATTGCAGGGAAGGCGGAGGATGCCGAGAACGTACTGCGTGTAAAGGCTTCAGTGAAGGACTTTGAAACGGAGACCAATATGAGTGTCATCTGTGAGGACGGCTCTTTCTATGCTTTCAATGTAAAGTATGCCGATGAACCAGAGAAGTTAAGTATCGAGATGAAAGACTTTCTCTCCACGACAGAAGGCAGGCTGCCAAGCAACCGCTCTGACATTTATTTTAAGGAACTCGGCAATGAGTCGCCTATATTAATCAAACTGATGATGCAGACTATCTATCAGAACGACAAGCGTACCATCAAACATATCGGTATACAGCAGTTTGGTATGAAGTTCCTGCTTCGTGGCTTGTATGCCCATAACGGCTTGCTGTATTTCCACACTCGTATGGAAAACGGCACGAATATGCCGTACTCGGTAGATTTCATCACCTTTAAGGTGGTTGATAAGAAGATGGCAAAGCGTACTGCTATACAGGAACAGGTGTTGCAGCCACTTCGTGCCTATCATCAGGTGATGCAGGTGCGTGGCATGGGTAGTGAACACACTGTGTTTGCGCTCGAACAGTTCTCTCTTGCAGAAGACAAGCAGCTTGAAGTGACGCTCTATGAAAGAAATGGCGGTCGTACGCTGACTTTTTATGTAACGGCAGAGGACCTGCAGATAGCAAAGAAGATTGATAACCTCAAACTTAAATGGTAATGAAGAAGTATCTTTTCCTTCTTATGTGTGCGGTGGCCATTGCGCTGCCCACACAGGCACAACGGCTGATTCCAAAGCAAAAAGGCTTGGAAATAGTAGGTAACGTGCCAATTATCAAAGGCGAGAATTTGTTTGCCAAAGACAATTTTGGCATAGGTATTTTGCTCACTCGCTATCTGAAGCGTGAGAATTATTCATTTCTTACGGTAGAATATGAGCAACAAAATATGCCGTATCGCAGCTATGATGTGAAACTCAAAGATGCCTTCGTGCATTTGGGTTATATGCAGCCTATTGTTTCTGACAATGGTAAAAATGTATTTGCCTATGCTGGAATATCCGCTTTGGGTGGCTATGAGGAACTTAACGAAGATAAGAAACTACTTCTTGATGGCGCAAAACTACTCGATGACTCTCACTTCGTCTATGGTGGAGCGGTGCATCTATCCATAGAATGTTTCTTATCGGACAATGTGCTGTTGCTACTCAAAGGACAGGGACGCATACTCTTTGGTACGGATGTTCATCATTTTCGCCCTGCTGTATCGGCAGGAATCAGGTTTAATCTATAAATGTAGGGAACAATGAAAAAGAAAATTTTTAATAGTATATGGGTAATGGGAGTGCTAACCCTTGCCGTGTTTTGTTTATCTGCTTGTGATAGGGAGTTGGATGTTCAGCAGTGTTATCCGTTCACTGTCGAGACGATGCCTGTCCAGAAGGACATCGTCAAGGGACAGACGGCAGAAATCAGGTGTACACTCAAACGTGAAGGCGACTTTGCCGACACTCGCTACACCATCAGATATTTCCAACCGGACGGGAAAGGAACGCTAAGAATGGACAATGGGACGGTATTCAAGCCCAACGACCGCTATCCGCTCACCAAGGATGTTTTCCGACTTTACTACACCTCACTCTCATCTGACCGCCAGACGATTGATGTATATGTGGAGGATAGTTTCGGCAGGGTTCAGCAGCTAACCTTTAGTTTTAACAACGAGCGGGAAGAGGGCAAGGACAAGCCTGCATCTTCACGCCACTAAGAACATAATGGATGCGAACGATACATTCTTTCATTTTACTTTGTGTATTCTGCCTGTTCTGTCAGCCGACCCTTGCTCAGCGGAGGGTGCGGTTGGCAGACTTGCCACCTTTTGAACGTGCGGTAGTCGTTGTAAAATACTTTGAGGGTATGCACAGCTGGAAGAATTATCCGTATGTTGGATATGGGCATCAGCTGCAACCAGGAGAGCGTTTCACAGCGGATATGACGGAATGGCAGGCAGACTCCCTGCTTCGTGCAGACCTTTGGAAATGCATTGAATGCTTCAAAGAATATGGCAAAGATGCCCTATTGCTTGCCGTCTTATCCTACAATGTTGGAGTAGGTCGGTTGTTGGGGTATGGCAAACATCCCAAGAGCAAATTACTCAAAAAAATAGAAGGTGGAGATAGGAGTATCTATCGAGAGTATGTTTCCTTCTGTCGATACAAAGGAAAGGTTTTGCGTGGGCTTGTCAAGCGAAGACAGGTGGAGTTTGCTCTATTCTTCATCTTGTAATTACTGAACACCTTTTTACCTAAAAACTCTTTAAATTTTATGGAAAAGCATTTATGGCATTGCAAAATTAAATATTTAATATTACTTTTGCAAACAAAAAGTATATATAATTACCAAACAATATGTATACGTCAACAAAATTGACAGAATATAGAAGTAAATATAATGTTTCGTGGGCTAAACAGTTGCCAGCCAACACTCCTCCTGAAGATGTCGTAGTTGCATACGACAATGAACCTTTATTTCGTCTAATTCAAGAAGATAGCGTCATGACAGAGGATGATTTAAAACCTCATACTGAGCTGTATCCACAGAAAAAATTTGGAAACAAACTATGGCAAGCATCTGGGTTATCTTCACTATGCACATTGGAAGATGCACGTTCTATGGCGAAACTTCCTTACTTGAAACATTTGCATGGAATTGCAGAAATAATAATGTGCCCAGAATATGGTGTAATGCTAAAAACTCCAAGTAATAACTGTGCAAATCATTATACTTGGTGGCATACAACTTTATTTGATTTAAACAAAGCTGAAATCCAATATAGAGAAATAACTCTTTAACCGAAAGCAATATGATTCAACTAAAATTTATAGAGGTTATTGTTTTCTATGAGATACCACAAGTTTTTGTAGCGACAGATATTTTTGGCGCAAATTATTTGTGCCTATTATATCCGTATGATGATGAAACGTGTTATAAATATCTCGCTGTAAGGATTAGTGAAAAACGTTTGAACTTATTTAAAGGTCAGAAAATAGATTTATTGTCTATATATAAAAAACCAGAAGATAATAGTTATCTTGATGTAATTGTAAGAGGTGCAAATGATATATTAGCCATACCCCTTGAATCTATTAAGGTACAGCCTTTTATGCTACCAGATGAAGGCTTTTTCTGTAATTATGAAGCAATTGATAATGAAGAATTAATTTCAGGTTCATTACAAAATGGTAAAATAATGTCTTGTATAGCATTTAGTGACATTGATAATTCTCATAGCATTGATATTAATGTATTAACAAATGCTTTAGACAGATACCAAGCTATGATACGTAACTGTCACATTAAAAGCTTTGGTAAACAACATGCCTCTGAAGCAAATATGAGAGCTTGTGCATTAAAGGCCGCATCTTTTGATGTACACTTTATTCTAAATGAAACATTTGATATGTTTGGTGAAGCATCAAGGATATCATCTACTTTACAGAAAATTGATGAAATATTTACAATAGACTCTGTAGATGGATTGAAAGAAAAAATTGAAGATTTACAGGGACATACATTAAGCAGTATGCGCTCTTTTTTGCAAGTCTTAGAAACTAATA
Source organism: Hoylesella pleuritidis JCM 14110 (assembly GCF_000613725.1). GTDB lineage: Bacteria > Bacteroidota > Bacteroidia > Bacteroidales > Bacteroidaceae > Prevotella > Prevotella pleuritidis. The sequence continues at coordinate 13,679 of NZ_BAJN01000020.1, forward strand.
AATTGTCTTTTAAACATAAATGGGTTACATCAACATTAGAAAAAAGTATCTCTGGTTCTACTATATCATTAAATGCAATTTCAAGAGTATATGATTATTTAAATGCACACATAGAATTAGAGGAAGTCATAACCGAATTTGTTGGTTATTTTGCTTCTGGTACAGTTCTATGTAATGGGAAATGGACTTTTATTTACGATAAAAAGAAAATAACAGGTACAACAGCTGAGGCTAATATCCTTAATGGAGTTACATTAGGGGAATTACATCAATATAAAATAAAATGTATTGAATATCAGAATGCAAATAATATATCTACAAAGCCAAAAACAACATATAAGCTTATAGAATGTACAAAAATATAAAAACAAAGGGGAAGATGGCACTTTGCCATCCCTCTCTTGCTCTTCTACCTCTTTATAAAGATCCTCAAGATCATCCTATAATTTAAGCTTTTGATAATTAGCGACTTTCTTTTGCTTCTTTTCTTTGGTCGCCTGCTCGTTCAAAGAAAAAGAAAAGAAGCCACGCATTTTTTAAGGTTGCGTGGCTCATTGTGTTAGGGATTTTCGGTTGTTTCAATTATCCGCTCTTCGGGGTGGGTATCGAAAGCCCAATTGATTTGTTCATCGGGCAGTGTGCTGTGTATTCCTCTGCCCATCACCATTCCACAATCTTCAAGGATTTTCCGCTCGGCTTCCTCTCGGTCTGTGGCTACAACCTCAAACACACCTTCAAAAACGTATTGGGTGCGTACTCTGTAAACTTTCCTTTCCATATTTTCAAAACTCAGCGATTAGTAATCTGTGTTCCATTGGTTCACCATTCGATAGCCAACGGTGGGTTAGCCAAAAATGATGTGCGCCGTAACCATAGACAAAAAACTTGTCAAGTTCCGTTTCTTGGGAGATTTGAAGGAGTGCGGTCTGCAACTCCTCCTTGTTCTCGGCTATGCTTATGGCATTGATAACTCTCACGATGATGTTGGGTATTTCATCTGCCCACGAGTTGTTGAGAGCTTTGCTCGAAAAATTATGAATAATGCCTTCTACTTGTACTTTCATATTGTTGTCGTTTATAGGTTGATGTTTTTATTTACTCTCTGCAAATAAGGGTGCAGTCCTCTACCTCGGTGGGTAGTCCAAAGGCTGGAACGTGGGTAAAATAAGGTTGCATATTCCCCTCTATGTCTGTGTGGGGCGATATAACCTCCGCTTTGGTGTCCTTACTCCATTGGTCTGCGAGTGCGATTTCTTCGTCTGTCAGTCCTGTACTATCTCCATTGATAAGGTAGCCTAAACTCCACGTTGGAATTTTCTCTATTGTCTTGTATGTCGCCATAATCGTTGTTATTATAGGATTGTTATGCGGTTGCTCTCTGTGCTATCATTCTCATATTCTTCTGCATCAAGGCGAGTATCTGCTCGTGGTACTCGGTGTTCTTGTTGCACACTCCACGACTTTGTACCACTTTCATCGTTTCCAATGATACCTCGATGGTTTCGATGCGCTCTCCGTCCTTTGTGGCAGAGAAGATAAGCGACTGCGGTTTGCTGTAATAGCGTGCGTCATATACGCAATGGTGCATTGCCGTGCCTTCCTCCAAATGCTCCTGCACACTCTCCAAAACGTGGATACGGATAATGCCGTCAGTAAACTCTATGCCAAAGAATTTTGCTTTGAGTTGCTTGTACTCTTGTTCGGCTTCTATTGCTTCCTTACGCTTCTTGATAATGTTCTCACGCTCTTTCATCGCTCTGCTCTTGGCTTGGTAATGGTCGTGCGCTGCTCTTAGGTCGGTGGGGCAAACATACTTGGCATTGTGAATATCCTTGCCTAATTGATTGAGCATATCCACCATATCACACCATAGACTTCCGTCCTCTATATGGTAGCCGTTTCGCAAACAGATGCGGATAGATGCCCAATAGCTATCAATGCTTCTTCGACCATTGTGCATGAAGAATTTGAGTAGCGGGATTTGCCCCGACTTCAACAAGGTTTCCACACGGCTATCGGAAAGCAGTGCCGGTATAAGTTCAGTAGGCACTATATTGTGGAAGTTTCCCTCAAAACCATTTCTGCGGAGTGTGTCCGTAACCTTGAACTTGGGATATATCGGTGAGTACGATATATAGCGGTAGGCTTCGTTGTCGTTGCGTACTGCCATTGGCGAACAGAAAGAAAAGGTGTCAATGTATCTGCCTAATGTTCGTTGAACAGCAATAATCGTTTTTCTTCCTTGTGCGTTCCACCAATACTGACCGATTTCAAAGGTATATGAAGATGCCTTGCAACCTTTCTCCATTTCCACAGAAAGGAGGAACATTCTTAGTATTTGGTATTCTCCGTAAGTGGTAAGTATCGTGAAATATTGCTTTTGTCTTATCTTGCGTTGAAAGGTTTCCTTGACCTGCAACCTTGCCCCGCAATGGGGGCAGGTGCAAGTGTCCGTAGGCTTTTCTATTGTCCAACTATGCCCACAATCCATACACGTTGTGCGACCTTTGGGCAGTCGGTAGGCGAAATGGTCTATACATTCACGGAATGCCCATTTGCTCTGTGTCTTGGTTATCGGGCGAAGGTGCTTACTCTCGGCAAGGACTGCCTTCTCATATTTGTTTCTTGGTTTCATAGGCTTAAAAATCAAATAGTGACGGTTGTGTTTGGGGTGCTGCGCTTTCGGTTTTCTTCACTCGTGCGTTACGGCTCTGTATCTTGGCAAGTTCCTCACGTTGGTACTGCTTGATGGCTTCTTGCCTTGCTTCGGCTTTCTCCTCCTCTGTGAGTTCCACAATATGATTTACTGCCACTCTGCAAGTGATTTCCTTTCCTACTTCAATTTCATCCTCGTCATAGTAGTGTACCGCCATTGAGTAGATTTCATCGTCCTCAAAGCCATTGCAGCCATTCGCCTGCACTTGGTTCAAGATGTAGGTTACACACTCCTCGATGCTCTTGTTAGGCTTCATCAAGTTGGGTGCAAACAAAGGGTCTGTCGCTGCACGCTGATTGAGATACTCGGCTATTGCTCTCGTAAAATGTTCTGTTCCTTTCATAGTCGTTTAATGTTTGGGGATTTCTACTATTTGATTGACACTACCATACAAATAGGCTCTTAGGCTGGTGCGGTCGGGTGCGTAATACTCTGCCCAATGTCCGTATTGATTGACCAAATACTTCTTCAATACGTCCATAAAGTCAAACCGATAACCCATAAGGGGTACGGCTGTACGGAAGTAGGTGTTTGTGTTCACCGCTTCGGCAAGCCAATTCTTTTCCTCACGGCTCATTCGCTCACCACGATTGAGTTTCACACGGAGAAGATACACCTTGCTATTACAAAGGCTCTCCAACGGTTCAACTTCCCACTGCACAAACTTAGTTGCCAACACTTGCTCACTTTCATCAACCACCGAACTTATGCGGTAATGAGAGGAGGAGCTATATCCTTTTTTCTTCATCGAAGATGTGATATTTACTTTCTGCTGTTCCATAATGACATTTTTTTTATGCGTCCAAAGATCGGAGTATGCTGATTCCTTTTTGTAGCAAGAACAAGGTAGGGGGCGCAGCCGGCACAAGGTTTTGCAGGAAAATACTACCCGGAATGAAATGTAGGTGTGGAGATTTTCCGTACAAACCAAAGGCACAGACCTTGTGCAAGCCGTAGCCCCTTACTACCTTTGCGAATAAAAAGAAATCAGCACCGACTTATGGCACATCAAAGTGGAATAGATGGACTTAAGAAGCGAAAGTGCAACGCCGGTATGGAAAATGAAAAAGGTGGCTACCTCAACCGAGATAACCACCCATAAAGAAGAATGAATCGAAGAATATCTTTCCTTGTGCGCTCAGAGCACACAGAGCAGGATTGCCACGATGACGGCAAGCCAGAACAGCCAACGCAGGATTGTAAAGGTTACTTGCAGAATAACTTTAACAATGAAGCGTAGTATCAGGAAACCGAGAATAATCGAAACGGCGGTTACGACTTGCGGCGTAACTATCTTCGAGATAAGGTAAACTGCACCGATAACGATGGAAAGCAGAACGGCGAGTTCGATGAAGCGTGTCCAACCGAAGCGGCGGACTTGCTTGGGAGAAGTCGGCGGCTGCCTGTTCCTCTCGGTTTTATACGATGCGTCTGCCTTGATGAAGGCGGGCTGATGAATATCTTGATTCATGATGATTGTTTTCATAATCGGGGCTTTTAATAGTTCAAGAGCGATAACAAGATGCTCTAACGACCCAAAGACAAGTGTTTGGAAAACTCTTGACGTGTGGAGTGGAGCGTTTATCTTGGCTCTTGACACTACAAAAGCCCCCGATGGTGAAGTATCAAGCCATGTTCTCACCGCCTATCGTTGGCAGACCATTGACCTTAATGAGCAGCACGATTGTACCAGTCAGCTCGGTGTACAGTTTGTCGTATTCTGTACCTGCCGCAAAGTCGTCCGTGAGTTCGTACTTGGCAAATACCGCTTGAATTGCCTTGTTGTTCAGCAAAATTAGTGCTAACCTTTCGGGAAGCGGACTTGGCAGTTCCTTCTCAAACTCCTGCTCCAGTACGGAAACAAGGGTATCATACTTTGAGAAGTGTAGGTCGTGGTACAGCACCTCGCTTGCCATCGTCTCTGCTTCGGGATGTGAGAAACCTTGCGCCACGGCATCGCAGTAAGCCGTCAATGCCTCGTCTGCGCGAGCGGTTATAAACGCATTGTCATTCTCTCTCTCAGGGAAATGCTCTCCGAGATACGCTTCCAACTTCAGATGGAAGTAGGAAAGTTCTTTCTTTGTCGTTGTCATAAATTCAAAATATTAGGGTTATATACATTATTTTTTGGAAATGCCTAATGCCGTATTGAAAGTACCCAACTTGTCAGCCAGCTCATCCATATCGTGTTCTATCTTCTTATTGGTAATACGGGCATAGATTTGCGTTGTCTTGATGTTGGTGTGTCCTAACATCTTACTTACGGATTCGATGGGAACTCCCTTGGATAGGGACATCGTGGCAAATGTGTGCCGGGCGAGGTGGAATGTCAGGTTCTTCTTGATACCGCAAATATCGGCAATTTCTTTCAGATAACTGTTCAGTTTTTGATTCGTCAGCATGGGGAAAAGTTTGCCGTCACGATAGGTCTTGCCACTATATTTTGCAATGATGCTCTTGGGTATATCGAGTAAAAGAACGTTGGTCTCCACGCTCGTCTTCTGCCGCTTGGTCATTATCCACTGCTTGCCGTTGAGCGTGACGATGTTTTCCGGAGCGAGGTTGTACACGTCTATGTACGCAAGTCCCGTAAAGCACGAGAACACGAACACGTCCCTTACAAGTTCCAAACGACCGATGCCGAAATCTTTGTTGGCAATTTTAAGGATTTCCTCGTCTGTGAGGAATCCACGATTGACCGGTTCCATGTGAAAACGGATGTTGAGGAACGGATCATGGTGCAGGACACCAAGTTTCCTGCCCAGAATGGTAATCGTCTTGAAGGTTTTCATCATCCTCGTAGCGGTGTTGGGATTCTGCCCGACAACCGTTCGGAGATAAATGTCGAAGTCGTGTATCACGATATAGCCGAGTTCGGACAGGCGGATGTCAGACCGACCGTATTTATCACGAAGGAAATTTGAGAAGTGTTTCTTGCAGACGTTGTATTTCTGTAAGGTTGCAGCTTCGACCGACACGCCTACCTGCCGTGCAACGTCACTGTTGTGCTTGTTGAAGAGGCTCATTAGGGTGTCCACATCCTCCTTCTTACCAAGATACTCCGACTTGATACGCTCCAAGGACACCTCGTCCGTCATCTCGACTTTCTTGAAGATGGTCTGGAGTCCGCTCTGAATGTTGTCAAGTTCGAGGTTGGTGGAAAGTGCTTCAGTTGTCCTTCCCTTCAACCGTTCCTTCTCCCTGTCCCATTGGGACTGTTGGACAGCAATGCCCGTCGAGCCGATGGAAAGGCGTTCGTTGTTGAGATAGATTCTCAGCATGACGGGGGTCTTACCCTCCTTGTTCACATAATTGCTTCTGAGATAGAAGACTGCTCTGAAAATAGCTTTCATACATTTTACTGCTTTTAGTTGTAACCTGAACAGAAGTCTTGTCCTAACACCCGCCATCTGTAGCCGTGGCTTGTCGGACACATTGTTGCCCGAAGTAGTGTATGGTAACAAAAACACCTCTGTAATCACGCTGCAAAGTTCAACATATTTGTTTGAATAGCAATAATTTACGCATACTCCTTATGTACTCTGTATGTACTCTTGGCTACATTTTTATTTTGCCTTGAAAATGTGTAGCCTGATTGTAGCCTTTTTAGAGCATTTTGGGAGTTTCTGCCCCCTCCGTGCATACTCTGAAAATTAGGATGGGTATAAAAGAAAAGTATCATAACTACTTGTAGCTATGATACTTACGTTTTTCTTAGGTTTCTCTCTGATATTCATTTCAGAGTACCTAAAGCGGAGAGAGAGGGATTCGAACCCCCG
>NZ_BAJN01000019.1 GCF_000613725.1 Hoylesella pleuritidis JCM 14110
CACACACACACACACACACACACACACACACACACACCACAGCACCTGGCGTAGACACTTTCACGGCTTTATCTTACGCGCGCGCGTAAGGCATGCGCTAAACACCAATAAACAAAGGGCTTCTCGGAGTTCCCTTTGTTCCTTTTTTCATGCCCTTTTGCCAACCGGCAAGGGGAAATTTTCACGAATTATTCACTCAAAACATAGCGATTATGAAACAAAAACAATTAGAGAAATGGGTTTATGCGAAGCCCGCAGTTGAGGCCATCCAAATGGAGGCTCACAGCGAATTAATGGACACCTCGTTCCCCAACAGCGGCGGACACAACAAGGCCGGCGACGACGGCGATGATCTGAGCGCCAAGCAAGGTTGGTTTGACGAGGAAGAAGAAGACACCCCACAACCGTGGGGCATTTAATAAACAAGAGAGTATAAAAATTAAAAAAGAACAGACAAAATGAAGACAAACATTTTATCATTGCTCGCCATCGCCGGCCTATTCACTTTTGCCGGCTGCGCCAACGACGACACAACGAATAACAACAACGAACAAGAGCCGGGCACCGAAGGCCTCACCAGCTTCGTAGAAGAAGACCAGGCAACCCGCACCACGGGCGAATATGACGGCTCGGGCCTAAATTTCTTTTGGACCGCGGGTGACCGCCTATGGGTCAATACCGGCACCGCAACATCCCCCGTGTTAACACAAGACAGCCAGAACAATATCAACTCGACACTCGTCAACAACCCCACAAATCCCTCTGCGGTGAAACGGGTAGACAAGGCCAAATTCTATTTTGCCGGCACTTTCACGGCATCGAGTTATCCCGTGCGCTACACCGGTAAGAACGGAGCAAAAGACAAAGTGACGATTAAAGCCGCACAATCGCAAACCGTGCCTAATGACGCCAGCCATATCGGCGAGGACGGCGATTTTGGTGTAGCCACAGCCACGAAGCCCGTCGGCAGCGGTAAATATCATTTCACGCTTGATCACAAGGCCGCCTACATCACTTTTATGCCTTACACGACACAAAGCGTTATTGCCAGTGCTACGGTTCAAAAGATTCGCGTCTTCACGGGTAATACCTCCGACGCCCTTACTGGCACATTTGATTTGGCCGATGATGGCACATTAAGCAACCCCGCCACCACCTCAAATAGCGTAGAACTTACCGTCCCCGATTTCTCTCTCCCCAACGCATTTTCTTACACCGCCAACGGCGCCACTATGGTTGTCAATCCAGGCACGTATAGCAACGTAAGCATCGAGTACACTATTCATGACCCCGTGACAAACCTCACCGGCACCATCACCAAGACTTATCCCAGCGTGACTTTCGCTGCCGGCAAGAACAAAAAGGTAAAGACCGACTTGCAAGTAAGAGTCTATCCCGGCAACGATTATTACATGTGGGATGCCCAGCAGAATTATTGGGCAGGTTACGAATGGGACGGCGCTAATCCAACGCAGCCCACTACCAATGGTGCCACCAACAGTGCCGATGCCCCACAAAGCAACATACATACTTCTGGTCACACTCCTCGTGATTATAACGACATACGGGGTTATAACGATCCCACCGGAACCGCTCCATCCGTACAACCTACGACAACACGTTTCAAAGCTCTTCCCAACGTCAACGAGATATACTGGTATGTGCAACATGGCGATCCTCATTGGGATAATACCGAATTATGGGCTACCATGGGACATCTCTACGTTGGCGGCATGTGGTTCAAAAAGTTAAGCGCGATTGCTGCTGCTCAAAGTCCCAGCAAGACGGTTGCTGATCTCAAAGCAGCATCTCCAGATGGAGTCGATTATACTCGAACCAAAAGTCAGGCGGTCTACAGCAACAGTAGTGTTACTACCGGTCGCCCCAGCAATTTAAACGATTATTTCTACCTCCCCACGCTTGGCTATTATGCCGCCGGGAAATTCTACGATTTTAATATTCAAGGAGTTTATTGGTCGAGTACACCTAGTCCTGCCATCGGAACGGCTGCGTATAGCATACTCTTTAACAGTAGTCACGTTGGAATAAATCCTGGCGGTCGCTACGGCGGTTTCCCAATGTGGAAGGGGCAGTAATTCCACGATTGATAAATTCATTCGTCGGCCGCGGCCGACAGCTCCCCTAACGGAAAAATGACTCTTCTGCCCGGGCGGAAGCTCATTTTTATGAATCATCCAAAAACATTCCTATCATGAAAATCAAAGAATTTAAAAGAAGTAATCTCCAAAACATGGAGCATTATCAGTTTGCGTCGCGCGTGCTGCAACTCTGCAACGAGGCCAAAGTGGGGAAACTCACGGCGGTGTTGGGACCGCTCACGGCCTGTGTGGCAGCCGAAGATCGGGTGCTGAACCAGCCGCGCACCGGGGCCGACACCAAGGCGCTGGAAGAGGCCGACCGCAAACGCGACAAGTCGTATCAGTCGCTTCGGTTGCTCGTGGCGCTGCACCTCAACAGCGCCGACAAGGCCGTGTTGGCCGCCGCCGAAGCCGTGGATCGCGTGATGAAGGCCTACCCCGACGTGGCCGCAAGCAATTACGACAAAGAGACGGGACTGATCAAAAACCTCGTAGCCGACCTACGCACGACCGCACTCGCACCACACGTGGCGCGGATTCAAGCACAGGTGTATGTCAACCTGCTCGATGCCGACAACAAAGCGTTTGACACGCTGTTTCACGCCCGGGTGAAGTCGGGCGCTCCCGCCGGCTCGTTCGACATCAAACCGCTGCGCGCCGCCACCGACAAAGCGCTCAACGCCGTGCTCCGCCGCATCGATGCCCTCGACGAACTGGAGCCGTCGGCCCCAATCACCGCACTCATCACACAGTATAACAACTTGGTTGATAACCGCCGGACGCTGTTGGCCGGTCGGGCAGCCACGAACAAAGCACACGCCGACAAACAGGCCGAAGCACTCCGCAAAGAGCTCGATCCGCTGATCCGGAAGTTTGAAGAAGCAAACGGCATCGCTCCCAACGTCCTCACCTTCACCGGCAAAACCAAAGGGACTGGCAAGAGCAAGGCCTATGAATTGGCCTACACCACAGATCCGAAACGGACACTGTGGGTTGTGCGCGAGAAGGATGAGCTGAAAGAAGTGAAAGAGTGAGCTGAAGGTGAAAAAGTGATATAATAAAACCCCGAAAGTTTTGTTTGACTTTCGGGGTTTGTCGTTTCAACCTTCCGCTTTGTTGGTTGCATCAAATTGATTTTTATTTCTTGGCTTCCTGCACGAGCTTCATCGTGTCTCGGGCAATCACTGATTCCTCATCAGTGGGGATAACGCATACCGTTACCTTCGAGTCGGGCGTAGAAATGATGGCCTCTTTGCCACGAACCTTGTTGGCTTCAGGGTCGATTTTGATGCCGAGAAACTCCAAATCGCTGCACGCATCAATGCGGGTGCCAGTCTGATTCTCGCCTACTCCGGCCGTCCAGACAATGATATCGACGCCGCCCATTGCTGCCGCGTAAGCTCCGATATACTTTTTAATGCGATAATTATACATATTCAAGGCCAGCTGAGCACGCTCGTTGCCTTCTGCTGCGGCACTTTCGATTTCGCGCATATCCGATGATATGCCGGTGATTCCCATCACACCGCTCTCTTTGTTGAGATAATCGGCCATCTCTTGGGGCTGTTTTCCGAGCTTCTCCATCAGATAAGTGACGGCCGAAGGATCGATATCGCCCGAGCGAGACCCCATCATCAAACCGGCCAATGGCGTGAGTCCCATTGATGTGTCAACACATTTGCCGAACTTGACAGCTGATATACTCGCACCGTTTCCAATGTGGCAGGTGATGATTCGCTGCGTTTTGATGTCGCGCCCGAGATACTCGCACACGCGTTGAGATACATATCGGTGGCTGGTTCCGTGAAAACCGTAACGGCGAACGTGGTATTTCGTATACAGGTCATAGGGAATGGCATAGAGATAGGCATAGTCGGGCATCGTGCTATGGAATGCGTTGTCGAACACGCAGACCTGAGGCGTCTCAGGCATCAGTGCATCCACGGCCCTGAGTCCGCGCAAATGACCGGCGTTGTGAACAGGAGCAAGGTCGCAAAGTTCTTCTATTCCCGCCTCTACTTGCTTATCGACGATAATGCTGTCGCAGTATTTATCGCCTCCTTGCACGATTCGATGCCTACGGCATCTATCTCGTCAAGGCTCTTGATGGCACCGATCTCAGGATCGAGAAGACACTTGAACACAAAGTTTACACCCTCTTTATGATCCGGCATATCGTGCATTATCTTCTTTTTCTCACCGTCGGGCAACGTGACTTTGATGAAAGCTTCGTCTAAACCGATGCGTTCTACACCGCCGGCAGCCAATACGGACATATCATTCATATCGTAAAGCTTGTACTTAATGGATGAACTCCCGCAGTTTAAAACTAATATCTTCATATAAGTTGATGAGTTTTTGAGTTTGTAAGTTAATGAGTGAGTTTTCGAGTTGATGAGTCTTTAAGTTCGTAAATTAATGAGTGAGCTTGGCATCCTGCGCTTGGCAAGCTGTAATAGCTATCATATAATAGACGTCGTCGATACTACAGCCGCGGCTTAAATCATTCACCGGGCGTGCGATTCCTTGTAGAATCGGCCCGATGGCGATTGCATCGCCGAGACGTTGAACCAGCTTATAGCCGATGTTTCCAACCTCCAAGTTAGGCACAATGAGCACGTTGGCATTGCCGGCAATGGCACTTCCCGGTGCTTTCTTCTGTCCGACGGCGGGCACAAGGGCTGCATCGGCTTGCAGTTCGCCATCTATTTTGAGCTCAGGAGCACGCTGTTTGGTGAGCCGAGTGGCTTCTACTACCTTGTCAACAACCTCGTGCGAGGCGCTGCCTTTTGTTGAGAAGCTCAGCATTGCCACACGAGGCTCGGCAAAACCGGCCACACATTGTGCTGTCTGTGCCGTACAAATAGCGATCTGCGAGAGCTGATCTGCGTCGGGCATAGGCGTTACTGCCACGTCACCCATTACCACAATACCGTCTTCGCCATATTGTTTCGCCTTGGTGATAAGCAGCATCGCACCGCTCACACACGTCACTCCGGGTGCGCACTTAATGATTTGCAGGGCCGGTCTGAGCGTCTCCCCAGTCGTACTCAACGCGCCGCTGATCTGCCCGTCGGCACCTTCGGTCTTGATAATCATACATCCTAAGTAGAGCGGATTCTTCACAAGCTCACGCGCTTGAGCAAGAGTCATCCCCTTCTTTTTGCGGAGTTCGGCCAGCAAAGCAGCGTATTCTTCGGCTTTCGGGTTGTTAAGTGGGTCTACGATCGTGGCTTTCCCGATGTTGTCCAGTCCCCAAGCCTCGGCCAATTTGTGTATTTCCGTGGGATTGCCGACAAGGATAATGTCTGCGATTTCATCCCTTAAAGCCCGGTCGGCGGCCCTTAATGTGCGCTCCTCCGTAGCTTCGGGGAGCACGATGCGCTGTCTGTTACTTCTCGCGCGGTCAACAATCTGTTGTAATAAGTCCATTCGTTTGTATACAATGATTCAAAAGTTACTTGTTAAGTAGAATGACCTCTAATTGTCATTCTCACTTTGCAAAAATACAATAAATAATCGGAATAGTAACCGTTAATCAAAGATTATTTCATAAATTTGCGTCAAATACAAGTGTATCTATCCTTTTATGATTAAATTCAAAGACTTGTCCACATCCGATCGGGCACTCATTCAGCGTTTCACTTTGTACGGAGAGCGACAGAATTGCGACCTTTCCTTCTCGAACCTGATCAGCTGGCGATTCTTGTATAACACACAGTTTGCCGTTATTGACGACTATCTCGTATTTCGTTTTCACACCGGACGCCATCTCGCCTATATGATGCCGATTCCCAAACCACAAGTAATGGAAGACGGTTCTTATCGAGTGAAACCCTGCGATGAATGTTCCGTGAAGGTGATTCGCACCATCCGCGACGACTCTATAGCGATGGGCCATCCCTTTCTGATGCTCGGTGTGTGCAATTATATGGTCGACTTGATCGAACAGTCGTTCCCGGACACATTCACGATAGAGCCTAACCGCAATTTTGCCGACTACATCTACACTCGCGATAAACTGATAAACCTCTCCGGAAAGAAGTTGCAGAGCAAGCGAAATCATATCAACAAGTTCAAGAGTCTTTATCCCCAATATACGTATCGGCCGCTGACCGAAGACCTGATACCCCAATGTCTCGAATTGGAAAAGCAATGGCGGAAGGTCTCAAAAGATGACACCGACGAGCAAGATTTGGATGAGAGCCTATCGATCGAGCTGCGTTCGATGACAAGAGCATTCCATCGGTGGGATCGTTTGGGCTTGACGGGCGGCACGATATGGGTCGACGATAAGCTCGTTGCATTTACTTTCGGTTGTCCGATCAACAAACCACCTTCGATGTATGCGTCGAAAAGGCCGATGTCAACTATGAAGGAGCTTTCTCCATCATCAACCAAGAGTTTGTCAAGCATCTGCCCGAACAGTATTGTTATATCAACCGCGAAGAGGATATGGGCAACGAGGGACTCCGCAGGGCTAAACTCTCTTACCATCCCGACATCCTTTTAGAGAAGAATACGGTAATGGAGAAGCACCCTTTGCGCGAATTCGAGGATCAAGACCGCATCTTGCAGGAGACACGCGACCTCTGGAAACTCGTCTTCAACGACTCGGACAAGTTTATGGACCTCTATTTCAGTCGTGTCTATAAGCCCAAATATAATGTTACTTGCCAGTTGAATCACCACGTCGTAGCGGCTTTGCAGACGCTGCCTTATGCCTTATTATATCACGGTCAAGAACTCCCCGCCGTCTATATCAGCGGAGTAAGCACGCACCCCGATTACCGTCATCAGGAGATCGGCAACAACCTGATGCGTCAGGCACACTTCGACCTTTTCTATAAAAACGTAGTTTACGCAGCGTTAATCCCTGCCGAAGACTGGCTTTACGAGTGGTACGCCAAGTGCGGATATGCTCCCCGCATCACGTGTCTGCCTCATTCTACCGACGTATTGTCGACGTCTTTCGAGGCTTTCGATCGTTGGCAGCGTGAGAAAACGTGCATCCTGCTCCACAAACAAGCCGACTTTGACGTGGCCAAAAAGGATATTCTCCTCGCTGGAGCGGATTATCAGCCGGCTCGTGAACCCATTCAAGGGATGATTCGCGTGATAAATGCACTGAAAGCACTGCGCAGTTATGCTGCACAAAACCCGTCTTTGAACTGCACAATACGCATAGAAGATGATCACGACATCCCGATGAACAACGCCTATTACATACTATCCGAAGGCCAAGTGAAACAAACCGATGAGCCCGATGCCGCTGCCCGCCGAATGTCTATCAATGAATTGGCAGACTGGATATTCCAAAACGAGCACGCCGAAATGAACTTAATGCTCAACTGATAATAAAAATGAAAAGGTGAAAGAGTGAAAGAGAGCTTAGGATCGAGTCTCTTTTATTCACCGTTACCCCTGTAAACCTGCTCGATTTCTTGATGGAATGGTTTTGTGGCTTTATCTTTTATACTTACTTTTGCAGCCGGTAAGCAATGAGAAGAGATGTATAACTCCAAAGAGAACATTACGGCAGAGGAACTGTTCGGGCGTGTCGGAGAAATAATCGAAGCGCAGGCGACGTCACCGGAGTGCGTGAACAGGATGATGCACGAGGCTTTAGTGCTGACGTGCCGAGAGGGACTGAGCGATAATCGACAGGCTTTCGGCAATCTGTTTGCACAAGTCGACTTTCTGTGTAAGCGCTGCCGAATCAGCTCGCGCGATGCGATGGCGATTCAAAAGATGCGCCGCGACTCCAATCGCAGTGCGTTGCTGCTGTCCGAAGAAGTGGCGTATGACTGTCGGGCGCTGTGCATCCTCATTTCGGCCGTGTTCCAAACAGATATTCCTCAACGTTGGTGGGGCGAATTCCGGCTGTGGGCAAGTTGCCGACCAATGTCCGGCACATTGATTATCGGTATCTCCGCTGCATTGTGCAAGCTGTGAGCGAGGGCGTGATGGAGGTGGAAGCAGACACCGATGCGGCGCAAACCACCCTGCGTGTGGATATCAGCGACGAGCGATGGAACTACCTACGCAGCATTATCTGCATCGGGACGCAACTCAATCTGCTGGACAGCACCCGCTCAGAAGATGGCGTTCTGCTGCCGCGACGCATCATCTTCGAACCCGATTTCTTAATAGATATCAGCAGCATAGCCCGTTGTTTCACCGACTATGGGCATCATCCACTGGCTTACACAGTCAATCGAATGGCACCGGCAGCTAACTCACAGGCCATCCTTTTGGGTCATTTCGCCGGCAGTTCACTCGATGATGTCATCCATCAAGGTACAGCTTACAACTGGACAACCACTTTCCGCAACAGTTTTAAGGAGAAAGCGCTGGCGTACAGCACGTGTCCCGACCTCAACAGAAAGGCCGACTTCCGAACGGCAGCTGTCAGTCAGGCACGCAATATACAGGAAATCGTGACCTATCTCTTTACCGACAGCAACGGGCCTAACCGTGAGCGAACCGTGCTCGAACCGTCGTTCGTGTGCGAAGAACTGGGCATCCAGGGGCGCGTCGACCTGATGACGACCGACTTCCGACTATTGGTTGAACAAAAATCAGGCTCTAATTACAATATCCAACGCGGTTTCCCGAATGCTTACGGCAGCTTCCAGAAAGAGGATCATTATGTTCAGCTGCTGCTCTATTACGGCGTTTTGCAGCATAACTTCCGCCTCGGTCGCAACCGGGCAGATACGTATCTGCTTTATTCCAAATATCCCTTGCCGGGCGGCTTGGTGTCGGTGAATTATTACGACAGGCTTTTCAATGAGGCCATTCAGCTTCGAAATCTCCTCGTAGCGTATGAGTTCGCCATTGCACGAACGGGGTTTGAAAACGTTATTGACCGTCTTTCGCCCGAGACGCTGAATGAACGACACTGTCAAACCAAGCTTTTCCAACAGTTTCAGCTGCCCCAAATCGAAGCGATTACAGCTCCCCTGCATCGTCTCTCGCTGTTAGAGCGTGCCTATTTGTGCCGTATGATGACTTTCGTTTATCGCGAACAGGCGGCCGCCAAACTCGGTGTGCAAGAGGGCATAGGCAACAGCAGTGCCGACCTTTGGACAATGCCTCTGGCCGAAAAGCGCGAAACGGGCAATATATATACCGATTTGTGCATCGTTAAAAAGGAGCGAAGCAATGCTTATAACGGCTTCGATACAATTACGTTGGCCGTTCCGAATCAGGGCGAAGACTTTCTCCCCAACTTCCGTCAAGGCGACATGGTTTATCTATATGCCTACGATGGCGAGCCCGATGTTCGTAAAGCGTTGTTATATAAAGGTGTAATGGCCCGCATCGAACCCCACACGATAACGGTGCATCTCAACGACGGGCAGCAAAACGAGCACATCTTCGATCTCGAAACACCATCGATGCGCTATGCCATCGAGCACAGTAGCAGTGACATCAGTACTAACAGCGCCATCCGCAGCCTGCATTCGTTCATCACGACAACGCCCGATCGCAAAGCGCTGCTGCTCGGGCAGCGCGGTCCGCAGCGCGATCCGCAGGCGCGACTCACGCGGAGTTACCATCCTGATTACGACGAAATTCTACTCAAAACCAAGCAAGCCCGCGATTATTTTCTGCTCGTCGGTCCGCCGGGGACGGGCAAAACAAGTATGGCCCTACGCTTTATTGTAGAAGAAGAGTTAAACTCGTCCGATGGGTGCGCTGTCCTTTTAATGGCCTATACCAATCGAGCCATTGACGAAATTTGTGCAATGCTGTGTACAGCCGAGCTGTCTTTCGTGCGCATCGGCAATGAATTTTCGTGCGACGAACGCTTTCGACCTTATCTTATCGACCGTGTAATCGATGATTGTCCGAAGTTGGATACAGCCCGACAACGTATTCACGAGACGACGATTTTTGTCGGAACAACTTCGGCTATGCTGTCGCACACCAACATTTTTCAATTAAAACACTTCTCATTGGCTGTTATTGACGAAGCCAGTCAGATCTTAGAACCGGCCATTATAGGCTTACTCGCTGCGCATTCAGGACCTGATGAAAACACAACAACCCTTATCGACCGGTTCATTCTTATCGGCGACCACAAGCAATTGCCTGCGGTGGTGCAGCAAGATGCGGCAGTATCGAAAGTCGACGACCCGCTGCTGCAAGCCATCGGCATCGATAACTGCCGGCAATCGCTGTTCGAACGCCTCATCAAATGGGAGCGAGCGCAGGGTCGGGAAGCCTTCGTTGGCGTTCTGCGCAAGCAAGGCCGAATGCATCCCGACGTGGCCGACTTCCCCAACCGAATGTTTTACCACCGCGAACAGCTGCAGCCCGTGCCCTGTCCGCATCAAACGGAGACGTCGATCGGCTATGCCCTGCCGTCGCTCGACGCATTGGATGATGCCCTGAAAACCCATCGCGTGCTGTTCATTCCCTCACAATCGTGTCGCCAAACGGCCCTTTCCGACAAGGTAAACACCGCCGAAGCCCGTATCACTGCCCTGCTTCTGCAACGCATTCATCGGTTTTACGGCCCGCGATTCGACACGCAGCGCACCGTGGGCATTATTGTTCCCTACCGCAACCAGATAGCGATGATTCGTAAAGAGATCGGGAAACTCAGCATCAAAGAGCTCCTTTCAGTCAGCATCGACACCGTAGAACGCTACCAAGGATCGCAACGTGACGTCATCATTTACTCCTTCACGATTCAGAACCGCTACCAACTCGACTTCCTCACGGCCAATTGTTTCGAGGAAGACGACCGCCTAATCGACCGCAAACTCAATGTAGCCCTCACACGGGCCCGCCTCCAAATGCTGATGACGGGCCACGTACCGACCCTTGCTCACAACCGAATTTTCAAGCAACTCATCGACGATGTGAAAAGCAAAGGAGGCTATCTACCCCTTTGAAAAAACTTCGTTACTGATTCATAAAATCTCGCCCGTTCGCAAACGAGCTGTAAGACGTCTCGCAATTAACAGTTAATCGCACCGTGAAAAGCCGTTAAACGCACTGCGTTTAACCGTTTATTGCACGGCGATTGAGCATTAATCGCAAGCGGTATTGTATCTGCCTGAAAATCAATCAGGTAAGAATCTGCATCTATGTCGTGTCTTGAAAGCGGACGGGAAGAACTTGCCGCTTACTCGAGTAATAAACGGACAATAACTGTTACATTGCAGAAATGAGCTCCTTCACTTACACGGAATTTCTATTTACAATAAAGGCAAAGAATGAGTACGGCTGAAAAAGGAAGTCCGTTTTTACTTATTTCTTTCTATCCGGTATACGATGATTTGTGAAAAAGATTGTATCTTTGCATACATAAATCAACACCTTCACAGGAAAGACGTCTGAGCGGACTGTGAAAACATCATCCTGAATGAATCGAAATGCAACGATATAATCTGTAAAATTTACCAATAATGAAACAAAAGAAATTATTTCTGAGCCTGTCGGCAGCCATTTTAATGCTCTTGCCACAGTCGGTGAAGGCACAGTTCAATTGGCCTTACAAAGTAAACAACGGTACGGCTGTGACCGAAGTACCTGCACGCCCCGCCGGACAACAAAACGCCGTCAACCTGACAACACCTAAACTGAAAGTCGTTCGCGTAGCTTTCGTCGGTTTGGGAATGCGCGGTCCTGGCGCCGTAGAGCGTTGGACGCATATCCCCGGTATACAAGTCGTAGCACTGTGCGACTACGAACGCGAGCGTGCCGAGGTCTGCCAAAAGATTCTTCGCAATGCAAGTATGCCCGCAGCAGCTGTTTATTCGGGCGAAGACGGGTATAAAGAACTATGCAAACGTAAGGATATCGATATCGTTTACATCGCTACTGACTGGAAGCATCACTTCCTCGTGGCCCGCGAAGCGATGCTCAGCGGCAAACATGCAGCCATTGAAGTGCCCTCGGCAATGAATCTTCACGAGATATGGGAACTCATTAACCTCTCTGAAAAGACGCGTCTTCACTGTATAATGCTTGAAAACTGCTGCTATGATTTCTTTGAGCTCAACTCGCTTCATATGGCACAGCACGGCGTTTTCGGCGAAGTTCTCTACGTGCAAGGTGCTTATCGTCACGATCTTTCGCCTTATTGGGACGCTTATTGGAAGCAAGGTGCAGACGATAAGTTGGGTTGGCGCTTGGAGTATAATAAAGATTTCCGCGGCGATGTCTATGCAACACACGGCTTAGGTCCTATTGCACAGGTACTCAATATCCATCGCGGAGACCGTATGCGCACGTTGGTGGCAATGGATACGAAGTCGGTTAACGGTCGGAAACTTGTCGAACAGCGTACAGGCAAGCCCTGCACAGACTTCAAAAACGGAGATCAGACCACTACACTCATTCGTACCGAAGACGGAAAAGTCATCGAAATTCATCACAATGTAATGACTCCGCAACCTTATAATCGTATGTATCAACTCACGGGAACGACCGGTTTCGCCAATAAATACCCCATCGAAGGCTATGCTTTGTCATCGAAGAATATGTCGAAAGCAGGTGTTCGTCCTTCGGCCGATAATCTTTCGGGACACGAATTTCTGTCACGGACCGATGCCGAGGCATTAGTCAAAACATATACAAGCCCGCTTGTGAAAAAATACGGCGACGAAGCAAAAGAAGTCGGAGGCCACGGCGGAATGGATTTCATAATGGACAGTCGCTTGGTTTACTGTTTGCAAAACGGTCTTCCGCTTGATATGGACGTCTATGATTTAGCTGAATGGTGTTGCTTAGCAGAGCTCGGCGCCATCTCGATGGATAATGGCAACATCCCGGTAGAGGTTCCCGATTTCACGCGCGGTCACTGGACAGATGTCAAAGGCTTCTCACACGCTTACGCATCGCCCGCAAACGAGGCGAAAACTGCTGCCGAAGCACAGGCTTTCACCACGCAATTGAAAGTATTGGGTAAGAAATATTGGGAGAAGTTCGATAAGAAAAATAAGAAGAATCGGAAGTAAATCACACGAAGAATCATAAAAAACCAATAAACATAATGAGACATCTGAAACTCTTGCTTGCAGCCGTACTGCTGCTCATTGCAGGTCAAACGATGGCCGGCAAACTCGTGAAACACTCGTTTGCCATTGCAAACGGCAACTTTCTTTACGACGGGAAACCTATCCAAATTCATTCAGGCGAAATGCACTATGCCCGCGTTCCGGCACCGTATTGGCGTCACCGACTGCGGATGATGAAGGCAATGGGCCTCAATGCCGTAGCGACTTACGTTTTCTGGAACCATCACGAGGTGGCTCCTGGTGTGTGGGACTGGAAGTCGGGGAACCGTAATCTACGTACGTTTGTCAAGACAGCGGGCGAAGAAGGGATGATGGTTATCCTGCGTCCGGGCCCGTATTGCTGTGCAGAATGGGATTTCGGCGGCTATCCCTGGTGGCTGCAAAACACAAAAGGATTGGTGATTCGCACCGATAATAAGCCCTTTCTCGACTCTTGTCGCGTGTATATCAACCAGCTGGCAGACCAGTTGCGCGACCAGCAAATAACAAAGGGCGGTCCGATTATTATGGTTCAGGCCGAGAACGAGTTCGGTTCTTACGTGGCGCAACGTAAAGATATCTCTCTCGAAACGCACAAGGCATACAGCGCTAAGATTCGACAGACACTCTTGGATGCAGGTTTCGATGTTCCGATGTTTACTTCCGACGGCAGCTGGCTATTTGAAGGCGGTACCATAGAAGGTGCTCTTCCCACGGCAAACGGTGAAGCCAACGTAGACAAACTCAAACAAGTGGTCAACGAATATCACAACAATCAAGGCCCGTATATGGTCGCCGAGTTCTATCCTGGATGGTTAGATCATTGGGCAGAACCGTTTCCCAAGGTCTCAACTGAAAGTGTAGTGAAGCAAACCCGGAAGTATCTCGACGGCGGGGTGAGCTTCAATTATTATATGGTTCACGGCGGAACGAATTTCGGTTTCACCGCAGGTGCCAATTATAATAGTGCTACCAATATCCTGCCCGATATGACCAGCTACGACTATGATGCACCGATCAGCGAAGCCGGATGGGCTACCGAGAAGTATAATGCTATCCGTGAACTTCTCATCAAGCGTGTTTCATATAAAGTTCCGCCTGTTCCTGCGCGTATTCCGGTTGTCAAACTCGAGCCGATTCAGCTCAACAAAACGGCGGATGTATTTCAGATGCTCGGCAAGATGAAACCCGTTGAGAACGAAACGCCGCTTACTTTCGAGGCATTGAACCAAGGACAAGGTTACGTTCTCTATCGACGCCACTTCAACCAGCCCATCAGCGGACTGATGAAAGTATCGGGATTGGCCGATTATGCACTCGTTTACATCAACGGGAAGAAGCTGGGCGAACTCAATCGGGTGATCGATCGGGACAGTATTGAGGTCGACGTGCCTTTCAACGGCGTGCTCGACATCCTTGTGGAGAATATGGGACGCATCAATTACGGTGCTCGAATTACCAAGAATCACAAAGGTATTACAGGTCCGGTAACTATCGACGGCAACGAGATCACGAGTGGTTGGCAGATGTATCAGCTGCCAATGATGACGGTACCTGATGTCGACACGCTCCCCAGAGGTTACAATCCGGGATTGCCCGTGCTGTATAGCGGAACCTTTGAAGTGGCTGCTCCGGGCGATACTTTCCTCGACATGGAACACTGGGGCAAAGGAATCGTCTTCGTAAACGGCATCAATCTGGGACGGTATTGGCGTGTCGGCCCGCAGCAAACGTTGTATTTGCCGGGCTGTTTCTTGAAGAAAGGCAAGAATGAAATCGTCATTTTCGAACAGCAAAATGATGAAAAGAAAACGCAAGTGACCACTGTTACGACTCCTGTTCTCGAAAAATTGGTGAAAGAATGAAACGTATTCTTTATACAATCTGTGGGCTGCTGGTATCTGTTTTACAGGTATCAGCAGCTGTCGTTACGGCCGACGACTCTGTGAAAGATATCCGGCAGATCAACGCTTCGGCCGTAGAGGTGCTTTATCGAGACGGTCATCGCCTCACGATCGACTTTTATTCGGATAATATTTTCCGTCTGTTTCAGGACAATCACGGCGGAATCGTCCGCGATCCGGCAGCCGATCCGCCTGCAAAAATTCTCGTAAACCGACCTCGAAAGCCTGTGGGTACTCTGTCGTTGACACGCAATGAGCGCTCGCTCACGGTAAGTTCGCCGTATGTTTGCATCGACTTCGATCGGAAGTCGGCACTGTTCCGCATCACAGATCTGCGCAACGGGCGCACGGTTGTAAGCCAGGCATCGCCCGTCCAATTCAAACACAACCGTTACACGATGGCTTTCTGCGAACAGAAAGACGAGTATTTCTATGGCGGCGGCGTACAAAACGGGCGCTTTTCGCATAAAGGCCAACAGGTCGAAATCGTCAATACGAACAGCTGGACAGACGGAGGCGTGGCTTCACCCGCACCGTTTTACTGGTCGACAGGCGGCTATGCATTGATGGGTTACACCTTTGCGCCCGGCCGTTATGACTTCGGTGCAACGCAGAAAGGTGTTGTCGGCATTTCGCACGACTCTCCTTACTTAGACATCTTTATCTTCGTCGACAACGATCCAGCGTCGTTGCTCGCCGATTATTACCAACTCACAGGGCGTCCTGTGCTTCTTCCCAAATTTGCTTTCTACGAAGGGCACCTCAATGCTTATAATCGCGACTTCTGGAAAACGTCGGATAACCCTGCAAAGGGCATTCTGATGGAAGACGGAAAGCGGTATGTCGAAAGCCAGAAAGATAACGGAGGCATTCGCGAGAGCCTCAATGGCGAGCGCGATAATTATCAGTTCTCGGCGCGGGCTGTCATCGATCGTTATCACAAACACGATATGCCCTTGGGCTGGTTGTTGCCTAATGACGGCTACGGAGCCGGTTACGGGCAGACGGAAACACTCGACGGGAACATCGAAAACCTAAAAAATCTCGGTCGATATGCCCGTAAGCACGGGGTGGAAATCGGTCTTTGGACCCAATCGAAGCTGCATCCCGTAGACGGGGTAAGCGCTCTTCTCCAGCGCGACATCGTCAAAGAAGTACGCGATGCAGGTGTTCGCGTACTCAAAACAGACGTTGCCTGGGTAGGCGACGGCTATTCGTTCGGACTCAACGGCATTGCCGACGTGGCACAGATAATGCCTTATTACGGTAGCAATGCACGCCCGTTTATCATCACTTTGGACGGATGGGCAGGCACGCAACGCTATGCCGGTGTGTGGACAGGCGACCAGACAGGCGGCAAATGGGAGTATATCCGCTTCCATATACCCACATACGTAGGTGCAGGACTGTCCGGTTTGAGCAACGTTACATCCGATATGGACGGTATTTTCGGCGGAAACGATATCGCAGTCAATATTCGAGATTTCCAATGGAAGACCTTTACACCGATGCAACTCAATATGGACGGCTGGGGAGCGACTCCGAAATATCCGCACATTTTGGGTGAACCGGCTGCATCTATCAATCGGAGCTATCTCAAATTCAAGTCGATGCTCCTACCATACACCTATTCCGTAGCGCGCGAAGCGTGTTTCGGGAAGCCGCTGATGCGTGCGATGTTCCTCGAATTTCCCAATGATTACACCCACGGCAGCGACACCCGATACCAGTATATGTATGGGCCGAGCTTTTTGGTAGCGCCGATTTATCAGTCCACTCGCCCCGATTCGCTCGGCAACGACATCCGAAACGGCATTTATCTGCCGCAAGGGCGATGGATAGATTATTTCAACGGCGATGTATTCGAGGGCGGCCAACTTATCAACAACTACGATGCGCCGCTCTGGAAGCTACCTCTTTTCGTTCGTCCCGGAGCCATTCTGCCGATGGCGAAACCATCGAACAATCCTTCGCAAATTGATTATCGCACGCGTATCTACGAGCTTTACCCCGACGGGAAGAGCTCTTTCACAGAGTATGACGACGACGGAACCACTGATGCCTACCTGAACGGAGCTTTCTCAGAAACACTCATCGAATCGTCATCTACCTCCGACGGTCGCTGCGACATCACCGTTCATCCTACGACAGGTCATTTCCGAGAAATGGCGAAGAACAAATCGACACTCTTCGTGGTCAATCTCACGGCCCGTCCCCAAGCCATTCGCGCTTTCATCGGCGGCAAGCGTAACCGCATTTCGTTGCAAGCGGTTTCCTCACGCGAGGCTTTGCTCCGCACGGACAACGCCTGGTTTTATGACGCCGAACCGCAACTCAACCGTTTTGCCACGCCCGGAAGTGATTTTGCCAAGGTCAAGATTACCAAGAATCCGCAGTTGCTCGTACACCTGCAAGCAACTGACGTTACCCGCAACGGCGTGTCGTTACACATCGACGGCTATCGGTTTGCCGTGGCAGACAAGCTGAAACGGCAGACAGGCAGCTTGATTCCGCCCCGTGAAGCAGGCGTAAAACCTGCCGACACCACACCTTATGCACTCACACCGACGTGGAAACGTGTGCCAGGTGCAGACTACTATGAAATCGAATTCAATGGAATGACTTACTCGACAATTCGTGATACCGCCCTGCTTTTCACGGATTTGAAGCCCGAGACTACCTATATATACAAGGTACGGGCCGTCAACAAGAGCGGTGTTTCAGCTTGGTCGCCGTTCGAGGCACGCACACTGGCCGACCCGTTGGCCGATGCACTCCACGGCATTACAGGCAAATCGAGCGTTTCCGATGCCGAAGACCACGAAATTTCACGGCTATTCGATTTCTCGGATAAGGGAGATATCTGGTTCGCAACAATGGACAAGAGCGGCAAACCGTTTGAGCTGACAATCGATTTGCACGCCGTCTGCCAGCTCGACAAACTGCAATACCTGCCCCGCGAAGGCGGAGGCGCCGGCACATTCCTTACCGGAAGCATTGCCGTCAGCGCCGACGGTCGACAGTGGAGTACACCCGTTCCATTCTCGTGGACTGCCGATGACGCTGCCAAAGAGACAATCTTCGAGAATCATCCGACGGCACGCTATATCCGTCTCACCGTGACCGATGCCGTACGCAAATATCTCTCAGGCCGCGAAATCTATGTATTCAAAGTGCCGGGAACACGCCCGCTCATCCCGGGTGACATCAACCAAGACGGAAAAATAGACCAAGCCGATCTCACATCGTATATGAATTATACCGGATTGCGCCGCGGAGATCCCGATTTCGATGGTTATATCAGCAAGGGAGACATTAATGGCAATGGCCTAATCGATGCTGCCGACATCTCCGAAGTGGCCGTGAAGTTAGACGGCGGCGTGTCTCCCGATGGCCGAAAGCCTGCCGGAAGTATTGTGATTGAGACCGACAAAGCTCGGTATGAGCCGGGCGATGACATCCGTCTCAGCGTTCGCGGTCAGGCATTGAAAGCTGTCAACGCCCTCAATCTCATTCTTCCGTACAGCGAAAAAGAAATGACATTCACGCGAATCGAGCCTTTGGCGGTGAAGGATATGCAGAATATGACCAACGACCGGCTGCACAAAGACGGTTCGAAAGTGCTCTATCCAACCTTTGTCAACATCGGCGATCAGCCCATTCTCAATGGCGACACGCCCCTGTTCGTCATTCATTTCAAGGCCCTTCGCCGCGTGAAGCTTCCACAAGTGAAATTCGATGCGCTGTTGGTCAGCAAAAGTTTGGAAACAATTGAGCAGTAAAAAGAGGAAGCCCTACCTTCAATCCCTCTCCGAAAGGAGAGGGGAACGGGCTTCGTCGGACAATAATTATTCGCCTGATAATAATTCTTTGTCAGGAGGAATTATAAAGATGAGGAGTGAAAAAATAAAAAGGTAAAAATCTGATTATAATCTCTTGTCAAGGCGAACGGTCGCAGTCGTTTACAGATGAGTGGCAACCCGCTTCGTAACCGATGCTTAAACGCCCTGTGAAAAGCCGTTAAACGGCGTGCGATTAACCATTCGTTGTACGACGATTAACGGCTAATCGCAATGGGATCTGTATTCATCTGATATACAAGCAAATACACAGCTCGTGTTGATTCTATGAAGTTCGTTTTCCGGGTAACACCGAACGATAAAAAAAGCAGCAAATTCCCGTAAGAGAATTTGCTGCTATACTTTCATTTACTTGCTTGTAATGTGTGTACGGAAAGATTTATTTTCCGTGATGTTCGTCAGAAACGGTGAGCTTCTTCCGGCCGCAAGCACGACGCGACGCCAATACACGGCGACCGTTCTTCGTTGCCATTCTCTCGCGGAAGCCGTGCTTGTTCACTCTTCTTCTGTTGTGAGGCTGAAATGTTCTTTTCATCTTTGCTATTATATTTTTATTGTTATTATTTCAGGCTTTGGGCTGCAAAATTACGCAATTCTTTTGTAATCACCAAAAAAAAAGGATTTTTAGTGGCCGAACTACGGCTTTTTTGTATTTTATTCGTAACTTTGCAACGCTCCAATGAGCAGTCGATTGACATTTATTATCACTCATTCAAGATAAAACAAAATGATTAATTCACAGGAGATTAAGATCGGAACGTGTATCCGTCTTGACAATCAAATCTTCACTTGCATCGATTTCCAGCACGTGAAACCGGGTAAGGGAAACACCGTTATGCGTACGAAGTTGAAGAACGTGACCACAGGTCGTGTGTTAGATCGCACCTTCCAGGTGGGTTTCAAACTTGAAGACGTGCGGATAGAACGCCGTCCTTATCAGTATCTTTACCAAGACGGAGAAGATTATATCTTTATGAATCAGGAGACATTCGAGCAAGCTCCCATCGCCAAAGAGGCTGTTACGGGCATCAATTTTATGAAAGAGGGCGATGTCGTAGAGGTAGTTACCGATACGACCGACGGCACTGTGCTCTTTGCCGAGATGCCGGTAAAAACCGTATTGCGCGTTACGCACTCGGAGCCTGGCCTTAAAGGAGACACCGCGACGAATGCAACTAAGCCTGCAACGTTGGAGACCGGCGTAGAGATTCGTGTTCCGTTGTTCATCAACGAGGGCGAACTGGTGCAGGTAGACACACGCGACGGCTCTTACTTGCAGCGTGTAAAGGAGTAGGTGTTTAAGTTTTTGAGTTCGTAAGTTTTTAAGTTGGTTGGTGAGCTTTTTAGTTTATGAGTTTTTAAGTTTATAAGTTTTCGAGGCCCTTTTACAACTCTTGGAAAACTTTAAAACTCATAAACTTAAAGCCTTAAAAACTTATGAACTCATCAACCAACTTAAAAATTTACGAACTTATAAACTAAAAAACGAACAAACTAACCCAAAACTAACGTTGAAATACTCATTCATTATTCCTGTTTACAATCGTCCCGATGAAGTGGAGGAGCTATTGGAGAGTCTGGCAACACAGACTTTCAGGTCGTTTGAGGTGCTCATTGTCGAAGACGGGTCGTCGGTGCCGTGCCGAAATGTATGCGAGCGCTATGCCGAAAAGTTGGATTTGAAGTATTTCGAAAAGCCGAATTCTGGTCCGGGGCAGACTCGCAACTACGGCGCTGAGCGCGCTTCGGGCGATTATCTCATCGTGTTGGACAGCGATGTGGTACTTCCCGTGGGATATTTGCAGGCCGTTGACAATGAGCTAAACCGTGAACCGGCCGATGCTTTCGGCGGTCCCGACAGTGCGCACGCCTCGTTTACTGATACGCAGAAAGCCATTTCGTATTCGATGACGGCCTTTTTTACTACGGGTGGAATACGCGGCGGTAAGAAAAAACTCGACAAATTCTATCCCCGTTCGTTCAATATGGGCATTCGTCGCGATGTTTATGCACGGCTCGGAGGGTTCTCCAAGATGCGCTTCGGAGAAGATATCGACTTCTCGATTCGTATTTTCAAGGCCGGTTGCAGCTGTCGACTGTTTCCCGAGGCGTGGGTTTGGCATAAGCGACGGACAGATTTCCGCAAGTTCTTTCGACAGGTTTACAACAGCGGAATAGCCCGAATCAATCTCTATAAAAAATATCCCGAGTCGCTCAAAGCAGTCCATCTGTTGCCGATGTTATTCACGGTGGGTGTGCTTTCGTTGGTTTTGTTGTCGGCCATTCTGTGCTCGTTGTGGCCCCTCTCGTTGGTTTTGCTTTACGCCGTGATGATCTTCGGCGATGCATTGCGCGTTTCACGGCGGCTCAAAGTGGCTGCATTGGCAGTCGTGGCAGCCTTTACCCAACTGATGGGATATGGTTTCGGTTTCCTCAATGCGTGGTGGAAACGCTGCGTGTTAGACCGCGACGCGTTCAGTGCTTTTGATAAAACGTTTTATAAATGATGGATGGGTTTCCCATTTCTCAATGGTCTTTGGAAGACCGGCCACGTGAAAAATTAGAACGATTGGGGGCTTCTGCCCTGTCGAATGCAGAATTGTTGGGCATCCTCATCGGATCGGGATCGGCCCGAGAAAGTGCCGTCGATCTGATGAAACGACTGTTGCACGACTGCAACAACAACCTGAATACACTGGGGAAACATACCATTCGCGAGCTCACTGCCTATAAAGGAATCGGCGAAGCGAAAGCAATCACGATCCTTGCAGCTTGCGAATTGGGTAAGCGTCGGGCTCGGGAAAAGGCCGAAGAACGTGCTGATTTAGGATCGGCAACGGCCATATATAACCTGATGCACCCTCGAATGCAAGACCTGAGCATTGAAGAGGCTTATGTTTTGCTGTTGAATCGTAACTACAAATTGATCAAAGACGTGCTCATCAGTCGCGGAGGCCTCAGCGAAACAGCCATAGACGTACGCCTGATCATTCGAGAAGCACTGTTGAACAACGCTACCGTTGTTGCACTTTGTCATAATCATCCCAGCAACAACAACTCGCCCAGCCCCGAAGACGATCGTATCACGCAGCTTGTTAAGAAATCTTGTGATCTGATGCGCATATATTTCCTCGATCATGTCATCGTCACCGACGGTCGATATTACAGTTACCACGAAAATGGAAGACTGTGATTAATAGCGTATAAAAATATTAAAAAGATAAAAAATCACCGCATTTCGTTAAAAAAGCCATATATTTGTACCACTATTCTTTAAATTAGGTATGGATTATCTGAAATTGCCATTGGACTTATCTTCCGCTTTGGAGGGGCGAATGGAGAGATGCTCCAATGAGGAGTCCATCGCTCAGCATATTATGATGTTGATTGTTTCTCATTATGGGGAGGTCGAAAGTAAGAATGATTACGGATCTATCATTTGGAATTTAGAATACAATCAGGTTGTCATCAACAATGATTGGGAAGAAAATGTAAAGAAGTCGTTGGAAAAAACCATTACCAAATACGAGCGCCGTTTAAAAGATATTCGTGTTCAAGTAGACCTTACGGAGGTGGAAGAAGAAATCAGGAATAAATATCCGAATGCTCGACGTCGTGTGAAGATTTGGGTATTTGGTCTGTTAGTTGCAAACGACAGGCCTTTCCATTTCAGTACCCACCTTTACATAAGCCCAATCTCTCAATGAAGTCAGGTAAAAACATTTTATTATGATAGACAAACGACAACGCGAGATTAAAGATCGCATTTCACGATATGCAATGGATTTATGGGGCATTTCCGACCCAAGTCGGATGGATCCCATCGTTGATTTGTTGTTAGACGTATTTGCATATAACAGCAGCAGGCTGTACCAAGATATTGATGCTGCCGATGCAAGCATACTCCATCGGTTGGCCCGTTTGCTCGTACCCCACAAATGGTCTCTTCCTTTTCCTTCTCACGCTTTGATGACTGTCTGTCCTGCATCGGACAATATCCGCACTCTTTCTATAAAAGACCATTTTTATGCAGACAGAATGATTTTCAGCAAAGGAGCGGTGCGCCTTTTCTTCACCCCCTTGGCAAACTATCCACTGATTCAGGCACAAGTGAAATGCATTGCTTTTGGGCATAAGATTCTCACTTATATGAACGACGGACGGCATATAGAATCGTTTTCGGACAGAGATGGAAAGGATGATGAAAATTCCGTTTGGGTAGGAATCGAGATTTCCGAACAAACATTACTGAATACGGAAAGCCTGACTTTGTGTATTTTACCCGAAGACAATCGTCTTACTCCATTTATCAAAGATATTCAGGCTTATGATACAGACGGTAATCCTTTATGTGTTCATAATCCGAGCTTTTCACTGCCCGATAAGGAAAAATATCATTATTTCGATGATATCAGCGATTATTATGCAGATCATTTCATCACGATAGACCTTACAGAGCAGTCCTGTCAGGAGAAGTTGTGCTGCACCTCATTCCCTCGGATTTGGAATAATGATACCGTGGAGAAGAATGCAGGCAATCTTTATTGGGTCAAGTTACAATTTCCCAAACTGCTCTCGTATATGAATTTTGAAGGAATGAGAATCCTGATGAATACTTTCCCTGTCGTTAACAGAAGAGCAGAATTCAAAAGACATAGCTTTGCAAGAGAAGGAACCATCATATCTCTTCCTTGTGATGACGGTATGCATCTCTTAAATGTAGATAGTTTGCAAGACAATACGGGGAAAGATTATACGGATATGCAGAGTCATTACGAAGAACGTCACAGCGGAGCTTTCAGCCTTTATTTCGGAAATCTTGAAAGATTTGACTCGGATAATGCCAGTACATTGATCATCAGGCTGATGCAATTGATACGGGAAGATGGAAGTGCTTTCTTTTCTACGAATACGGACTTATTGGATGCCCAACTCAATGAGCTTTACACTAAAATAGACGAGATCGGTAAAAACGTATACGATACAATTCAACGAGGAAGCAAACAGAGAGCATTCCTACTTACTCTACCTCAAAAGAATGCAGAAGATGCAGAGGTGAGATACTGGGTTACGGATGGAGACACAGCAAATGGCCTTGACTCGAGATCTCTGTTATATCAACACGGTATAGATAAGTTCCTCGTTACAGGCATCCGCTTCCAAACAGTCACTAAACAAGGGACCGTACACAGAGACGAACAAGATCTTATCAATAGTCTGCGCTATGGATTGTTAAGTAGAGACCGCATCGTTACACAGGAGGATGTGCGCAGTTACATTTTCCATAAAATGGGTGCTCTGGTAAAGTCTGTCGACATACGAGACGGAATAGATATTTCTCCCGATGTGCGCAAAGGTATTGTACGGACAACAGAAGTCAGAATAACAGTCAGACAAATGTCAGACAATGAAACGGTGGATCTTCCTGCCACGGCACATTTTCTTGAAAAGGAACTGACCAAACGTTCTATCAGTAAGATTCCATATAAAATATTTTTCGAATGAACGAGCAGAATTACAGCACAAGCCTGTTGGCAGCCATCAAGTTGGCAAAAGCAATGGCACGACAGGATAAACATCAATCCTATGGAGTTGCCCATCTTGCCACGGCAATGATAACGGAACAAACCGGGTTGAGGGAAATCCTGTCGTCTATGCAGAAAGACGTAGCCTATATTATAGATTGGTTTGATACCCATAAAGAAATGTATATCTCATCAAGCAATGATTCTTCCGACATCATTGCAGACGGAGAAGTCAAGCTCGTATTGGATGAAGCAGAACGCTCTAAAATCAAATTGGGAACCGATTCTGTGGATGCCTTGTGTGTCTTTACTGCCATTGTAAGAGACGGTATTGTCTATTCACACCAGCAAATAGAAACCATCGGTATCTCCGAAGAAGAAATTTTAGACTATTTCAATGCAGGTTTCTCACCGTTTGCACAAGGCTCAGAACAGGAGATACCATCTTCTATTCAATATGCTTCGGATTTTAAAAGGCCAGATGTATCGGAAGAAGGAAAGACAATTATAGGACGCAGCAAAGAGGTAAGACTCATTCTTGAAAATCTGGAACGTTCGGAGAACAAAGGTGTGCTCCTTGTCGGTGCCCCCGGAATCGGAAAGACCGGCATCGTTAAGGCTTTGGCATATGAGATCTCCATTAATAAAGATGAATTGATCAACCAAACCTCACTCATCAGTCTGAATACCTCAAAAGTATTGGCACAGGCATCTTCGGAAACAGAACTCGGACAAAAAATAACAACATTGTTGCAGAAACTGAATCAATCTAAATCAAAGACTGTACTGATAATAGATGATCTGCAAATGC
The DNA here is from genome assembly GCF_000613725.1 of Hoylesella pleuritidis JCM 14110. Classification (GTDB taxonomy): domain Bacteria; phylum Bacteroidota; class Bacteroidia; order Bacteroidales; family Bacteroidaceae; genus Prevotella; species Prevotella pleuritidis. The sequence continues at coordinate 25,218 of NZ_BAJN01000019.1, forward strand.
TTTTGGAAAACGGAAACACTTCCAATGCCACTTCCCTCATAAATATTCTGGATGCCCAGATTAGTGAAGGCTCAACATCGTTGTTGATGATACTATCGACAGATGCTTACAGAAAACATATAGAAAAACATCCGATTGCCAACCGACTGAACGTAATCGATGTAGAAGAATTGGATCCTTATATTCTGAAAAGTGCACTCTTGGAACATAAGGCTCTGCTGCAAGCACATTACAGTTTGACAGTTACGGAAGATGCTATAGACAGCGCTTGTAATCTGGCAAATAGATATTACAAGGAAAAGAGTCAGCCGGCTTCCACGCTGGATTTGATTGATAGTACAGCTGCCTCGGTACGACTGAGTAATAAAAATGCTCCAGAAACGATCTCCCTTCTCACTGACACCTATAATAAATATCGAAAACTGCCGATTGAAAAGGTAAAGGATCGTGATTTACACTTGCTTTATCACACGATATTCAGCAAGATAAGTGTTGTACTTACCTCTAAGATTGCGGACAACTTCATCCTTACAGATGAAGATACAGTCGCAGAGAAACTAGACAAGATCGGCTTAATATTAAAAGAGCTCGGAGAAGTTTCAGCTAAAGGTGTTCAGGCTGTCTCTCCACTTGAAATAGAAGCAGTCGTTGCAGGAGATACGGGAATACCTATCGGAAAGATTCAGGCACAGGAAAAAGATCGATTGTTAGGTATAGAGAATAAACTGCGGGAAAGAGTGAAAGGACAGGACAAAGCCATAACAACTCTTTCTGATGCTATTATCGAATCACGGAGTGGACTTAGTGATCCTAAAAAACCGATCGGTTCTTTTTTCTTCCTCGGTCCGACAGGAACTGGTAAGACCGAGCTTACCAAGTCACTCGCAGAACTACTTTTTGACGATGATTCTGCAATGATCCGTTTTGATATGTCTGAGTTTAAGGAAGAACACTCTGCGGCTCTCCTTTATGGAGCTCCTCCAGGATATGTCGGTTATGAGGAGGGAGGACTTCTTGTCACGAAAATCCGCCAAAAGCCTTACTCTGTCGTGCTGTTTGACGAGATAGAAAAAGCTCATAGCAGTGTTTATGACGTTTTTCTCCAAATGATGGATGAAGGAAAAATTCACGACAAGTTAGGGCGTGAAGGAGACTTTTCTAATTCTATTATTATCTTTACGTCGAACATCGGCAGTCAGTGGATTGCACAACAGATACAAGAAGGGCACCAACCGAAATCCAATGAACTGATAGAAGTGATGTCAAAATATTTTAGACCAGAGTTTCTCGGACGTCTTACAGAAATCGTTCCTTTCTCTCCGATTACAGAGTCTGTTGCGCAAGAGATATTCATACTTCATTTCTCACGACTTCAAAAACAGCTGCTTGAACAAAAGAATATCCAAGTAGATCTGACACCAGAAACGGTTTCCTATTTAACGGCAAAGGGTTTTTCTCCACAATACGGAGCTCGCCCGATTGCAGGGGTCATCAGAACCTACTTGAAGAAGACGATTTCAAAACTGATCGTTTCGGAAGCTATTAAACCAGGAGACAAAGTTATTGTCAGTAACAAAGACGGGAATTTACAATGGGATCGAGCTTGAGTACAAGACACGAGTATACGGAAAATTTTTGCAACAGTGAGGCCGGCAAACTGATTGCGGAAGTTTTTTTCAGAGAGTTCCAATTCATATCAGGAGAGTCTTTGGCTAATAAAGTCGTAGTTCGCAACCACGGAATGAACAGTCGTGTCAAGTCGCAGGATGTCCTTGGAGTTCAGACAGAAAATTTGTCCGAGAGCTTCAATGATCGGATTGTCTTACACCTCGCACGCAACGGCCTCTATCATCAACTTCCGGAGTTTCTTTTCCATCCGATTTCTCTGAGTTCCCCGGATATGAGCAACAATGAGATTGTGGCGGCAATACGGGCTAACAGAAAGAAAGAAGAGAAAACGATTCGGTTTTTCTCTCCTTTTGATACGGAGATTTTCAAAGATGGAGTTCGGATTTTCGGACGCAGCCTGAACCTTTTCAATAATCCGTATACGGATAATATTTTGCAGAAGGTTTCTTCACTTTTCTATACTGGATCGGTTCCACTGACACAAGAAGAGAAGTATAGGCTCTTTCTGTTCCTTTACCGATCTGATCGGTTCAAGGAAGATCTGCCGACATTAGAAAAAGTTATCTATGTCATCTTACATATCCATATCGCTTTAAAATATAAATATCATCGTACGAAAGATTTACCTTATGGGGCTTTGGGTGAGTGTTGGTTAGGAAGAGACGCAGGACTGTCAGGAACTATCATCAGCGAATTGGATGATGTAGAGGCGAAACTCTGCTTTGAAAAGAATATAGAGAATGAGACTTTCCTCAAAGAGAAAATAGCAGCCGTAAGGTTCATTCTCTCCTTTTTCATCCTGTCATCCAGGCATATCGATGTAATTTATACGGTCAGCTCGAATACAGAATTCATCTTGAACCGAAACTATCTGGGATATGATACCAATTTATAATAAGAAATCAGAATAATGAAACCATTAATTATATTTTTCCTGAAATTTCTGTTGGCACCTCTACTTGCGATGCTGCTACTCTTCATTACGAGTGCCTTAAAATCGATCAGGCAGAAACTCAGTATGAAGAAAGTCATCATCTTTTCATTGCTGGCCGGACTTTGTCTGGGTTTACCCTCTTTGTTTGGATTGCTGAGAAATGAATTTGTCTGGGGAGGACTGATTCTAACTGTCATATCCTATCTATTACTGGGAATCTTTTTCCTTTTTGCTCTAAAATCCTTTATGGAGATGGAACGAAAGATCCGGATGAGACTATCAGCGTTCTGCTTATTCTGATATCAGGTATTGTCGGCATGTGGATTTATTATATTGTTTTCGATTTATTAAGTGGGGAATTACCTTATACGGTTTGGGCAATGACGACCGTCCTATGGTTTGCAATACCTTTCTCTGTATATTGCTGTTTTAAGCTGTTTTGTGAGATTCAACCACCTATCTATGCACTATGGATGTCCAATCATAGTGCTTTTAATCGCAATTATTGGGACACATTCGATAATTTCAAATCAAAAACAGTCAGGGTAAGAATCAAGAGAAAAACAAGCGACCAGAACTATACGATGTTGTCTGTTCGATTATCTGATGGTATTTCTCTTGGCGATTGGTTCGACTGGATGGTCGAAGATCAGAACAAACGGTTCCCGCAGGCAAAAATAGATACGAGAATGGACGATCCGGAGAGTGGTTGGATCTTTTATACAAGTAAATGGTTCAAGTATCCTCTTTTTATTAGGATGTTGGATCCGAAGCTCACGGGGATAGAAAATGGAATTAAAAAGGACCAAATTATATATATAAAAAGAGTTTTAAGTGTAAATCATATACAATATGAAGAAGATTGATCATCTGCCTGTCAATTGGGTTAACGGACTCAAGTTGAACAACAGCCATTTTTTCGAGACCTATTATAATATGGTGGATACTGTAAGGTTGGACTGCGAGGAAAGACTTACAGGATATAACTACGGTTTTGGAGAAGGACTTACAGGAACGGCAGTTCCTGTCGAAATAGAAACGAAAGGGGACACTGTCGACACTTTCAGCGTTCTATTGAAATCTTGCAATGCAGTTACTCGTAACGGTTTTCATATTATCTACGATCGTTCTTTATACGGTGATTATATTCCAGCTGCAAAATTAAGAGATATAGAAGTCGACTTTTCTAAAAGGCAGGAACTGTTTATTATCCTTTTTGTTAATCCGTATAAATTGCTCCCCGTAGGTGTTCCCGATCCGGAGATAACGCCTTTGCACCATCCTTATGTTCTTCCGGAAATAAATATACAGTTAGTGCCTGAAGCGCAGGTAAACAAGACTTTTCTGGAACGAAACTGCATTATTGCGGGAAGAGGTGTTGCCGAAGGAAACCTATTCACCGTAGACACACAATATATCCCCCCTGTACAGAAAACTTGTTATGCACAGACACTTCTGTCTTTTCTCGATTTCTTCACGAAACACGTTAAAGCAGTCTACGACTACTCTCAGCTCGTTTACCGTAAGAATATCACGGATTCACGCCGAGATACGCTTGTAGAAAATACTTTCTCTCTCTGTAATGTCATACAGACTTTTTACAGTAAGAATATTTTTGATTTAGAGAATCTTGCAGCAGAACAACCTCCGATACATATGGTACATTTGGCCAATATGCTGGCCAATATGCTATTGACTGTTCTGCGCACAATGCCAGAAAAAGAGTTTGAAGTTCTTCTTCAATATTATAATGAGTGGATAAATGTCAAACCCGCAGATTTTATGCATACCATAGGAGATGTGGCAAGTGTAGTTTACAAGCATACGGACATCGCTCCTATTCTGTCTAAAATAGGTGATTTCATCGATATGTTGAACAAGCTCTTCAAAAAGATGAGCGAACTGGAATACGTCGGTTTGATGAGAGAGAATATTGTCATCAGCGAAGATAGTGAAAGGAATGTTTCCGAAAGTGAGAGGAAGTCTTGGAAAGTTTGGGAATAAAGTAGGAATATGGCAATGAATGAAAAAAATAAGAAAGAACGCAAACAGGCAAGAATCGCATTCTTGATACAGTTTTCTTTTACCTTACTGCTATTCCTGCTCTTTGGCGTATGCACGTTAACAACGGCCCGAAAAGGTATCAGTATGCTGGAAGAAAAGAAAGCTCTGTATGACGAAATTTTCCGAAAACAGGCGGGATACAACTTTCGCTTAGACGAGATTTTCCGGAATATGAACAGCTTAACTACCAAGGAAAGAAGCGGTAATGAGCATAAACAACTTCAATTGATCATTACCCAGGAACGAGAGAAAATGCTGGATGAAATCAGCTTATCGGATGCAGACAGCACAAATTATGCACTCTATAAAGTATTATTAGGGCAGGTTCGTGCAACTCAGGAAACGATAGACCAGTACGATCGTGAAAGTCGCCGACGTGAATATAACCTTGGGCAGTTGCAAAAAGGGCGGAGTATGTTCAGGTAATAAAACATATTTAACAAGAAACAGATATGACAAGGGATGAGAGAATATGGACGAGCGTGAAGTTCACTCTATTGCTGCTTTTTTCAGTGACATTGATGTATATCCTTCTTTGCAAGTATGTCATACAGATTCCAATGTTTGAAACAGATCTGCTCATCAAGAACATAGACGGAGCAGAGGAAATCCTCACAGACCAGAAGAAAATGGCAGAAGAGGTAAAGGCATTGAAAGCAGACATCGACTCTTTGAATTTTGAGATACAACAGGTGCAGCACACCGGTGAGATCAAAACAAGGATTTTACAAATGCAGAGTGTTTATAAGAAAAATGACTATAACCCGAGATACCTATATAGCATACAGGCGTATAAGACTTTGCAGGGATATTTTGATATTCGAGAAAATCTCAGTTATACCATCAGTGACAACAAACTCATTGAACAAGACTTAGAGAAAATAAAGGCAAATATATAAATAGTATTATTATGAATGAAAGACGAAAAATTCTATTGGCAATCGTTTCTTTTTTAGCGATTGTCGGTTTAGTATTAATTTTGTTCCTTCCATCAAGAACATCGCCTCGGAATCTAGACTTCTATATTCAGGATGCGAACGGGAACAGCCAGTTAGAAGTCAATGAGATGATAAGGTTCATTGTCAATGACTCGGTTGAATTGGCAGGAAGAACAGTTATGTGGAAAATGGGCAATGGTGACAGCCTTGTGGGACATCCTAATCTTCAATACAGATATAGAGAAGCAGGAAAGTATCTTGTCACACTTCACGTTGATGGCAAATATATCGCCGGTAAATCAATCGTAGTCATCGCCATAAAGGAAAAGATTGCAGTAGACTCGATTCCCAAGATCAATGGCGTTTCGCGAGGATATGAAGGAGAAGAACTGGTATTCTCTGCCGAAGGCCACGGTATGGACACCTGGTATTGGGAGTTCGGCGAGAGTGGTACAGTCGATGCCTTTGAGCGGCAAGTCGTACATAAGTATGATAAACCGGGGAAATATATCATAAAGCTGAAGACCAATACCACACAGTACCCCGTAGAGCACGAAATAACGATTCTGCCCAAAGTCGAGGATATTATGGAGAAGCCTCAGGCTATCGATACCGTAGCAATTGTACAAAATGATATCAAACGGCATTTGCAGGCTATTGCCAATGCCAAAGCCTCGGATAAAGCTTCTTACTATGCCAATATGAACTATATTAAGAAGACTTATTTCTGCTATGATGCAGCCCAAGTCGTTGTAGAGGTGAATGGAGAGCGCTATAATGTCTTTCCCGATTACTGCCAAGGACTGCATTTCCTTGAAAGTAACCGTAATAAGCGGATTCTCATAGAAGATGTTAAGATAGACGACATAAACCGAATTACAAAAATACAAGTAACTCAAAGATACATAGGAAAATGAAAAAATCAGCATATCGAATATCTACGAAGTGGATATACAGTATCATTGCTTTATTCTTTGCAATATTACCTTTAACTCACGCTTACGGCCAAATAAAAAAATACGAAAAGCTGCATTGTATTGGCCGAAATACATTCAATTTCATACCGAATGCGAAAGAACGGCCCTCCGTACATAAGAATAAAGATTTACTTATCGTATATTCGGACAGAGACGGTAATAAAGTTTATGCCAACCGATTTGCCCAAAGAGTGTTGAGTGAACAAAAGATGGGCAGCCCATATTATGTCATCAACGAGAAAAACGGCTTTTGTAAAGTTGTTGCCGCATCACAAGATATTATAGGCAAACCTAAGGGTATGCTGAGTGTTTTCCACGGCAGCAAGAGACATCTTAAAGATGCAAGAACAGCACCTTTCGTCGGCTGGATTCCCAAAGAGCGTCTGCTGACTTTCGGACACGCTTTTGTATCGACCTCAAATAATGCACCCATCAGATACCGTATTGGAGCAGCATCTGCCGAACAGTTGTTTAATTTACATCCTTATTGCCAAGCAGACACCGTATCTGTTTTCAGAGACCCCTTCTTTTATGATAAAAATGGACAAAGCGTAATATGGGGACAGATTGTCTACGCATATAAATATGACAAGAGTAAACAAGCTATTCTCATTTCCGACAGACCGACATTGAATGATCCTTCAAGAAAAGTTCTTGGCTGGATTCCGGGTAATCTGATTGCTGAGGTAGGTCAGAATCATTCTTTTTTGCTGAATCAAGAAAAGACAAACAGCGGTATTCCCTTGCAGTCTGATCTGTTATTCGCATTGAACGGAAACCGAGAAAACGGAGCAAACCGGATCAATCTGCCAGTATCCGTTTGGGATATGGACAAGAGTAAAATCATTAATATCAAGGGCGGAAGTTTTCCTGTCTCAGAAATCAAGCGAATGTACAACGGAAGTAAACAGTTGAACGTACACCTGCTGTTTTTTGAAAAAGATATTGCGGATGTCAAGGCATTGGCAAGTACTTTGCAAAGTATTGCGCTGAAAATTCCACAGACTGTTCATACGAGATTTTCTATAACATCCGTATCCGACAACGGTAACAGACACCTGAAATGTACTGCGGATTATTCGCAGTGGCTTGCTTTTCTTGAAAAGATAACCTCTGATCGGATGAGGATTCCCGTATCCGGAGCTGGTTTCCATTCCGCTTTCGATACGATATTTGAAGAGTCTCCTTACGTGAAATTCGGTAACAACGTCTTCATTATTCTGGGAACGGACGAGTTCCCCACTTTCACATTGGCAATCAAATCCAAGTTGGCAGTAAGATCTTCTAGTCTTCTGTTTGCACAGATGTCAAGCCAAGAGAGTCTGGCTTATCAGAATTTCGTTCTCCAAGCCAAAGAATTACTCGATGACAATATTTCTGGTTATATGAATTTCATAACCGGATATATCGCCGATCCCCAATGGGACAAGCCCAGTTTGTTTAAAGATATGAGTACCGATGATGAAAACGCGTATCTGTTGGATGTCCCGCAGAACAGCGTAGCCTCAGGCGGTCTTGTTTATCCGAAAACCAACGGAAAATTGTCCAACCCCGGTTTTTCTAAGATATTGGACAGCTTATTCATACAGATCGAGACAAAAGATAAAGAATTGATTGCCTCACTGACGGAATATAAGAATAAATTAGGTGTACAGCGTGCCGTTCCTACGGATTACATAACTGAACGATGCGAAGCCTCAGATCTCTCTGTTGCAGAGCTTGACAGAAGCTGCATCAATGAGGCACTGTATGCCGACACATTACTGAATGATTCTGCCCTATCCGGAACTGCCGACGGCTATCTTTTCGATGCCGATGAAATGAAAAATTTGCTTGGCGGATATCGAGACCTGATGCTCTATTTCACGTCTGATATGGGTAAAAAAGAGATTCGGACACTGCGAAAGGCTTATCGCCGGCAATCCAAAGAGCTCAACGACTTGTATCACAGGAAGGTCCTTTTCAGGAAATCATCCGTTTCTGATCTATTCTATTACAAGACAGGTATTCCCTCTTCTGAGAGTCTGAACAACGTAGTGAGGATAAAAGACTTGAGTCGGAGAAAATGCAATGTCACACGTTGGGATGATTGCTATCTGAGAATGTATGGGAAATTAGTACGACTGGAAGAACGCTTCAAGTCTCAAAAAATCCGGACAATCGAAATTGCAGGAACAACTTACTATTTCGTTCCCAAGCAAGAAGTACTTTAAAACAGTCAGACCAATGGCATCCTATTTAATCGGAATAGGATGCCATTGTCTTTTTATACCTCGACAAAACACTCTTACTGCATTAATATAACGGGAATGCAATACTCCCACCATTCAACTCATTTGAGGAATGATAAAAAATACCGGAAATTCCTTTTCACTCACTTCCTCGTTTATCTTCTCACTTACTTCCCCATTCGCTTTGCCAACTCAATCTGCGAATCTGCATCTGAACGCTATTTCGAGAAGTATACGCCCAGTGGGGCAACAGTCGTATAGGAGTGGTCGAGAAGTATACGACCTCTCATCGTGCTTCTTAGATGATGAAGTGATGAACTTGGAGTGGCGAAGTACGAATTACCCTATTTTTTGCAATGAATTAGTGAGATATTATTAAATATCATTAATTCCCGGAAGATCTGTTTTCTTTTTCTTTGTTGTTTGCATATTAATCTCTATCTTTGCTTTCAAAGACAACGGATTGCAATTCCTCCTCTTCTTCCAAGAGCAAGACTGTCTTTCGAATGTGCAGAGGAGACTTCAAGAAGTTGTTTGAGGTTTTCTCTTTTTTGTTTCCACGCCGGCTTGATA
>NZ_BAJN01000018.1 GCF_000613725.1 Hoylesella pleuritidis JCM 14110
GCATAGCCGAAGATAGGAATCCAAAAGATAATCCACAAGCAGAGAGAATAAACAACACTATTAAAAATGAAATATTCAAGAGAAAGCAGTTTCATTCTATTTTGGAAGTCAGGATAGAAATAGATAAAGCAATCGAATTCTATAACACTCAACGCCCACACATGAGTATAGATTTAATGACACCCGTACAAGTCTTGGAAAGAACCTGAGAGATAAAGAAAAAGTGGAAAAGCTATCTTGATAGAGCTATCAAAAAGCTCACACCGCGGAGTAAAATATAATACGCCTGTTCGGGATAAGAAAGTTGTTTTTCTGCCGGCGGAACAAACTTTTCCGTTTTTCGATTCTTAATTTGTGGAAACCGGTCGAAAAAATACTTTTTTTCTCTGTTTCCATCTGGAATTGTTCATAAATCTTTGTTTTTCTTCTGATTCCATCGGAAACAGCAAATAAATTTAAATATATTTACACTTCCCAATGGAAAGAAGAAATTTATTTTTGTTTATTTGCATTTTACGATAGAAAGAGAGAAAATATATTTTATTTATTAACGCTTCCTTGTCGTCTTGAGAATATTTCTTTTATTTTCCGATGGATTGAGCCGCTTTCTCACAGAAAAATCTTCTCCATTCCATTTGCAGATAAATGATAGAGTCGCTTTTCGGTTATTTTCTTATCCCGAATTGGCGTAATATAATACAAACAAACAAGTCTAACTAAAGTCGAAACACGTGGAAAGTTTCAATTCGATACGCCCAACAAAACTATCATTCAAATAGAATCTCTTGCGGACAATTCACAAATGTAGTAGCACCGTGAGCGATAAGAAAATCTTTTGATCTGAATCCCCATAGCACACTGATACAAGGAAGCTCGCTATTACGCGCTGTGGCCACATCCACGTCGCTGTCTCCGATATATACAGCACGTTCTTTCGTCACACCCAACTGTCGCAATGCTTCTATGACCGTGTCCGGGGCCGGCTTCTTTCGGATGTCTTCGCGTTCGCCGATAGCCACTTCGACATAGCGGCTAAAAAAATGTCGACACAGATCCTGCGTGGCATCATAAAACTTGTTGCTGACAATCGCCAAGCGCTTATCCCTGCGTTTCAGTTCGGCCAACAACTCGATAACGCCAGGATAAGGGCGCGTCGTATCAAGACTGTGCACAAGGTAGTGGCGACGGAAGGTCTCATACACTTCTTCAAAACGCGGATTGCCAAGTCCGCCAGGCGTAGCTCGCTCCATCAGCAGCTTAACCCCATTACCCACAAATAGTCTCACTTCGTCCAAGGTACGCTCGGGCATACCCGCCGTGCGCAGCGCATAGTTGCAACTTGCAGCCAGATCGGTAAGCGTGTCGAGCAGTGTACCGTCTAAATCGAATATATATGTATCATATTCTCTCATTATATTCCACCTTTAAATCATAAAATATTGTTGCAAAGGTAGTAAAAACAATCTGCTTTTTACTACCTTTGCAGCGTTTTTATGATAATGAAAGATATGAACAGAAAACTCACAAATCGATACCTCATACCTGCGGCTGTGTGCCTGCTCGGGATTTGCGGACTGGTGTTTTATTACTTTTTCTTTTCGTTCTCAGCACGCCCCAAGACCGAATACATCTATATCGACAATAACGATAACGTCGACTCGGTGCTGGCGAAGCTCTCATCAATAGCCACCTGTCACGGAATACAAGGCCTACGGACACTGCTACGCCACAGCGCTTACTCAAAACATATTCGAACGGGGCGCTATGCCGTAACGCCCAAAGACGGAGCTTTCAAGATATTCAGATGTATCAAAAACGGTCAGCAGGCACCAGTCGAACTCACTATTCCATCAGTCCGCACACTGGATCGCCTATCCGCCGAACTCTCCAAAAAGCTGATGCTCGACAGTGCAACAATCTATCGGGTACTCACCGACGAAAAGATCTGCCACCGCTACGGCTACGACACGCTGACCATTGCCTGTATGTTCATCCCAAACACATACGACGTTTATTGGAATATCTCGCCTGAAAAGCTCCTGGATCGGATGAAACGGGAGAGCGAAAGATTCTGGAACTTCAAGCGCCGGGAGAAAGCCAAGCAGATGGGAATGACTGAAAACGAGGTAATTACACTGGCCAGCATTATCGATGAGGAAACGGCCAACGACGCAGAAAAGCCGATGGTGGCGGGAATGTACTACAATCGGCTCAAACTGCGCAATGCCGAGTATCCCAACGGAATGCCATTGCAGGCCGACCCTACCATCAAGTATGCCTGGCGAAGATTCGGCCTGCGGCGAATTTACAATAATCTGCTGCACATCGACAGTCCTTACAACACGTATAAGAACGTTGGCTTACCCCCGGGCCCCATTCGTATTCCGAGCGTAGCGGGCATCGATGCCGTGCTCGATCGCGTACACCACGACTACCTGTATATGTGTGCCAAGGAAGATTTCAGCGGGACACACAACTTTGCCCATACCTATCAGGAACATCAAAAGAATGCAGCAAGATATTCTAAGGCGCTAAATGAACGAGGTATAAAATGACATTGCACATATTTAACCCCGAACACGACATTGCACTGGCCGCTGACGAGCTGCACTTTACAGCTCCCCACGCAGCTCGGGAACTGCGGACAGACCTCGGATTCTTGCCGGCACTGTGGGCAGACGACGGCGATTTAATACTCGTTGAGAAGGTTTCGGCAGCTGTCAATTCCGTTCGTCATCTGAAATGTCACACGGCCGATGTTCTCTTTGTCACGCCAGCCGACCTCTCCGTCGTATCGTTCAGTGATATTACCATTGATCCGTGGGGCTGGGATCGTGTGCTGAAAGCTCAACTGCGGACCATCAATCCTGAATTAGAAAGACTGACACCAAGCGACGAACAGCTGACCCAAATGCGCCGACTCAGTAACAGACGCTGGGCCGGCGAGCAACTTTTGCCACAATTGGTCGGTATCGACGACCGGCTCATCGGTACAAGCGAATATATCACCGACATTCAAACAGTAGAGATGCAAGCTCGGCAGCTCCGCCGGTCGGTGTTCAAAGCACCGTGGAGCAGTAGCGGTCGCGGACTCAGATATGTCGACGCACCGACAGACGAATTAGAGCCACACCTCAAAGGGTGGGCTATGAACACACTCAAACGGCAAGGCGGACTGATGATTGAGCCTTTTTATAACAAAATTCGAGACTTCGGAATGGAGTTCAACTGTGCCGCCGGTACCATTACTTACCAAGGTTTATCGCTCTTCAAAACAACCAATGGTTCCTACATAGGCAGTATTATTGCCACCGAAAGCGAAAAACAACATCTCCTCTCACAACATATCTCCATCTCGTTACTCGACACCATACGCGAGGCGATTATCCACCTACTCACCGACCATTTGGCTCCCATATACAACGGTCCATTAGGCATCGATATGATGATTGTCGCCGACAGCGGAAAATGCAAGCTCCATCCCTGCGTAGAACTGAATCTGCGCCGTACAATGGGACACGTTGCTCTTTCTATTCCGCACGATGAAGCCTGTCCCCAGCGCCTAATGACCATTTCTTACACCGACAAATATCACCTTAGAATCACTGAGACCGCAGAGAACATCGTTCGGGGTACACTACTGTGAACAGATGAAAGGCAAATAAGAAAAAGCAATGTGACTCCAAAGTTCTTTATCTAACTTTCGGAGTCACATCAAATCCTGATACACACTCTCAATTGGTCATTACGTGTGAGCACAATCATTCTGAATTCTATGGCTTGGGTGGAGTCTTTCCGCTCTTCTTTCTGTCCTGTTTCGGCACTTTGTGATACTCTACACCCTTCAAATCGCGGAAATCCTTCGTCGGGACAAAAACGCATCTGCGCGCGTTTGATATGCTCAGAGGCATTGAAATCCTTGATGTCTGTTACCACCCTTGATGTGATCGTGGGGTAAAACTTGCTGAAAGGGCCGGCATCCACGATATAGCCCAACGAACAAAAACGATTCAACACTTTGCGAGCCTTGTAAAACACGGCTGCCACATCAGCCTCACCCACCGTAGAATCTTCGGCCATGGTGGCACAAAGTTCTTCAAACGAGATCTGCTCTTTCTGGCAAACCAGACTCGGTACATACACTGTTTGACCTTTCAGCGGGCCAACACTCATTTTCTAGGATTCAGTGAATAATCCATTTTCTTCTTGTTTTTATGTTGTTTTTAATGAGGCTTTTGCCCCTCTCGAACTCCCTTTATATAAAGGGCTTCCGAGAGGTCCAAAAACACGATAGTACTTTTCACTCAATACAATAGTACCTTTTACCCTGCACGATAGTGCTTACTGGGCAACACGATACTACTTTTATCAATAACGTACGAAGGGGCGCACGCGATTGTTGCTTCGCTTAGGGAATGTGTCCCAGCGTACAAAAGACGAATACGCATGGATAATACCAGCATTGGAATGATCTCTATCAGAACTTGTGAAATAATAAGTGATGATGGCGAGAGGTATGCCACCCACTTGTGTAAAGGCACTATTGGCCAAAGCACCATACCAGCCATATTGTTGGTTAGTCTTAATTACTGCAGCTTTATTGCCAAAGCCCAAAGTGGAAAACATCCATTTAAAATCGCTCAATGAAGGGAGATACCATTGCAGCTCAGGTGAGCCGGTATAAGTTACGCCGGAATTATAGTCGGCTGCTACCTTAAATGCCGGGAAATCTGGATTCTTTCCTTTTCTCTTATCTCCGGTAACTGCGTTTGTACTGTAGCTTGGATCATAGGTCTCGTCATAACCGCTAGTAGCCAAGCCATTTAATGCATCGTTTATATTCGGTGTCATGTGCGTATTTGTGTCTGTCCAAGTAGTAACATAATTACCCGCACACCATATTATGTCATTTCCTTCGTTAGCATCTTTCAAGGCTAAAGCCATGTGTTGTCCTAGATCTAATATAACAGCAATCGGTATCTTTGGACCATCACCGTAAATGGTTTCGCGGAGGAAACCGGTAGTACCGTCACTCATCAGATAGGTATAGTTAGGTTTGAGCTTAATTTTAACGACATACGATTTACCTGCTTGCATCGAGAGCGTAGCGTTGAGCTGAGGAACCGAGAAGATGCCGATAGGCTTCCAAAAGACAGTGCCGGCAGAGATATTGGTTAGCTTCAGTTTGCTGCTTTCTGTCGTGGGTAAGAAGTAGTGATAATCACTTGTTGAAGTATAGGAATAGTTTTGCCCATAATTCGAAGCCGAGTATTTCGCTTCTGTGCTGGCTGGTGAGTTATTTGTTTCTGTTACCATCGCTCCGTTGGTAGCAGTATAAGACTTTGTCGAGAGATTGTAAGTTACGCTTGTAGGGATCACATTAGCAGCCGTAGTTTCCAACGTGGCGGTAATGTTCTCGGGTATATCCTTCTGACAAACGAACTGGGTACGCAAGCGAGCGCCTACATGTTTCATTGTGAACGTGACTGTCTGGTCAGGATCTTGATTGATAGCCGCGGTTACGGTGCTGATCATCGCCGTTTTGGCTTTTTCACGCGATACGGTCAGATCGTTACCCGAAACTATTACGTCATCATTGAATGCAACAAAGTCATAATTACCGTGAGACAACTTGATACTTTTTTTTTGTACCGGCATCGGGTATGAATGTTCCGCCACTAAATGTGCCTTTTATTTCCCCTTTCAACGTTCCACTTTGGTAAGCGCGGATCGTGTAATAGCCAGTGGCAGGACTGGTCGCACCACGTGTTTTCTTAGCGGCAGGCTCATTTTCTACGGTTATTTCAGCCTCGCAATCGCCGAGGTCGACGATTTGAGGTTTATTTGTTGCGGCTGCTCGTGTCAATGTTTCGTCCTCGCCGAAGTCTTCGTTGACGAAACTGAATTGCACCTCTTGTGCCGGTTCTTCTGTCTCACTGATATTATTATCACTGCTGCAACCTGTCGTTGCCAAGAGCATTAAGGCCACGCTTAAAAATAGATATTTCTTCATTGTCATTATCTTTTTTAATTATCAATTATCAACTACTCAAACTCGTACTCTCCACCATCTACTTCTTCATCGGGATCCCATTCTTCTTGCTGTGATCCAGGATGTGGACTAACGGATGTGCAGATGAATTGCTCGGCTTCCGCTTGAATCATTTCACACTCGGGCTTGCTATAAGCCTACTCTCTAAATAATTTTTGTTCATATTACATTAGTTTTTGAATAAATAACCGTGTTTATTTCCCTTTTTCTACGAGATAAAAGGGTACGAAAAAGCGAACAAAAGGAACTCTGTCGGACCCTTTGTTTATGGGGGAATACGCGCCTTTCACGCGCGCGTACAAGAAAACTAAAAAAATGTTTACTCCGCCAGATGCGAAGTGTGTGTGTGTGTGTGTGTGTGTGTGTGTGTGTGTGTGTGTGTGTGTGTGTGTGTGTGTGTGTGTGTTACACTTTTTTCTGAGTCCACCAAATATAAAACGTTAAAAGATGCAGAGAAAGCTATATCTCTTTGCATCGTGTTGCCGTTGTTTATATTTGTTCCTTTAATCATATCTTAACTATTCAGTCCCCAACTTAGAGGGTAGATACAGAAAAACTTCGGCAAAGGTAATTAATAAATCCTAAACTCGCAAGAAAAATGAGAATTAATTTAATTGCAACACCTCATAAGTTCCACGAAGAAGTGTAAATAGATTGGAATATTTTTTTGTATCTTTGCGAAAAATTTCAGAGAGATGGCACAGGATGAAATGCAGCTGATGCGGCAATTGATCGATGAACTCAATCGGGCATCAAACAGTTATTATAGCGGTTTAGGCGAAAGAATGACCGACTATGAATGGGATGCAAAGTTTGATGAACTCAAACAATTAGAGCAGAAGACAGGAGTCGCGTTACCTGACAGTCCGACGCAAAAGGTATCCGATGGAGAGAGCAGCGGTCAAAAAGAAACACACGAGTTTCCGGCATTGTCACTGGCCAAGACCAAACAGCCGGAAGACGTCGTAAGATGGGCCGAGGGAAAATCCATCTGGCTATCTTGGAAACTCGACGGAATAACGCTTGTGGTCACTTATGATAATGGGAAACTTACCAAAGTGGTCACACGCGGTAACGGACATATCGGCACCAACGTTACCCGTCTGGCATCAGCCATCGAAGGATTACTGCCTACCATCAAAGCGAAAGGTCATACAGTAATCCGCGGAGAAGCAGTAATCTCTTATGCAGACTTCGAACAATATAATATGGAGTCGGATGATTCGTTTGCCAATCCGCGTAATCTCGTTGCAGGATCGTTCACTTTAAAGGATGTAGAAGAGGTAAAACCGCGTCGCATCCAATGGATTCCATTCACATTGGTACACACCGATGAAAATATAAACTTGTGGGGGAAACGAATGGACTGGCTCGAAGCGCAAGGATTCAGCCCCGTAGGGCACGAATCGCTCGGCATTCCTACAATAGATCGTGTGCGTGCCGTTATCGACCGATGGACAGAGAAAGTGACACACCGTATCAACCCTTTTCCCGTTGATGGACTCGTTATAACTTTTGATGATACAGCTTTCGCTGCAATGGGATCTGTCACCGGACATCACGCCACACGTGCCGGATTGGCTTTCAAATGGCAAGATGAGTCAGCCGAAACCACGCTTGACCACATCGAATGGTCGTGTGCAGCTTCTACGATATCGCCCGTTGCTGTGTTCGAACCTGTCGAATTAGAAGGGACAACAGTCAAACGGGCGTCGCTCTGCAATATCAGCGAGTGCGAACGATTAGGCATTGGCGGTCCCGGTACACAACTTTCGGTTATCAAAGCCAATAAAATCATTCCCAAAGTCATCAAGGTGAGTAAGACGGTGGGCGATTTGGACATCCCACACCACTGCCCCGTATGCGGGTCGGACACGGAAATCATCACCAGCGAACATAGTGATACGCGCACACTTCACTGTACGAATGTAGCTTGTCCGGCCAAACAATTAAAGAAGTTTGCACGCTTTGTGTCGAAAGCCGGAATGGATATCGACGGCGTGTCAGAGCAGACTCTGGCTAAGTTCATCAACTTAGGTTGGATCAGCGAGTATGCAGACATTTATCGATTGCAATCCCACATCTACGAGATGACTGCTCTCGAAGGATTCGGAGAACGTTCGGTGAGCAAACTGCTACAGTCTATCGAGAAATCGAGAAATGTAGAAGCGCGCTGCTTTCTTTATGCGCTGACCATTCCGCAGTGTGGTGTTGACGTCTGCAAACGATTGCTTGATACCTTTGATTTGGGCGAACTCATTCGGCAGGCACGCATAGCTGAACGTCCGGATATCTTTGCCGATATTCCCGGAATCGGCCCGGAGAAGTCGGCATCACTTGTACAATGGTTCCAAGACACGACAAACAGTGAACAAGTAGACCATTTGCTAACCGAGCTGAATATCCACCAAGAAAAGATAGAAGCAGGCGGTGAGCTTTGTCAAGATCTTACCTTTGTTATTACGGGTGATGTCTCTCATTACAAAAACAGAACTGAACTGAAAAGCTATATAGAATCTCAGGGCGGACACGTGACCGGCAGTATCAGCAAATCAACCGATTTTCTTATCAACAATCATATTAATTCTACATCGAGTAAAAACAAAAAGGCCAAGGAATTGGGCATCGAGATCATCTCAGAAGACCAATTCCTCAGCCGATTTACAACCGGTAAGACTGATACAAACAATCACCCGGAAGGCAGATTATTCGATTAGAATGTCCATTTTGCCGCTACGGTAGGAATAGCATAGAAGCGATTGTTTTCGCCGCGCTCGTTGAAAACAAAGTTATTGCTGATTTCCACCTCACTACCTAAGCTTAAGTTGATATCTTTCCAGCCACGAAGCGTATTGAGATTAACCCAGAACTGAGGTTCTGAAACAACAATCCAATTACCGCGTACGCTGCGATCATACCACAAGTCACAGAATCCGCTGAAAGTACAGAGCCCCTTTGCAAACGTGGTACCCCATACTTCGGTAAGCTGCACACTACTGAACGGTCGGTTCCAAGGATTCTTCCCCTTAAAATTATACTTGTAAAGGAGTTGCACAGAAAATGTTTTCGAAAAGTCGCTGCTGGCCCAATTCCACGCGCCTCCAAACAAAGCTGCGTGCTGAAAACGGGTAGAGATAAGTGTCTTTTTATCGGATGTCAGACCGCCGTCGTATTCTACGTGAGCCGCCCATTGCTTATTGGCCGTGAGATTCATCTCTCGCGAGATCTCCCAATAGGCTCCCATTACGCCGTCTTTTTGGTAATCGATGTCGACAAAAAAGTAATTGTTACCCCATTTATCAGTCTTGAACATCTCCACAGTGGTCGTAACGCTCATCCGATTGGTGAGATCTTTGTAGAACGAATGACCGAAATCGTAGTGCAATTGGACATTTTGTGAGAAACCGGCTACTGTAAACAAGAACAGGACTGCTAAGGAAAAGATTTTTTTCATAAGATGTTTAAAATAATAAATAACACGTTGCAAAATTACAATATTTCACTTAATAAACTCTATTTGCGACTATATAAATTGTGCAAAATGGCCCGACCAACAGCAACACGATAATGAATATCATCGTAAAAGTTATGATAATCACGGAATTTCAATCCCGCCCGCCCAGAGTAATCAACCACATTTTCGTGTCCAAAAATGTGACATAACACGGCATTATCAACCGGATTCATTGCAACAGCACCTTGTGTCGGCCCAATGATAATTTTAACATTGGTATGATGACGACGACAAACATCACGAATAGCTTTCAGATTGGCTATCTGGACTTTATGAATAACGGGGTGTCCGATATTTACAGTCGTATCACCGGGTGCACACCGATATTTAGCATAGGCGTCCCAATAGCGCTCCCCTTTCTCTCGAATCTCATTTTCGGCCAAAAGAGTGTCATCGTTTGTATATCGGGTACGGACACGTCCGCGAGAATTCATCACTCCAAGCATACTCCGATCATACTTATGTGTGAAATAATAACGAAGGTAAGGACCCAAGAATTTTGGGTTGAAGAAGCCTTGCAAAAAGGTGACTTGATAGCTCATCTCGCTCTTTCCGCTGACTTCGGGCGGCATTACGTGCATTATTCCTTTCTGCAAATCAGTCGGCGTAAAGAATCCGCGCTCACAAACGATCAGCAGATTCTTGATATGTTGTCCCGGCTGTCGGTCGAGAGCATCAAGCTTCTGACGCAAATCCACCAAGCCCTCACCATTGCTGAACAAGCGGAAAGGATGTGCATGGATGTAACGATTCCAGTCGGACGTATTGAAAGCAAGTGTCGACGACGACCCCATTATGAACGAATCGTAATGCATTTGCGCACGAAACATCTTGTATTTATACCATCCTACAGCTCCCTCACTTTGACAGATTTCAGGGCTGTCATAATCATCATAAGAACGGATGACCATAAACGGATCTTTCACAACGTACCAAAGAATCAGTACAAGGAACGGCATCGCCAACAAGAAACTATTCAGATAGAATCGTATCAGCGATTTTTTAGGTATAGAAAAGTTCATAACAATAATGTCTCAAACAAAACTCACAAACTCGAAAACTCACAAACTTAAAACCTCACCATCAGAACTGCACATAGATAAAATTCTCAACGCCGAAAGCTCCGAAAAGAAATATCAGCAAAATGGTCGTAAAATAAATAGGCCAACGTTGCCAGATAGGGCGCCGGGAAGTCCATTCCAGAATATCAACACGTGAATGAGCATACTCCAAAAGAAACATAAGCAACACGGAAACGCCGAAATAGATCCACTGAGAGTCAGTCATTCCGAGTCGCAACTCTTTAATATTAGTTTCAAAACCATCTAAAAGATGGCGATAAGTATACAGCACATCATCTATCTTCGGCAGTCGAAAGAACAGCAGCGAGAGTGCAAACAGCACATAAGTGCGCATCATTTGCAACGGATTGTAAACCGAAGCAGGCAACAATCTACGCACGCCATCGCGGAATCTCGATGCAGCCGTCTCGTAAACAACGACGATTCCCTGGAAAAGTCCATATAGCGCGAAAGCCCAACCTGCACCATGCCAGACGCCGATAACCACAAACGTAACGACGAGCGAACTATAAACACCCCACCGTTTCCATTTACGCGTGGCCGCAGACATCGGCATAAAGACATAATCACGTACCCACGCCGAAAGCGAGATGTGCCAACGGCGCCACAGTTCACCTGTAGTCAAGGATACGAAAGGTCTGTCGAAGTTGGGCGAAAGACGAAAACCGAACATCTGTCCGAGTCCGATTGCCATTAGTGTATAGCCTGCAAAGTCGGCGTAAAGCTGTATCGGATAAATTAAAGTGACAACAAGTAACTGAATACCCGAAGCCTCTTGTACATTGCTGAACACCGTGTCGAGCGACGGCGCGATGCGATCGGCAATGACTAATTTCATAAATGCGCCCCAAACTACGAGTTTCATACCATACACCACGTTATCATAGTCAAATCGTCGAGCCCGTTTCAACTGTGGCAATAAATCGAATCCACGCTCAATCGGACCCGAAAGGAACTTCATAAAAAGCAGCATATAAAGCGTAAAGTCCATCAAGCTATCTTCAGGTTCTTCATCCCAATAAATCTCAATCAGATAAGACAAAGCCTGAAAGGTATAAAACGAGATACCGAGCGGAAACAAAGGAGCCCAATAACGGGCTATAAGCCACGTACCGACAAGTGCTGCAAGACTGCCCACAAACACATAAGGGGCTTGTTTCCGACCGCGAACAGCCGCGAGCCATTTGCCTGCATAAAACGTAAATACATTGATACCGATGGCATAAACAATATAAATGAAATGATAATATCCCGCAAACACCAAACTCGCCAGCAACAACAAACCGTGCTGCCAATGTCTGTTCGTTTTGAGATAATACAAGATAAAGGTCACCGTCAATAGGGCAGTGAAAGGTATCGAGACAAATTCCATTGTGTCAGAAAACTAAGGTCAGCAGCTCATTCAGCCTTATCGATAATCGCATCACACAGTCCACCAACATTCTTAATCCGCATAATATCGCGAAATTTGAAATGAATGCCATAATGTTTTTCAATTTCACTGATGATAATCATGTTCGAAATAGAGTCCCATCCATCTACATCCTTTGCCGACATAGCCTCGTCCAACTTTAAGTCGGGTGTTTTCAGCGCCTCTGAAAAAATGCCATTCAATGTGGCCAAAACATCTTTCTTTTCCATACCTATTTATTATTCGCTTGTATAAGTTCTGCTATTTTTTTTCTATCTATCTTGTTGCTGGCATTCTGTGGGAAACGTCCCAGCTCGTGAACAGCCACCGGAATCATATAGTGCGGTAAATAACGGTGCAGATAATCGATTAATCCTACTTCTAAATCAGCCTTTCCCTGCTCCACGGCTAAGTGTATTTGGCAATTTTGACAACGGTCATAGACAGGCAGGGCCACTACGGCATTGCGCTCGTCAAAATACTTTCGGGCCACGTGTTCAATCTCACTCAACTCGATTCTGTAACCTTGTATCTTGATTTGCGAATCTTTCCGACCATAATAAAGGATATCATCCGTAGCGTTCATAGCGCACACATCACCCGTTTTATAATATCTCTGCCCCTCATGCAAAAAGAAAGCAGTACGCGTTTTCTCCTCATCGGCCCAATAACCAGGTGTAAGTTGCGGACCAGCTAAACATAACTCACCTTTCTCGTCAGGCTTACATACACGACCGTTGTCATCTATCACAATCGTATGCACATCTTTCATTGCCCGTCCAATACCCATAATTCCGTTAACATTGCGATTTTCCCCACCGCGAATATACTGCAAGCCTGTGCAATAAATGGTACATTCCGTGGGGCCATAGACATTCCAGATCGCTGCATTCGGCACACTCCGAGCCCAACTATCGACGTCATCTAAATTGAGTCCTTCACCTGCAAAAAACGAATAACGCAGTTCTTCAATATGCAGTTCATCCAAATAAGGGCGCAAATAGTGTATCACCGATGGCACCATCATTGTGAAAGTGAGGTGGTAGTCATCTAAAAGCTCAAAGACAGCTTGGTATTTGATCCGATCAAAAGATATCGTATAGACACACGCTCCATTCAATAACGGGAGTAGATAAGACTGCACCGAAAGATCAAAAGTGAGGTCGAACATTTGTAAACAGCGATCATCAGCAGTCAATCGGAACCCTAAATCACGGAACGCCGTAACAAAAGCGCTCACATTTCCACGCGTAATGGGAACGCCTTTCGGTCTTCCCGTACTCCCCGAAGTAAATAGGATATAAGCCAGTTCACTATCATCCGCTGTGCACGGAACTGCCATCGGCTCATCAATTAACGATAATTGACGTGTCATCGTGACCTTCACGCCCTCGTAACGCGTCTCTTTGCTCGAATCGAGAACCATCTCTATGCCCACCTGATCGATGATGTCATTGCACCGTTCGATGGGTTGAGCCGGATGAAGCGGAACATAACACTTACCTTCAAACCACAAAGCGAGGATCGAAGCATAAGTTTCAAGATCATCGTTAGCCACGAGTCCGATATGCTTGGCAGGCACATCGCACAACACCGATCTGATTTTCGAGACAACCTCGGCTAAATCTTGATAAGTGAAAAATGTCCCGTTAATGCAGAAAGCATTTCTGCTCGTATCCTCATACAATGCGTGCCATAAGGCATTTACTACTATTTTATTAAATCCCATATTCATAAACAGGCGCGGAATCAGCATTCGCCGCCTCACATTTTTATCATTTCATACGGTAAAATAACTCATTTTTCCTCAAAATCCCTCACCTCTAAGATGAGATTTAATATTATTTCACCTTTAACCAATACCCTATTTTTCTTTGAAAAGTATCAAATCATCTTACGATTAACTGTTAGTTAGCGTGCGAAAAGCTGTTAATCGCACAGCGTTTAACCGTTAGTCAGAAAATAAAAAGAATTTCTTTCAAATACCTATTGAGGCCTTATTATTACCTTTCAATATCTTTCTTATCGTGTATTGAGAACTAAATAACTAATAATCAGTTAATTATAAATAAGAAAACACTTATATTTCTAAATTATCAAGCAGTTATAAAAAAACGATACTATGTTGAAAGTAATTTTTGGTAAACACTCTTGACAGCACTTTTCTATAAAATCACGAGGGGCTGAAACTATGCGACAGAACTTTCTCGATAACGAACGGGAAATAGTCTTGTTCCAAAACGTGCTCTTTGGCAGCAATATCAGCCGGTGAATCAGTGGGCGAAAGCGGTGTATGAAATTGTGCGATAATCTCACCTCCATCGCAAACGGAGTTCACCCAATGAACAGTCATTCCCGTTTCTGTTTCTCCCGCGGCTTTCACCGCTTCGTGGACATAATGTCCATACATACCTTTACCGCCGAATTTGGGTAGCAATGCGGGATGGATGTTCAATATTCGATGGTCGTAAGCACGAATAAGAAAGTCGGGAATCATTTGCAAAAAACCGGCAAGAACAATAAAGTCAATGTGATAAGCCCGCATCAATACCATCATTTGAGACTCATCGTTAAAATGATTGTGCGTCATCACGATGGCGGGAACACCCAAATTGCGTGCCCGGGTGAGCGCATAAGCATCGATTTTGTTGCTCAACACGAGTGCAATTTTCACGTTTTTGTGGTCGGTGAAATGCCGAATAATATTCTCACAATTGGTTCCGTTGCCTGAAACGAATATAGCTACATTAATCATTCTTCACCCTCCCAATTATCATTCTCATCGCTAAACCCAAACATTACGGGGTCGGCAAAAGCATCAAGCGATCGTCGTTCTTTCTTAGTTGGTCGTCCGGTACCCCGCGCACGATCAATGAACCCACTGATTTTACTCATTTCCAATAATTCGTATTGCTTGGAATCGGTCACATTCTCATAAATTTCGGGAATGAGTTTAGCTCCGACTCGCTGTTCGATAGGTTTCAGAATTTTAAAAGAATAGATGATAGGCGGTTTACGTACACTGACTGTCTCGCCTGCTTTAACAACGTGACTGGGCTTCACAGAAACACCATTGACTGTCACCCGACCATTTTTGCAAACGTCGGCAGCCATTGCCCGCGTTTTGAATATACGTGCTGCCCATAGCCATTTGTCGATGCGAGCACCGATAAAGGATTGTTCTTTCATAACTTCTTTAACAGAAGAATTTCTTGATTGCACGTTATGTTTATCTCTATTGACTATCTTTTAACACATTCTCTCCTTCTTTGGAGAGGTTGGAAGAGGTCTTTTGTGGGTGCCCATTAAATTGATTCATCGTCGTATTGATGCCTGCCAATACAAAACTCCGAATAATTTCGCAGGCCGTTTCGATACAGGGCTGAAGTTTCTTCATATCCTCTTCGTCATACTTTCCAAGTACCCAGTCGATCTGTCTACCACGAGCGAAATCGTTACCGATACCTACCCTCAATCGGGCATACTGTTGGCCGATAAGCTGTTGGATATGACCTAAGCCGTTATGTCCACCATTACTACCGGTCGCTTTCAATCTAAGCATACCAAGAGGAAGTGCAAGATCGTCCACAATCACAAGCAAATGGCTTTGGTCGATATGCTCTTTGTCAAGCCAATATCGCACTGCATTACCGCTGAGATTCATAAAAGTGGTGGGCTTCAGAAGAATGATTCGGCGGCCTTTGAGCGATGTCTCACCAATAAATCCGTAGCGTTTGTCCTCAAAAATGATATTGGATGCTTTGCAAAGGCATCCAATATCATAAATCCAGTGTTATGTCGGGTTCCCGAATAATCATCTCCGGGATTGCCCAAACCGACAATCAAGTATTTCTCCATTACTTAATTATTCAGCAGCAGGCTCTTCTGCCGACTCTTCTGTACCTCCAGCCGTAGCGGCCATAGATGCTGCACGGGTCATCTTAATAGAACAAACGACAACGTCTTTACCAGTAGCCAGTTCTAATCCCTCATAACTCAAGTCGCCGACTTTGATGCTCTTGCCGATCTGCAATGCTTTCACGTCTACGTCAAGATGCTCGGGAATCTGCTGATAAGGTGCAGTTACATTGATCTTACGAATGGAGAGATTCATTCGTCCACCATCGCGCACACCCTGTGCAAGGCCTACCAACTTCACGGGCACACCGATAGTAATGGGCTTTTGGTCGTTCACCTCATAGAAATCAACGTGCAACAACGCATCAGTAACGGGATGGAATTGGAGTTCTTTCAGTACAGCCGTATGGCTTTCGCCGTCAATGATCAGATTGATTACATAAATATGAGGTGTATAAACGATTTTTCGAAGCTCACTCATCGATGAAGTGAATGCCAATGCCACCGGTTTTCCATCCTGTTTCGCCTCACCATAGAGATTACAGGGCACCATTCCTTCTTTTCTCAACGCCTTTGAAGCTTTCTTTCCGAGGTCTGTACGCTTCTGACCCGATACATTAATTTCTTTCATAAATGTGTTACTCTAAATTAAGTTATTTATTTATTTTGCCTTAATTCGCCATCACACGATTTACAGAATTGACTGATCAGAGCTCTCGCTCATCTGCAATCACCTGTCACATAGATGTGCTCAAAAAAGCGATGCAAAGTTACACCTTTTCCGTGAAATGTGCAAAGTTTCCCTAAAAAAAGGTAGATTTCTACTTGCTTTTCTTGCGTATACGCAGAAAAAGATATATTTTTGCGTGGTAATTGCAAAGAAACACAAATCGCGTTAAGTAAAGAGAAATGATCAACAGAGAATTAATCAGAATCAAGATAGTTCAGTTAACCTATGCATACTATCAAAATGGGAACCGCAATATGGATAATGCGGAGAAGGAATTACTTTTCAGTCTATCGAAAGCTTATGACCTTTACAATTATCTCTTAGACTTGATTGTGGCCGTGACACGTATTGCTCGCAAACACGTTGAGGTAGCAACAGCACGTTCTCAGCGTGAAGGCACCGAACCACCATCGCAGAAATTCGCTTACAATAAGTTTGCCATTCAACTCGAAGAGAATAAGATGCTCAATGCTTTTATTGAAGAACAGAAACAGATGTGGGATGATAACACCGAGTTTGTACGTAAACTTTACACTCAGATTGAGCAAAGTGAAACTTATGCACCTATATGGCCGATACAGACGACTCTTATGAAGCCGACCGCGAAGTATGGCGTAAGCTCTATAAACAACTTATTCAAGAGAATGAAGAGCTCGACACACTCCTCGAAGAGAGGAGTCTCTATTGGAATGACGACAAAGAAGTAGTCGACACTTTTGTATTGAAGACAATTAAACGGTTTGATCCAAAGAACAAAGCAAAGCAAGAACTCTTGCCTGAATATAAAGATGAGGAAGACAAAGACTTTGCACGTAAACTCTTTCGAGCCACTATTCTCAATGCTGATACCTATCAACACTATATGAGCGAGACGTCACGCAACTGGGATTTCTCACGTCTTGCCTATATGGATGTAGTCATTATGCAGATCGCTATTGCTGAGATGATGACATTTCCGAACATCCCTATTTCTGTAACTATCAATGAATATGTAGACTTGGCAAAGCTATACACACGCATAAGAGCGGCAGTTATATCAACGGAATGCTCGACTCGATTGCCCGGCATCTGATAGAGACCGGCAAACTGATGAAGACAATGGACACACCCAAGCCGAAAAAAGTTGCCGAAGAACCGAAAAAAGCGGTTGAAGAAAATAAAGAAGCAGAAGAGAAAGATGATAAAGAAGAAATAAATCAATAAATTTTAGATAATGAACGAAATGTTATTAGCTGCACAAGCAGCACAGGGCGGTGGCCAGATCGGATTCTTAATAATGATGATTGCAATCTTCGCAATTATGTGGTTTTTTATGATTCGTCCTCAGCAAAAGAAGCAAAAGGAAATCCGTGCGTTTCAAAATGCATTGCAAGAAGGATCGAAAGTGATTACCGGAGGTGGTATTTACGGCACTATCAAGCGCATAGACCTCACCGCAAATCTTGTTGACGTAGAGATTGCCCGCGGCGTAATCATCAGCGTAGACAAATCTTATGTCTTTGCAGATGCCAGTTCCTCGCAGGCATCCGGCGCAAAAGCATAATTGATGAACAGGTCGAAGATCACACGATTCAGCACAATTATCAGGAACTTTTTGTTCAGTTCAACGAACAAAGAGTTTCTGATTTTTTTGTTTTTCTTAGCTCTCAGCGGTGCATTTTGGTTGATAATGACACTCAATGAGACCTATGAGCGAGAACTCTTTGTACCTGTTCGAATGACAAATGTACCTAAAAGCGTAGTTATTACAGGCGATCCGGATGACACGGTGCGCGTGGCTGTCCGCGACAAAGGCTTTACTTTGTTAACTTATGAGACCAGTCATCGGTTACGTCCGATATATATCAACTTCGGAACTTATGCCAATCGCAATACGGGATACGGTTTTGTGTCGCCGACCGACATTCAAAAACTTATCACTCAACAACTGTACGGGTCTTCAAAGATTACTTCTGTGAAGACGGACGGGCTGCAATTCTACTTCAATTACGGCCGATCAAAACGTGTTCCGGTCCGTCTCTCAGGACGAGTCATACCAGGCGGTAGTTATTATCTGGCTCATACGACATTCAATCCAGACTCAGTAACAGTCTATGCAAGTCGTCCGGAGCTCGACAAAATAACGGCCGCACATACTGATTTTATTGAAATCAAAAACTTTCAAGATACGATTGTTCGTCGTATTCCACTGCATCGGATGCGTGGTGTGAAGTTTGTCCCTGCCGAAGTACGCGTTACACTCTACCCCGAAATCCTCACGGAGGAGAGTTTAGAAGTACCGGTCAGTGCTGTAAACGTCCCTACCGGCAAAGTATTACGGATGTTTCCCTCACGCGTGAAAGTGCGGTTTGTGATCGGAGCAAACCTCTTTCGTTCCATCAGGCCGGCTGATTTCAAAGTCGTTGTCGATTACAATGACATCGTTGCAAACCCTTCCGACAAGTGCACTTTATATCTTAGAGCTTTTCCCCACAGCATAACCAAACCGCGCCTCGACATTACTGAGGTAGATTATCTTGTCGAACAGCAATGAAAATCGCTATTACCGGAGGAATCGGGAGCGGCAAATCATACATCTGCAAAGAACTTGTACGCCGTGGAATCAGTGTCTATGACTGCGACGAAGCAGCCAAACGATTAATGCACACCTCACCCGATTTACAACAAGGATTGATTGAACTCGTGGGCAAAAACGTATATATAAATAAGGTATTACGAAAAGATGTCTTGTCAAAGTTCTTACTCACCGATACAAAAAACAAACAAGCGCTCAACAACTTGGTCCATCCTGCCGTGGCACAAGATTTCGAACATTCGGGAAAAGATTGGCTCGAGAGCGCCATTCTATTTGAAAGCGGTTTTTATCTTCGCACACATTTCGACCGCGTTGTCTGTATTACAGCTCCTTTGGAAGTACGAATCGCCCGCATAATGGCCCGCGACGGCATCTCGCGCAACCAGGCTTTGATGTGGATTGGCAGTCAATGGCCACAGGAAAAGGTAATCGAGCATAGCAATTTTATCATCAATAACGATGGAGCAAGCGATCTCAGCTCTGCCATAGATACGTTAATTAATAAACTGAATATATTAAAACATTAAGAATGATTATGGAAACAATTCTTTCAATTGCCGGTAAGCCCGGCCTGTATAAGTTGGTCTCTCGCAGCAAAGTGAACTTGATTGTAGAAGCACTTGACGATACTCACCGCAGACAACCGGCTTTTGCGAGCGACCGTGTGACAAGTCTCGGCGATATTGCAATGTACACCGATGCCGAAGATGTGCCTCTGTGGCAGGTACTAAAAAACTTAGGCGAGAAAGAGCAGGGCAAAGAAAGCTCACTCAATTATAAGAAATGTAATGGCAACGAACTACACGATTATTTCGCCGAAGTACTCCCCGACTATGATCGTGATCGTGTGCACGACAGTGATATCAAGAAACTCATCCAGTGGTATAATATTCTTGTGAAATACGGCATCACCGATTTCCAAGCAGTTTTAGCACCGACTGAAAACGAAGAATCTGAAAAAGAGAGCACTGACAAATAAAGATTGAAAATTACCAAGCACTCGATAAAGGATAGATACCACTTGTATCTATCCTTTATTTATGTATATAAGTTGGCAAATATTGAAGAAATAAGCATTAAAAGAATACACATTTTTAGCCATCATTAAATTACCCCAAAAAGAGCGACATTTTACTGATTATCAATAAAATACGAAATGAATTTCGATTAACTATTAAACGCATTGCAAGTAATGGTTAATCACCTTGCATTTAACGGCTTTTCGCAAGGCATTTAACTGTTAATCCAAAAGCGAAAAAAATGAAGATAGATTATGGAGCGAATTATATATTGCACTCAACCGATATATCTCGTCCATTCATTTATATACTCTTGCTCTTGCATCTAAAATATAAAATATACTTTTTGAATGTGTACATTCAAGTTTCCCGTATCTATCAGTATGCAGCTTTTATGGTTATTTTCATTCACGAAGCACACGAGTACGCGGTGGGAAGGGGTTATGTTGACAGGCATTTTCATCAGGTATATTACCTACTTAATTATGACATAAAGCTCGATTTTATGCAAAACAATGAGTAAATCTGAGGATTTTTGCGTATATTTGCAAACTTTTATGAAGCGGACAGGTTGTGAGTCGTGTCCGCAGAGTGCTTGACAAACCTCTTAAAAAACAAGAAAATGGAACAAAAACAGAACAAAGTGAGTGTGCTGTTTATGCTTTTCAGCATACTCTTCTGCGTTTGTCTGATTGCGGCAAACGTGCTCGAAACAAAGCAAATTTCAGTATTCGGTATCAGTCTTACGGGCGGATTACTGGTTTTCCCGGTATCTTACATTATCAACGATTGTGTGTGCGAGGTATGGGGATACGGCAAAGCACGCCTTTTGATATGGACAGGCTTTGCGATGAACTTCTTCTTTGTCACATTGGGAGCTATCTGCGACGCTATCCCAGGAGCCCCTTATTGGACCAATGATGCAGGTTTTCACGCCGTATTCGGCTTAGCCCCACGTATCGCTGCAGCCTCATTCGTGGCTTTTTTAGTAGGCTCTTTCATTAACGCCTATGTGATGAGTAAGATGAAAATATCGTCAAAAGGACGCAATTTCTCGGCTCGTGCCATTTTGAGTACGGTCTTCGGCGAGGGGGCCGATTCGCTGATTTTCTTCCCGTTAGCTTTCTACGGTGTGATACCATTGAGCGAATTGCCTGCTCTGATGTTGTGGCAAGTGCTGCTCAAAACCGCTTATGAAATCATCGTTCTGCCTATTACTATTCGCGTTGTACACAAAGTGAAAGCGCATGAAGGTGAAGATGTTTATGATGACGGTGTGAATTATAATGTATTTAAACTGTTAACAATTTAAGGATCTGTTCTCTCTGTAAAGAGAGCAGATTCGGATAGGGAGATGAAACAAATGACAATTGACGATAAAGAAAAGTCCCTCTCCTCGGGAGAAGATAGGAGCGAGATCTCTCTGCAAGCTCTCGGTTCCCCCACTCGCTATCGGATGGATTATGCTCCTGACGTTTTGGAAACCTTTCTCAATAAACATCCGGACAATGATTACTGGGTTCAGTTCAATTGTCCGGAGTTTACCTCGCTCTGTCCGATAACCGGCCAGCCTGATTTTGCAGAAATCCGAATCTCCTATATACCTGCCGAGCGGATGGTGGAAAGCAAAAGTCTGAAACTATATCTGTTCAGTTTCCGTAATCACGGAGATTTTCACGAAGACTGTGTAAATATCATAATGAAAGATCTTATTGATCTGATGCAGCCTAAATATATTGAGGTGACAGGTTTCTTCACACCTCGCGGTGGTATCAGCATCTATCCTTTCGCTAACTATGGAAAGCCTGGCACGGAGTATGAACAACTGGCCAAGCATCGGTTTCTGAATCATCAGATGGACAAGTAACCACACTAAGGCGGGTTATGAAAGAAAGAAGGAGGATTATTTTACTGATTATCGTGCTGATGATAACCATTTGGAGTGCATCGGCTCAAGATTCATTAAGACGCAAACGAGTAGCAGTTGTACTCAGTGGAGGCGGTGCACGAGGAATGGCTCATATCGGAGTGCTCAAAGTTATCGAACGTGCGTGCATCCCAATAGACATTATCACAGGAACATCAATGGGATCAATTATCGGCGGTCTCTATGCAATCGGCTATGATGCACATCGACTCGATTCAATGGTTAAGATACAGGACTGGGGCTTTCTGCTGTCAGATAAAGCTGATGTAAGGAACAGAAGCCTGGATGATCGTCGTAAACAGAATACATACTTTCTGTTAAGGACTTTTCATTGGGGCAATAAGAAAAGTGCTGTTGAGAGCGGCGGACTTATTACAGGGAAGAATCTGAGTGCTTTGTTCGACCGTCTCACGGTAGGATATCACGACTCGATAGATTTCAACCGATTACCGATTCCTTTTGCGTGTGTAGCAACTAATATCATCGATAATACCGAATATGATTTTCATAGTGGCGTACTCGCACAGGCTATGCGTAGCAGTATGGCTATACCTGCAGTGTTCTCACCGGTTAGAAAAGGCAATATGATACTTGTAGACGGTGGCTTACGAAATAATTATCCGGCTGACTTAGCCCGCGAGATGGGGGCGGATATTATCATCGGAGTTACTGTACAGAGCTTGCCGAAGTCTTCTGACGATCTGAAAACAAGCGCAGGAATTGTCAGTCAGATTATAGAGGTGAATTGCAAGAATAAATATGAAGAAAATTTAGCCATTACCGATGTTGCAATTCGGGTGAATCCTCAGGGCTATTCGGCAGCAAACTTCGGCAGCACAGCAATTGATACGTTGATCAATCGCGGAGAAGCGGAAGCAATGAAACATTGGGATGAGCTTATGGCATTAAAGAAAATCATCGGGATCGGTGATGATTTTACGCCAGCTCGGCCAGTTTTGCATCCCAAAGTATTACGGAAAGAAGTGCAAACAATAGATAGCCGACTTGTAAAAACAACCGAAAACACACAAGAGTTGGGACTTGGCGTACGCTTCGACACAGAAGAAATGGTAGCGTTACAAATAAACGGAGCATATCGCCCACGTAATTCAAAAATGGATTTTGAGGCTACTCTCCGGCTTGGCAAACGTATTATGGCACGAATAGACGGCTGTTTCAACCCGTTCGGGATGAACAGAACGCGGCTTTCTTACATCTACCGGCATAACGATATTAATCAATATAACAGAGGAAAACGAGAATTCAATGTCGCTTATAACCAACATTCATTGGATTTTAATGCATTAGACTTCAACGTACGTAACTTCAATGTGGCAATAGGTGCTCGTTGGGACTTTTACGATTTTCGTGAAGTGCTCATCGGTGTACATAGTAACGTCGGAATCGATCGACTGAACAATGAACATTATTTCACTTATTATGCCGACATTAACTACAATTCAGAAAACAAATGGATGTTTGCTTCACGCGGAGCGAAGTTTTCTGCGGGCTTTGCTTATTGTTCAGACAAATTCACTACATATCAGAATCACTCAGGATTTACGATGATTAAGGCAATGTGGCGAATATCGTTACCGCTCAACAGTCACCTGACTTTTCAGCCAATGGCTTATGGTCGACTGCTGTTTGGATCAGATATTCCTTATAGTCAACGGAATATGATTGGTGGAATATGGTTCAATCATTATGTCGATCATCAAATGCCATTTGTCGGTACAGGACAAATCGAACGCACTGATAATATGTTTATAGCCCTGCAATTGCAGTTGCAGCAACGTATAATGGACAATAATTATATCTTGTTAGGAGCTGTCGGTGCACAACGAGCTGATAAAATACGAGAGATTTTGCGTCACGGCCCGTTGACAGGAACTCAAATCTCTTATTTCTATAACAGTATGTTCGGTCCTCTTGGGGCTTCATTGGGCTATTCAACCACATCTCATAAACCCTATTTCTATATCAATCTCGGATTCGAATTCTAGTAAACCTTCTTCTTTCTTTTTAGAATTCACTAGTGAAATGAAACTTGATGTGCTTGAAATCTTGCTGTGCCATTGACAGCACATAGCCCGAATCGGCTAAGAAAACATCACGTCCTTCACGGTCTTTGGCCATATATTGGTACTTGCGTTTCTTGAAATTCTCTAATTCTGAGGCATCGTCGGACTCGATCCAACAGGCTTTGTACAAATGCACAGGCTCCCAACGACATTTTGCATTATATTCGTTCTCTAACCGATATTGTATCACTTCAAACTGCAACTGACCTACCGTGCCGATGATTTTGCGCCCATTGAATTGGTTGACGAACAGCTGCGCAACGCCTTCATCCATCAGTTGCTCGATACCTTTATTGAGTTGCTTAGTCTTCATCGGGTCATCATTTTCGATATATTTAAACATTTCGGGCGAGAACGACGGTAATCCGCGGAAATGCAACTGTTCGCCGTCGGTCAAAGTATCGCCAATCTTAAAGATTCCATTATCGGGCAGGCCGACGATATCACCCGGATAGGCTTCATCAATGGTGCTTTTGCGTTGCGCCATAAACTGCGTGGGCGAACTGAATCGTACGGTTTTGCCTAAGCGCACGTGCAGATAGGGCTGGTTGCGGACGAATTTACCACTGCAAACTTTACAAAAGGCGATGCACGAACGATGATTCGGATCGATGTTAGCAGTGATTTTGAAGATGAATCCGGTAAATTTCGGCTCTGTGGGAATCACTTGCCGCTCTTCCGCCTGCATAGTGCCAGGTGATGGAGCAATCTCTACAAAACAATTGAGCAGCTCCTGAACACCGAAGTTATTCAATGCACTTCCGAAGAAAACAGGCGCCACTTCGCCGGCGCGATAGGTCTCGATATCGAACGAGGGATAAACGCCCGCCACCAATTCTAAATCTTCGCGCAGCCGGGCAGCCTCTTGTTCGCCGATGTGCACATCAAGATCCTGACTCTGGATATCTACCTCTACTTTCTCGGTAACACGCTGTTTATCGGGCTTGAACAAGTCGAGCTTCTGTTCATAGATATTATAGACGCCCTTGAATTTAGCTCCCTGATCAATGGGCCACGACAACGGCCGTACTTTGATATGCAATTCAGCTTCGAGTTCATCTAACAAATCAAACGGATTCCGCCCCTCGCGGTCCATTTTGTTGATAAAAATAATGACCGGAGTATTGCGAGTTCGGCAGACCTCCATCAATTTACGAGTCTGTGTTTCGACACCTTTTGCCCCATCGACAACGATGATAGCCGAGTCGACAGCCGTCAAAGTGCGGTACGTATCTTCTGCAAAGTCTTGGTGACCCGGCGTATCAAGGATATTCACTTTATAACCCTCGTAATCGAACTCCATCACAGATGTAGACACCGAGATACCGCGCTGTTTCTCAATATCCATCCAGTCGGATGTAGCCGTTTTACGAATCTTATTGCTTTTTACCGCTCCCGCCACTTGAATTTGACCTCCAAAAAGCAGAAACTTTTCTGTTAATGTGGTCTTACCGGCATCCGGATGCGAGATGATGGCAAATGTTCGCCTTCTTTCTATTTCGTTCATTTGTGGGCAATTGATTTATTTTTGTAATTGCTTGATGCACGTTTCAAGCGACTCTTCCCAGTAAGGAATCGTGAGATGAAACGTCTCTTTGATCTTAGTTTTATCTAAAACAGAGTAAGCCGGACGCTTAGCCGGCGTCGGATATTCGCTCGTATGTAGAGGAAAAACATCACAATCAGTGATACCAGCGATGCGATGAATAGCCTTGGTAAAATCATACCAACTGATAACTCCCTCGTTGGCAAAGTGGTAAATACCCGGTTTAACGCCCTGATCGATGGCCGACAAAATGACAATGGCTAAGTCGTGAGCATACGTCGGCGTACCAATCTGGTCGAAAATCACGCCCAAACGTTCTTTTTCCTGCCCCAATCTAAGCATCGTTTTGACAAAGTTGTTGCCGAAAGTGCTATACAACCAAGCCGTACGAATAGTCATCGTGCGGTGGCAAAGTTTTTGAACGGCCAGCTCGCCGGCCAACTTCGTGCTGCCATAAACACTGTCGGGGCAGGGTGTGTCAGTCTCGGTATAAGGCGTATGTTTAGTCCCATCGAACACGTAATCGGTCGAAATCTGAATCAACCAGCCGTTTCTCTTCTCCACGGCCATTGCCAGATAGGCCGGCGCCTCAGCGTTGAGCGCCGTACAAAGCTGCTTATTGGTCTCGGCTTTATCTACTGCCGTATAAGCAGCACAATTGATAATACCATCGATTTTGCAACTCACAACATAGTGTTCGACAGCTTCTTGGTTGGTAATATCAAGCTCATTGACATCTGTATTAAACCACTTGTGCTGCGGATTTTCCTTTTCCAAGAGTTGCATTTCATTTCCTAACTGTCCATTGCAACCCGTAATCAATATATTCATAATTGTTGTTTTTACTCCTTATTTATATACTTACGGCCCATTCATTCATCCTCGAAGACAAGTCCCTCAGTTTTATCCTTACTGTAATAATCGGCCAACATCCCGATAAAAGTCGTGATTTCAGCCACAGCATGACTTGTATCGGGTGATATTTCTTTCTTTTGCAAGCGCAACATCATCACGCCATAAAGCGCATTAAAACACGTTTCGATCTCGTTGATATCCTTTTCTCCGCGGTTTCTTAACTCGACAATAAACGGCAAAACCTTATAATATTCAGCATTATAGAATGGGAATTTACTGCTCTGTAACAGCCCGGCGTGCAGCTCAATGAGATCTTGCAGCAGAATTTTGTTGATTTGCAAGTGCCCATTTTCACGACAACCTTCTCGGTTCATCATCCTAACCAGATTGCCATACCAATCTGCCATCTCTTCCTTTTGTTCCTCGGTATAGTCGAAACGATCGATATACTCGCGGCGAATGCGAGCCAACGAGCAGCCATAAGCACGTATCAAGTCTTCTACCTGCCACATATAGAGCAGATATTCGGCAATACTTTTTTGTCTCAATTGTTGTGCAATATACATCTTGTAAAATGTTTTCGTTATCCGATCGGTGACTTATGAATACGCCCGAAGCGATAAATTCAGTAATGAAAGGTGTAGATATTGAAGACCGTACCCACGAGAACCACCAGTGAAAAGATAATGACCAACGCTCCAATAATCTTGTTGATCAACAGGATTCCATCATTATCAAACTTTCCTCTCACCTTATCCACGAGCCAAGTCAATCCGAACCACCACAGCAAAGCACCGAAAAGAATGCCTGTAAAACCGATAGCCATTTCGAACTTGTGATCGGGTATAACGAAAGTGAACTGTGCAAACAGCGCCATAAACATAAAAATGATAAGCGGATTAGAGAAAGTTACTAAAAAAGCAGTCACTCCATTATGAATCAGTGTGCCCTTTTTATTGCCGCTGATGTGCATATTTTTCGTGGGATTCGATCTGAAACAATACACACCAAACAGCAAAAGAATAATGCTGGCAGTGATTTGCAGGATATAACTGTTATGCGGATTCTTAATGAGATCCATCACAAAGCTCATTCCTAAACCCGTAATCAGCGCATAAATAATATCGCTCACCGATGCACCAATACCCGTAATAAATCCATACCAACGACCTTTATTGAGTGTACGCTGCACACATAGGATACCCACTGGCCCCATTGGCGCAGACGCAATGATACCAATCAAAATACCCTTGAATATCAAACTCAAGATATCTATATGGAAAGGAAATGCCATAACGACTGCAAAATTGCGAATTTTAAACGGATTAGGCAAATTTTCTAACGAAAAGTTTGCCTGCTAAGACTTTTTTCTTATCTTTGCGTTGTAATTGATTCGCTCTGTAACTAACGGTTATTTGCAATACAACTAACAGTTAAATGCACTGCAAAAGACCGTTAAACGCAGTGCGAAAAGGCGTTACTTGCAACATAAAAGACCATTAAATGCAGCACGGAAAACCGTTAAACAATAATTAAAGAAAAAATAGAAAAGAATGAATGCACAACAAGAGATTAAACCGTATGTAATCGGTTTGGATTTAGGTGGTACCAATTCTGTGTTCGGAATCGTTGACAGCCGTGGCGAAATCAAGGCTACCACCTCTATCAAAACGCAGGGTTACGATAACGTAGAAAACTATGTGAACGCATCAGTAGAAGCGCTTCAGCTAATCATCGACCAGGTGGGAGGCATCGATACCATCAAAGCAATGGGTATCGGAGCACCTAACGGTAATTATTATAACGGAACCATCGAGTTCGCTCCTAATCTTTCGTGGGGCCACGACGGTGTAGTACCCCTGGCAGATATGTTTGCCGAGAAATTGGGCATACCCGTTGCACTGACTAATGATGCTAATGCGGCAGCCGTGGGAGAGATGACTTACGGTGTGGCTCGCGGTATGAAGAATTTCATTATGATTACACTCGGTACGGGTGTAGGTTCGGGAATCGTTGTCAATGGACAACTTGTTTACGGCAGCGACGGCTTTGCGGGCGAGCTGGGACATACTATTATCCGACGCGAAAACGGTCGACCCTGTGGTTGCGGGCGCAAAGGATGTCTGGAAACCTATTGTTCAGCAACGGGAGTAGCCCGTACTGCACGCGAATTTCTTTCCACTTCTGATGAACCTTCACTACTGCGTGATATGAAACCGTCTGATATTACATCGCTCGACGTATCACTTGCAGCCAACCAAGGGGATAAATTAGCACTCAGAGTTTATGAATTTACCGGTGAAATGTTAGGCGAAGCGTGCGCTGATTTCGCAGCATTCTCTTCGCCCGAGGCTTTTGTTTTCTTTGGCGGATTGACGAAAGCAGGTGATCTTTTGATGAAACCGATTCAGAAAAGTTATGATAAACGCGTCTTGAAAATCTTCCAAAACAAGGCTAAATTCCTTGTCAGCAGCCTTGACGGAAGTTCTGCTGCCGTACTTGGAGCTTCTGCAATCGGATGGGATTTGTAAGTGTTTGAAAATTAATCATAAACAGATGGTTACCTGAATCTCTACTTTCAGGCAACCATCTACTGTTTTAATAGGAATTAAGTGGAAATTGGGCACTATATATTCTCATTACCTAACGAAAAGAGAAAAGGACTCTATTTACAGACAACAGATTTTTAAGTAAATAGTAGTAAACTCTTTTCTGCTCCTAAAATTCTCACAACTCTTTCCTTAACAATCAGGAAACAAAAGATGGATGACCGCTGACGTGGCCACGAGAAGATCTGTGTCCACGTTCACCAGGCCCTTTAAAGCTGTCTTTGTATCACCTGTCATAAACTCCTTACCATCAATCAGGATTCTCTTTACTTCTTTTCCATTAATGGTTATCTTTCCTTCCCTTTTTCCGAAATTATCGTCGACACCAGTATCAAGAGTATAATCAGAAGATATTTTTTCATTCCTCAATTGTCTGTTTAAATATAATTTCTTAGATATACCTCATTTCTCACAGTTTGATTTCACACCATAAAATAAATAATAAAATTTTGCTTTTTCCGCAGATTGACGTAAATTTGCAATCAAAGTCTTACGTTAGAATGTGTATGGAACAACGAATTATCTTATCACAAAATCTCAATGGCGATCTTACTACAGCTATTTCCGAGTGTGAGCACGACCGACTTTTTGTCCTTACAGATACAACCACGGCACAGAGTTGTTGGCCTCGTATTTCCAATTACCGTTGCTTGAAAGATGCCCGACTAATTACCATTGGCGCAACAGATACACACAAGAATCTCAAAACCCTTTCTACTGTGTGGAAATCGCTCGAAGAGGGTGGTGCTACACGCCATTCGTGCCTTATCAATTTAGGAGGTGGAATGGTAACCGACCTTGGAGGATTTGCTGCTTCCACGTTCAAACGGGGCATTGATTTCATCAACATCCCTACAACACTACTTGCAATGGTCGACGCATCGATAGGAGGGAAAACGGGAATCAACTTCAACGGATTGAAAAATGAGATCGGTATATTTCGTAATTC
Source organism: Hoylesella pleuritidis JCM 14110 (assembly GCF_000613725.1). Classification (GTDB taxonomy): domain Bacteria; phylum Bacteroidota; class Bacteroidia; order Bacteroidales; family Bacteroidaceae; genus Prevotella; species Prevotella pleuritidis. Next base: position 30,212 of record NZ_BAJN01000018.1, read on the forward strand.
TCGATTTGTCATCCTCGATACGATGTTTCTGCAAACACTCGATGAGCCTGATATCCGATCAGGCTATGCTGAAATGTTGAAACACGGACTCATCAGTGACAAACAGATGTGGGCCGAACTCATCGATTTCGACTTGCAACAGCCTGATCTGCTACAACTCAGCCAAATGGTAGCCGACTCTATTCGAGTAAAAGAGCATATCGTAACGGAGGATCCTACTGAGCAAGATATCCGCAAAGCACTCAATTTTGGGCATACCATCGGTCACGCTTTTGAGGCTTTTGCACTGCAACAAAATCACCCGATTTTACACGGTTACGCCGTAGCTTATGGTTTATTATGCGAACTTTATCTCTGTGCTGTCAAAGCAAAGTTCCCTATCGATCGAATGCGACAGACCGTTTCGTTTATTAAAGAAAACTATGGTCGACTTGATTTCACCTGCAACGACTATGAGGCACTCATCAATCTGATGCACCACGACAAAAAAAACACGGCCGGTTCCATCAATTTTACACTTCTACACGATATCGGTGATATTCTAATCAATCAAACAGTAAGCGAAAAAGAGATTTGTGAAACACTCGACTTTTATAGGGAAAACTAAGAATAAAAAGATAAATAATGAATTATGAAAGTCTATTTGTTCTTGTACCAATTATTGAGACAAATAATCGTTCATCATTCATCCTCTACTTATCTTCCCCAAAATCATCGCCTCCGCACGATCAATTTTACCCGTTTCAGTCATCGGAATCGCACGGATAGACAAATAACGCTTGGGCTGCCAATACTTCGGCAAAACACGGCGGCAAATTTCTTGAACAATACCAATATCATTCGATGTTGTTAACAGGACCACGATTTCGCCAAATTTACTGTCACTGCATTTCGTGATCACATAAGATGAGGTGAGATACGGGCGCAGGACACGCTCTACTTCTTCTATTTGGATTTTGATACCGCCGCTATCGATGACGTTATCAAGGCGACCAAGAATACGAAAATCGGTTCGGTCTGGGCAGATTTCGGCTATATCGCTCGTCACTACCGGATACTCGCACACTAAGGGTGCATCGATAACCAGACAACCAGCAGCATTGAGTCCGACTGTAACAGTATCGAAAGGCGTATAATAATCGCTGGCCGTAGGGCCACTCAAACGTCGGAGCGCGATGTGCGATAAAGTTTCAGTCATTCCATAAGTACTCCATACAGCATTGGGAAACGACCGGAGCTGAACCGCCAACAAGTCGTCAATGGCCCCACCACCAATAATCAAATGTTTAATTTGCCGCAATCGTTCTCGCTCCTCAGGTACTTGCAAAGAATTAAACACTTGCATTGGTACCATTGCCGCAAACGTAACAGGGCGTGTAAGACTACGCAACGGATGACCGCTGGGGGCGACCGAAATCAAATCTAACTGCCGCTCGATGGCGCGTACCACCATCATCTTACCCGCAATGTAATCGAGCGACATACAGAGTAGGGCCGAATCACCAGGGTGTAGCCTCAGAAAGTCGCACGTGATGCGGGCCGAATTACACATACGTTGTTTTTCTACCCACATTGGTTTGGGGGCGCCTGTCGATCCACTGGTATGCACCAACATACGTGGCGACGAACTGTGCCAGTCGGTCAAGAATTCTTTCAGTGTCATTTCGCAGTGAACCAAAGTTTGTCTCCTCGTATGCTTAAAGGCTTCGGAATGTTATCGGTAAAGAGTTGTCCCGTCCCCAAGCCCTGCGGTAGATCGATATTGGGACCATAAAATCGGGCAGCAAGTTGGGCAACGGCATTTAGCCCTACGTTGCTTTCGAGTGCGCTGGTGATCCACGAACCTATTCCACGCGCACGAGCCAACGTAATCCACTCCTCAACGCCACGCATTCCTCCGTGCAAAGAGGGTTTGAGAATGATATAAGCAGGACGAATTCGGTCGAGTAGTTCGGCTTTCATTGCTGGCAAATTTACGCCGATAAGCTCTTCGTCGAGTGCTATCGGAATGGGTGATTGACAACAGATACGAGCCATCTCATCCCACTGATGCTGCCGAATGGGTTGCTCGACAGAATGGATGGCATAGGGGGCGAACCGTTCTAAACGGGCGAGTGCCTCGTCGGGCGCAAACCCGCCATTGGCATCCAGCCGCAACTCAACTTGCTCTTTGCCAAAATGCGTGCGAACACAACGCACGAGTCGTAACTCGCTTTCAAAATCGATGGCGCCGACCTTCAATTTAATACATTGGAAACCGAGTTTCAGTTTCTCCTCCAATCGCGCGTACATCTCCTCGAAAGTACCCATCCACACCAATCCGTTGATACTAATTCCCGCTTCACCTCGACTAAAAGGCGAATCGAAAAGAACATCACTACCGCCCGCATTAAGTTGTGCGAACGCTGTTTCTAACCCGAAAAGAATAGATGGATAAGGGCGCAATGCATCATAGGAAATCGCTCCCGTAATCTCCACTTGCGCACAAACATCCCGCAAGATTTGCTCGTACTGAGGCACAGCATCACAACTCAGGTCGGGTAACGGCGCACACTCCCCTACTCCTTTCACGCCCGGCATTCTGCAATCAATCACAGTCAACAACCAGCAACGTCTCGTTTGATATACGCCTCGCGATGTTCCCGCCGGTCGCTTAAAATGCAATACTTTCTCAGAAACCGTTATTTGAAACACTCTTTTCATTAAAAATCAAGGAAACTTCGGATATTTGTCAAAGTCGGGTTTACGCTTTTCAAGGAATGCTTTGCCACCTTCCTGAGCTTCATCCATTGTGTAATAGAGCATCGTGGCATCGCCGGCAAGTTCCTGAATACCTGCTTGACCATCGAGTTCGGCATTGAGTCCGGCCTTGATCATCCGCAAAGCCAACGGCGAACGCTCCATCATCGTTTCAGCCCAAGCCACACACTCATCTTCTAATTGAGTCAAAGGAACTACTTTGTTAACCATCCCCATCCGTTCAGCTTCGATGGCCGAATATTGATTACACAAGAACCAAATCTCCCGAGCCTTCTTTTGGCCTACTTGACGGGCCAAATACGATGCGCCGAAACCGGCATCGAAACTGCCCACTTTGGGACCGGTCTGGCCGAAAACAGCATTCTCGCTCGCAATGGTAAGGTCACACATCACGTGCAAAACGTGGCCACCACCGATGGCATAACCATTAACCATCGCAATGACCGGCTTGGGAAGACGACGAATTTGCATCTGAACATCAAGCACATTTAGTCTTGGAATGCCGTCAGTCCCAACATATCCTCCGCGCCCTTTGACGTGCATATCGCCACCGGAACAGAATGCTTTATCACCAGCACCGGTTAAAATAACCACCCGAATGTCCTGCGCCTCGCGGCAATAAGTAAATGCCTGAGACATCTCCCACGTGGTGAGCGGTGTAAAAGCATTGCGATAACGCGGTCGGTTGATCGTAATTTTTGCAATGTGATGATACTCTTCAAACAGAATTTCTTTAAAACTGAACCCTTGAATGGGCGTCCATTGTCTTGTTTCCATATCGTTTTTTGAGTTTTTAAGTTGATGAGTATATAAGTTTTAGGAATTAAAGCAATGGTTAAACATCGCCTCAAACTCTGCTAACGCCCGACTGTCTTCTTGAATATCGGTAAAGACTTCCAGTAAGACGGGGCTTTCAGATTCCAATGACAAAAAATCGGACATCGTAGAACGATGCAACTCTTCCTCATTGTGCGCGCAGAGATACGTTAGACCATACGTCTGGCACAGGCTTTCGGCACTGGTATGGTGACACCCCATTACCAATTGCTCACGAGCAGCACTTTGTTTCAGCCCTTCAAAACGATTGAATATACCACCGCCGCCATTATTCAGCAATAGGATTCGTAGGTTTCCACGCAACCGTTCATTCCATAACGCATTCTGATCATAGAAAAAACTCAGGTCACCAATCACCAAATAAATGCGTTCGCGACATACCAACGAAAAACCTGCCGCCGTAGACAACGACCCTTCTATACCATTGACACCTCGATTCACATAATGATAACGACGACCATAAATGTTTCCTACTCTCACAGAAGAACTATTGGCATAATGCACAAAAGCCATTCCGTGAAACTGGTCATTCATCTTCTGTTCAAACATTCGTACTACCGCCATCTGAGAATAAGGCGGTATAAAGGTATCAATACAATCTTCGGCCCGCATCATCAACGTCTGCCATAACGCACAATAAGCCTGATGTGCACCATTGACAGCTCCTTCCCACAATCTGTCGGGTAGACTTTCCACCCCACACTCGATGACATATTGCAGTTGCATAAATGTATCGTGTACCACACCATCTTCACTAATGGCCCACGATTCGATGTTCCGTGCCTGGCGAAGAAACTGTTTCAGTCGTTTGCTGACAATGTTTCCGCCGATATAAAGGATCAAATCCGGCAGATAACGAGTGTCATCTCCGATCATCGTCAATACCTCTTCGATATGCGACTCGTTACCAAATCCACTGAGAGATTCCTGCAAGATGACGGCATTCTGCCGATTCAGAGTAATCCAGAAAGGAGAAATCACATTCTCAGACACTTGTCCGATGACAATCATCGGCTTTGAAGCATATTCCAAATGTTTTTTTAATTTGGAGAAAGCAACTACTTGCGGAGAATAGGCGGACAGCCATTCGATCTTACGTTCACTCGGAAGTGCTAGTACGGAAAAATCATATAGCGGTTCAGAAATCGGAACATTGATATGCACCGGACCACTACCGCGCTGTCGGGCGGCCATCAGAGCCTCGTTGACTAATCGATTACAATACCATCGTTCTTCATCATCCTCGGGTTCAGGAAGTGTAACCGCTTTACGAACAAAACAACCCAAGGCATCCGGTTGCGATAATGTCTGCCCGTCAAGCTGGTCGATCCACGCCGCAGGCCGATCTGCTGAGACAGCTATAATAGACTGATGCTGATAATAAGCTTCGGCTATTGCGGGAGCGAGATTGAGCAAAGCCGATCCCGAAGTGACACAAACGACGACAGGCTGTTGCAAAAATTGCGCCATTCCCAAAGCATAAAAGCCTGCCGAACGTTCGTCGGTTACAGGATGACAAGCAATTTCCGAGCACTCATTCAGATTGTGAACGATAGGCGCATTGCGCGAACCGGGACACACGACAGCATTCCGTACACCGTGCGCTACTAACAAAGCTGTTAATATATTGACATTCTCTTTATTGCAAAACATTATTTATGAGTTTGTGAGTTCATTTTTTAGTTGATAAGTTTTTAAGTTCTTTAGTTTGTGAGTTTCGAAGAAATCAACTTATAAACTTAAAAACTAACCAACTCAAAAACTAACTCATCAATTTAAAAACTTCCAATGCCGTTTCCATTTTCGCCTCAGTCTCATCCCATTCCTGCTGTTCCGTACTGTCGGAAAGCAATCCACCACCGGCATAAAGCCGATAATAGTTGTCAAAAATCTGCATACAACGCAGCGAGACATAGAGATGTGTTGCACCGTCAGGATCGAACGGTCCTGCAAAACCGCTGTAATAACGCCGCGATATATGCTCATTAGCAAGGATGAAACGGTACGCCTTGTTTTTAGGAAGACCGCAAATAGCTGGTGTAGGATGTAAAGCGTTGAGCAGATCGCCGATCTTTCGCCCATCAGGCAACGTAAAACGAAAATCGCTGCGCAGATGAACAAGCTGCCCAGCACGCACAGTTCGCGGTTCCGTCTCGGTAATGCCTGCGCCGAACCGACCTAAACAGTGTGCCAAATAAGTAGAAACATAGCGTTGCTCCTGAATATTTTTATCCGACCATAGTGCCTCGCCGCACACCTCGCCTCGCCATTTCATCGTACCAGCAAGTGACATCGTATGCCAATCCGACCCATTTCCATCGAGCAGAATCTCCGGAGTAGCCATCAGCCAGGTTCCACACGCCGGTGCAGAAAACAACGACACAAACAGCTGCGGATATAAACAGCAAGCCCGAAAAAACAGTGCCTCTGCCCCAACAACCTCGTTTGCCACCACCTCTGCACTGCGCGCCAGGACGATTTTGCTGAAAGTACCGTTGCAAATCGATCGGTGAAACCGTACGAAATCGGCCGAATAACCCGCACGATCAGTCGTGATTGTAATCGGGATAGGCGTTTGCAGAACCGTTTCCAACAGCGGGACGGGATGTTCCTCCACCTCATCAGGCATGAGCAGAAGCATCGGGCAATCGGTCGATACAGCAAAAGGAGCCATCACAAAACCGCTCTGCCTGCCAAGTTCTGCAGCTGACGACAACGCGCGAGGTCTTCCGCAAGATTGTCGCAGCAGCGTATAGCGGTCGCAGAAAGGCAGTCGATAATAAGCAAAGCTTTCCATCTTACTTGGTCGTACGCACGATATAGTTGGTCACTTGTACCGTAGAGATAAGATCGCCGGCACTGTCTCTTATTTCCACCAGCCATTGATGCAGCGTGCGCCCCTTGTGCTGCAGTCGGGCAAAAGCCGTCACCGTATCGCCCTCTATCACCGCTTTGACGTGGCTTCCACTGACATTGATACCCACACTGATCTTTCCCGGACAGAGCGCCAATGAGCCGACACCGGCCAGATTCTCCGCCAATGCTAACGAAGCGCCACCACTGAGGAAACCGAACGGTTGCCGGTTACGCTCGTCTACAAGCATTCTGGCCATACAAGTGTCGTCTTCTGGCGTAGAAATAAACTCCATTCCGAGTGCTGAAGACAGGCTCGGCCGTTTCTCAATCATCTCTTTGATATGTTCGATATTCATTATCCGATCCTCCATTTATCCTCTTGCAAAGATACGACTTTTTATCAGAATAATGAAAACGGCTGGGAGATTCGTAGCAAGAAATAAAAGGTCGATCATCAAAACCAGGAAAACCTACCATCATTTTAGAAAGAGATATTGTCATTTCGAGGGAAAAGTACAAACACTTTCATCAGAAGCCCTATATTCCCCAGGTCTTCCGCACCATATTCTCTATTCATCTTCCCATTTAGCCTCAATAATTTCCGTGAAGTAGTTAGAATCCTATACAGTGAGTTTTCTTTTGCGTTTGAGAGTATTCTTGCTTTGAGAGTCCTTCAGCTACATCAAAGCCACGAGAAATTGCAGGTGGTATTGCGGCACTTGCACTGTGTGTCTTCATTGAAAGTCACGTATAGCTGTCAGTGCAGATAGAGTTCTCGATGCTCCAATGCGTGCGGATAGCCTGCATAATCACTCTGCATCTAAAGCAAGAGAGGCGATATAATAGCGTTCCTTTTCGGTGGTGCGGCCCATTTTCAAGTTGCTCTTAATACAGACCTGGCAATAGCTCTGCTCGCGCTGCTCGTACTGGTGCTCCTCTAAATAAAATAGTTAGTAGCGTGTAGGCGGAATATATCCATTGATATTCTGACCCTCATAGTCGACCTTGCTGAACCAGGTCTTGAGCTGTTTTATGGAGCTTGCGCCAATTCTTTTTCGTGCAAATGAGATATGCTAGCTCGAACTCGTATTCTGCGAAAGGGTGTAACAGATATTATCATACGGTGTCTTTTTACTCCATAAATGGGGTAAGCCGGGCGATGTCTCATAAAAATGCTTATCCCAAACTCGAGTATGAAATAGTTCACGCGCAAGAAAATGGGCTATAGCATCTGTATGAAAAAGAACTATCACAAGCGTTGCAATACCGTCCGCAATTTCTTCTTGGTGGACAGGGTGACTTTTATGCAGATTAAGAACTCTGATCACAAGAGTAGTCTTAAACGCAAAAGAAAACTGACAGCCTGGACTCCAATGATTTCATAGAAGTCATAGACAAAGAATGAAAACTATAAGAACAAATTTGGTACGTCAGACCTGGTCTATAGGTTGCTATAAGAACGGCTCATTGGAATTTCTCGATATCAATGGTATATTTTGGTCTACAATCCCATACGAAATAAACGATTAAAACAGCAATTGTGAATTTCGATTCAGTCAATAAAACGTAAACACGAAGAACAGTAATCCTCGTTAGCGTTATTTCTCTGTACGCCCTATATCAGAAGAATCTGATCTCAGAAACAACAGAATATTTAAAAGTCTTGGCAAAATACTTGCCTAAGACTTTAATTA
>NZ_BAJN01000017.1 GCF_000613725.1 Hoylesella pleuritidis JCM 14110
TGCAAAGATAAAAAGAAATAACAAAACAACAAAATTATAGAACATTAATTTTATTTTTTAGTATAAATTACTGAAGATTTATTTGAAGAAAATAGTAAAACAATCGGGTACATACAAGCTATCAGATTTTAATGATCTTGGATTAACCACACAAGTTTGTCTACTATATTGCAAATAGGATTCACCGGGAAACCTTGTTCCATATAGTCGTCCATCACCCTACTGAGGTCGATCTACAGGAAACGAACATCGACAAGAATTACGATCGTTTTAGCTGATATATATTTAAAAGTATTTTGTTTCCTTACACTTTCTATCGTGTGTCTATATGCCAAAATAACTAAAAAAATATGATAAGCTATGTGCCTTGCCATAGTGGCGAGAGCATAGCTTGCTGTATGTAAATCATCCCCTGTTGGGTGTCATTTTTATTATTCGTTTCATTGCACTACTATCAAAGTTTTTGCTGTCCCAGCGTAATAAACCGTCATTCTTTTATAACTTTGTATTTGATAATCAAATAGTTATAAACGATCACTCACTACCATGACTTTTAAGAATACTTTCTTAGCTCGAACTCACATATTACTTAATATTACTGTCCTCTAAAACTTTTTACATCGGATAAGATTAGAAATGATTTCCTTTCTCATTAAGAAGTTTTAATTGCTTATGGCAAGCATACAAAAAGGAAGTATAAAATCCTTTTATTTCATTAAGGGGGCTTTTTCTTTTATAACCTTTGCCTCTCGGGTTAATACTAACACTCATTTGAAGAACAAGTCTGTAACGCAGTTTCAATGCTCCCGATGGGATACTGTATATGATTAATTTCGATTGTTAGCACTGTACTTCATTTGTAAAGATACTTTTGATTTCAATAAATGGATATAGGTGGAAGTGTACTTAAAGTCTCGATTATGAACGGCATTTACATCAGTAGAAAACACCACAAACACAACAACCCGCACTTCGATGCGCAACCATACCTACAAAACAGGTGGCGACTTTATGTGGGAGGTTAACGACTTAATCTGGGAGGGAAAAACAGTAACGGCTCGTGTAAAAAGCTCAACGAGCGACATTACTAAAACGCAGCCCAGAGCCAAGTTTATGGTATACGGCAAATATAAGAACCCAACTTGTGTATTACACCGGTGCAAATACAACTAATGGTTTAGATGTAAATATTGCTACCCAGCAGACACAAGAAAAGCCTAATGATACTAAACACTTCGGTGAATGTGGTTCTTGAAACGCAGCAATATTCCTAATTTTAATAAGAACGAATATGGAGGAAAGAGTTTGCTTAATACTTGTCCTAATCCTTGGGTAGAAAGCTATCCTGCTTGGCATAAAATACCTGCACAGGGTCGTCCTTCCGATTTAGACAAATATTTCTTCTTGCCTGCAACTGGATTTTGTGGTGATCAAACAACAAACTACGAGTTCCGAACATTAACAAGTGGATATTACGGAGCTTATTGGTCATCAAATTCGCGTACCAATACCCAAAGTTTCTTGTTACACTTCTTAAATACAACCGTTGGTATCGATTCTGATGACCGCTATTGGTCATATATCCAAGAATCAACTTGGTTTAAATAACGCGAAATCACGGTGTTTCCACACCATAGAAAGCTGTCCTTCTCTAAGGAGCTATGCTTTTTACCGTAAAAAGCTATACTCCTTATCCTAAAAAGCTATGCTCTTTACAAACAAGGAAGGAGAACTTAAAAAACAGAAGATAATGTCAGTAAGAAACAAACTCTATCAGGAGAAGTGCACCGGCAACCCAAAGAAAGGGAAATGGTATGCGCGCGCCGTTATCAACGACGTGGTGGGACTCGAAGAAATAAGCCAAGAGATACTAGACAACACCACCGCTAAGCAAGCCGACGTATACGCTGTGCTGAAAGAATTAGACAATGTAATGGGCCAACACCTCAAAAACGGCGACCGCGTGGTGCTTAACGGCTTCGGGACGTTTAAGGTGGGACTGAAAACCACAGCAGCCGAAACTGCCAAAGACTTCACCCCGCAAAAAAACATTGTGAGCGCACGTCTCAATTTCCAACCCGAAACCCACAGGACCGCTACCGACCGCACACGCCGCAAGCAGTTTATACAAGGCATAGAGGTGCGGCAGGTGGCCGAAAGCAAAACCAAAGACAAGACACCGGAAAAGCCCTAACAGTTGAACAATAAAAAACAAATAAAATGAAAAAGAAAACCATACTGTCCGTATTCACCTTTGCTGCCCTTGCCCTCTTTACGGCAAGTTGCACAAACGACGATGCGACAAACCAGAAAGGCAATGACGGCTATACGACATTTGCCACAAGACAACCCTCGGTTGGCCTTTCAACCATCCGCACTTCGATGCAAGACCACCTGTACCAAACTGGTATGAAGTTCGTGTGGGAAAAAGGCGACCATATTTGGGTAGAACAAATCGGAGATAATCGTATCAAGAGTACAGCTACCAACATTAATGGTACACAGGCAACAGCACAGTTCCTCGTGCCCGGTACCATCACAAACTCTGACTGCCCCATGTACTATACAAGCGCATTGCCTAACGATGATGGTTATTACGTAACCATTGACAACACGCAGACACAGCCCACGCCCAACAACAGCAAACATTTCGGCACATCGGGCGACTGCAGAACGGCAACTACTGGAAAAGTAGGCGATACATTTGAATTTATGCTCAAACACAAGGCTGCTTACGTTCCTGCCTTACAACTCTGCATACAAGAACGAGAATAAACGCGTTATGTCGATTACCGTAAAGAGTACAGGCAAAACTCTCACAGGTACATACAAATTCGATGACAGAGGACTGTCTAATACTCCTGTCAGTGACGCTTCCTATACCATTTCTATGAATTTCCAACCCAATGGACTTAAACTTGATAAAAAAATCAACAAGGATTTGAATGCAATGACAATGGTAGTTGCACCCGGAAAATATCAGAAATTGGAAATAACATATACTGTAAAAAACTTGGATAATAACTTGATTAAAACGAAAGTCAAGACCTAATAATAATATTACACTTATAGAAGGAAAGAACCATAAAGTGCAAGATGATATAGATATGTCACTAAATGGAAATGCCGGAAACATCGAGCTGGGAGGCTCTATTAACCATGCTAAACAGGACCTCTGGGACGAGGATAAATAAAAAGAAAGTCGTCCGAGGAAAAATGTAGAAGGAATAGACAGAACAGATTTACAAAAGGGAAAAAAGAAAACAGAACAAAATGATGAGACAGAAGATATTTACTTTATCAGCTATGGCAGCTCTGCTGTTCTTAGCGGTAGGGTGTACGAACGACGACGACGTACAGGAAAATGGAAAGGGAGACAGTGGGAAGAATGAGGAAGCTGTGGTTATCTTCGAGAGCAAGGCTCCCACAACCGAGACATCGCAGGATGTGACACGCACGAGCATCACCCATCAAGTATCAAAGGGAGCGACAGCCTATTGGTCACCGGGAGACTGCATTTGGGTGGAAGAAGACGACAAGTCAATAAATAAAAGCGCCCCGGCCACCCACCTTGACGGAAATCCTATTAAGGCGACAAAAGCCAAGAGGAAAAGGATGCAATGTTCAAGCTTACGAGAGGAAAATACACGCAGCCTGGACACAAAATACGCTATACATGTACAGAAAGCATCAACGGAAAGTCTCCTCGTAAGGTAACCATTGCCGGTACACAGACACAAGACAAACCCAACAACGCCGACCATATTGGTCGTGATGGCGACTGCGGAGTGGCTGTTGCGAAAGAAGACATACACAGAAAATACAATTTCACACTCCAACACAAAGCGTCCTATCTCTGCTTTATGCCGTATATTAAAGATGCTGGACTTGCTAATAATATATTTCCTCACCAAGATAGTTGTAACCTCAAACAAGAACAACATCGCAGGTGAATATGGTTTTGACGATAACGGCCTTACTGGACCAGGTGCGCTGAAACAGATAACCCTCGCTACAAAGGGGAGTGGTAAGATCGAAGGCCCATAGAATATAGCCAACGACAATTTTTCTCAGGTCGATCGTCCTGGCTTTAGTATAGTAGATTATGCTTACGGCATTACTTATTCCGCCTTTCAAGGATTTCTTACTTTCATAAATTTCTGAACTCCAAGGATTTCTTAATAATATTAAGGAGTAATAAAACAGTTTTATATGATGAGCAATGTCCTTGCCATAGTGGCGAGGACATTGCTCATCATATTTTTTAAACATCAGCACACGAGGAAAGCGTATCGTTGGAATAAATCGACAAAAATGCTTGAGACTTCCCATTCATTTGTATTACATCCACATACAATATAATAAGAATAGATTGGGAAATGGGAATTATGACAGTAAGAAAATTGGTACCATTCAGGTTGGACGCCGCTCTGTTTGAAATACTGAAGCGCTATGCCAAGACAGACAACCGTAACATAAATATAACTTAAGTGGAGAGCGTACTACTCGATACGATATACTATGAGTCGGATGAAGAAACGAAGGTTACCATAGATTTACTCATAATCGTCAACAACGGCGTTAATGAAGTCCATCATCGGTTTGGCAACTTGAAATGTTTTCACAATTCCATCCAACCAGCAGTCTCCTTCAAAGAAAGTATCGGACACACGAGTCCAAGAACAATAATCTTTCATTCGCAAATATTGAATAAACTCATAATCACGTGGAAATCCACTCGGCGCTGTTTTCAATAACCCCAAACCAAATCCCTTAGTAGAATTCTCCCATTTTCCTTCGCCAGGACGACCAAAAAGTTTGATAAACGACGCATTCTCCACTCGGCGACGCCATTCTTCAATATTGCTCATAATTTCATTCCGACACGATGTCAGAATGTTTGTAGGTAACCAATAACCGCCGACAGCCACCAGACAGTTACCCGGCTCGAGATGGAGATAATATCCGCCGCGTAACGCTTTCTTACCACGTGCACAGATATAAGCTCCGAGATGATTCTTATAGGGTGACTTATCTGGTGAGAATCGAGTATCGCGATTGAATCGATATACACAATCTTTCACTTGCAGATGGGCAATTTCAGGATCGAACTCAGAGATTCGTGCAATGGCTTCAGCAATCCCTGCCTCAAAGTCTACACGACATTCAGAATATTCTTTCTTGTGTTCTAAAAACCAAGAACGATTGTTGTTAGCTGTCAACTCTGTGAGAAAGGCCAGTATTCTTTTAGCTTGCATTGTTATTTCAATTTAGAATTTTCGAATAATTTGGGACAAAACGAATCGAAAGGGCAGTCTGCACAGTGCGGCATCCGACTCGTACAAATATACCGTCCGTGCAAAAGCAACCAGTGATGAGCGTTGGGTATATCTACTTCAGGAATATTCTTAATCAATTCCTGTTCCACTTTATAAGGTGTATCTGCTGTTTTCGGGACCAATCCTAAACGATGACTCACTCTATAAACGTGCGTATCGACTGCCATCGTAGCTTTGCCAAACCACACGGCTTGCAAAACATTGGCCGTCTTTCGCCCCACACCGGGCAATTTGATGAGATCTTCCATCCGATTGGGAAGCTCTCCACCGAAATCATTTACGATCATTCGCGCCATTCCGATCAAATGTTTTGCCTTCGCATTTGGATAAGAAACGCTTTTGATATAAGGAAAAACATCTTCGGGTTCGACTGCCGCCATCGTCTCTGCCGTAGGATAATGGCGGAATAATTCGGGTGTAATCTGATTGACACGCTTATCTGTACACTGGGCACTGAGCAATGTTGAAACAATTAATTGGAATGCACTTCCAAACTCCAACTCTGTCGATACACGCGGCATCTTCACACGATAATAATTCAAAACGTATTTGTATCTATCTTGCCTTGTCATACGACAAAAGTACAAAAAAGCTTCGTAATATGCAAAAGATTTTACAAATTCAATGATTTTTATATGGTATGACTGGAATATACACGTATAAGACGCTATTTAAAAAATTCCTTTTGAAGAATACAACAGATGTGAGACTTCATTGGAGACTCTTTTGATACTTACAATAAGTACACTGTCTAAGAAACAATGATTTCCACAAAAGAGAACAAAAGGGATATGTCATTCTATAGCATATCCCCTTTGTTCTTGAAAAGTATCATTCAGATCTTTTCAGACACCTTCGATTCATCAGCAATTTTACCTGTTTTTTTGATCTGGACTTTCTCTTTAGCAGAAATTTTTACCTTATTTACTTTTGCTTTCAATTTGTTTTCAGCTGCCTGCATCTTCTCTATCTTAGTTTGCAAACGGATGATTTCTTTCTCTTTCATCTCAATTTCATTGTCCTGATTTTTAATCGTAGTGAGTAAACTGTTGAGTTCGTCATTGTCGATTTCTTCGGGATAAAGACTGTTAACACGATTGATAAAGTCACCGAGAATATTCATATAGTTGGTGAACGCGTCGAATGGGCTGTTGTATATGCCACGATCAATACCCACGTTAGAGGCTTTCGTCGTCATAAAACGAAAATTGTTGGAGGCCTGCAAATAGTCCCAATCCACATTAATGCGTGGATCGTTAGCAATACGAACTCGATCTGCCACGCTATACAGCTTATTGAACGCTTCACGCTGCATCGGATTACCTAACCAACTGCTAACATCTCGCTCTTCATCAGTCCACGAAAGCGTGTCAGGAACGTCGAGTGTACCGACACTCTTCATTTTCATACAGAGTTCTGAGGGAGTAGAGAATGTGATATCTTTGACCTTGGCACAGACTGGAAGTGCCTTAATAAATTCCAAGATGTTGCTTGACAAGGGTTGTGCAATACCCAGTGCCGAAAGCTCCATAAAGATATTGATTACCTGCTCTTCATCGGGCAGTGCAGCAATCCGATCAATGTAATTATCGGCAAACAACGGATAGCCGGGCCAGTCGCTGTTATTAAACCGCAATGAAATGTCGTCACTGAGATTGACATCGCGAAGTAAAAGTTTGAGATGTGGGGCAAGGGCACAGTTATAAATATAATGAGGCGACTTCCAACCCAACACGTGTTTAGCTCCCTCGGTTAACATTCCTTTGAATCCCATTCGAGCAGCCTGCAAACCAATGTCGTCACTATAAATCAGAGACGAATTGCGCAGAACTTTCGGCATCTGTCCGAAATATTCCTTCATTTTTTCGCACTGTTTCTTGACATCCCGCGAGAAACTCTCTTCATTAGTCAACGAAGACAAACCATGCGAATAGGGTTCGGCCAAAAACTCTATACAACCGGTTTCATTAAGTTGCTGTAACTTTTCCAAGACCTGAGGTGCGTGCATTTCAAGTTGTTCCACACCGACACCTGATAGTGAGAATGCCACCTTAAAATATCTATCGCTGGCCTTGATCATCTCTTCCAGTGTGTTAAGTGCCGGCATATACGAGCGCTCTGCAATATCGGCAATGCTACGTTCATTCTCAAAATCATCATAGTAATAATGATCCGTACCAATATCAAAAAAGCGATAACGCTTGAGGTGAATGATTTGGTGTATTTCAAAATATAAACAAATTGTCTTCATCAGTTTATGGATTTATTGTTAATCTTATATTCATTACTTCTTACTGGCGGTTCAATGCTCGCTCATAAAGTTCACGAATCCACAGCCCTACCTTTTCCCACGTAATTTGGTCAACCTCTTTCTTTCCTTCATCCTGTAAATAATGAAATAAACTCTCATTATGACAGATGCTATACATTGCGTCTGCCAATGCGTGGATATCCCAATAATCAACCTTGATACAATTATTAAGAATTTCAGCACAACCACTCTGCTTGGAGATAATTGAAGGAGTTCCGCATTGCATTGCTTCGAGCGGTGATATACCGAAAGGCTCACTTACAGACGGCATCACATAGACATCAGAATCTTTCAGACACGCATACACTTGCTTGCCTTTCATAAATCCGGGAAAATGGAAACGGTCTGCAATGCCGCGTTCAGCCGCAAGATAAATCATCTGATCCATCATATCGCCCGAACCCGCCATACAGAAGCGTACATTCCGAGTGCGCTGAAGTACCATATTAGCAGCTTCGATGAAATATTCAGGTCCTTTTTGCATTGTCAGTCGACCTAAAAATGTAACCACTTTCTCCTTATTCGTATGATCCGGACGCGGAATCTCCTGTAATTCTTGTCGTAAAGGATAGACTGCATTGTGTACAGTGAAACACTTGCGAGGGTCTTGATGATATTGATTGATTACGGTCTGACGAGTCAATTCAGACACGCACATAATACAATCGGCATTGTCCATCCCGTCTTTCTCAATTGAATAGACCGTAGGATTGACGTGCCCGCGAGAGCGATCGAAGTCGGTCGCGTGAACGTGAATGCACAGAGGTTTTCCCGACACCTGCTTGGTGTGGATACCGGCAGGATAAGTAAGCCAGTCGTGTGCGTGAATGATATCATAATCCAACGTGCGGGCCACCACACCGGCAACAATGGAATAGTTGTTGATTTCATTGTGCAAATTATCTGGATAACGGCCCGAAAATCCCATACAACCTAAATCGTCGAGACTCATATAATTGAAATCAGAATAAATATGTTCGCGAAGCCGGAAATACATATCTGTACCCATCACATTACCCACGCGCTGTTTGACATAATCGGCATTAACATCGCGCCACCCAAGAGGCACGCAATTCATCGCAATGATGTTGGCCGCAGTCTTGTCTTCATCCCCCCACGGTTTCGGTAAACAAAAGGTAATATCCATATCTCCCTGTGCATGCAAACCTTCTGTAATTCCGAAACTGGCCGTTCCAAGGCCTCCGAGGATATGAGGAGGATACTCCCATCCAAACATTAATACTTTCATTGTCAGTTCCTCCTTTCTAATAATGATACTTCTCAAGCAATTCCAACGTACGCAATATCTCTGCTACATTGACAGCAAACGATATTCCACCACGTCCCGAGAACGGTGGATTACCGTCAAAGAGTTCAGGTATCGTACCAATACAATGACTGAACACTTCGTCTTCATAACCTACCATCTGTCGTTCGATAAAACTCAAGCGAGTCCGCTTATATAGTTTGAGACAGGCCTCCATATAGAAACCACCCAACCAAGGCCAAGCCGTACCTTGATGATAGGCATAATCTCGCCGTGTCTGTGGCCCGACATAAATAGGATTATAGCCTCCACTCTTCGGAGAAAGTGAACGCAGCCCCTTAGGAGTAAGGAGTTCACGTGTACAGACATCCAAAACACTCTTCTTTTGATCCTGACTCAATGGCGAATAATCTAATGCCACAGCGAAGATCATATTGGGGCGTACGCTCCAATCCATCATATTCCCATCTACATAGTCAAATAAATAGCCATACTCATTCAAAAATGTATCAACGAAAGACTTCTGACACAGCTCGGCCAAAGCTTCATAACGAGCTACATTTTCAGTCTCATTATTCTGTTCTGCCATCGCTGCTGCAAATTTGAGCGCATTATACCACAGCGCATTAAACTCAACAATATAGCCTGTTCGAGGAACAATCGGACGACCGTTTGCCATTGAATTCATCCACGTAACTGCTCGATCACGACCTTCAGTATGCAGCAATCCGTTAGAATCAAGGCGAAGATTAGGATGGTTTCCCTCTTCGATGAAATGAATCATATCCTTCAACAACTTGCCATACATTTGCAAACATTTTTCATTGCCTACTTCTTTGGCATATTGCTGAATAGCCCAAACACACCATAATAGGACATCCGGCTGCTCTATCTCATAAAGTTTAACTGTTAAAGGTTCACCGTTCATAAACTCTCTAAGCCCTCTCTCGGCCGTCTTCATCACAAGCTCAAAATAGTCTTGCTCCTCAATGGCAAGTGTCAGTCCCGGTAAAGCAATGAATGTGTCGCGCGCACGGCATTTGAACCACGGATAACCCGCGAGCAGATAACGGTCATCATTCTTCATACTGATATGGAACTGATGGGCTGCATTGACCAAACAATGGAAGAAATTATCACGCGGGTTACGCTCATTCACCTCGTCATCAAAAAGTTTCTTTAAACTTCCCGACTTTATTTCAGCCGTAGATGCAGCAAAAACGATACTCTCCCCTTTCCGAATGTTCATCTCAAAATAGCCGGGGACATATAAATCTTCATTCGAAGCATAACCACGCTCCTGCTCTTTCGGATACTCTACACCTCTGTACCAGTCAGGTTGAAAAACGAATTCGTTCTTTTTATTGAACTGCATATATAGGTCCGGATAGCCCGCATACATACAAGTTTTGATTCCATTGTCCACAGAGAAGTAACTTCGGCTGGCTGTTGTATTCTCATGTGTAAACTGACGGACGCTTCGAAACGCCAAGAATGGTCGAAAACGCAGTGTCGTTGCAGAATGCGCATCTACCAAGGTGTAACGCAACAGAATTCTGTCTTCATAATGTTGAAAGACAACTTCTTTCTTCAACAGTACACCACCGACGCGATAAAGCGTAGTAGGTACTTTGTCACAATCAAACTCCCGAATGTATTTATGACCTTTCGGACTGTAATTATTACCTTGATACTTATGCAGTCCCAAATTAAATTCGGCTCCGTGTTGAATCACCGTAACATCCAAAGACGACAGTAAGACGTGATTCTCGTCATCCAATTCCGGAACAGGAACAACAAGAAGTCCGTGATACTTACGCGTGTTACAGTCCACTATCGTTGAACAGGAATAGGCACCGGACCTGTTTGTACGGAGCAATTCCTTGGACAACGACTCTTCAAGGTTAGTCATCAGAGCTTTCTCGAATCGCAGATAACTCATAGTCGGTCTGTTAAGGTTTAATGTTTAATACTCAGTTCTGCCGGGAGCGAACGTTTGTTGTCCGTCCACAAACCCGCTTTCAAAAGTACAAAATTTTACGCTTTATACAAAATAAATACCTGTTTTCTTTGAAGAAAACAGCTGTTTTGTGTTTTACGATATAAAAATCTGCATCTATTTTATTGTATATAATGTTTTTTTTGTATTTTTGCAATTAGGATACTAAAAGCAAACAAGATAGAGATTTAAGATTAATCATATGACTTCAAAAGACGATTTGATCAAGATTGACATTGCCGATGCAATTTCAAAGTTATGGGCGCCAATGACCGAAGAACAACAACAGATGCTCTTTGAACATATTACTGTCCGTCGATTCAAAAAGAACGAAGTCATATACAAAGATTCGGAATATCCTCGGAATATGTTATGCCTGTTCCAAGGTAAAGTAAAAATCTATAAGGACGGTATCAGCGGGAAGAATCAAATATTAAGAGTAATCAAGCCTATCGACTTCTTCGGTTTCAGAGCTTACTTCGCCGAAGAACGATATCGAACAGCAGGAATGGCTTTAGAACCATCGGCCATCGCTTTCATTCCTATTGAGATTATAATAGAACTGTTGAAAGAGAATTACCATATCAGCCTTTTCTTTATCCGAAATCTATCCAAAGAGTTAGGTGCTTCAGACGATCGAACCGTCAGTCTCACCCAAAAGCATATTCGTGGACGCTTGGCCGAGGCTTTGCTTTTCCTTAAAGACAGCTACGGAGTAGAAAAAGACGGATCTACACTGAGTATTTATCTGAGCCGCGAAGACTTGGCCAACTTGTCTAATATGACCACAAGTAACGCCATACGGACACTTTCCGGCTTTGCCGGCGAGAAACTCATCGCCATCGACGGACGTAAAATCAAAATCATTCAGGATGAAGAATTACGCCGAATATCCAAAATCGGTTAATCGGGAATTAAGAAGTTAATGACCTCTTGTTCCACTTTGATACGAAAACTCCCCACTGGTGTGTTCATCAATCTTCCGTCAAGCCCTACCAAAGCGTGCTGTGTCTCAATAACATCTATCTCCCTTGTACGATAAGGATGTACACTGCGATGATTTAAAAACTTACCTCTTAAGAACAGATAGAAACCTTCTATCAATTGCATCATCTCTGGGTGATAGACCACCGAAACATCAAGCAAACCATTATACGGCACGGCATTCGGTGTCTGTCCGTATCCCAGAGCATTCCCCACACATACAGTCATCACCTTTCTCTTAATGACATCCGTATTGATTCTGAGTATCATCTTATAGTCTAAACGCTGAAACAGCATCAAAATAAATAAAAAAATGAAAGACAATGTGCGCGATCCAAGCAGATGTCGAGTCTTTCTGCGCAGATTCATAATGGCTGCAATCAACCCAATATTGACACAATTCAAGAAGTAACGATGGCAAGCCTCACCGTTTTTGTTCTTATAATTGATTCTTCCTAAGTCTATTTTTCTGACACGATGGCGCTTTAACCAAGCTACAGACTGTTCCACTTCACTCTCTTTAAAGCCCCAGAAATGTGCAAAATCATTCATCACGCCATTAGGAATAACTCCAAGTGCAATTTGATTTCGTGTGTCGGCATCCACTTGCATCAGACAATTCACGGCATCATTCAGGGCAGAATCCCCTCCTGCAATAATGATTGTCTTATACCCGTTGTTGATCATCATCTTGACAAGGCGTTCTACACTGCCCATACTTTCACTCTGCACATAATCGAAATCAATTTGATTCTCGTGCAGACACTTTTCTATCCGTTCCCAACGTTTTTGCTGACGCAATGTATTTTTAGGGCAATAAAGTATCCCCCATCGTGTCTCATTCATTGCCATAACTCTTTAATTATTTTTATTTTGTTCATCATCGGTTGCTCAGCTTCTATCCAATGAATATGAAAACCTCTCCTTTCCATTCCGCGAAACCATGTCATCTGTCGTTTGGCAAACTGATGAATGGCTATTTCCAAACTGCGAAACATTTCGTCATAAGACCATTTCCCTATAATATATTCTGTAATAAACTTATATTCAAGACCATAGTAGATCAAGTCTTCTGCCGGTATCCCCTCATTCAACAGTCTCTGGATTTCATCAATCATTCCGTTTTCCAAACGCTGTTTCAACCGTTTTGTAATCTTCTCTCGCCTTCTATCACGATCAAGATTCAATCCAATAATCAGCGAATCAATAGTCGGCATTAGTCTTTCCTGCATCGGATGCTCCCAATTGTAAGTTTCGATCTCAATGGCACGGATAGCTCGCTGAGCCGTATCTACATCTGTCCGATTGTGCATTGAAGTGTGATTGCGAGTTTTTAAATCGGCAAGTATTGTCGTCAATTCATCTATATGCTTATTTGCAAGACGGCTGCGCAACTCCGGATTCTGCGGTACCGGCGATAAAGAATAGCCTTTTAAGACGGCTTCTACATATAATCCTGTTCCGCCACACAAAATCGGAGCCACTCCTTTTGATATCAAACTCTGATAAACCTTGCGAAAATCCTCTTGATATTTAAATAGGTTATATTTAGTACCGGGCTCTGTTATGTCTATCAAATGATGAGGAATCGTTTGTCCGTTCAGCGTATAATCTGCTAAATCTTTACCCGTTCCGATATCCATCCGACGATAAACCTGTCGACTGTCGGCGCTGATAATCTCTGCATTACCGATGTCGAATGCCAACTCGGCAGCCAATGTTGTCTTTCCACTGGCCGTCGGTCCTATAATGGTTATCATCTTTTGCATATCTATCCGGTAGTGGGGCAAGTAAACGAAGCTAACCTATTGACAAATGATTACACCAATTTAAGGCTCTAATTTGCATCTTATTATTATAAATCATCTATTCTCTTCACGACTTGTTAACTTGTTCTCTCGTCTACTCATCCACTTGTTTTCTCGTCTACTCATTTTAATCTCTGTGTGCAAAAATAATAAAAAAAAGTCATCCGACAAATATCGGATGACCTTTTCGTATGGTTTTTATAGTGAAATTGATTAGCCGTTAACCTTAGCCATATGCTTAATCAACTCTACAACCTTGTGAGAATAACCGATTTCGTTATCATACCAAGATACGACTTTCACAAAAGTATCGGTCAAAGCGATACCAGCTTTTGCGTCGAAGATAGAGGTACGAGCGTCACCAAGGAAATCCGAAGAAACAACAGCCTCCTCCGTGTAACCTAATACGCCTTTCAATTCACCCTCGGAAGCATCTTTCATTGCCTTGCAAATCTCGTCATAAGAAGCTGCTTTCTTCAAGTTGACTGTCAAATCGACAACAGAAACGTCCAAAGTCGGTACACGCATAGACATTCCAGTCAGTTTACCGTTGAGCTCAGGAATAACTTTTCCCACTGCCTTTGCAGCACCGGTAGAAGACGGAATAATATTGCCGGAAGCAGCACGACCACCGCGCCAATCCTTCAAAGAAGGTCCGTCAACAGTCTTCTGAGTTGCAGTTGTAGAGTGAACAGTCGTCATCAAACCATCAGTGATACCGAACTTATCATTCAAAACCTTAGCGATAGGAGCCAAACAGTTGGTTGTGCAAGATGCATTAGAAACGAACTGCGTGCCCTTAACATACTTGTCGAAGTTTACACCGCATACGAACATCGGCGTGTCGTCCTTAGAAGGAGCAGACATAACGACGTATTTAGCACCTGCATCGAGGTGACCCTGAGACTTCTCTTTGGTTAAGAAGAGACCAGTAGACTCAACAACGTATTCAGCACCAACCTCATTCCACTTCAAGTCAGCGGGGTTGCGCTCCGCAGTTACGCGGATTACATTACCGTTAACAATGAGCTGAGACTTCTCTACATCAGCTTTGATTGTACCCTGAAACTGTCCGTGCATCGTGTCATACTTCAGCATATAAGCTAAATAATCAACTGGACAAAGGTCGTTAATACCTACTACAACGACATCTTTTGCGTTTGCCTCTTCCAAAGTTGCACGAAAAACAAAGCGACCGATACGGCCGAATCCGTTAATACCAATTTTAATCATTTTACTTCCTATCTTTTTTAAAGAGTTAAAAACTTCTACCTATTTTGTTATCTTTTATCGCTTTTACCTTCGGCAAAACTCAAATATTTCGCCATTAAGTACTTTTTCTCTTATTTTGTGCCGCAAAGATACGAAAAAGTTCTTATATTTGCAACTGATTTCAGTATTAAATAATAATAAAAAGTAAAAGTATGAGCAATTTTCTAAATGAGTTTAAAGCATTCGCAATGCGCGGAAATGTCCTTGATTTAGCTGTCGGTGTAATCATCGGCGGTGCATTTGGCAAGATTGTCAGTTCATTGGTAGACAACATTCTTATGCCAATCATCGGCACACTGACAGGCGGTATCGATTTCTCCGGCCTTGCTATCACTGTTGGAAGTGCCCAAATCAAATACGGAATGTTCATTCAAAACATCATCGATTTCTTGATTATAGCCTTCTGTATTTTCCTTTTTATCAAGGGAATCAATAAAGTTACGGCCAAGAAAGAACCGGAAGCAGAGGCTCCCACAGCACCGGAACCAAGTGCAGAAGAACGTTTACTCACCGAAATCCGCGATCTTTTAAAGGCCAAAGGATAAAAAGGTGAAAGGATAAAAAGGATTAGGCAAGAGCGATCGAGTTTTCAGAGAAAAGGACAAAAGGTCCAAATAAAGAACAAATAATATATCAGCTTATTTTCCGAATATAATAGAGCCTATACCCTACTCTATCTGTCCACTTTTTATCCTTTCATATTCTCACTTTTAATCAACCGTTAATCGCACTGCGAGAAGCCGTTAAACGGCGTGCGATTAACGGTTAATCGTTTTACAATTAACCGTTAATTGAAACGAGACTTCTATTTTATTGATTTTCAGAAAGATACGAAATAAAACAAAACTGTTTTCTCTTTCTGAAAGTAAAAAAGCAGAATGGAGCTTTAAATTGAAAAGAAACTTGCTCCCATCCTTATCAACGATTTAATCATTTTTATACAATTCAAGTAACAAATGTTACCTTGTCTTTCACGTCAAAGCCATATTTTTGCACAAAATCATATAGAAATGAATGAGGAGATTCAGGCATTAATCAGTCAGTTAGGTCGACAGACCAATGATAAAGAAATTGTAAACACGATGCAGAAAGTAATGAAACAATTGCTGGAGCATTATGCTGTAAGTGTTTGCGGAGTAATGATTTATCCGTTAGAGGTAGAAAGTTACTTTACACGTAACAGTGTGTTTGAGGATTATTATGTACACGACAACGACCTGCAAATGAATAATTACGGGCGGCTCTATATCCACCGACGCAGCAGAAGCGCTGATGCAAGCTATAAAGCAGATAATCGTGTATGTATGGGTATCTGTTTATCAGACAGCAACACCTATTATTATAGCACGCTGATACGCAGTGCCGTGATGCAAGACGGAACAAAAGTTTTCGGACCTAACAACGTATTGGCTCACATTGTGCATCAAATTAATGAGCGAGAACAGAAAATCGAGCCTGCATTTTTCGATCATCCACGACACGGAAGCAGTAAAATGGCGGTTTATTTTCCTGAAATGGAGGCCACTCCCGCACTGATTCGCATCGATGATAACACCGACCCGAGGGACAATCAAAATACATTTTACGCCACACGCGTGGGTCTCGGCAACGACAATCCTTATTACAGAGACTTGCCATTGCGTGCACTCACGGGCCAACTCACAGTGGAATACAAGTACAAAGAGAAGAAAAAGATTAAAGAACTAAATGATACAATAACATTATGACACACAGCAGATATGCTTTCGAACAATGGCCGTTGGACCTCCTCACGGATTATGCCTTGAAAATTCATCATCGGGGTATCCGTCGGGAGGGTCCCGTCACATTGGAATTAATTGCCAAAATGTGCGCCGAACACCCCGAAGATAATCCGGCTCTCGATGAGATCAGTGCACTATTTACAGAGTCGCTCAATGCATTGGAGAGTCATTTACAGAAAGAAGAAAATGTCTTATTCCCCTATTTCTACGAGTTTTTCGATGCAGTAGCACACCGAAGACCGATTGAACCATTTCATTGCGGCACGGTTCAAGCTCCTATTCAGATGATGATGATGGAACACGATGACGAATTGCTACGGCAAAATAGAATCCAAGTGCTGACAAATGATTTCTCGGCCGATACCGACACGAGTGACAATTATAAGACATTGGTATCTCGGTTGCACGATTTTTACGAAGCATTATTAGAACATACATACATCGAAAATGAGATTATCTTTCCCGGTTTCATACGCTTGGAAGCTGAGAATTTAATATAAAACCTGTACCAAAACGCGCCTGAGGATATTTGTTTCTTATTTTTTCTTCGTATCTTTGCACCTAATTCTATGATCCATTAACGATAAAAACGAAACCTTATGACAGGTAATAAATACGTGATTACATTCGGATTATGGCTGACTGTAACGTTTGGTGCACAGGCTCAGAAACCGGTCGAATATGTAGATCCATTCATCGGTACCACCAATTTCAGTGTTTGCAATCCCGGAGCAGTATGTCCCAATGGCTTGATGTCGGTCGTTCCGTTTAATGTGATGGGTTCCGACCTGAATGTTTACGACAAAGACGCCCGCTGGTGGTCAGCTCCCTACGAGTTCAACAATAAGTATTTCACTGGCTTTGCGCACGTGACGCTAAGCGGAGTAGGCTGTCCCGAACTCGGTACACTGCTGCTGATGCCCACGGCTGGAGCGTTAGACGTAGATTATCGCCATTACGGTTCTACTTACAGCGGTGAGCAAGCAGTGCCCGGATATTATGCAAACAAACTTGATAAATATGGAATCAAATGCGAAGTAACTTCCACCTTACGTTCGTCTATCGAGCGATTCACCTTTCGTAAAGGACAAGGAAACATCCTGCTCAATATTGGTGATGGACTTACCAACGAAGTCGGGGGAATGGTGAAGCGCGTCAGCGACACTGAAATCGAGGGATTCCGACTCTTAGGAACGTTCTGTTATAACTCGCAAGCTGTGTTCTCGATGTATTTTGTGATGCGCGTGAACAAGCAACCCACAGAGACCGGCTATTGGAAAAAGCAGCCAACAATGACCGGAGTAAAAGGACAATGGGACACAGACAACGGTAAATACAAACTGTATAAGCACTACGGACGCGAGATGGCAGGCAATGAAATAGGCTATTATTTCAGCTTCGATTGTGCTGAAAGCGAGCAAATAGAAGTGCAGATGGGCATCTCGTTTGTGTCAATTGCCAATGCACGCGAGAATCTAACAGCCGAACACCTACCGTCGACTTCGACAACGTGCGGCGAAAAGCCTATAACCAGTGGAACAAGACGCTGAGCCGAATCACCGTAGAGGGCGGCACCGAGGCCCAGCGGCGTATCTTCTACACAGCACTCTACCATACCCAACTGCATCCCAATATTTTGCAGGATGTAAACGGACAATACCCCAAGATGGAAAGTGCAGAAATCGGCACCACCCGAGGTAATCGCTACACCGTTTATTCGCTTTGGGACACTTATCGCAACGTGCACCAGCTTTTTACATTGCTCTATCCCGACAAGCAGCTCGATATGGTTCGTTCGATGATCGAGATGTATAAAGAGTGGGGTTGGATGCCAAAATGGGAACTCTTCGGCCGTGAGACGTGGACGATGGAGGGCGACCCGGCCATTCCCGTCATCACAGACACTTATCTGAAAGGTCTTCGAGATTTCGATGTCAACACAGCCTATGAGGCGTTCGTCAAGTCAGCTACCACGCCAAGTCAGGACAACAAAATGCGACCCGACGTCGACCCGTATCTCGCCAAGGGTTATATCCCGCTCGGTCTTTATGCCGCCGATCAGTCAGGTGACAACTCCGTTTCGCACGCCTTGGAATATTATGTGGCCGACTATGCGCTTTCGCAGCTGGCCGATGCACTCGGAAAGAAGGCCGATGCACGACATTTCCGGCGATTGAGTAGCGGTTGGCACAATTATTATTCAAAGGAATACGGAACACTTAGACCTAAATTGGCCAACGGTCAGTTCCTCACGCCGTTCGATCCCAAAGCCGGCGCCGACTTCACCAATGCCCCCGGCTTTCACGAGGCTCGGCCTGGAATTACACGTTCTATGTACCGCACGATATTAAAAAGCTCGCCCACGTAATGGGTGGGCCTCAACAGTTTGTCGATAAGCTGCAAAGGGTGTTCGACCAAAACCTCTATGACCCGGCCAACGAGCCCGACATCGCTTATCCCTACCTGTTTTCGTATTTCGACAAGCAGGCCTGGCGCACGCAGCAACAAGTAGCCCGACTGCTGGAAAAATATTATAAAGCCACACCCGACGGCATTCCCGGCAACGACGATTGCGGTACAATGTCGGCCTGGGCAATCTTCTCAATGATCGGTCTGTATCCCGACTGTCCCGGTTCGCCCACTTATACGCTCACCACACCCGTCTTCGATCGCGTCACACTACACCTTGACCGCCGCTTTTATCCTGCCGGTGACATTGTTATCGAAGCCCCCCACGCCTCGGCTCAGTCGATATATATAAAGGGTATAACGCTCGGTGGCCGCCGTTACAAGTCTTACCGCGTTTCACACGCCGATCTGATCAAAGCCCGTACACTACGATTCGATCTGACCGAGAAGCATCAAACAAAATAAGCCGGCAAGTCACTCGCCAACACCAAAAATCCTTTTAAGTCTGGTGGGTGACTTACCGACCTTAGGATTTCATTTTTGCCTTGTCAAGTCACTTATCAGCACTTGACTTTTTTATGCCTTATCAAGCTACTTACCTGTATCTAAGATTTATTTTAAGTGAGTTCGATGCAAACTTTTTCTAAAACAACGGCCAAAACCACAACGGAGTTACGACAATTACAGCAACGGAGTTACGGCAAACAGAGCAACGAGGTTACGGCAAACAGAGTAACAGAGTTACAGTAAACAGAGTAACGGAGTTACGGTAAACAGAGTAACGGAGTTACGGTAAGTGACACAACAGAGTGGCGATAAACACTGCTACTCTGATACCATAGACACTGATATTCTTGAAACATGATGATCCACATATTGATAAAATCATCGAGTCCACGTTATTTTATGCTTTGCCGAGTAGCTCACCAATATTCAAAATTCATTCTATGACTCTGAAAGTGACTCGCCGCAACATAAAACACATTTTATATTGCAGCTAATTACACTTCTATAATCTGATTTTTGTAGGTCTCTTAAAAAGAAAACGGATTATAGCCGAGAGCCATTCGACTATAATCCGCTTATTATTATATGATTCAGCGTAACCTACGCTGCCATTTCTATCCAATCATAAACGACTGAACAAACACCGAACAACACGATGCCGGCCGTGCAAAGAGCCAAAGCAATCTTTGTATTGAGGCCGCTGGCGAATGTCGGCAATGGCGTATCGGTCTTCTTGATATACATCGCTTTCACAATCAACAGGTAATAGTAAAGGCTGATTACAGTGTTGATCAAGGCAACGAACACGACTCCATAAGCAAAGACACTGCCTTGCTGGGCCGCTGCCATAAAGACAAAAAACTTGCTGAACATTCCGGCAAACGGCGGAAT
The DNA here is from genome assembly GCF_000613725.1 of Hoylesella pleuritidis JCM 14110. Classification (GTDB taxonomy): domain Bacteria; phylum Bacteroidota; class Bacteroidia; order Bacteroidales; family Bacteroidaceae; genus Prevotella; species Prevotella pleuritidis. The sequence goes on from NZ_BAJN01000017.1 coordinate 20,551, forward strand.
TCCACCGAGCGAGAACAGTGCTAATGTCATCAGAAATGCCAATTTAGGATTGGTGGCATATAATCCGTCGTAAGCATCGATATCGGTTATGCCGCCGTTATGTTCTTCTACGGCACTGATAATGGTAAAGACGGCCATATTGGCAACAACATAAATCAGTACATAATATGATAAGGCGGTCACACCCATCGATGAGTTACCGATGACAGCCAGCATAATATATCCGGCCTGCGAGATAGAACTGAATGCCATAAAGCGCTTTAATTCGCTTTGGCGGATAGCAAACAGGTTGGCAACGGTGATGCTTAATGTGATGACGATATACAGTAGGTATTGCCAATAGACTGTCATCGGTGCAAAGACCTTCATCAAGATGGCACAGAGCGTGAAAGCAGCTGCACCCTTGGAAACAACGCTGAGATAACCGGTAACAGTAGTGGGAGCTCCTTGATACGTGTCTGCCGTCCAAAAATGGAACGGAATGAGTGAGATCTTGAATCCGAGTCCGCTGAAAAAGAACACGAGTCCCATTATCGTCAGTGGCGAAGTGGTGATAGCTGCTGCTACATCGTCAAAATAGAGTGTACCGACCGCCCCGTAAAGAAACGAAATACCATAAAGCATCACACCACTTGAAAAAGTAGCCGTAAGAATAAACTTTGCTCCGGCTTCGGCGGAATTATGACGATATTTGTCGAGAGCAATAAGGCAGGCCATCGGCACTGATGCCATTTCAAGTCCTAAAAAGAAAAGCAAGAAATGGTTGGCACTGACCATCATATTCATACCCAAGAGGGTGGAAATAATCAGTTCGTAAAACTCTCCTTCCTTAAAGGATGTATCAGGACGCGCCATCCATTCACGCGACTGAATCAACACGATAAGCGTTCCCAATGCAAGGATGGTTTTAATGACACCGATAGAGGCATCGGTCTGATACATCCCGCCGAATGTTGTAGATGTCTCAACAGGAAATATGTTGATCACGAGGTGAGCAACCATCAGTACGCAAACCAGTGGATTAAACCATTTGCGCTCTTTACCTACGCTGAAGAAATCTGCCCCGAACGTGATAACCAACATAGCCATCAGCGTTACTTCGGGCAACATTCTCAAAAATTGACTGTAATCTATATTCATTTTCTTAGCGTTTTATTTAGAGTGAAGCCATTACAGATACAGAATTGATGTGTTCGAGGAGCGGACCGAGCGTGTCGCTGATGACATTGCTTGCCCACAGAGGTGCGATACCGAGTCCGGCCACACAAAAGATCAGACAGACAACGGCAACGCGTTCATCCCAAGTAGCATCGGTCAGCGTTTCATAATGCGGGTCAGCCACTTTTTGGTAAAGTATTTTCCCAACCACACGAAGAATATAAACTGCCGTGACGACAATAGACGTACAAGCGATAATCGTAGCAGCACGATGGAACGTATCGGCATTTTGGAACGAACCGATGAAGATGGTCATCTCTGCAACAAATCCCGAGAATCCCGGAAGACCAAGATTGGCTAAACCGGCTACGACATAACCGACGCCGAGGAAAGGCATTATCTTCATCAGGCCGCCGAGTTTGCGAACATCACGTGTGTGAGTTCGGCCGTAAATCATACCGATGAGCGCAAAGAACAGAGCCGTCATCAGTCCGTGAGACAGCATTTGCAGAATGGCTCCGGTGCAAGATGTCTGCGTCATCATTAGCAATGCGAACAATACTAAACCGCAATGGGAGACGGATGAGTAGGCATTGATATACTTCAAATCTGTTTGTACACAAGCCGACAATGCACCGTAGACAACCGAAACAGTGGTCAGGATCAAGAAAATCCACGCCAACTGGTGAGCTGCTTCAGGTAACAGGTACATCGCAATGCGAAAACAACCGTAGCCTCCCAACTTCATCAGCACACCAGCATGAAGCATTGACACTGCCGTCGGTGCCGAAGCGTGACCATCGGGCGACCAAGTATGAAACGGGAACAATGCCCCAAGCACACCAAATCCGATGAACACAAATGGAAAGAATATTTTCTGAATGTGTACCGGAATATTATGTAATTGTGCAATCTCGATAACATTCATCGTTGTTGCACCGCTAAAGAAATAGATTCCTAAAATTCCGATGATCAACAAAGCAGAGCCTCCCATCAGCATCAATGTCAACTTCATTGCAGCATATTCTTTCGGACCACTTCCCCAAACACCTATCAAAAGGTACATCGGAATCAGGGCCACCTCATAGAACATAAACATCGTGAACATATCGATTGAAATGAAGAAACCATAGACACCTACACTTAATAAAGTAAACCAAAGGAAGTATTCCTTGGTGAGCGGTTTCAACTGCCAAGAGGCAAATGTTCCGGTGAAGACAATAATGCTGGACAAAAGCAGCATCACCACAGATATTCCGTCAACGCCTATCGAATAAGCAATATTCAGCGGTTTAAACCAAGGAATGCTGTATGTGAACAGCATCGCATCGGTATTGCCTGCGTGTCGCATCTGAATAAAAGCAATGGTCAGCCAAATAGATAAAGCCAATAAACAGGATGCCCCTACCACCATCACACCACGTACCTGATTAAGGCTGCGGGCCATCCAAAGCCCAAGTAACATCAGTACGGGGATAACTACGAATAATGTTAATATACTCATTTTACCATCAATTCTTTAAAGACAACATAACAATACCAATGTGAGTGCAACCGTACCGGTCAGGAACCACACGGCATACTGACGCACATCACCGCTTTGCCACGGACGGATGGTCTCACCCGCCTCATTGGTTCCCCACGCGAGGAAATTGAATGACCCATCGACAACATTACGATCGAACCACGCAATGGGTGTAGATACACAGCGGAAAATAATTTTGTGAGTGACAAACATCCAGACCTCATCCAGATAGAAACGCTTATAAGCAGCTCGGTGAAGTGCGGGAAACATTTTGGCAAGCTTATCGGCAATCGGTGTCTGCTCACCCTTATACATCATTGTGGCAACAACAATGGCAATAAATGCCAAGCCAATGCTAATACCCGCGACCATATAATTGGTATGCGTGTCAAAGCTCAAACCATTGGCTGAGATGAAATGTCCAAACGGAAGGAATCCGCAGGTTAATGTAATGGCAGACAGAAATATCAATGGAAATGTCATTGTGAGCGGCGCCTCGTGAGGTTTCTTCGCTCCTTCGTCAATGTGACTCTCATAATAACTCTTACCCCAGAATATTACATAATACAGGCGGAACATATAGAACGCTGTCATCATTGCAATACCGCTCATTATGGCTCCCATCAGAGGATGGAAATTATAACAAGCAACGAGTATCTCATCCTTTGAGAAAAAGCCTGAGAAAGGTGGGATTCCGGAAATTGCAAGGCAAGAAATCAAGAATGTGATATGCGTTATCGGCATATACTTTCGCAGGCCACCCATATAAAACTTTTCATTAGAGTGTACGGCGTGAATGATACAACCGGCACCCAAAAACAAACAAGCCTTAAACATTGCATGGGTGAAGAGGTGGAACATACCGGCCATATAGCCCAGCCCATTAACATCATCATATTCTTCCGTCATCGCTACTGCACCTGTCATCGGATCAGGAAGACTAACACCAAGAGCAACAAGCATAAAGCCGATTTGCGAGATTGTCGAAAAAGCAAGCACGCGCTTAATATCACTCTGACAACAAGCCACTGCTGCTGCATAAAAAGCTGTGAAAGCAGCAATATATGCAATCCAGTGTAATTGCTCCGGAGCGAACTGTACGAAGATAGGAAACAGACTCGCAACCAAATATACACCAGCTACAACCATTGTAGCTGCGTGAATCAATGCAGATACAGGCGTAGGACCTTCCATTGCATCCGGAAGCCAAATATGCAGTGGGAACATCGCACTTTTACCGGCACCACCGATGAACATCAAAAACAATGCTATCGGCATCAAGCCTGCTGCTCCCGCAATCTGTGTGTGTAACTGGGGTATTACTGTCAAATCATAATTGAAAGTGCCTACATAAAAACTATAAATGAGGATTCCTATCAAGAAAAACAGGTCGGCAAAGCGTGTCACAATGAATGCTTTCTTAGAAGCTGCCACTGCTGTATGTTGCGGATAATAAAAACCAATCAGCAGATAAGACGAGACCCCGACAAGTTCCCAAAACAAATACATCTGAAAGATATTTGTTGCAACAACCAATCCAAGCATTGACATTGTAAAAAGAGATAGAAAAGCGTAATACCGCTGGAATCCTTTTTCACCGTGCATATAACCGAATGAATAGATGTGAACCATAAAGCTAACTGTCGAAATGACAATCAACATCATCACAGAGATAGGGGTAAGCCGGAAACCGATATTGAATGTCAACAGCTCAGTAAACTTCAGCCAAGTAAAATTGAAAGCTGTCACGGTGGGATACAATTCATTCGCATCTCTCCCTTGCCCAAAGAAATACTCAAATGCGGTATAGCAAGAGAGACAAAACACCGTGCCTAAAACAACAGTACCAATCAATCCCGCCACTTTATGCGACATTTTCATACCCGCAAGTCCCAATACCATGAAAGAGAGTGCAGGTAGAAGGAGTATCAAAAAGACATAACTGTAATCCATTTTCTTATAATTTCATATTTTCAATACTGTTCACCTGATCACTATGGAAATTACGGTAAACATTCAGAATAATTGCAATCGCAACAGCGGTTTCGGCTGCACTGACACCAATAGAGAACAATGAGAAGAAGAATCCTTCTAACTGACCGGGAAACAAGATACGATTAAAGACTGCAAAATTTATATCCACTGAATTCAGAATCAACTCGACAGAAATCAGCATTGCTATTAGATTACGCCGGGTTACAAAACCGAAAAAACCGATAAAGAATAATAACGTACTAAGCAACAATAAAAATTCTACGGGTATCATTTCTTATCCTCCTTTCTTGCAATCATTATACCGCCGATAATACAAGCTAACAGAAACACGGAGATAAATTCAAACGGAAGTACATACTGATATTTCTCTGATCCTAACAGTGCCATTCCGATTTGATTCATCGGTATCTCAGCATCAGCCATTTGTGTAGACATATTGATAAAATGATTCTTTAATAACACGATAGCTACAGTCGCGAAGCCAATCAGTGCAACCAAACATCCAGAAATAACTCGTTTACCTTTCAGTCGTTCTTGCATACCTTGCAAAGTGCGCTTAGACACCAATTGGATAGCAAAGATATATACCATTGTTATACCTCCTGCATAAATTGAAATTTGTGCCGCACCAAGGAAAGTATAATCGAGCAAGAAATAGATGCCTGCTACACTGAAGAGCACAAAGAGCAGGAACGTAGCAGCCCTCATAATACTCTTAGTTGAAACACATACTATAGCCGAACCTAAAATGATTACGGCCAGGATGCAAAACATTACTAAATTTGCCATATCTGTCTGTTCCTCCCCTATTTAGTTTTCGTATTAAACGTGCCGATTTCTTCGGGAGCACCACCATCAAGGATATTAGGCAGCGAACTCTCATAATGCTCTTTGTCAAGATGCAGAACAAGTCTGTCTCGATCAAACACAGAATTCTCGAAATCATTGGTGAAATCTATCGCATCGAAATTACAAGCATTGACACATAACTGACAGAACATACAGTCGCCTAAGTCATACTGATAATCAACAAGTTGACGTTTCTTCTTGCCTTCATCATTTGTAACCATCTCCGAAACAATCTTGATGGTACCGTTAGGACAAGCTTTCTCGCACATCAGACAAGCCACACATTTTACGACGTCAGCTTCGTTGCGTTTCATCATTAAACGTCCACGATGTCGTTTAGCCACGTGCAACGTCGTCTTACGGTTCTCGGGATATTGCTCTGTTACTTTCTTAGTAAAGTACTCGCGCAATGTGACGCCGAGCCCTGTTACAAGAGATCTCACGCCACCTCGTATCTCGCCGAAATATGATTTGTTATTTTCTTCCATTTTCTTATACCTTATTTAATATACCAGCCCAATGCAACAATGATTGTCATCAATACCAAATTGAGCAAAGAAAGCGGCATTAAATATTTCCACTCCAAGTTAAGGATTTGGTCAACACGCAGACGAGGAAATGTCCACTTAATCCAGAGCAAGACCCAAACGAGCAAGAAAGCCTTAGCTAAAAACCAAACGATCCCCGGAATATAATCCATTACTCGATCAAAACCATCAACACCAATATGAATCGGCATCCAACCACCCAGAAAGACAGTAGCTGCAAGACCAGCAACGATAAACAAATTCAGATATTCAGCTAAATAGAAAAAGCCGAATCCCATACCGGAATATTCTGTATGATAACCGGCCGTTAACTCACTTTCGGCTTCGGCAAGGTCAAATGGTCCTCTGTTAGCTTCGGCATTACCTGCAATCAAGAATACAATAAAAGCTATAATCGCAGGAATATGCCCTTTGAAAATCAGCCATCCAAACGGACCGCTCTGTGCTTCGATGATTCCGCTGAGCTGCATCGATCCTGTTAGAGTCACGGCTGCAATAAGACTAAGCCCAAGTGACATCTCATAAGAAATCATCTGCACGGCACCACGCATCGCAGAAACTACACCGAACTTATTATTTGAACTCCATCCGGCAATGAATATCCCAATAACGCCGATACTCGAAATGGCTGTTAAAAGGAATACTCCCACATTGAAGTCAAGAATCTCGGCTCCTTTGTTCCAAGGCATAAACGAAAAAGCACCGACAGAACCTATCAAAACCAGGAACGGAGCAATAGAATAAAGCAACTTATCAGCTTTATCCACGGCAAAGATCTCTTTAATCAGCATCTTCACAACATCTGCAAAGACTTGGAATAGCCCCCAAGGTCCCACGCGCATCGGGCCGAGACGACATTGGAAATAGGCACAGACCTTACGTTCCATAAATATCAATATGATGGCGAGCAAGGCGTACGCTGTAAGAATAAAAAGTCCAACAAGTACACATTCAATAAGAATTGCCCAAAAGCTACTTAATCCGCAGGTATTACGAAGCAGACCATCAAACCACGTAGATACTATTGAAAAATCAAACATAACTATCTATCAATATCAGGAATTACATAATCTAATGAAGCACCGACAGCTATCAGATCGGCAATCTTCTCACCGCGCAGCATTTCATCCATTGCAGAAACCAACGGGAGTCCCATCGGACGGAATTTCAAACGATAGGGACTCTTATCACCCTTGCTGTCTAAATAAACTCCAATTTCTCCACGAGAACCTTCACAAGAGAAATACCACTGTCCTTCCGGAACTTTGATAATTGGTTTTTGTTTGATATAGAAATCGCCTTCGGGAATATTATCAATGAGCTGTTCAATAATATGAATACTCTGTTCCATCTCATCCATACGCACCATATAACGGTCAAAGCTGTCACCGTTATTATAAATGATCTCTTTAAAGTCCACTTGATCATACATTGCATAGGGATGATTCTTACGAACATCATTAGCCCATCCCGCTGCACGACCTGTTCCTCCGGTACAGCCATAACTGATAGCATCTTCCTTAGAAAGTACACCTACATCCTTAAAACGATTATGCAGAATCACATTTCCGGTAAAAACATCGTGGTACTCTTTAAACTTCGGCTTCATATAAGCACAAAGTTTTTTCACGTTTTGCACAAAATTAGGGTCTATATCATCCTGACAGCCACCGATTCTATAATAATTCTGAATCAAACGACCACCGGTAGTCTCCTCCATCACATTCAAGACTTGCTCACGGTCGCGCATTCCATAAATAAATGCAGTTAATGCACCGAGATCCTGTGCACAACAGCTATAAAACAAAAGATGCGAATCAAGACGCTGAAGTTCATCCATTATTGTACGGATATACTTAATACGGTCGCTTAACTCCACTCCCATAGCTTCCTCAATAACACCCACCAAGGCATGGCGGTTCATCATCGCACTGAGGTAATCCATACGATCCGTAAAAGCAAGGGTCTGCGGATAGGTATAGCTCTCGGATATTTTTTCGATGCCGCGATGAATATATCCGCAATGAGGATAAACTTTTCGAATTGTTTCCCCATCTAAAATTGTCTGCAAACGGAGTACACCGTGCGTAGCAGGATGCTGCGGACCGATATTGATTACATAATCATCATCTGTAAACAGAAGTTTTTTCGTGGCCACAAGTTTTCCTTCCGCATCCAAACTATACTCTAAAGTGTAGTCAGGTTCTGGGTCATCAAACATCGGAGCCTTATTCTTTTCAGGATCCATATCAAAATCTTTCCGGAGCGGATAACCCACAAAATCACTGCGCAAAAACAGACGTCGCATATCAGGGTGACCGAGGAACTTAATACCCAGAAAATCAAAGACTTCACGCTCGAGCATCTCTGCGGCTTTCCAAAGATGGCTAATCGTTGGCAGAAAAGCATCTTCTCGGCTTGCGGTTAACGCTTTAACAGAAGCCCGTTCGTGGCTTTTCGTATTCTCAAGAATATAGATACAACCCAACCCCTCATCACCGAAATCTTCTCCAATGATCGTTACAAGGAAGTCGAAATGTTTTTCGTTCTTCAACTTAGACATCTCTGATGAGAAGTCATTCAGATTAAATTCTAAATTATTCAGCTTCATAACGTCTTACGCTTCCTTTATATTAAAATCTTCGGGAACATTCGTTACAACGATTGGCTTGTGCTCTTTGCGATTAGCTCCGCCAAAGAACTTCTCCACTTTCACCTTACGTTGCAATTGCATCATACCATAGAGAATGGCCTCTGGACGCGGAGGACACCCCGGGATAAACACATCCACAGGCACAATTTCTTCGATACCGCGGACAACATGATAACTGGATTTGAACGGTCCACCGCTAATGGCACATCCACCCACAGCAATAACATATTTCGGATCGGCCATTTCATCGTAAAGACGGCGCATTACAGGAGCCATCTTATTCGTTATCGTTCCGGCACACATTATCAAATCGGCCTGACGTGGAGAATTCCTCGTTACCTCAAAACCAAAACGAGCAAAGTCATAACGAGCACATCCCACAGCCATAAATTCAATTCCACAACAACTTGTAGCGAAAGTCAATGACCAAAGAGAATTGCTGCGTCCCCAGTTAATTGCTTGATCAAGTGACCCCACAATAACATTAACGCCGCCTTCATTTAATTCTTTTGCGATCTTTTCAAGAGATTCGTTATCCGTAAACTCGCCATAAGGAATACTCTTGATATTCGGCTTCTTTACTTCCATTCCAATGCTCCTTTCCGCCAAGCATAAGCTAAGCCAAATACCAGTACCAACAGGAAGAACCCGATGCTGACAAGTGCCATCGGACCGAACTGCTTAACGACAACAGCCCACGGATAAAGAAAGACTGTCTCAATGTCAAACATCAGAAAAAGGATAGCAAAAAGATAGTATCCTATGTTCACGGGAATCCAAGAGGAACCACGAGTAGGAATACCACATTCAAAGGGTTCTCCTTTCACCGGATTATATGATCGCGGACCGATCAACTTAGCAATGACATAAGCTGCCACAACCAAGAATACGGCCGTTATCAAAACGGTAATCAATAAGATAAAATACATATAACGTTATTAATGTTGTAATTCTGTTCTTATATCTTTTGCGAATGCAAAGTTAACAATTATTCTGTAATTAAGATGTCACTTTGCTATTTTTATTTAATACAATTTCCCCTACCAACCAATTATATCGAATAGGGAAACAAACAAAGGCACGAACCCGGTATGCATTTACTGGGTTCTGTGCCAAATATTTCATATAAAATGATAGATCATAGACCGAGAGGAACTTTATTCCACAGCCGCCTGTGCCGCAGCCAAACGCGCGATGGGGACACGAAATGGTGAGCAGCTGACATAATTAAGTCCGACACGATGACAGAACTTAACCGAAGATGGTTCTCCCCCGTGTTCGCCGCAGATTCCGCACACCAAATCGGAACGTGTACTACGACCTTTCTTGACAGCCATCTCTATGAGTTGCCCTACTCCTTGTTGGTCGAGCACCTGGAAAGGATCCACCTTTAAGATTTTCTTCTCTAAATAAGCGGGCAAGAAACTGGCAATATCATCCCGACTGTACCCGTATGTCATCTGCGTGAGATCATTCGTTCCAAAGCTAAAGTACTCAGCTTTCTTTGCTATCATATCAGCAGTAAGGGCGGCACGCGGTATTTCGATCATCGTACCAATACGATAAGGAATCTCAACACCCTCCTCAGCAAATAATTCTGCGGCCGTTTGGCGAATGACTTTCTCCTGAACATCAAACTCTTTAACAATACCAATAAGCGGAACCATTATCTCGGGATGTGGGTCATACCCCTCTTTTTTCAACTGAATAGCTGCACCTAAGATTGCCTTTGTCTGCATGGCCGTAATTTCAGGATAGGTGTTTCCCAAACGGCAGCCACGATGCCCCAGCATCGGATTATGTTCACTCAATGAGTTAACGCGTTGTTGGATGTGGTGAACACTAACCCCCATCTCTTTGGCCATAGCTTCCTGGCCTTCTAAATCGTGAGGAACGAACTCGTGAAGGGGTGGATCCAACAACCGAACATTCACAGGATAGCCGTCCATTGCTTTCAGAATGCCGTAGAAATCCTGCTTCTGGTAAGGCAAAAGTTTTTCAAGCGCCTTCTTACGCCCATCGGTCGTCTCGGCCAAAATCATCTCACGCATTGCCTTGATCTTCTCGTTTTCAAAGAACATATGTTCTGTACGACAAAGGCCAATACCCAAAGCACCGAAACTGCGAGCCACTTTTGCATCGTGAGGCGTATCTGCATTGGTGCGCACTTGCAGTTTGGTATATTTCTCACAGAGTTTCATCAGATCGGAAAAATCGCCGCTCACCTCTGCGGGTTTAGTCTGGACCTCACCCAAATACACTTCGCCTGTAGATCCATTCAATGAAATATAATCGCCCTCACGAAGCACGACGCCGTCTATCTCAACCGTGCGCGATTTGTAGTCGACGCTGATAGCACCGGCACCTGAGACACAGCATTTACCCATTCCACGGGCTACGACAGCCGCGTGAGAGGTCATTCCACCCCGCGCCGTCAAAATGCCTTCAGCTGCTGACATACCTGCCAAATCTTCGGGAGATGTTTCAATACGCACCATCACTACCTCGTGGCCGTCGGCGTGCCATTTCGTCGCGTCATCAGCAAAGAAAACAATCTGACCGCAAGCCGCTCCCGGTGATGCAGGCAAACCACGTGTAAGAACCTTAGCCTGGCTCTGTGCCAACTTATCAAACACAGGGTGAAGCAGCTCGTCAAGTTTGTTAGGCTCACAACGATTAAGTGCTGTCTTCTCGTCAATCTCACCCTCATGAAGTAAATCCATCGCAATCTTCACCATCGCCGTACCAGTACGCTTACCATTGCGCGTTTGCAAGAACCACAACTTACCTTCTTGTACCGTAAATTCCATATCTTGCATATCGTGATAGTGCTTCTCAAGCTTAGCTTGAATATCATTCAATTGGGCATAAATTTCAGGCATTGCTTCTTCCATTGAAGGATATTTCGCCGCACGGATATCTTCATCCACACCTTGTAATTTAGCCCAACGCAAACTTCCTTCTTTGGTAATCTGCTGTGGCGTGCGAATACCCGCGACAACATCCTCTCCCTGCGCATTGACAAGATATTCTCCATTAAAACGGTCTTCGCCCGTTGCTGCATCACGACTGAAACAAACACCAGTAGCCGATGTATTGCCCATATTACCAAAGACCATCGCCATCACCGAAACGGCAGTACCCCACTCAGACGGGATTCCTTCCATCTTGCGATACAAAATAGCACGCTCGTTCATCCAACTGTCGAATACAGCACAGATTGCTCCCCATAATTGGGTCATCGGTTCAGTTGGGAAATCCTTTCCGGTTTGCTTCTTAATCGCCTCTTTAAACAGCACAACGAGACTTTTCAATTCCTCAACGCTCATCTCATTATCCTGTTTAATGCCACGCTTAGCTTTTACTTGTTGAATAATTGCCTCGAACGGATCGATATCCTCCTTATTAACCGGCTTCATCCCCAACACCACATCACCATACATTTGTACGAAACGGCGATAACTGTCATAGGCAAATCGCTCATTGCCAGTCTTCTTTGCTAATCCCTCAACAACTTCATCATTTAGGCCCAAGTTTAAAATCGTATCCATCATACCTGGCATTGAAGCACGTGCACCAGAACGCACGGAAACAAGCAATGGATTAGCAATATCGCCAAATTTCGCATTCATCAGCTTTTCAATATGGCGCACTGAAGCTTCAACCTCTTTCTTCAACAATGCTACAACTTCTGTCTTACCCTTTTCAAAGTATTCGTTACAAACATCTGTGGTAATCGTAAATCCCGGAGGGACGGGAACACCGATAAGATTCATCTCGGCCAGATTGGCACCTTTACCACCCAGCAGATTTCTCATATCCGCCTTACCTTCGGCCTTACCATTGCCAAAGGTATAAACTCTTTTTTCGCTCATAAGTCGATTATATCAATTATTTATATGTAGGATTTCATTTTGTGCTGCAAATATACGGTAATTTCACCACGTAACAAAACTTTTAATCGGAAATTTGTAAAGTCGACATTACATTTTTGCCTGTTATCGCAAACAGTTCTCACATACAAACAAGTTCCTACAATAAGCAAACAGATTTTCAACTTAATGGATAATCTCTCTCCGGATCCGTTCCATCAGCGAATCTATATCACTTAATTATATGGAACCCGTTACATACTGCCTTTCTCCCCTACTCTCCCACACAATATCGGTAAAAGTTTCTATTTCCTTATAAAAGTCTTAGGAATATTTACCATAACAGAAACTGAATTATTCCGCTTGTAAAGATTAATCCTCATCGTATTTTCTATGAATACTTTTTCTATCAGTATACGAATCAAGCCGAATGTTTAGGTATAGAATCCAAACTCACCATTTGCTTTAAGCTATAAATAGTTCTCTCCGAGTAAACGCTATTGCCCGGCTTATAGGTTCTTAAATCAGAGAACACAAACTGCGTTCCTTTCTGTGCGCCGAACTTTCGGTAATAGTCATTGAGCATCTTCGCACAATGGCTCGCCTTGTTGTCGATATGATCTGAGTACCCATTTTCATCAATCATGCGTAGATCAAGGCTCATCTTTCTGGCATAATCAGTAGTTAAGAATTAAGGGAAATAAAGGGAAGCGCAAGGAAAGTAACTATTTGAAGTAGTGTCATTTAGCTTTTTCTTTCTATTTTGAGGGTAAGCGAAAACGAGCATCAAACGGCAGGAGTTCCGTTACCTAGTCGTAACCCATCGAGGAAAAAGCAAAAAGGGGTTACGGATTGAATGTAAACAACTGTGGTTTAGGTGCCTATTCTTTATCTTTCATTTTTCTGCATCGCTCAGGAATACTTGTTCATATGTACTTTGCAGGCAAAGGAAATGTAGAAAAAACGACAGAAAAATGAATGTAAACAAACTGAAAGTATCGTTCTTCGTCCAGGCGAAACGAACCGACAAGAAAGGACTTGTGCCTGTCATCGGGCGCATCTCTGTGGGCAGAACCCATTCGGGCTTCTCCACCAAATGCAAGACTTCGCTCGCTCTTTGGGACAGCCGTAAGCAACGGCTCGTCGGCAAGAGTGCAATGGCGGTGTCCGTCAATCAGAAACTCGGTGAAAGGGAAGAATCTTTTACCGCCACCGATGTGAGGGATGCCTATCAGGGACAAATCCACCGTCAAGCCTTGCTCTTGGAGAGTTTCGGGGATTATCTCACACAGACAAAGGAGCGTATAGGCATCGACCGAGCCTTAAAGACATTCAAGCTCCGTACTTACCAGCTATCCCTGCTCCGTGAGTATGTGCAGAAGAAGCACAAGGTAAGCGACATTCTCCTTTCACTGTTGGACAAATCCTTTATCAAGGGCTTCGAGTATTATCTCACCATCGACCGCAAACTGAAACGCAGCAGCATATCAAGCGCCCTGTCCACCTTGCAGACCATCGTCCGTATGGCGGTGAAGAAAGGCGTCCTGGATTTCTATCCTTTCTTTGGTTACAGCTATGAGCGCCCTAAGGGAGAGCCGAGAAGCATCACGCAAGACGAACTACAAAAGATAATTGACTTGGAGATTGAGTGGGAGAGCTACCGCATTGTCCGTGATTTGTTCGTCTTCTCCTGCTTCACAGGTCTGGCAATCTCAGATGTCCGTAACTTTCGTGAGGAAAACATTGTTTTGGAAGAAGGAGAACTCTGCATCAAGGCAGACGGATGAAGACCAAGACACCGTACCGTGTACAAGTACTTCCCCCTGCGCTGACTATCATGAATCGCTATAGAGGCATAAGGCTGGTTTTATATTTGATGTTCCTACTACCGAATTATTCTCAATGGCATGCACTACATACAGAGAAACATCGGCATGGGAAGCCCGCTGACCTTCCACATGGCAAGGCATAGAGAATTTTATAAACATCAAATAATCAACAGATTATATTGTTTTTCAATAAAGGAAGGTAACGATAAGGAAACCAGAGAGCTTCTATACTCTACCTTATTTTGCAATTTCAAAGAGCCACTTTATTTATTGCAAAGATAAGGGTATATCGTGAGAAAAAAGAATTTTCTCCAAATTATTTTCGTAGAGCCGTCCATTGGGGCGGCTTTTTGTTTTCCGTGTATTCTATTCTATGATGAAATGCAGTCTTCAAAGACTACGTTTCTGTTTTTTCCCTACTTCTCGCACATCCTCCACTTATGTCCGTGTATCATGTCGTGATCGGTTGTTCGTTGTCAGCGGCAAAGGTAGTTCCGGGCTTCTACGGACAAAAAGGTCGGGGCGGCAAGCCGTTTAGACGACAATCTCCACACTTCCATTTCATTGCAGGTAGTATTCTCGCCGTAAAACCTTGTTTATCCTAAGCCCTACCTTTTTATGCCACTGAAACGAAAACGACCGACCCGACGGAAAGACGCAGAAAAAAAAATGTCGGATATGCGAGAAATAGGGAAAAGAAAAAGTTGAAACTCAACTCCTTCACCTCTGGAATCCGCATAAAATCAAAAAAATCAGACAAGATGAAACTGAGATACAAAATATCAATTTTGGTGGCACTTGCACTCGCTGGCTCTCTCCTTTGTGGCGGAAGTGTTTGGCTTTGGCTGGCAGGGATATGTGCAGGAAAATTCCTCATTCGGCTACTCCTTACCATCGCTTTGGCTATCACAGTGTACATTCTGACTTATGATCTCGTTATGGTTGCACTTTATGCCCCTATTAAATGTATAAAGAATGAACCCAATTGGAACGTAAATTGGCTTTTCCTACTCACCCCGAAGTTAGGATGGGGTGGATAACCGTTCAAGAAGAACAGACAGAGTAAAAAAGGTCAGCAGACTTGCTGCCCACTCCTTTCTTTCATGAGCTTCGGGCGAAAGAGGAAAGGAGCAAAGAAACCCCGATGAAAAGCACCTCGTTACTTTTGGCGGTGGGTTGAGACAGCTCAAAAGTAACAAAAAGCCATTTTTGGGCAAGGACAGTTCTACATATTGCCATTTTGTCGCATCAAATAGACTTTATGGCAGCTAAAACCTATTGGTATGCTACTTGCTTTATCTGTTGTAAGTTGTAATAGACAAAACGATGCAAATAGAAAACATAATATGATTACAGATGTGGAAGCACCCTCTCCTTGGCATAAAAGATAATAATTATAAATTGTGATTAAAAAAATAGGTTTTTTCTTCTTGTCGCTTTGGTTGTTATTTGTTATGATAATTATCATAACAATAAGGATTCCTATTTGTTTTTCGAAAGATTATTCATTTGTTGGTATCTCCTACTTGCTTTTAACCAATATTATCCCACTATGTTCCGGTTTAGCTTTGTTCATAGGAGGATGTTCATATTTCAACTTCGAGCACCAACTGAAAGGCACAAAGGAATTAACGTTTAAAATTACAGAAATCGAGAATATTGATTACGAGCACTTGACTTTTCTTACAACATACATCATTCCATTAGTCTGTTTCCAGTTTGAGAATTTGCGATATGTCATTGTCTTTGTTATTTTGCTCATTATAATTGGCTTAATATATATACGTACTGATATCTTTTACACAAATCCAACCTTGGCTCTGCTGAAGTTTAGGATTTATAAAGTGACAGGGACTTTCAGAAAAGAAGAAGTGAGGGAGAATATAATTATAATAACGAAAGAAGAATTAAATATCAAAGATGATGTGAAATATATCAAGTTGGATAAACGGATTTATTATGCTTCAAAAGTAAAAAACAGATGAATAAACAAGAATTGGATAGTGCGCTTGCATTTATAGATGCACCGCAGGGAGAGTTACAAATAATTCTATATGCAAGCCTTGAAAGCATTGCAGAGCCGAGAAAATTAGACATAAGGGAAGAAGATCTATCAGGACTTCGCGATTTGTTTGTATCAAGCATTCAGGCTTCCATCATAGAAAAAGAAGACTATACAGTATTACCACTATCAACAGCGGATGAACGAGGGAATTGTTTCTATCAATATGATTTAGAAGTTCCTGATGAATTGCAACTTTTAGAAACGACAATAGGAAATGATAATCTGCAAAACTTTAGTTTCCCTGATAATCAGTTTTCAAATATAGAATCTCTCATTATAGTTCTAGCAGATAGGGAACATGAGATTGCATTATTTAAGAAACTGTCAGCAGTCGAAGTGATCGGCAGAGGTGGGTTTATGCTCTGGAAGTCCAATCAAAGATTGGAAAAGTTTAATGATCAATTATTACGGATAAGCTCCAGGTTCCAAGCATTAAGAGTTGGTGGTGAGATTATTATCACTGATTTGGCTTCCATAGAAAAGGGATTTGGCTTCCATGATATAATTATCCGAGAAGCTACTAATAGTCTTGGGGTCATTGAGGGTTTGCAACTTGTGAGTAACATAGATAGTTTGAAGGAGTTAGTAAATGATGTTCGTTTTGCTCGAAAACTGACAAAAGTTGCACGGAACTCTCCAGTTATTCAGCGAAATATTCCTAACACAGATATAATTGCATTTTCAAAGAGGCACCCACTTACTAAGAACAAAATGCGATACAATGAAAATCAGACTCAATTCCTTTTGGACACTCGAGTTTCAAAAGACTTGTTGATAAAAATCCTAAATGATGATTTGCTGACTTCAGAATTAACCAAATTGTATTACGATAGTTTGGCAAAAGATGGAATTGAAGTTGAGGAGGAGGAATAATAATAAAAGATTTTAGACTACACCTTGATAGCCTTGTGCCAAACCGAGTGCGTCGTCTCGTATTCTGTGGAGGCGACGGTGAAGAGTTCGGGTAAGTCCACCCGAAAGGCGACCGTAATTTCGGCGTCTTTCGAGAGAACTCTTTTCGACGGCAAGTAACGGAAAGCGGTTCTCCAGCGTGGTGGCTTTCAATAGGTTTCTCATTGCTTTTCCTCCTTTCTGTTTTGCAGATTCTTCATCGGTTGGGTTACTGCTCTTGTCCGTTTTCGAGGGCAAATGTAGAAGTCTTTTTTGCTTCTATCTCGCCTTTTGAATAACAACGTACTTGTGGCGTCGAGTGGCTTATCTTAAAGCTACTTTTACCGATAGCTTCGGCTTCACAGACCGTTTGACAAGACTCTTTTTTGAGGGGCTCTTTCTTCTTTTCCGCTCATACAAGAAAAAAGCAGCAGTTACAAAGGGTAAAGCAAGAGAAGGACAAGGACTATTCGATACATAGGCGTTGCAGGATTTCGTGAAGTTTATCACCTAACTCAATACAGATCCTACTCAACTTCCCTCCGTGGTGGGAAGAGGGTGCATACCTCTTTTCTGTGTTCGGAAAGCAGCGGACGATACAAACGGGAGTGGCTCAATGAGGTCTGCATCAAGAAGACTCCCGTTTCATCGGCAAAGGTGCGACAGCGTTCGTTGGCATCCTCACGTCCCCAAGCCTCTATCATATTGCGAAGCAGGTAAAGTTCTCTGATATTGCCCTTGCCCATCGTCAGTATCTGCTCTCCCAAGATGTCGATGAAATGGCGAACGGCTTCCATATCCATCGGACTGTCCGTAACGGGAAAGAGAACGGCATCCATTGCTGAAAGCAGTTCCACCGTTCCTTCGGTACGCATCAGTGCAGAGAGGTCGAAAAGAATGCAGCGAGGATAGCTGTCCGCACAGTGTTGCTCTACTTGGCTCAGCTCAGGGCTTCTCGCACCGGAGTGCAGATAATCGGATAAGGGATATAGGCAGTCCGATGTTCAGACGCATTACCCTTTGAGGATTCAGTTCTTCCTAATCTTACTGCCGCAGACGGGCAATACAATCCACAACAGCGACATCGCATTCTCTGTGGTAATGCAAAATGCTTGCGGCAAGTACCGTAAGTGAGGTTTTGCTGACACCGCCCTTTTGGGTGGAGAAGGCAATGAAAACAGGTTTCTTTTTCATTTCATTTTCTGTTTAATGGTTCTACATATATAGATGTGGGAATAAATCCCCGGATAAGCATACGGAAAGATATTCCAACAAGGGAACATAGATCTGCCTTTCGGGATATGTCCCTCCATGCATAAGGGTGGAGCTATATGACGGGATTCATACCTGCATACGATCCATATGTCCCCCCTTGTACCTTGCGCAAGGGTATGAGGGTTGATGGGTGCAATAACTTGTACATATTCTCATTCCTATTTCCTTTTCCGTAATCGTCTGTTCAAATGGCTGCGAACAGGTTTTTAGACTTGGGCAGGCGGGTATGTCCACCGACCTTTAAGCACCTGCTTGACGGGGCAAATACAGATGCCTTCCAAGCTGAAATCTAACTACGTACTTGTGGCTTCGTATCACTTAATGACTTTGGGGACAAGAGGTCGTAACTTTGCAGCAAGAGATAAGTCGGTATTTCATGGCTTTGAAAACATACATTTCGATAAGATAAAGCACTGCCTTTCGAGGCGGATTTATTTGCGCCCGTGCAAATA
>NZ_BAJN01000016.1 GCF_000613725.1 Hoylesella pleuritidis JCM 14110
CCTACTTTGTGGGGGCATTGCAGTGGCTCGTGCATAATGCCTGCCTGAAAGAATTAGCAAGGAAGGGAATTGAATATGCCCAGCGTATATTACGTGGCATCAAATTCAATAAAGTGATGGTCAAGAAGCTCGGGAAGAAAGAGTTTGCACACGAAGTATGGTTGGAGGGAATGAAACGTCGTGTTGATACAGTGATGAAAAACGGCAAGAAGGTTATCAGCCGGAAGGCCACACAATTGTCTGATGTGACAGAGGAGACAGCCAAGAAATATATAGACGAGGTCGCGAGGTATAAGGGACAAGGGGTGCAAAATCCAGGTAGAATGGAAGAAGGCGTTACAAAAATAGCTGACGATGCTGAAGCAGTTCTATCTGTCCCTAAACAAAAAGAGCCTATACCACAAAATATTACAGACTATGCAAATAAGCATCGGGTTGATATCGTACCTGAAAATGAAGTAAGAATGGAAGACTTAAATAACTGGTAAATTATGGAAAAATTAAAAATTACTTATCGCGATTGGAACTACACTATATATAAACTCTGGTCGGAAGAAGAAACATGTGAAGTTTATGAAATTGAATATAAAAGTCGCGTTTCCAAGCGTGTTCCAAAGGAGATGCAGAGCTATACTATGGAGCAATGGGCACGCTTTGCCTATGAAAGAAACCGAAGTATGGCTGAAATGGCTTGGGATAAAGGCTTTGCTCCTGATGAATACAATAGGGTCTTAGACAAGATAGGATTTCCTTTCGAAGTACGGCACTATTGGAATTCAACGAACAGCCATACGCCTTTATGATATTTCTAGGTGAAGGGGGGACTGTCTCGTTTCTGGATGAGTTAGGACGAACATTTATGAGTTATCGTTTCGAACCTGCTCCTTATCAAAACGAAAAGGGAAACAGGAAGGGCTATTTGTTTCTGTACCAACTTTCCTTGCGGTATTATCATCAGGAAAAAGACGAATATGGGAAATGGGATTACGACTATACGGACTACGAATTTACTCCAGACGGAAGAGTTCGCAAGATAGAGGAAATAGGTGACGAGCGCACAATTTATGATTCTGAACAGCGCGTCAACGTAGAATCTAATTGGCAGAAGTACCCAGAATTCGGCGACTGGCTTCCCTTGTTTGAAATGAAACGTTGGAAAGATGACGAACTAATGCCATTGACAGATAAAGAAAAAGACAACTCGTATAAATTTCCTTGGGAATTGGATGGTGACGAATAGGTGAAAGCAGGAAAACGGACGTATTGGGCTTTTATAGTTTTGATTATATAAATACAAACCGACATAAAATTGCCATATGATTTATGGGTACCAGTTGCAGCACGACTGCGATGTGGTATTGGAGCTGCAATGTATTCTTACGTCAGAAATTCGTCTATGAAGACCATGGTATCATAAACTGACATTATTGCCAGTCATATGAAGAGCCAGTTCTTCCAAGGACTTATCGGAGGGGCTACCGGTGGTGGCAATCCTGTAGCTCTGCTCTTGACAGTAAGCTGCTATTACATTGGTGGAGACTATTCCTCAAATCATTACGGTATGTATTTTCGCGACGCAGATCCGCAGCGGATTTGGGTAGAGGAAACGACTGAAGCGGGGCAAAAGGTTTACAACGATGTCAAGTTAGCTAAGAACAGTGCCCATAATTATGAAACTGTCCAAAAGACTACCGGTAGTGTTACTACTACTCATAAAGGATTGTCAAAATCTGATCACGAAGCTAACTCGTTCTGAATATTACGCCTTGAAGGCATAATATTTGGAAAAACGCTGATATCCATTGTATTAGCGTAATATAGGCATATTTTATTTTACACTCGCTCGTAGAATTTTCCAGAATATTGGAACTTCGTAAATTATGTTATAAAATAAGAATATCATAGATTGTAATTATTACAATATATGTTTTTTTATTATATTTGCGATCATAAACATTAACCTCAAAAGCGAACAAGATGATATTAGACATTGAAATGCTGAGATCTTTTTATTCATCTTATTTGAATAGAATAGAGATTGTGAGACAAGTTGTGCGTCGACCTCTCACGTATGCAGAGAAAGTGCTCTTTGCTCATTTGTATGATCCGAAAGAGCTGAAAGTTTACCGGCGTGGTGCCGATTATGTGAACTTTGACCCGACCGCGTAGCATGCAGGATGCTACGGCGCAGATGGCGTTACTCCAGTTTATGAATGCCGGTAAGAATCGGGTGGCCGTTCCGGCGTCGGTTCACTGTGATCACCTTATCCGTGCCGATGTCGGCGCAAGTGAAGACCTGGCCACGGCGAATGAATCCAATAAAGAGGTGTATGACTTCCTGCGTTCCGTTTCGCAGAAATACCATATCGGTTTTTGGGAACCGGGAGCGGGAATCATTCATCAGGTGGTGCTTGAAAATTATGCTTTTCCTGGTGGAATGATGGTGGGCACCGACTCGCATACGCCTAATGCAGGCGGATTGGGTATGGTGGCTGTCGGCGTAGGTGGTGCAGATGCCGTCGATGTATTGACCGGTCAGCCGTGGGAATTGAAGATGCCTAAACTGATTGGCGTAAAGCTCACCGGCAGGTTGAACGGATGGGCCGCTCCGAAAGACGTGATCCTGGAAATCCTGGGTATTCTCACCGTAAAGGGAGGCACCAATGCCATACTCGAATATTTCGGTGAGGGGCTCAACGGCATATCTGCCACGGGCAAGGCCACCATTTGTAATATGGGGGCAGAGTTGGGGGCTACGTGCAGCATTTTTCCTTTCGACGCAAATTCCGATGAGTATCTGTGCAGCACGGGGCGTGAATCGGTTGCCGAGATGGCCCGTCATTGTGCCGCAGATCTGCGGGCCGACGAAGCCGTTTATGAGAGCCCCGCAGACTATTATGATCAGATTATCGAGCTTGATCTCTCGAAAATCGAGCCGCATCTCAACGGTCCGTTTACACCCGATGCAGCAACGCCCATCTCGGAAATGTGTGCCAAGGGGCCGGCCGAGGATTTCCCGATGACGGTCGAGGTGGGATTGATCGGCTCGTGCACTAATTCCAGTTACGAAGACTTGTGTCGTTCGGCATCGATCGTGCGTCAGGCATCCGAACGGAACATTCCCGTCAAAGCGCAGTTGATTATCAATCCCGGTAGCGAGCAAATCCGCTATACGGCCGAACGCGACGGAATACTGGACGATTTCAAAAAAGCGGGAGCCATTATTATGACCAATGCCTGCGGACCTTGTATCGGACAATGGAAGCGCCATACCGATGATAACGAGCGCAAGAATGCTATTGTTACATCGTTCAATCGTAATTTCCGACGTCGTGCCGATGGAAATCCCAATACATATGCTTTTATCGGTTCGCCCGAGCTGACAACCGTATTAGCTATTGCCGGTCGATTGGACTTCAATCCGGTTACCGATGTGCTGCAAGACAGAGACGGTAATGTCGTGAAATTAGTTGAACCGACTGGAGATGTCTTCCCGCCACTCGGCTTCGATGTGCGGAATAAAGGTTTCATAGCGCCCTCAGATGCCAATACGGATATCGAGGTGGTCATCAGTCCTGTGTCCGACCGTTTACAGAAGTTGGTGCCTTTTGCTCCGTGGGATGGGCAAGATCTGATCGATATGCCTTTGCTCATCAAGACACAGGGCAAATGTACCACTGATCATATATCGATGGCAGGCCCGTGGTTGAAGTTCCGCGGACATCTGCAAAATATCTCAGATAATTTATTGATGGGTGCCGTGAATGCATTCAACGGCAAATCCAACAATGTGAAGTCTCAGATTGATGGCCATTATGTGCCGGTGAGTACGGCTGCTAAAGCCTATAAAGTTTTAGGAATCTCGTCAATTGTTGTTGCTGAAGACAATTACGGCGAAGGATCGAGTCGTGAACATGCCGCAATGGAACCACGTTACCTAAACGTGAAAGTGATTCTTGCCAAAAGTTTCGCGCGCATTCACGAAACCAATTTGAAGAAACAGGGAATGCTGGCATTGACCTTTGTGGATAAGGACGATTATAATAAAGTGCAGGAAAACGATCGCATCAGTCTCACGGGGCTGCACGACTTCGCTCCCGGCAGCAAACTCACCGTAACGCTTCGGCACGAAGACGGCAGCACGGAGAGTTTTCCTGTCGAGCATACTTACAATGAATTGCAGATCGGCTGGTTCAAAGCAGGGTCAGCGTTGAATTTCTCGAAGATGAACCAATAACCTTTTTATTTGATGATATGGCAAAGATAATAAAACAAAATGGACAACTTGTCGTGCCCGATGTGGCTACTGTTCCTTTCATTGAAGGCGACGGCGTGGGAGCAGAGATTACGCCAATCTGTCGGCAAGTGGTCGATGCGGCCGTAAGAAAGGCGTATAACGGACAGAAACGGATCGAATGGAAAGAGGTGTTTGCAGGCGGCAAGGCCAACGAGCAGGTCGGAGAGTGGCTGCCACAGGCCACGCTTGATGCGTTCAGCAAATATTTAGTGGGAATCAAGGGGCCGCTGATGACTCCCGTGGGGGGCGGCATCCGCTCACTTAATGTGGCTCTCCGTCAGACGCTAGATCTATATGTCTGCCTGCGTCCCGTGCGTTATTTCCGGGGGATAGAGTCGCCTGTGAAACATCCCGAAAACGTGGATATGTGTATTTTCCGCGAGAATACCGAGGATATTTATGCTGGAATTGAGTGGGAAGCAGGTTCCGATGAGGCCCGTAAGTTCTTCCGTTTCTTGCACGATGATATGGGAGTGAATAAAGTCCGCTTCCCCGATACATCGGGCTTCGGTGTAAAACCCGTGTCGCGTGAAGGCAGCGAGCGGCTCATTCGTAGTGCTATCGAATATGCACTCACTCGCAACTTGCCGTCGGTGACGCTGGTTCATAAAGGCAATATTATGAAATTCACTGAGGGAGGATTCAAAAAATGGGGTTACGAATTAGCCGAACGCGAATACGGCGAGGCTTTGAAGAGCGGTCGTCTGATCGTGAATGATTGTATCTGCGACGCATTCTTACAAAATGCTTTGATAAAACCGCAGGATTACAGTGTCATTGCAACGATGAATCTCAACGGCGATTACATCAGCGATATGCTGGCAGCACAGGTCGGTGGCATCGGTATTGCACCGGGAGCCAATATCAATTATGTTTCGGGACATGCCATTTTCGAGGCTACTCACGGTATTGCACCCGACATTACAGGAAAAGACAAGGTGAATCCCAGTTCGATCATCCTCTCAGCTGTAATGATGCTTGACTATATAGGATGGAAAGAGGCCGGTCGCTTGATTACCGATGCGATGGAGCGATTGTTCGTTCAAGGCTGTGCAACGGCCGATCTGGCCCGCTTTATGGACCACGGAAAGTCTGTGGGAAGCAGGGAATTCGGAGAAAAACTGATAGAAACATTATGACGTAAAACTTAACACCTAAATGTAAGAAAGGAGCAAATAATGAAAAAAGAGTATTTGATTTACAAACTGAGTGATACCGTTAAGTGTTCGTGCAGAATCGACAATGAACTCTTTACGAAGTTTGGTGTAAAGCGCGGACTGCGCAATGAAGACGGTTCCGGCGTGCTTGTCGGACTGACCAATATCGGAAATGTCGTGGGATATGCGCGCGACAAAGATGGGAAATTGCTTCCCACAGAGGGTAAGTTGTTCTATCGCGGATATGAATTGGATGATCTTGTTACCCCGATACTCAAAGAGAAGCGTTTTGGTTTTGAGGAAGTTGCATTTTTATTGTTGTCTGGTTATCTACGATCGGGAAGAGCTGACTTCATTCCGTGCACTTCTCAACGAGAAGATGCCGCTCGATCACCGCACGCTCGTGCATATTATTGATCTTGAAGGGTCGAATATTATGAATATCTTGGCGCGCTGTGTCCTCGAAATGTACACTTTCGATGCAAATCCCGACGACATTTCCCGAGACAATCTGATGCGCCAGTCGGTCGAACTCATTGCTAAATTTCCTACGATTATTGCCTATGCCTATAATATCTATCGGCATTCCGTGCAAGGGCAGTCGCTCAATATTCGTCATCCTCGTGAGAATATGTCGATCGCCGAGAATTTCCTCTATATGCTTAAAGATGAGAATTATACGGAACTTGATGCTCGTATGCTCGATTTGTTGCTGGCAATTCAAGCTGAACACGGCGGAGGTAACAACTCGACGTTCACTGTCCGCGTCACCAGTTCTACTCGCACGGACACTTATTCGTCGATAGCTGCCGGCATCGGGTCGTTGAAAGGACCGTTGCATGGCGGTGCCAACATCAAGGCCATCAATATGTTCCATCACCTGAAAGAGCAGATTCAAGACTGGAACAGCGTGGATGAGATTGACACTTATCTCAACAGAATGCTCAATAAGGAGACTTATGATAAGACAGGACTGATTTATGGCATCGGCCACGCCGTTTACACAAAAAGTGATCCGCGTGCTATCGAACTGAAAAGACTGGCCGGTGAGCTGGCGAAGGAGAAGAAATTGGTCAAGGAATACGAGTTCTTGAAAAAGATTGAAGAAGAAGGTGTGAAGTGTATAACAGCTTATCACAAGGGAAATAAAGCTATTTGTGCCAATCTCGACTTTTATAGCGGCTTCATTTATGAGATGATCGGCCTTCCGCAAGAGATTTATACGCCCATCTTTGCAATGGCTCGCATTGTGGGGTGGACGGCGCATCGTATTGAAGAGCTCAACTTTGAAGGCCGAAGGCTTATCCGTCCGGCTTATAAAAATATTTTGGACAGTAAGAAATACATACCGCTTGCAGAACGATAAAACCGCATTGTGTTATTTAAAAGCCGTTAGTTGCAGTCAACTAACGGCTTTTTTCTGTCAATCGGTTTGTTCTTTCACCGCAGTTGCCAGCTGATCAAGTGCCTGGCGGATGACGGAACGGGGCGAAGCGACATTCAGTCGCATAAAACCTTGACCGCCCGGGCCGAACATTTCGCCGTCGTTGAGGGCCAGGTGCGCCTTATCAACAAAGAGATCGAGCAATTGCTGATGTGTGAGTCGTAGTTCGCGACAGTCTAACCACACCAAGAAGCTGGCCTGTGGACGCAGCGGACGGATGGCAGGAATATGCATTCGGCAGTAGTTTTCTACCAGACGGATGTTGTCTTCGATGTAAGCGAGCATTTGTCGGCGCCATTCTTCGCCTTCACGAAATGCTGCAATGGTAGCTATCGGGGCAAAAATGGTAGGCTCATCCAGTTCGTTTACACTGAGCCACTGATAGAAACGATGACGCAATGCTTCGTTAGGAACGATGGAATAAGAGCTGACAATACCGGCGATATTAAATGTTTTAGAAGGTGCTCCAAATGTGATGCTGATCTCGGAAGCCCGCTCAGACACGCTTGCAAAGGGGTGATGCTTATGTCCGAAGAGGGCCATATCGCTGTGAATCTCATCACTGATGACCAGTAAATGATGTTCGTAACAGAAGTCGGCCAACCTTTTCAGTGTGTCGACAGGCCAGCATAAACCTGCGGGATTGTGCGGATTGCAAAGAATCAGAATCTTACAACGATTGTCGCAGACTTGTTCCAGGCCTTCGAAATCCATTTCATAATAGCCGTCTTCACGCCTTTTCAGCGGATTGAACACCACTTCGCGCCTGTTGCCCTCAGGTGTCAGGCGGAAAGGATGATACACGGGCGGCTGAATAATGACCTTGTCACCTGGTGCGGTAAAGGTGTTAATGACGAGCCCGATACCTTTGACAATGCCGGGAATGTAGCGCAACCATTCACGCTCTACGGTCCATTGGTGATGGCTTTGGAGCCAATCGATAATCGAAGGTCGATAATCTTCGGGTTCGACAGTATAACCGAAGATGGGGTGTTCGAGTCTCTTTCTCAGTGCTTCAACAATGAAAGGGGGCGTAGCGAAGTCCATATCAGCCACCCAAAGTGGCAATAAGTTTGTGCGGCCCCAATAGGTTTGCAAGCCGGTGTGTTTAAGATCGCCGCTTCCCGAGCGGTCGATCAGTCGGTCGAAATCGTATTTACGTGTCATAATTGATGTTATATCGGTATTTGCCTAATTATCAGTTTATTACAGAATTATCGACAGTCGTTTTTCAAAAAGCTGTTAAATGTGTTGTAACTAACAGTTGAATGGACTGCAATTGATGGTTAAACGCACGGTGATTAACGGTTAAACGAGCGGTGAAAAGCCGTTAATCAGAAAGCGATAATCGATAAATGGAAATCAATACCACTGCACGGCACTGTTATAGCCACTGCGTTTGTCGTATTTAAGGGCATCTGTCAGGGTGCTGGCATTGCACCGGAAAGTGAAGTTGTAACTGGTGTAAGGAGCCAAAACAACCGAACAGCTCATATTGAAGCAATGCAAATCGCGTTGTAATGAGGCCGTGGTCATACTGATAGCGTGGTTTTCAAAGTCGTAGCCTGACGAGAAACTGATGTTCCATCCGTCGCTGATACGGATGTTGCCGCTCACGTTCAGCGTTTGCGTAAATTTGTAAGGATAGCGCATTGTATTGGTATTGAACTTACCGCCGGTGTTCTCGCGCATCGTGATACCGTATCCGAAAGTGAGTGACCAAGGCATCTTGAATGTCATATAACCGTTGGCATCGGTCTCTGCTTTGCCTGCTTCGTCACGTTTTTTGGCACCTCGCTGCCCATTGATCATACTGTCGTCTACGTTGCTTTCAATGTCGGTGTCTACGCCTTCATCATCGTTTGTTTTCTTCTTCTTATTGTCTTCGTTCTTATCTGACCCGCCGCCAAACCACTTTTTCAGCTGTTCGGGACTGAGAGTAAACGATATATTCTGTGACATTCCTTGAAAACGGCCGAATCGTCCTTTGCCCCACTCGGTGTGAGTGCCTACATATGGGCGACCGTTGTCGTCTAACTCATAGGCATAGGTGGCAAAGACGGCATTCATATTAAAGGTGTAGCTCTTCCACCATTTCAGTCGGACGCGCATCGTAAGGTCGCTCCACCGCCGCTCTTTGGCCGCCATATTATATGACATAGTAGCTCCGAGTTCGTCGATTAGACTGATTTTCTTGAAACCGGTAGAGTCTTTATCGCTTTTCACTTTCATCTCAATGTTATTTGAGACATCCCAAGAGATACTCCCAGTCTTACCTTTTCCCGGTGCAGTATATAGTGCATCCTGATACGGCGAATATTCAACGAGCGAGACATTGCCATCGGCATCGGTCTTTAAGTACGAATCATAGTAACCATATCGACGCGAACCGAAGTCTGGTGCATAGTTGAAGCTCACTTGGGGGGTAAAGACGTGGCGAACGGCCTGAATCTTATCGCCGAAGAGTTTGCGGTTGGGCACATAGAAACCATACAGTTTCGTGCTTGCACTGACACTCATTCGCCAATCGTAAACGTTGTGAAAGCCGTAGATGGTGTCTTTTACTTCTTTTTGACCGATGGCATCCCACGAGCGTTTAATCTTGTTGGAGAGCATTCGGTCAGTAAAGTTGAAAGTGGGATTGACGTTGATATAGTTGAGGAGCGTAAATGTTCCGCTGATTGGAATACTGTGTTGCATTCCGTTTCTCCAATCTTTGATGAGATTAGAATGCATCAGACGGTCTTCCTTTGTATTGATAGAGTTAGAGAGTTGACCGGTATAACTCATTGCGATTTTCTCATACCAGCGTTCCTTTCCAGCCTGATGCTTGCGACGGAAAGGATAGAATCGGCTGATGGAAATATTCAGGTCAGGCAGCGTCATTGCAATAGACGAGTCGCGCATATTCTGATTCAGATTGGCGGTAGAGCTCAATGACATTCCGATACTTGAAAAGTTGACCGACCAGTTGATAGAAGACGTTCGTGTGCTCTGCGTAAGTGTCTGTGGATTATAAAGACTTGACAAGTTGTTACGCTCGTAACTGGACGATGCGAAATTGACACTTGCCGAGAGGGTACTGAATGGATTGGCCTTAGAATCTTGCCGATGGCTCCACTGAATCTTATAACTCTGCTGGCGTGTATAGTCAGGCAGGCCTTTGTCTCCGGTCTTTGTGTCTTGATAACTCAGGTAAAGACTGCCCGAATAACGGTATCTTTTGTTATAGTTGCTGGCCGCCGAGATACCCCATGAACCTTTGTATAGACCTCGCCGAGCAGTTTCAGATCCCAGATATCACTGATAGCGAAATAGTATCCGCCGTCGCGTAGATAGAAACCGCGTGTACTTTCGTCACCATAAGAAGGCATAATAAATCCACTGCTGTATTTCTTGGAAAACGGGAAGAAACCATACGGAATGGCCAATGGCAACGGGACATCGGCTACAACCAAATAAGCCGGCCCGAAAACAACGTCTTTTCCTGGGCGTACTTTGGCCCGTGAGAGGGCGATATAGAAGTCGGGACAATCCTTATCACACGTGGTATAACGACCGTGTTCCAAATAGATGTCGCCATTTTCATCGCGTTTCGATCGCTTGCTGAATAGGAATCCTTCTTCCTGTTGTGTGCGCACGTTTTCTATGAGGCCTTTCTTGGTCTTGAAGTTGAAAGCCATCGTGTCGCTTTCATACTCGCTTCCACCCATCTTAAACACGGGTTTGTTTTTCAATCCGCCCTTAACCGTGGTATCGCGAGATCCCGTTGCGTGAACCAGACTGCTGTCCAAGCTCATATAAATCTTATCACTGGCGAGGTCCATCGATTCATATTTCACCTTCGATGAGCCGAAAAGATGAGCCGTATTGCTGGCGGCATCATAAACAAGAGAGTCGGATGCAGAGTAAATCACAGGTGCATCGATGCCGTTCTTCTTCTTTCGGTTAATCGAATCAAGCCGAATTGAGTCGTCGATCGCCTTGTTATGATGGTAGACAGCTAATTGCAGTGAATCCATCTTTGTGGTATCGAGAGTAGTTCGGCTATCAGCGTCGCGCCGAACAGAATCGTTCACGGTCACCGAATCGCGCTGCACGTTCTTCCTTTTGCGCTGCAAGAGGGGAAAAGAGGTGCTTGCCATTACAAAAACGGTGGCAAGCAACAGCAGAATTATCAGTGACTTTCTTCTCATTTAGGGTACAAAAATACTTAATTAATAAGGAATTGGTGTCTGATTTTCGATTTTTAACGTATTATTCGAACATCTCCATCCACTTATCAAAGCGTGTCAAGCCGGCTGTTCCGAACTTGGTCAGACTCTGTCGGGCTTGTTCCAGCGTCTTCTCTCGATCCAAATGGGTTTTGCTGTAAAACTTATCGGCATAGCAGATCACTTGTTCTTCTAATGTCTCGGGCAAAAAATCGCGTTCGGGTAAAGGCAATCCCTGGCATTGGATTTCGCCGATCGAAATACCGGCACCCGTATGTCGCTCACACACTCGGGCGTGACAAGGTAGTCCTTCGCTTCTCATCATCTCGGCACCGAGTATTCCGTGACAAATGTAAGGCTGCGTTCCGAAACACTGAATACTTGGAGCGTCGCAGCGGATAATACCGATATCGTGCAGCATTGCAGCCTCTTCGATGAACTGTCGATCTAAGTGCAGCTCCGGATGACGGTCGGCAATACGCAGTGCACGCGCTGTCACACTTCTGCTGTGTGTCAGTAAAATATGTTTCAGCAGGTTATCCTTCCCATAATATTTATCTATGATCTTCTGATAGTTCATAACTTGATTGCGTGATAGGCTTTCGATATCGTATTATAAACGAAAATCAGCGTTATATGACGGTATTTACTGTCATATAACGCTGATATTTTTTTCTTTTGCTTTACAGCGCCGTATAGGCTGCAATGAAGCCGAAGACAACACCAGGGGCGTTGGCAATGGTGATAGGCCAGTCGCGCTTCTCCTTGAAAAGACCGTAACACACCCACAGCGTGCAGTTAATACCGGCCATCAATGGTTGAAGTGGGTCGCCCGGATGACCGCTCAGATTCTGCTGAATCACGCGGAAATAAAATACATACATCAGAATAGAAGTCACCATTCCGACCCAACCTATCCGCTCGAAAAATTTACTCTTTTCCATAACTGAATTTTATATTGTGGATTTATTGTGCTCTTTCGATATAAGCAATCACATCGCCCTTATTGACTTTGGCACCTTGCTTGGCATTGATCTCTACAAGTTTACCGCCTAATGCAGCCGGAATGGTGACGAACTCGCCCCAAGGCGCTTGCAGGTAACAGAAAGCGTCGCCCTCTTGATATTCTTTTCCGATGAAAGGTTCAACAGTAGGAGCGCACTCGCCATCGCCATTGAACTCCCAAAATACTTGTCCTTTGACCGGTGCAACGATGGCGTCGGCTTTGGCGTGCTTGAAAGCAGCCAACTGTTCGGGCGAAACCGTCGCGCCGAGTTTGGCATCTTTGGCTTTCTGTAAGTCGGACAGGAAATTCTTCTTAGCCTGTCCGCTTTTGTAGTTGCGGTATTGCTCGGGATGCATCGCCAGCTCGAAGAGTTCTTCATCATCCTTTCCGTAATCCCAACCATTCTCATCCATCTCTTTCTTGAAGTCTTCAAGATTGTTTTTAAGTAGTGTATGCGGGTCGCATCGGTAAATTCGCGGCCCTGTTTTTGGGCTAATTCTACGAGTTCGGGTGCAATTTGTCCAGGTATTTTTCCGCTTTTCCCGAGAATCATACCCCACATCGATTCGTCCATCATCACAAATCGGCCTTTGCCTTGCTCCAAGGTGAGGAGGTTCATCAGTGCGATGTTCTTCGTGTATTGTGAGAATGGGGTAACAAGTGGTGGATAACCGACACGCGGCCATACGTAAGCTACCTCGTCGAAGAGCTTTACAAGCATATCATCCATCGAAAGTTCAGGTTCGCCTTTCTTCTTACGAATGTTGTTGATCGTGGTGCGGATACCGCCCAAGTCGGCCATCATTGATCCCATCATACCACCGGGCAGGCCGCAACCGAGCAGCAGCGAGCTCATCAGTTTATTCTGCGGATTGATGAAATAGCCCAACCAGTCGTCTATAAACTCCTGTGTCAGGGCACGTGCTTTCATATATGCGTTCATATTGATCTCTGGAACGTCGAAGCCTTCGTTCTTCAACATACTCTGAACAGAGATGACATCTGGGTGAACTTTTCCCCAAGAAAGCGGCTCGATGGCTGTATCAATGATGTCGGCGCCGTTGTTGCAGACTTCGAGAACGGATGCCATCGAAAGTCCCGGGCCCGAATGACCGTGATATTCGATGATGATTTTGGGATGTTTGTCCTTGATAGCCTTGGTAAGTTTTCCCAAAAGAGCGGGCTGACCGATACCGGCCATATCTTTCAAACAAATTTCCTCAGCACCAGCAGCAATGAGTTTATCGGCGATTTCGGTGTAATATTCGAGTGTATGAATCGGCGAAGTGGTGATACAGAGGGTTCCCTGTGGTGTCATTCCGGCCTCTTTGGCCCACTTGATACTCGGAATGATATTGCGCACATCATTGAGTCCGTCGAAGATTCGGGGAATATCTACGCCTTGGGCGTGCTTTACGCGGTACATCATAGCTCGTACATCGTCAGGAACGGTGTACATACGGAGTGCGTTCAGACCGCGGTCGAGCATATGGGTTTTGATGCCCGCTTCGTTGAAAGGCTTACAGAAAGCGCGCACCGCATCGTTGGGATTCTCGCCTGCCAAAAGGTTTACTTGCTCGAAAGCGCCTCCGTTGGTTTCTACACGGGCAAAACATCCCATCTCGATAATCACCGGCGCAATGCGCTCCAGCTGATCCTTGCGTGGCTGAAACTTCCCGGAAGATTGCCACATATCCCGATAAACGAGACTAAACTGTATTTTCTTCTTCATAATTTTGTCTATATAAATAGCCGTACAGGCTGCAAAATTAGCCAAAAAAAATCAAACAGCAGGCCATCCGATTGTTTTTTTTCAAATCGTCTGCTATGCCCGAGACATCAGACAGTGGTCTCCCGCTGTATCTCTTCCATTGGTTGTGTTTCTGTGACAGACACCGCATCCTGTTGAGATTGTGATGCCTGTCGGGCTATTCTGCGCCGGATATTCATAGCCTTGAATGTATTGATGCACTCGACGATACCGTAAAGCATCATTGTCCAGCTGATAATAAATAGGGGAGCAGTGCCCAACCAATCGGGTTTGATAATGGAAATCAATCCCACAAGGAACACTACGGAGGGCATCAGCCAGTAAAACAGTCGTATTCGTATCAGTTTAGTGAGTCCGGCCAGTGATGCATATTGTCCGATAGAGCCGAGAATGAGGATGGCGCCGAGGATGGAAGTCATCCAGTCGGAAATTGTATAGGGGGCCAAAGCAAGGATAACACCGAGGATTAAACTGCCTAATCCTGCGATGGGGAAAGTGGGCTTGCTGTCGGTTTGTATCTTTTCAGATGTACCAGTCGTCATCGGCCGATCAGCGCGCAGCGAAACATAATAGACAATGCAGGTGATGAGTCCTGAGAGAAAAAACAGCACGCCAATGCTCACCGTGAGCCACGTCACTGTCTCCTGGCGGTACTTTATCAATAGTGCACCTACGATTAATGCGACTGCTGCACGGAAAAAGGAAGTTTGAATCAATTTCATAACTGTTTGATTTTGATAAATGCGATGCCTGCTATAATCCGAGGCTTCGTTTGTGGATGCAAAAGTACGAATAAACACCGTAAAAGTAGCAGAAAATGAAAGATTTATATCCGGTTTCTCAATATCTTTTTTCTGCATTTACCTTGGCGATAATTTGCCACTTTCCCGATTCGTCCATCTGTTCTTTCCTCCATAGAAATGTAGATGGCGTAATTTCCGAGAATATGTATCTCATCGTTTGGGTAGTATTCTCCGTCAGAATAATTTCTTCGTTCATCTTATGGGCTGTTAATCGGATAGCTTCACCTGTGCAACCATAGAATATATCCCACGCTAATGTTTTCGGATTGAAGAAACGTAATGTTGTTCCATATTCGGCATCGGGCTGCTTGTTTTGTAAGCGCTCTGCACGAGAAGGTACGATAAAAAGATCTTGGATTGCCGTTCCGTCTAATATTCGAGAGAATATCCATTCTCCTTTTACTTGCCTTGGCAAAGTATCTTCCAAATGGTCGTTCCATTCGATGTCCCATTCTCCGATTAAATTGCCGAAGAAATCATAGTCTTCGGGTATTCGTTCATTCCTCTTAGTGCTGCATAATGCGTTTGAAAATTCGTTCATTGTGTTTATATTTTAGTTTCAAAATAGTTGATATAAAAGTTCTGATTTCCTATGTGGTTGTGATATTGGCTTTTGTTTTGTGAACGATGCAAAGTTACGAAATATATTTGGGTAAGGTGATGAATTGGCTGAAAAGGATCTGAATAGGAATAATTATTGCTACTTTCCAAGTTAATAAGTATGAATAGATAAATTCCTGCAAACAATGTATATAAATGAAGTTAATGTTTTGCAGTATCGCTTGCGACGGTAAACCATTTGATATATCTTTGCATCATTAATCAGGAATGATGCGATCTTCACATAAGAGATGATAATATATAAGTACAATTTAAAGATTTAAGATTATGGATGCAAAGAAATCAATTAAAGTTTTACAGTTTCTTATAACAGATTTGACAAACAAGACATTTTCGGGCCGATCCCTTCTCCAATTAGCTTTTCTCCTTTGCGCATTTTGCTCACCGACTGTTGCCGGTAACGCGAAGTGTGGGAAAGTTTATGCACAACGGCACGCGCGAATAGAGAACACTCAGCAAGGAAGCAACCAATCGTTCAAACAAGAACCGCAAACTATGGCAACCGTGTACGATTTCAAGCTGCAAGATAAAGAGGGAAACGATGTAAGTCTTTCCGAATATAAAGGCAAAGTACTTCTCATTGTCAATACAGCTACCGGCTGTGGTTTTACGCCGCAGTATGAAGAACTGGAAGCAATGTATCGCCGCCTGAAAGATAAGGGGTTGGAAATACTCGACATCCCTTGTGACCAATTCGGACATCAAACGCCCGGCACCGACGAGCAAATCACTCAATTCTGCACGGCCAAGTTCGGTACAGACTTTCCACAATTCAAGAAGAGCGAGGTGAACGGCACCAACGAACTCCCGCTATACACCTGGCTAAAGAGCAGGAAAGGATATGCCGGCGGCGCTTACAGTGAGAAGATGCTGCCTGTTATGGAAAAACTCTACAATGAGTACAATAAGGAGCCGCGCAAGCCGAACGATATCCAATGGAATTTCTCTAAATTCGTCATTAATCGCAAGGGCGAAGTTGTTGCCCGCTTCGAACCTACCGAAGATTTGAAAAATGTAGAGGCGTGCATCGTTACCTGCCTCGAAGAAAAATAACGAGAGGGGAGAGCAGCCACATAATATCTACGGCTACTCTCCCTCTTTCGTTCTACGCACCTTAGCAGAAAATCAATCTCTGCCGACAGATGAACGAGTCTGACCTATATCTTGTCTACGGATTTTTCACGGCAACAACAGAAAACAATATCGGTACATCGCCTTCTTTTCCGGCAATTCTGAACCTTCCTTCCTTTTCAGCTGTCATATTCCCAAACAGGTTGAACGGCGAGTAGTCATACTCCCCGAAAGACTTTATCCGTAAGTCGTTACGGAGTAATCCATTCAGAATCTCAGACAGTCCATGGTTCCACGTAACGGTCTTTTGTCGACTGTCGGTTTCAGAGCCTGTATAAGTAGGTTCTTCTACAACGTAAGGTTCCCTGCGCGAATAAGCATATCGAACTTGGGAGAAATTCTCATTGAACATCCATAATACGGGATGAAACTCCACGATGACAAATCTTCCTCCTACTTTCAGCATTTGCGAAATCACCAGTCCCCATTGGGTTAAGTCGGGCAGCCAATTCACAACTCCGTAAGATGTATACACGATGTCAAACTGCTGCCCTTGTAATACGGTAGGAGCGTCGTAAACATTGCAGCAGTAGAATCGCGCATCCAATCCTAATTCCGCATTCAAAGCCGTTGCCGTCTTGATAGCCTCTTCCGAGAAATCCACTCCGACGACACGGGCTCCCATCTTTGATAAAGAAAGCGAGTCCATACCGAAATGGCATTGAAGATGCAGGATAGATTTCCCCCTGATGTCGCCTAATAGAGACAAATCCAAATCGGGAACAGACTTCACCTCTCTCTTGAATGTATCCAAGTCATAAAATGGGGAAAGTAGATGAATCTTTGTTCTTGTCTCCCACGCTTCTTTATTTGTCTTGTAATAATCTTCCATCTATTGTTTTTTATTAAACTCTTTTTAAAGAAGCCATATCAAGAAGCTATTTTCCTCTTGCTATCAGCATTCAGCAGCGTAAGTAATTCTATTTTTATCATTACAGATTTAAGTTGATTAGTTTGGTATGCACCTTTATCGTTGCTCGTGCCATAAGTCTTTTATTTTTATTCTACCATTCTTGTTTTCGATAATTCTTTCTATTTTTTCTTCTTAGGCTTCGGATCGGGCAACGCCTTGCAAGTAGTGGTGATGAGTAAGGAGAGATATTCGCGGTCGTCTATGTCAGCGATGTAGAAATAATCTTTCGCACCGGGGTATGGTGGGTATAGTTCTACTGTGCGGAGCAACAGGTGGCCGGCTTCTGTGGGTTTGACGTAGAGACGGTCGTCGCAGATGAGTCCGAAGATTTTGCCGTCGCAATAAATACCATAGTCGCCGAACACCTTTTTGACGGTTATTTCGCCTGCATCAGTGCATTGATCGGCAATGTATTGCACGAAATCAGTATTACAAGCCATTGTTTATCAGTTTAGTTTTGAATTATATTCTTACAAGCCGGAGCCACAGGCAGCACTTTCTTGTTTTATTGAGTGCAAAAATATGAAAAATCCATCACAAAGTAAAATATTCCTATTGTCTTTTGGATGGTAACGGTAAAATATATACATCAAATTCAGCAAGAGTTCAGTACCCAACTAAATTCCAAAGCAGATAAAGTGAATTGAAGCATTGTAGAGCTCTCTATGGGAGACGATGAGAAGTCCTATGAGAGTAGGGAACAGGTATAGGAGTAGTGGGGTACAAGTCCTATACTTCCCATTGAAAAGAAAATTGGTCGTTTTTGTGACAAATTAAAAATACTGTTGTGCTATTTAGAAAGTGTAGATTGCTTTTTCGCTGATTGACTATTAAATTTTCGGTACCTATTCAGTATGTCAATGTCAAGAGAATAAATTTCGGTAAGGGCAAAACAGTGTAATGATGTACATAACCTTTTGCGATCACGATTATTTTGTGTACTTTTGTGCAGTTTGATTCGATAAAATTCAGGAGTAAATGACAACATTATATTTGGTGCGACATGGCGAAACTGTGGACAATGCCCGTCAGATCTTGCAGGGACAGATGCCTGGGACTTTGAATGTAACGGGTATCAGGCAGGCCGAAAGCGTGCGCGACAAGATGTGTGCGACAGCCATCGACGCTTTTATTTCCAGCGATTTAGCTCGCTCTTATGCTACGTGTAAGATTATCGCAGCGCCTCATCACAAGGAGGTGGAGACGAGTAAACTGTTGCGCGAGCGCGATTGGGGAGATTTCACGGGGGCTTTCATTCCCGATCTGACAGGTAAGGAATGGCCTGCCAATGTCGAAACGTTGGACGCGATGAGAATGCGGGCCCGCCGATTCTTGGATAAACTCAGAGTTGATTATCCCGATCAGACCGTGTTGGCGGTGGGACACGGCATCATCAATAAGGCTATTCAAAGCGTCTTTTATGACAAGCCGATGAACGAGGTACCCAAGATGGAGAATGCGGAGGTGCGGGTCTTGAAGCTTTGAATAAAAACAGAAAGGGGAACTGCCTCTCACAGGCTGTCCCCTTTCACTCATTAATAACTCTCTGATTTATTTACTTCTTAATTATTGTTTATCCTTATTCAAACTTTCATTGATCCTATTGACTCGATTTAGAGCATTTGTTTTTATAATTCTATAATTTGGAAGGCTGGCTTCTTTATCGTCGTCCGCCGAAATGTCCGCCGCTGTTCCCGCTGTTGCCGAAACTTTTGCTCGGAGTACCGTTACTGAATCCTCCAAAACTGCGCGACGGCGGGTTGATTGATCGTGCGGGTGCTGACCGGTCGGAAGAACCACTGAAATGGCCTGCTCCGAATGTCCTGTTCGGAGATGAACTGCCGCCTCCGAAGAAATTGCGGCGTGTTCCTGATCCGCCGAATTCTCTGTGATTATCACCCGAACCGTATCCTACGGTAGTTCTTGTACTACTCTCTCCGAAAGATCGTATACGGTTGTTGCCGGTCGATTCCTGTCCGAACGAGTGTGAACGGTTAGTATCGTAGTTGCCGTTTCCGAATGAGTGAGGGCGGTCTGTATTTCTGCTTCCGCCTCCGAATGAACGGTGTTGCTCGATGTTGCGAGTTCTTTCTCCGAATGAGTGGTTACGGCCGAAAGTATTGCTACGCTGATATTCACTGCTGTTCTCATATCGGATGAATCGTGGGTTATCTGGATTGCCAATCATTCTTGACCCTCGCCCGAAGTCGCCCCGTACGAATCCATCTCGCATCCCGATATAATTTTCGTCATAACGGGGACCGAATGTGCGTCCGCTGTACCAACTTTGTCCGCCGTTCATCCGCCAACTGTGGTCTCCGCAATATACACTGAAAAATGTTGGACGTCCGAAATAAAAATAATCTCTGTGCGGATAGCGGGCATAAATACTAAAATGCCAGTAGCCGTCGTTCCGATACAACGGTCGGTAGAAGTAATTTGCTGCACAATAAGCACGGTATTGCCAATCAAGCAGAATGTAACCGAGGTCTATATTGCGCTGTCGCCAACATCGTCCGTATAAATCTGTATCGTCATCGATACTCATCAGATAGTCGAGATTAATCTCGTAAGCCGCCTCGTACTGATCATCTGTCAGATTCAGTTCGTAAGCCATCTTATCGGTAAGGAACAAAGCCTGCTCTCTTGCCTGTCGATAGCTCATTGCATCGGCTCCGATCGTCATAGACAACAGTGCTGTGAGGATTATCATACACTTCTTCATAATTGTAGGCTTTTAAATTCTTGATTCCTTTTCTGCTGCAAAGGTAGTGGAAGCTGGCGGTCGGCGAAAGGGATTTTCCCTACATAGACAAGGATTTTCCCTATACAATATAATAAAAAAAGCCTGTCAGCGTTGAATGATTGATAAATAAAGGATAAATGGATAAACGTTTCTTACTCCTATTAACAGTGATGGTGTGTTCGGTTGTCCGAGCGCAAAGACAGGATGATGGACCGAAACCGATGCACCCGGTAGCCGGACTTCATTATAATATTGAGATGCAGGCGTCGGGTGCTAAGGGACAAACGCCGCTGTGGTTGAATGCCAATCGTTATGGATTGAGTTCGCTTGAACGGGCAAACGGATATTTACGCACAGCATTCGTGCGGCCTTTGCAGACGGACTCGGGGCGTAAGTGGGCACTCGGTTACGGTATTGATGTGGTTCTTCCGTATCATTACACAAGTAAGGTTGTGGTTCAGCAGGCTTTTGTTGAACTAAGATGGCTTCACGGAACATTGTCCGTAGGGAGTAAACAAGTACCTATGGCACTTAAAAACAATGCGTTGAGTAGCGGTTCACAGGCCTTGGGTATCAATGCGAGACCTGTTCCGCAGGTTCGTCTGTCGCTTCCTGATTATTGGACATTACCTTTCGGTAATGGCTGGTTGCATCTGAAAGGGCATCTGTCGTATGGAAAGATGACTGACGATGCGTGGCAACAAGAGTTCACAGATCGCAAACAGCGGTATGCTGATGATGTGTTGTTTCATAGTAAGGCAGGCTATCTGAAACTGGGTAATAGTGAGGTATTTTGTCCTTGGTCCTTGGAATTGGGGTTGGAAATGGCTTCCACGTTCGGTGGAACGGCTTATTTACCGAAAAGTGACGGTTCGTTGCAGGTCGTGAAAGGTGGGACGGGACTGCGAGATTATTGGAAGGCCTTGGTGCCTGGAGGTTCTGAGGTGATTGAAAAGGGTACGGTCTATCAAAATGCGGCAGGAAATCAGTTGGGCAGTTGGCTCGTTCGAGTGAACTATGAATCTGAGATATGGCGTTTAGGAGCTTATGCTGACAAGTTTTTTGAGGACCACTCGGCGATGCTTCAATTAGATTATGACGGTTACGGAACGGGAGATGATTGGAATAAAAGAACAAAACGGCGCTACTTGCTTTATGATTTCAAGGACTGGATGCTGGGAGTGGAGCTGAATTTCAAATACAATCGTTGGTTGAGGAATATAGTTCTCGAGTATATTTATACCAAATATCAAAGCGGACCGGTGTATCATGACCATACGCCGGCTATCTCAGACCATATCGGAGGTCGTGACAACTATTACAATCATCATATTTATACCGGCTGGCAGCATTGGGGGCAGGTGATGGGAAATCCCCTGTTCCGTTCGCCTATTTATAATCGAAATGGTAAAATCGATGTTGCTAATAACCGATTTGTGGCGTATCATCTGGGGTTTGACGGTTGGCCGACCGATAAATTGGCTTATCGTGTACTCGCAACTTATCAAACGGGTTATGGAACGTATGTCGATCCCTATACGAAACCGCATCACAATATCAGCGTTTTATTGGAATTAGATTGGAAACTACGTCACGACTGGCGTGTGAAAGGAGGCTGTGCGATGGATGCAGGATCGATTCTGGGGCATAATTACGGAGTTCAACTGACCGTGTCTAAATGTGGAATCTTTAATTTTAAATAAGAAATGAAACGAAATATTCAATTATTGGTATACAGTCTTATTGTGATCGGGGTGCTTACAGCTTGTGATTTAGAGACCGAGAAAGCCGGAAGAGTTGAAGGAATGTGGCACTTGGAGCAAGTAGACAGTTTGCAGACAGGCAAGGTTTGTGATTTGTCGAGGCGGCGATTGTTTTGGTCTTTCGAACGCAAACTGATGAGTCTGACCGATGCCGATGGGCATAATGTCGAATATCTGATGCGTTTTGAGGATACAGGAGACTGTCTCTGGGTGTCCGATCCCTATGAATCGAATCGTGAAAAAGGGGATATTGCAGTATCAGATGCCGCAGTTCTCCATCCTTACGGTATAAACTCGTTGACCGACCGATTCAAAATAGAGCGTCTGTCAGGTAAGAGGATGCTTCTTTCCACATCTCGTTTGCGTCTCCGTTTTCGTAAATTCTAATGTGATGAGAAGTTTGACTGATATATAAATGATAAAAATCTCATCAGAAAGTTAGCAAATATTATCTCTGCGGAAATAAAAGACGGAATGTCTTTTGGGCTATCAAGATTTGTTTAAGATTCAAGTTAAAGGAGCATTTCTTGTCAATGGACAATCTGTATAAGATTATTTTCTTCGTAATAGGGTAGAGATTAGGAGATAAGAATAATAGTGCCAAACAACAGACAACCTTTCGTCGCTTATTGTTCGGCACTATTGACTTTGCTTTGGGTGGAGGGTGGGGCTCGAACCCACGACATTCAGAACCACAATCTGACGCTCTAACCAACTGAACTACATCCACCGTATTAGTTGTTTAATGCTATTGAAAGCGCTTGCAAAGATATAACATTTCTTTGGTGTTACCAAATTTTTAGTGTATTTTTTTGTTTTTCATTTGTCGTTTCTTATATATCTGTAACGGATTTACAACAAAACGATAGAAAATGGAAATTTATCCCTTTATTAAGGGAAATAGCTTGATAATCATTTATATATAAAGTCTGTTTTGTTTAATGATTAATCGCCTTGTAATTAGCCGTTTCTTACCTGCTGATTAGCAGTTAATTAAAATGAGAGGAAATAATGGGTGTTCGACCGTTCATTGTGAGATATCTTGTTTATGGTATCGTTTTGCTGCGCACGAACTCGTCGAATTGAGGACGAAAGCCATTGAAAACGCTGATATCCACTTCTCCGTGGATGCCTCGGATGTGGCCGTCAGGCAGAGTTGCCAATATATCAAGCGCACGTCAGGTTTGTATTCGCCGTAGCGAGCAATCCAAACGTCGTATTGTTTTTTGATGTCCGGGGCCAGCGGTAGGTATCGGTTGACAAACATCTGACTGACATATAGCACGGGGCGGGCGCCTATTCGCCGGTGAACGATGCGCAACCACGTGCGGATATGATTGAAAAGTACCTCTGTCCCACCCATTCTACGGATCTGGTCTGGCGTCGGTTCTACATCGAGAACAGGTGGAAAGTCGCCCTTTCGGAAGTAACTATGTCGCAGAAAGAACGCGGCCTGTGCTGTAGGATGGCTCAATGTGGAAAAGAAATGATAGCTACCTACGTGTAAACCATGGGCTTTGGCTTGCCGATAATCGGCCGAATAATATGGATTTCGCACTGTTTTTCCCTCGGTCGACTTGATATAGACGAACGAAACGGGGTAATCAACAGTTCCGCTGACACGTTTTCGGCTGATCGTTCCTAAATGCGCGATGCGGATTCGATTCCAATGGATGGCGTAATAGCGCTTACCGGCGATGTGTTGATATTTGGAAATATCGATGCCATAGATGCGTTCTGAGGTGTAAAGCACGCGCTCTCCATAGTATTTATCGCGTTTCCATTCACCGGCTTTGATGTGGTGGTGAGCTGAAAGGAGGAATCCGAACCCATCGCGGCGGTCGTTTTGCCATCTGCCTTCATACGTGTCGCCGTTGGCATAGATGTATCGGCCGTGCCCGTGAGCCATTCCTCGCCGATCCATCTGTCCGATATAGATACCCGAAGCGTCGCGCCGTGTGCCGCTGATCAGTGTGTCTGCGTGCCAGATTCCATTGATGGTACGCCCTAGGCTGTCGTGACTCAGTCCGCGACCGCAGCGTTTTCCAGCCCGCCATTGCCCCGAATAAATGAGGCTGTCGCCGATACTGAGCTCGCCATAACCGTTGAATCTCCCCTTGAGCAGTTCGCCCATATAGCGTGTTCGACCGTTGGTTCGTGTTCCGATGCCTGTAAAAGTGCTTTGACTTTGCTGCTTTTGACTGCTGTTTTTGTCGTTGCACGCAAGGAGAAGAAGCGTCAGTAAAAGTGTGGATAAGCCTGTGATGAACTTCTTCATAGCTTTATTTCTCCTTCTCGAAGAGGTGAGACACTTGCCGTCGGATGATGAGTCGACCGTTGGAAAATATTCCGACAAACGTTCCGTTGACTGAAAACAGCGGGGCACCGTCGGTCACTAACAACTTCGGGAATCCATAAACACGACCTCGCCGACAGCTGCCCGCAATGTGTTGAGGGTGTAGCAAGTGGGCCGAAATAGGTTGGAAAGCGATTCCCGGATGGCTGACTGATTTGACGACAGGCGTTATTGGTCGTCTCCAAGGCAGCAGATGTACTGTGCAAATACCGTCAGGTGTCTGCCTGTCAGCGGTTTGTAACAGTACGAGCCCATTTCTGGTGTCCCGTCGAACGAGTTTTGCGACTGTTTGATGCGGGGTTTTCCTGTCGCTATAATATAATAAGGTGTAAATCCGCCGCCGCCGAATCGTAAGCTGGGAAAGGTCTGTCAGCTGTTTGAGTGCGGACAG
This sequence comes from Hoylesella pleuritidis JCM 14110, assembly GCF_000613725.1. GTDB lineage: Bacteria > Bacteroidota > Bacteroidia > Bacteroidales > Bacteroidaceae > Prevotella > Prevotella pleuritidis. The sequence goes on from NZ_BAJN01000016.1 coordinate 24,614, forward strand.
AACGCTGTCCGCGTGTTGTCGTTCGGTTCGCAGCCGGGCAGCATATTGTGATATAGAATGAAATCCTTCGTCCTGCACGTCGTGCACACGGAGATAGTAATCGAGTTCGTCCGTAATGCTGATCAGACTGTCCCGACGGGCCGTGAACATTGTTTTAAGTCGACCGATAACGAGGCTTGTCACCGTGGAATCCGTGATTCGGTCGGGCGAAGTATCAATTCCTGCTGTCACGATGCAGCCCCGGCAAGAGGGCAGTAGCGGATAGCGGTTGATCCAAAAGCCCACCGTGAAGCGTCTGTTTTTATGCAATGAGTCTTTGATTGTTGTGGCATCGGCAAGCGAAGAAGGCGAGTTGATGTCGCCGACGAACAGTTTTGGCTTCCCATCGATGCTGATTTCATCATACGATTGCTCCTCAATCACGGTTGTACAACGCAAGATTTCCTCGTCGGAATACCTGAACGAGTGCCACGCAAACCCGACCGCCACAGCGACGATTATTGCAAGCAGAATACCGAAAAACAGCTTTTTACGATGGATTTTCATAGCCTTGTGGCCTTGTTTCGCAGATAATTGTCGAGGACAACCATTGCAGCCATCGCCTCAACGATAGGCACTGCGCGCGGCACCACACACGGATCGTGCCGTCCTTGGGCCTTGAATCGGGTGGGAGAGCCGTCTGTTTTCACTGTGTCTTGCTGCATCATAAGTGTTGCCACGGGCTTGAATGCTACGCGAAAATAAATATCTTCTCCGTTGCTGATACCTCCTTGGATGCCTCCACTGTGGTTAGTCACGGTGTGAATATGTCCGTTTTCGCCGGTAAAGACGTCGTTTTCTTCATCGCCGAAATGTGTAACGGCATCGAAACCATTGCCGTATTCAAAACCTTTTGCAGCGTTGATACCTAGCATTGCGGCGCCAAGTTGTGCGTGAAGTTTACCGAATTCGGGTTCGCCCAAGCCCACAGGCAACCTCGAATGATACAGGTAACAATGCCTCCGACAGTGTTTCCCGTTGCTTTTGTGTGCAGAATGAGGGCCGCCATACGTTCGGCCGTTTCGGGATCGGGGCAACGTACGCTGTTGGTCTCGGTTTTTGAGAGGTCGTAATGCCTGTAATCGTGTTCCAAGGCGATATCGCCCACTTGCGAAACATAGGCTTCGACGGTGATGCCGAGCTGTTTCAGGGCCAGCTTGGCCAATGCTCCGCCTACACAACGGGCCACGGTTATACGCGCCGATGAGCGTCCGCCGCCGCAGTGATCACGCAAACCGAACTTCTGAAAGTAAGTGAAATCGGCGTGCGAAGGCCGAAAGAGGTTGCATATATTGTCGTAATCGTCTCTGTGCTGATCGCTGTTTCGGATGACGAATCCGATGGGACTGCCTGTTGATCGCCCCTCGAATATGCCGCTGAGAAACTCTATTGAATCGGTTTCCTGCCTGCTCGTGGTAAGCGAACTCTGCCCCGGCCGACGTCGATTGAGTTCGTTTTGAATGAAATTCAAATCAATTTCGATGCCTGCCGGATAGCCGTCTACGATGCCTCCAATGGCTTCTCCGTGGCTCTCTCCAAACGTTGTGAGCGTTAAAAGCGCGCCGAATATGTTACGCATTAGTGTTTATGCCCGCAGCGGCATTCGTGATTGTGGTCGTGATGATGGTGCCCGCAGCCACAACCTTCACCTTCTCCGTGGTTGTGATGGTGATGCCCGCAACCGCAACTGCAACCTTCTTCTCCGTGCATATTGTTTATAATGTTTTGAATTTCTTCGTTGGTAGCCTCGCGATTTTCGATGACCTCGCCCTCGAAACGCAGTTCTTTACCGGCCAACGGATGATTAAGATCCATTTTCACCTTGTCTTCTGAGATGTCGAGTACGCGTCCGTTGAATCGATGGCCGTCCTCATTCTGCAAAGGAACAACGGCTCCTTGAAAGATGTTTTCACGATCGAAATGACCGTTGATGGTGAAAATCGCCTTATCCAAATCTAATACGTGCTCCTCGGAATACGGTCCGTAGGCTTTGTCCGGTGTGAGATTGAAATCGAATTTCTCGCCTTTGGTCAGCCCGCTGATAGCTTTTTCAAAGTCGTCTAAGGTGATATTGAATCCGCTCAGAAACTGAAACGGCTTGTCGGTTGTGGCTTCTTCCACTAACTCTTGCTTACCGTCGGCGATGGTATAGAGCTTGTATGCCACGGCAATGAACTTGTTGGGTTGTTGATCCATTTGTTATCGGTTGTTTGATTTTGTGTACAAAGATACGTATTTTTATGGAGACTCGGCAGCGTGTAACGGATAATTTGTCATTGATTGTAGGTATTCTGTTTCTCATTAACGGCTTTTCGTCTTGGGATTAACTGTTGATTGCGCGACGTTTAACCATTAATTACACGGCGTTTAACGGTTAAACGCACGATGATTAACGGTTAGTTGCAAGGTGTTTAACGGTATTTCAAAGTGTAATGAAAAGCAATCGGTTTGTTGACTGATGTGTACTTAATAATAGGTATTTTATCAAAATCCCTATTTTTAGGTATTGTGTTATTTCTGTTTTGTCCGTATCTTTGCAGCGTTGTTAAGAAAATAATTGACTAAAAACATTCAGACAATGAAAAAAACAATTGTAGTATACGGTTCCTCTACGGGAACTTGTCAGAGTATTGCAGAGACAATTGCAAGTAAATTAGGTGTAGAAGCTATTGACGTTACAAAGTTCGACGCCGACGTTATTGCTGCAAACGATAACCTCCTTTTGGGTACTTCCACTTGGGGAGCAGGTGAGTTGCAGGACGATTGGTACGACGGCGTGAACGTATTGAAAGCTGCTGACCTTGCAGGCAAGACCGTTGCCGTATTCGGTTGCGGTGATTCCGAATCTTATTCAGATACTTTCTGCGGTGCGATGGCTGAAATCTACAATGCTGCTAAGGATGCAGGCGCAACTTTGGTAGGCGAAGTTTCGACCGACGGTTATACTTACGACGACAGCGAAGCCGTTGTAGATGATAAGTTTGTAGGCCTCGCTCTCGATGATGTCAATGAAGACGACAAAACCGAAGGACGTATCGACGCTTGGCTCGAAGCTATTAAGCCTGCTCTGTAAAGAGCCGATTACCTAATCGTATAGCCGTATGATGCAGACAGATTTGATGTCAGCCGATTTGAAAGTGCTGATGAATCACATATACGAATATCAGAAAGGCGTGCGCCGAATGGTGCTCTATACTTTCAACCGGCGGTATGAAAAGCTGGCCGTTGAGCGCCTCTCGCATCAGCATATCGACTATATCATCCAACCGGTGGGCACAGATCGGATGAATCTTTTCTTCGGTCGGAAAGAGTGTTTGGATGCAATCAGGATTATGGTAACACGCCCGCTCAACCAGCTTAGCCCCGAAGAGGATTTCATTTTGGGTGCAATGCTCGGTTATGATATCTGCGCGCAGTGCGAGCGTTATTGTGAACGCAAGTGTCGTTCGTGCGAAAACGCAGTATGATTGTAGGATAAACTTTAGATCTTGTTCGCTAAATGTAATTCATAATGTTTTTGTATAATGCCGGGGTTAGCTGTGAAGCTGACCCCTTGCTGTTTATGATTGTCCGGCAAATGATTTTCTTTTAGCTTTTGATTCGTGTCTGTCGAATTTTCATTACCTTTGCAGAATGAATCTAAACAATGTTTTCATACGATGAAAAAGACTTTACTTTTGATGGCGACTTTACTGATGAGCTATATCAGTTTGGCGCAAGAGGCATACTGGCCGACAGTCGAAAACCTCAAAGCTCGTGAACAGTTTCAGGACGAGAAGTTTGGTATCTTTCTCCATTGGGGACTTTATTCGATGATTGGTGCAGGCGAATGGGTAATGAACAATTGGAATATCAATTACCGGGAATACCCTAAACTGGCCAAGGCTTTTTATCCGTCAGACTTTAATGCAGATGCTTGGGTGTCGGCAATCAAGGCTTCCGGTGCGAAGTATATCACCGTTACGACGCGTCATCACGATGGTTTCTCGCTTTTCAAAACGGCTGCCAGCACTTATAACAGTGTAGATGCGACGCCTTTCAAGCGCGATATCATCAAGGAATTAGCCGACGCTTGCAAGCGGCACGACATCAAACTGCACCTTTATTATTCGCATCTCGACTGGGGACGAACCGATTATCCGATGGGCAGAACAGGTCGCGGCACAGGTAGGTCGGCAGGAAAGGCCGACTGGTCGGCCTATTATCGTTTTATGAATATGCAACTTACAGAGCTGCTTACACATTACGGACCCGTCGGTGCGATATGGTTTGACGGCTGGTGGGATCACGACAGTGATGCGAAACCATTCGACTGGCAGTTGCCCGAGCAGTATGCGATGATTCATAAGCTACAACCTCAGTGTCTCATTGGCAACAATCACCACCAAACTCCGAATGCAGGCGAGGATATACAGATATTCGAACGCGACCTACCCGGTGAAAACAAAGCTGGTCTTTCGGGGCAAAGTATCAGTCGATTGCCGCTCGAATCGTGTCAGACAATCAATGACCACTGGGGTTATTCGATAACGGACAGCAATTATAAAAAGCCGAAAGAGCTGATACATATGCTCGTTCGGGCAGCCGGAAAGAATGCAAACTTGTTGCTGAATATCGGTCCTGAGCTCGGTGGAAACCTTCCCGCGCTTGCGCTCGACCGTTTGAAAGCTATCGGTGAATGGATGAATCGATACGGGAACACCATTTACGGTACGCGTGGCGGCATTGTTGCACCGCACGATTGGGGTGTAAGTACACAGCGAGGAAACCGACTTTATATCCATATTTTGGATTGTCAGGATGCGAATTTATTCATTCCGCTCGGCGGTCGCAAAGTAAAGAGCGCCTCGGTTTATGCCACTGGTAAGCGAATGAACTATACTAAGACTGGCGACGGCATAACACTCAACCTCGGAAAAGTGCCCACCGACATCGATTACATCGTGGAATTAACGCTTTGATGAATGCTGATCTCTTTGGCTAAACGGCGTTTAAAGGCTGCGTAATACAGTATGCCGGCCGTCGTCAAGCCAAAGGGAAAAGCCAACCAAACGCCTACCAATCCCATATTCAAGGTAATTCCGAAGAGGTAACCCAATGGAAGCGACACGATAAAGTAGGCAAAGAAAGCGATGTACATCAGCGGTTTGACGTCTGAAAGGCCGCGCAGCGCGTTGGAAAAGACACATTGTAAGCCGTCGCCGAACTGGTAAACGATGAGCACAATGATTGTCATTGCCACGAGATGGCATACTTCTGCACTGTCGGAAAACAAATAGCCGATGATATTTCTCGACAAACCAACTGGTAAAGAGACGGCCATTGCGATGAGCAATACCAAATGAAAGCCCGCGTTGGCACTGCGTTGGGCAGCCGTATAATCGTGTTGCCCGTTGAAATAACTGATTCTTACGGCCACAGCTGCACCCATTCCGTAATATACCAAGAAGAAAAACTGCGAGATAGTCATCATTATTTGGTGGGCAGCCAATGCCGTTGCGCCGACCATCCCACCATAATACTCGACAAACTGAATGCTGCCGATTCCATCCCCATCTGTAAAGCGAGGGGCCATCCCAACTTGTTTTGCTCAAGAAATGCAGTTCGGTTCACTTTACCTTGTATGAAACCGACTCGATAAATGCGGTATCGCTTACTAAGAAAAAATATTGCCGCGAATACAATCGTCATTATTACACGCGATAACATCGTTGAGATACCTGCTCCGAAAAGACCCAATTCGGGTAGTCCCAACTTGCCGTAAATGAGCAGATAGTTACCGATGATGTTGAGAATGTTACCCCCCAAGAGTATCCACATCGGTGTACGAGTGTCTGTAATGCCGTCGGAAAACTGCTTGAAAACATTGAACCAGCACACAAAAGGAAGCGAAACGAATAGCACCAACAGATAAGGACGCATCAAAGGAAGCAGTTCTGTGGGCTGGCCGAGGTTTCCTATGTTTGCGTAAAGCACCGTAACGACAGCCCCGAGCAGCAAAGCCAGAAGCGAGTTTGCCGCTAAGGCATTCTTCACCGTCTCTCCGATGCGGGACGATTGTTCCCTGCCGAAGAGATTTCCGACGATAGGTGTGAGGCCGTAAGAGAATCCGAGACCGAACAAAAGCACCAAGTTGAACATATTATTGACGAATGCCGCCGCGGCCAACTCATCTGTTCCGTGGTGTCCGATCATCAAAGTGTCGGCACAACTGAGCAGTATCGTGCCTGTCTGTCCGATGATAATGGGCAGTCCGAGTGATGTAAGTGATCGATAATGTGTGATATATTGACGAACCTGAAAACGTTTCATAAGATGTGCAAAGTTACGAAATAATGTCCGGAAACTTTCTTCCGGTCGAGAAATAATACTAATTTTGCTCCCGTAAAGTAAACAAAACAGAATTAGAGTCATATGAAAATGAAATTCATTGTGATGTTGTTGCTGACTTCGATTGTTGTGTCTTGCGGAACGACTTCTACTGTTCCGATCACTGGGCGTAAGCATTCGCTGCTCGTAAGTGATGCCCAAATCTTGAGTTTAAGCAATCAAGAATACAAGAAATATATGCAGACCGCTACGCGATCGACCAACACTGCTCACACAGTAATGGTGCAACGGGTGGGGCGGAAATTGGCAAACGCCGTGGAAACTTACCTCCGTAATAACGGAATGGGTAGTGAAGTGCAGAATTTCAGTTGGGAGTTCAACCTCGTGCAAGATAAAAGTGTCAATGCGTTTTGTATGCCTGGCGGCAAGATTGTGGTGTATGAAGGCCTGCTTCCAGTTGCTCGCGATGAGGCGTCTTTGGCCGTTGTGCTTGGTCACGAGATAGCACACGCCGTGGCGAAGCATTCTGCCGAGCAGATGTCTAAGCGTATTCGGCAGTCTTATGGCACGCAGATTGGCAGTACGGTATTGGACGCACTCGGTGTGGGATCGGGCATTACGTCGGTCGCTCAGGTTGCCGCGGGCCAGTTCTTTTCGTTTAAGAACTTGAAATATTCACGTGAAAACGAGACCGAAGCTGATAGAATGGGACTGATTTTTGCTGCTATGGCGGGATACGATCCGCGTGTTGCAGTGGGCTTTTGGCAGCGAATGGCCGCTCAAAACGGTGGAGGTAATTCGTCGGATATGTTCAGCGACCATCCTTCTGATGCCAAACGCATTGCCGCCATACAACGGGATATGCCCGAGGCGATGAAATATTATCAGGGTGGAAATGCTTATTCCGATTCGCTGCACGGTACAAAGGCCAAGCAGAAAATGGCGAAATCGGGCGGATCTGTATCGGTATCCGATCTCTATAAATCGTCTTCCCGAAAACGATAAACGTCTTTTTGCACTGTGATTAACTGTTAATCACACGACGTTTAACGGCTAATTGCCTTGCGTTTAACCGTTAGTCGCCGTACAGTTAATGGTTAATTGCGAGACATTAACGGTATATATCATAGATCTTTGGTACAGAAAAGCGTATGACGATGTTGAAATCATACGCTTTTTTATTGTGAAAAACTCTGTGACAAGCCCTCGATTCTCGATTAAATTCTTTATTTTTGCAGAGATATTAAGCTTGTGATTATGGAGATATGTATTGTTGCGGGGGCACGTCCGAACTTTATCAAGGTGGCCCCTATTGTGAAAGCAATTGACAAAGCCAGGTCGGAGGGGCAGGATATAGACTTCACATTAGTATATACAGGGCGTAAAGACGATCCTACTTTGGAGTCATCCATCTTTGAAGATTTGCAGATCGGACGCCCGGATGTGTACCTCGGTGTGGACTGTGAGAATCTGAACGAACTTACAGGACAGGTGATGTCTGCCTTTGAACGCTATTTGCAGGCACACAAAACAGGTGTGGTACTCGTCGTAGACGATCTTGCTTCGACACTCGCAGCAGCCATCGTAACCAAGAAGCAAGGGCTGATGTTAGCGCATCTTGTGGCTGGTACGCGGTCGTTCAACATCCGGATGCCCAAGGAAATCAACCGACTTGTCATCGACGGATTGAGCGATCTGCTTTTCACTGCGGGCGAGGGGAGCAGCAGTATAGCGTCGCGTGAGGGAGCAGAACTGTCTAAAATCTATATGGTGGGTAACATTCTGATGGACACGTTGCGGTTTAATCGCAATCGATTGCAACGTCCCGCCGTACTCGACAAGCTCGGCATAAAAGATTATCTCGTGTTTACGCTTAACCGCAAGGCACTGATGGCTGACAGAGAGAATCTCCGTCGGATGCTCGCCGGTATGCTGTCGGCTGCCGAACGTCTGCCTATCATCGCTCCGTTGCGTGAGAAGGCTGCCGAAACGGTGCGTGAATGCTTACCCGAGAGAGCCGATACGTTCCACGTGATAGCTCCATTGAGCTATTTGGAGTTCGGTTATCTCACGGCCAATGCACGCGGAATTATCACCGATTCGGGTAATGTGGCCGAGGAAGCAACGTTCAACGGCGTGCCTTGTATTACGCTTAACAGCTACACTGAACATATAGAGACGGTGAAAGTGGGCTCTAACGTGCTCGTGGGTGAAGACTCTATGCGTCTTGCTGAGGCTGTGACGGACATCGTGCAAGGGCGTTGGAAGAAGTGCGGTCTTCCTGAACGGTGGGACGGAAGGAGTGCTGAGAGAATCATAAGATGCCTTATTGAACTGCACGGCGAGTCTCACTCTCGGCCGCTCTCTTGTGGAAAAGGAGAGTAAACAGCCCTTCTTTTGTTTTTCTTGAATGAATATTCAGATTGCATATTTCAATAAATAATCTTATCGATAGTGTCTCTCTATGCGTCTTCTTTCCTTTGGAGGGAGTTGGGGAGACTGTCGTTTGAAAACTGGTTTGCTATGAAAAAGATTGCATTAATTACTGGAGCGACAAGCGGAATAGGTGAAGCTTGTGCCCGAAAGTTTGCTCAAGGCGGTTACGATTTGATTTTGACAGGGCGTAATCAGTCTAAGTTGGACGTCTTGAAAGCATCGTTAACGGCATTGGGGACCGATGTGTTGACACTCGCTTTCGATGTGCGTGACCGACGGGCGGCTACGAATGCCGTTTCTGCTTTGAGCGATCGGTGGCGCGATGTAGACGTACTCATCAACAATGCAGGGCTTGCCTTGGGTTTGGAAAAGGAATATGAGGGCGATTTCGATGATTGGGAAACGATGATTGACACCAATATTAAAGGACTACTCACGATGACTCGCCTGATTGTTCCGCATATGGTGAAACGCAATCGGGGGCACGTTATCAACATTGGGAGCGTTGCCGGCGATGCAGCTTATGCCGGCGGCAATGTCTATTGTGCTACAAAGGCTGCCGTGAAAACCATTACCGACGGTTTGCGTATCGACCTTGTGGACACTCGTGTGCGTGTAACCAACTTAAAACCCGGCCTTGTGGAAACCAATTTCAGTGTTACCCGTTTTCACGGAGACAAAGAGCGGGCCGATGGTGTGTATCGAGGTATCCGACCGTTGACGGGCGATGATATTGCCGATACGGCTTTATATGCAGCCAATGCGCCTGAACACGTACAGATAGCTGAAGTTCTTATCCTTGCCGTTCACCAAGCTAACGGTTCCGTTTGCAGCAAAGATCCTGAACGGGAGGAATGAGAAGAAAGATTGTCTCACCACCGGTCCCTCTCTAAAAGGAGAGGGGAGAAGTATTCATTAACTTGTAAATTTATCGTATATAAGTTATCTGTCCTGGGGCAGAAAATGCTCTGTGCACTGGTATAGGGGGCGATCGGCATATTGTTCTATAAGCGGATATTATCTCCAAAGAAATAAAATAAAAAATGATTTGTATATGATTGAAAATCAATTATATACAAATCATTTTTCAATTAACAGCTACTTGTCTTGTAACTAACGGTTAGATGCGCTACAACTAACTGTTAAACGTGCTGCAATTAGCCGTTAAACGTCTTGCGATTAACGGTTAAACACACGTCGTTTAACGGCTTTTCGCAAGACGGTTCATAATTGATTGATTATCAGATTCAATGTACCTGTCGCCTGATCCATTCGCCAACGGCCTCGTAAGCACTTCGTTCCTCCTGATGCTGAGGCTCTGCAAAGGTCATCTCATCCATCTCTTCACCGAATTGATCGGGGAAAATGATGATGAGATTGGTGCCGGAAAAATGGCGAGTAAGCTCTTCCGGTAAACGTTCTAACGCCGTTTTGTAAGACACGGTGCCCTTACGAGCCGTGACAACGACAAAGAGATGATCTTCGGCAATGGTTCCTGCAAGGCGTGGAAGTTCGTTCCAGTGATCCATTGTGGTGTAATCTACGCGCAGACTCGGGTGCCGATTGCGGACATATTCATTGATGAGTGCCAATGTGTCGGTACGTCCGTGAAACTGAATGCGGCACTCTAAATTGCATGCCACGCGTGAGAGGCGTTCTAACCAGCGGTAAAAGCCCGGTTCGAACTGCGCTCGAGACGGCACAGCTACCTGTATGCGACGAATCGTGTTGAGTGGTTGGCGCAAGCGAACCATCATTATCTGTCGGCTCAATCCATTGAAAAGACTTTGGTGGAATTGTCCCCAAAATTCTGAAGAAACATCTTTGTGCATATGCATTCCGATGATAATTTCGGATGCCTGATACTCTTTGAAAGCATGTTTGATGCCGTTTGCGATATTAGCCGCTATGCGAACTTGTGTCTGCATCATTACATCTGCGGCACTGGCATAACGTGTGAGTTGCTCAAGCAGGCGTCGACCTTTTTCCTGGTTGCTGCGCATCTGTGCGTCGTCGTAGACTACATTGAGTCCGATCAGTCCGCGTCCGAGTTTCGGATTGCGCATCATTATGGCCAAAGAAACCAAACTTGTGGCATATTCAGGATACTTCACAGGGATGAGAAGAGTCTCGTCATCGGTTTGCTCATCGTTATCCGTCGGCAACTCTTTGTCTCTGAGGGTGATTTGTTGGGCTGCTCTCTCGGTGACGATGCTCGAAACGATACACGTGAAAAGAATCATCAGGATGACGGCATTCAACACGCTGTTGTCGACTATGGGTTGTCCGTCGGCCGTTTGTAGGCGCATTCCTACCATAATCATTGCAATTGAGCCTGCCGCGTGGGCCGAAGTGAGGCCGAACATCATATTGCCCGACGACAGCGGAAGCCGAAAACTGAAACTCGAAAGATAGGCAGCAAGGGCTTTTCCAAATGTTCCTGCGACTGTCAGACATACCAACACCCAGAGGATTTCGCCCCCTTCAAACAGCAATCGCACATTGATGAGCATTCCGACACCGATGAGGAAATAAGGAATGAACAGTGCATTGCCGATGAATTCGATGCGATTCATCAGCGGCGAGATGTGAGGGATATAGCGATTGAGAATTAAGCCCGAAAGGAATGCACCGAGAATACCTTCTAATTCGATGAGTTCGGCCAGGGCAGCACTCATAAACAGCATTGCCATAATGAATATAAACTGCATCACGGCATCGCTATATCGACGCAGAAACCAGCGTGTAAACCGCGGAATCAGCAGTATTAATGCAGTACAGAACAATGCAAATTTTAGGCCGAACCATATCCAAAAGGTGATGCTCCGTGCTTTTCGGTGACTGCCGTGAGTGTAGCGAGTGCCACAAGAGCTAAAAACAGTGACAGTATAGAGGCTCCGACGCTGAGCGAAACGCTTGGTTTTCGTTGTAATCCGAAGCGTCCTACGATGGGGTAAGCAATCAAAGTGTTGGAAGCCATAATGCAACTCAACAATAAAGATCGCATCGATCCGTAGCCTAAAAGCATTGTACAGGTGAAGTAAGTCAGGCCAAAGGGGATGACGAAAGTGAGAAGTCCGAATGTCAGCAGTCTGTATTTGTTTTTTTTCAGCCCTTCGTTGTCCATCTCCAAGGCTGCAAGGAACATTATATAATATAGTCCCACTCTGCCGAAAAGTTCAAACGAATTGTCGCGGATGAGTATATTGAGACCGTATTGACCTATGATGACCCCGGCGAGAACCATCCCGATGATGTGCGGAATACGTAATTTGCCCATTACAATAGGTGCAGACAGAATGATCAACAGTACTACGAGGAAAATCATTGTCGGACTCGTGATGGGGAGGTAATGTGAGATGTCGGGCATAAAAGCAGTCAGTGAATCTGTTTGAGACCACAAAGGTGCGAAAAAAATATCAATTCCGAGCGTAATTCTCACGGAAAGTTGTATTTTTGCAAGGCATTTATGTTTCATTCATTAAATTGATAAGCAGATGAAAATAGCGATTGTTGGTGCAAGCGGTGCAGTGGGGCAGGAGTTCCTTCGCATACTTGCCGAGCGGAATTTTCCGATAGATGACCTCATACTTTTCGGTTCGGAGCGCAGCGCCGGACGTACATATACATTTCAAGGAAAAGACTATGAAGTGAAACTTTTGCAACATAACGACGACTTCAAGGATGTAGATATTGCTTTTGTTTCGGCAGGCGGTGGTACGTCTAAGGAGTTTGCGGACACCATTACCAAGTATGGCACCGTGATGATCGATAACTCTAGTGCTTTCAGAATGGATAAAGACGTGCCCCTTGTGGTGCCCGAATGCAATGCAGAAGATGCACTCGATCGGCCCCGAGGTATTATTGCAAACCCCAATTGCACTACGATTATGATGGTGATGGTGCTGAAACCTTTGGAGAATCTGTCTCATATCAAGCGCATTCACGTGGCAAGCTATCAGAGTGCAAGCGGTGCTGGTGCGGCTGCAATGGCCGAGTTGGAGCAGCAATATAAAGAGATTGGCGAGGGAAAGCCTATTACTGTGAATAAGTTTCCGCATCAGTTAGCTTATAATGTGATTCCGCAGATCGACGCCTTCACCGATACTGGTTATACAAAAGAGGAAATGAAGATGTTCAACGAGACGCAGAAGATTCTGCACAGCGATGTGAAATGTTCGGCAATGTGTGTGCGGGTAAGTTCGCTCCGGTCGCATTCCGAGAGTGTTTGGATAGAGACTGAGCACCCTATCAGCGTGGAAGAGGCACGGCGGGCCATTGCTTCTGCTCCGGGTTGTACTCTGAAAGATGATCCCGATCATCTCATTTATCCGATGCCTTTGGAAACAGCTGGCAAGGATAATGTATTTGTCGGTCGTGTGCGTAAGGATTTATCCGATGACCACGGACTTACTTTCTGGCTCAGTGGAGACCAAATTCGTAAGGGTGCGGCATTGAATGCGGTGCAGATAGCGGAGTATTTGATTCGCGTAGGAAATGTGATATAGAATGCAGCAGGCTGTCATTCGGCCTGCCGTTCGTCTTTTATCAAAAGATAAAAGCAAGATGTGGAAATGAAGTTTCGCAGATATCTGATGTGCGAAATGAATGGAGGCAGTTTGCGAGGAGATAGCCCGAACTTTTGTTGGTAGTGCGGATTGATGAGCCATAATTGTCTGTTGACGATGCGATAGCGACAGATGCGCAGCCTGTTTTCAAACAGTTCGATGGGTGTTCGGCACGACTTGATGTCAAGGAGTTCGTTGATTGTTTCTTCCTTTTCGTGAGCGAGGCGAAGAATACGTGTATATAGCACGTTGGGAAGTAAGTGAATAAAGGGTAAATGTGCACAAAGCCTGTTTCGACAAATCTGTTGATGTCCGCCGAAAGGCATTTGCCAAGCGGGAAAAGCGATGAATATCACTCCGTGAGATTTTAAGAAACGTCTTGCGTAAGACAAGAAACGGACTTTGTCTGCAATGTGTTCGATAACGTCGTGAAGCAGAATGACATCGTATTTCTCTGTTTCTTGATCGGGTGGTGGTAATTGGAAGAAGTCTCCGATCGTGAAAGTGCCGTGACTATCGTGTGTCAAGAACAACTCTTTGGCCTGTTTAATGCGGGACGAAGACAAGTCAATGCCCGTCACATCGCACCCGAGTTGGGCGAAAGGAAACAAGTTCCCACCTTCTCCGCAACCTATTTCAAGGATGCGTTCTCTGCCTGTTATTGATTTGAATTGCTTGATATAAGGGAGGTAATGACTGCGAGCCGTGACCGCAGACTCCGTAAAATAGGTTGCTCGATCCGTGTGTCTTCTCTGCATAATGGTCTGTTTGTCTTGATGAAATCTTTTTACATAAGATTCAGTAAATGACAAAAGACTTTCTGTTCGGTCGTTAAATGTTGTAAAGCTAATACTTGATTCTGATTCCGAAAGGTATTGTTAGGTTCGTGCGTTGCACGTTGAACGGTGTATAAATACCGCTGCCGTTACGGAAATTATAGTTTAGATTGGGTTCGATGAATATGCCGATAGTAGGTGTGAAGTTGTATTGTAAGCCTAAGCCGGTGCTTACCGACCATTGTAATGGGGCCGAAATGTGCATCAATTCTTTATAAGCCAGATTCCAATCCACAACATATTGAATTTCATTATGGGTATAAATCGGGATGTAAAGCTTTACTCCGCCCGAAAGATAAACACTCCAATGTCGGCCGAAATCAATGTGATAGATTCCTTTAACGGGGATTCCGATGTATCGAATTTGTTGTTGTTCTTTGGTAAAATATCCGTTTTCGCCGGTTAGAACATCTGTTTTTGTCTTCGTATAACCGATTCCTGCTCCTGCATTCCAGTGTCGGTCAAGAGCTTTGTCGACCATTATCTCGAACGTCAGAGGTATATCGAAGTGTTTGTATTGCCGTATTTCGCCGTGATTATGACGAGCAATCGCGAACAGGAAAGGAACTTTGGCATCATTGGAAGTTGTTGATAACTGTGCGATATAGTCTGCGTAGTGCTCCCATCTTTTAAAAGATTCCACAGGTAAGGTGGCATCTGATGTAGCATCTTGGGGTGAAATTGCGTAAGTTTGAGGGAGGGTGGGCAGACTGTTGGCCGTTTTCCTACCCGACTCATAGCGTACAGACAGATACCATTCATCGCTCTTTCTTGTGCAACTCGTCGTATAGGGGGTATGGAATTGTTGTGTATAATTCTCCTTTGGGGTGATGGATGGATGAGTGATGTTGAGGATTGAGTCTTCGATTAGTCGTGTAGTGTCGATCGTTGCTGTATAATTGATACTGTCTGTCGTGGTCGGATGATTTGCAAATGTAGGCCGGAACAAAAACGATTGTTTGCTCAAGCTATTCGATTGTCGGGTAAGAGATTGTGAAATACCGGATTCTTTACTTTCGTGTTTGATAGGAACGGTTTCGCTTTTTCTCTTGATTACAGACTCCTTACCCATTTCTTCTGACTGTGAAAGTTCGTATGTGAGCAGATACCAAACGGGAATTACGACGGTGAATAGAAGTAAAATCAAACGTTGGTATTCTGCTATCATCTTCTTTAACTTACTTTTTGCAACGAACAAAATTGATGAAGAAGTGTGCGGTTTGATGTGTAACAGTGCCGAAATCTCCTTGTGCGACAGCCCTTCGAGTACTGATAGCTTAAAGATATTGCGATAACTCTCCGGTAGATTGTTTATCATTCGGATGAGCGTTTCAAAAGAAAGTAAGTCGATCAGGGTGTTTTCAGTATCTGGAAAGGTGTCATCATTTATGTCATTCAAGGATAAAGTCTGCCTGTTTTGCGACTTCATATATTCGTAAGAAAGATTGATCGTGATGCGATTCATCCACGCTGTGATGCGACTGCTGTCTTTGAGTGAGTCGAGTGACGTAATGATAATGATGAATGCATCGTGAACAATGTCTTCCGCGGCCTGTTCATTGCGGACAATACGACGGCAAATCTTCTTTAATCTCGGTATATTCAGTCTGTATAATGTGACTATTGCTGCATCATCTCCATCTTTGCATCTCGCCACTAACTCCTCAATCTCCATTTCATTTAGTACTATTGAATTAATATGAAGATGACGAATCATATCAAAGACTTGCTGAAATACCTCGAATTTAACTTTTATTGTATCGGGAAAAGCAAATCAAAACTTCATAAAGTGAGGTCGATCTCTGCCTTTATGAAGTTCTCTTAGTTGTAAATGTGTTATCTGCTTACCGTGCAGCGATACATTCTACCTCTACTAATGCGTTTTTGGGTAGTGTCTTGACGGCAATAGCCGATCGAGCTGGGTAAGGTTCGTTGAAAAACTCAGCGTAAACCTCATTCATTGCGGCAAAATCGGCCATATCAGAGAGGAATACTGTGGTTTTAATTACGTGCGAGAGATCTAATCCTGCAGCCTTCAATACGCTCTGTGCGTTAGTCAATGATTGGCGGGTTTGCTCTTTGACACCACCCTCGACGAATGCATTGGTGGCGGGATCAATGGGTAGTTGGCCTGATGCAAATACGAATCCGTTGGCTTCGATAGCCTGACTGTAAGGCCCCACAGCCTTGGGGGCGTTGTCTGAATGTAGTGCTTTCATTTTCTTTTTGTTATGTTTTTGCAAAGATACAACTTAAATTTGAAAAATAAAACGGAATAACCGATGAAAATAATAGAATCGATTTAAAGTATTTTCTGATAATAGTTATTATCTTTGTAACATCTATTCAGCTTGCTGCTGTGAGTCAGGTGACGGAGTATTAACAGTATGGCTATTACTTTTATGGCAACATCGGTTATCGTTTTCAGGCTTACCGAGGTTTCTTTTTTCGTGTAGGAGTGAGTCCGTCGTTCAACTTTGGGGGTGATAGTGCAATCGACAAAAGCCTCTTTTATCCCTATCTTAGCTTCGGATATTCCTTTAAATGACAGAACAAAAGCGTCTGATTCACCCTCATTCTGTATCGATATATAAATTGGTGCAGAATTGTTTTAAATGCTATTAAATCTATCTGACAGCGTATAAAAACACTAAAAAGTCTATTGTTATTCAAAAAATAGCTCTTATTCCTGCTTAAATGTAATAAAAACCATTGTAAATTGATAAAAAAATACTATCTTCGCATCGAACTGTTACATATTAATATGAACCTCTTTAATACTAACAAAGAAAACAAAACGGATTTGACGAAGAATAATATCATCAAATTCTATATTGCAAATGGGAACTCTACGATTTATGATCTCTCGCAAGAGCTGAATCTGAGTGTGCCTACTACCACAAAGCTTGTCAATGAGATGTGTGCTGAGGGATATGTCCGAGAGTATGGGAAATTAGAAACCAGTGAGGGAAGACACCCCAATCTCTATGGTGTTAATCCTGATTCGGGTTACTTTGTGGGCGTAGATATCAGTCATTCGGTGGTAAATCTCGGTCTGATGGACTTCAAAGGCGATCTGGTTGATCTTCAAATGAATGTTCCTTGTTGCTTTGAAAATACGCCGGAAGCGCTTGATGGGCTGTGTCGGGTAGTTAATGAGTTTATCGAACAGTTGAGTATCGATAAGCAAAAGATACTCAACGTGCATTTCAACATCCCCGGTCGCGTGAATCCGCAGACCGGTTACAGTTACAGTGTATTTAATTTCTCGGAGACTCCGTTAACAAAAGTGCTTTCAGACAAGGTCGGTTATCCCGTGAATATCGATAATGATTCACGTGCAATGGCCTATGGCGAGTTTATGAAAGGTTGTGTGAAGGGCGAGAAAAACGTACTTTTTCTGAATGTAAGTTGGGGGCTCGGAATGGGAATCGTTATCAACGGGCGATTGTACAACGGTAAGTCAGGCTATGCCGGCGAATTCGGTCACGTGCATCTGTTTGAGAACGAAGTGTTGTGTCACTGCGGAAAGAAAGGCTGTTTGGAGACGGAGGCTTCGGCATCTGCTTTCTATCGTATCGTGACGGAACGCCTGAAAAACGGCGAGTCATCGCTTTTGCAAGACAAATCTTTCACCATTGACGATGTGATTGAAGCTACTAACAGCGAAGATGTGTTATGTATCGATGTGGTAGAGGAAATCGGTCATAAGTTGGGTGAGGCTTTATCTGCCTGATTAACATCTTCAATCCCGAGTTGGTAGTCATTGGCGGCTCGATGGCACTTACCGGTGATTACCTGTTGCAACCTATCAAGACGGCCATTCGCAAATATTCGCTCAATTTATTGATACGCGACACCTGCATTTGTCTGTCTAAATTGAAAGATAAGGCGGGCGTAATTGGTGCTTGTATGTTAGGCCGCAATAGGTTGTTTGATAAATGATGAATGGGAGAGTAGAGTTGACAAGTATATGAGTTCAACTTTCGCTCGCGTCGATTACCGTTATCAGACTCGTTGCCTTGATGGAATTTGGCAGAATGAAGCCCGATACGGAAGGGTAATCGCTAATCCGTGATTAATTTTGTACTCATCCCTCCCCCCTCACAAATATTTTGCGGCGGGGCGAGCCCACGTTGCGGAGTTTTCCCTCGGCCTCGAGCCGGCGGGCGATGCGATAGGCAACGGAACGGCAAATATGGAGGGCAGACGGCAGGTCGTCTACGACAATGAACGAAGAGGAGGCAAAGAGCTGGTCGAGGGCAGCGTCTATCTCCTTGTCTGTGGGCGTGGTGTGTGGTTCGCAGAGATTGGTTCTGTTCTCAAACTGCGTGTCGCTCAGTTCGGTGAGCAATTGCTTCTCGGGGCGGAATCTCACCGTCCGTACCTGTGGGTTGAGCAGGCGGAACTTGTGGCTGCGTGGGTCCTGGTAGACTTCGCCCTTGACGGATAGAGAAAAGTAGCCCAGCCCGGGCAGATGGACGCAGTTGCCGCACTTGAGCTGCATAACCATCTCGTATTTCAATGCTTCGACCATACCCACGAGGTTGGCTATGGTCATTGCCGTTGCTCTCTCGATGTGCACGCCCATTTGCCTGAGGCCTACGGTTTCATACTCGTCGATTACTGCCCGTAGGTCTTTGTTGTGCGGGAGCTTCCCGCCTGTCTTTAAGAGTTTGTAGGGTACTGCCATTGTCTTCTTTCTATTTTAGTTGATTTGTCATTGCTTTCCTTATATAACGACAAGATGGGTTGTATAGGATTTGCTTTCGTCGATATACTTAGGTTATGATATTATCTCCGTGGAAATAATATATTATCTCCGTGGTGATAATTTATTATCTACACGGTGATAATATATTGTCTCCATAGAGATAATATTATTATCACGGTACAAAGATAATTATAATTATGGAATAAACAGAATTATCGTCCTATAATATTTATGATTGCCGCGTAATATGTGCGATTCTCGGACTAAAAACTGTACTTCATCTTCACCCACGCTTCGGAGTTCTTACCATACATGGCAAACTTGCCTTTGTTGGCATGGAAATAGTCGTAGCCGGCGGTGAGTTCTATATCGTCGTTGAGAGAATAGGAGGCGGAAAGGCGGTTGAAGATGCCGCCGCTTGCCACGTCGATGTAGGCAAAGGTGGAGAGTTTCAGCGTGTTGTGCAGCAGTTCCTTTGAGAGTCTTGCTGTGGCAAGCCCGGCATTGCGATAGACGGAGAGCGCTGCGAGATTGCCCGATGTGTATTTATGATAATACTGCACGCTGATGTTCCAGTCGTTACCCGGATACCAGTCTACCCCTGCAAGGGCGTTGAGGGTGTTGCGCCGCACGGCATTCTGCCCCAAGCCGCTTCCTTGTGCCTCGCCTATGTACTCGGCGACTTCGGCGCGGAGGACAAACTGACCGACGGGCAATGAGCAGTCGGCACCCAACATCGTCATACGGCGGTACTGTCCGTTGATGTGGAGCGTCCTTCCATCGCCCGACAGGGCTGGGCAAAGGGCGGGCAGCTTGTTCCACGTCCGCAAGGCACTCACGGAGAAGTCTATTCCGCTGAGATTGACGCTTGCTCGTCCGCCAAACTCCATATTCTTGATTTTCTTCTCCGGCTTGCCGCTTTCCAAGTCGGTGGTATAGGGTAGTGTAGCAGATGGCAGGCGTATCGCCCACGGATTGCGCTCGTCTGTCGGCAACACGAAGAAGTCTGCCACAGGATTGCACACGGCTTCAAGGGTGACCGAACCTCTTGTGTATTTTGCACGCAGTCCGTTGACGGGCATGCGAATGTCGTCGTAGTCTTGTGCGAGAAACTCAGTATAGTCGAACGGCGACACGCAATCGGTAACGCGCAGTGCATCCGCCACGCCCCATACGACAATCTGCCGCCCGACGCGCAGGTCGAAGTTGCCCTTTGCATAAGAGAGATAAGCTTCGCGCAATTCCAGTCCTGTGCGTTCTTTCAATATTCCGTTGTAGGTGGCGTTCAGGGATAGGAAGATCGAGGCCGCCCCTTTCTCGAGTTTGAGTTCTCCCCGCGCCCGAGTCCGCGAAGCCATCCAGTCGGCACGTCCCTCCGTCCTGACGGCATGGTAGGTATCAAGAAAACCTTTCACCTGCACCTGCAAGGCGTTATCGTCCGATGCTTCGACCGTTTCCTGCGGAGTGCATTCCGATCTGATGGTGTCGCTATCGGCCGGCAATGTATTATCGATTTGGGCCGCTGCCTGCACCGAGAGTATCGGCACAAGCAAGAGCATAAATAGTTTCATATCAGAGTCCTTTCTCCAGTTGGGAAACAGTGAAAAGGTTAGGCGATAGCTTTATGTTGAACTTCTGATTGTCCATACGGATAATGGTTTTGTGTCCCGTCTGTACATTCTCCATCTGCATAAGGTGCATCGTCCAGAAGCCCTGCACTTTATTTATGTTGGAAATCGTGAGCCTACGGTGCAGCTTGTTCAGCTTATCGTAGTATTCCGCCTTTACCGCCATCAGGCAGTCCTGCCGAACCCAGGTGACGCGGCGTGTGTAAATCTCATCCTTGTCGTTGGGCACCGACTCTACCACCCAACATTTTTGACCGCCCAACATTTCTTCGCGCAGAAGCGTATGCTTCTCTTCGTCCACGCTGCGGGCGCTCATATCGTTGTAGGTAAAGTCGCTGCCCATGAAGTAATCTGTTTTTGATGACTTCCCGCTGATGCGCCTCGTCTTTTTCATTGCTGGAAGATAGAGCCACTTATCGTCCACCTTGGCGGTATTGTCGTAGTCCCAAGTGAGGAATCCCGTACCCTTTACGTCGCCGGGATAGGTGAAGAACATGATTTTCTTCGTATCATTGCCTATGTCCATTGCCCACGATTCGAGTTTCCTCACACGCTTATGTCCGCTCTTCTGAATGAGCGTCATTTCGATGGTGGCAGAACGTGTGTCGCCGTCTGCGCGGTTTCTTACTTTCTGCATGATGTCTCTGCCCGACAGCCCTGCTGCCTGCGCGCCGCACACCGCCAGTATGGAGATGAGCAGCAATGTGAAATGTTTTGTTTTCATATCGTTATATTTTATGGCGTTTTGTTATTACTAAGGAAGTTCGTTTGTCGTTCCTTGGGAAGTTCATTTACCGCTTCCGAGGAAGTCCGCTTATTATTCCCGAATACACGGAGATACTTGAAAAGAATTGGCGCGAGAAAGAGGTCTGCCAGCAGTGCCGACATCATACCGGCCACAGCCAGAATGCCCCAATTGCGCATCTGTGTGCCATCGGAGAAGACGAAGCCCGTAAACGTAGCCGAGATGACGACTGTGGACATGACGATGGCGAGTCCTTCGGTGCGGAAAGTTCGGTTGATGGCTTCTGCATAATTGCCGCACCTGTCATATGCCACATGGCTGTGGTTGATGAAATGAATGGTGTCGTCGACGGCAATACCCAAGACCATCGGAATGAGCGAGGCTGTCATCATATCGAGCGGATAGCCCAACCAACCCATCATACCGCCCACGATGATGGCGGGGGCAATGTTCGGTATCATCCCAACGAGCCCCACTTTCCAGTTGCCGAAGACAAGCACGAGGATAACGCCTATGACCAAGACCGACAACAGCATCGACCACATCTGTCCGCGCTCCACATACTGCTGCATCACGGTGAACTGCGGTATGCTGCCTACCACCGAGACGTGTGCGCCGGGAAAGAGTTTGCGCGCCTCCGCCTGCAAGTTGTTCATTTCCTTTTCCGCCTCGTTGGAGTTGTAGTCTTTCATCTCCAACTGCAACCGCAGCCGCTTGTAGTCGTAATCCATCCAGTATTCCGACTCCGTACCGCCCGCATTCTCATAGAGCAACAGCAACTGCGCCACCATATCGGCATTGTCGGGAATACGGTAGAACTGCTGCTTGTTGCCGTTGAGCGTGCAGTTCATGTCCTTCACGATGTCGGTGATGGAATTGTGGCGTTTCGTCAGCTTGTAGCCACCCGCAATCTCTGCCAGTCGGTCGAGTTTCTGCAAATTCTCCGGCTTCTTGGCGTCGTTGTCGTGCGGCAAGGTAATCATAAGGTCATAGGAATATATCGAACCGAGTTCGGTTTCGCAGAGGTCGAGGAATTTCTTTACGTATGGAATCTTCCGCCCCATCGTCTTTTCGATGTCGAACGCCGGTTCGATGGAGAAGAGTCCGATACCGCAGAAGATGGTCAGCACAACCGACGAAACGACAATGGAACGATGGTTGCGTATCACAAAACTGCCGAACAGTTCGAATCGTTTGCCGATATATCCTTCAAAACTCTTCGACATATCGGCGGCAGGCTCGCGGTCCTTGCCGAACGACAATAGGATGGGTGTGAGCAGCAGGCAGGTGAGCAGCACGGCAAGCAGACAGAGCGAGGTGTTGATGCCGATGGCTCGCATCGGTACTATCTTCATTGACAGGAACGTCATCATGGCAGCCACGGTGGTGAGCCCCGACAGCAACACGCCCCAACCGGTTTCGCCTACAGCTTCCTTGATGGATTCCCTGCGCTTGCCTGTTTCTACAAACTGCGTCTTGAAGAAATTGTACAGGTGAATGTTGTAGGCGATGGAGCAGGCAAAAGTCAGTATCACGCTATCATTGTCGTGGTCATGTCGATGTAGATGCCCGTCCAGCCGATGATGCCGAAACTGATGAGCAGTCCGAACACGGACGTGAGCAGTGGTGCAACAACGCCGCGCAGCGAACGGGTTACGATAATCATCACAACGATGGAGATGATGAAGGCAAAGAGGAACAGCCGCCCCAGTTCGCTTTTGAGATAAATGAATTTCTCATAGCCCAGATAGGGCATTCCCGTGGCATTGGGCGACAGTTCGGCATATTTCGCCTTGCCAATGATGTGTCCCGCTTCTTTGCCCGTAATCATATCGGGCGCGATGTCGCTCGTCTTTTTCCACACGCTATCTTCGGGGAACGGGCGCAGTTTCACCATAATCCACGTCATCGTACCGTCGTGCGACACCATCTTCTTTGCCAAATACGGTTTGCTGTATGCTTTCTGCCGGATTGCATTCAGTGAAGCGGCATCAGACGGTATTTCGTCGGGAACGATCTGTTCGATGGTCATACCCTCCTCCGTGCCTACGGCAAACTCAATGTCGGTGAGCGATGTCACCTTGTCGGCATACGACAGACTGTCTTTCAATTCGTTGCTCAGTTCGCGAATGAGCGTCAGGCTGCGTTGGGAGAAGATGTCCTTGTTCTTCACCAGCACCGCCACATAGTAGTCGTTGCCGAAGATAGACTTGAATTCATTGGTCTTGAGCAGCATCGGGTCGTCACCCACGAAATAGTCGTCGAACGAAGTTTCATCACGATGCGCTTCGCTCCCACAAACGAGAAGGCGATGATGACTGCGAACAACGCACCGACCACAAGCCGGTGGCAGAGTATCCAGTCTGCCAACTGCTTGAACTTACTGTTGATTTTTACGATTTTCATTGTTGTTTTATCTTTGTTGTTATTACTATCTCTGGACGGTTGTCTGTATTATCTCTGATCGGTCGTTATTACTACCTCAGAACGATCATTATTACTATCTCTGAACGGTCGCCAAAAACCTTTAATACTTATGTGATTGGACCAATTTGTCCAACTAATTAGACTAATTTGTCCAGCTCATTGGACTCGTCTGTCCAACTTATTGGATAAGCGCGTCCAATTTGTACAGTCACCATACGCGTCGTAAGCTATATGCTGTTGCTGTTTGCCATAATTCTTTGCGAGCGATTGGTGTAGAGGCATCATTGCCGTTTTTCCTGTTGCAGACGAACCATTCGGGCGAACTCGCCGTTGCGGGTCAGCAGTTCGTCGGGCGTTCCCTGTTCGCTCACCGTACCGCCGCTAAGCACCACGATGTGGTCGGCATTGCGGACGGTGCGCATACGGTGTGCATGATGATAACGGTCTTGTTGCGCACCAGTTCGGAAATACCCGCTTGTATTTTCGTCTCGTTTTCGGCATCAAGGCTTGCGGTGGCTTCGTCGAGAAGTATGATTGGGGCATTCTTCAGCAGGGCACGGGCAATGGAAATGCGCTGCCGCTCGCCACCCGAAAGGGTTTCGCCGTTTTCGCCGATGACGGTATCGTAGCCTTGCGGCATTCGGCTGATGAAGTCGTCGCACTGCGCCAGTCGGGCAACGTGGCGCACTTCCTCGTCGGTAGCGTCGCGCTTGCCGATGCGGATATTGTCGGCAATAGAGGCATTGAACAGCAATACGTCCTGAAAGACGATGGAATAGTGTTTCAGCAGCGTTTCAGGGTCAATCTTAGAGATGTCGTTTCCACCCACAAGAATTTGTCCTTCGGCAATGTCCCAAAAGCGTGCGGCGAGTTTGGCTGTAGTGCTTTTGCCCCCACCCGACGGCCCTACGAGGGCGGTAACGGTGCCTTGGCGTGCCGTGAACGAGACATTGTGCAGCACTTGCTTCTCGGTTTTGTAGGCAAAACTTACGTTGCGGAACTCGATGTCGTAGTTTTCGAGTTGTACGGCTGCACTTCCCTCCTGCGTGGGCATGCTTTCTATTTCCTTCATACGGTTGATGCGCACGTCGAGGAAGGAGAGAAGGGCAAGGTAGTTGCACACTTCGATAATGGGATTGTAGACCATTGCCGATGCCAAGAGGTAAGCTAAGTAGGTGAATACCGACACTTCGCCCTGCTGCAACAGCCACGCTCCCACCAATATAACGGTGGGCATGCCGAGCTTGAGCAGCATTCCGGCGAGGTTGAGGAAGACTCCTGCCACGAGTTCGCCGCGCACAAGCTCGTGTTCGTAGCCCTTCAGCCGCTTGTCGAAGCTGCGGCAGTATGCTTGTTCGCCACTGTACGACCTTATTTCCTGCATACATTCCAAGCCTTCCTGTATCTGTTCGGTTACGCCACGCTTCACTTTATAGTGCTGGACGAAGGCTTTGTGGAGCTGACGGCGCGACAGCAGCAGTGTGGTTACGGCGAGCGGAACAACCCAAAAGAGGGCTAAAGCCAAGTGCCAGTTGTAGGAGAACATACCCACGGCGATGATGACGACGCTCAGAGCCGACGCAAACAGCTGGGGAACAGCGTGCGAGAAGGTTTGCTCGAGCATCGTGCAGTCTTCCATCACGGTAGAGGTGAGGTCGGAAAGGTTGCGCTCGCCGAAGAAAGCGAGGGGCAGTCGGCGCAGCTTTTCTGCCACTCCGATGCGGCGTTGCGCACTCTCGTTGTAGACGGTGGTGTAGGTGCTGTCGTACTGTCGGAGGCCTATGAAGAACATAAGCACCGCCAAGAGCAAAGCCACAAGCACATAGAACACAGCGTGTGCGGCTCGGTGGGCGTCTCGGAGTCGATGTACTCCATGAGGAAGAAGAACAAATAGGTGGGCGGCAGCATCAATGCGAGGTTCATCAATGTAGAGAAGGCGATGCCTTTCCGCAAGTCTTTCGCTCCTTTTTCGGTGAGGGCGAACCGTTGTTGAAGATATTTTATCATAGTCTTGTGTCCTTTCTGTTTAGGTTTATAGTTTCCATGCCACCGACTTTTGGTATTCGTTCCACATCTTATAATATAATGTGGCTTGCTCCATAAGCTGTTGGTGCGTGCCCTGTTCGGCTATTCTACCGTTGTCTACCACGACAATGTTGTCGGCATCTTGCACGGTGGTCAGTCGGTGGGCTATCATGAGCACGGTTTTTCCGCGAGTCAGATGGGCAAATGCCTGCCTGATAAGGTGCTCGTTTTCGGGGTCGGCAAAGGCAGTAGCTTCGTCGAGCACCACGATGGGTGCATCTTTCAGAATGGCACGGGCAAGCACTATGCGCTGCTGTTCGCCACCAGAGAGGTATGTTCCCTCCGCTCCTATCACGGTATTCAGCCCCTGTGGCAGCCGCTCGATGATTTCCCGACTCTGCGAAAGGTCTACGGCGCGGTTCACCTGCTCGATGGTTGCATCGGGATTGCCGTAGCGTATGTTCTCCAAAATGGAGGTCTTGAACAGTCGGGTGTTCTGAAACACGAACGACACGTTGCGCATCAGCGTTGCCTTATCCAAGTGCCGAACGTCCACACCGCCTATTTTCAAACTGCCTTCGCGCACGTCCCAGAAGCGTGGAATGAGCCTTGCGATGGTTGTCTTGCCGCTTCCAGACGCTCCCACCAGCGCAACGGTCTTGCCTTGCGGTATGTCGAGGTCGATGTGGCTTACGGCATCGTGCTCCGCCGCTTCGTATCGGAACGACACATTGCGCAGGCTGACGTCGAAGGCTGCCGCTTTCTCGGGCTCGGAACTCTCTGGAAGCGGTGGCGTGGCGGTGAGTTTCTCCAATCGGTCTACCGCTTCGTTTGCTAAAAAGAGGTTCTGACTGAGGTGCATGGCTTTCATTACGTTGGCTGCAATGATGGGTGCGATGAGCACATACAGCACCATATCGGAAACGATGATGGCAGTATCGCCGCCGTGCCCTATCAGTATGATGCCCGTAGGCACAAGCAGAAAGGCGAAAGCATTGATGGCTATGGTGTAGGCAGACATGGGCGTGCGCCACAGAAGGGTGTACCTGATGACGAGGTCGCGGTAGTTGATGATGCTGTCGTGAAAGCGTTTGAACGAGAACACCGTCTGTTGGAAGACCTTCACGACGGGTATTCCGCGCACGTATTCCACGGCTTCGGCACTCATTTTCTCCTGTGCGTCGAGGTACATACGCTGGAAATCGTTGTTCTTAGGGTTCATCATGTAGCCCATGATGCCGAAGGCACACACTATCGGTACCATTGCGGCAATGCCCAACTGCCAGTCTACGGCAAGCAGAAGTACTATGATGCCTATCGGAGCCACCACGCTGCCTGCCACATCGGGCAGTATGTGTGCCACGAAAGTGTGGGTCTGGCTCGAATCTTCGTCTATTATCTTGCGCATGCGCCCCGTGTTCTGCGTGTCGAAAAAGCCCAATGGAACACGCATCAGCCGTTCCATGGCAGTGCGCCGCATATTGGTTTCGATGCGGAAAGCGGAAAGATGCGAGAGCATGAGGGCGGCAAAATAGAGCAAAACATTCGCCACCGACACCACGAAAGCCGCAATGGCATAGTCCCATACGGGCGTATCGGCAAGGCTTCCGTCGGCAGTGAGCAGCGTGCGCACCACCAACCACAGGAAAATAAAGGGTACGAGCGACAGCAGTCCGTTCACTGCCGACAGCACAACCGAGCAGGGCAGCAACGGCTTGCGCCCTCCCATGTAACGTCCTAGGCGTTTCAGTATTTTTATCATAGCTATTTATATGTATTGAAAAGTTATTGTTCTTACGGTTTCATCAGTTCCTTCCAGCCCGCTATGCTGTAAGCCGCATATTGTTCGAGCGCACGCTCTACCTCGCAGCTTTCATAGTCTTCGTGCCGCACAAGTTCGCAAAAAACGTTCATCCAGGTGGAACTGGTGATATGAATAAAGAAGGGCGAGATGTCGATATTGATGTGCGGATAGCGTTCTTTCATCAGTCGCAAGTATTCCGTGCCTACTTTCATCTGGTGCTCGATAATCTTGTCTTTGTATCCGGCGAGCGATGTCCCTTCGGCGTTGAACAGCAACAGGCGCAGTTCGGACGATAATTCTTTACAAGCGTCTTCATCGCACTAATATATTCATCCTGAAACTCACTCACGTTGAATACGTCGATGCTTAGATGTCGCTCTTCGTTGTGTGAAAGGATATGGCGGTGGAGGGCAGCAATGAGCGGACGCAATACCTCGCGCAACAGATCATCCTTGCTGCTGAAATAGTTATAAACATTACCGGCGGCGATACCCGCCTTGCGTGCCACTGTGCGGATGGACGTGCTTCTTACACCGTGCGCGATAAACTCCTCGCGCGCTGTCGCGAGAATGCGCTGCCGTATATCATCTTTCAGTATTTGCATATCGAATGGGATTTATCAATAATGAACTTCGTTTCGCTTTGTTCATAAAGAAAACGCACCGTTCTTCGTCTGAACGGTGCGCTTGGGGCAATGTGAATCCATACCTTTGTTGTATGTGATGTCTATTTCTTATCATAAATCGAAATTTATCTGGTGCAAAGATAGCAAAGTTGCCAGAATGCTGCAATACCCAAAAGCAGGTATTTTGCAATAAACACTTGTGTGTATTGAATGTATAAATTTATTTTATAGGTCAAACTACATATTGCGAAATAGAATATGAAGGGTTTCAGTTCTACAAAATCAATACCCCTTTATAATTCTCCTCCAATATCCTCTCCAAGTCCGAGCCTTATAGAGTATCTTTTCTGCAAACTGCGTGTAAGGAATAATCCTCCTGTCCCGATAGATCTGCAAGGTGCGAGGGCTGATATACAGCCAATCATACACCTTACTCGTTAGGAATTCTTCTCTCCGAATGCCTTGTGGCAGCATTCTGTAAGGCTCAAGATTTCGTCTCTGAGCTTTGCTCAATTGGTTTCCGTAATGGTGTAATAGTTTATAATCTTATCTTGTTATTTCAGGCCTTCCCTGTTTCCACCGGAAAAGGTAATAGCATGCGTACGCCTCTCAAAGTAGCAGAGAAATATCTATGAGTTCAAATACTCTGCAAAGCACTACCAAATTATAGTTCGTCAACAGACTGAAGAAAGAATTTCTCCAACCGTTCTTGCCCAAAGGTTGGAGCTTGCATATCCATTGCCATAGCGGTTAGGAAGAACTCAAAAGGTCCGTAGGTTTTGGAAGAAGTGAATGTATGCAAGAGGAAGAGAATGAAACGGCGTACTACATCGGGAAGATGGTGAATAGTTACAGACATATCACAAGCTCGCAATGCCAGTTCTGCAATCTGATTATGGGTCAACACGTCTGGCCCGCCAATACAGAGTTCCTGTTGGTCACTTTGTAAGACATCGACGATTGCCTGGGCAAGATCGTTACCCTGGATTGGGTTCATATGCAGCTCACCGTGTCCGAAGAGCCATACGCTCCCATGCTTTGCCATTTGCAAGAAATCTTTCATATCAGAGAAGAACCCTGTAGGACGAATGATGCAATAGTCCATTCCTGAACCTTTAAGATAATCGACCAGCCGTTCTTTGGCTTCGCAGATTTTCAGATGCCGCATTTGTTCACCATTGAACACAGAAACATAAACAAAGCGTTTCACACCACTGCGGCGCGCTTCGTTTATCAGATTGGCATTCGCTTGAAAATCCACATCCATATAGGTCTTCCCCTCTTTCTGCCGTGTAATACCGACAGTGCTAATCACTACATCAATGCCTTCGCAGATGCCTTTCAGCGTATCGGCTTGTGTTACTTCGCCAGTCCTGATGTCTAAATGCGGGTAGGTACTGGTAATGCGTGAGGGATTTCTTACCACAATTCTGGTAGAATAACCTTGACAAAGGAGTTCATCCATTACAAATCTTCCGAGATAACCAGTTGCACCTGCCAACAGTACACGGCATTGTGATGCAGGAATTGTATTATGGTTAGTTTTCATCTTGTTACTATTTTTGTATGTCTGATGAGAATGTGGAGTGTCAATAATCGCTGCGACAGGCTCACCCCATCGCAGCGAAAATAATTAGTAAACAGGGGCAGTGTTACGGCTGTTCACTTCCTCCGCCCCCGCCAGCCGGTTTCTTCTTTGTCTTCTTTGCAGGCGCCTCCACACGCTCGTAACTTACACCCGAGAGTGTGAAATACTTCTTCGAAGGCGAGAGTCTCACTACGGGGCGGGTGATGTGGATATTAGGGTTGAACTCTGTCTTGCCTTTCTCCACGATTCTACTTTGAAACGAGGGTGTGAGCGTGCCGATATCGCCGAACTCCACGATATCTCCGTTTTCCACATGCCGTTTCGCCATTTCGGCAGCAAGGCGAAGCACTGCCTCTACCTCTGCACCGGTGAATGTGGTTGCGTGCGCCACTTCGTCGCAGAAACTGCGGTGATCTACTCGCTTGCGCCCTGTCGGGCGAGCCTGAATGATAATCTTGCCGGCGTATCGGCCAACTGTTGCCTTGCGCTCGGTGAGCGTGTAAGTCAATGGTCTGTTTGCCATAGTTTTTGGGTGTTAAAGTTTTGTCCCTCAGAAATAATGTTTCGCCAACTGTTAGAGTGAGGAACTTTCTCTGCCGTCAGCCCAGTATTTAGTTATCTGTCGGCAAATATACAAAAGTATGATGACATTTCCAACAAAAAATGACATCATATTCTTTCAAATATGACATCATTTCCAACAAAAAATGACATCATATTCTTTCAAATATGACGTCATTTCCAACAAAATATGACGTCATATTTTCCGTAATGGCAATTGATTTTACCCTGTTCAATCATTTAAAGTACCGATGATTTCGTGTACAGACGCACAACCGTGGGCATCGAGCCACGCATTGATTCCGTCACGAATCTTGATTGTTACGGCAGGATCGAGGAAGTTGGCCGTGCCAATCTGCACCGCAGTTGCGCCTGCCATCAGAAACTCGATGGCATCTTTTGCGTTGCAAATGCCGCCTAATCCGACAACGGGAATCTTCACTGCACGGGCCGTCTGCCATACCATCCGCAATGCAACAGGTTTTACACATGGCCCGCTCAACCCTCCCGTGCCAATGCTGAGCACAGGTTTCCGACGCTCGATATCTATCGCCATTCCCATCAATGTGTTGATGAGCGATACTGAGTCGGCTCCTTCGGCCTCGCAGACACGAGCTATCTCGGTGATATCCGTTACGTTCGGAGACAGCTTGACGATAAGTGTCTTGCGATACCGACAGCGCACTGCTCTGACCACTTGGGCTGCTCCGGCACACGTTACACCGAAAGCCATCCCGCCCTGTCGCACATTCGGGCACGAGATGTTGAGCTCGATGGCGGGTATTCTGTCCAATTCGTCGATGCGAGCAGCACATTCTGCGTAGTCGTCGGGTGATGAACCGCTTACGTTGACGATCATATTCGTATCGAAATCCTTAATCTGCGGATAGATATTCGCACAGAAATAGTCTACACCTTTGTTTTGAAGTCCCACGCAATTAAGCATTCCCGAGGCGTCTCTGCCATTCTGGGATAGTCGTTTCCTTCACGAGCGGCGAGTGTAGTACCCTTTACAATGATGCCGCCGAGACCATCCAAAGGAACGAAATCGGCATATTCGAGCCCGTAGCCGAAAGTTCCCGAGGCTGTCATTATCGGGTTTTTGAGGTGCATCGCACCGATATTTACGTTCAAAGTTGCCATAATAATCTATTTATATTGAATACAGGGCCTTCCTGGCATACGCACACATTGCCTTCGGTCGACTTCTCTACGCAACACAGACAGGCACCGACACCACATGCCATCACGTTTTCTAAGGATACTTCGCACGGCGTATTGCTCTGTCGGGCATAACGGGCCACGGCTTGCATCATCGGTTTCGGTCCGCAAGTAGCAATGAAATCGAAATGCTCTCGGCACAAAATCGAATGGTTGGTAACGAATCCTCGTTCGCCGAAGCTGCTGTCTTCGGTGGTCACAAACACACGACCGGTGACCTCGAAATCACTCATTTCCAAGAGATCTGAGGCCGAACGAGCTCCCAAAAGAAATGTTGGTTCGCCGCCCATAGCTTGAATTTGGCGTCCCAAATACAGCAAGGGAGCTACGCCAACACCGCCTCCGACAAGTAAAAAACGCTCTGCCGGCGACTTCGGAATTGTGAATCCGTTGCCCAAAGGCAGCATACAATTGAGTTGATCACCGGCTTTCAATCGAGCCAGTCGTCGTGTTCCGTCACCGATCGCAGCCACAAGCAGCCACAATTCATTGGCTTTTCGATCTACGAAATTAATGGAAATAGGGCGTCGAAGAAATGTTGTCGGCGAGTCGTCGACACGCACTTCTACAAACTGTCCGGGCAACATATCCGGCAACGGGCGGCTGTCTGTGAGCCGAATCAGTACATATTTCTCACTGAGTCGGGTTACTTGGCTGACCATTAAGTCAAGACAAAATTTCTTCATCATTGTTTTTGCAGTCATCATATTGCAAAGATACAAAAGAAAGTGCAGACCAATGCGAATCCAACTCATTATTCATCGCATCGAGCCTGCACATCAATGATAAAGTATTTTACAGATTGTTAAAAACAGACTACTTGTCGGGTGAGAAAGTTTCCCACGTTTTATCATCATAGAAGACGCGTATTTCGGTAATTTTCCGTTGTGGTTTGTCAATATATTTCATATTTATTTTTTCTTTCTCTTGAGAGTTCTGATACCCTCCTTGGCCTTTGTTCCCATCGAAAAAAGATGTGGGTGGGGTAGAAGATTCATCCTCAAAAACCAACATCTGATTTGAATCCGTAATCCCATCTGCAACCGGATGCTGAGCAGAATTTGACTGCTCAGCAACGTACATAGATCCAGTTCCGAAGAGCAACCAATCTGTTGAGATTTTCGGAATCTTATTTTTAACGGCCTCAACAATGTTGATGGTAGGTCGAGTTCGACCGTTAAAGATGCTGCTCAATGATGCCGGAGACATTCCGATGAATTGAGCAAAAGTTTGTTGAGTCATATGTTGACCCTCCATTATTTGTCTGATTCGATCTTTCATTTCGTACTTCATTAGTCGATTTCAGTCCCAATAAGAGCCGATTTCTAAGACTTTACAAAGGTAAATGATTTTTCCGAGATAACCAACAAATATATATCAAATTTTGATTTATGAAATATTGATTTGTAGATTTAATATTTTAAATATGTCAGTGGATGTTTATCGGATTTTAAATTTATAAATACAAATATGAATTCATAGTCGATATACATTGTAAACTATTACTTTATATAATTCAATTAATTATCTGACATATAGTTCTTTACTCATAGTAAATGGAGTATTCATATACTATTTATGCAGCATTTTAGTCTAAGAGGTCGTAAAGTCATTATAAACTTTCAAATAATTGATATGTAAATATCTGGTTTTCAGTAATTAGTTACCTTTTGGAAGCATTGTATATATATTCGTTCAGTATTGTAAAACAAAATATTTTGCGATTGATTTACATATTGAAATATACAGAATGGAATATAAATCACCATATTTTGAGCAACAAACGTAAATTATTAGAATTTTAAAACCGATATGTAAAGATGCGAATATACATAAGTAAATATAAAAGTAATATAAAAGTAAATTTCAAGAAGCTGTAAATGGTCATTTTTTCCATTATTAAAGTCTTTGTGAACAGGAGGCAATTCGTTTGCAAATACGCGAATTATGGAGGAGGAAAAAGAGCTTAAAGTGCTGTGTTTCTTACCAGTTAGAGCGAAAAAAACTCCTATCAGAATGCTTGAAATAGCTGAAAAGAGGGCCGAAAACAGTTTAAAAAGGACTAAAAGACGGGTAGAAATGAACAAGGAATGGCAAAAACGATTCCCGTTTATGGTAAATTATCAATGCAAAATAAAGAAAATGAGCTCTTTCATCAATTCTCCGAGTGGTGTATTGGGATTATCCAACCCTTTACTCTTGGCATCCACCTCTCTGATCTTATCTATAATCTGCATCGTTTTCATCCCACTGTAATTACGCATACCTATCATATAATCTTTAACAGCCCACACCGTCCGAAGTTCTAAGTATTGAGCGACTGATTTTTCATCATTTCTATTAGGTGCATAGTAAGCTATCATCAAATTCTGGAAGTAATTAAAGAGTAGCGGAAGGAATGAGAACAGCGATCCAGATTTAGGATTCTTGTCAAGATATTTCATAATTTGATTTGCCTTGAATATATTCCGATTGACAATTGCATCGCGAAACTCGAAAGCGTTAAAATCCTTACTTACTCCGATTTGCTGTTCGACGATTTCAGGAGTCACCCGTTTGTCATTTTGAGGAAGCGAAATCAGCAGCTTATCGAGTTCAGAAGTAAGACGTGACAGATCGGATCCGATATGATCGGCAATCATTGTTGCCGATTTATCGTCAATCGTAACTCCTTGCATTTTCAAATAACCTGTGATGAAACCGGGCAATTCATAGTCTCGTTTTTTCTTGCTTTCAAACACCACTCCTACAGCTTCGGCCTTGGGAACGAGTTTTTTTCGTCGGTCGATCGTACCGTTCTTGTAACACAATACCAATACGGTCGACTTCACAGGAGCATCGAGATATTTCTCAATCGCCTCGAATCCACGCATTGCTTGCGCCTCCTTTACAATAACCACACGATGTTCGGCCATCATCGGATACCCTTTGGCCTGGTCGACAATCTGTACTGCTGTGGTGTCTGCACCGAAAACGATGTTTTGATTGAAGTCGCGCTCCTCGGGAGTCAGCACATTTCCAGCGATGAAATCAGCAATTTTGTCGATATAATAAGACTCATCACCCATCAAAACATAGATAGGCGCGAAGTTGCGCGCCTTCAAATCGCGCATAATTTGGTCGAAACCGACCGCTGTTTTCTTGTCTGCCATATAATAATAGGTATAAGTTCGGGAAGAAAACTGTGTCTCATCCGTCCTTATCACACATCTTTTTAGTAATTTTGCATACGCACTTGCAAATATAACAAAATGATTCGATTAAACCTACCCGCATTTAAAATAAATCTCGCCGGTACGCAACAGCACCCTGCTATTTTTGATATTCTGCGTCGAAAATACGTTGCGCTTACACCCGAAGAGTGGGTTCGACAACACTTCATTCATTTTCTGATTGAGCAAAAGGGTTATCCCAAGACTCTGCTTGTTAACGAAGTGCAACTTAGGATAGGCGAAAAAAGCGTACGAGCAGACAGTGTTCTTTACGACACCGACCTACATCCGCGGATGATAATCGAATATAAGGCCCCTTCTATTCAACTCACACAACGGGTGTTCGACCAAATTTCTGTTTACAATATGTTGCTCCACGTAGATTATCTCATCGTGAGCAACGGACTGCAACATTATTGTTGCAAGATGGATTACGAGCATAACACTTACACTTTCGTCCCCGAAATCCCTACATATAACGAAATCTGACTGCTTCTAACAACTTTCGCGAGAAGCGTGTAAAATCGACCGATCTTACCATCGTTCCCAAATATGCAAATCTCACATAAGAAAATGGACTGCGATTAATGGTTAAACGTGTTGTGATTAACCATTGAATGCACTGCGTTTAACCGTTAATCGCCCGACGAAAAGCCGTTAATCGTGAGCTGTTTAACGGCTAATTAGAAGGAAGACGACTCATTGAAGAGCGACCGGTAGGGGCTGAAAAATTTCCAATTGATTCTTGAATAAGAATGGAAAAGGCCGAAAGAAAAGATAGGAAAGATAAAAGAAAACGGACAAAAGAAAGTTCTTAAAAACTCAAAAACTTATAAACTAATGATCCCAAAGCTCTCATTTTCCATTTAAATATATTAAATTTGCAAATAAATAAACCCTGGATTATTAAACCAACAACCGAATAAAATGAAGATTATAGCCTCTTTATTACTATCGACAGCTCTGTTTTCGGTCCTTCCGATTAATGCAACGGGCAACAGTAAACAACGACTTTTCGAAACGAAAAAGACCGATACGATTCCCTATCGTATTCCCGCAATTGCCACGTGTAGCAATGGTGACCTTATCGCCGTAAGTGATTACCGATACTGCAAAGCAGATATCGGCTTCGGACCAGTGGATTTACATTATCGCATCAGCCGTGACAACGGGCGTACTTGGGGCCCGAGGCGTTGTTGGCTGATGGCAATGGTATCGAAAAGGGCAACGTTTGGGATTATGCTTTCGGCGATTGCGCCATTGTGGCAGACCGTAACGGCAGCGAGGTTCTCGTGCTTTGCGTGGCCGGCAAGATGCCCTACTCCCGCAGTATGCGTGCCAATCCCACCCGAATTGCTTGTTTCCGAAGTCACGACAACGGTCAAACGTGGGACCAAGGGACGGAAATTACTGAGCAAATTTACGGCCTTTTCGACCACCGCAAAACCGGTCCCATCCGCAGTTTATTTGTTGGTTCGGGTAAAATTCATCAAAGTCGCTACGTCAAAACGGGTAAATTTTATCGCCTTTATGCTGCTCTCTGCACATATTCCGGCAATTTTGTGATTTTCAGTGATGATTTCGGAGACACGTGGAAAGTCTTAGGCGATGCCGATGAGTCGTGTTGTCCTGATGGCGATGAACCCAAATGCGAAGAGCTTCCCAATGGAAGTGTCGTACTAAGTTCACGTTCCGAGGGGCGAATGTTTAATATTTACACTTTCACTGATATTAAATCGGGTGCCGGACAATGGGGAAGACGGGCTAAAGCGACGGCTTTCGAGGGTATCAAAAACGCCTGCAACGGCGAGATTTTAGTTCTTAAAGCTCGGAATACGGCTACTCGTCGCCCCACGTTTGTGGCTGTTCAGTCAGTACCTTTCGGTCCTCAACGTGCTAATGTAGGCTTCTTCTATCGCGAATTAGATACCGCTCATCTCACGCCTGAAGCTTTTGCAGATGACTGGCACAAAGGTTTGCAGGTAAGTAATGAGGTTTCCGCCTATTCTACAATGACTCCGCAGCACGACGGCCGCATTGGTTTCCTTTGGGAAGAAGGCCCCACCAATTACAACATTGACTATATATCGTTAAGTCTCAGCGATATTACAAGGGGCCGATTCACTATCGACCGGTCTGTGAAAAAGGAACAGAAGCACAGTAGAAAATAACGATTTATACCGTAAGAAAGTGCCGGCAACGGCACTTTCTCGATATAATCAGATTCCTATTACCGTAAAACGGCATTATATTTGCGCACCCTCGACATATCAAAAAACATCTGATTATGGCAGCAGGAAAATGGATCGGAGGCTTCTTAGGCTTCATTACAACTGGTAGTCCGCTCGGAGCTCTAGCCGGTTTTACGCTCGGTGCACTCTTTGATGCAGGTATGGACGCCGTCAATACAACTGATAACACTTCTCATTCGGCGTTCGGCAATACCTATTCGGGTGCAGATGCTCGGCAGAGAATTTATGAAGGGCAGCGCAACTCGTTTCTCTTTTCCCTGCTGGTTTTGGCTGCTTACACCATCAAAGCAGACGGACGGGTAATGCATTCGGAGATGGAACTGATGCGAAAGTTCCTCCGCCAGAACTTCGGTGATACCTCTATGCAGCAAGGCGAACAGATTCTGCGCCGACTGTTTGAGCAACAAAAGCAGATGGGAGACCGCGAATTCGGCAATATTATACGTCGCAGTTGCACACAGATTGCAATGAATATGGATTACGGTCAGCGCTTGCAGCTACTCAATTTCCTCGTAATGATTGCCCAAGCCGACGGCAATGTGGCTCCCGAAGAGGTGAATGTGTTGCGCGAACTCACCCGATATCTCGGTTTATCGACTGCCGAACTCGATTCAATGCTCTGGCTCCGCGACAATGATTTGGAGTCAGCTTACAAGGTGTTGGGTATTACTTCTACTGCTACTGACGATGAGGTAAAAGCCGCTTATCGCCGAATGGCGCTGCAACATCACCCCGATCGCGTATCTGCATTGGGTGAAGACATCCGTAAAGCAGCCGAAAAGAAATTTCAAGAAATTAGCGATGCCAAAGAGAGAATTTACAAAGCACGAGGACTTTAACTACAAAATGCATCTAAGGAAAAGGCACCCACTTGCATTATTAACTGCAAATGGATGCCTTTTTCATATCACTTTGTCTGCAAAAATCAATCTTCGCTCTCCTCTTTCTTCGTCTTACGGATGGCGCGTTTGCGCTTCGGTTTCTCGTCAGTGACGGCTGTATCGATCTTGACTCCGGCCAATTCAGGATCTACCAAAATGCGACCGCAATATTCACAGACGATAATCTTCTTGTGCATCTTGATGTCAAGCTGTCTCTGCGGCGGTATTTTGTTGAAACAACCGCCGCAAGCGTCACGCTGAACATAAACGATTCCCAAACCGTTGCGCGCGTTCTTACGAATGCGTTTGAAGCTGCTCAGCAAACGAGATTCTATCTTTGTCTCGAACACTTTGGCTTTATCTTTCAGCTTTTCTTCCTCTTCGCGCGTCTCTTGCATAATCTCATTGAGCTCGTTTCGCTTCTGTTCGAGATCGTCTGTACGTGCAGCAATCTGCTCCCGCACGCTATTCAGGTCGCGATCACGTTCATTAATCTTGACGATTGCTTCTTTAATCTTCTTGTTGCAAAGCTCAATCTCAAGTGATTGGAACTCGATTTCCTTGCTCAGTGTGTCGTACTCGCGGTTATTTTTCACCTCTTCCAGCTGCATTTTGTATCTGTCTACACTGATTTGAGCCTGTCCTATCTCAGCCCTTTTCTGCGAAACGGCTGCATTAAACTCATTGATCTCACTCTCAATCTTATCAACACGAGTGGTGAGTCCTGCAATTTCGTCTTCCAAGTCTTGTACTTCAAGGGGCAACTCGCCTCTCAATGCTTTCTTTTCATCGATGGAAGATAACGTTGTCTGTAACTGATAAAGCGTCTTTAGCTTCTCTTCGACAGACAGATCTGTTGGGTCTTTCTTTGCCATACTTGCTTTATAAATAGATGATCGGATTGGTGTTGGTTTTAGTGAGATAGCACGTCACTTTATCGCCATACGTCTCCTCAATGATTGATTTAAATATTTCGTTGGTAAATTGTTCGCTCTGAAAATGTCCGATAACGGCAATCTGTGTCTGCTGTTCGTGTCCGAAGTATTCGTGATAGTGCATTTCACCGGTTACGAAAGCGTCGGCTCCCGCCGCAATAGCATCTTCAAGCAGAAACGAACCGGCACCTCCGCAGAGGGCAACACGCTGAATCGGGCGGCGAAGTAACTGGTTGCACATTACGCATTCCACGTCAAATACACGTTTGAGTATCATTATAAAATCATCGGCTGCTACCGATTCGGACAATTTGCCGATAACTCCGCTGCCGCATTCAATGCCGTCTACCATCTTCGATGCAAAGAAACGGACATCTTGCAAACCTATTTTCTCAGCGATTTTAAAGTTTACACCGCCTCGTGCATTATCCAGATTGGTGTGCATCGAGACAACAGTTACATTGTTGCAGATGGCTTTCATCACTGTGCGCTGCACGTAGTCGGTATCCGTAATCTGTCTTAACTTATGGAAAATCAGCGGGTGATGTGACACAACTAAGTTGCAACCTAATGCCACAGCCTCGTCAATCACCTGCTCGTTGACGTCTAAACACAATAAAGCCCCTGATACTTCCGCCTCCGTTAATCCGATTTGCAGACCGGCATTATCATAGTCTTCCTGCAAGGGCAGAGGCGCGAATCGTTCAAGGGCGTTGATAATCTCCTTTATTTTCACGCTTTATCAGCCTTTCATTACCATACAACGCGTTTCGCATTGCACATGATATCACGATTAAATGATATTTGGTTACAAAGTTAATGATTTATTTTAAGAATAGGATATAGTGTTATTTGTATTTAAAAATAATTAAGTTTTAAGGCGGTAATATGATCTATCTGTGGCCAATATGTCGGGGATTCTGATGCGAAAAGCCGATAAATGTCGTACAATTAACTGTTAATCGTGCTGCATTTAATCATTAATCACCTTGTGTTTAACTGTTAAATGCACTCCTTTTAACCGTTAATCAGAATGTAGTTGGATTTTAGTCTTTATACATCTTATATCTTGTTGATACACAATTAATTGATAAGATGATGTAAAAATGTAGTAGATTTGTTCATCGAAATAGTTATATGGATAATGAAAACGGTTGTTTTCAAACTCCTTTTATAGTTTATTCCAATGTTGTATGGTCTATTATCGAATGTCTAAAAATTTTCATGTGCGCCTGATAGGACTCGAACCTACACATCATAAGACACCAGATCCTAAGTCTGGCGCGTCTACCAATTCCGCCACAAGCGCAGTATGAGGATGTTTTCAACCGCTGCAAAGGTATGGATTTATTTGCAAACAGCCAAATTATTGCGTCAATAAATGGCGCGCATATTCGATGATCGCATCACGACCTTGAATAATATCAGCCATCGTTAGCCCCACTTTGTGATCAGGATCGATGCCGAATTCTGTGGAATGTTGGTCTTTATCATACATAGGACACGCCGAAAAACGAACGCCCCAACCGTTAGGCAACTCGCTGGAGAATGGTAACCCTGCGCCGCCACCGGTCTTATCACCGACGATGGTTGTCTTCGGACAACATCGCATATACTTTACAAACTCATTGGCAGCACTATATACCCGTCTGTTTGTCAGTACAGCTACTCGTTTTTGCCATCTGATACTGCGGGCTGGACGTAATCGTTGTTCTCGCATCGACGAGAAATCGTTGTGTCCTTTGCCTGTTTTGTGTTGCATATACCCCACAAGCAGTTCTTTGTTTGTGAATCTTGCAGCCAATGTTTCGGCACTGGTAATGAGTCCGCCGCCATTGTTTCGGATATCGATGATAAGTCCGTTGCAGGGTGCGAAATAGGCAAAAATCTCATCAAGATTTCCCGATCCGAAGCCGTTTTCAAAGCTGGCACAACGCAGATATCCGATGTTGTCATCAAGAATGTGGTATTGTAGTCCGTTGGTTTGCCTGTAATCGGTGCCGATGTATTTATTAAATAAGGTATCGCTGAAATTTGTCGGGAAGTCTTCGTGCCACGACCAGTTGCGTGCCAGGTTGAAACGGGAGTACATATTGACGTGTCCGTCGCGCAGTTCGGCCAACATATTGCCCAGGACTTCGAAGAGTTGGTCTTCTGTCATACCCTCGTTGAACTGCCGTGCATATTTATCGTGCACCTCGTTCCAATCAAGGTTATAAGTCTTTTGTTTGTAATCGAAAAAGCAGTAATGCTCGTCGATGATGCGCCAAAGGGCTTCGAAATTGCCGTGAGGATTGTTGGCAAATGTTGTTTCGTCTACACACGAGGTAAGCCCGATGGTCGACAACAGGACGGCAAATGTAAGGAGGATGGACTTAAAGTTCATTTAGCGGATCTTGATAAATTTGAATTTCTTCACAACACCTATCACAACGGCGTGTGTATAAATGTGAGATTTGAGATGATTGATATTTGTCTGCCGGAAATCTCCAAGATAACCGATACGGCAAGTACCGCCGAGCAGTGGAAAATCGACGGCCAACAAGTGGCGCATAGACGGTGCATTGCCAATGAAGGTAGGTACAATGTTATGGTCGTAATTGCCTTTTGCAAACAACTCATAATAAGACTGTCCATAATTAGGGCTGAATCGCAGTCCGATTAACGGTATTTCGGTTTCTAAACTCACGTCAATCGCACGGCGTTTAATCATTAATCGATAGCAGGCAGCTACAGAAGGCGTCAGATTGAGTGCTGCGAGTGCCTGTGCAGGATTGTTACCGTTGCGCGTGTTATAGATAAATCCGAGGTCGGCATCGATCATTCCGCCAGCTTTAAGTTGTAGTCGGTCAGCTATTGGCTGCCAATTGAGATGCCAACCGTAACTGAACTGATAACGGCCTGCAATCTCACTTCCGATACCCGAACGGTTACCGGCTTGTGCGATGCTGCCTTGATGGACTATCATTTGTGACCATTTGCGCTCCTCGTGTCTGCGAATGGTGTGCGAGATATAACGGAGCTCGGTTCCGGTATATTTCTCAGGAGAGAGGTATGTATCGAGAATATCGATTGCACCAAGGCTTATCATCCGAGCATTTGTAATCACTTTGCGACCAATGAGCGTGTCGGTTTGTGCACTGGCGGATAATGAGACGAGGCTGAACAGCAGTAGAAACACGCGCATCGGCCTGCATTCGAAGATATTATTGACTGTTATCATCGCTGAAAAGACTTAATTGCCCCGTCATCTCATCAATTACTTGCTGCTGGCTTTTGCCTGCATCGGGGTCGAGATTTTCTATTTCTTCTTC
Source organism: Hoylesella pleuritidis JCM 14110 (assembly GCF_000613725.1). Classification (GTDB taxonomy): domain Bacteria; phylum Bacteroidota; class Bacteroidia; order Bacteroidales; family Bacteroidaceae; genus Prevotella; species Prevotella pleuritidis. Next base: position 66,755 of record NZ_BAJN01000016.1, read on the forward strand.
CTCGTTTCCTGTCTCATCGTCTGGGGTCTCATTTTTCTCCGGGAAACGAGTAGGCTCCAATTCTTCGATAGTGCCGATCTGATAGGTAGAGATTCGCTTGCCTTTGGCCTTGAATCCTTTCACGCCGATGAACTCATCTACGTCTATTTCTATTGTGTCTCGGAATGAGTCGTGACCGGCAAAAGTTACTTTCAGCCGTGGATAAAACACATCCGAAAGCAGTACGAGCTTGTTTTCGGCATTCTCACCCAGGTAATTTTGATGGCGTTTTGTGGCTTCCATCAAGAAGCGCTTCACATAAGCGTAGCCTTGGTTATCTGCATCGAAGAGCACGGCTGTCCACACTTTCTCCGCATTCCACTTCTCAATGACCTGTATATTGTCCTCATAGTGGTTGTTGGCATCAAAGTTTGTGATGTAAAATTCACCGTTATCAAGTACTACAAGAATGGCATCTTCGTCGTTGAACTCGCCTAAATAGCGGCCGTGTTCTTCGTAATTGATTCGGTTTACATCTGAGTCGAACCACACTTTACGACCACCGAGGGTAGAATGTCCGTGACTTTTCAGCCCGATTCGATGCACAGGCTCTTTTGTCAGCAGGTTACCCTTCGACGTTCTGCCCTTGATCAGCACGTTAGAAAAGTCGCGTTCGAGGAATATGTTTTGTTTTTTCTTTTTAGGATTAGGGTCTAACGTAATTTTGATTACTTCTGCTTCGCCATTCGGGTTGGCTGTAAAATAAACGACTTTTGAGCCTGGTGTGCCTTGCGTTAAGTCGTATTCCTTGTCGCGAGTCATACTCGTTACATTGAAACGCTTATAATAATAGAAGCCTTGTCGACCGTCTCGGTAAACCACATTATAGATTGTTCGTTTGTCATTCTTTTTAAACACCTGTACGTGCAGAATGTTTTTGCCAACGAAAATCTTGTCGGCCACGCGGATAATCTTGTATTTCCCGTCACGATAAAATACGATGATGTCGTCGATATCAGAACAGTTGCACACAAATTCATCCTTTTTCAGACCCGTACCAATGAATCCTTCTTGGCGATTGATGTAGAGTTTCTCATTGGCTTCAACCACTTTGGCAGCTTCGATGGTATCAAAGTTCTTAATTTCAGTCATCCGTGGGTGCGCCTTTCCATATTTATCTTTGATAAACTGGAACCAATTGCTGGTGACGCTTACCATCTGTGCAAGGTCGCGATCGATCTCGTCGATCTCCGCCTGCATCTTAGCGATGAGTTCGTCAGCTTTGTCTTTACTGAACTTTAAGATGCGTTGCATCTTGATTTCCATCAGTTTGAGAATGTCGTCGTGGGTTACTTCACGAATTAGATCGGGTTTGAAAGGTGCAAGCCGGTCGTCAATGTGGTTCACGGCGGCATCCATATTTTCTGCGTTTTCAAACTTCTTGTCTTTGTAAATACGCTCTTCGATAAAGATTTTTTCAAGCGACGAGAAGAAGAGTTGCTCCAAAAGCTCATCTTTTCTGATTTGTAACTCGCGCCGCAAAAGTCCCATTGTGCTGTCGACACTATACCGAAGTACGTCGCTCACGGTGAGAAAACAAGGCTTGTTATGCTCTATTACACAACAATTAGGTGAAATATTGACTTCACAATCGCTGAACGCGTAGAGTGCATCAAGCGTTTTGTCCGATGAAATGCCCGGTCCCAGATGCACCTGAATCTCAACCTCGGCCGCCGTATTATCATCTACTTTCTTGGCTTTGATCTTTCCTTTGTCTATTGCTTTAAGAATCGAATCGATGAGTGTCGTTGTCGTCTTGCTGAAAGGAATTTCCTTGATGACCAATGTCTTGTTATCCTGCTTTTCAATCTTGGCTCGCACTTTCAAGACTCCGCCTCGTTGGCCGTCGTTATATTTGCTTACATCAATGCTTCCACCCGTAGGAAAGTCTGGATAAAGCTGAAAATCCTCACCGCGCAGATACGCAATGGCTGCATCGCAGATTTCATTGAGATTATGTGGAAGTATTTTTGAACTCAGTCCGACGGCAATTCCTTCTGCGCCTTGCGCCAAGAGCAAGGGAAATTTAGCCGGAAACGTAATCGGTTCTCTATTTCGCCCGTCGTAGCTTTGTTGCCATTCGGTAGTCTTCGGATTGAAAACCACGTCGAGTGCAAACTTTGATAGCCGAGCTTCTATATATCGGGGAGCGGCCGCTCGATCGCCCGTGAGAATGTTTCCCCAGTTTCCTTGCGTATCTATGAGTAGTTCTTTCTGCCCCAACTGCACCAGAGCGTCGCCAATGGAAGCATCTCCGTGCGGGTGGAATTGCATCGTATGCCCTACGATGTTGGCCACTTTGTTGTACCGCCCGTCATCCATTCGCTTCATCGAATGCAGTATTCGGCGCTGCACGGGTTTCAATCCGTCTTCGATATGAGGCACTGCCCGTTCAAGAATTACGTAAGAAGCGTAATCCAAAAACCAGTTTTGATACATCCCGCTAAGGTGATGTACGGCTGCAGCATCAAATCGATTCACAGGCCGATAGTCTGAATGTGTTTCTACATCCAGTTCTTTTTCTATTTCGTCTAATGTATCGTTGTCTTTTATTTCGTCGTTCATATCGTGTTGACTATTCACTATATTACTCAAATTTAACGCAAAAATACAAAGAAATTTCGGAAAAGTCGCTACCTTTGCAGCAATTATTCGGAAAATACTGACATTTGAACGATGACACGGAAAGGTGTCGAGTGAGTCAAGATTAATAATAGACAACGAGGAAATGGCACAAGAGGATGTTTTTAAGAAGATCGTTTCGCATTGTAAAGAGTATGGATTCGTCTTCCCAAGCAGTGATATTTACGACGGATTAGCAGCTGTTTACGACTATGGGCAGAACGGTGTCGAACTGAAAAACAATATAAAGGAGTATTGGTGGAAGAGTATGGTGCTGTTGCACGAGAATATTGTGGGCATCGATTCGGCTATCTTTATGCACCCTACTATATGGAAAGCGAGTGGCCACGTAGATGCTTTCAATGATCCGCTTATCGATAATCGCGATTCGAAAAAACGTTATCGGGCCGACAATCTGATTGAAGATCAGATTGGAAAATATGATGAAAAGATCGAAAAAGAGATTGCCAAGGCGCGCAAACGATTCGGAGATAGTTTTGATGAAGCTAAATTTCGCGAAACTAATCCGCGTGTGTTGGAGCATCAGCAAAGGCGAAATGCTCTGCACGAGCGTTATGCAGCGGCGATGCAAGGCCCCGATTTGGCTGAATTGAAACAAATTATTCTCGACGAAGGAATCGTCGATCCGATCAGCGGAACAAAGAATTGGACCGATGTCAGACAGTTTAATCTGATGTTCTCTACTGAAATGGGGTCGCTTTCTGATGCCGCCAATAAGATCTATCTGCGGCCGGAGACAGCGCAGGGAAGTATTTGTTCAATTATCTCAATGATGGCAGAAAACGGGTACGGGTATGAAATTGATCCGTCCGGCTAGTC
>NZ_BAJN01000015.1 GCF_000613725.1 Hoylesella pleuritidis JCM 14110
TTATGGGAGAAAGAATGTATCTCCGATAAGCCGCCGATTCGATGTATCTACCAAATTACTTGTACATTCTCACCCATCCGTTTTATTTCTTGAACAGGCCATCGAGATACGTATAGAATGCGGGGTCTTCACCAACGAAAGTCTTGGCAACCTTTCCTTGCGGGTCGACAATAATCTTTGTGGGGTACCCCTGGATAGCATAGAGCTTGACGGCATCGGCTTCTGCCTTGCCGTTATATACGTGAAGCCACGGCAATTGGTGCTTCTTCACAGCGTCTTTCCATCGTTCTTGGGAATCGTTGCAGTCTATTCCCAAGATTTGGAACTTGCCTTTGTACTTGGCATAATACTCTTTCATCTTCGGAAAACCCTTGATACACCAACCGCACCACGACCCCCAGAAATCGAGAACGACGTACTTCCCACGCAGACTCGACAGTTTCAGCGGCTTGCCTGCAATGTCATTGAGTGTAAAGTCGGGTGCTTCCGTACCGGCAGCCTGCACCTTTTGGGCACGCTCTTTCGATTCTTTCTGTGCTAAATAGCTGTCGATAAAGACAGAATAATAGTCTTTCATCCGACCGTCTCGCACCTCGGGAGCCAACAGTTCAACCAATTTCTGCATCTGTTCGCCCTCTAAATGAGAGACCAGAGCGGCCGAAGCCTCATACGTCGGGTGTGCTTTGGCAAAACCGAAAATAGTCTGCTCCAACTTGGTTTGCAGTCCCGGCGCTTTGCTGTCATAGTAAGCGGCAACAGAATCACGGCTTACTCCTTTTTTCATTCGGGCCCGGCACTCGGTCATCAGTTCGTTGATCTCTTTCAAAACAGGCTCTACCAACACGTCGGCTTCGTGATATTGCTGATAGAAACGAGAGCCGTTGATGTCATAACGGTCTGTTGCTTCTCCGCTGACAACAACTTCCTCGCCCGGCACTCCGACCACAGTAAAGCCTGCCTGACGGTTTTCGCGCAAGGCCGAAAGACCAATACACTGCACGGGCGCCACCTTTTTGAGAGGCACATAGAAATCGAACTCGCAACCTTTCACGGGCACCGTGTCTCTATATACATAATTCTGAGCAACATAGTCTATTACTCCCACCACGACAGAATCACCTAATCCCGTCATCTTTCCTTTGATATGCAGCTTTCCGTCGGCTGCAATCCCTGTCTGCGCAACGGCTAACAGGACAACACCTAATAATAATTTTTTCATTGTTTTGTTGTTAGTTTATAAACTTGTAAATATTGAATTGCTACAAGAGACATATCAATTATTTCGTTTTAGGCCGTCGCCGAGCCCATCCTTCTTCTGAAAAGTCAGGCTCTTCACCCTTTAATTTCACGTCGTTATGTACAAAGAATTGGCGCCAATCACCTGTTTCCTGGGTGGCAGCAGCTTTCTTCGCGCCTTTGCGCGACTTACGTTCGCCCTCGGATCCGTGTTTCTTAGTCCGCCGTTCACTTCTACTCGGGCGCGACTCACGACCTTTTCCGCCCTCATCGGCATCATTACAGCGCACTTCCCGCCCCTTATAACGGGCTCCGTTGAGTGCATCCATCACCCGATCGGCATCGTTCTCGGGCACTTCAATATAAGAAATCTTGCTCAAAAGATCGATTTGGCCGATCTCCTGACGCCCTTTCACATTCTTATTGACAAACTGCATCACCTCGCCGGGATAAAAACCGTCGTTCTTTCCGAGGTTGATAAAAAGCCTACGGAAGCCCGCTTCTGGCATATGTGAGCGCCGAGCACCTCGCTCTCCACGGCTTTTCCGCTCGCCGCGAGCACCTCTGTCGCGTGTATTTTCACCCCGCCTACCGGTCGGTTTCTCAATTTCGGGCGCGTTGGCATAATACTCCAAGAAGCGGCCGAACGTCATACTGACAATCTTTTTGATGATATCCTCTTTGTCTACATACTCAAAATGTCGCGTAATCTCAGCCATAAACGGAGCTATTTCATCTTCATTCACATCCACTTTGAGTATTTCGTCCATCACCTTATACAGCTGTTTGGTGCAGATTTCCTGTGCCGTGGGCAACGTTCCGTCGACAAATTCCTTGCCGATTGTCTTCTCAATAGCCTTGACTTTCGACTTTTCACGCGTGTGAATAATAGAAATCGATGTGCCTTTTTTGCCTGCCCGGCCTGTGCGTCCGCTACGATGGTATAACTTTCGATGTCATCGGGCAGACCATAGTTGATAACATGCGTCAAGTCTTCAACGTCTAAGCCTCGCGCTGCCACATCGGTTGCCACGAGAAACTGCGTGAGATGCTTCCGAAACTTCTGCATCGTGAGGTCGCGTTGCTGCTGACTGAGGTCTCCGTGCAATGCTTCGGCATTGTAACCATCCCTTATCAGCTTGTCCGCAATCTCTTGGGTCTCCACCTTTGTGCGGCAAAAGATGATGGCAAAGATACGTGGATAATAGTCGACAATACGTTTCAGAGCCAGGTATTTATCCCTTGCATTCACGAGATAGTATATGTGATTGACCTTCTCTGCACCCTCGTTACGACTTCCTACGACGATTTCCTGATAATCATTGAGGTAACTTTTGGCAATCTTTTCTATCTCCCGACTCATCGTTGCAGAGAAAAGCAGGGTGTTGCGAGCAGCCGGAAGCCCCTCGAAAATCTCGTTGATACTGTCCGAAAAACCCATATTGAGCATCTCATCGGCCTCATCCAACACCACGTTGTTCACCGAATCTAACTTTGCTACGCCGCGTTTCATCAAGTCGATGAGCCGTCCCGGCGTAGCCACAATCACCTGAACGCCGTGGCGCAAGGTGCGAATCTGCGTCTCGATAGACGCTCCTCCATAGACGGCAGCTACGTGCAGGCCGCCTATATACTTAGCAAAATCATTGAGATCGTCAGTTATTTGGAGGCACAACTCACGCGTCGGACTCAGAATCAAGGCCTGTGTCTCCTTACGAGAAGCATCAATCTTCTGCAACACCGGTATGCCATAGGCGGCCGTTTTACCCGTACCCGTCTGTGCGAGAGCTATTACATCATTTCCATTTCCCAGCAAATAAGGAATCACTTCTTCTTGAACAGGCATCGGATTTTCAAATCCGAGCTCTGCGATAGCGCGCCGAATCTCTTCGTTTACGCCCAATTCTTCAAATGTTTTCAAATCTTTCTATTATCTGTTACTACTTGTTCACCCATTCGTTGTCCCCAAGCCATAACAGACAACATCGATGTTTGAACTCCGCAAAGGTAGTGAAGATTGACGGGTTTATTGCCATTCCGTTCCCGATTTATATTTTTTTATACAAAAAGGAATCATCGAATGACAGACGAAATGAAATAAATTGGGTATATTTACCGCACCGTTTGCGGAGAAAAACCAATTTATTCCTCGCATATTTTATGGTAAATCAACATCTCACCCAATAAAAGGGGGGCCAGACCAATTGAAATCAATCAACAATCAACAAGCAAATGACAATAGGAATTTTCTGTTCTGCTAATGACAATATTGACCGAACGTATTTTGATTTGACGGCAGAACTCGGGCGATGGTGCGCTCGTCAGGGGCACACTATCGTGTTCGGCGGGTGTAATGTCGGGCTAATGGAGTGCGTGGCGCGTGCTGCCAAAGAGGCGGGAGGCCGCACCGTGGGTATCATTCCGATGCTCGTCGAGCGACACGGGCGGGCTTTCGACGATATGGATGTGCACATCCCGTGCGACGATCTCAATGATCGTAAAGCGCTGATGATGGCCCGCAGCGATGTCTTCATTGCTCTTCCGGGCGGCATCGGAACACTTGACGAAGTGTTTACAGTAGCAGCTTCAGCCTCAATCGGGTATCACTGCAAACGCGTGATACTCTATAATATGAATGGATTTTGGGATTCTCTCATCGCCGTTCTCAACGACTTGACAAATAAAGGGATGATTCGCGGCGACATACATCGGCATATTTGTACGGCCGACAGCTCGAAGAGATTGCCCGATTGCTCGAATCCGGAAGTTAAGCGAGCAGATGACAGACACCGCCCGCCAGCGTTTTGACCACACCTTTCATTTCAAGCGAGAACAGCAGAGCTGTGAGCCGACTTACGGGCAACCCTGAACGGACAGTAAGAATGTTGATTTGCAGATCATTGGTGTGCTGCAACTGCGTAACGACCAACTGCTCATCGGCCGTCAAGTCGGGAAAGAGCTGGCGCGCAATACCCTGTTGTTGAGCCGTGCGGAGCTGACGTTCGTCCTCCCACCCCATCGCTTTCACAAAGTCGGAAGCCCCGGTAATAAGCCCGGCAGCATTGTCTCGAATCAGATTATTGCACCCTTCGCTATACGGTAAGCCCACACTGCCGGGGAAAGCAAACACATCCCGATTGTAATCGCGAGCCAATCGGGCCGTAATTAAACCGCCGCCGTGGGCCGCACTCTCCACCAACAGACACGCATCCGACAGTCCGGCAACAATGCGATTACGCCTGACAAAATTCACTTTATCTGCATTCGTTCCCGTAAGAAACTCCGTCAGCAGTCCGCCTTGCTGTAACATAGCATCGGCCGTGGGCTTGTGGCGCGGCGGATAAAGGTAATCCAGGCCGTGGGCAAGCACAGCCACTGTCTCGAATCCGCACTGCAGCGCATTGCGATGGGCACAAATGTCGATGCCGTAAGCCAATCCGCTGACGATGAGGACGTGCGGGCAGCATTGCCGAAGCTCTGAAACGAACCGGCGAATAAGGTCCTGCCCATACCGAGTACAGTGTCTTGTACCTACGATATTGATGATATGAGCTTGGTTGAGGTCCGCAGTACCCTTGTAAAACAATACCAATGGCGCATCGACACACTCACGGAGACGTTGCGGATAACGGTCGTCGACCATACAAAGAGGCTCTATACCGTGGTCGATATCATATCGATATTCAGCCTCGGCACGACGCATTGGTTCGCTGATATCACGAAAAGCCTCTATCAATCGCGGTGAAGCGTCAGGCAGGATGTCGCGAATCTCACGACGATGTTCGATAACTGCCGTGGCCGAACCACATCGACGATAAAGCTCCAAAAGCCCCGTAAGGTTGAAATAATTGATTCGCGTCAGCGCAATCGTGTTGAGAATCTCCTGTGCCTCCATTGCAGTCAAAGTTTGAGAGAGCCCTCTTTCATCCTCCCCGAAAGAGGAGTAAAAGCCGTTAAGATAAAGAATGGATGATGAGAGATGATAAATTCATTCTCAACTGCCGATTCTTAATTCTTAATTTTCAGCCAAGAACGGGGCGAAAGCCTTGTCTATCTCTTCGCTGTTACCCAAACGGCCGTTGATGATGCACACCAATTCCGCCGTAGCTCGAAAGCAAAGGCGATTATCCGAAGCACGAAAGATGTCTTGATGAAAAACATATCGCAGCCCCTCTTTATGCAATCCGAGTCGCGAAACGAAATAATCGTCGCAACGCAAAGGCGTTTTGAATTGCAGGTTCATACGTGCCACAACGGCATCTGTGCCTTGTTCGTGGAGGTCGGCAAAACTTAATCCCGTTTTCTGTAAAAACAAATGGCGGGTATGTTCGATGTAATGCAGATAGTTGGCGTTGTTTACTATGCCTTGGATGTCGCACTCATAGTCGCGTACTTCCATTGTCGTTTCAAAGATATAGTTCATATTTCAGTTTGTAAGTTTATAAGTTTATGAGTTTATTTATTCATTGTTCTGTTTATGAGTTTTATAAGTTTATGAGTTTACGAGTCTATTGTTGGGAATCGGCTTTATGAGCATTTAAGCCCACTTATCCATTATCGGCAGACGAATCGACAACAAACTGATTATCAATCATATACAGAATCAACTCCGATTAATGCTTTCTTGCCTTGCGATGAACGGTTAATCGCCGTGCATTTAACGGTTAGTCATCGTGCAAAAAGCATCTGATTACGACCCGAAAAGGCATCTTTCGCAAAGCGAACAGCATATCATTAATTCTCAGCGAGTTACAGACCATCCTCCCATTTGTGACATTTTATTTGTCCGCCTAATCTTTTTCACCTTTTCACCCTTTCACTTTTCCACTTTTCCTACACAGGTATTCAAATCCGATTCGGCACCTGAGACAATCTTTCCGGTCACAATACGCACGCTTGAGTTGAATCAGTGCCTGACTGTCGGCAGCCGTTCCGACCGTCAATCCGCAGTCGCGCCACATCCGTACGATGTGATTATTCTCGGCGGGAAGCTGTTCCCAGAATGCAAGAGCGCGGTCGCACAGTGCCTCAGATGACTTATATCGTCCGTAAGCGAACAGCATCGGCACCACCGTGTTGATGATGAGCAGCCGACGTGAAGCCTGCGATAAGCGTTTTTCTCGCCGTTCGCCAGCCGGTCCGAAACCGTAATGTGTCTCCCAATAGGGCGTGACAGCCGTATCAAACAGTGTCTCTATTTGTTCCACCGTAGTGCATTCTAACAACTCACTCAGTCCTGCCCGGCGCGAGCAATACAATCGAGCAAGTTGTGCTATGCGGATATGCGGAAAGTTCTGCGGTCTCAATCGCAAGAACTTCCACTGCTCGGCAGCCATCGATCTGATTCCGAACTTATGCGCAAGATATTGATATTCGGTGCGCAGTCGGTTGAAGTAAGCATCTTTCAAAGCCGCTTCCCGGTTGCGTTCCGGAACAGAATTCGGGTCGAGCAACCCTGCCTGACCTAAGAATAGGGCTTCGATCTGGAAGAGACTATCCCGATGATGCGATGCAATATGAAGCGGCACGTGCCGAGCCCACGTTTCAAAAGCATCGCCGTTGACACCGAACCCGTAGTTGCGCGCCAACGTTTGAAAGTATACATCTGCCCAAGAGCCATTGCAACGGTCCGCGCGTTCGCCGATAGCCTGCATTTTCTGCTCCAACCGTTCGGTCTGTAACGCACTCATCCAGCTGTGAATCGTAAGCTGCGAGAGACCCGGGATAATCTTATAACACGGCGGATAGGCGTCTGTTGTGAGCAATTCGCCATAGTGTTGGGCCACATCCGCAGGGACATCCATCTGCATCTGAGGAACGAATTGCCCACTCCGCGTCTTGATTTCTGTGTCGATGACTGCTGCAATATGCAAAATCACATTGTCGTAATGTGCGTCCTGCTCGTGCCGATGCACATACCAATCGGCCGACCGACGGTGAATCTCAACATTTCCCGCCCATAACGTGTCGCCGATTTTTACCTTGGCATTGAAAAAATCGGGCCCGGCATCAGTGTTATGAAGCCCGGTGTCGATGACTTCCACGGGCTGTCCGTCGGTCGTCTCTAACTCTTTCAACGGGAAAAGTTTATGTTTCCAGCAATAGTGCAGCAGTTGTTCGCCAATCATTCGACAGATTTTTATTGGTGCAAAACTACAAAAAATAATTGAAAACAAGCAATGTATAAATTACAATTGACAATTAATAACGGTTAATAGAGTATTGACAAAAGAATAAGAGAGTGTAAATTAAAAATAGATCATATTATATCAAGTCTCATTTCTCTCTCCACGGAAGAAAAGGGTGAGCATAAAGTCAAATGCAATGAGTAGTGAGACAGACAAAATACTGTGATATACGCTCCGACGAGCAGTTCTCCATTGTGGGCCTCATTCACTCTTCCCCTGAGCTTGTTAGCCACCACTTGTGCGGCCGACAACATCTCGGCTTCGGCCTGCTGTGCCACAACAGGACATATGGAAAGGGGCAAAGTCAAAAAGAAAGCATTCAGAAAATACTTTCTTTTCATAGTGCTTACATTTTAGTAGTTTATTATTTTGTTGTTGATAAATATCATTACCACTTCGGTATTATTCTTTTCTTTCATTAGACTCTCGTCGCAAGGTTAACGGAATACTCTGAACTCCCAAAAGATAGCGGAAGAAATGTAAAGGCAAAAAGATCGAAAAGTATAATTTGTTCGTATTTCTTAATTTTCAGATAGATAAAGAGTGCGTTACAATTAACGGTCAATCGCTTTGCAACTAACTATCAATTACACTGCGAAAAGCAGTTAAACAGTGCGCGTTTAACCGCTCTTCGGCAGGCATTTAACGAGAAATTAAGATGAAATTTGTATGTCATTTAAAATCAAGTACATACAAAACTCATTATATTCTGTTCTCTGTACTTTCTGTTTGAATCGCAATCGACAGCAGTCTGATCTTTGTCCACGTTTCAATCTCTCCACTCTTTCATCTTTTCATCTTGTCTTTTGCCGATTATCAATTATTTTTTTACTATCTTTGTACCCGATTTGACAAAGATAATGAAAGTATTAGTAACAGGCGCCAGCGGTTTTATCGGCAGCTTTGTCGTGGCCGAAGCCCTGCGCAGAGAGATGGAGGTGTGGGCCGCAGTGCGACCGAGCAGTTCGCGGGAATACCTCACCGACAGTCGCATTCACTTCATCGAGCTTGACCTTTCGTCGGAAGACACGCTCCGGCAACAGCTCGCCAACCATACATTCGACTATATCGTACACGCTGCCGGCGTAACGAAATGTCTGCGGACAGACGATTTTTACCGCGTGAATACCGACGGGACGAAACATCTTGTCAATGCAATTCTCGCGCTGCAAATGCCTATTCGGCGCTTTGTTTATCTGAGTTCGTTGAGCGTTTTCGGTGCCATTCACGAACAAAAACCCTATCAGGAGATTTCCGAGAACGACTGCCCAAAGCCCAATACGGCGTACGGACGGAGCAAACTCGAGGCTGAACGCTATCTCGACAGCATCGGAAACAATTTTCCTTACATCGTTCTCCGTCCCACGGGCGTATATGGACCGCGTGAGAAAGACTATTTCCTGATGTTCAAAAGCATACGCGACCACGTGGATTTCTCGGTGGGATTTAAGCGCCAAGACATTACTTTCGTTTATGTAGAAGACGTGGTGCAGGCTGTGTTTCTGGCTTTCGACCACGGAATGAGCGGTCGGAAATATTTCCTGAGCGACGGAAATGTCTATCAGTCAAGCACATTCAGCGACCGTATTCACGAAGAGTTGGGACGTCCTTGGCGTATTCGCATCAAGGCACCGATATGGGTGCTGCGCGCAGTTACATTCTTCGGCGAACACATTGCACACTATACGGGCAAGGTTTCAGCTCTTAACAACGACAAGTATAACATTCTGAAACAACGCAATTGGCGTTGCGACATCGAACCGGCAATGGACGAACTGGGTTACCACGCACGTTATGATTTAGCCCGCGGCGTGCAAATTACGGCCCGATGGTATCAGGATCATAAGTGGTTATAAGATGTTGCGCTTCATCAAAAACTTGCTTACAATCGACCGACAGCCGCGTCGCGGCCTCTTGGCATTAGAATGGGCAATGCTCGTCTATATGCTCTTGACATTCGTTTTGATTTTTTTCACCTACACAAAATTGCAGCATCCCGATGCAATGATATGGGGGCGAGTACGCATCATAGCAATGACGGCGATGTTGTGGGGCGCTTATCGGCTACTTCCCTGCCGTCTGACCCTCATTGCGCGGGTAGCGGCACAGTTGGCATTGCTGGCTTGGTGGTATCCCGACACCTATGAGTTGAATCGTATTTTTCCCAATCAAGACCACCTGTTTGCTGCTTGGGAGCAGCAGTTGTTCGGTTTCCAGCCGGCTTATACGTTCTGTAAAGCCGTTCCGAATGCCTTTTTCAGCGAGCTGATGGCTATGGGCTACGCTTCTTATTACCCGCTCATCGCCCTCACGGCAGGTTTTTATGCAGCATTCAGATACGATGAGTTCGAACGTGCCTCGTTTGTCATTATGGGATCGTTTTTCCTTTATTACGTCATCTTTGTGCTTGTTCCGGTTACCGGTCCGCAATATTATTATGGTGCAATCGGCCTCGACCACGTAGCAAACGGCATCTTTCCGAATGTGCACGACTATTTCAACACGCATCAAGAGCGGCTTACCTGCCCCGGTTACAGCAGCGGATTTTTCTATCATTTGGTTGAAAACGCTCATCAAGCAGGCGAGCGTCCCACAGCAGCTTTCCCCAGCAGTCACGTCGGAATCACGACAGTCTTACTGTTGTTAGCGTGGCATAGCCGATGCAAAGCCTTGTTTTTCACAATGCTTCCATTCTTTATTCTGATGTGTTTCGCCACCGTCTATATCCGAGCCCACTATGTCATCGACGCCGTTGCAGGACTGCTCACCGGCGGATTATTCTATTTTGTTCTTAAAAAAAGGTAATTTTTTCCTTCTCTTTATTCTATTCGGCTAATTACTTCCATCTTGACATTTTGGCAGAAGATTTTCTTTGCCGGAGATTAGACGATCGTATTTGAGATAAATAGGATATATCGCCGTAATAACAAATAAGATTTCTGTTGCTTTCTTACTTATATCTCATTTTTAATCGCTATCTTTGCATAGAATCTTCTATGATGAATGGCGTATGACAATAATATTGACAAATATGAATTTCCTGTTCTTCGACCGATTGCTGGGATGGGTTTTGCTGATTGCCTTGATGGCAATCGCCCTACGGGTACCTTTCTTTCGTGATAGAGTCAGACGGTGGATGCGAGGCAAGGAAACCATAAAAATGTCGCAAAAGGAAAACAAAGCCGTTATGACAAAAGCTCTGAAAGCACTTAACTGTACTTTGGAATGGGGAAAAGACGATGCAGACCTCATCGGTAAATACGACTTTCAGAGCGGACATTTCCGTATTCGCATCAAAGAGAAAGATCCTTATGTGCAACTGTCTTATCTCTTCTTTTTCGAGACCCCGATAGAAAACATTGCGCTGGTGCGTACGCTTTGCAATCAATGCAACATCAATGCAGAAAGCCTTCGGATGGTTTATACCATCAACTCGGAACAAAGCATTGTGGATGTGCACCTTATCGCAGGACTGATGGTGACTGAAAACTACGCCACAGAAATGCTTCGACACACGATGTCGGATATTTTCGCGTGGCAGAATGCTTTTGTCAAACACTTCGGCGAGGCCATCAAAGACAGCACGCAAGTAGCTTTGACGGATGCAGAAACGGATAATGCTCTTTTCAATCGCGAACTTTATCTACTCAGAGAACAGGAAATGCTGCACCAGATGGGACAGGAAGACTGGCGACAGAATGCAGATCAGCCGATGAGCATCGGTAGATTGCTCCGTACGTTACTGGAAACGGACAGCGTGTCGCCTGTCCGAATGACGTTGAAGGCTCGCGATGGTGTGTCGGAAATAGACAAGGAAAAGAGCTTAGATTATGATTTGGCAGACGCCTGATTGCCGAAGGTCGTTTCGTTCGTAATGAGGCAACAATAGGATTAGACTTTTACGATGCCCGAAAGCCCGAACACAGACGACACCTCATAATTGATATCCGACAAGAACGAGGTACTGATGCTTCGCTTTATTATCGTCTGACTGTGACGCTGGTGCCACTTTCTTTGGGAAAGACCGTCACTGCGGTATCAGCAGAACATCGGCCGAAAGTGTGGAGCATATTGGTGGCTTATGACCTCAGCACGCCCGAACAGCGGTTGAGCGAGTTCCGGTATATGTGGAAAGAGGCTTTGGAGAAAGCAAAGCAGAACAAAGAAGACGAACTGAACGATGAACAGCGACTCATCAGCGAGTGTATGGACCCGAAAACGGGATATAATCTCTACCGCGGTAGGATGCTATTCGGTCAGAAACGTTACTTGGAAGCTCTGCAACATTTGGAGAATGCTTTCATCGTTCTGCATCGCCAATACCACAAAATGGGGCCATCAGCACGGGAAAAGTTTTTCAGCGTGTGTTACTTCATAGGCTTCTGTTACAGTGAATTACGACTTTATAAACAAGCATATTACTACCTTGAAATAACTATCCCGTTGCGACGGGTTACTTATACGGAAGAATATATCAACATTTTAGTTAACAGCCACGATTTCAGGGCTATCGACGTGATAAACGGTCTGTTGACAGAATTGGAGAATGCACAAGCCATCGATGATGACGAAGACAGTCCACAGGAACATATGATAGGCTTTATCAACTTCCTGAAACGCCGTAAAGCCTATGTTTACATTGATCTCGAACGCTACGACGAGGCAGAGAAACTGTTGAAAAAAATGCTCGACGAACCTGAGAACAGCGATTTCGCGATCAGCGAACTGGCCTATATTCGGAAACTGAAAGATCGTAACGCCAATCCTTAATCCCATCGTTCGTGGAGTCATTGGTCTACATATACTGGGCACTTATCATCGCTTATACGGCCATTGTGGTCGGAACGATGGTCGCCGTACTGATGGACGACCGGCAACCAGTCAAGACAATGACTTGGCTTTTAGTACTTTCATTTATTCCGGTAGCAGGTATCGTGCTTTATTTTTTCTTCGGACAGAATACCCGGAAGGAACGACTCATCAGTCAGCGGAGTCTTGATATGCTCTCCAAACGTTCGATGCTGGAGTTTGCCGAACAGCAAAACCTTCACATCCCCGAGCAGCATCGCGCCTTGATTCGATTGTTTACGAATCAGAGTTTGGCACTCCCTTTCAAGAATAATGAGGTAGAAATCCATACCGACGGATATGAATTCTTCTTCGCCTTGCTGTCGGTCATCGGTCGGGCAAGGCATCATATTCATCTCGACACTTATATCATAGAAAACGACCCATTAGGAAATCTCATCGCAGATGCCCTTATCGACAAGGCTCGCGAGGGCGTAGAGGTGCGTTTCATTTACGACGACGTGGGCTGTTGGCGGGTAAGCAGCGCTTTCTTTGAGCGTATGCGAGACGGCGGAATAGATGTTCACGCTTTTATGCCGGTACGTTTCCCTGCTTTCACCAGCAAAATGAACTATCGCAATCACCGTAAGTTGTGTGTAGTGGATGGGCGCATCGGCTTCATCGGGGGTATGAATATAGCGCTGAGATACGTGAAAGGAACGAACAAAAGACCCTGGCGCGACACGCATATACAGGTCGTCGGTGGTGCCGTCTACGGAATCCAGCGAGCATTTCTCATAGACTGGTATTTCGTAGACCGCACATTGGTATCAGGCCGAGCCTATTATCCCGAATCCGATGGCCGCATTACGAACGACTGTATTGCACAAGTGGTAACGAGCAGTCCTATTTCTCCCTGGCCGGACATTATGCAAGGCTATGTCCGAATATTGCTTTCCGCCCGCCGATATGTCTATATGGAGTCGCCGTATTTCCTCCCCACAGAACCCGTTTTATTTGCAATGCGCACGGCAGCTTTGGCCGGTGTAGATGTCAGACTGATGATTCCGTTGCACTGCGATGCCCGAATCGTAGAGTGGGCCAGCCGTTCTTATGTATTGGAAACAGTGAGCTCAGGCGTGAAAATATTCCTTTATAAGACGGGATTCAATCATTCCAAACTCTTGGTCAGCGATGATAGTCTCGCCACTTGCGGCTCAACGAACGTTGATTTCCGCAGTTTCGAGAATAACTTTGAGTCGAACATCTTCTTTTACGATACGGAGATGGCCCTCAGAATGAAAGAAATATTCTTCAAAGACTTACAAGACTGCTTGCCGATCGATCAAGTAACCGATATCGTTCACCGTCCGTTCTTCAAGCGTTTATGGGAATCTATCATCCGTTTGCTGTCACCGCTACTGTAAGAGAATCTCAGCCCAGCTTCTGAAAGATACTGAAATTCACGCTACCATAACTGCGATGCTCAGCAAAATGAGGCTGATCGGAGAAGTCGTTGTGCTTTCCGTGTTCAAAAACGAAGACGCCGTCGGGCTTTAATAAGTCGTATTGAAAAATCAAACGGGGAATTGTCGATAGCTCGGGGAGAGCATACGGCGGATCGGCAAAAATGAAATCAAACTGCTGATGACACGTTTTCAGGAATCGGAATACGTCGCCGCGGATAAGAATATTATGCTCGGTATCGAGCTTTTTCATACATTGACGAATGAAATTGGCGTGCTCTCGGTCGGCTTCTACGCTGACAACAGAGGTGCATCCGCGTGAAAGGAGTTCCAATGAGATGCTGCCCGTACCCGCAAAAAGGTCAAGTGACACGGCATTTTCAAAGTCGACATAACGTGTGAGTACATTAAAGATGTTCTCTTTGGCAAAGTCTGTGGTGGGCCGAGCCTTGAAGTTACGGGGGATATCGAAGTGTCTGCCCTTGTAAATTCCGGTTATTATCCTCATCGTCCTTTGATAAACAGCGTCATTAAATCTAACGGCATTCCTTTAATTTGCGTCACCGGAGCACGGTTGAAGTCAGCCGTCGGGTTGATAACATAGGCGTTTTGTAAATAATGTCGCAGTGCTTCGGTGAGCCATTCGCGGTCGGGGATATCGCCGGCAATGTGCAGTTCATCGCGCTTCGGGTCTAAGGCGAGCTGTTGCCAGACATAGAGCAAGAAGTAAACAGCATCTCGCGAATGCGGTGCCGAGAAGCAATTGCAGAAACGAAACCGTTTCTTGTCGAAGCTGCAAATATCCAATTTCCCACCGTGGAAATACCCGAAGAGTTTTTTTCGTATGCCTGTGAAACTGCGACGATGCAGATACGACCATACCGGTTGCATCAAAGAGACGAACCGCACATCGCTGAAATGATCGTCGATGACGAGTTTCAGGTCTTTATTTATAGGGAAAACGGCCACAGCATTGAGGTTTGCAAGGACGTTGCTCAGGATTATATCGCCTCCGAATCCATTGAAAGTGTGGTGGTAAAGCTGTGCACACGTAGCCTCTTCAAACTCTTCCAAGGGTATGAGCAGCACCGGCGTATCGAGTAAAACCTGTGCTCTCGGGGTGCTATGCGACAGCAAATCGGAAGTTTTAAAAGCCTCACGCAGATTGGCAGCCATCGATATTCCGCTCTTAACGATATACGGTTCGAACACCACTTGACTGTCGACCGTGTTGTCGATAACGGCGAATGCCAGTGCGTTTTCAGTGATTCGCAGCGTGATTCGCGGATGTTTTATAATTCGGTTATTCCCAATTTCCTGCATTATTGTTGCTTGTTGTTATGTCGCCTATCTTCAAACCGGGGTATCGTCCGGCTGCAACGGCTTCCTGAACGAGTGCAGCTACGGCGTTCCGATCAAGTCCTTTGAGATAAGATGTATACTCCGCAGCACACTCCACCAGCGGAATCTGTCGTCCCGATTTGGTGATTCGGGCAGATGCGGCGAGGTTAAACCGCTTGCCGCCGGCATAAGGGATGAAGGTAAGCGAGTCTGCAATACATCCCGAACGGACAAGTACGGTAAAGTCGCTGGTGTAAACTCCCGTTGCCGCCCGATACCGTTCCTCTGCCGTTCGAATCTTCATCAGTCGTTGTTTAACCGCCGCTTCCCGTATATCTCGCTCGCGTTTGAATCTGATCGGCGCATTGATGCTGAGAAAACAGACTGCAATCAGGGCCGCAACACACATCGCAAGGAGATAATTATGCTTGATTTGAAAGCTCATTTCAGGATTTATTGCTATCTTTGTACGACCTATTTGATGCAAAAGTACAAAATAGTTTTGAATTAACGGAACATTATTCAAAAACTCTGATAACATCCGATGATAAATGACGAACTGCTCTTCCGAATCCGAGAGCAACTCGGTTTTACGCCCACCGATGACCAGACAAATGCACTGCACACGTTTGCTGCTTTTCTGACAGACCGCAATCCACAGTCGGCAATGATTCTTCGGGGTAGTGCCGGGACAGGAAAGACATCGTTGGCAAGTGCCATCGTGCGTACGATGACAATGCTCAGACAGAAAGTTTTGCTCTTGGCACCTACGGGAAGAGCGGCCAAAGTTTTCTCCGTCAACAGTGGCTCGGCGGCCTACACCATTCATCACAGAATCTATCGCCAGCGCGCTTACACCGGCACCGACGGTCAATTCAACCTGAATGACAATCTTTTCGCCCACACCTTATTCATTATCGACGAGGCTTCGATGATTGCTAACGAGGGATTCGGCAACTCATCATTCGGCAGCGGACGATTGTTAGACGATCTGGTACAATTTGTTTACGGTGGCCACAACTGCCGGATGCTGCTCATCGGCGACAAATCTCAGCTCCCGCCGATAGGAGAAAGTGAGAGTCCGGCCCTCAGCGACGAGGTGCTGAGCTGCTACGGACTGTACATTTATACGGCAGATCTCAATCAAGTGATGCGGCAAGGCGAAGCAAGCGGCATCCTTCGGAATGCGAATAACATCAAGAAACAAACCGCAACAGCCCGACACGATCTCTCACCCAATCTTTCTCCCTCAGGAGAGAAGAGCTATCAAGCCTCTGATATTTCGTTATTCAAAGTGCAAATACGACTCGACGGGAAATTGTTCAGTGATATTTCCGTCGTCCCCGGCGACGAACTCATCGAACAACTTCATTCGAGTTATGCAGAGGTAGGCATCGACGAGACTATCGTTATAACGCGAAGCAACAAACGGGCAAATGTTTATAACCTCGGCATTCGCAATGCTGTGCTGGGTCGCGAAGAAGAAATCATCACGGGAGATATACTGATGGTGGTAAAGAACAACTATTACTGGACGGAGAAAGAGAAATCGCCCATTGCCTTTATCGCCAATGGCGACCGGGCCATCGTGCAGCGCGTACGCAACGTTCGGGATGCATACGGATTCCGATTTGCCGACGTGCTGTTGCAGTTTCCCGATTACAACCGTTACGAAATGCAGACAACGGTGCTCTTGGACACGCTCAGATCCGAGGCCCCTGCACTGACACGAGAGCAAACCGAACGCCTGTTCAACGAGGTAATGGCCGATTACGACGATGTACCTACCAAGCAGGAGCGACTGAAAAAGTTGCGACAGGACGACCTTTTCAACGCTATTCAGGTGAAGTATGCCTACGCCGTGACCTGTCATAAGGCCCAAGGCGGACAGTGGGCGCACGTTTATCTCGACCAGGGATACATCACGTCTGAAATGATGACGCCTGATTACGCACATTGGCTTTACACGGCTTTCACCCGCGCCACAGAACACTTGTATCTCGTTAATTGGCCGAAAGCACAGCTCGAAGGGGCCGACACATAGGCTCCCGATCTTTATTCACGCAACATCCGTCTTTCATCAAGAAGAGCGTTCAGTCGTTTCGGAACCCGAACATTCACCATTTACAACATCATTTCGGCAATAGACAGTTGACAACCAACGATCGGCCAATTTTTTATAAAGTCTCCGTCTACCCCCAGTAAAGCCCAATCGATATATTCGTTCGCAACCAAAAACCACATAGGTTACGACCTACAAACTACATTCCCATAACCCATTGTACATCAAGCACATATAAATCGATCTGCAAGTAATGATTAATCACGACGCAAGTAACGCTGAATCGCACTACGATTAATTGTTGATTGCAAGGCGTTTAATGGCTAATTGCAAAGCAAATCATAACACATTGATTTTCAAACAAATACATATAGGAGAGCTATATCATATTATCCGCTATGCAGATGCACTATCAATAGGGAACCGTTGGGAGCGAAGTAGACAACCGTACCTAAATGATTACACACCAATTCAACGCCATCGATGTTGCGCCATTGCCCATCTCAAACTGCGTCTAACCATTCTTACAGGACATTTCATTGTCAATCGAAAAGTGCATTATATATGATTGATTTATTGGAAGATACGGATAGCAGCCTTTCTCAGGACTACCCAGGGAAAATCTTATCCCCCTCACCTCTCCTTTGAGAGAGGGAAGGGGGATGTAATAGCTATTTAATATGAGGTGATTTTTTCACGATTACTAATTGTTACGGTTTCGAAAATCTCCAACTCACCGCAAACAAACGGGAGACTTGCGCAACTTGTACCCGTCGGCGACGGGAAACGCCTATCCCAAATACTTCATCAAGATGTGGGCATAACCGCTTTCGCGAACTTTGAGAATACTTTTTTCACGAATCTGCCGCACTCGCTCGCGCGTCAGTCCCATCTCGCTGCCGATCTCTTCAAGTCCTTTCTCGTGGCAGCCGATGCCGAAACACTCACGAAGAATGATGACTTCGCGCTCTTTAAGCACCTTCCGGAGCACGTTGTCGAGCTCTTGCGCCATCGATTCGAAATCGACCAGTCTATCGGTCCGGCTGTCGTCGCCGGATTCCATCACATCGACCATACTATTGTCATCATCGTCTTGGAAAGGCGCATCGATACTCATATGGTGATTGTCGGCCTTAATGCTCTGCTCAATCTTCTCTTCATCGATGTTGGTTATCGCTGCCAGCTCGGCCACAGAGGGCTTACGCATATTCTCTTGTTCGAACTTACTGATCTCGTTATTAATCTTAGAGAGCGCTCCCACTTGGTTGAGTGGCAGACGAACAATACGACTCTGCTCGGCAATAGCCTGCAAAATGCTTTGCCGAATCCACCAAACGGCATAAGAAATGAACTTGAATCCGCGTGTCTCATCAAATTTCTCAGCAGCTTTCACCAATCCGATGTTGCCTTCATCGATGAGATCTGTAAGTGAGAGTCCTTGATGTTGATACTGCTTGGCAACAGAAACCACAAATCGAAGATTGGCTTTCACAAGTTTCTCTTTGGCCCGTTCGCCTCTGGTCCGCCCTTACGAATGGCCTGAGCCAGTTCAATTTCTTCTTCGATACTAACCAAAGGCTCGCGCCCGATCTCTACAAGATACTTGTCAAGAGCCTCGCTCGAGCGATTGGTTATACTTTTCTGAATCTTTAATTGTCTCATTATCTCTTATCCCAAAAAGTGATCTAATACCTTATCTCTTAATTAAAGGGGGACAAAGATACGAAGAAACATTCACATAACCTACATTTGAGACTGTTTTTTATTTACTTTATGACTCTTCTGCCGGTACGGCAACGGGCTGCATTTTCTGCTTGACCGACTTCTTGCTGCGCCTGAATTTGTCGAAGCCTAATCCGTAAACGCCAATTACGGCACTCTGAGAAACAAAGGCACCGGGGTCTATATCGTCGATGAGATTGAATATTGTGGACGACTCACTCTGCCGAGCCAGCACGAAAAGCATACGAACTTCGCGACCGGAATATACACCTTGGCCGTTGAGAATCGTGCAACCACGGTCGGCTGTGGTGTTGATGGCGCGCGAAATCTCCTGGTACTTGTCGGAAATAATGAAAAACTGCACCGACCTTCGCAGTCGGTTAACTACGTGATCCACACAGATGGACGAAAGAATGAGCACGACATAACCGTAGATAACTTGATTCCAGTCTTTCAAGACCAAATAACTTGATGTGACGATAAATATATCACAGAGTAGAATTCCAGTTCCCAAAGAGATGTCGTGGTATTTATTGATCATCGCTGCAACTACATCCGAACCGCCCGTACTGCCGTTGCACGACAGTCCTAAACCCACACCTACGCCGAGAAAACAACCTCCGATGACGGTCGCCATAAACGGTTGGTCGGTGAGCAAACCTGTTCCGCCCGTGAGATTCTGCAACACCGACGTAGCCAAAGTGAATGTCAGCACAGCCCAAATGGTCTTAATACAAAAACGCCAACCTAATATTCGCAGCGCTGCACCCAACAAAAGCAAGTTGATTACCAAGTAAGAAACCGTTACAGGAATGCCCAATCCCCAATAAAGTACGGATGAGATGCCGGGCAAACCGCCCAGCGTGATGTGGTTAGGAAGCAGAAACAGCACCCAGCCTGCACTTCCGATGAACATCGCCAAGGCTATAAACAAATAGTCGTGGAGTTCACTCAGCTTTTTCTTTCGTGTCATAACGTATTTTCTTTAAGTCGTGGGATGTTGCCACACAACGCATATCCGCATCGTTCTTCATCGGTTTTCAGATTTGTGTTACCGCATCCTCGCATTGTTAATAATTTCGACTGCAAATATACAAAATAACTTTCGACTGTAAAGCAAAATCTTCCTACACTTTTTTCCGGCCTCCATTATTTATAGCTAATCATTTATTCGGAAGACCGAGAAAAGTCACTACTAATGGGTATTGCCGCATTTGATATCTTGTCTTAACTTTACAAACAACATACGAGAGTGCCCGTCGATGGGTGCTTTATACACTATTGCTAATCATTAACAATCAAAAGGTTTAAGGACAAATGAAAAAATCAATGTTATTCGTAATGCTCGTCTCGCTGCTCGGGATGAGTTTTAACTCGTGTTCAGACAAGAACGACCCCGGTAGAAGTGGAGACGAGAAAGTGCAAGTGAGGTTCATCGCCAAACCGGTCATCGATGGTACAGTAGACGCAAAGATGATGGAAGGACTCATGCAGTATTTACCGACGGACAGCGCGACCCCGCTGCGTCTTACACCGGGCGCATAGGTTTCTCTTCATCTGCCCCGATTCTCTCGCCCGTTCCCGACCGTCACGACGAGCATTGGCTCTCTGCCGCTCTCTATTTCGTGTTCTGATGCGTCGCGCTTATAACCTTCTCAAACCCACGTAAAAGCCAGTCAGTCCATTGCTCTGTAATTAGACAGAAGCCCTCAATATTGCAGACAAAACACCGAATAAAATGAATAAAATCGTCTTCCCCTCCCTACGGAGAAGGAAATAGAGCTGAGACCCTTTCCAACTAATCATCAATCACACGCCGTTTAACAGCTTTTTACCTTGCGATTAACAATTAACGGAAAGGCATTTAACGGCAAATCGCTACACCCATCATATCTATCTGATATTCCATCAGATAACAACAACACTTTCATCGTATACTTATCAAGAATAGTCCCTCGCTATCCCCTCCCCCATCAAGAGAAGAATGTGATTTGATCGATATAATTCAGTGCTTCATTTACAATACACACGGGAAGCCTTTAACAACTCAAAATACCTACAAATTATGAGAATACCGTATCGGAAAAAAGCGTATCTTTGCAGGAAAAGAATGTATCACTAAGAAAAATCAGTATCGCTATGATGAAAAAAGACACAGAACCACAATTGAATCTGATGGGAAAGCAACTTCCATCAGAATGTACAACCATCATCGTGGGCCGCAAAATGACGGCCGACGGGTCGATGATCGTAGCGCGTTCCGAAGACTGGGACGCGATGTTTGCCAAGAATCTGGAACTCTATTCGGACACCGATAATGGACCGAAAGAGTTTGTTGCCCGCGATAGTGCGTTCCGTTGCGAACTCCCTTCGCGTGCTTTGGGTTACAGCGCGTTGGCTCCCTGCCATCTGCCCGGCCATTGGGGCAGCGCCGGATTCAATACGGCAGGCGTGGGAATGAGCGCCACCGAGAGTATTTTCAGCAGCGACAAAGCACTCGAAGCCGACCCATTGGTGGAGAACGGAGTAGCTGAAAACTCGGTATTCAACATCACATTGCCATATATCCGCACGGCACGCGAAGGCGTGGAAAGGCTCGGCAGTCTGATCGAACGCTACGGAATAGCCGAAGGTTTCGGCATAGGCTTCGTGGATCAAGATGAGATATGGTATCTCGAAACGGCCTCCGGACATCGCTGGTTGGCCTGTCGCATACCCGAAGACAAATACTTTGTGACGGGAAATCAGAGTAGGTTCCGCGACTATAACCCGCAAGACACGGCCAATTTCCTGGCTTCGAAGGATCTGATCGAGTTTGCCACGGCCCACAAGCTCTATGATCCGCCAAGGGGAAGTTTGATTTCCACGAGGCGTATATCCGCGACGTAGAACTCGATACCACCTATAACTACCCGCGTGTATGGGGATTGCAGCAAATGTTCAGCCCCGAGATCAAGAACGATGTGACACGGAACACGTTCCCTGTTTATGCCGCTTCGGCCCATCCTCTGAGCTTAGACGACCTGCGCAAGGCGTTCCGCTTCCATTATAATGATACGGAACACGACCCTTATCTGCACTGCAACCCCAAGGAACCCTATCGACCCGTGTCGATATTCCGCACTACCCAGACCCACATTCTGCACGTTCGGCCCGATCTTCCACAAGCAATCGGCCGCGTAGACTATATGGCAATGGGAATGGCAGCACTCAGTGTGTTCCTGCCTTATTATCAGGGCATCAACACTTTGCCTGAGGCTTACAAGCGGGGAAGCAAGACTTCGAGTGCCGATTCGGCCTACTGGAAGTTCCGCAAGGTACAAGCCTTGGGTATGGTGAATTACAATCGCTATGCGCCCGTTATCCGCGCGGCCTATGATCAGTTTGAAGCCGAGACGACACAACGCCAACGCGAGATGGAAGAAGCCTATCTGCAAATCTGCGAAACACGCCCCATCGCAGCGCAGGAACTGCTCCAAAACTTCTCGGATAAGCTCTTGCTGCGTGCGCTGAAAGTGACCGACGACTTGACGGAAGAGCTTTTCACGCGTCTCACGGCTGATATCCAGGCCGAGTATCTATTCCACGGCGCGTAACACCCAACGGTCGTTCGGCTGTTCAAAGTCCCGATTCACCATCGTGAGTCGGGATTTTCCGTTACACGGATACAAATGGAACAAAACGCGGTGAAGGTAAGATTATTCGATGGATTTTCATTATCTTTGCCCCCGAAACGATGCAACGGGAACACAAATCCCTGCAAAATCAAGACTGAAATGAGACAGATTATCAACCATCTGACCGACAACGACGCCTATACTTTCAGTTGTCAGTACTATGTTTTACAGACATATCCCCGTGCGGAAGTGGAATATACGTTCTTCGATCGCAACGGGACAATCTATCCCAAGGGTTTCGGCGAATTGGTGAAAGAGCAGATCGGGCTGATGCCTCACGTGATGATTACCGAAGAGGAAATTGCATTTATGAAGCGACGGATGTATTATCTGCCCGAGTGGTACTTCACTTTCCTGCGCGGTTACAGGTTCGATCCGCACGAAGTATCCGTCTCTCAGGACGAAACGGGGCATCTTGACATCTCCGTTCGCGGCAAATGGTACTCTGCAATTATGTGGGAGATGCCCATACTCTCCATCGTTTCGGAACTGATGCACAACCTGCGGGGCGATATCCGACGCTATAACCCCGAGCGAGAACAGCTGCGGGCCGAGGCAAAAGCACGCAAGATATTCAGCAACGGACTCATTCTGAGCGATATGGGAACACGCAGGCGCCTCTCTTTCGACCATCAAGAGATGGTGGTTCGCACGATGAAAGCGGTCTATGAACAGGGTGGTTACGACGACGATAACGGTCATCACCTGGACTGGGCGGTTTACGGGCACGAGCAATGTGTTTCTGGCGATGAAGTTCGACCTTATTCCGATCGGCACGATGAGCCATCAGATCATCGAATTTGAGGAGAATGTGAGCGGTGTTTTTGAATGCAACTTCAACGTTATGCGCAAATTCAGCGACGTATACGACGGCGATAACGGCATCTATCTTTATGACTGTTTCGGCGACAAGGTGTTTTTCGGCAATCTGTCCAAGCGTATGGCAATGATGTTTACAGGTCTGCGGGTAGACAGCGGAGTAGAAGAAGAGCAGACCGAGAAGATTATTCAGAAGTATAAATCATTGGGAATAGACCCCAGAACCAAGCAAGTGGTGTTCAGCAACGGACTCAATATCGACCGCGCCATCCAACTCCACCAATACGTCGGAGGGCGAATGCAGGACAGTTATGGTATGGGTACGTTCCTCACTTGCGACGTGGAAGGCTGCAATCCGATGAATATCGTGGTGAAACTCACCCGTTCACGTATCACTGAAAAGCGCGAATGGCACGACTGCGTGAAGCTTTCCTGCGACCAAGGAAAGACACTCGGCAATCCCGAAAAGTGTGCCTATTTGCTCAAACAGATAGGATAAGACGCACAACTATCGATTTTCAAGGTTGTGATTGTTAAGCAACGACGGCATAAAAAAGCATCGCCGTTGCCAGGATTACGATGAAAGCCAAAGCCATGATGAGCCACATCAAGCGGATGTTATGATCTGCACGGCGTCTCATTTCTTCTTAGGTAGCAACAGTCTACGATATTCCTGTGGCGTATTGAGCAGTTTTTCGGCCGCCTGCATCTGCTTGTCCGACCGCAGAGAGTGCTCAATTGCGCCGCTCTGATAGTAGTAAGCGGTAACAATATCATTAGTAATCAGCTGTTTGATAACAGCTTTATTGTAGTCCAGATCTTTCTCCACGTTGTGGCTCAACTTCTTTTCCAACTGCTCGAATTCGGCTTTTGCGTCATCATAATAGCCCTCGAATTTGGCTAATTTAACGAGATTCTTCAAGTATTTCTCGCTTTCACGGTCATAGCTGAACCCGCTTTTGAGCACCCGCTGCTTGAAATCGGCATAGTCGGTATCACTTAGTTCAAATTCGGATGCAGGCGCAATGGCGGGATGTTTGGCAATATACTCCACCTCATAGTTCATCAATACCGAATTGGAATCGACATATTCGAGATAATAAGCGATGTTAGGCAGCGAGTCGGGTTTGATTTCTACGTCGGGCTGAATGCCTCCGCCGTCGCGCACTTCACGCCCATTGGCCGTGTGAAAAACCTTGGTCAGCGAGTCGGGTACGTGCTCAACGTATCCCCCGTTACTGTGTTTGTAGTTGATGGCTTGAATACATCGGCCGCTGGGAATGTAGTATTTGTTAGTCGTAAGTTTCAGACTCCCGTTGTAAGGCAGGTCTACCGACATCTGCACGAGCCCCTTGCCATACGTGCGGGAACCGAGAATCACAGCACGGTCAAGGTCTTGCAGGCTGCCGCTCGTAATCTCTCCGGCACTCGCTGTGCCACCGTTGACTAAGACGACGATGGGCATCAGCGTATCGATTGGCTCCACTGCGGTCTTGTAATCGCGGTTGGCGCGCTTGAGTTTACCACGGTTCGACACGATCGTCAATCCCTTTCGCACAAACATATTGACAATATCCACAGCCTCTTGTTCCGATCCTCCGCCGTTGTTTCGCAGGTCGAAGATGAGCGATTTCATCCCCTTGGCTTTCAGATCCATCACCGCACGGCGCATCTCTTTGGCACAACCCTCGGTAAACTGACGCAGACTGATGTAGCCGACGCCGCCCTTTCGCATCCCGTAATACGGCAAAGCGGGTTGCTTAATAATGCGGCGCGTGACCTTGACGCGCATCTCCTTGCCGGTAGACCAACGCTTGATTCGCAGGACAATGCTGGTTCCAGGGGTACCACGCAGATGTTCGCTGACAAACTTCGAGTCCTTACCCGCCATCGAAACATCGTCGATGCCCAAGATAATATCACCCTTACGCAGTCCTGCTTCGGCCGCAGGCATACCGCGATAAGGCTCGTCGATGACGGTGTATTTCAGTTTCGGATAGTATCGGATGAGTGCTCCGATACCCGCAAACTTGCCTGTATAGATCTCTTTCAACTCCTTCTGCTGTTCTGCCGGGAAGTAAACCGTATAAGGGTCGAGGCTCCGCAGCATTGCATTAATGCCATTTCCAATCACTTCGTCGGCGTTAAGCGTGTCGACATACATCATATCCAACTGCTTATAAATGGCATTGAAAACATCCAGATTCTTAGCTACATCGAAATTGTGATCTTTGTTCTGAGCAACCGACGGGATACCTATCGCAAGAAGGGCCAAAGCCACTTTCCATCTCATTGATATCCAACTATTTGCACACATACCACTAAACGCCTTGCAAAAAGCTGTTAATCGGACAGCGAATAACGGTCTTTCATCGCCCGAAAGGCCGTTAATCGTTTCACACAAAGATGCTATCAGTTTTTTCATATCAAATTCGTTAAAATTCCAGACACCGAACATCTCAGTTCCATTGTCTGTTGCAAAAGTACGATTTAATAGCCACAATCCGCGCATTCCGCCCGAAAATTATTGCAATTTAGGCATAAAACGAAATTTTTCTTCAAATTATTTGGCCGTTTCAAAAGAATGATGTACTTTTGCACTCGCAATGCTTCAATAGCTCAGTTGGTTAGAGCACCTGACTGTTAATCAGGGGGTCGTTGGTTCAAGCCCATCTTGAAGCGCATCTTTGAGATAACCGTCGATTCGGTTTCAAGTAGTCTTTTCCGACACCTCAACATTGCAAAGGGGTGTCGGTTTTATTTATATACACATTTGAAGATGTCAAAAGGCATTGTATTTCCACTCAATTTTTCATTGATTTCAGACTTCATCAGACCTTAAATGATGTGTTAGGAAAGCTGTAATAATGAGAAATCCAAAAGTTTTCTCCATTAAACATAAACTGCATTGTTCACACTTCAATGCATAATGGTAAGGAAATCATAAGAAAAGACAAGGAGAATGAACACTGGTTATTATAAAAAATGAAAGAGCTTTACGCTTACACGTAAAACTCTTTCATACGAAGTGGGCCATCCAGGGCTTGAACCTGGGACCTCCAGATTATGAGTCTGTTGCTCTAACCAACTGAGCTAAAAGCCCGACTTATACCCTAAGGAATAAGTTTTCACGTGCAAAGATACGCCATTTTACGCAAATATGCAAATATTTTAAGGAAATTACCTCACCTTTTTTATCTTATTGGCAAACTCCATCATCACGTCATCCTCTGTAACAAGCACTTGATCAGGATTTTCATTTCAATAAACGAATGTACTTTTCAGTGAGATTTACATCCCATTTCTTATCAACCGCTTAGAAGATTTAAAGCACGTTGTAGTCATCCTACCTGTAACTGAGAACCTTATATTGCCTCAGTAGCTGCCTTTAACCACGCTTTTTCGGATGCATCGAGATGCGGAGCAAGACGCTCATATACTGTTCGATGGTAGGCATTGAGCCACGCTACCTCCTCGGCTGACAGCATTTCGCGGATAATCGGAGTCTTATCGATGGGACAAAGCGTGAGCGCTTCAAACTGCAAAAACTCTCCGAAGTCGGTCGATTTGTATGGAACAGCGAGCAGCGTGTTCTCGATTCGCACGCCAAACTTGCCTGCGAGATAGATGCCGGGCTCGTCGGTCACGGTCATTCCGGCCACAATCGGGGCAGGGCGCCACTCCATTCTGATTTGGTGCGGACCCTCATGCACGTTGAGATAACTGCCTACGCCGTGCCCCGTTCCGTGCAGATAATTGAGCCCCTCACGCCACATCGCCTCGCGGGCGAGGATGTCTAACTGCGTGCCTGACGCGCCTGCGGGGAACTTGCAGCGCTGAAGCCGGATATATCCTTTCAACACCAGGGTATAAACTCGGCGCTGTTCATCAGTAATCGGACCGAGGGCAATAGTGCGGGTAATATCGGTCGTGCCGTCTTCATACTGTGCGCCACTGTCTATCAACACCAATCCACGAGGCTCTACGGCGACATCGGTCTCGGGCGTAGCCTCATAATGCACGATGGCGCCGTGCTGTTCATACCCCACAATCGTATCGAACGAGATACCTTTAAATAAAGGTTGCTCTGCACGCAGACCCGTCAACATCTCGTCTAACGACATTTCGGTCTGTCCGCCGGCCTCAACGGCGGGCTTCAACCAGTGCAGAAACTTGACCATCGCAATACTATCGCGCAGCATCGCACGATGAAAGCCTGCGATTTCAGCTTCGTTCTTCACGGCTTTCAGCGAGGGAACGGGCGATGCCGCAGCCACAATCTGCTTCACGCGAGGCGCGTGAAAGAGCGTGTCGTTGAGCCGGTCGGGATCCAAAAGAATATTATATTCGTCGTAGTAGGCCACCCCTTTCCGCACGTCGGCATAATCATCGATGCCCACTCCCTCGCCTTTGAGGTAGGAAACGACCTCGGGCGTGAGTTTGTCGGGGTCGATATAGAGCGTGACTTGCGTGGAAGAGATGAGCAGATAAGCTACGAACACGGGATTGCAATGCACGTCTGAACCGCGGAGATTGAGTATCCAAGCAATATCATCGAGTGCAGATACAAGCGTTCCGTCGGCGTGTTGCGCACGCAAAGCCTTGCGCACACGTTCTATTTTAAATGCAGTGCGCTCGCCGGCAAACTCCATCGGGTGAACGACCACTTTATTCTTGGGTATCGCAGGACGGTCTTTCCAGATGTATTCAAGCGGATCAAAGTTGGTGCGAACAGTGATTCCGCCTTGCTCGCGCAGATCTCTACGCAGCTGTTCGACAAAAGAATGGGAGCACACCCAGCCGTCGACGCCCACCTCGGTGAGGTCAGACGTTTGGAGTTCACGACCGATCCATTCGGCGATGGTCGGCGTCCCGTCAATCCGTTCTTTCATCAACGTAAAGTCGGAACCTTGCAACTGGTCGGCAGCAGCAATGAAATAACGCGAGTCTGTCCACAGAGCTGCGCTGTGCATTGTAACCACCGCCGTGCCCGCCGAGCCGTTGAAGCCCGATATCCATCGGCGACCCATCCAGTGGTCAGGCACATATTCGCCGCTATGTGGGTCTGTACTGGGGAATATAAACGCTGCAAGATGTTCGCGATGCATTACTTCGCGGAGTTCGGAAAGCCTGTCTTGAATCGTTTTCATACATCAATTTTTGGTTTTAACGGCGCTAAATTAAACAATAAATCCGATGCCGACAAATGATTCGCAACATAAAATCTTAACGCCACCCACATTTATCAGAATCTTGGCCGGCAACCGCTTGCAGACTCGGTTTTGCCAAATCGAGATAGCAAAGCGCATCACTTTTAGATTTTATAACAAATAAAAACCACGCGAAAAGCAGTCCGTCATTGTTTTTTTTGTAATTTTGTGCGTGCCGAGAAGAAACATTATTCAACACTAAAAATAATAAACAAATATGGCTTTTTTAACTAACGAGAAGTTAACAATCGTCGGAGCAGCCGGTATGATCGGCTCGAATATGGTTCAGACAGCCCTCACGATGGGTCTGACAAGTGACATTTGCCTTTACGATGTATTCTCGCCCGAGGGTGTGGCAGAGGAAATGCGCCAGAGCGGATTCGGTGATGTGAAGATCACTGCGACCACAGACGCACGCGAAGCATTTACAAACGCAAAATATATCATATCTTCCGGCGGTGCACCCCGTAAGGCCGGAATGACCCGCGAAGACCTTTTGAAAGGCAATTGTGAAATTGCCGAGGGTCTGGGTAAGAACATCAAGCAGTATTGTCCGGATGTAAAGCACGTGATTATCATATTCAATCCTGCCGACTTAACAGGTCTTGTAACATTGCTTTACTCGGGTTTGAAGCCCTCGCAGGTAACAACGTTGGCCGCATTAGACTCGACTCGCTTGCAGAGCGCATTGGCTAAGAAATTCAACGTAATGCAAAGCGAAGTGAAAGGTTGCGCTACTTATGGCGGACACGGCGAGCAAATGGCAGTCTTCGGGTCGAAAGTGACCATCGACGGAAAGCCTCTTACCGAGATAATCGGTACACCCGCGTTCCCCAAAGAGGAGTGGGAGCAGATGAAAACAGACGTCACCAAGGGCGGTGCTAAGATTATCGAACTGCGCGGACGTTCATCTTTCCAAAGCCCGGCATACCTCTCCGTCGAGATGATTCGCTCGGTGATGGGCGGTGAACCGTTCCGTTTCCCCGTCGGAACATATGTCAAGACCGACAAGTACGACCATATTATGATGGCAATGAAGACCACACTCGACACCACGGGCGCTCATTTCGAGGTGCCGCAGGGTACTGCCGAGGAGAACGCCAAGCTCGACGCAAGTTACGAACACTTGTGCAAGATGCGCGATGAGTTGATAACACTCAATATCGTTCCGCCCGTATCGGAATGGAACACAGTCAATCCAAATCTTTAATTAAAGGTATTTTTTCTAAGTACGAAGATGAAAGAAACCCGGGAAGTTGTTTGAAACTTTCCGGGTTTTATGATGTTCGGTCGCGCAATGGCAGCTAACGCACGATACGTTTTTTGAAAAACGGCAAACCGGTCAGAGCAATTCGGGCAACCCAGAGAGATGGATGCCGTTGCTTCCTTTAATCAGAATATAGAATCCCTCGGGGCGATGGGCGCAGAGGGCAGCCTTGACTTCCTCCACATTTGCAAACTTGCGGAAACGGCATTCGATTCTGCTGAACTCCTCGCCCACCAACCACACCTCCTCAAAGGGCAACGTTTCAAGCAGCGAAACAACCTTTGCGTGCTCTTCAAGGCTTTGCTTTCCCAGTTCGCGCATATCCCCAAGAATAGCCATTTTAGGGCCGACGGCCATATCGCGAAAGTTGAGCAAGGCTGCGTTCATACTCGTCGGGTTGGCATTGTAAGCATCCATTATCAGATGATTGTGCACCGTTTCTTCTAACTGTGAACGGTTGTTGCCGGGAATATAACGCGCAAGTGCATTGCCGATCTGTGCAGCCGACACGCCAAAATGTGTGCCGATGCTGATGGCTGCGAGCATATTGTCGAGATTATAAGCCCCAATCAAGTGGGTCCGGACATCGTTCCAATCTGCGGATTTACCCTCTTCGCGCCAACGAAAGTGTAGGAACGGGGCACAATCTATCACCTCACCGTGAAACCGAATGCCGTCTTCCTTCCCCTGTCCATAGGTGATGCATCGAACGCCGGGACAATGATCACGGCGCATCTCACCCAGAAACGCGTTGTCGGCATTGATAAAGATGAGTCCGTCGGGGCGTCGCACCTGCATAAAATCATAGAGTTCGGCCTTGGTTCTCATCACCCCTTCAAAACTGCCGAAGCCTTGCAGATGGGCTTTCCCCACATTGGTGACGAGAGCAAAATCAGGCTCTGCGATGTCGACGAGCGTGCGGATATCGCCCGGATGACTCGCTCCCATCTCCACAACAGCCAATTCGTGTTCGCGGGTAAGCCTCAGCAGCGTCTTGGGTACACCTATATCATTATTGAAATTGCCCTCGGTAAAGAGCACGTTATACTTTTCGGCCAGCACGGCAGATACCAGTTCCTTGGTGGTTGTCTTGCCGTTGGTACCCGTTATGCCGATAACCGGCGTGCCGAGTGTACGCCGATGATAGTTGGCCAGCTGTTGGAGTGTTTTCAGACAGTCGTCTACGAGGATAAGCCGCGAGTCTTCAACGCTGCGACGGGCCGTGTCTTCGTCGATAACGGCATAAGAACAGCCCTGCTCCAAAGCCTTTTCGGCAAAGTGATTGCCATTGAACGATGCGCCTTTCAATGCGAAAAAGATACTTCCTTCGGGGCAATTGCGGCTGTCGGTCGTGACCGTCGGGTGAGCAACGAACAGTTTGTAAAGTTCTGATATTTCCATTGTCAATGTCTGCTGAATGGTCTTTATACTCCTGCAAAAGTAGTAAAATTCCTGTAATCCGTCTGCATCTGCCCCTCGATTTATTCATTTTCGCTGCGCACCCCACGATTTAAATATCTTTTATCTCATCTTTTTGGGGGATTCTCAACATTTTGTTACCTTTGCAAAAGAGCATAACACAGACAGATGAAAGACTATACGATCAACGTACACGGACGTTTGATGGACTTGTCGGAACCCGTTGTGATGGGAATTCTGAACGCGACACCCGACTCGTTTTACGCCGGAAGCCGTGTCCAAACAGATACGGCCATTGCGGCAAGAGCCCACGAAATTATCGAGCAAGGCGGCAGAATCATCGACATCGGGACCTTTTCTACAAGACCGAATGCGGCAGAAGTGACTGCCGAAGAAGAAATGTCGCGGATGCGAAGAGCATTACAGATCGTGCGCCGAGAGCTCCCCGAGGCCGTGATTTCGGTCGACACATTCCGCCCCGAAGTAGCACAGATGAGCGTAGAAGAGTTCGGTGCCGACATCATCAACGACGTTTCGGAAGGCGGAATCACAGGAGTGGCCAACCGACCGTTGGCATCCGAAGCCGCCGAATATCCCGCAATGTTTCGTATGGCGGCTCGACTCGGCACACCTTATATATTAATGTCTGTTCGGCCCGACCTGCGCGAGATGCTCATTTCGTTTGCACGCGAAGTACAACAGCTGCGCGATCTCGGCGTGAAAGACATCATCCTCGACCCCGGCTACGGCTTCGGCAAGACATTGGAACAGAATTATCGACTGCTGGCTGAAGCCGAAAGGCTATGTGTAATGGAGCTGCCCATCTTGGTGGGCATATCGCGCAAGTCGATGATCTACAAACTCCTCGGCGGCGACCCGACCACATCGCTCAACGGAACAACCGTGCTCAACACCATCTCTCTTGCCAAAGGAGCCGACATCCTGCGTGTGCACGACGTGCGCGAAGCCGTAGAATGCGTTCGAATTTTCCAAATGATGCAACCCCACTCATAACCCAATACGCTGCAATATGTTCTTTGAACTTGGCATTAAAGACGTCATCGACATCTTCTTAGTGGCCCTGATGTTATTTTATCTCTACCGACTGATGAAGGAAAGCAGGTCGCTTAACGTCTTCATCGGCATCATCGTGTTTATTCTTGTGTGGCTTTTCGTGAGCCAAATCCTTGAAATGCGACTCCTCGGAAGCATTATGGATAAACTCGTGAGCGTGGGAGTCATCGGATTGATCGTGCTCTTCCAGGAAGAAATTCGCAAGTTTCTATACTCCTTGGGAGCCCATCAGCGGTTCCGGTTCATCATGAAATTTTTCTCGTCCGACGCCAAAAAGAATGTTGACAAGACAGCCATCCTGCCCATCGTGATGGCTTGTATGAGTATGGCTAAGGGCAAGGTGGGTGCGCTGATTGTCATAGAGCGAACCACTCCGCTTGATGACATCGTAGAAACGGGCGACATTATCGACGCGAACATCACGCAACGGCTCATCGAAAACGTATTCTTTAAAAACTCACCGTTGCACGACGGCGCGATGGTTATTTCCAAAAAGCGAATCAAAGCGGCCGGTTGCATCCTGCCTGTATCGCACAACCAGGATATCCCCAAGTCTTTGGGACTGCGCCATCGGGCTGCTTTGGGAATGTCGCAAACCAGCGATGCTCTTGTGGTCGTCGTCTCCGAAGAGACCGGCCGCATAGCCGTGGCCCTCAACGGCACGTTCCACCTGCGGCTGTCGGCAGAAGAATTGGAAAGTGTGCTCACGCAGAATGACTTTTGAAGATTGAATAGTGCGCGTCTCAAAACAGAAAAGGACTTGCCGCATATACGACAAGTCTTATATCTATAATTTGCTGTTACGATAAAGCACTGGCAATCAATAGGATATAATTAACGGTTAAATGCCGTGCGTTTAACCGTTTTTCGCACGACATTCAACCGTTAGTTACCATCCATTTAATCGTTAATCGGTTACCACATATACGCGTTCCTCTATTGTTCAGCTCTCCACCCCCTAACTCAGAGGGCTAAGACTTCATTCGAATGGGACTTTCCTGTGAAAAAGATGAGGCACAGCGACTGATTATAAATAACGTAATTCCAGATCCAATTGAGTAAGACGACCATCTTGTTTCTGATTCCCAAGATGGTGCAGAGGTGTATCACGAGCCGTAGAACCTATACAAACCAACCAGCCTAACTGCGGAGTGATACGCCGATCGCCCCCAACACAAGAACCCAGAGAATCTTTGCTCTTTCGTCTGATTACAGTTCGATACACCAATAGCCTCTACACGGATATATCAAGTGTCCTCTCGTTCTTTCGCCCGACACTTATGTTAATGTATGTTATTAATTTGACAGTCTCATTTTTTTTGTATATATTTGCTAAAAATATTTGAAAGGGGAATCTCTTTATGATATTATGTCACCCGAAAATCAGATGTATCAAGACCGAAAACAACGAACGAGAACGGGAATCGAATGAGAACAAACTCTAAACTCAATGTACTAACCCCCTAACACCTATGACAATAAATACACATATCGCACGACACCCTCGGTTGCAGGCACTTATTTCCGTACCTATGTAATTTGAGGAGATAATCAACTGTTTATTCAATCGACAGAAGGGGATGCCGGAAAGATCATCAAAAAACGGAGAACTCCCGTAGCAATCGGTATTTCAGCCGTTTGAACGGATTATAAAACAATATATGATTCAGCAGAAATGAGAAATCTCATTATCATAAAAGGGATAACTGGATTGGGTCGGAATCTACGGATAAAAGACCCGGCCAACCCGTAGGTAGTAAGTTTTTTTACTGGGTAAAAAGGTTGGTAGGATCTCGTGAGTTGCGAAACTGTACGGGATCCTTTTTGAATACCCCTCCCGCTCCGTACAAACTCCCTCTCCGTTCCGCCGTTTTTTCCAAATCGAATCTTGTGTGTAGACCTACATTTCTTATATATTCAGCGAATAAAAGCAAGGGTATCGGAAAGATTTTATACCTTTGCAGACACAGAAAAAGAAAGATGCGGACAACTTGAAACTGTAAACAATGAGACGATTATTGAAAAAATACCCATTGTCTTGCCTGTGTATAGCCCTGATTTGGGTGCTGTGTTTCTGCACGCCGCCGCATACCCCACTCGACGGTGTACAGTTTATGGACAAATGGGTGCACACGATAATGTACTTAGGAACGTGTCTGGTGATATGGATCGAGTATCTTCGAGTGCACCGAACGGTAGAATGGAAGCGATTGCTGACGCTGAGCTGGGTAGCGCTCATCGCAATGAGCGGTCTTATCGAACTGTTGCAGGCTTACTGTACGGGCGGGCGGCGCAGCGGCGATTGGCTGGATTTTGCGGCCAACTCGATAGGAGCCACGTTGGCACTGCTTATCGGCTGTCTGTTGGCAAGATGTCGCCCCAGACAGAGAAGGGGTAAACAAGGAGGTGAGAGTTGTAGAAACGGCTGTCGCCCGTGACTTCATCGCCGATGAAATCGGGTTTTTCAAAGGGTTCGGTTTCACTTTTCAGTTCCACCTCTGCAATGATCAAGCCCTCGTTCAGACCGTAAAACTCATCGATTTCAAAGGTATGCCGACCGCTTTTCACTAAATAACGGCGTTTGTCAATGTAACCGCCCTTACAGAGTTTAAACAGGTTTTCGGCCTCGTCGGGCGTGATTTCCTTTTCAAATTCATAGCGTGTCATTCCGCCGTTTACAGAGCGACTCTTGATGGTAAGATAGGCTTTGTCGTCGCGCATACGCACCCTGACGGTGGCACCGTCGGCAGGAATATAGCCCTGTCGTATGCGTACACTTGAAAAGGCGGCCCGTTTGAACGCGTCGCCTTTCCTCACCAAGAATTTTCTTTCAATCTCCAAGCCGCTCATTATGCCATCATCGAATAAATCAGGAACACGACGGCGAGGGCTATCAATATGCCAAGAACCCAGCCGAAGACTTTCTTTCCCTGTTGCTCTTGCTTAGCCTCGCGCGCTGCGCGGTGTCGTTTACTTCTTTCACTCATAGTTTTTCGTTATTTTAGGTTTATTGTTTAGATTGTCCGAATTGATTAACGGATAGATAAATGATTCATTCGAGAGACGCGACAAATGCGTCAAAATGCTCCAGGTCAATTTCTTTCAAACGTTCTAAAAGGTCTTGCCTAAGTCTGAATGTCGTCCACCGTCTTGTTATCTGTCCTGCTGTCTCCATATTATATATGCTCAATCCATAAAGAAAAAGAGAACTCTCCCTTACTCAATGGGGCCGCTTCACTCCTCTTCCCTCACCGGAAACTCCATTAGATAAGCTTTGATAAAGCCGTCGATTTTGCCATCCATCACACCGTCGACATCGGCTGTCTGGTAGTTTGTACGATGATCTTTCACCCGACGGTCGTCGAAGACGTAGCTACGAATCTGACTTCCCCACTCGATTTTCTTCTTTCCGGCCTCGATTTTGGCCTGTGCTTCGAGGCGTTTTTTCATTGCCCGGTCGTAGAGTTGCGATTTGAGCAGACGCATTGCATTGTTTCGGTTTTCCAATTGCTTGCGACTCTCGGTGTTTTCGATAAGGATTTCCTCTTCCTCTCCCGTGTCGGGATCTGTGTATTGATAGCGCAGGCGCACACCAGTCTCCACTTTATTGACGTTCTGTCCGCCCGCTCCGCCACTCCGGAAGAGGTCCCAGCTCACCTTCGAGGGATCTACATACACCTCGATGGTATCGTCGACAAGAGGCGAAACGAAGACACTTGCAAAGCTCGTCATACGCTTTCCCTGGGCGTTGAACGGCGACACACGCACGAGTCGATGCACACCGTTTTCGCTTTTGAGGTAGCCGTAGGCATATTCGCCGCCTTCTATCTCCATCGTCACGCTCTTGATGCCGGCCTCATCACCCTCTTGCAGGTTGCTGATCGTTACCCGATGGCCGTGGCTTTCAGCCCATCGCATGTACATTCGCATCAACATCTGTGCCCAGTCTTGGCTTTCCGTGCCTCCGGCGCCGCTGTTGATCTTCAAGACACAGTCCATCGGGTCTTCCTTTTGGCGCAGCATATTCATCAGTTCGAGGTTTTCGATGGCAGCAACAGCCTTTCGATAGTCGGCATCCACCTCTTCTTCGGTCACCATTTCGTCGTGATAGAAGTCGAAAGCCAGTTGCAGCTCATCGGTATATTGGCGCACTTCGCGATAGCCGTCGAGCCATTTCTCGATGCCCTTTACCTTCTTCATCTGCTCCTGTGCACGTGCGGGGTCGTCCCAGAAGTCGGGAGCCTGCGTGCGAAGTTGCTCTTCTTCAAACTCTACTTTCTTCCGGTCGATATTGAGATAACGGTTAAGTGCATCGGCCCTTGCCGTTACGTCTTTGAGTTGTTCTGCTGTAATCATCTTGAATCAGTTACTGGCGATATCGCGCTGCGTGTCCGGTTGCTCCTCATACATCTTATCGATAAGCTCTTTATAATTCTTATATATAATAGCTCGGCGCAGTTTCAGCGTGTTGGTAAGCTCTCCGCTCTCGAGCGAGAAGTGGTGAGGCAGCAGCGTGATGTATTTTATTTTCTCGTAATTGGCCAGCGGTTGTTGCAGCGTATCGATACGTTCTTTCAGCATATCGCGCACTTTGCTACTGGCACAGAGGTCTTCCCTGCTGGTAAACGGTATGTCGTGGTCGCGGGCCCACTCCTCGATCAGCCTGAATTCGGGCACGACCAAGGCCGAGACAAACTTATATCGGTCGGCAACTACAGCTACCTGATCGATGTATTTATCTACCAGCATCATCGTTTCGATCATCTGCGGGGCGATGTATTTGCCGTTGCTGGTCTTGAAAAGGTCCTTGATGCGGTCGGTAAGATAGAGCTCTCCGTTTTTCAGATACCCCGCATCGCCGGTTCGGAAGAAGCCATCGGCATCGAAAATCGTGGCATTAAACGCCTCGCGCTTGTAATAACCGCGGGTGATTGTAGGACCTTTGAGCAAGATTTCGTTGTTTTCTCCAATCTTAATCTGAATGCCTTCAATGGGCCTTCCCACCGATCCGATGGTGTAAGGCGCATTCTTATGGTCGCACGAAACAGTGGCTAAGCTCTCCGTCAGACCGTAACCAACGAGCATCGGAATGCCGATGGCGTGGACGAACTCCTCGACTTCGGGCGACACCGTGGCGCCTGCCGTGGGAAAAATATTGGGTTTTTCCAATCCCAACTGCTTGCGGACGAGACTCAACACCGTCTTGTTATACATCCTATATTCCAATTGCAAGGCGAGCGGGGGCCGCTTGCCGCGACTCAGATATTCAACGTTGTACCGCCGTCCCACGGCCAACGCCCGCAGAAACAGCTTACGCTGGAAACTTCCGGCATTATCGATCCGATCCTTGACACCCGTATACACCTTCTCCCAAAACCGCGGAACAGACGCCATACACGTGGGATGCGTCTCACGCATAGACTGCTGAATCTCTTTGGGATAGGTGTTGACGATCAGTTCTGCCCCCTCGCTCAGGCACAGGTAGGTCCACGCCCGCTCGAAGATATGCGTGAAAGGAAGGAAGTTGATCACACGATCGGTCTCGCCTATGGGCACACATCGGTCGTTAGCCTCAAGCCCGGCGGCATACTGCCCATAGCTGAGCATCACGCCCTTGCTGTCTCCCGTGGTGCCGCTGGTATAAAGAATGTTGCACAGATCGTCGTCCGAGGCCTCCTTCCAGCGCTGCTCCAGCTCGGTCTGTCGCGGCAGATTCTCACCCAAAGCAAGGAAATCCGAAAAGTAAAGGGCATTGGGATCGTGGGTGCTGATACGCACACTGTCGTCGAAGATGATGATTCTCTCGAGCGTGGGGCACAGTGCAAAGATGCGGTGAGCCTTGTCATACTGCTCCTGTTCGCCCACGAAGAGGAAGCGAGCGGCGGCATCGTTGATCACGTATTGAATCTGTTGCTCGCTGCTCGTGGCGTAAAACGGAATCGTGACAGCCTCACACCGTAAGCGCCGAAATCGGTATAAAGATAATGTATGCAGTTTTGCGAGAACACGGCAATGTTTTCCTGCGGTTTGATTCCGAGGTTGAGCATCGCATTACTCACCTGTTTCACGCGCAGAGAGAACTGGTTCCACGTCACGGTTTTCCATTTCAGACTACCGAAATTGCGAAACGTGATGACGGGTTTCGTGCCGTATTTCTTTGCCTGTTCGTGTATAAGTACGGATAAATGACATCTTGTCTGCATACGTCTCGTTGTTTTGGATTGTTACGGCAAAGGTAATACAATTTACAAAAAAGTGCAACCTTTTGCCGCATTTTAATTGTTCTGCCTAACAATTCGCCGCTGCTCGCTGTGCTATTAACGGCTTTTCACACGCCGACCGACGGTTAAGCGTACTGCTATCAAACGTTAATTGCAAGGCGATCGGTGATAAATTACCACCCTTCTCTTTCCATCTTTTACAGTATAAAATAAAAAAAATAGATTTTTATGAACGTTTACGAAAAACTTTTTCTATCTTTGCGCTTACCAAACTATCACTATCTGGTATACAATACCATCAAATAGAACATCAAATCAATATTATTAAGCACTTTATGAAAGGAAAAATCATTTTATTATTGACCGTTTGGTTCATCGGCGTCGGTAACGCAATGGCCCAACGAACAGTCAAAGGTACGGTCTATTCGGCCGAAGACAATGAGCCCATCGTGGGTGCCTCGGTAGTTATCAGCGGTACAAAGACCGGCACGGCAACAGACATCGACGGCCGATTTACGCTCCGCAACGTGCCTAATTCGGCCAAAACGCTGCTGATTTCTTACGTCGGAATGAAATCGCAGACGGTGACTATCAAGCCCGAAATGAAGATTTTCTTGGAGTCGGATGCCCGCAGTCTCGACGAGGTTGTGGTGCAGGTGGCTTACGGCTCGGCCAAGAAATCTACACTGACAGGCGCCATTTCACAAGTAGGTAAGGAGAAAATAGAGCTCCGCCCCGTGTCGAGCGTAACCTCGGCATTGGAAGGTACGACGTCGGGTATACAGATTAACAGCACTTACGGACAGCCGGGCAGCGATGCAGCGATACGCATTCGCGGTTTCGGAACAGTCAACGGCAGCAGCAGTCCGCTTTATGTGCTGGACGGCGTACCGTTCAACGGCAACATTTCCGACCTCAACCCGGTAGACATCGAGAGCATCACTGTGCTCAAAGACGCCGCATCGAGTGCGCTGTATGGTAACCGTGCCTCTAACGGAGTCATCCTAATTACCACCAAAAAAGGCACTTCGAGTAAGCTGTCGCTGAACTTGCGCCTGAGCCAAGGTACTTATTCGAGAGGTATCAAGGAGTATAAACTGCTCAACCCGCGCGAGTTTATGGAGACAAGTTGGATGAGCCTGCGCAACTCTCGGATATCTGCGGGCGACGATGCAGCCGCTGCCGGAGCTTACGCTACCAAGAATCTGATTCGTGACCGGCTCTATCTGAACATTTTCAACAAGGCCAACGACCAGCTTTTCGACAGCAACGGCCGCCTTGTTTCAGATGCAAGCATCCTGCCGGGCTATGCCGACGACCTCGACTGGTACAGCAATACAATCCGCCACGGAGCACGCCAGGAATACAGTCTCAGCGGTAATGCCGCCACGGATAAGAGCGACTATTACTTCTCCGTGGGCTATCTGAAAGAGAACGGTTATGTAACCAGTGCTTCGTTCAAGCGCCTGACGGGGCGGGCTCAGATGAATTTCCGCCCCAAGAAATGGCTGACCACAGGCTTCACACTGGCTGCCAGCCACCAGAAATCCAGCTTTTCAGATAGTGGCGACAGCAGTTTCAAGAATGCATTTATGTACTGTCGCCAAATCGCTCCTATCTATCCGGTGCATCTGCACAATGCAGACGGAAGCTATCGGTTGAATGCAAACGGAAACAAACAGTATGATCCGGGCAGCTATACCGATGCAGACGGCAATACGGTGCTTACCCGCAACCAATATCCCGACCGCCACGTGATCTGGGAAAACGAATTGGACAAAGACCGAAATATCCGTAATACCATTGAGTCTACATTCTATATGGACATCAAGTTCCTGCAAGATTTCACCTTTACAGTGAAAGGACAGCTCGGACTGCGCAACAACGAAAGACACTCTTTCGACAACCCGACCATCGGAAACGGAAAAGGCAATCACGGAAGAGTAGACAGAAGAATGACCAGATACAAGAATTACACATTCCAGCAACAGCTGAACTGGGGAAGAGCATTTGACAAACACACCGTAAGCGCCTTGCTCGGACACGAGAATTATGCTTATAACTACGACGTTTTGACCGGCAGAAAGAGCGAGCAAATACTCACCGGACACAACAATCTGTCTAACTTCTCCGAACTGACAGGGCTGAACGGCTATGAAGACAACTATCGCACGGAAAGCTATTTAGGCCGGGTGCGCTATAATTATGACGACAAATATACGGCCGAAGTATCATTCCGCCGCGACGGGTCGTCACGATTCTACAAAGAAAGCAGATGGGGTAACTTCGGAAGTGTAGGCGCCAACTGGATGATTTCACGCGAAGACTTTATGCGTTCCGTCAAATGGGTGAACAGCCTGAAGCTGCGTGCAGACTACGGTTTGGTAGGAAACGACGCCGGATCGGGCTATTACGCCTACCTTTCGATTTACGGCGGTACGAAGAACAACAATAAAGGGGCT
Organism: Hoylesella pleuritidis JCM 14110; assembly: GCF_000613725.1. Classification (GTDB taxonomy): domain Bacteria; phylum Bacteroidota; class Bacteroidia; order Bacteroidales; family Bacteroidaceae; genus Prevotella; species Prevotella pleuritidis. The sequence continues at coordinate 40,953 of NZ_BAJN01000015.1, forward strand.
TATTATCTTTCGCAAATCGGTAACGAAAAATTGAAATGGGAGACCGGTTCTTCACTCGGAATCGGTATCGATGCGCGCCTCTTCAACCGCTGGAATATCAGCATCGACTATTTCGATCGCCGTAACCGTGACCTGCTTTTCGATGTTTATATGCCGCTGTCTGCGGGTCCGACGGAGAACAGCAGTGCTGTGGCTTCCATTACAAAGAACCTCGGCACTATCGGCAACAAGGGCCTCGAGTTCAACACCGATGTAGATATCTATAAGTCGAAAGATTGGACCGTGAACTTCGCAACGAATGCCTCGATTATCCGAAACAAGGTATTGAAACTGCCGGAACAGAACAAAAAGGGCATTATTTCGGGTATTTTCAAAATCGTCGAAGGCCGAAGCCGTTACGAGTTTTTCACATACAGTTATGTGGGAGTAGACCGGCTGACGGGTAACTCGATGTATAAAGTGAACACCGACAATTATCATTACAAAGATGCTGCCGGCAACATCGTAGGCAACAAGTCGGGAGACGATATCACAAGCAAGGTAACACAGATCAACGGCGAGTATTATGTCAACAACACGACCTATGCAATGAGAGAGTATCACGGCTCTGCTATTCCCAAGCTCTACGGCAGTTTCACGCCCACGGTGCGGTGGAAGTCGCTCTCACTCTCCGTCCTGTGCACCTACTCTTTGGGTGGAAAGGTTTATGACAGCAACTATGCCGACTTGATGTCGGTGAGTAACAATCCGCAGAATTACAGTCGCGACGTACTCAAATCGTGGAAAGCAGCTCCAGAAGGGATGACCGCCACATCGCCCGACCGTATGTGGTATGGCGGTATTCCGCAGATAAACAGCACCACAAGTAAGGAAAATAACGCTATATCTTCACGCTGGCTGACCAGCGCCAACTATCTGGTAATCAAGAATGTCAACCTTGCTTATCAGTTGCCCAAGGCTTGGATTCGTGCGCTCGAACTTGAAAGCGTGCGCCTTAGCGTCACTGCCGAAAATCTCGCTACATTCACTGCACGTCGCGGAATGAACCCGCAGCAATCGTTTAACGGTACGCAATACAACTATCTTGTTACTCCGCGGGTATTCACGATAGGGCTCGACGTCAAGTTCTAACTCATTAAAAACAACACAATCGTATGAAAAAATCAATCTATATATGGCTTGCCGCCGCTGCCCTCGCATTCAATGCGTGCAGTGACGACTATCTGAACACCACTCGGACGACACCGACAAGAAGACGATCTTCGAGTCGACAGAGAACGTAAAACTGGCCGTTAACGGACTGAGCAGACTGATGTCGACCCAATATTTGAGTTCCCAGGGATTCAACGGCGAAGGTACCATCATCACGTGGTATGCCAATTATCCGGGCAACGACTTCCAGAAATGCAATCTCACCGGGTGGTCGCCGATAATAAATGCAGAATATCACGAGATAAGTACAGCCATTTACGACTATTACCCGTGGTTTTATTACTACAAAATCATCGGCAATGCCAACACCATTATCTGTGAAGTGGACAACGCCACAGGGTCTGCCGCCGACAAACAGTTTCTCAAAGCCCAGGCACTTACATTCCGCGCTTACTGTTATCTGATGTTGAGCCAGCTCTATTCTCATCGCTGGCAGGACAGCAACAATGGTGCAAGCCGGGGCCTCCCGCTGCGAATAGACGAGTCGAAAGGCGATCTTCCCGCATCCACTTTGGCCGAAACGTATGCCCGGATTTATAAAGATCTCGACGAGGCCATCGCCGGTTACACGGCATCGGGACAAGACCGGAATTCCAAAGAAAACTATGCCGTCAACATAGATGTGGCTTATGCCATCTATGCCCGTGCCGCCCTGACGCGCGAAGACTGGGAAAACGCTGCCAAATATGCCGCGCTTGCCCGTAAGAAATACAAGCTGATGACCAATAAAGAATATGTTGACGGAGGCTTCAACGCACCTAACCGGGAATGGATTTGGAGCGTTTACAGCAATGCCCAAGAGACATTGTACTTTTATCAGTTCTTTGCTTACCAGGGAAGCAACAGCAATGCAAGTGCAGGCCGCAACTATCCGTGTGCCATCAGTAAGGAACTCTACGACCAGATTCCTGCAACCGACGTTCGCAAGGCGATATTCCTCGACCCGGGCAACTTGCCGTTCAATACAGCAACGGGCTTAGCCGATAAGGCATTGACCAAAAAAGCGAAAGCCGATTATGGCTCCAAACTGAATGCGAAATCGCAGATCTTCGCTTATATGCAGTTTAAGATGCAGGCCGTTGTCAATCCCGGGGTAGGCGAATTCTGTCTGTTCCGCGCCGCAGAGATGTACCTCACCGAGGCCGAAGCTGATTGCCACTTAGGTAAAGAGGCCGAAGCCCAGGCGCTACTTGTGGCCTTGAACAAGACCAGCGGCCGCGACCCGTCTTACACGTGCACCAAAACGGGCAACGATCTTCTGACCGAAGTCAAGCTCTATCGCCGTTTCGACCTGTGGGGCGAGGGCTTCGACTGGTTCGATTTCAAGCGTTGGAAACAACCTATTGTCCGCAAAACGTTCGCCAAAGGCGGCAGTTTCCACGAGACCTTTGCCAAGACCATCAAGCCCGAAGAAGCCAATGCGTGGACGTGGGTGATACCGAACAGAGAAACAGACTACAACTCTGCCATCAAGAGTAATACGAAATAACATTCTCATTTCCAACAAAAAGAATCCCGAGTATCATCCCATTACCCGGGATTCTTTTCGTTTTCAATACCACGAGCTGCTTTCCCAGCCCGAAACACCACGAAAGAAGAGGGAGCCCCGTATGGACTCCCTCCGCAGGAAAGGCCTGCCGGCCTCAGCCGATCAGAAGAGAGCAGCTGATTACGGCCACGATCGACACAAGAAGCAGAATGATGCGCAGAATCAGGATAAGCCTGTGCAGACGGTCGTCAAGCCTCATTGCCGCCCAATTCCTGTGCTCCCAATACCCCGAGCAGGGCCGTGGCAAGCGCCACAATGACTTTGATGACGAGCTTCCAGCCCGTAAGATTGATTTTACTCATTTGTGTTTGATGGTTTAGATGATTAATGAAAGTGAGATCGGTTGTTTCAGACGGCGACCGGACTCATCGTTTCGGTCCGGTCGCCCGACATCGCCTAAGGTTGCGAGGGAGTACCGCCCCCTGCCTTGGGTTTCTTCTTTTTGCGCGAGTCTACGGTATTGCGGCTGGTCTCCTGCACCTTAGCACCGGTGAGCAACGCCTGCCGACGCACGCCGTTTTTGCCGATGGTAACCTCGGGCTGAAAGTTCACCCGCATACCGACGACGTTGGTACCCGCATTGAAATTTTCGGGCTTGTCGGCTGCTTTGGTCTTCAATCCGATCTTGAACGAACCCAGTCCGTCGAGTTTCACCCGCATCGAGTTTTGCAAAAAGTCCTGCATCGTCTCCACGAGTTCGGCTATCACGGCACGGATGTCGCTCTTTTTCAGCGTACAGTTGCGCTGCATCACCTCGGCCACCTCGTCGATTCCTACGGTTCCGTTCATCACAGCGCGGGCATACCACTTGCCTTTGTGAGCACTGTTCTTTCTGTTGTCTTGATGCATTCTGTAAAGAATAGGCATAATTTTTAATGTTTTAAATGGTTAAAAAATAAAGTTTACTATGCATCGGGATTGTCCCGAACTGCGATGCAAAGATACAACATTCTGCAAGCGATGTCAAGCAATGATGCGATACACGTAGAGATAACAAGCGAAAAAGATGAAAAGACAAAGCAATGAAAGGATTAAAAGATTAAAAGTCGGCATCGGATAAGCTGTTGTCAGGCCTTGAAGACGAAGGGATGAAAGGATAAAGAGCTTGAAAGTTGCTATTGGCCAGCTCCCGATTAGGTCCCCGATCGCTGCGATAACTCACGTGAATCCAACCCGTTCCGCAACCGTTGATACGCTCCAAAAGCAGTTGGTCGAAAGGCAGCGAGTGACGGATGAACTCGAACAGGCGCTGCGCCGCACGGCGATTGGGCACGTGAATATCAGCAGCTTCACCGTAGAGGTGCTGCGAATGGCGCACACCGTGGACGGCCCGATTGAGTGCAGGACAACGAAAACCGCTTGTAATGCGGATCACACCGAACCTTCGGCGCAGTGGTTCGAGCACATTCTCACACAGGGCACGCATCCGCGCGATGTGTTCCGGCTGCGGTCTGTTGTCGATTCCCAAGCGGATGGCTGTGCCCGAGCGCACCATTTCCCAGAGCGAGAAATGCGGTGTGAGCAAGAGTTGAAGTTCCTGAAAGGTTAAGTTTCCGAGTTTTCGGTCGGCTGCGACCGTCGGTTGTGTTTCCATAACTTGTACGTTGCCGGTGGGCTGTGGCTTAAATTCGAGCAGGCGAGCCGGATCCGGATAATTGATTGTGTTCATATCGTTTGGCATTTAGTTTATCGCCGGCAAAGATACGCCCAAAATCTCACCCGCCGAAACTTCCGTGCGATACACAAACAGATATTCAATCGGTAAAGATTCACCCCCGCCCTCTCTCCAAAAAGAGTAGAGAGAGGCCGGCGTCACATCCTCTCGTTTCCCCTTCTCTCCCCTTCTGGAGTTGTAAGACATCGATTTCTCTTTCTTTAAGGGCCTCTCCTTCCCCCCTTCCCTTCCCCTTTCGGGAGAGCCGGAGGAGGGACCGCTCGTCAAGGTTTATAACAAACGCCGTTCGGTAGACCCGAAAGTGGGAGTGGAAACGAAAGGAGGAAAACTAAAAAAACACCCCCAGGGAAAGACTTTCATTAATTTTATTACGTTTTATTGCGGTGTACCATTTGGTAGTGTTGATAACTTCCCATATCTTTGCAGTATCATTAAAATATGCCAAATTATGGCAGTATTAAATTTCACAACCAGAGAGTTCAGGGAAAAGCAGGCTTTGGTTTTAAACAAGGTCGATGCAGGCGAGGAGGTCATTATCCATCGTGGTAAGGATAAATTGTATATGCTTACCCCTATCCATAACAGTGATTTAGTTGTCAGTGATGAATTCAAGAAGAAAATAGCGCAAGCAAGAGAAGATTACAGAAAGGGGAAAGGCATTACCTGTAAGACTTTCGAAGATTCGATAGCTTTGTTTGAGACTTTGTGAGTATGTATAGTATAACCTATTAGCGATGAAGCGTTGAAAGCCATTTCGAAGTACTAAGAAATCAGATCCCCAATCTTACCTATAAGCCCCTTCCTCTCCCTCTTTCCCTGCCAATGCTTTGGATAAATTGATCGTCAGAGCTTATTTTCCCGCATCATATCGCGCGCGCGAATACGTCGGTCCATCCCGGGCGCGGCTTTCCAAAATTTATACTTATTAACATCCGTTCCGCAAGGAAAAAAGAAAAAGACCACAACAACACTCGTCTCAAAAACCTTTTGATCAATTATAATCTATTTATCTATATTTATTAGGGCTCTGAAACAAACTGATAATCAGCGAATTACAATGTTAAATAAACCTAAAAGGGAACATCTTGGCGACAAATCGGGAACTTTTCTACGACAAATAGGGAACATTGCTGCGACAAACAGGGAACATATTTTGCCACGTTACGACAACTCGGGAACTTGTAAAGATTTGTAATAATTAGTTAACTCGCGACACTTTTTTCGCCAACCGACTGCAATTCTACTCCCCATCAACTCTTCTTCACCCCGCAATTAATGGTCTTTCGCCCCCTGAAAAGCCGTCAATCATCCACCAAAACACTGCTTTTCAGCCTCCGCAACAATTTCCCTCTCGCCCAGCCGAAAATCCTTCGCAGTTTAATTTTATGTCGGGTTCCACACTATAACAAATGCTCCCTCACCACTGCGGAACACGCTCGCGGTTCAACTTTATGTCGGGTTCCACACCCAACAATTGTCCCCTCACAACATCTTCTTCCTCCCCATTCCACACCCCCTATTCCTCTCGTCCCAAATGAGACGTATACCAGTGCCGACACTCTGTGGCGCCGCCCCATCACGTGTTCATCCGCATAGCGGATGCGCTGTTACCAGGGCACTGTTGGGAGCGAAGCGGACAACGGTGCCTGATGGGATGTATTTGATTCAACGCTATAAGCGTTGCGCTGTTTTGTATTTCAATACTCAATTTGTCATCTTATGCAACGCAATGAAAATCCCAATGCGCCGCCGAATAGGAAAAAGCGCAACGCTTACAGCGTTGAGACGAGCCGTAATGACTTAGGCACCGTTGTCCGCTTCGCTCCCAACAGTGCCTTGTCAATAGCACATCCGCTATGCGGATGATTTTTTGTGTATTTTGAATTGTGTGGTAGTGGGTGATAGCTAACGTTCAACAGTTATCCGCTTCGCGCCCAACAGTGCCCTGTCAATGGCGCATCCGCTATGCGGATCATTGTACAGCCCCTCGAGGTTGAGTTGAGATAAGTAGCCACCCTGTCGCCAACGCATTCCCCCGACCGCACGATCCGCGCAGAAATGCGCCGTAAGTTTCCAGGCGTGGAACCGGCTCTCCAAGCCGGGAAACAATAACCGTGAACAATGTTTTACTGCATTTTCCTACAAAAGCGTCGCCGCCGGACGGACGAACGGGAACCATCAGGGGCTGCCGCACATCGATTTCAGATGGCGGCAGCCCTTTTTCTGCTCGCAATCTTTAACTATTAATCTCTGTTAAGTGAACTTTTCGTTCTATCTTCTGCCGTACTTTTGCAAGCAAATTCAAATGAGAGAATGCGGAAAAACAATAATTTAAAACCACGAAAAGAAAGATGAAACAAAACGAAACTCTGAGAATGACCGACAACGCGGTATGTGAAAAACAACTCACGGAGCACGCACGACAACACCTCGTACACGCATTCGTGCGACTGCTCAACGCTTCGCCCGACGACGGGCTCCATTGGACGGGCACCAAGACAGACCTATTAGAGGCTGCACACATCGTATTTTCCGACGGGTCAGCTTACGATGAGCTGGGGCAAAGACCTTCTTTCAGCGAGCTCGTACACCGCACCTGCACCATTTTTCACATCGCGCCGCCCGCCAATCCGCGTGCTTACGTCAACCGCGCCAATGCTCGCAAAGGTACGTTTATGCGTCCGCTGCTGGAACGTTATCGGCTGATGCTGGGCACAGGAGCCGATGCCGATCCGCTGTCAAGGTTCATTCGCTGCCGCAAGTCACACCGCCAAACCGACCGTATATGAACGAGCTCGCTCCCAAACAATTGCAGGGAATCCTCTTCCCTACGGCCCTGACGATGATGCACCACTGCTATCTGCTCATGCAAATGCGTGTGCTCGTGGTCATTGTACGCCATTTGCAGCCTGTGCTTTACGACGTGCTCAACGGCCGACGCAGCCTGAAGCACGGACTTTTCCGGCTTTCCGAGGTCAATGAAAACGGCTGCATCCTCATCCGATTCAGACTGAGCGAAACAGGCATCGCACCCAATCATTATGCCGAACTGCAACAGGCAATCGTTGAAATGACGCAACTACCTGTGGATCTGCCCGTTATGACCAACGAGGGCAAGCAACTCTGCCGTTATAAGAGTCTGTTGACTGCCGTACGATTCGAGGACAATCTCTATAACAACGCAGCTCTTGTGGCTCTCCACGAAGCTGTGGCCGTGGCTGTCTGCGGGTTAGAAACGGGGTATCATCATCTCCGTATAGACGCTGTTTTCGGCTGTCGCGTCCGCTATGCACCCCATCTCTATATGTTGGCAGCTCATTCAGCACGGCAGGGATTCCGCGCGTTGCCCGTCGCCGAGCTTCGGAGTCTGTTGCGATTGGACCACTCTTACAGTCGGTTTTCTGATCTTCTGCGCCGCGTATTGCGCCCGGCCGAGGCCGACTTGCACCGACTCGCCAAGGAGGGCCGCAGCGATCTGCACGTCCGCATCGAGTGTCTGCGTGCTGGGAAAACGCCAAACGGCGAACCGCAGACCGTGCTTCTGCACGTGATTCAGACAGATAGCGATTCCGACGAACTGACCGAAGCTCGTCGCGAACAAGTGATTCAGATGCTCACCCGCTACTTCGGGTTCAGTACCGAAGCCTCATCGCGTGTAGCCAAACGCGTCACCCAAGCCAACTATCAGCTCTTGATGACCAAGCTCACGGCCCTGCACGCCCATCTGTTGCACACCCGCACCGTGCGCAATCGCCCTGCTTACGTCTTCCGCAGTATCGAACCTATTCTCAAACCAGTTCTTTCTTAGAAAACTCTTTGAGAGTCTTATTTAACAAACGCATTTTATTTTCATTAGGACTTTCACGCACGGTTGCAATAATAGTTTGATTCCACTGTGCAAATATAGCCGATATTTCGGTAAAATCCAAATATAAGAATTACCGAAAATCGTCTGTTAAATCCCTAAAAAAGTAAAAAACAATGCTTTTCCTTTGCCGTGAACGTTTAATTTTCTATATTTGCAATAGAAATCAAAACCACACAAAGAAATGTCATTTAGCGAAAACTGTAATCAGATTTTCAATCAGGCCATTGAAGACTATCACGTGAAAGACAACGTGGACACACCGATCAACAACCCGTACGACAGAGAGTCCATCAACAACCGACTTTACCTGAAATGTTGGATCGACACGGTGCAGTGGCATTTAGAAGACATCATCCGCGATCCGCACATCGATCCTGCCGATGCCCTGTCGCTAAAACGCCGCATAGACCTTTCCAATCAAGACCGAACCGACCTTGTGGAGCAGATCGACAGTCATTTCCGCCAGAAGTACGCCGACGTAAACGTGCTGCCGGATGCGCGTATCAACACCGAGAGTCCGGCTTGGGCCGTGGACAGATTGTCAATCCTGGCCCTCAAAATCTACCATATGCGCGAACAGGCTGAGCGCGCTGACGCCGACAAAGCACACACAGACAAGTGCAGAGCCAAACTGAACGTGCTGCTCGAACAGCAAACTGACCTCGGAACGGCTATTGACCAGTTGCTCGACGACATCGAGGCAGGACGGAAATATATGAAAGTTTACAGACAGATGAAGATGTACAACGACCCGTCCACCAATCCCGTGCTTTACGCCAAGAAATGAAAACCGAGCACATCCTCGTCATTCGATTCTCCGCCATCGGCGATGTGGCAATGACCGTGCCCGTAATCAGCTCCTTAGCCAAGCAATATCCCGAGGTGCGCATCACCATTTTGAGTCGGCCTTTCGCCCGTGTACTCTTCGAGCAGATGCCGCCCAACGTCAGTTTTATGGCGGCCGACATCAAAAAAGAGTATCACGGTGTGAGCGGACTCAATGCGCTCTACCGCCGACTGGCAGCCAAGCACTTCACGGCCGTGGCCGACCTGCACGACGTGTTGCGATCGAAATACCTGCGACTGCGGTTCAATCTCAGCCGCAACAGAGTGGCACACATCGATAAACACCGCCGAGGGAAGCGACAACTCACCGCGGAACACGATAAGAAGTTGTTGCAACAACCCACCTCTTTTCAAAATTATGCCGACGTATTTGCACGCTTGGGTTATCCCGTAGAGCTCGATTTCCGGTCTGTTTTCCCCGCAGGCAAAGGCGATTTGACACTCCTTTCCACAGCCGTCGGCCCCAAGAAGCCTTTCCGCCAATGGATTGGCATTGCACCATTTGCCGCCCACAAAGGCAAGATTTACCCGCTCCCGAAGATGGAGGAGGTGATTGAGCTGCTGATAAAAAGGCATCCCTCGTGCCGGATATTTCTCTTCGGAGGCGGCGAAACCGAACGAAAACAACTCGCCGATATCGTTGCGCGCAAGCCGCAGTGTGTCAATGTGCCCGACACGTTGGCAGGTCTGGCGCAAGAGCTCATCCTGATGAGTCATCTCGATGTAATGATTTCGATGGACAGTGCCAATATGCATCTGGCCTCACTCACGGGCACACAGGTGGTGAGCGTGTGGGGGGCAACCCATCCTTTTGCAGGATTTATGGGCTGGAACCAGTCGGCCGACAATGCCGTTCAGACGGATCTGCCCTGCCGCCCGTGTTCCATTTACGGCAACAAACCCTGTCGGCGCGGCGACTATGCGTGTCTTTACGACATCGCTCCCGTGCAGATAGCAGACTGTGTGGAACGAATTTTGCAGTCAAAACAATAGATTACAGCGAACAATAGAATTACCAACAATTAAAAACAACGACATTATGAAGAAGTACATTTGCGATGTCTGCGGTTATATTTACGACCCGGCAACAGGCGATCCTGACAGTGGCATCGAACCCGGAACGGCCTTTGAAGACATCCCCGACGACTGGGTGTGCCCGCTCTGCGGCGTAGGCAAAGACGATTTCTCAGTTGTCGAGGAATAAATCGACAGAAAGTACAAAATAAAGGCGGCTGATTCACAAACGGAGTCAGCCGCTTTTTAAATAGTTTTTCAATTGATCGGCAGAAGTCGGAAAACTCAAAGAGCAACTGTTTCACTCTTTCCGCTTCCTCATTTCCAGGCATCTATGTCCCTATTTCTCCGACAAACGCTTGGTCATTCAAACTTTTTTGAGTAACTTCGCGGCACAAAATCATACGATAAACAAAAACAATGAAAAAACTATTCACCCTTGCCTTTGCGCTGGTCTTATCAATAACGGCAAGCGCAAAGCAAGAAGCAAATGTGTCAGGAGTGACATTCGGTATGGCCTATACGCAGGCCGTACAACAAATTGAGGCCCAATTCGGTAAGCCGACCACCGCTACCGACGACCAACTGGTCTACGCCAACAAGAAGTATATGGGCATTCTGTTCCAGCAAGTGAGCTTCAAATTCGGACAAAGCAAGTCGGGCGACGTCGTGCTCAACGAAGCCCGATTCACAGTTTTATCGAAAGATAAAGGCAGCGCACAGCGTTTCACACAATCGATCGCCAAGAAAATGGAGACCAATTATCCCGACTTGTCGATGGATATCGAAGATGACGGTGCACCTTTTTATAAAGGCGGAAACTCGCCAGTAGACAACGGACGACTTTTCACCATCTACCAGTTCCGTCAGAACGGGAAATACGCATCGGTATTACGGTTCGGTCCTATCCGATTTTAAACTAATTCCCTACCCCGCCTTGCTGCAAACAAGCAACCAATGGCGGCCGACGGCATCGGTGGTAGCGAAGAGATAGACATCGCCACCGTCTTTCAGGCGAAGCCGGCGGCGCAGTTCGACAGCGGAAAGCGGGAAATTACGCACGGCGATATTGGCCTGGCTGATACCTGCAAGGGCTTTTTTGAGCGTCTTTTTGTTCATCGAAGTCACAGCATCTACACGAAAACGGCGCCCTGGAAAGGCAGGAACGAGCTCTCCGGAGACGAACAAATGAGAGTCGTGCGCAACAGCTTCGACATTGAAAAGAGTGGAAAGCAAGCCGAAACAACCGGCTTTCATCACGGCGGAATGCGGCTCATAGAGATGCATTCCGCCGTGAAATTCTCCCCCGAAAAGTTGCAAGCAGCTACCGTTTGCGTCGTCTTCCGTATAAGAAAAAACGTTGCCATCGTTCACACAGACCACCCGCAACACCTCGTCTTCGTGTTTTCGTCTCCGCGAAAGCACTAAAAGCAACTCCTTACACTCGTTTTTCACAGCCACGATATGCGCTTCGCTCACCGCGCACACCGTGCTTTCTAAGTCGGCAACAGCCTTATGCCAGTCGAGCATCGGCGACAGTTTCACCAATATATGAGCCGCTTTTTCAAGCAGTTCGGGCACCATTTTACTGATATCGGGCGTACAGTCGGCAATGGCAAAAGTCTTTCCGCCGTGGTCATTGCGCCGTGCCGGATCAATGAAAATCAGCCCCACAGGCTCTGTTTCACGCAGAAACACAATGCCGTCGGCACACACCACGCGTGCCTGCAACAGTCCGAGCAACCCGAAATTATGGCGGGCCACCTCACACAGATTCGCCTGTCGCTCCACATAAACGGCCTGTCGGAATCTGCGTGCAATAAAAGCAAAATCCACACCGAATCCGCCCGTGAGATCGACAAACGATTCGCCGCCCAGTCGTCGGGCCACATCGGCCTTGTAAACAGCCGTTTGTTCCGATGAACATTGCTCCATCGAGAGATGCGGCGGATAGACAATACCCTCTATGGCAGCCCACGACGGCAATTTGGTTCGTGCCGTCCGGCGCCCCGCAATCTGGTCGATCGCCCGCCGAATGTCCACGCCGGCCAGCGTGTTGCCTGCAAAGCCAACAGTCGAACGTCATCATCGACGTGCTGTCGAATGAAATCTAAGGTTGCGGGATCAAACATCTCGTGCTTCTCTACTCGTCTTTCGGCCATTCTCACTCAATTACCCGATAGTATTTCTTGGCCTGCGCACGCGTCCGGAAGTTGAAATGCCACCACTCGGTACGAAGCGGACGGAAGCCGGCAAACTGCATCACAGAGCGTAGGAGTTCGCGGTTGAGTTGTGCCTGACGACTGATTCGACGGGCGGCGACCAGTTCTGCCTCGCGATCGATATGCGAGAGCGGCGTCATCGCATCCACGCGGGTACCCATCGGAAGGCTGTCGCCGCGGAGATCACACAGCGTAATGTCCACGGCCAACCCGTAATTGTGGAGCCCGCCGCCGTGAGCAGGATTGCTTACATAGAAATCCTTCGGCGTGTTTTTCACCTTATCCCACATCCGTTGCTGTATCGTCATCGGCCGCGCGGCATCATACACTTTCAGACTCAGGTCGGGGCGCAATGCTTTCAGCTGCCGCTGGGCTTTGACCAACGCCTCGGCCGCCTGCGGATGCAGGTAAGCCTCACGCAGATCGCCATAGAGTACGCTGCCCGTAAAGTTGTCAGCACGGGCATACATCAGCGAAACAAAAATCGATTTATCCAACTTCCGCACATCGACAAGCCCCTGTTTCTCAAGCGACTCCGCCGTTTTCCCGCTCCGTTGCGCTGCTGCCCACAGTCCGAGCGCACACATCGCAAACAATAAAATAGTTTTTTTCATCACATCGTTTGGCATAAAAAGAACGGCAAGATGTTGCCGGCCAATCCGTATCGTCATACTTTCTTACGCTTTACCGGCCCGAGAGGGCACGCAAGATTACACAAAAGTAGTCTTTTTGAGAATGAGAAACAAACCTCACGGCATTGTTTTAAACAAGATTAACAAGGCGAAATGCGACGCACCAAGTCCCATAACTTCCGTATCAAATACAGCACCGACGATAAGAAAACGGCAATCAAGTAAGGCAAAATATGAAGACTCTCTTGCCCACTCATCAGCTTGCCGGCACGTTGCTTCATCCGGAGCCGGGCAATATGCCGTCAACCGCCAGGCATTGAGCCGTTAATCGCCAGGCAACCAACCATTACTTGTACGATGATTAACGGCTCGATGCAGGCCAGCTCTCATATCCCTGTAACAAACTGACTATCAGCACATTTACAAGAAAATCTTTTTATCTTACTCTTTTCGCATCTCCTCCTCTTTCGGAAGGGTTGGGGTAGACTTTCACACATCACATTTTGTCCTGAATCCAGCGGGCAAAAAACGGATCTTCGATGCCGTACCGCTCTCCTTTTACGATGAACCCACTGCGCATCATCCGTTTCAACGCGCTGAAAACAGTGCTTGCAGGCATCCCCGTTTCGACCGAAGTTAGGGGCGACGACGCATTGTGCGCCATCCATTTGAGAATCTTTTTATCAGTCTTGTTAAAGCTCTGCCACAGCCGCTCGTAGTCGATGTCGTGAATGATATTCGACAATCGGACAGCATTTTCGACGACATTGCCCGTCCGCTCACCCTGATTGAGCAGGTTCCAGACGTGAAAAGCCAACTTCTGCGTATAATAAGGGTGGCACGAAGTGAAGCGAATAATATTCTCGGCAACAGTCTTGATGTCGACACCTCCGAATGAACCGAGACGCGTCTCGATGAAATCGGCGAAATCAGCAGCAGGTATTCGGCCGATGGTCATCACCGTTCCGAAATGATAAAAAGGCGAATGCTTGTGCTCAAAAATCTCTCGCATCATCCCCTCTTGGCTGCCTAATAACACGTAATTGATGTTATGCTGCATCTGCATAATGGCCCGCAGCGTGCGATCCAGCTTGCTCTCGATGGCATTTACCTCCTGAAACTCATCGAAAACGACGATCAGCCGCCGCTCGTCGCTCACCTTTTCCATCAGCGCGAATGCATCTTCGAGCACGACGTTTTCATCGATTCGGGGCATAAACGACACGTCGACACTGTCGCCCAGGGCACTCATCGAGATGGTGGGAACGAACCGGAAGCTGCGCATCAGGTGCCGCAGGCGCTCCATCGGATATAGTTTGAACAGCCGTTTGAGCAGAGCCGCGGCAAGATCTCGCGTATCCGTCACGGTCTCGAAGTTTAAAAACAGTACCGGGCGAGCAGTTTCCTTGGCAGCTTTCAGCACCAAACTTGTCTTGCCAAACCGCCGCGGACTGATCAATACCAAATGATTCCGACTGTCTAAGACCTGCTTCACATAGACCAATTCTTGTGTCCGGTCGGTGAAATAATCACCATCGACCACTGTTCCGAATTTGAATGGATTCTCCATTTGCGAACTTTTTCGTTACGAATTATTTCGCAAAGATAGCAAATAAAATGCGAAATCGGACGTCTTCTGCCTAAAAACAGCAAATAAAAACGGGCAAACGGATGCGAATGGAATTATTTTCGTATATTTGCAAAAGCGTTATTCAAATGACAAAAAAGACGATGGAATGGAGCAAACTCATATCTAACAAACGATTAGGACAGGAATATCGGCACGCCGAACGCCACGATGACCGCTCTGAATTCAAGCGCGACTATGATCGACTAATCTTCTCAGCGCCGTTCAGAAGGATGCAAAACAAGACGCAGGTGTTTCCTTTGCCCGGCAGCGTGTTCGTTCACAACCGTCTGACTCACAGTTTAGAGGTGGCCTCTGTGGGTATGTCGCTGGGCAATGACGTTGCTTCCAAACTGAAAGAACATCATCCCGGACTTGCAGGTACGCTTTTCGAGGAGATCGGAACGATTGTAAGCGCTGCGTGTTTAGCTCACGATATGGGCAATCCTCCGTTCGGACACAGCGGCGAAAAGGCTATACAAACGTTCTTTACAGAGGGAAACGGGCAATATCTCAAAGACAAATTGAGTGCCGATTTTTGGTCGGACATCACGCATTTCGAGGGAAATGCCAACGCGTTTCGTCTGCTGACACACCGGTTCAACGGTCGGCGAGAGGGTGGGTTCGTAATGACTTACTCCACATTGGCCGGCATTGTGAAATATCCGTTTGTGAGTAGCTTGGCAGGGCGGCACAAGAAGTTCGGTTTTTTCACATCAGAGGCGCCCGTTTTTCAGAAAATTGCCGATGAAATGGGCATTTTTTGCAAGTCGGAACCGGGCGAACCGCTTCGCTATGCACGCCATCCACTGGTCTATTTGGTAGAGGCCGCCGATGACATCTGCTATGAAATAATGGACATTGAAGACTCGCATAAGCTGAGAATTCTATCGTTCGAGGAAACCGAAAGCCTGCTCTTGGGCTTCTTCGACGAGGAAATGCAGCACCAAATACGGCAGCGCATCATCGACGAAGGTGTTACCGACAACAACGAAAAGGTGGTTTATATGCGCGCCTGTGCCGTAGGCAAACTCGAAAACGAATGTGTCGATGCTTTCGTCGATAACGAGTCGGCCATCCTCTCAGGCACGTTCGAGGGCAGTCTTATCGACCATATCCGTCCGCATCAACGCGAGGCATATCGCAGTTGCACACAGAAGTCTTACGGGAAAATCTATCACAGCAAGCCCGTTTTAGACGTAGAACTGAGCGGTTACAAGATAATGGAGACGTTGATGGAGACATTTATCGGGGCAGCCGTTACCCCCGATCGATTCTATTCACAGCAACTAATCCGCCGGTTCAGCAGCCAATACGACATCAACAGCCCCGATCTGGAAACCCGCATTATGTCGGTCATCGACTATATCAGCGGTATGACCGACGTATATGCACTCGACATATACCAGAAAATCAACGGAATCTCGTTGCCGATTGTATAAAAAAGCCTGCGCGTTCTGCTTCCTTCGCTCGTCGGTTCTTAGTGAACACCCGCAAAAACAGCTCCGAGCACAGCCTTAAAAGCAGACAAACGCACACCTCACAACCACCGACTCATCAACTTAAAACTAAAACACTTCATATCACTCTAAACTCCTCACAACTAAATTACTTACTCCTTACTACACAATTACTCACTTCTTACTCCAAAACTCCTTACTCTTCCAACACAATGAAACCGCAAATATCTGTCGCAATCTTTCTATTTTTCGCCATTTCATCGGTCTTTTCCAGCCTCGAATGCTATCGGAAGGCAGAGCGGCGAATCGTAAATGATCTCAACCGGGCACTCACTTTAACCGTGCAGGAACACCCGAACGAAGAGCTGACACCCGATACGCTCCGCACATATCGACGCCATCTGACCATCAATCAGCTGAAAAGTCGCGCCTCATTGGCCTATTGTCTGTACGGCGAAAACAGCGACACGACGTGCAGCAAAACGCTGTCGATGTCCAATTCGGCCCATTTCATCGGTCTGCGAGCCTATGCCAACTGCTCCACAGCCACCATTTTCAGCATCTCCGACCAGCGTCTGCCACTCGTTTTACTGCTGCTGACCGTCTTCTGGGCCGCTTTCGCAACACTATATGAGAAAAAACGCCGAGTCGAAGTCTGCAATCCACTGTCTTTTTACGGCGAACTCACCTATTCGACAACGGCTTCCGCGTTCTTCAACAAGCATCACGAGTTGGTGCATCTCACCCCAATGCAGACACAACTGATGCAAATGTTCCTTCGTGCCGACGGTCATCGCCTCTCCCGAACAGCAATCTGCACAGCGCTATGGCCTAAGAAAGACAACCCCGGCGAAACTCTTCACACTCTCATCCGACGACTTAAAACAACCTTAGAATCTGCTTGTCGCCTGAAAATAGAAGTAGAACGGGGACAAGCCTACCAAGTAACGGTTGACAAAAGACAGTAGACGAGACAGAGCCTCACCCCACCCCCTCTCCCTTAGGAGGTGGAAGCAAGAAGCATTTGTATGTATTTGATTATCAGATATATATAAAACAGATTACGATTAACTACTAATTGTGGCGTGAAAAGACATTAAACGGAAGGTAAAGTAGTCTACTCTTGCCTACTATACACAAAAAATACCTACAAGCAGGTATTGACGGATTGCCGTTTTTATGCTACTTTTGCCCCTGTTATCCCATATCGGGATGATACGACATATAAAATCATTAAGCAAATGAGTAAGATTACAGATTTGTTAGGCAAGGAAGCGGAATACTATCTGCGCCACGAGTGCAAGACAATAGACAAGAGTCTGCTGTATCTTCCGGGTAAAGACATCATCGAAAGGGTGTGGTTGGACTCTGATCGCAACATTCGCACCATCGAGAGTCTGCAACAATTGTACGGGCACGGACGACTGGCCCATACGGGATATGTCTCCATTCTTCCCGTAGATCAGGCATCGAGCACTCTGCCGGAGCCTCTTTCGCCCCCAATCCGCTTTATTTCGACCCAGAGAATATCGTCAAGTTGGCTATCGAAGGGGGCTGTAACGCTGTGGCTTCTACGTTCGGTGTGCTGAGCGCCGTGGCCCGTAAGTATGCCCACAAGATACCTTTTGTGGTGAAACTCAATCACAACGAACTTCTCACTTACCCTAATTCCTATGATCAAGTGATGTTCGGCACGGTGAAAGAAGCGTGGAATCTGGGTGCCGTTGCTGTCGGAGCGACCATCTATTTCGGGTCAGAAGAAAGTCGGCGGCAACTCATTGAGGTAGCCGAAGCATTCGAGTACGCCCACGAGTTGGGTATGGCAACCATCCTATGGTGCTATCTTCGCAACAACGCTTTTAAGAAAGACGGCGTCGATTATCATAGTTCTGCCGACCTGACAGGCCAAGCTAATCATCTCGGTGTAACCATTAAGGCCGACATTGTGAAACAAAAGCTGCCCTCAAACAATGGCGGTTTCAAAGCCATCGGTTTCGGACGGACCAGCGAAAAGGTGTATACCGAACTCACGACAGACCATCCTATCGACCTGTGTCGCTATCAAGTGGCCAACGGTTATATGGGACGCGTGGGCCTGATCAATTCCGGTGGCGAGTCGCACGGTGCTTCCGACTTGAAGGATGCAGTCGTAACGGCTATTGTTAACAAGCGAGCCGGCGGAATGGGACTCATCAGTGGGCGCAAGGCTTTCCAAAAACCGATGGCCGAAGGCATTGAGTTGCTCAACGCTGTGCAGGATGTTTACTTAGACAAAGAGGTGACTATCGCTTAGATTCGATTGTTGATCGGTTTGTCGAAAATTGTTTTTCAATGAATAAAGGTTTACGACTACGGGGCTGTCCCTGTGCCGTAAACCTTTTATTTTATAATGACTAACAGTGATTTTTACCTTTAAAACAGTTTCGCAAGACGTTCTAACGCTACACCGACAGTGGCTGTCAGCGTAGTACCTGTGGTAAAAGGCGAGTTGTATTGATAGCGAGCGGGCCGATAATTAAACAGATTATCTATGCCCAATGTAATGTCGACGGCGTTGTAAAAGCGCTGACGCAGGATGAGTTTCCACAGCGAATAGGCTGGCGATGAGGCCGGAACGTACGTTGCATAATCACGAGCCAGTGTGTGGTAATGGTTAACGGAAAGGTAACGACCGTTGAGTACGATGTCGAATGCATAGTTTCGGAACGTGCGTCGATAGTCGATTTGTGCGGTAAACGTATGCGGTCGCGAGTCGGAAGTATTGAGTCGGCCGCCGCGCGGGAACTCGTGGAAATACGCATAAGACACTTTCGCCCCGACACCGCAGGCATATCGCGCAATGACCGACAGGTCAATACCGGCCAAGTCGGTACCTTCGATATTGCGATAGACCATTGCCCCGCGCCCATTGTCTCTTGTTTGATCCCAAAGTGTGGTGATTTCGTTGTTGAGTATATTGTAATAGCCCGTCAAAGTGAAGCAATAGTGGCGGTGAACGTACTCTCCCGAGGCAGAAAAGCTATGACTTGTCTCGGCTTTCAGGTCTTTATTGCCGTATATTTTGAAGATATTCGCCATATTGAAGTCGGTATATCGCTCTTTGAGCGACGGTGCACGGAACCCTCGGGAATAAGAACCGCGCAGCTTCAAACGCCCTAATGCCAGCATCGTTGCAAGTTTCGGCGTGAGCTGCCAACCGTAACCCGAGAAGTAATCACCGCGCAATCCACCTACAACAGTCCACCGCTTGTCGATTGTCCAGTCGGCTTGTGCGAAGAGATCGGCCGTTACTTGGCTGTGAGAACCGTCTTCCGAGAACTGATAAGACTTGAGATAGTTGTCTGAAAGGTCGCCGCCGAGGGTGAGCGCAAGGCTCTTTTGGAATGTATGCGTGAATAAAGCGCGCAGCGAATGCAGCACATTCTTATAGTCGAGAATATCTTTTCGGGGTCCGATGTAATAGTCGCTCTTGTCGTATCGGTCGAAGTTGTAACTCAGGTCAAGCACATTTGCATCGTCGAAACGGGCTGCCAAGCGTGCACTCCCACTGAAATCACGGGCCCGGTCACGGCTATCTACTGACGAGTTGCGCTCGTGAAAGTAATAACCGGCCTTTCCCGTAAGGGCGAATCGGTCAGAAATGCGGAACGAGAGCTTATCTTTGAAGTTCCATTGACGGTTACCGTACACTCGGGTGCTGTCTTTTCCGCCTTTATCAAAGGCAAAGTAAGAGCCCAATCGGTCTGTTTGTACGTTGAAAAGATTCGTTACACGACCTCTGTGCAAGCCCAATTCACTGCCGTGTCGCTGTTTGCCGTGCCTGCTGCCGACGTGCGAATTCAAATGAAGTGTAAACGGTTCGGCGGCCGATTTGGTGATGATGTTAACCACAGCACCCACTGCATTCGACCCGTATAATGCCGAAGCGGCCCCTTTGACAATTTCAATACGCTCGATGTTATCCGTATTCAGTCGCCGAAAATCAATGTTATCGAGTGTCTCTCCGGCCAAACGCTCGCCATCAATGAGGAATAACAGCGACTGACCACCAAGTCCTTGCATCGTCAGAACATCCTGTCCGTCCATCGCTTTGGTGTATTCCAATCCGGGAAGTTCGGCTTCTAAGACATCGCGAATATTGGTAGCATCGAGCTTTTGAATGTCATTAGCTGTGATAACACGCGTTACCACGGGCGTGTTGGCCAATGTCTTGGGTGTTAAAGTGCCCGTAACGGTTACCGTACTCAGGCTGATCAGGTCTTCTTTCAGGTAGATTCTGACCTTGGTTTCGCCGGCGGCCGTTACTTCGATCGTAGTTTTCTGATAGCCCAACAGCATTGCCGTGAGTCGGTAACGACCATCGGCGAGCGCCAATGAGAAGCATCCGTCTTTGTCGGTCTGTGTTATCTGGCTTCGCCCTTCTACTGAAATGTAAGCGAACGACACCGGTTTCTCGCCATCGGTCACCACTACACCGCGGATAACAGCAGCTCGCACACTCACAGACAACAGTATTGCGAGCATTACAAACGATAGCAACCTTTTGCTCATAACATTAATTTTTGAATGTCAACGGATAGACATACTTCAACGAAATATATCCCTTGGCGTTATATTTATTGGGATTTGCATAGCCCGTAAAGCGTATGGCAGCCATCGTTCCGTCGCCGGTCAACAAGAGATAGACCTTGTTCGAGGGCGTATAAACAGGCGGCATCGTGCGCATATCGACATTCAACCAGCGACCGAGAACGGTGTTTTTGAGCGTTTTGGCATACGTAAGATAGCCTTGCATCATTGTAGATACATCCACGATGATGCTGTCTGCCTCATCGGGCGTAAACCGATCGTTACTCGGACGGGCGAAAGTACCAGTCTCAGCGGCCGCTTTCAGCGCATCCAGATCAGTATATTCAGTCTCGAAAACACGGCCGCCGTTAGTCTTGCAGTCATACCTGTGCAGGGCCAATTGCCATTGGGCGGGTATCGACTGGGTGTCGGTGTAGGGCAGCGTAACCTGCTTTCCTGTCTTCAAGTCTAAGTAAATCCAATGGATATAATCCGTTGCATCTATATAAGAATAGGTGTTCGGCTGGTCCGTACCGGGTCTTACAACATCCGACGGGTCGTCGTAAATGCTGTCGCACGACTGCAATGACAGTGCAGTCGTGCCCAACAGCATTAGTATCAACAGGTTGTATACAATCTGTTTCATTTCTTTTCGTTGCCCAGTATTTATTTTCCGGCAAAGAAATCAGCTATTGCTTTCTTGGCTGCCAGCTCCTCGGCAGCTTTCGTTTTGGGTGCAGTGCCGTTTTTGAGCGTTACCGTTGTGCCGCCCATTACAGCCGGCATCGTAAACGAGAGGCCGTAGGTCTTACCGTCTTTACTGATCTTTCCCTGGAAGATACATTCATAATCTTTCGGCGTCTGGCCGCCCATTCCCATCTTGATGGTGCCTTTTCCGTCTAAGATATATTGTTCTCCCGAGGCCGAAACGGTTACACCGGTGAGCGAAGCAGTGCCCCACGTGCTCGACTTGAAGTTCACGGTGACGCTCTTAGCATCTTCACTCGCAGCAACGGTAACGGTTTGGTCTTTGTCTATCTTGTTTTGGAAAAACTTACTCGATGCTGTCGTATAGCCTTTATAGCTGTTGGCAACGAGCAAAGTGAGCGGAGCTCGCCCCTGTGCAAAGCTGATTTTGGTACCGCCCATCACATCTTTGAGTGTGAAAATGAGGTTGAATATCTTCTTGTCTTTGCTAATTTCGCCCGTCAGTGCACAGTCATACTCGGTCGCTTTGCCACCTTTGCGTCCTTCAATAGTCGACTTTCCGAGTCCCACTAAATGATATTTACCATTCGCCGTAGTCACCGTCGCACTGTTGAAGATGCTTGTTCCCCACGCGCCTTTTGATGTATAAGCCACTTTAACGGTACCGTCGGAATTGTTACTGATCTGCACCGCCTCACCGTCTAAGCCCATTCCGGTGGGCATATCGGGGAAAGTCACTTTCGACCAGCCTTGATACGTTCCGGCAATGGATTCATTTGAAGGTGTGTCATTGTTGTCATCGCTACACGCCACAATAGCTAATGCGGCGAAAAATAATGCGATTGAATTTCTGAAAACAGTCGATTTTTTCATTGTGATATATTTAGTTAATATGATAATTGTGTCGGATGCAAAGGTAAACAGTTGCCGTCAATGCTGCAATACTCAAAAATAATGATTTGATAGAATGGTTATCCATTTACTTTCGTCTCTCTTTTATCTATCGAGGAAGCAGGAGAGGATGAACCGGGGGGACCGTATCTAATTGCTCATTAATAATTAATAATTCTTTAATTGATATTCAAACAGAAGTTCACTCCTTTTCTTTTTATAGTGGCAAATCGGCATATCCGCACTTACAATAGCCTACAAACGTTCGTCCCTCATATCTCATCCTTCATCCGTTTTATTTCAGATAGGAGGATAAAAGCGCATAAATAAAGGGCAAGCAGACGCTCGATATCCTCTTGTTGGCTCTGCTTGCGTCACGAGTGCGTTCAAATTTACCTCGCAAGAGACACCTGATGTCCCCTTGTGGGGACCACTCGGCATATCGGCCTGCAAGGAGATACAAGCCCATTGCGGCTCAAATAGGAAAACAATAGAGCAAGAATTCAATAGGACTTATATCTCATTGAAAATCAGGTGCATATAAATCAGATCGCAATTAACGGTTAATCATACGATGAAAAGCCGTTAAATACAGGGTGTTTAACAGTTTTTCGCCGAGTGAGCGACCGTTAATCGCAAGCAAGATTATATCTAACTGATATTCAATTATATACAGAGGAATCTATCTTCTCTTTACTTTCAGAAAGAGATAAAGATGAAGCAGATTCGATAAGGACATAAAAAAAGGGGCTCCGCTGAGTCCCAAACCTTGTTAACCTTAAATCTAATACTATGAAAAACACGATGCAAAGGTAAGCGGTTTAGAGCAAATCGCCAAATGTTTGCGCAAACAATATTATTTCTACTGCATTTTATTGACTTATATCAATTCGAGAATTGTAAAAGATTTATAATGAAAGCGTTTTTCTTTCCGAAATCTTTTGTACTTCCGGAAAGAATGATTACCTTTGCAACAGAAAGTTAAACCATGGTAATATAATAGGTCTGCGGAATTCCGGCAACTGCAAATTGTCGGAATTCTTTCTTTTATTGTATCCGCAGAAAGACATTGAACAAATATAAATAATAACGATTATGGCTTATATGTCACAAGAAGGCTATGATAAACTCATAGCTGAACTGAAACAACTTGAATCGATCGAGCGCCCGAAAGCATCGGCCGCCATCGCCGAAGCACGTGATAAGGGAGACCTGAGTGAGAACTCTGAGTATGACGCAGCTAAGGAAGCACAGGCGCATTTGGAAGATAAGATCAACAAATTGAAGGTCGCTATCAATGAGGCTAAGATTGTAGACACGTCGCGTTTAAGTGCAGACACTGTACAGATTCTGTCGAAAGTGGAGATGACCAACTTGGAGAACAAGGCGAAAATGACGTACACCATCGTCAGCGAGAGCGAAGCCAACCTCAAAGAAGGCAAAATCGCCATCACCACTCCTATTGCTCAGGGACTTCTGAACAAACGAGTGGGCGACGAAGTGGAAATTAAGATTCCGCGCGGTACCATCAAGTTGCGGATCGATAATATCAGTATAGAATAATGGATTGCATCTGTCGGCATCCTCACAGGAGGGTACCGACAGGGCATTTCACGTAAAACAGATTCGAGATGGACATCTTTTCTAAAATTGCTGTAGGTGAAATCCCCAGCTACAAGTGCGCTGAAAACGATAAATTTTATGCCTTTCTTGACATCAATCCGCTGGCAAAGGGGCACACGTTGGTTATTCCGCGCCGTGAAGTTGACTATATCTTCGATATGGAAGACGACGAACTTGCTGAGTTTGAAGTATTTGCCAAACAGGTAGCACAGGCCATTCGGCGGGCTTTCCCGTGCCGAAAAGTGGCGCAGGTGGTGCTCGGTTTGGAAGTGGCTCACGCTCATATTCACCTGATTCCTATCGACTCGGAGGCCGATGTGGACTTCCACAAAACTAAGTTGAAACTCTCCGAGGCTGAATTTCAGGAGATTTCGGCCAAAATCCGAAGTGAATTCGGGAAATAACAGCATAACGGACAGCATCTTTTCAGATACTGTCCGTTATTTCTTATACCTTATTATATTAGAGGATCTGTAAATAATCGGTCACCTCTCATCCTTCATCATTCATCTCTCATAACTTATCATCCACCTCTACACATACGCATCGCCCCGCTTCATCTGTACTTCGCTCACATATTTGCGTACCAATGCCGATGAATCTCCTTTCTTGCAGATGAACAACACATTGTCTTTCTCGGCCACGATATAGCCGTCGAGCCCGCTGATAACCCCTAACTTACCCTCTGAGAGCTTGATAACGTTGTTGTGACTGTCCTCTAACAAAACATCGCTGTTGATGATAACATTGTCATCTTCACTCTTACGCATCGCCTCATAAATGCTGTGCCACGTGCCGATATCGGCCCACCCAAAGTCGCACTTCATTACATATACAGCTTCAGACTTCTCTAAAATGCCATAATCTATGGACAGATTGGGATACAAAGAGAAATGTTCCTTAATAAAAGCATTCTCTTCTTCGATCGTATGATCAGGGTTTTCAGCCTCTAAATCACGCAAAACGGAGGGCAGCAACTCGCAAAACGTGGTTTTCAGAAACCGTACATTGGAAAGGAACAGCCCCGTATTCCAATAAAATTCGCCGCTCTCCATAAACAGACGAGCAAACTCTCGCTCGGGCTTTTCGGTGAAAGACTGTACCTGATAAAGGTCTCCGCCTACCTGCTTACCGATTTGTATATATCCGTATCCGGGCTCGGGACGAGTTGGTTTAACGCCCATCGTCAGCAGGCAATTGTTCGCTTGCACGAAAACGAATCCCTCATTAACATTCTGTTTGAATACTTCCTCATCTAAAATCAGTTGGTCCGAAGGCGTAACAATGATATCAGCATCAGGGCATCGACGTGAGATTCGGTGGCAAGCCCACGCCATACTGGGTGCCGTGTTGCGATGAACGGGCTCTGCCAACAGGTTTTCCACATTCAGGTCGGGTAATTGCTCACGCACCAGATGCACATAATCTTTATTCGTATTGACATAGATGTGATCACGTGGCACGATTCCGGCAAATCTGTCGAACGTCTGTTGCAATAACGTCCTGCCCGTTCCGAAGAAGTCGACGAACTGTTTCGGGCACACTTCTCGCTGCAAGGCCACAGTCGCATTCCTTTTCCTCCTGCCAGAATCACGCAAAAGTGGTTATTTTCACTCATACTTTCATACAAGATTTAAAATTCGTGACTAAGTTAGACAATTAAAACGATACGTCCAAACTTTTCTCTGTGTTTGTTGATCTTATCCCTCAAATATAATGAGTCATTCCCCATCACCGTCTGTATACTATTGATTCTCCCTTCTTATAATTAAAATTCCCTTGAAACTTTTCTGTTGAAAAGTTTGTCATATCAGAAAAAACGCGTATCTTTGCACCCAAAATAGGCCCAGATGGCGGAATCGGTAGACGCGCTGGTCTCAAACACCAGTGGAGCAATCCGTGCCGGTTCGACCCCGGCTCTGGGTACAACAAATCCCTTGCAAGTCTTTGATTTACAAGGGATTTTCCTTTTTCAGCATGTACTAAAAGTGTACTATATAACAATACAATGAGAAAGGTGTACTTTTATAGTTTCTCACCACTCAGATTTATATTTAATTAACGACAGCTTTTCCCTTTTATTCTGTTTATTTCCCTTTCTTGGCTTTTTCTCCAATGAATGCCCTATCTTTGTAAATAGTACCCACCATAGAAAATTGCAAAATGGAAAATGACAATCTAAAGATACAGCTTGGCAGTATTCAACGAATATTAAGCTATTGCATTACTCAGACCTACAATGTGCTCATTGGAAATATTCTGAGGAAGAAGAGTTGCATCAACAATATACAGTTCCAAGAGATTTTACAAAAAGAATATATCCGAATAACCGAAGAACTATCTTCCATTTATCTGAATTATCCTGCCCTTTCGTGTGTGGAAGAATCTTATAACGAAAATAGTTTCTTATGGGATAGCACTTTCTATGAATCATTGAACAAAGAGCAAAAGGGGAAGTATTCTAACTTTGATTTGATAACGTTCGATTATAGTAAGTATGTTGAGAATCACACTTTGTACGATGAAGTCCTTCCGATGTTTTCATCGCTCATTGATGCAATTCTTTATGAACGTTATGCAAATTATCTAAAATGTGAGATTGAAAAGATAGAAATAAGCGAAATCAAGAATTCTTTTCAACGCCATTCTACAATTGTCTATGATGACATCGAGCCAAGTCAGCTAAAAGAAAAACCTGTGATTGTTGGCAATGAAATCAATCCTTTCAAATCTGATTTTTCGGAAGAACAGATTGAAATACTAACTGATTGCATCAATGAAGTTAAACTTTTTACGACCAGTGTTTCACCAAAGATTACTAAAAGTTTATTTGATTGTAATCTGAAAGGAGTACTAAAATCAAACAATAACCGACTACTTGCGTATCTCATGCAAAGTCTTAATCTTCGGGGATACGTAACTAATGAATGGCAGTCTACCATTGCACGCAGTAAACTCATATTGGGAAAAACCAAAGACACACCATTAACACGAACTGACCTTTCCACTGCAACAGATCAAATCAACATGAAGCAGCCGAAAGGATGGGAAATCATAGATAAATACATCAAACAACTGAAAAAAGATTGAGCATAGGTTGATACGTCAAACATTGCTCAATGCCAGTTCCTTTTATCGTTTCTAATTTTGCCCTCGTTAACAGCAACGAGGGTGCGCACCCTCTATCGTTTTACCAAACAAATAAAAAATATGGAAAAGACCATAGAGGAACGAGTTTACGAACTCGAACAACTTCTCTTTACAAACAAAAATGTGCTTAGCTTTGATGAAGCAAGCAAGTTTCTCAACCTCTCAAAGAGTTATCTCTACAAGCTCACATCGGGCAATCTGATTCCTCATTATAAGCCACAAGGTAAGATGCTTTATTTTGAGAAAGCAGAACTCGAAGCATGGCTGCGTCAGAATCCTATCAAGACTTCTGCGCAAATAGCCCAAGAAGCACAGAGATATATCATGGGTAGTAAACCTTTAATGCAGAAGTAAGGCTATGAAAAACGAGAATTTCATTCGTGTTGGAACAACATTGTACAAGATTGTGAACCAACCGCGTATTAATGGCGGTTTTGTCAAGAAGCGTATAGTGTGGAATAATGAAACGCTACGCCAGGACTATGGCAAGGATTTTCTGGCTACTGTTCCAAAGTACGATGGTTTCTGCACTATTCCTAATCATGTCAATTACCAACCAGTGGTTGACAAGTTCCTCAATCTCTATGAACCGATAGATCATCAGCCAAAAGAAGGAGATTTTCTGCATATTGAATCATTGATAAGACATATCTTCGGTGAGCAGTATGAGTTGGGCATGGACTACTTGCAGTTGCTCTATCTCCAACCAGTGCAAAAACTCCCCATCCTTTTGATGGTGTCAGAAGCACGCAATACAGGTAAGAGTACGTTCCTTAACTTTCTCAAAGCTGTTTTCCAGAACAATGTTACTTTCAATACCAACGAGGATTTTCGCAGTCAGTTCAATGCTGATTGGGCAGGTAAACTACTTATTGTGGTGGACGAAGTATTGCTTAACCGTAGGGAAGATAGTGAAAGATTGAAAAACCTTAGTACAACACTTTCCTATAAAGTGGAAGCAAAGGGTAAAGACCGAGATGAAATCTCCTTCTTTGCCAAGTTTGTGTTGTGTTCCAATAACGAGTTACTCCCTGTCATCATTGACGTGGGAGAAACCCGATATTGGGTTAGGAAGATAAATCATTTGGAAAGTGACGATACTGACTTTCTTCAGAAGTTGAAAGCTGAGATACCTGCCTTTCTTTATTTTCTCCAGCATCGCACATTATCTACCCAAAAGGAAAGCCGTATGTGGTTTGCACCCAAGCTGACCTTTACACCAGCCTTGCAACGCATTATCCGTAATAACAGAAACAAGCTGGAACTAGAAATGTCAGAGTTGTGTCTTGACATCATGGAAACAAACAATGTCGAGGAAGTCTCTTTCTGTATCAATGATATGATGCCTCTTTTAAGTAATACTCAATGCAAGTATGACAAGGGGCAGATAAGGAGAATAGTACAGGACATCTGGAAGCTTACACCAGTGTCCAATACGCTGACCTATACTACATATCAACTTAGTTACAATGCTCCACAGTATTACTCTCCTATCCGAAGGACTGGCAGGTTCTATACTATTACCAAGGAGCAGCTTAAGAGTCTCTAAACAATTTTATATCCATTATTTTGATGAAATGATGAATAAGTTATATAAAACATTCAGTATATGTTGTTTATGCTCTCATCTTTTGCTCATCGTGAATGTTTTGCTGATGAAAAAAGGAAAGGATGGTATTCTTCTTTTCGTCAGTAATTCCATTTTGAAGAGTAATATGATGAGCGGATGATGAGTTTTCAACTATCTGATTACCATATTGATAAAATCAAATTCATCAAATCATCAAATTTATCATCACTTTAACTTCCATATAATTATGAATATTGACCAAATAAAAAAGATAAAGTTGCAGGAATTTCTTGCAACAATAGACTGCAAACCCGTAAAACAGTATGGTGTGAACCTCATGTACCTATCACCACTTAGAACGGAGAAGCACGCATCGTTTAAGGTAAACACCGAACTTAATCTATGGTACGATTTCGGTATTGGCAGAGGTGGTAACATCATTGACCTTGCAGAGTTGCTCTACAACTCTTCAGATGTGTCGTATCTCATTCATCAGATAGAACGTAATGCACCAAGCTGTGTATTGGTAAGTCTGCCTAAAGCTAAGCTGAATACACCGCAGAACTCCTTTGAAAATCTTCAGGTACTTTCCATAACCCATCCTGCGCTTATCAAATATCTTGGGGAAAGATGTATTGACATTGAAATAGCACGAACAGTATGTAAAGAACTGCACTTTGATACAAGGGGCAAACATTACTTTGGTATTGGCTTTCCAAATATTGCAGGTGGCTACGAAATACGCAATCCGTTCTTCAAAGGCTGCATTGCACCAAAAGGCATCAGCCATTTTTATGCAGAAGAGCCGAAGAAGGTATGTTTTCTTTTTGAGGGCTTCATGGACTTTCTGTCATTTATGACGCTCCGAAGAAAAGAGAATGATGGACTAAAACGACAAGATTATCTGGTACTCAACTCTGTCTCAAATATCCAGAAGGCATTAGAACCATTATCGCACTATGAGAATGTTCAATGCTTTTTGGATACTGACGAAGCTGGAAGAAATGCCTATCTGCAATTATCAAAAGAATTGAGAAAACCTATTACGGATGCATCAACTTTATACAATGGCTACAAGGACTTGAACGAGTATCTG
>NZ_BAJN01000014.1 GCF_000613725.1 Hoylesella pleuritidis JCM 14110
AAACCGTGTATCAATTTACAAAGGACTATTGATACACAGCTTGCATTGTTCTGAATTCGTCGAACTCACGTTAAAATAATATACGGATATACTCAAAACGATTTTCTGTATTTTTTGGCTTACCGTCGTATAGCTCAGAACTGACAATAGTTGGTTGACGTCGATTATTCCCTCGTATTTCTTCAAGGATTTTCAAGGGAATGTCCAGCAATATGATAACCCAATTTTTACTTTCGACAATGGAAACAAAGAAACGGCATTTGTAGATACACTTCTATCCAAGTACCGTTGTCTTATAGTCCCTGTTATATTATGGCTGATTAGTGTAAAAGGTAGTTTTTCCAAGCGATGAAACGCTTTATGAGTATCTGCCGTTACCAATATTGTGTCTGTTATTATCCCTAAAAGGCGATGTGTGAGCGGGACTTAGAAGAACAATTACTAGTCGACTAAAAGTCCTGAACTGTTCTGCAAGGGATGGTTTGGAGCTTTCCGGTATTCTTTACATCAGGCAGGAGGATACATGTGGGGCAGTTATCCTTTTTCTTTGGAAACAGCCTCATATTCTGAGAGAGACGTCCTGAAGCAAATTCGGAAGCAGTGGTTGAAGGTGGAACGAGAATTGAAGCTCAAGAGATACTCATCTTTCTCGGTGTATGGAGTCGGCGTGATTTGTTTAGTGCATTTTCGGTGGGAAGTGCAAGGATAAATAAAGGATTGTATTCTTTTTATTTTGAATGTAAAGCGTAAGGCGATCGGTTAAAGGTAGTTTTCGTGTGTTTTTAATACTCTGTGTGGCATATCACCGTGGGCTAAGAGCTCTATGGGACATCCGAAGTGTTCTTGGAGCTCTTTTTCAGGAATCTCGGTACAGGCGTGGTAATGCAGCATTCGATTGACACAGGCCACATCTTTCACGTTTTGGAGAATAGTTCCGATGTCGTGACTCACAATGATAACGGCGCAATCGCGGTTGATCGTGCCGAGCATTTGGTACATTTGTTCCTGGAAGCGCTTATCAATGTAAGTATTCGGCTCATCAAGTATTACAACTTCGGGACGTGATACGATGGCACGTGCCAAAAGAACGCGCTGTAATTGGCCCCCGCTTAATATCCCGATGGAGCATTTTTTCAGACTTTCAAGTTCCATCTTGCGAAGGGTTTCGCATACTTGTTCGTGTTGACTGCGGGTATAAGGGCGCAGAAATCTCTTCTGCCGACTGAGTCCCGACAATACGACTTCATAGACAGAGATGGGAAAACGACGATCGATGGCATTGTATTGAGGCAGATAACCCATTGTAATCTCAGGTACTGAACGTCCTTCTCGCAAGTAAACGACTTGCCCCGAAACTGGTTTCATCAGCCCGAGAATGATACGGATAAGGGTTGTTTTGCCGCCTCCATTAGGGCCGATAATACCGAGAAAGTCGTGGTCGAAAACAGTCAAAGAGACGTCTTGCAGTGCAATCTTCCCGTCGTAAGCAGCTGTAATGTGTTCGAGTCGGATAATGGGTTGCATCGCTTTATTTCAAGAGTTCGGATATTTGCACCATTTGCTTATCCCAAAAATAGCTCAACGGATTGATCTCTAAGGGGCGTATTTCAAGCTCTTTGGTGATGATATCAGTATCGCGGTTGGCGAATTCCTGTTGAATGAATATTGTCTGGATATTCAGCTGTTTAGCCGTTTTTAAAAGTTGCTTTAATTGTGCAGCCGAGGGTTCGCGTCCCTCTTCTTCGATCGGAAGCTGGATGAGATCGTATTCTTTAGCAAAATAAGTGAGCACAGGATGATAAATGATAAACTCTTTGGCACCGCTTTTTTTTTAGATTAGCACGTATGGTCTTGTCTGTTTGTTTGATTTTGGTAAGCAATCGTTCATAATTGGTTCTGAAATAGGCACTGTCCTGTACGTCGACCGACATTACCGCATCGTAGATATTGCGTGCAATGATTTGGGCATTGGCACAACTCATCCATGTATGAGGATCTTCTACATTGTTTATATTGCTGATGGGGGCAATACCGTCTGATGAGTCTATGATAATGGTATGCGGTGCATTGTCAGTGAGTTTTTTCATCCACGTACGTTCAAAACCGATACTTCCTACCTTTATATATATATCGCTTTCGGCCAAATCCATCATTTGTCGAGCTGTGGGCTCATAAGTCTCGGGATTACTGCCGTTGGGAACCATCGTTACCACTTTGTATTTATTACCCACGATTTGGTTGACGAAAAAACGAAGTGGTTCGATGGTCACGGTGATCGTGTGTGGTCCTTCGCTCTTCTGAGGGCCGCACCCGATGAGTGTCAGTGCAGTCAATACAATGAATATATATTTTTTCATATCTTAAAAGAACAAACTTACTCCATAAATTAATAGAACATAGCGCACGATTTTACCTAATGTGACACTTGTAAGAGTGATAATGGCATTAGCCCTCATTAATCCTAATGAAACGGTGATAGCGCTTCCGATGACAGGGAGGAAAGCGAAGAATCCCATCCAGCGCCGCGCCCAGCCATAAATCGTTCGGCCTTGTCAAGGCTTTCTTGTTTGACGTGCAGGTATTTCTCGACCCATTCGGGCTTACCCAAACGTCCGATTCCGTAGTTGAACATCGATCCTGCCACGTTGCCTATGGTTCCGTAGAGCGCGAGTTGCCACGGATTAAGACCAGCTGCCATTAATCCGAGCATTACAGCTTCGCTACTGAACGGGAGTATACTGCCTGCTAACAGCGCTGATGTCAGCATTCCCCAATAGCCGTAGTGAATTAACAGGTCGATCAATGCATCCATAAGTTGTATGCGGTTATGCCGATTGATAGCCCGATAATGCCGTAAAAGGCAATGTTTGTCAATCGGGTGCGTGTTAGGGCGATGAAATGGGCGATCAGTGGAGCTGTATTGACAATCAGAATACGCATCAGTATATCAAAGTGTCGAGGTTGCAGGAAGATAAAGACTGCACTACTGATACTCATTGCGATGAAAAGTTCGTAGAGCATTCGTGTACGAATTTTGTCAGCATAGCTGTTGCGTAGATAGTGGATGGTACCTATCACAGTCATCAGAACAATGTAGGCGAAGGTCACAATTTGATGCTCGGTGACAGCAGAATAGTCGAATAGCGGTTGAAACTGTATTATATTCGTGAAATGTTGAATAAATTTGTCTATCTCATCGGTATAAATATAGTAACCTCCGACAAACCAATAAGGTGCGATTAATCCTAAAACGGAAGCCCAAAATGTTCGATTGCTGAATGCGAGGATATTAACAGTCAGTAGAATCCATAAAATTGGAATGAAGAAAATAATTTGGATAAATACCGTCGAAGCGATTCCGATGCAGAGAAAAGCATAAAATACGTGTCCGGAGGCTTGCTTATTTTGGTAAGCATAGAATAAAGCTGTGTAGCAACCGATGATGCATAATTGCACGATTCCGCCCTCAATAGACGTGAATAAAATATTGGCTGCTGATACCAAGACAAGAAAGGTACTGGAAACCATACGGCTGTAAATACGAATCAACGAGTTGGTATTATTCAATTCGATGACAAGATAAGTAGAAACAATCAGCAGTATCATCTGAATCCACAACCTATCGCTGATAAGTCGGCAAGCAAAGCATACGAGAATCGCATACACTGCCGTTATCGGTAATGTAAATCTACTTTCTGCTATCTTATTTTGCATTCTTTTATATACCATCGCTTCTTTGTTATAGTCAGGCCGATAAATCTTTGAAAAAGGATGGGAATCGTCTCGTAAAAACTCTTTTGGTCTGTTACTTATAAATCTTTTCCGATGTCACCGCGGAAATATTTGCCCTCGAAATCAATCTTTTCAGCCACGGAGAAGCTCTTTTTCAGAGCCTCGTCTTTGTCTTTCCCGTAGCTGCTTATTGCCAATACACGTCCGCCGTTGGTAACGAGCCGACCATCTTTAACGACTGTTCCGCTGTGGAAAACAATGCTGTCTCCCGCTCCGTCAAGACCGGTAATGGGATATCCCTTTGTATATTGCTGCGGATAACCGCCGCTTACAAGCATTACGGAGACAGCTGCGCGATGGTCGAAAACCACTTTTCGGCGGTCGAGATCTCCTTGCGCAATGCCTTCAAAGAGATCGATGATGTCGCTCTTGAGTCTTAACATCACACTCTCTGTCTCGGGATCACCCATCCGACAGTTGTATTCGATAACCATCGGATTACCTTTCACGTTGATCAAACCAAAGAAGATGAAACCTCGATAATCAATCTTCTCCTCGGCAAGTCCGTCTATCGTAGGACGGATAATGCGTTCTTCAACTCGTTGCAGCCACTCTTTCGTAGCGAAAGTAACTGGCGAAACACTGCCCATTCCACCCGTATTGAGGCCTGTGTCGTGCTCGCCGATACGTTTATAGTCTTTGGCTTCGGGCAGGATCTGATAATGTCGGCCGTCGGTTAATACAAACACCGAGCACTCGATACCGTCTAAGAACTCCTCGACGACTACCTGTGCCGAGGCGTCTCCAAACTTTCCGCTGAGCATTTTACCTAATTCGGCCTGGGCTTCGGCCAATGTCGGGAGGATGAGCACGCCCTTACCGGCACACAGTCCATCGGCTTTGAGCACGTAAGGAGCCGTTAGCGAGGCAAGAAAAGCTCGCCCCTCATCGAGAGTCTGGCTATTAAACGTGCGATGTTTAGCCGTTGGAATGCCGTGTCTTTGCATAAAGGCTTTGGCAAACTGTTTTGAACCTTCGAGACGGGCACCGCTTTTCGAGGGGCCGATTACAGTGATATGAGCTGTCTGGGGATCGTTCTTGAAAGCGTCGCGAATACCGTTTACCAGCGGGTCTTCGGGTCCGACAACCACCATATCAATGTTATTTGCCACGGCAAAAACTTTCAGTCGGTCAAAGTCATTCACTTCGATGGGCACATTCTCACCCACTTCGGCTGTGCCGGGATTGCCCGGCGCGATGTAAAGGTGGTCTATCCGCGGGCTCTGTGCTATCTTCCAAGCCAACGCGTGTTCGCGCCCGCCACTGCCCAACAATAGTATTCTCATTGCATTTATTTTAAATAGTCATCGAAATATTGTGATATTCGCTCGTGGAGATGCGTACTTTGGTGACCTCGCATATTGTGAGGCTCACCGGGATAGACGAAGAAATCGGGTTGTGTACCTACCTGAATACACTCTTGCAAGAAGTTGAGCGCGTGCTGAGGAAGTACTACCGGGTCATTCATTCCTATGATAATTTGCAACTTTCCTTTTAAGTTCTTGGCTTTGGGAAGCAAACTGCTCTCGGCGAAACCTTGTGGATTGCTCTGCGGAGTGCCCATATAGCGCTCGCCATACATCGCCTCGTACCACTTCCAATCAATCACAGGACCACCTGCAACACCTACTTTGAAGACCTCGGGATGGGTTGTCATCAAGTTGGTGGTCATAAAACCGCCGAAGCTCCAACCGTGAATACCCATCCTACTGGTATCTACATAGGGCAACGATTTGAGATATTCCACACCCCGCATTTGGTCTTTCATTTCCTCGATACCCAGATGATGGAAAGTGGCTTGCTCGAAATCACGCCCGCGGTTGCAGCTGCCCCGGTTGTCGAGAATAAAGAGCAGATAGCCCTTTTGTGCCATATAAGTCTCCCAACCTCGACTCCAGTAATGCCAACGAGCTTCTACATTGCGTATACCGGGACCTCCATAAACGTATATAATAGTAGGATAGCGCTTTTGGGCATCAAAGTTTACGGGTTTCACCAACCGATAATAGAGGTCGGTTTTTCCGTCGGCGGCCTTGATGGTACCGCACAAATATTCCGGTACTTGGTATCCCAGCCACGGGTCTTCAGCTTTGAAGTAAGATAAACTCTTGCCTGTTGCTACATTGATAATATCAATATTGCGAGGTATGTCAGGTGTTGTGAAATTGTCGATAATCCAGTTTCCCATCGGCGATAACGCCAATTTATGGCCTCTATCGGGCTCATTGATATTGGCGTGACAACCCTTTCCGTTATCAAGCAAGCGTCGCTTACCTGTCTGAACACTGACGGCGAACAGGTTATTTTGTATCGGATTGCACTCGTTCGACAAGATGATGGCCTCTTTCCGAGTTCGGTTGAAACCCATCAAATCAAGTACGAGCCACTTGCCGGCAGTAAGTTGCTTTAGCTGTCGGCCTTTGATGTTGAACAAATAGAGGTGTTTGAATCCGTCTTTTTCGCTTTGCAGAGTAAATTTAGAGGCATCCCAAGGCAAGAAAGTAATCGGATTGACGGGGTGAACATATTTATCACTATGCTCACGGTATAACGTTGAAACTCGATTTCCGGTCGTTGCGTCGTATGCATCAAGTGAAAAGTCGGTCTGTTTGCGGTTGAGTTCGATGAGGTAAATCAGCTGGTTATCGGGACTCCAACAAATATTCGTGAAGTAACGATCAGTCGGATCACCTGTATTGAGATAGATCGTACGACCCGTTTTCAGGTCGTAAACGCCCATTTTAACTTGATGTATAGGCTCACCTGCCATCGGATACTTCTCAGGTTGGAGCATAGCAATGCGTGTGTTGATATCTACTAACGGATAGTCTGTAACCATACTCTGGTCCATCCTATAAAAAGCGAGCTTCTGTCCGTCATTGCTCCAGAATGTACCTTTATATATACCGAATTCGTCGCGATTAACAACCTGACCGTAAACGATGTCTCGACTGCCGTCGGTAGTGAGTTGGTGGGTTTTTCCCTTAGCGTCAGTGAGATAGAGATTGTGGTCTTTCACGAATGCTACGGCACGTGAAGCGGCATTCCATTCGGCGTGTGTTTCGCCGATGCAAGGTTGACTCCAAATGCACTTCTGTTGTTTCCAGTCGAACAAGATACGGTCGGTACCGTTGCTGATGAGTACTAATGGTTGATCCGGATAGGGGAATGTGGCATTATAAAGTGAGTTGAGCTTGCGCCCGTCAGTAGTCTGACAGCCGTGGTTATTTAGAGTCTCGACCGTAAAAAGCAGCGATTCTTTGCCCGTTTTCTTGTCGATAAGACTGCAATGGTCATAGTCTGTGCGTATCAATTCGTCGCCCCACCACGCCGTGTAGCGGTTCTTCGGCACCATATTGTGATAATTGTTGCCGCCGAAATTGAGGTCTTCAAGTGTGAATTGTTTCTGAGCTGATGCAGTCATAGCGATAAACAGGAACAGGATTAGATTCTTAGTCTTCATCATCTTCATATTGTTTATAGTTTTTCCCATTGTTGTTTTCATTACTACGACGACCTCCCCGTCCGGTAAACTTGCTGCCTTTGTAAGCTGGTTTGCTACCTGTGCGCGCACCTCTCGATCGGTCTGTCGGTCGTCTTTCACGTCTTTCGCTCCGTTCCCAACGGTTCTCGCGATTATCTTTACGCTCTAATGAATGGAACGTAAACGACCGAATATCAGCGTTTTCATTCTCTTCCTCCTCATTGAGACGCTTTTTGAATTCGCGATTCTTTTTGAATCGGTGCTTCTCTGCCATTAGTTTACGTTCCTCGGGTGACTTGACTACGCCGCCTTCACTGCGGAATTCCTTCAATTTTCCATCGAAAATAGAGTATTTCCGGAACTCACACTCCAACGAACCATTGAATACCGGAATCTTGATCGACGGTTTCAGACCGATCTGTTCAAAACATTCCTCACGATAACTCAGTATCCACGCGTCGTTGTTCATAAACTGATGCTTGAGCCGTTCACCAATCATTTTGTAGGTTCCGAGTAGATTTGGCGTTGAGATTCGCTCTCCGTAAGGTGGATTCATTACGATAATGCTCTTCTCGGCAGGCTTTATAAAGTTTTTGAAGTCGGCTTGTTTAACGGTAATATCATTTGTTAGGCCGGCTGCTCTTATATTCATTCGAGCTGTGTTGACAGCTTTAATATCAATGTCATAGCCGTAAATATGATGCGAGAACTCGCGTTCCTGAGAATCATCATTATAGATTCGGTCGAAGAGTGCAGCATCATAGTCGGGCCATCGTTCAAAAGCGTATTCCTTTCTAAACACGCCCGGACTGATGTTTCGTGCTATCAAAGCGGCCTCAATAGGGATAGTGCCCGAACCGCACATTGGGTCTATGAAGTCGGTTTCACCTTTCCAGCCCGTCATCAAGATCATACCTGCGGCCAAAACTTCATTCAGCGGCGCTTCCACTGACTCTTGCCGGTATCCTCGGCGATGCAAAGACTCACCGCTGGAGTCGAGACTTATTGTAGCATCTTCGTCTGCAATGTGAATGTGGAGACGCATATCGGGATTAGAAACAGAGATGTTCGGACGCGTACCTGTATGTTCTCTGAATTGATCGACGATAGCATCTTTCACCTTGTAAGTAACGAATCGGGAGTTGCGAAATTCTTCTGAGTAAACCACTGAATCAACGGAAAAGGTCTTGCCTTTCTCTATATACAGGCTCCAATCTATTTTTTTGATTTCCAAATAGACGTCATCAGCTGAGCGAGCTTGAACTTTTTGATCGGCTTTAAGATGCGAATGGCAGTGTGTAATTGGAAGTTGGCACGATACATTATTTCTTGATTGCCGGTGAAAGACACCATTCGGCGCCCGATCTGTACATTGTTTGCCCCCAGTTGGGTAAGCTCTTGAGCCAAAACTTGCTCTAATCCCATAAACGTTTTGGCAATGAGTTCAAATTCCATTATTGTGGTTTGTATGTTAAAAGTGTTTGTTTCAGTCTTTCTTAAACTTCTTAGTGTCGGGCTCCAAATCTTCAGTTACCTACAATGCAGAGAATGCATCAATGGTCTTGGTCAATGTTTGAGTCAAACTCCTCATACTTATTCAAGCCCGTATATCAATTATTTTGCCTACAAAATTAGCAATAATAATTTAAAAGTAGATAATTATCTATGTTAAATTGACAATGTTTAAAGATGAATAAAGTAGAGAAGTGAAAAGGTAAAAAGATCATTTACGGCAATGCCGGTATTTCTTCGTCTTTTCACTTCTTTATTCTTTTATTTTCAATTAACCGTTAATTGCTTTACGAAAAGGCGTTAAACAGCGTGCGTTTAACCGTTAAGTGCAGTGCATTTAGATGTCTTTTGTAGAACTGATTATATCTGATTGATTTACAGTAATATACAGGTAATATCTCTTTTGATTTTCAACCTTGAGTTATTTTTCGGTGAGTGGGTGTAGCAGTGGAGGATGAACGATGAGAGATAAACGATGAAATCGTAAACTGTAAACCGTTTATATAATAAATACGGTTCTGAATCTTGTCATATAAGAGTGATAAAATAATGAATTGTCAACTTTCAATTGTCGACTCATAACTATTTTCATTTCCAGCGTGCAACTTTCTTTGCCGTTCTGCCGTCTAACATTCAAAAACTTAAAAACAATATGAATATGAAACGATATGTTTTATTTTTCACAGTCGCTGGTTTGTCATTGGGACTCACGTCGTGTTTTCAGAATTGTCGGGCGATGGACAACGGTCCTGTCGTTACCAGCCAGAGAAAGGTCAGTCAGTTTGAAAAAATCGAATCAAGTGTGCCCTATGATGTGTTTTATACACAGGGAGAGAAATGCAGTGTGAAGATTGAAGGTCCCGAAAAGTTGGTGAAACGCATTGCGACCGAGTCAGATGGAACAACGTTGAAGGTGTATTTCCCAATTCGTGAAACATTCCATTTCGGTCGTAACTGCGGTAATGTGGAAATCTTTATAACCTCACCTGATGTGACGAATCTGGTATTACGAGGTTCGGGAACACTCACTGTAAAAGGTAAGATAGATAGCGATACACTCAATCTTCATCTTCTCGGCAGTGGCGATATGATTGTTCCGGATATCATTTGTGATCGTTTGATTACTTATTTACAAGGTAGCGGTGATCTTACAGTTAAAAAAGCACAGGCCGTTATATCACAGGTGAAGTTATTGGGATCAGGTGATCTGAATGTTGGTCAGCAGAATGTGAGAAATACCAACATCTCTCTTACCGGTTCGGGTGATATTAATATGCGTATGACGGGCTGTAAAACGGTATCGTGTAAATTGATCGGATCCGGCGATATCAAGTTGACCGGCAACGTGGCGACACTCAACCAATCAGTGACAGGTTCGGGTGATATTGACGTCTCGAATTTAAAGGTGGGACGATAAATTGCAGGTGGGCAGATAGGCCTATATATTTTATTGACTCTGGGCTTATTAAAGTTCAGTCAATAAAACAAAAATGTAATGAAAAGTTTCCCCTTATCATTCAGAATATGTAACTTTGTAGCGCAATAACTGACAAGCAACAATTCTGAATGAAATATGCAATCATTGCAGCAGGTGAAGGCTCTCGTCTGGCTCGTGAAGGTATTTGGGAGCCTAAACCGCTGGTAGAAGTTGGGGGAGAACGACTGATTGATCGGCTGTTTCGGATTTTCACAGCCAATAATGCCGATGAAATCGTTGTAATATGCAATGATCTTACAGCCCTCGTCAGTCAACATTTAGAGAAAATTCAACGCCGTGGTTTAAATGGACTACGCGTTCCTTTGCGGTTCATTGTCAGGACAACGCCGAGTTCGATGCATAGTTTCTTCGAGTTAAGCGGATTTCTTGGCAATGCACCTTTCATATTAACGACTGTTGATACAGTTTTCCGTGAAGAAGAGTTTGCCACTTATGTGGCTGCGTTTGAGCAGACTTTGGCTGACGGGAAAGACGGTCTTATGGGCGTGACAGGCTTTATCGACGATGAGAAACCGCTTTATGTGGCAACCGATGAAGCGCTCAATGTCACGGGATTCTATGATGATAAGGTGCAGAACTGCTGTTATGTCTCGGGTGGAATTTATGGACTGGGCCCCGATGCAGTGGAGACGCTGCAGCGATGTATAGCCAACGGCGAGAGCCGGATGCGTAATTTTCAGCGCGGATTGATCAGAGATGGTCGCCGACTGAGGGCTTATCCTTTCAGTAAAGTGTTGGATATTGATCACGCGGATGATATTTCGAAAGCCGAAAGATTCTTAATCGAACTGTGAGCGGATGCGATCCGGGAGAAGAATTATTGCCGTGAGGCGGACTGAGAGATTCTCACCTAACTCCGTGGAGAATGACCGTGCCATCTTGCAGGCTGTTATCGATCGGCTGGGTGGTGACATCCCGATGATTGACGAGGAAAGACTTACGACCGCAACGACCGCTGACGTTTTTCTGTCTATGGGTAGATTGCCTCGCACAACAGCTTTGTTGCGTGAACAGGAAGCAAGTGGGGCCATAGTCATTAACCGTAGTGTGGGCGTAGAAAACTGTGTGCGGAGTCGGCTTGATGCGCTGATGCGCGCTGAGAATTATCCAATGCCGCCGCTGACGAGTCGTTCTGGCTATTGGCTTAAACGCGGAGATGCAGCGGCAGAGTGTGCTGACGATGTTGTGTTTTGTCGTGATGAGACTGCTTTGGAGATTGCTCGTAGGTCGTTTGCGGACCGCGGTGTGGTAGATGTTGTAGTGAGTTCGAATGTTGAAGGCGATTTAGTGAAATTCTATGCAGTATCCGGCGGCTTTTTCCGTTATTATTATCCGAGTGACGATGGGCAATTTAAGTTTGCCGTTGAACGACATAACGGACCCGCACATCACTATGCTTTCGATGTCGATAGATTACAAAGAATAGTGGATCGACTGGCCCATCGTATCGAAATTGACGTCTATGGCGGCGATGTGATCATCGATGCGAACGGACAAATGTATATCATTGATTTCAATGATTGGCCCAGTTTCTCACGCTGTCGTGATGCTGCAGCCGAAGCCATTGTGAATGATTTAAGTACGAAATGAGTAAATTCAACGATCTGTTACAGGCCTCTTTCAAGTCGGCTGATACCGAAGAGTGGCTTGATGTACACTTCACGCGTCCCATTGGATTGGTATTTGCGTTGTTGTGGAACAGACTTGGAGTGCATCCCAACGTGATAACCATTCTCTCGATTTTCCTTGGTGTGGGGGCGGGTGTAATGTTTTATTACACCGATTTTGTGCACAATATTCTGGGTGTAGTGCTGTTGATGTTGGCTAATTTTTGTGATTCGACCGACGGACAGATGGCTCGACTTACAGGAAAGAAGACACTTGTGGGACGGATTTTAGATGGATTTTCGGGAGATGTATGGTTTTTCGCCATCTATGTGGCTATCTGTCTGCGGTTGCAAGGGCAACAGATGCCGGGCACCGATATCCATTGGGGTGTGTGGATATGGTTGTTGGCTGTCGTGGCAGGCTTGTTTTGCCATTCGCCTCAAAGTTCGTTGAGTGATTATTATAGACAAATCCACCTCTATTTCTTGAAAGGAAAGGCAGGTAGCGAACTTGATAATTCGGCTCAGCAACGTGCTATCTATGAGAGTTTGGCCAAAAGAGCACTTCTCGCCCGTGCTTTTTATTACAACTATTCGAACTATTGCAAGAGTCAAGAGCGACGTACTCCTCGGTTTCAGAAATTCTTCTCGGCTTTTAAAGTCAAGTATTCCAATGTAGAAGACGCACCGGATGAGCTGCGCAAACGTTTTTTGGACGGTAGTCGTCCATTGATGAAGTACACCAATATACTTACGTTCAACGTGCGAGCTATTTGTATTTATATGACGTGTCTGCTCAATTGCCCGTGGATTTACTTGCTCATCGAGATGACAGTGATGAATATTCTCTATGTCTATATGCGTAAACAACACGAGGCTTTGTGTGCTTCGTTAAGTCGGGAGGTACTATGATCAAAGGGTATCTGTTCGATTACGGCGGCACATTAGACACGGCCGGCTGCCACTGGGGACAAATGTTGTGGCACGCTTATGAGCGACAGCGGATACCGATAACTAATGAACAGTTTCGAGAAGCCTATATTTACGGTGAGAGGGCATTGGGGCGGGCACCCATTATACAACCTGATTACAGCTTTTGGAAGACACTCGACATTAAGATTCGCCTTGAAATGGAACATCTCTGTACGCAAGGTGCGTGGGAAGCAGACGAGCGTGAGTTTGCTACGAAACATCAAGCCGTACTTGACGATGTGTATCAGCGAGTGCAGGAGATAACTGCCCACAGTTGCGAAGTATTGCAACGGCTTGGCGACCATTATCCGATGGTACTCGTAAGTAATTTTTATGGCAATATAAAAAAGGTATT
The DNA here is from genome assembly GCF_000613725.1 of Hoylesella pleuritidis JCM 14110. Lineage (GTDB taxonomy): Bacteria > Bacteroidota > Bacteroidia > Bacteroidales > Bacteroidaceae > Prevotella > Prevotella pleuritidis. Next base: position 13,221 of record NZ_BAJN01000014.1, read on the forward strand.
GCAGGAGTTCGGTTTCGACTCGCTCTTTAAACAAGTGGTCGAGTCGACCGTCGTGGGGATTCGCAAACCTGATCCTCGTATATTCTTATTGGGTGTGAAAGCATTAGGTTTTCAACCGACAGAAGTGGCCGTGGTGGGTGACAGTTTATATAAAGATATCGGACCGGCACGGCAGATTGGGTGCCATACAATATGGTTTCGGGGTGAAGGATGGAGCGTGCAAAAGAGCGACGAGATTATCCCCGACCGTGTGATTACAGATTTATCGCAAATAGGATAACAGATGAAAAGATTGTTCAGGATATACATTACATTGTTGATTTGCACGTTACCGGTGTCGGTCTCGGCGCAAACGATAACGGGCATTGTGACCGATTCGCAGACCGGCGATACACTGGCATTTCCCAGTGCGTCATATCACGGACATCAGGTGGCCGTTAGTGGCAATGGGTCGGGGCGATTCTCCATTGTGAAACACGTGGGATGGGTGCTCACAATCAGTTCAGTAGGATATAAATCTCAGTCAATTGTGGTACAGGAAAGTACACCCGACATAATGAATGTGCGCTTGAAATCGGATACGAAACAGTTGGCCGAGGTGGTGATCAAGCAAAAACGCGGCAAGTATTCACGTAAGAACAATCCTGCTGTGGAGTTGATGCGCCGTGTGATAGCCGCTAAGAAACGGACCGACTTAGATAATCACGACTTCTATCAATATAATAAGTATCAGAAACTGACGCTCGCTTTCAATGGCATTACACCTCAAGATTTGGACAGTGGACTAATCAGTAAACACAAATGGATGACCAGTCAGATCGAGCTCTGCCCCTATAACAATAAACTGATATTGCCCGTTTCGGTAGACGAAACTGTCACACGTCATCTCTATCGTAAGAATCCACGGTCTAAAAAAGATATTATTACGGGGCAGAACACTACGGGCATCAATCAATTGATACAGACAGGGGACATCCTTAACACAATGATGAAAGATGTTTTCACGGATGTCGACATCTATGATGATCAAATCCGGCTACTGCAATATCCTTTTACGAGTCCTATCGGTAAAGATGCTATCGGTTTTTATCGCTATTATATTGAAGATACTGTGTATGTAGGTCAAGACCGTTGTTATCATTTGCAGTTTCTTCCGAATAATCAACAGGACTTCGGTTTCAGTGGAGAGCTTTATATTTTAGCTGACAGCACACTGCATGTAAAGCAATGTAACCTGCGCCTTCCTAAGAAAAGCGATGTTAACTTTGTTGAAAATTTACAGGTAAAGCAAACTTATACCCGACTTCCCGGTGGCGAGTGGGTGTTGACGGTGGATGATATGATAGTCGAATTGTCTGTGGCGAAATTCCTGCAAAAGTTGATCGTTATCCGCACTACGCGTCTTAACGATTATGCTTTTGATGTATTGCCACATAAACTCTTTAAAGGAAAGGCCCGTGAACGTTACGAAGCCGATGCAATGATGCGTGATGAGGCTTTTTGGGACAGATATAGAACGGTTGAGTTGACTAAAAGCGAGTCGTCGATGAACGAGTTTGTTCATCGTATCGAGCAACTCAAAGGCTTCAAATACATTATCTTTGGGGCTAAGGCTTTGATCGAGAATTTTGTGGAAACAGGCTCTCCCAAGCATCCCAGTAAGGTGGATATCGGACCGATCAATACGATTATTACACGTAATTTTATCGATGGATTCCGCACGAGAGTCAGTGCACAGACTACCGCTAATCTCAATCCACACTGGTTTTTAAGCGGCTATTACGCACATGGTTGGGGTAGTCGTAAAGACTATTACAAAGCTGAACTTACTTATTCGTTTAATAAAAAGGAGTATCTTCCGCGTGAGTTTCCCAAACGCACGCTTACTTTTACATCCACGTATGACATCACTTCGCCCTCGGATAAATTCGTTCATACAGACAAGGACAATGTCTTTACAGCTTTGAAATGGGCCAAGGTGGACAAAATGATGTTCTACAATCGGCAACAACTCGCATTTGAGCGTGAGGAAGAGTGGGGCTTTAAGACGATGTTGAGTTTGAAAACAGAGGCTAATGAAGCAGCAGGTACGTTGTTTTTCCAACCTTTAAAGAATCCCGATCCACGGCTTTCGGATCTTATCTCTAATCTCTCCGATTTGGAGGCAGGCAGACTTTTGCATAACGGTAAGATTCGAACAACCGAGCTGAAACTGAAATTCGAGATTTCACCGGGCCGTACTTATATCAATACCAAACAGCGTCGGATTCCGATTAACCTCGATGCACCTGTCTTCAGTATTTCGCATACGATGGGATTCAAAGGTCTTTTGGGCGGCGAATACGATTATAACGTGACCGAATTGGGCGTTTACAAGCGCTTTTGGCTGAACAGTTGGGGGAAGGTAGATACCCGAATCAAAGCCGGGGCACAATGGAATAAGGTGCCGTTCCCGCTTTTGATCATGCCTGCGGCAAATCTTTCTTACATCGTTAATGAAGAATCTTTCGGACTGATTAACAATATGGAGTTTCTCAATGACCGCTATGCCAGTATGGAAATGGAGTGGGATTTGAACGGAAAACTGTTCAATCGTATTCCGCTTCTGAAGAAACTGAAATGGCGCGAACTTTTGGGTGTCCGTTGCTTGTGGGGACATCTTACCGATAAAAACAACCCCACACTTGCACAAAATGCCTCAGATGGTGTGCTGATGCAGTTCCCTGACGGTTGCAATGTGATGGATCCACACCGCCCCTACGTTGAATTAGTAGCCGGTATACATAATATTTTTAAGATTCTTCACGTCGAATATGTGCGGCGAATGACCTATAACAACTTACTCACAGCACATAAACACGGTGTCCGACTGATGATGAGCGTTACGTTCTGATAACGGACAGCGAGACTCTTATTTCTCTCCGTGTTTCAGAAATATGATATCTACGTCTTCGGCCGTTATCAGACAACCTTTCGGCAATTCATCAAGTAGAGGTTTGATCGTGGCTAAGTAATCGCGGATTGGGTCTTCGTTATCAATGATTTCTAATGTTACAGGTACTTTTTCTGCGAAATCCCAAAATGAAGGCGCTATATAATCAGACGATGTTCCATAGCCCATTACACCTTTGTAAATGGTCGCTCCTGCAATACCTAACTCCCTTGCTGTGCGTGCTAGATACTCGTAGAGCGGTTCGCGTTTGTATCTGTCAGTGTTGCTCACATAAATTCTCAGCCGTTTGGCTCTGTTGTTTATTTCCATAGCATATTTTTTGGGTATTACGCCAACGTATAAATCAGGATGTGATACGTCAGTCTTGCGTGTAGAATCCTCTTGTTCATCGGTGTTAAACACGAAGACTGACGCACTTGGTTTCATCTATTTCATTTTCATTTGCTTGATTTTCTCTACATAAGCATCAATGACAGCCACGGCAGTAATGTTGACAATGTCGCGGACAGAGCTCTCGAAGTCAGTGAAATGAATAGGTTTGTTCAGTCCCATCTGAATCGGACCGATAATTTCGGCATCTGCATCCAAGGCTTGAAGCAGCTTGTAGCTACCATTGGCACTGCTGATATTGGGAAAAACAAGTGTATTGACGTCGAGCCCTTTGAGGCGGGTGAAAGGATATTTGTCGTCGCGCAGTTCGCGATTGAGGGCGAAGTTTACTTGCATCTCGCCGTCAATGGCTAAATCGGGATACTGTTGCTGCAATTGGGCCACGGCATTGTGTACTTCCAAAGAACTGCCGTGATCGTCGGTTCCGAAGTTGGAATAGCTGATCATTGCAATGTGCGGTTCATCGTTGAAAAAGCGAACAGTGTGCGCACTGAGCCGCGCTACATCAATGAGAACATCCTGGTTGGGATGGCGGTTGATCAGCGTGTCGGCGATATAATAAGTTCCTTTCTTGGTATTGAGAATGTGCATCGTACCGAAGGTTTTGTAATCGGGACGGATACCGATGACTTCTTTAGCCACCTTGATCGTATTGGAATAGCGTGTGTAGAGCCCCGTGATGAATGTATCGGCTTCGCCGGTCTCTACCATCATCATTCCGAAATAGTTGCGTTCGTACATTTTGTCGTAGGCTTCTTGGAAAGTGTAGCCCTGACGAGCGCGTTTTTCAAAAAGATGTTTGGCGAAAGTGGCACGGCGACCCTGCTCTTGATCGGCTCGCATATCAATGATTTGGATATCGCTTAGGTCGAGTTTCAGGCGTTGTGCTTGCCGGCGAATGCGATCGGAATTGCCCAACAGAATAGGAAAACACATTCCTTCCTGCTTGGCTTGTACGGCAGCTTTCATCATTGTGGGATGTCCGCCTTCGGCAAATACCACGCGTTGTGGATGACGCCGAGCCGTATCGTGGAGCTTCTGCGTGAGTTTGGTTTCTTGTCCGAGCATCTGTAAGAGCGTACTCTTATAGGCTTCCCAATCCGTAATCGTGCGACGTGCCACGCCACTTTCTATCGCAGCTTTGGCCACAGCAGCGCTTACCTCTGTAATCAGACGTGGATCAACAGGCTTGGGGATGAAGTATTTCGGACCGAAAGTCAGATCATTGACGTGATAAACATCGTTCACCACATCGGGAACGGGTTGTTTTGCCAACGCGGCGATAGCCTGCACGGCAGCCATTTTCATCTCTTCGTTGATAGCTTTGGCGTGTACATCAAGTGCGCCTCGAAAGATATAGGGAAAGCCAATAACGTTGTTTATCTGGTTGGGATAGTCTGACCTACCTGTCGACATCAACACATCGGGCCGACTATTCACAGCATCTTCGTAAGAGATTTCGGGCACGGGATTGGCCAGGGCGAAGACAATCGGATTCTTGCTCATCGATTTGATCATCTCTTGCGTCAGAATATTGCCTTTTGAAAGGCCAACGAACACATCCGCATTCTTGATGGCCTCTTCGAGCGTATGCACGTCTTGCCGGCTCGTTGCGAATAAAGCCTTCTGTGAAGTCAGTTGCTTTCGCTCTTTCGTAATCACGCCCTTAGAGTCGAGCATTACGATGTTCTCTTTGCGGGCGCCCAGCGCACAATACATCTTTGTACACGAAATGGCTGCTGCCCCAGCTCCGTTGACTACAATTTTTACCTTCCTGATATCCTTTCCCGCCACTTCGAGTGCGTTCTTTAATCCCGCGGCCGAGATGATGGCAGTACCATGCTGGTCGTCGTGCATCACCGGAATGTCGAGCGTTTTCTTCAATCGCTCCTCAATATAGAAGCATTCAGGAGCCTTGATGTCTTCCAAATTGATGCCGCCGAATGTTGGGGCGATTTTCTCTACGGTCTCGCAGAACTTCTCGGGATCTTTTTCGGCCACCTCGATATCGAAGACATCGATGCCGCCGTAAATCTTAAATAGCAGTCCTTTCCCTTCCATTACGGGCTTGCCGCTCATTGCCCCGATGTCGCCGAGCCCCAAGACTGCTGTTCCATTGCTGATTACGGCCACTAAGTTTCCCTTGTCCGTATATTTGTAAACATCATTGGGCGACTTCTGGATTTCGAGACACGGATAAGCTACTCCGGGCGAATAAGCCAGACTCAGATCCGTTTGTGTATGATAAGGTTTGGTGGGTTTGACTTCGATCTTTCCCGGTCGGCCATTCCGGTGATATTCAAGTGCGGCCTCTTTTGTTACTTGTACCATTTTCGAATATTTTATTGTCGAATCGCAAAGTTACGAAAAAATGGCTTAACACATCCTTTTTTCATTCTTTTTTGTAACTTTGCACGACAAAAGATTGGGTATGCGGAAAACTGTTACACCGACGAAATATCGCCAAGAGCTGAAAGAGCGCATCTTGAAAACCGCTATGGCAGAGTTTAAGCAGCGTGGGGTCAAAGCGGTAAAGATGGATGATATTGCAAATAAATTATCCATTTCGAAGCGCACATTATATGAGGTTTATGCTAATAAAGAAGACTTGCTTCTTGCTGGCTTGCGTCGGGAAGTGGAAGAAGAAGACGAGGCAATGCACTGTTTCTGTGAAAAGCCAGGGCTAAATGTTTTGGAGATATGCATTGAATTTTTTCATCTCAAAATGCGAAAATTATCCGCCATCAATCCGCTGTTCTTTTCTGAACTGTATAAATACAGTCGAGTGGTGAACTTTTTACAGAAAAAGCACGAGCGGAACGACGAGCACGCAAAGATTATTTTTGCGCGGGGCATCAAGGAGGGAGTGTTTCGCAATGATTTCGATTACGACTTGATGATTCGCCTCAACAATACCGTGATGGCCTATGTTATGGAGGAGCAACTGTATAAAGAATATGGTATGGCAGGTATCTTCCGTAATGTCGTTTTGTTGTTTATGCGTGGTTATTGTACGCTGAAAGGTTTAGAGATTTTAGACCGTTCGTTAGAACGTTGGCCGGCAGATACCAATTACTTCGCTGTTAACGGCTAAATACACGGGCCTTTTTTTCGCAAAAGTCCTTTCGCTTTCGACGAAAAATGAGTAGCTTTGCAGTGCTAAATCATATAATATGCATACGAGAGAAGAGAAACTGGAAGCTTTTGGACGTTTGTTGGATGTGCAGGACGAGTTACGCGAAAAATGTCCTTGGGACAGAAAACAGACCAATGAAAGCCTGCGTCCTAACACGATAGAGGAAGTCTTTGAACTGTGTGATGCTTTGTTGAAAGGAGACAAAATACATATCAGGGAAGAGTTGGGAGATGTGCTGGAACACATCGTTTTCTATTCGATTATCGGTAGTGAGACCGGAGATTTCGATATTGCTGATATCTGTAATCACGAAGCCGACAAGTTGATTTCACGTCATCCGCATATCTATGGCGATGCGAAAGCCGACAATGTAGAGCAAGTTTTGCAGACGTGGGAGCAGATTAAGCAGCGGGAAGAGAATGGATATAGACGTGTGTTGTCGGGTGTTCCCAATGCACTTCCGGCTTTGATCAAAGCTTATCGGATACAGGATAAGGCTCGGAACGTGGGATTCGACTGGCAAGATAAAACCGATGTGTGGGAAAAAGTGCGTGAGGAGTTGGATGAATTGGAGATAGAATTAAAGCGTGGAGACAAGGAGCGGTCTACCCAAGAACTTGGAGATTTCCTGTTCAGTGTCATCAATGCTGCCCGACTTTACCACCTGAATCCTGATAATGCACTTGAACATACCAACCAGAAGTTTATGGTTCGTTTCAATTACGTAGAAGATCAGGCTATCAAGGAGAATAAATCACTGAAAGATATGACGCTGACGGAGATGGATCGGTTATGGAATGAGGCTAAGAAAATGGAAAGAATTTAAATGAAATAAATCAATTGGATATGAAGAAACCAGCTCTTTTGATAGGATTTTGTATTGTACTCTCCGCTTTCTTCGGTTGCAAAGACACCAAGAATACGCAAGGTTCGAGTAATGGCTCGGATAGTTTGGGGGGTAAGGGGGCCTTTGCCGACTCGACCGTTTATGGTGTTTGCGGAGAAGAAACGGCAATGCATACGTTGCAACTTATCACGGATCAGGGTGATACATTGAGCTTCTTGATCAATGCGGACAATGAGGAACGTGTACAGGGCGGTTTGCTTGCAGGCGATCGAATGGCCGTTGTAGCCGGGAAAACAGTCGACGGAGAACGTACGGCGAAAGAAGTCATCAATCTGACAACGTTAATTGGTAAATGGACTAGTCTCGACAAGAATTTTGAGATACAAGAAGGCGGCAACGTAAAATCTTATGTAGAGGCTGAGAACAATCCTTGGACGGCGTGGAAGATATGCAATGGTAAACTGCTGTTGAATAAAGACACATTCACGATCAATAAGTTGGGAGCCGACAGTTTGTACTTAGAAAATGAGAAAGGTATATTTTCTTTCAAACGCCAAAAGTAACGGTGGAATCATTCAAGGTTCATATTCTGGGATGCGGAAGCGCTTTGCCAACATTACGCCATAATCCGTCTTCACAGTTGATAGAGATTCGTGAGAAGTTTTTTATGGTCGATTGTGGCGAAGGTACACAGATTCAATTGCGCCGTTCTCGTACACATTTCAGTCGGATCAGTGCTGTTTTCATTTCCCATTTGCACGGAGATCATTGTTTCGGACTGATCGGAATGATTTCCACTTTCGGTATGCTGGGACGTACCGCACCGCTACACATTTATGCAACAGCTGAATTCAAACCGATGCTGGATGCCCAAATGGAGATGTTTTGCAGAGGACTTGAGTTTGAAGTCATCTTTCATCCCGTCAGCACTATATTGCATCAAACCGTTTACGAAGATAAAAGTCTCACGGTGGAGACAATCCCTTTGGACCACAGAATTGCCTGCTGCGGATACCTTTTCAGAGAAAAAGGCACATTACCGCACATTCGTCGGGATATGATCGACTTTTACCATATCCCTATTAGTCAAATCAATAACATCAAGAACGGAGCAGATTGGACGACGAACGACGGCGAGGTAATTGTTAACAGTCGACTCACTTATCCCGCAGCAGCTCCTCGTTCTTATGCCTATTGCAGCGATACACGTTATATTCCGACCTTATATAAATTGGTAAAGGGTGCAACACTACTCTATCACGAGGCTACTTACACCACCGAATATGCCCGACACGCCAAGCAATATTATCACAGCACCGCTGCTCAAGCTGCTCAAGTGGCCCACGATGCACAAGTCGGTAGGTTGGTATTAGGCCATTACAGTGCTCGGTTTGACGATGAAACAGTACTCTTAAACGAGGCTAAAGCTATCTTTGAAAATACAATTCTATCGAATGAAGGTTTGGTTATTGATGTAAAAGAATAATTTATGTTAACTTAATTGGCAAAGAGTTATTGAGATAGTATCTGTTTTGGAGAAAATCAATTACATTTGCATAGAGTTTCAATAAAATGCATCGCTTATGATCAGAAATATACTTATAGCAACGTTTTTTGTAACTTTATGGTTCGGAATCCCTGCAACAGCCGAGGCAGAACAAATAATTGAGGTTATGGATAATAATGTTCAGAAGGTCACAATATCCATAACCGAATCGACTTTACACATTACCGGAGCCAATGGTGAAGTTCTTAATGTTTATAACTTAGCAGGTGTTCGTGTATTAAGTTTTAAAGTCGACGGTGCAGATAAGCATTATGAGCTCAACCTTCCGAAAGGTTGTTATATTTTGAAAGTAGGTAAAGTAGTCCGTAAAATATCAATCCGATAGTTCACTTTGGAATCTTTCAGATATTTCTTCTTTTTTGTTTTTCGTGGTGTTTACATTAGTATCGTGCCGCGAAAAACAAACAAATCCCAATCATAATTTATCCTTAGCTGCTTATGAAGATATGCAAGTAACCGAGTTCAGGATGAATCCACATCTCATACGGGCAGCTATTGGTAGATTGGCTACGGTTGACAGGGACTCTATGACGGCCGACTTCAAAACCAAAAAATACTACTTCCGTCACAGCCCTTTCCTGTGGATAGATCGCCACGGAGTTGATTACAGAGCTGATACATTGCTTGCTTATCTCCGTCAGGTGGATAAAATGGGATTCAGTTCGGAACGATTTCGTGTGCAGCAAATTACACAAGACCTTGACAGATTACGTAGATTGCAAGTTGGTCAGTCTATTAATACGATATTGGCGCGCCTTGAATACAATCTTACCAAAGCTTATCTGCGTTATGTGATAGGGCAACGTTTCGGCTTTGTTAATCCAAAATACGTTTTCAATAGGCTTGACATTTACAAGCAAGATTCGTTAAACATCTCTTATCGTGGTCTTTTTGATATCGGGATGGATCGTCCTGGTCCTAAATTTTACCACACGGCACTGCGCAAGATCAGTGCAGACAGCGTGAGCGAGTATTTAAAAGAAATACAGCCTCGTAATAAGTTGTACCATCGTTTGATAGCAGTGCTTAACAGCAATGATGTTTCTCTTGCCGGAAAAGAAAAACTTTTGTGTAACATCGAGCGATGTCGGTGGCGTTTGAATGACTCTCCCGATCGTCATTCAAAATATGTATGGGTCAACATTCCGTCATTTCATTTGTTGGCAGTAGACAACGACAGCGTACTGTCTATGCGTATCGGATGTGGATCTATGGACACGAAGACCCCACAGTTAACAAGTTTTATCAATCGGATGGATGTCAATCCACAATGGGTTATACCGCGAAGTATTATTGAGCGGGACATCATTCGCCACGCAGGAAATAAAAGATATTTCGACGAACGGAGATTTTTCGTTCGTGAACGGCGCACAGGAAAACGGATAGATATTGCCGGTGTGACTCCTGCGATGCTTCAAAGCAAAAATTATTTAGTTGTTCAGGAAGGTGGCGAAGGCAACTCCTTAGGACGTATTATCTTTCGTTTCAACAACAATTTTTCCGTTTTTCTGCACGACACTTCATCCAAAGACGTTTTCCGTCAGGATAATCGCGGTGTGTCTCACGGTTGTATTCGTATAGAAAAACCGTTTGAATTAGCAGTCTTTTTATTAGATAACAAGGACGCAGAAATCATTAATAAAATTCGTTATTCAATGGAGGCAGATGTCAGCAACATTGGACATCAATCGGAAAATGCGGATAGGAAGTCTCCCGAGAAAGTCTTGGACCGTTCCCGATTGATTGGAAGCCTACCGTTGAAAACACCTGTTCCGTTATTCATTACTTATTATACGATTTATCCATCACCCCAGGGCACATTGCAAGTGTTCAACGATGTATACGGTTTCGATCGTGTAATTTATAATCATCTGCGCAATTACAGATAATTATTCCGATGACATCAGACGAAAAACGTATGCTTGCAAGGTTATCGGATTCTACAACCCGACGACAGACTTTTGCCGAATTGGTATACCGATACCGTGAACCGCTGTATTGGAAAATACACCATATCGTCATAACTCATCCCATTTATCGTGAAATGGTAATCAAGCAGCGTGTACTTTTCGATCAAATGCATCGTTATCATTATATAGATACGTCAGTCGATAAGACTTGTCAAGAGGCTGTACGTATGATGGATGAGAACGATATGGAGATTAAATGATTGCGGCAAGCCCATCACGCGAAGTTTTTGAAGATTCTTTCAGCGGGTAAAGTGATGAGAGTTATCAAGGCAGAAAATAATTTCATAGGATAGCTTTCAAGCGGATGACTCCTACATGATGTCTTGATTATTTTCAGGTCAGATTTTGAGCAAATAGCACAGAAATTTAAATTATCATTTACTTGTATGTTATTGTAAACCAGATAGATATAGATTGTTTTCTAATTAACCGTTAATTGCCTTGCAACTAACGGTTAATTGCACGCCGTTTAACGGCTTTTTACAGTGTAATTAACAGCATTTCAGAACTTCATTCGATTTTAGGTGTATAGTTATAAAAAGATAAACGATGCAAAATGAATGGTGAGACGAACTGTTGTATCCAGCCGATGAGCCAAGTTCCAATGCTCATTTATCCATTGTCTGATACTTTCCCAGCCAAAGTCTTGATCGATATCACGTGATGATTTGTTAATAAATAGATATAGAATTTTGTGTTTTCAAATATATTTCATAAATTTGTCGACAAAAGGAGAAACGCTGTTATGGAAAAGATTACCTTAGATAACTTTGAAGCCGAATACATAGACTGTATCGAAGAACAGGAGATTGACAAGTTCGTTTGTCGTGAGATGAGTCGTCAGATTCATCGATATATCAAGGGAATGTCGGGTAGTAAATGTATAATGGAGAAGTTCGAGGAGCGACTCTCAACCCTTTCGTTGCCTGAGAAAGAAGAGGCACTGGCTCGATATATCGATTTGAACCGTAAGGCTATACGCGGTTTGGATTTCAAAATCGTACTGGCCAGGTCAATGGCCAATTACTGCGACACATTTGATTACTTGTTGACGCTGGTCAATAATAAGCGAAAAATGGTGTATTATCTAAACCGAATCAAAGAGAAATACATACGTTTCCACGAAGTCTTCGAGCAAAACGGAAAGTTCGGAATCAAAGATTACAAGGGTGATGTACTCATTCAGCCGCTATATAACTTTCTGCGCACATGTTATGTTTATGTAGATGACTTGAAAGAAATGCCGATTATCGCAGAAAAGGAAGGTAAAGTGGGACTTATTTTACCTGATTATCACGATACGGTGGTGGCTGATTTTATTTACGATGATATCGCATTGCGTGACGAACCGCCCTATTTCGAAGCAACAAAAGACGGCAAGATAATGCTGTTAGATATATAAATCCGATTTAATTATCAACAAACGACAATTTCACAAATGATTCATTTCAGACTGCTGTTGACCACAGCACTCCTCACATTGTGCCTTTCTCATACAAAGGCAAAGATAGACATTGTGCCGATTCCTGAAAAAATGGAATATGGAAATGGGCATTATCAATTCGGAACGAGTATTCGTATTGGCTACACTGACCTTTCATTGAAACCCGCTTCCGAATATTTGGGCAACCATTTGACACAATTGCTTGGGCGGAAAGTAATCACTGTATATAATAATAAAGGTAATGTCCGACTGTCTTTGGGCAAATTCTTGTCCAAAGACGGCTATCGTTTAACAATTGATAAGACGGGGATCGACATTCGTGGAAACAACTATTGTGGTGTAATTTCGGCCATTGCCACAATTCGTCAGATGTCTTTTAAAACGCAATTGCCGTATATCCACATCACGGATGCACCACATTTCGAGTGGCGCGGATTTATGTTGGATTGCTCACGACATTTCTTTTCCAAGGCTGAAGTCAAAGAGTTGATCGACTTGATGGCGCTTTATAAACTGAATCGGTTTCATTGGCATCTGACAGATGATCAAGGATGGCGCGTTGAAATCAAACGTTATCCATTATTGACAAGCAAAGGATCGTGGCGGAAGTATAATGATCAGGATCGCGTCTGCCTTCAAAGGGCTATTCAGGAAGACAATCCCGACCTATTGCTTCCAGCCTCGAAAAAACGTGTTGAGGGTACGGATACCCTGTATGGAGGATACTATACACAGACCGATGTCCGTGAAGTCGTAGCCTATGCGAAGCAACGCGGCATCGAGATTGTACCCGAAGTAGATATGCCCGGTCATTTTTTGAGTGCTGTTTCCAATTATCCGGGACTCTCTTGTTTTGATACAGTAGGGTGGGGAAAGACTTTTTCGTCGCCCATTTGTCCGGGAAAAGACAGTGCATTAGAATTCTGTCGTAATGTATGGAAAGAACTTTTCGACCTTTTTCCGTATGAATACGTTCACATCGGAGGCGATGAAGTGGAGAAGATTAACTGGAAGAAGTGCCCCGACTGTCAACATCGCATCGCAGAAAAAGGATTGAAAAACGAAGAGGAATTGCAGTCGTGGTTTATCCACCAGATGGAAAACTATTTCAATGCAAACGGTAAGAAAATGATCGGTTGGGATGAGATAACAGAGGTGGATTGTCAAAGACCGCCACAGTGACGTGGTGGCGCACGTGGCTCCTAATGTTGTGAAAGACGTTACGGCACAAGGAAACGATGTCATTTATTGTCCTAATGCAGAAATGTATATCGATTATCCCGAGCAAAAGGCCAGTGTGCGGAAGATTTATGAGTATAATCTGTTGCCGCCTGGACTGACCCCGTCGCAGAAATCACACGTTAAAGGCGTTCAGGCCAACCTTTGGACAGAGTGGGTACCTACTCGTAATCGGATGCTTTATATGTATTTTCCACGTATGATTGCATTGGCAGAACTTAGTTGGAGCCGTCCCGAACGAATGGATTATGTAGATTTCAGTCGTAGATTGCTTTATCAATTCAATATTTTGAATCGAATGGAGATTCCATACCGCATTCCTGAGATAGACGGATTTCACAATGTAGCAGCATTTGTCAAACAAGGTACACTCAAAGTAACATGCGCCGATCCGACAGCTATTGTCAGATATACAATCGATGGCAGCTTCCCGACTGTAAAATCACCGCAATTTACAAATCCGATTACTGTGGATGAGACTACACATTTCATTCTCCGACCATTTGGTAAGAATGGAAGGGCGGGTGAAATAGTTAAAGCTGATTTCGTCAAGCAAGGGTATTTGGAACCGGTTTCTATACAAGAGGATTTGAAATCAGGGCTGAAAGCTGATTGGTACGAGTTCTCAGGTGTAACGTGTAAACATATCGATAAGGCGCCGCTCAATGTTTCTTATCAAGTAGATGATGTAAGAATTCCTACTAATGTAAAAGGAAATATTGGGCTGATCATTACTGGTTACATCAAAGTTCCTACCGATGACATCTACACTTTTGCATTGTTGAGCGACGATGGGAGTTGGTTGAAGATAGACGGTAATATGGTAGTAAACCAAGATCGAGAGCAGTCGCCCCACGAGGAAGTTTGTCAACAAGCCTTAAAAGCGGGTTTCCACAAATTTGAAGTGCGCTATTTCGATCATAACGGAGGTCAACTCCGTCTCAATGTTTATGGTCAAGATGGCAAGCGTCTTCATCCTTCTGACATCTATTTTTGCACAAAATAAGAATTTACTTATAGTTGATCAAATAAGAAGGCTTCGTCTCCGATGTGAGATGAAGCCTTCTTATTTTACGATTAGCTGTTGGATTAGTTTGGTTTGAATTTATTTTGCATTCCGTCTGATTTATCGTACCTTTGCATTCAAATTTGAAGCGAACTAATGGGAAAAGTTATATTAACGGGCGATCGCCCCACTGGAAAGTTGCATTTGGGACATTATGTAGGGTCGTTGCGGCGCAGAGTGCAGCTGCAAAACGCTGGCGACTACGACCGGATGTTTGTGTTTATGGCTGATGTACAGGCTTTAACCGACAATGCCGATAATCCCGAGAAAATCAGGCAGAATATTGTTGAAGTGGCACTCGATTATCTTGCGGCCGGATTAGATCCTGAAAAATGCACATTCTTTATGCAAAGTCAGATCCCGGAATTAGCCGAACTTACCGTTTATCTGATGAATCTTGTAACGGTTTCACGCGTGCAACGCAATCCAACTGTCAAGACTGAGATCAAGATGCGTAATTTCGAGGCCAACATCCCGTTAGGTTTCTTCTGCTATCCGGTAAGTCAGGCGGCCGACATCACACTCTTTAAGAGTACCACTATACCTGCGGGTGAAGATCAGGAACCGATGATCGAGTTGACCCGTGAGTTAGTGCGTCATTTCAACAGTACGTATGGTGACGTGTTAGTAGAACCGAATATTGTACTGCCTGACAATCAAGCATCAATGCGTTTACCTGGAACTGACGGCAAGGCAAAGATGAGCAAGAGTCTTGGTAACTGCATTTATTTGAGTGATTCGGCTGAAGACGTGTGGCAAAGTGTGCGTAGTATGTATACCGATCCTGATCATTTGAGAGTAGATGACCCTGGTAAAGTAGAAGGAAATATGGTGTTTACCTATCTTGATGCATTCTGCCAACCTGAAGATTTTGCCGAGTTCTGGCCTGAATATCAAAGTCTAGATGAGCTTAAAGCGCATTATCGTCACGGCGGATTGGGTGATATGAAATGCAAGAAGTTTCTCAATAGTGTTCTTAATAAAATGCTTGAACCGATGCGTTTGCGTCGTCGTGAGTTCGAGCAAGATATTCCTGAGATATTCAATATACTGCGCAAAGGCACAGAACAGGCTCGTGCCGTGGCTGCACAGACGATGGATGAGGTGCGCCGTGCTATGCAAATCGATTATTTCAACGATGCCGAGCTGATTCGCCAACAAAGCGAGAAGTTTTGCAGCAAGTAAATATCGCACGGTTGTAACATCGGGTTTGCATATCGAAGTATCAGGAATGAAAATTCCATAGATGGCCTGATCGATACCGACTTTTACCGAATAAAAATTTCATAATATCGATTTTTGACATTATCTTTGCAACGTATTCAACGAATTATTTAAATAAATAGTAATTATGGTAATTGAAAAAGTTCACGCAAGAGAAATTCTTGATTCAAGAGGTAACCCCACAGTTGAAGTAGAAGTAACATTGGATAACGGTGTGATGGGGCGTGCTAGCGTTCCCTCCGGAGCTTCAACCGGTGAGAACGAAGCGCTTGAACTCCGCGACGGAGACAAGAATCGTTTCGGCGGTAAGGGTGTATTGAAAGCTGTTGAGAATGTAAATAATATCATCGCACCCGCTTTGAAAGGTTGTTGTGTACTCCAACAACGCTCTATCGACTACAAGATGCTCGAACTCGATGGCACTCCCACCAAGAGCAAGCTCGGTGCTAATGCCATCCTTGGTGTATCTTTGGCTGTTGCGCAAACAGCTGCCAAAGCACTCAATATTCCTCTTTATCGTTATATCGGCGGTACAAATACCTATGTTTTGCCTGTTCCAATGATGAATATTATCAATGGCGGTGCTCACTCAGACGCTCCGATCGCTTTCCAAGAGTTTATGATTCGTCCGGTAGGTGCCAAGAATGAGCGCGAAGCAATCCGTATGGGCGCTGAAGTTTTCCACGCATTGGCTAAAAACTTAAAGAAACGCGGTCTCTCAACAGCCGTTGGTGACGAAGGTGGTTTTGCTCCGAAGTTCGACGGAATAGAAGATGCGCTCGACTCGATCATTGCTTCTATCAAAGACGCTGGCTATGAACCGGGTAAAGATGTCAAGATTGCGATGGACTGTGCAGCCAGTGAATTTGCTGTATGTGAGAACGGAAAGTGGTTCTATGACTATCGCCAGCTGAAGAACGGAATGCCGAAAGATCCTAACGGTAAAAAGCTCACGGCCGATGAACAGATTGCTTATCTCGAGCATCTGATCACGAAATATCCGATCGACTCAATTGAGGATGGACTCGATGAGAATGATTGGGAGAACTGGGTGAAACTCACCAGCACTATCGGCGACCGTTGCCAATTGGTTGGAGACGACCTCTTTGTAACCAATGTGAAGTTCTTGGAAAAGGGTATTAAGATGGGAGCAGCCAACTCTATTCTGATTAAGGTAAATCAAATTGGTTCGCTCACCGAGACACTTGAGGCCATTGAGATGGCTCATCGTCACGGTTATACTACCGTGACATCTCACCGTTCGGGCGAGACCGAGGATACAACGATTGCTGACATTGCTGTTGCAACTAACTCGGGACAGATTAAGACCGGTTCGATGAGCCGTACCGACCGTATGGCTAAATATAACCAGCTGATCCGTATCGAAGAAGAACTCGGCGGCGTTGCAGGTTATGGTTATGCCAAACTGAGATAAGTTTTATTGTATATTATAAATGAAAGGCCGCCGCAAAATCATTTGCGGCGACCTTTTTACTTTATTTCTTATTTCCTATTATTTCTTTCTATATATTGATTTCATCTTAATTTCTCTTGTTTTTGCTTTTTCGTTCCAATTTCGGGATATTTACTTTTTGTCCCACTCGGAGCTTTTTAATGTTTGGGTTGACTGCCTCAATATAACAGTCCATTCCTGCCCCTAAATTTATACGACTGATATCGCTTAATGTCTGACCTGCTCGTACAGTGACGGTAGTTGCTATACCAACAATACGATAGGCACCTGTCCGAATACGAATATCACGATTGTATTTTACAAATGCAGAATCTTTAGCCTTACGTTGCTGTTCGCCGACTTGTTGTTCCGGTTGTTGCCGAATAGTTGTTCGAGATATCAGTTCATTCGTGATTACTTTTCGTGTAGAACGAACAGGTTTTATTGTCGAGATAGAGACGCTTGATGACTGGTTAACCTGTTTCAGTCGATTCACCATATAGTTTACAGAAATAGCAGCACCTATTAAAAACAGAATGAAACAGATCATTAGTCCATAAGCTAATCGAGAATTTCGTCGAAGTTGTGAAGATAATTCATCAATTCGCATATTTAATTCTGATATATCAGGCTCATATTTGTTGATTCCTTGTGCCGCTTCTTCTATCACAGACTCATCATTTTTATTTACAGGTATAGTTGCCTCACTTACGGGTTCCTGTATTTCAATGAACGGCGTTTGTTCAAGAGATTCCATAGAAGATTCTTTTGCACAAACATCTGTAAGCACCTTATCATCTGTTTCGGATATATCATTCAGCTGCGTTAGATCATTCATCGACAACCGTATTTGAGAAGATGATTTTTGCACAGATACCGGTTGTGATTCTTCTTTAATTTCTTCTATCCTTTCCTCTGGTCCTATCTCTTCCAAATTACTGTGCAGAGATACTGTTTCAAATTGTGAGAAAGGCCGGTTTACCAAGTCGCGCATCGCTGTGTCGGGTATGAATGAGATTTTGTCTCGACTGTTGATTATAATTCGTTCGCCCGTATTAACGTCAACACTTTCACGCGCATTCATCACCGATAATTTGAATATGCCCAGGCCCTTAATCTTGACTTGTTTGTCAGATTGCAATCCATCGGTCAGCACATCAAACATACTACTGATGAATGACATGGCATCATCTGCTGATAAACCGTGTTTATCGGCAATGTCCATAGCAAAGTCTAAGATATTCTGTTTACTCATCTGCGCCTCCTCCATACTTTAACCGAGCCTTGACGGATGCTGTCGGCTTGAAAATCAGTACGAGTTTAGGTGGAACCAGCATTCGTTGTTGTGTTGCCGGATTGACTACAATACGCTCTAAACGCTTCTTTACCTCGAAAGAACCGAATCCCGACACAGCTACACTATTTCCTTCGCAGAACGTATCGCCCATTTTGTCGACAATCGCACGCACCAACCGCTGCGTGTCAGCTTGTGTATAACCGCTGCGTTGTGATAGTTCGGCTATAAAGTCTTTATTATTCATACCACCTCTCCATATAAATCAAATTCTTCACTCGCTGTAATTCGTACATCGTAAAAGCTTCCTTTACGCAGCTGTCGTACTGCAGAAATCAAGACTTCGGGATCAACCTCGGGTGAACAAAACTCCGTCCGTCCGATATAATAGTTGCCTTCTTTGCGATCGATGATTACTTTCATCACCTGTCCTACTTTCTCGGCTTCTATTTCGGCACTGATTTCCTGCTGCAATGCCATCAATCGATCCAAACGCTGTTGTTTTACTGCTTCGGGTACATCATCCTCGAAATGTTCGGCACTGTATGTTCCCTCTTCCGCAGAATAGGTAAAGGCTCCCATTCGTTCGAATCTTGCCCAACGTACAAATTCCATCAACTCCTCAAAGTCTGCCTCGGTCTCACCGGGAAAGCCCACCAACAGCGTCGTGCGCAAATGAATACCGGGAACAGCTGCCCGAATCTTCTCAATCAACGATATCGTTTCGGCTTTGCTGACGTGCCGTTGCATACGTCGTAAAACCGGGTCGGCAATATGCTGAAAAGCGATGTCTAAATACTTACACACATTGGGCCGCTCGCGAATCACATCCAAAAGTGCCAATGGAAACTGGTTGGGATAAGCATAATGCAGACGAATCCACTTTACGCCTTTTATATCAGCCATCTTGCTTACGAGCTCGGCAATGCGACGTTTTCCGTCGATATCAGCACCGTAATAAGTCAACTCCTGTGCTATCACTTGTAACTCCTTTACACCGCCGACTACCAATTCCCGCACTTCCTGTAAGATCTCATCTTGCGGCCGACTATGATGCTTACCCACAATCAGCGGTATTGCACAATAGGCACAATGCCTATCACATCCCTCGCTGATTTTCAGATAGGCATAATGTCGCGGTGTAGTAAGCTCCGCCTACCGTCACATACGGCCACATCAGCTTTACCAAGATCGTTGAGCAATAGTTTATAATTGAATTTCCCATAGAATTTGTCTACCTGCGGAATCTCCTTCTCCAACTCTTTTTGATAACGCTGCGACAGGCATCCCATTACATAGAGACGCTTGAGCCGGCCTTCCTCCTTGGCTTTTGCAAATGCCAAAATAGTGTTGATACTTTCCTCCTTTGCACTCTCAATGAATCCGCACGTGTTGATGACGGCTATCTCGCCTTGCGGTAACTTGCTGTCGTGCGTGCAATGATAGCCATTGGCTTCAAACTGCCGCATCAACAGTTCGCTGTCTACAAGATTTTTCGAGCAGCCCATCGTAATAATATCTACCTGATTCTTTCTCATCTACACATTGAAAAGCGAATCTACGAATTGTCGTTTATTGAAAAGTTGGAGGTCTTCCATTCCTTCGCCCAAGCCGATATACTTTACCGGCACTTTCAGTTGGTCGCTGATACCGATTACGACACCCCCTTTGGCCGTTCCGTCGAGTTTTGTAATGGCCAATGAAGTGATTTGTGTCACTGCGGCAAACTGTTTAGCCTGTTCGAAAGCATTCTGTCCTGTCGACCCATCCAATACAAGCATAATCTCGTCGGGGGCTTCAGGCAATACCTTCTTCATCACATCCTTGATCTTTTTTAGCTCATTCATCAAGCCGATCTTATTGTGTAATCTACCCGCCGTATCAATCAATACCACATCAGCACCGTTGGCCTTGGCCGAACTCAGCGTGTCGAAAGCTACCGAAGCGGGATCGCTCCCCATCTGTTGTTTAATTACCGGCACGCCCACACGCTCGCCCCAAATACTGATTTGCTCAACGGCTGCTGCTCTGAACGTATCGGCAGCACCCAAGAACACTTTCTTGCCAGCTTTCTTAAACTGATAAGCCAGCTTACCGATTGTTGTCGTTTTTCCTACGCCATTCACACCAACGACGAGAATTACATAAGGTTTGTGGTCGACCGGGAGGTCCCAATTTTCATTGTCGTCACTGTTGTTCTCGGCCAATAGCGCCGCTATCTCGTCGCGCAGAATTCCATTCAATTTCGATGTCGATACATATTTATCGCGAGCTACCCGTGTTTCGATTCGCTCAATCACCTTCAGCGTTGTCTCCACGCCTACGTCGCTCGTGATTAACACCTCCTCCAAGTCGTCTAAAACACTGTCATCTACCTTGGATTTACCGACAATTGCGCGGCTCAGTTTATCGAAAACGCTTTGTTTGGTTTTCTCTAATCCGCGATCAAGCGTTTCTTTCTTGCTCTTATTAAAAAGTCCGAAAATACCCATAGTTCGTTTATTTTCCCGCAAAGTTAGGGATAAAAAATGAGAAAAGATGGCTTAATGCTAAATATTTTACGGTTTAAGATTATACCGATATTTCTCTTCCGGACAACCACTATGGTCGCGACGAGAGGGCGGAATTTATAGTAACGGAGTTACGACAAACACAGTAATAGAGTAACGGCAAACAATGTGATGGAATAGCGATAAATACTGTGACTATAAATTCGGCTAATTCAAATAAGCACTCGTATTTCTGTCGATGAGAGGTATAGGACTTGTAGGGCAGAAGTCCTATACCTCTCATCGACCATAATAAAAATTAATCTTGCAAATATATTTATTCAATATTAAGACTACTGACGTCTGTTTAATTGCTAATTGGTTTAGCGGTAAGTCAATTATTTTAGAATTTAAAAGGCTTAAAGGTTTCAGCTTCCAATCACTTAGGAAATTACAAGCTAAATTCTCTATCAGAATCAATCCTTACTACTGAACAAAGATGCTGCACGAACACGTGACAATGTTTCTGGCGTCATCTGCAAATAGCTGGCTATATACACCAACGGTGCACGCAAAACGACTTGTGGCATCAGTTTACACAACTTTTTATAACGATCCTGTGCAGACTCAAAACGAACAAGGTCCGCGTGTACTTGCGAAAGAATGAGACTCTCTTCGAGAATCTTGCGATAAAGAATCTGAATATTGACATTATGCAGAGCCACCTGCTCCAAACGCTGTTTCGGAAGGGCATAAATGATGGTTGGTTCCAGGGCTTCTACCAATAGATGCGTGGGCTCTTCACGGAACAGACTTTCGATGCACATCACGATTGTGTTCTCTACACCGAGATGTTCGGTTAATTCCTTGTCATTCTTATAATAAAACTGGCGCAAGAGGCCTTTGTCGATATAATAAATGTTCTTACACACCTCGCCTTCGTTCAAGACCATTGCACCCTTGGCAAATTTCATCGGCACAAGAATACTTTCCAGCAAATCAAGCTCGTCGTGAGTCATTGTGCTGTATTTACGTGCCAACTCTCGCGCAATATCGCGCGTTGTGTTTATCATTCCCTTCATTCCTTTATACCTTTTGTCTGATTAATCGAGTTTAAGCACGGCAAGGAACGCCTTTTGCGGAACTTCGACATTACCTATTTGCTTCATCCGTTTTTTACCTTTCTTCTGTTTTTCGAGCAGCTTCCGCTTACGACTGACATCGCCTCCATAACATTTCGCTGTGACATCCTTTCGCACGCACTTGATGGTTTCGCGTGCAATGATTTTTGCACCGATTGCAGCCTGTATGGCAATATCGAACTGTTGACGTGGAATTAAATCTTTCAGCTTCTCACACATTCGTCGACCGAATATCACAGCGTTGTCTTGATGCGTCAATGTGGATAGCGCATCTACTGGCTCACCGTTAAGCAGAATATCAAGTTTAGCTAACTTAGACGGTCGGAAACTGTCAATGTGATAGTCGAACGAGGCGTAGCCTTTTGAGATGGATTTCAATTTGTCATAAAAATCAATGACAATCTCGCCCAAGGGGAGCATAAAATGCAGCTCTACACGATTGCCGCTCACATATTCTTGCTTGATCAACTCGCCGCGTTTGTCGAGGCAGAGCTTCATAATCGGTCCGATAAACGACGATGCGGTGATGATCGAAGCACGGATATAAGGTTCTTCGATATGGTCGATCATCGTCTGATCGGGTAATCCTGACGGATTGTGTACTTCTTTCTCATTCCCTTGTTTGTCATATACCATATAAGAGACGTTGGGAACAGTGGTGATAACGTCCATATTGAATTCGCGATCCAGGCGTTCTTGTACAATCTCCATATGTAAAAGACCGAGGAATCCACAACGAAACCCGAACCCCAAAGCTACCGACGATTCGGGCGAGAAAGTAAGTGAGGCATCATTCAGCTGTAACTTCTCTAATGATGCGCGCAAATTCTCATAGTCAGACGGATCGATGGGGTAGACGCCGGCAAATACCATCGGCTTCACTTCTTGAAAACCGGCAATGGCTACTGTGCAAGGACGCGCCACGTGGGTAATCGTATCGCCCACTTTTACTTCCTTGGCATCTTTGATTCCGCTGATAATGTAACCTACTTCGCCCGTCGTCATCTCATTTTTAGGAATCATATCCATTTTCAGTACACCTACTTCGTCGGCATCATATTCCATCCCCGTATTGAAAAACTTTACCTTATCTCCTTTACGGATACTTCCATTTTCAATCTTAAAATAGGCAATGATACCGCGAAAACTATTGAATACAGAGTCAAAGATCAACGCCTGCAAGGGTGCATTGGGATCGCCAACGGGGTGTGGAATCCGTTTAATTACGGCCTCTAAAATATCCGACACACCTTCGCCCGTCTTTCCTGATGCTCTAATGATGTCAGTCCGATCGCAACCGAGCAAGTCGATGATCTCATCTTCTACTTCATCGGGCATTGCACTGGGCATATCAATTTTGTTGATCACCGGAATAATTTCCAAATCGTGGTCAATCGCCATATAAAGGTTAGAGATGGTCTGCGCCTGCACGCCTTGTGTGGCATCCACGACAAGCAAAGCTCCCTCACAAGCAGCGATACTCCGCGATACCTCATAAGAAAAATCCACGTGTCCCGGGGTATCGATTAGATTCAGAATATATTTCTCTCCGTCAAGCGTGTGTTCCATCTGAATGGCGTGGCTTTTGATAGTGATGCCGCGTTCGCGTTCCAAATCCATATCATCCAGCATTTGTCCTTCCGTTACCTGGATAGTCTGCGTATATTCCAGCAGACGGTCAGCGATGGTGGATTTACCATGATCAATATGGGCAATGATGCAGAAGTTTCGTATATTGTTCATTTACTTTCTCTCAATATGAATGCACAAAGATACGAAAAAAGCTGTATATATGGCATCCTTGCTCCAATGATTTCCTTTATTAAATAAAATAAAATGTAAAATGGCACCTTTTTATACAGACTTTCTATACTTCTTCTATATGAGAACGATACGAAAATCGTATTTGATTTCAAGGAAATCAAATTTTATTTGTAATTTTGTGCCCATAGAAATCATCAAAATGAAAAAGAAAATTTTACTTGTCCTAATCCCTTTCGTGCTGATAGCGTGCCACGAATCTCTTGAAGACAGGGCTGCACGCGAGGCTAAAGAATACACCGAAAAATATTGTCCTACTCCTGTCAATAACTTTACACGTACAGACAGTGTTATTTTTGATAAAGCGACGAGAACTTACCACTACTATTGTACACTGACAGGAATAATGGATAATGCGGTAATTATTAATAAGAATAAAAGTAAAATTAACGACGGATTGCTACAATCAATCACGAAATCGACCAATATCAAGGCCTATAAAGAGGCTGGATTCAACTTTGCCTATACGTGCCGATCACAAAAGAATCCTCGGCTTATACTCTTTGAAGGAATGTATACACAAAAAGATTATGACAAATAAAAAGATTATGGGCATCTTTTCTTTCATTCAGAAGATAAAGATGCCCGTATATCTATATTATTCTGCCGGCTTCATATTGGTGTAGACGTTCTGTACATCTTCATCATCTTCCAGCAAATCAATCATCTTATCAATAGACTCACGTTGTTCTGCGGTTACGTCTTTCAGGTCATTCGGAATGCGGGTAAACTCTGCTCCCGTGACCTCGAAGCTATTGCTCTCTAAGTATTTTTGAATTTCACCGAAGCTGGTAGCCTCTCCATAAATCGTGATTTCGCCAGTCTCCTCATCTTCATCGTACTCATCGTCTACACCGAGATCAATCAATCCAAGAATCAGATCGTCCATATCCAATCCTTCTTTCTTCTTAAACGTGAACACACACTTATGATCAAAAAGGAATGAAAGGCTGCCCTGCGTACCTAAATTACCGCTAAATTTATTGAAAACTGCGCGTACATTGGCTACGGTACGTGTTGTGTTGTCTGTGGCTGCATCTACAAAGACAGCTATTCCGTGTGGCCCATACCCCTCATAAGTCACTTCCTTGAAATCTTTTTGATCTTTTCCGAGAGCGTTCTTAATCGCGCGCTCCACGTTTGCATTAGGCATATTCTCGCGTTTAGCCGTCTGAATCACGGCACGCAAGTGTGGATTGTTTTCCGGGTCGGAACCACCGGCCTTCACGGCAATAGCAATTTGCTTGCCGATTTTTGTAAATGTACGGGCCATATGCCCCCATCTTTTCAGCTTGGCAGCCTTTCGATATTCAAATGCTCTTCCCATCTGGGTCTTTGTTTTAGCGGAGCTCTGCTCCGAGTTTACTTTTAATATTTGTGATTAATTTATTCATTATCGCCTCAATCTGCTTGTCGTTGAGTGTCTTTTCTTCGTCTTGCAGAATGAAATTCACGGCATAACTCTTTTTGCCGACAGGCAAATTCTTACCTTCGTAAACGTCGAATAGTTCTACTTTTTTCAATAACTTCTTTTCCGTTTGATAAGCCACCCGCTCGATTTGACTGAATTCTACGCCTGAATCGATAAGCAAGGCGAGGTCACGACTAACCGAAGGATATTTTGAAATCTCGCTAAACGTTACGTGATTCTTCTTCACCGCCTTCATCACAGTAGTCCAATGAATATCCGCATAATAAACATCCGCGGTGAGATCGAAAACTTTTAGTAATCGACTGGCTACCAATCCTAACTCAGCTAACACTTTCCCGCCTCTGTTTTTCAGTGTCAGACCGTTTGAGAAAAGGTCATTATCGCTCTTTTCTGTCATTAACAGATCTGTTGGAATGCCTAATCGTGCAAAGATATTCTGCACATAAGCTTTCAATTCATAGAAAGACGCGTCTTCATCGGGGTGAATCCAGCTGCCTTGAATACGTTTTCCCGTCAGCCAAAGTGCCAAATGTGTCTCTTGGTGATAACCTTTTGCCGGCTCTTCTGCCGTATATCGTGACGCATTGAAGTAATAGCAGTTACCGAACTCAAAGAAACGAAGGTTCGCCGCCCTATGATTCACATTGCGACGAATACTTTCCAAACCGCCGAACAGTAGTGTCTGTCGCATTACGCCAAGGTCGGCGCTTAGCGGATTCATCACTTTTACAGTGTTCCCTTCGGTGTATTTATTCAGTCCTTGATAGTAAGTAATTTTCGAGAAAGAGTTGTTTAGAATCTCGTTAAAACCGCATCCCACCAACTGTTCACCGATCAGATTCTCCTGTTTGTGCACCTGGTCTTCTTCGCCTAACACCGTGAGCGAACTTTTCAACTGCTTAGGAATCTCTACGTTATTATATCCGTAGATTCTCAAAACATCTTCTACGATATCGCAAGGACGCTGAACATCTACACGATAAGCGGGCACTGTAAGTTCGAGTCCGGCTTCATCTTCCCGGTCGATATGCATTTCCAAACTCTTGACAATGCTTTTGATGGTGGCTTGACCAATCTCTTTTCCGATCAAGTTATACACATAATCATATTTCAAAGTAATCTTTGCATCGGCAATCGGTTCCGGATAGACGTCCTTGATTTCCATACTCACCTTTCCACCGGCCAGTTCCCGACATAGAATGGCAGCCTGTTTTAAGGCATAAATCTGGCCATTGGGGTCGATGCCACGTTCGAAACGATAGCTTGAATCGGTGCTGAGACCGTGCCGACGGGCACTTTTGCGAATCCAAGTGGGATGGAAATAAGCACTTTCCAATACTACGTTGCGTGTCGTCTCATACGTTCCGCTACCTTTTCCACCGAATATTCCAGCAATGCACATCGGTTCTTCGGCATTACAAATACTTAGATCGTGAGGCCCAAGCGTGTGTTCTTCGCCGTCCAAAGTTACGAATTTAGTACCCTCTTGTTGTGTACGCACCACGATTTTATGGCCTTCCACCATATCTGCATCAAAGCAGTGCATTGGTTGTCCGTATGCCATCATCACGTAATTGGTGATATCTACGATGTTGTTGATTGGCCTGAGACCGATCACACGCAATTTGTTTTGTAACCATTCGGGGCTTTCTTTCACCTCGCAATCTGTGATGCTTAAACAAGCATAACGGCGACACGCCTCCCTGTTTTCAATCTCCACGTCGATGGGCAACTCGTGATTGTCTATCCGAAAAGCTTCGCAATTGGGACGATGGAGCGACGTTGGGTGCCCATTCTGTACCAACCAAGCATACAAGTCGCGTGCAACCCCATAATGACTCAATGCGTCTGCGCGGTTAGCTGTGATGTCAATCTCAATCAGCCAATCGCTTTCCAAGTGGTAATATTCCGCTGCTGGCATACCCACCACAGCCGAATCGGGTAGTATGATGATGCCATCGTGCGACTTGCTGATACCGATTTCGTCTTCGGCACAGATCATTCCGTAAGACTCTACACCGCGCAACTTCGACTTCTTAATCACAAACTCCTTGTCGCCGTCATAGAGCACGCATCCTAAATCGGCCACAATCACCTTCTGTCCGGCCGCAACATTCGGAGCCCCGCACACGATTTGCGACGGAGTTTCACGTCCCAAGTCAACGCTGGTAACGTACAAATGGTCTGAGTCTGGATGCTTCTCGCAGCTGAGTACGTGTCCTATGTAGAGCCCTTTCAAGCCCCCCTTGATGCTTTGAACCTCTTCTAAAGCATCTACTTCCAGTCCTTCGGATGTAAGTGCAGCACAAACCTCCTCGGGAGTAAGGTCGAAATCAACGTATTCTTTCAGCCATTTATAAGAAATATTCATTATCGTGATATTTGTTTATACTCAAATTCGACGCAAAATTACTAAAAAATCACCATTCAACAAAATGAATATCAGAAAAAGGCAATTATCTGCGGGACACAAAAAGGGCCGTATTTGCACGCCCAAAACAATACCGGCGATACTTATACGGCCCTGAAAGATTTTACTCTTCAATAAATTTCAGCAGGAAATCGACCGCTCCGTTCACACCAAACTTAGTCACATCCAATGCCAAATCATAGTTGCGCGCGTCGTACCAATCTTTCCCCGTGAATGTTTTCGTATAGACTTCACGAGTGTAGTCGTTATCCTCGATTATCAATCGAGCTTTCTCTTCGTCCACATTGTAACGTTCCATAACGCGATGTACGCGCCGTTCAATGGGCGAATGCAGGAAAATACTGAGCCGGTTGGGGTGCTCTGCAAATACATTGAAGCCACAACGTCCGATAACGACGCACGACTCTTCTTGTGCAATCCGCTTCATTGTCTCTGCCTGCGCATAAAACAACTGACGGGAAGTGATGTCACTCCCGGTCACCCAGTATTCGTTCATCACGACAAAGCTCTGATAAAAGTGCGAAAAGTCTTCCCACCACGAGGGCCGACGTGCTTCTAAGTCTTCTGCCTCGCGCTCCGTCAGGTTGAACTTTTCGGCAACAGCTTTCAAGATTTGTTTGTCGATGAGTTTCACACCCAATCGTTCGGCCAAGGCAGCACCTATTGCGTGTCCGCCTGTTCCAAATTGCCGATTAATCGTAATCACGAAGTTCTCATTTCTATCCATAGTTGTAAAGGTTTTAGTGAGACATTCTTTTTCTTCGCAAATATATATGATTAATATGAGAAAAGCAAGCTTTTTATAATTCTTTTGTTTGTGACTCTCTTTTATTTTTCCAAATCAAGAGATTGAAAGACGGCAAACAAAGTGGTTTCCTAATCTTAGATGAAAAACGCGAAAGAATGAAAATGAAAAGCGAAAACCCGTTTTTCATTTTAAGAAAAGTATAGGATCTCTGTCAAAAGGGTGTAGGGATTCTTAAAAAAACTTAAGATCTTTTTATGGAAAACTTAAAAGGGTTTTATTTAAAACGATAGTACTTTTTCGCAAAAAGGTATAGGGTTTTGGCAAAAAGCGTTAATTGCCTCGTGAAAAGCTGTTAAACGGCGTGTGATTAACGGTTGATCGCACGCCGTTTAACGGCTAATTAAAATTTGTTTTGCATCTATCTGATTTACAAATTTATATAAGGAATCTCCACATTGTCATTTTTTTCTTTTTATCTGTAACACCACCGTGCTTTCAGTAGATGCAGACGGACATACCGATTCTCGAAACCTGCTCTGCACAACGCTCTCCGTCGATGGCAGCCGATACGATTCCGCCAGCATATCCGGCACCTTCTCCGCACGGGAAAAGATTGTGGAGGCGCACGTGTTGCAGTGTTTCGCGATGGCGTAAGATGCGAACTGGCGAAGAGGTGCGGGTTTCCGTAGCGATGAGTACGGCTTCGTTGGTGAGGAATCCGTGGCTCATTGTGCCGAATTTTTTGAATCCTTCCTGCAATCTTTGCGTAATCTGTGGCGGCAACCAGAAGTGTAATGGACTTGAAATGAGTCCCGGGGCATAACTGCTTCGTGGCAAGTCGTAACTCAGTCGGCCATTAACGAAATCGGCCATACGTTGCGCGGGGGCCGTTTGCTGCATATTTCCCTGTTGCCAGCAGGCCTGTTCGAGTTCTTCTTGGAAGCGCATCATCCGCAAAACGTCATCTCCTGCCATATCTTCGGGCCGTATTTCGACTACCATTCCCGCATTGCTCCACTGCGTTCCGCGGTTACTCGGGCTCATTCCGTTCACGACGATCTGCCTCGGACCGGTTGCGGCAGGAATCACAAAGCCGCCGGGACACATACAGAAAGAATATACCCCGCGCCCGTTTACCTGTGTAACAAAGCTGTATTCGGCCGCGGGTAGATAATGGCCTCGCCCGTTTCTGTTGTGGTATTGTATTTGGTCGATGAGCGCAGACGGGTGTTCTAATCGCACACCGATGGCTAGCCCTTTGGCTTCAATTTCTATTCCCGCGTCGGCGAGATAGCGATAGATATCGCGGGCACTGTGACCGGTGGCCAAAATGACGGGACCTCGAAATACGAGTTCGGCCCCCGTGGCTAAGTCGAGGGCTTCAACGCCGACGATATCCGTATCGTTTTCTATCATCAATGCCGTTACTTTGGTCTGGAAATGCACCTCGCCACCGCTCTGCAAGATGGTGTTACGCATGTTTTCGATAACTCTCGGCAGCTTGTCGGTACCGATATGGGGATGTGCATCGGCTAAAATGGATGTCGAAGCACCGTGCTGACAAAAGACGTTAAGAATCTTTTCAATGTTGCCGCGCTTTTTACTGCGAGTGTAAAGTTTACCGTCGGAATAGGCCCCTGCACCTCCTTCACCGAAACAATAATTGCTGTCGGCATCCACTTTCTGTGTTTTGGTGATAGCCGATAGATCTTTCTTGCGGTCGCGAACATTCTTTCCGCGTTCCAAGACAATAGGTCTCAGTCCCAGTTCAATCAATCGGAGCGCTGCAAAAAGTCCACCCGGACCGGCACCTACGACAATGACGCGAGGACGGGAAGAAACGTCTCCGTATGAGATTCTCACACACTCATCGTCCTGCGGAAGCTCATTGATATAGACTCTCACGCTCAAATTGACGAAGATTATGCGCTGACGGGCGTCGATGCTACGCCTCAGCACGTGTACGTGTTTTACGGTTCGGGCATCCAAACCTTTGTCTTTGGCAAGAAAGTCGATAATTCCCGCTTCTGAAGCAGCCTGTTGCGGCAACACTCTTATCTGATATTCTTGTATCATTTCGCTTTATAGCTGTAATTATAAAACCGTTATCCATACAACGATTTCATTATCATTTGTAAGTATCTTGGTGCAAATTTACATATTTATCGTTTAATTCGGAACCGTGGGCAGAAAAATATTGTTGCAAATATGCCTGAATGCAGACGGTAGGGATTACAATTGGGACAATAATCAATATTCCAGATTGGTTCGAAAAAAATATGGAAGGTAAGAAACAATGTGTTCTAATGAGCAAAGATTTTGCCGAATTGAAATCTATCTTACTCAAAGGCTGACATTCGCAAAATTGCTTTACACTTTGCAACGGCAGGCATCACCACTCACTTTTCATCCTTTTCAAAAAGAATCTTAAAACTTTGTGATTCCCCGTTTTATTCATTACATTTGCACAAAGATTACACGAGCCTGGCTAAACCTAACAATGATATACGTTGCTTTACCATACTATAAACCAAGACGGGCATCTTTCTATCTATCGATGGAGGAATATATTGCACGCAATTTCAATGAAGATGAATATTTCTTTATGTGGCAAGTAGAACCCCTTGCATTGGTAGGACGAAATCAGTTAATTGACAATGAAATCAATTTTGATTATTGCAAGAAACATAGCATCGATATTTTGCGCCGAAAAAGTGGCGGAGGCTGTGTCTATGCAGATATGAATAATGTGATGTTTTCGTATATAACGAAAGATGAAAACGTAAATTTCACATTCAATAAATATTTGACAACTATTGTGTTGGTGTTGAATCAATTGGGAATCGATGCCGTTGCGAGTGGGAGAAACGATATTCTCATTAATGGGAAAAAAGTTTCGGGAAATGCCTTTTACCACGTTCCAGGGCGTAGCATTGTACACGGAACGATGCTTTACGATACGAATATGGATAATATGGTGGGCAGTATCACACCCGCTAGCGAGAAGTTGATCAGCAAAGGCGTGCAGAGCATTCGCCAACGAATTGCTCTGTTGAAAGACTATACGGACATTCCGTTGGAAAACTTCAAGTTGGCCGTAAGGGAAAAGTTGTGCAACAAAGAGTTTGAATTGGCAGATGAAGACATCAATGCCATTGAAGAGATTGAGAAAGAGTATCTTTCGCCTGAGTTTATCTATGGAAACAATCCGCGATATACCGTCATCCGCCATCGCAGAATTGAGGGTGTAGGAGACTTTGAGGTGAGAATCGAGATGAAAAACGAAATCATCAAAGGCGTCAATATAATGGGAGACTACTTCCTTACGGGTGATATCGATAACCATTTATTAAAACCTTTGAAGAATATTTGTTTGAGTGAGGATGCAATTGCAGCTGCACTGCCCGATAAAGTGGATGATATAATTATGAACCTAACTAAAAAAGACTTCATAGAACTAATCACTAAACCTTAACAAATATGGAGAATAAAAGAACTTGTCTTTATGACAAACACGTGACATTAGGTGCTCTGATGCAGCCTTTCGGCGGCTTTGATATGCCGATTCAGTATACATCCATCGTTGATGAACATAATGCCGTACGTCAGCATTGTGGTGTTTTCGATGTATCTCATATGGGAGAAGTATATATTACAGGAGAAGACGCCGAGCATTACGTTAATCATATTTTTACTAATGATGTGACCAATGCTCCCAAGGGACAAGTTTTCTATGGAATGATGCTGTATCCTGACGGCGGAACCGTTGATGATCTGCTTGTTTATAAGATGGATAAAAACGAGTTTTTTCTTGTCATTAATGCAGCTAATATCGACAAAGATGTAGCTGGATGCGCCAAAATACAGAGGGATTTGATGTTGCCCTTGACCATTGTTCAGATTATTACGGTCAGCTGGCCATACAAGGTCCCGAGGCGGAAGACATCGTTGAGAAAGTGCTGAGCATACCTTGTAAAGACTTAGTATTCTATATTGCTAAGACAATTGACAGTAACGGCGAGGCTGTAATTATCAGTCGAACAGGTTATACTGGCGAAGACGGATTTGAGATTTATGGTTCACACGGATTTATCCGTGCACAATGGGACAAGTTGATGGCCGATGGGCACTGCAAACCATGCGGATTGGGGTGCCGCGACACATTACGATTTGAAGTCGGATTACCGCTCTATGGCGATGAACTCAGCAAAGACATCACCCTGTAATGGCGGGGTTGGGAATGTTTTGTAAGTTGGACAAACCTGAATTTATCGGTAAAGAAGCCCTTGTTAAACAGAAAACCGAAGGTTTCAGTAAGAAGTTAGTGGGTATTGAACTGAAAGATAGGGCCATTCCGCGCCACGGCTATCCTGTATTCAAGGATGGAAAGCAAGTTGGCGAAGTTACAACAGGCTATCACTGCTTATCCGTTGATAAAAGCGTTTGTATGGCATTGATCGACTTCGAATATTCAAAATTGGGTACAGAACTTGAAGTCCAGATTCGAAAAAGGGCTTTCTCCGGCATTGTTGTCAAGAAGAGATTCTATGACAAACACTACAAAAAGGACTGATAAAGCTGCCCAAACAATTACAAAATACCGATTTTCACCATAATAAAATAAGATGTATCGTACCGTCGGAAATTCTTTTAATATCATAACAGATGAAAATTCTTACCGGAGATCCTTTTTTACCGTACGGCATAATATCTTTATTGGAAATTCTTTTGAGACATTACGGCAAGGGAATGGAGCGAAAATCATTGATTTTGACAATATAAAAGACCAAATTAAAACGTAAATTATCATAATTAAAACAATTAATATAATGGCTAAATTTATGGAAGGACTCTATTATAGTGAGTCACACGAATATGTACGTGTAGAAGGCGATCAGGCTTACATCGGTATCACAGACTTTGCACAAAATGCTTTGGGTAATATTGTTTATGTGGATATGCCCGACATTGATGATGAATTAGAATCCGGCGACGACTTTGGAGCAGTGGAAAGCGTAAAGGCGGCCAGTGATATGACATTGCCTGTGAGCGGAACCGTCATTGAAATCAATGAGGCTTTGGAAGATCACCCCGAGCTCATCAACCAAGATGCCTTTGCAAACTGGATAATCAAGATTAAACTCTCTGACAAGACAGAACTCGACGAACTGATGAATGCAAAGGATTATGAGGCTTTCTGTAACAAGTAATGTATCGTGGAGAGTTGGACAAATGAACGGATGGACGAGAAATTGTCATACACACTCTCTTATTCACTTGTCCACTTGTTTACTTATCCACTCGTTCACTTGCCAACTCATTAATTAGACGAATATTATGCAATACAAATTCTTCCCACATACGCAAGAAGAGATTACGGAAATGCTTAATTGCATCGGTATGAAGTCTTTGGAGGACCTATATGCTGAAGTACCTAAGAGTATCCGTTTCGGTCGAAACTATAACCTACCCGAGGCGAAAAGCGAGATTGAAATCAGACAACTCTTTGAGAATCTTGGTCAGAAGAATCGGCAATTGACTATATTTGCCGGAAACGGTGTGTATGATCATTACACGCCCTCCATTGTTCCCAACTTGGTGGAACGTTCAGAATTCCTGACCAGTTATACGCCCTATCAAGCCGAGATATCGCAGGGAACGCTGCATTATATCTTTGAATATCAAAGTATGATGACCGAACTGACAGGAATGGAAATTTCTAATGCATCTATGTATGACGGCAGTACGGCTACGGCTGAAGCAGCTTTGATGGCTGCAGCATCAGCTAAAAAAGCCAATACGGTGTTAGTCTCCGAGACCGTTGATAAGAAAATCCTCAACGTAATCAAGACTTATGCCTCCTTTCACGGGGTATCTATTGAGTTGATTGCGGAGAAAAGGGGTGTTACTTTGCGTGAAGCACTCGATGCAAGGTTAATCGAAGGCGGCGTGGCCGGCGTCATCGTACAGCAACCCAATCGCTTCGGAATCATCGAGGATTATACACTATGCCGCCATTTGCCACGAACAGAAAGCGCTCTTCATAATGAACAGTAATCCGGCAGATCTTGCTCTGCTGAAAACACCAGGTGAATGGGGAGCCGACATTGCCGTAGGCGAGGGGCAATCGCTTGGTATTCCGATGGCATTCGGCGGTCCTTATGTGGGCTATATGTGCTGTACGGAAAAGATGATGCGTAAAATGCCGGGCCGAATCGTTGGTAAAACTGTCGATAAAAACGGGCAACGCGTTTTTGTTTTGACGCTTCAAGCACGCGAACAACATATCCGTCGCGAGAAAGCTACATCCAACATCTGTTCCAACGAGAGTCTGATGGCTCTGTTTGTCACTATTTATATGAGTGTTATGGGCAAGCAAGGATTAAAAGATGCAGCACAAGCATCCTATGACGGAGCACACTATCTGTGCAACGAGTTGGTCAAGACGGGCCGCTTCACATTGGCCTATGAGCAGCCTTTCTTTAACGAATTCTGTGTCAAATTTAACGGCAACGTAGACGCTTTGCAGAACAAGTTTTTGGAGAACGGTATTCTTGGTGGCGTGAAAGTGGCAGAAGATACGATTATGTTTGCCGTTACCGAGAAACGAACCAAGACTGAGATCGACAGACTTGTAGAATTGTCCAACATTTAATCAGCAATCAAATGAACAATAAATTATATGGAAATTTGATCTTTGAGTTATCTCATCCGGGGCGAAGAGGATATTCCTTGCCGAAAAACGACTTCGGTAACAACGAGTTGCCATCGGCAATGCGCAGAGCGAAAGATGCCGAACTTCCCGAGTGTGATGAAATGACTGTTGTGCGCCACTATACCAATCATAGTGAAAACAATTTCGGCGTGAACAATGGTTTCTATCCTTTGGGCAGTTGTACGATGAAGTATAATCCTGTCATTAATGAGGAAGTAGCAGCCTTGCCACAGTTTCAGAATCTTCATCCACTACAACCAGCCGAAACTTGTCAAGGTGCATTGGAAGTATATTACAATCTGCAACAGGCGCTTTCTGAATTATCAGGCCTGAGTGAGTTCACGTTGAACCCGTTCGCAGGTGCTCATGGAGAGTTGACCGGACTGATGATTATCCGCGCATATCACCAAAGTCGCAATGACAACAAGCGTATCAAAGTGATCATTCCCGACTCTGCGCATGGCACAAACCCCGCTTCTGCTGCCGTATGCGGTCTTGAAATAGTGGAAGTGAAAAGTACACCGGAGGGCATTGTCGATGTAGAAGACCTGAAAAGGCTGCTTGATGACGGCGTGGCTGCAATGATGATGACCAATCCTAACACGTTGGGACTCTTTGAACAGAAGATTCCCGAGATAACCAAATTAGTACATGGCTGTGGTGGTTTGATGTATTATGACGGCGCAAACCTCAATCCCCTGCTCGGCGAATGCCGCCCGGGAGATATGGGCTTTGATGTAATGCACATCAATCTGCATAAGACATTCTCAACCCCTCACGGCGGCGGAGGTCCCGGAGCTGGACCGGTCGGTGTGAGAGAAGGACTCGAACAATTCCTACCTTTGCCCAGAGTAATTAAAGAGAACGGCCATTTCGTCATCCAGAAGAATAATTACACGCTTCCGGGAGAGACGACTCCGCTCGCGGTGGGTGCTTACCTCGGCAACTTCTTGGTTCTTCTGCGTGCTTATACTTACATTCTGACGCTCGGAAAAGAAAATATCAAGATGGTAGGTCCATTAGCAACGCTCAATGCCAACTACATCAAAGAGATGCTCAAAGATGTTTACGAACTACCCATCGAAGGCCTGTGTAAACACGAATTTGTGTTCGACGGTTTGAAAGACAAGAGCACCGGTATCACCACGATGGATGTTGCCAAGCGTCTTTTAGACTATGGCTATCACGCTCCGACGATTTACTTCCCTCTCTTGTTCCACGAAGCAATGATGATCGAACCAACAGAGAATGAAAGCAAGCAGACTATCGATGGATTCATTGAAGTGCTCCGCAAAATCGCCGAAGAGGCGATCGAGGAGCCCGAGACCGTGAAATCTGCGCCACATCACACACCGATCGGTCGTGTCGACGACGTGCTGGCAGCTAAACATCCGATAATGACTTACAAACAACTGGTCAATGACAAAGACTGATTTGCTTATCATCGGTAGTGGACCCGGTGGGTATCGTGCTGCCGAATATGCTGCAAAGAACGGTTTACAGGTAGTGGTAGTTGAAGAAGCTCAGGCCGGCGGAACGTGTCTTAACTGTGGATGTATCCCCACGAAGACACTTTGCCGCAATGCAGAGGTTTTCAGCGAGCTGAAAAGTGGTGACATTTACGGTCTCCCGTTACCCTCATCATTACCTGAAATCGATTTCCAAAAAGTCATTGAACGCAAGCAGCAAATCGTTGAGCAGTTGCGCAGCGGTGTAGAAATGCTGATGTCCTTGCCGGGTATCACTTTTCTGCACGGGAAAGCACAGTTGAAAGGTGGTAAGGCGGTTGTTGTAGGCGATGAAGAAATCACTGCCGACAACATCATTATCGCTACCGGATCACACGCCAAGATTCCGCCTATTGAGGGAATCGACCTACCCAATGTAATCACATCGACGGAGTTGCTTGACATCAAGCATATTCCGCAACGTCTGTGTATTATTGGTGCCGGTGTTATTGGTATAGAGTTTGCCGGTATTTTCAGCAGCTTCGGTAGTAAAGTTACTGTCATCGAGTTTCTGAAAGAATGTCTTCCTACTCTCGACAGTGACATTGCCAAACGCTTACGCAAGACTTTGGAACGCAACGAGATCGAATTCTACTTGCAATCGGGTGTGAAGAAAATCGAGAAATCAGGTGAGAGCCTCTCTATTACTTTCGAGAAAAAAGGCAAAGAAACAACCATCGAGACCGATATCGTATTGGTAGCTACTGGTCGGGCTGCCAATATCGAAGGGTTAGGATTAGACGAAGCTGGCATTGCTTATGACCGTAATGGTATTACTGTGGATGAGAATATGCTGACAAATGTACCGGGTATCTATGCAATTGGCGATGTCAATGGGCGACAGATGCTGGCTCACGCAGCTACATTCCAAGGTTTCCGTGCCGTGAATCACATTTTGGATAAGGCAGATAGCATTCGTTTCGACATAATGCCATCTGCAATCTTTACCAATCCCGAGGCTGGTAGTGTAGGAATGACAGAGGAAAACTGCAAGACCAACGGCATCGAGTATAAGTGTTATAAAGGATACTATCGCTCGAACGGCAAAGCATTGGCAATGAATGAGTCAGAAGGACTTATCAAATTAATTGCTGATACAAATGGACTGATCCTTGGTTGTCACGCTTTTGGTGCTCATGCAGCCGATATCATTCAGGAAGTGACCGTGCTGATGAATCGCGACACGACGATTGCAGCACTGCGAGACATCATCCATACACATCCTACCTTGGGCGAAATTCTGCAAGATATTGCTCTGATGGCATAAAGTTCGGTAAAAATAAGAACGGAGTAACACGGTTGAAACAACCCAATGTTACTCCGTTTTTTCGTACAAGGACCTCCATACTTATATGATTGTATATCAATAAGATAGAGATTCTGTTGTAATTAATGGTTAATTGTCTTGCAATTAACGGCGTTTTACACGATGAAAAACCGTTAAACGCAGTGTGATTAACGGTTTATTGTGCACAGGTTTACTTTGTCTGCTTTTACACAAATCGATAAAGCTCAATATGGTGAAATCCGTTAAGGAAATCTTTCGCCGCCATACGCTTCTTACCCGATATTTGGAGTTCTGATATTTCCAATACGCCGTCACCTGTATTGATATAAAGATGTTTGTCTGCAACAAACATACTTCCACATACTCCGAGACTGCATCGATCCGCTTTGGCAGTCTTATAGATCTTGATAACAGTATCTTTTTGTTCTGCATTGACTTCATTGTGCATCACGGTCCACACACCGGGATAAGGAGTCAGTCCACGAACGAAATCATATATGCGTTTAGCCGACTGATTCCAATCAATCCGACACGTCTCATTAAATATCTTCGGTGCCGGTTTCAGCCCCTTATGTTCACATTGTGGCATCGATTTTACATTGCCGTCTGTACGAATCACTTCGTCAACTGTAACCAAACATAATGTTGCTCCGAGGTGCATCAAACCTTCGTAAACAAATTCAGCATCGGCATCGTCAGGAATATCGAATGTCCGTTGCATGATAATGCGCCCCGTATCGATGTCGTGAT
The DNA here is from genome assembly GCF_000613725.1 of Hoylesella pleuritidis JCM 14110. GTDB lineage: Bacteria > Bacteroidota > Bacteroidia > Bacteroidales > Bacteroidaceae > Prevotella > Prevotella pleuritidis. The sequence continues at coordinate 52,128 of NZ_BAJN01000014.1, forward strand.
CCAAGAAGAACGTAGTGACTCCCGTCTTTGTCTCGCCGTTGATAATAGCCCAGTTGATGGGGGCTGCACCGCGATACTGGGGCAACAAAGCAGCGTGAACATTGAAAGTTCCGAAACGAGGCATCGCCCAAACTGCTTCGGGCAACATTCGAAAGGCCACTACAATCTGCAAATCAGCTCGATAAGTTTTTAATTCTGCTAAGAAGTTCTCGTCTTTCATCTTGACCGGTTGCAGAATTGGCAGACCGCGACTAATGGCAAACTCTTTGACAGGCGAGGCTTTCAATACTGACCCGTGACGGCCGACAGCCTTATCGGGTTGGGTGACAACGGCCACGACATTATACCCGCCGTCTACCAATCGGCGCAGAGACTCTACCGCAAACTCGGGTGTTCCCATAAAGACAATACGCAAATCTTCCTTTCTCATCATCTGTTTATCTTAGAGTAAAAAGCAGTTTATTTCTTGCAAAGGTAGCAATAAATCTGTGAAAGTCAAATTTTTATTTTGTCATCTCTGAGATTTGCGCTACCTTTGTGACTCGCAATATAAATTGTTTAACGATGAATCAAGCAGAAGACATCAAGAATGCTGTTGCAGTTTTAAATAAGGGAGGCGTTATTCTCTATCCCACCGACACCGTTTGGGGTATCGGTTGCGACGCGACAAATCCCGAAGCCGTGGCCAAAGTGTATCAGATCAAGCATAGAGATGACTCAAAGGCGATGATCTGTTTAGTAGATTCCGATGCACGTCTGCAAAGATATGTGCGCGATGTGCCCAATGTTGCGTGGGATTTATTGGATTTAGCCACCAAGCCCACAACTGTTATCCTCGACAATGCCGTTAATCTTGCCCCCAATCTCATTGCTGAAGATGGTTCGATTGCAATGCGAATCACCAAAGAACCGTTCTCCAAAGAACTTTGTTTCAGATTTCAGAAAGCCCTTGTCAGTACCAGTGCCAATATCAGTGGAGAGCCTGCTGCAGCGAATTATGCGGATATTTCGCAAGAAATTATCGACGCCGTAGACTATGTTTGTTGGTCGAGAAGACAAGAACATAAACCTCACACGCCGAGTTCTATTATTAAATTAGGAATCGACGGCGAAGTAGAAATCATTCGAAAGTAACTAATCAACGATTTTATACAGCGAGAAAAGAAATGGAATCGGGCCAAGAGCTGCATATTACACCTATCCAACGGATCATTCAATGGCGCGAATCTCACGTCACCGACCGGCAGTTTATCATTCTGTTGTCGTTTTTTGTGGGTTTTTTTGCTGCCGTGGCAGCGTATGTCTTGCATTGGCTTATCCGGCAAATCCAGTATTTGCTTACCGCAGGATTTGACATAACTACTTACAATTGGCTTTACCTCGTTTTCCCGGTTATCGGAATTTATATCACGTCACTCTTCGTCCGGTATATTGTTAAAGACAATATCTCACACGGAATCACACGTGTGCTCTATGCCATTTCGACCAAAAGGAGTCAACTGAAAGGACACAACTGTTGGAGTTCAGTCATCGCCTCGGCTATCACCATTGGCTTCGGAGGATCTGTTGGAGCCGAAGCGCCTATCGTACTCACAGGTTCGGCCATTGGCAGTAACCTCGGACAGTTCTTCAAGATGGACAACAAAACCCTGATGTTACTTGTGGGAAGCGGGGCCGCTGCCGCCATCGCAGGCATCTACAAGGCACCCATCGCCGGACTGGTCTTTACGTTAGAGGTTCTGATGGTCGACCTCACAATGGCCTCTCTGCTACCCATCCTCATCTCGTGTGTTACAGCCACGTGCTTCACTTATATCTTCACGGGCAGTGACTCACTCTTTACTTTTCATCTTGACGGCGAATGGCTCTTGGAAAGAGTACCTGCCAGCATTCTGCTCGGTATTTTCTGCGGTTTGATAAGCCTGTATTTCATTCGTGCAATGAATGCGTGCGAAGGAGTTTTCGCACGATTCAAGAATAAAATCTATGCCCGATTAGTCCTCGGAGGTATCGTTCTCAGTCTGCTCATATTCCTTTTTCCATCACTTTACGGTGAAGGATATTCGGCTATCAATATCCTATTGAACGGCAAGACCGAGACAGATTGGGACACCGTAATGAACAACTCCGTCTTCTATGGCAACAGTCATTTCCTTGTTGTCTATATCGGACTCATTATTCTTACCAAAGCTTTTGCCACATCAGCCACTAACGGCGGAGGCGGATGCGGCGGAACATTTGCTCCATCTCTGTTTATCGGCGGATTCAGCGGCTTTTTCTTTGCCCGAATTTGGAATATCAATCAAATCGGAGTCTACATCCCCGAAAAGAATTTCACGCTGCTCGGTATGGCAGGTGTAATGACCGGCGTGATGCATGCACCGCTCACGGGCATTTTTCTCATCGCAGAGCTCACCGGTGGATACCAGCTGTTTATGCCGTTGATGATTGTCTGCATCTGTTCTTACCTCACCATCAACATCTTCGAGCCGCACAGCATTTACGGAATGCGACTCGCCCGAGAAGGGAAACTTATCACCCACCACACCGATCACGCTGCACTCACCTTGATGAGTCTCGATAGTATTATCGAGAAAGACTATACGCCCGTAACGCCCGACCTTCTTTTGGGCAAGCTGGTACAGGTAATCAGTCGAAGCCATACCAATTTTATTCCCGTCATCAATCAAGGCAACACCTTGCTCGGAATCATCGATCTCGCGCAGATCCGCCACATTATGTTCCGCACCGAACTCTATCACAAGTTCACCGTAAGCCAATTGATGAAACCCGTCGACATTATCTTGGGTATCAACGACCCAATGGAAGACGTAATGAACAAGTTCGATCAAACCACGCTCAATTATCTTCCTGTTGTCGATATCAACAATCACATCATCGGCGTCATATCCCGTACGCGGATGTACACGATGTATCGGAAGATGGTCGAAGACCTTTCGGCAGAGTAGGGGAGCTGCAACCGACCCGGGACAGCAACGGTATACGCGTGTATTCAGGAATGACTTAGACAACCTAATCTTTATCAATAAATCTTGGATAACAAGACAATATGTGCCTGAAAACACCCAGAAATGAAAATTTATCATTAATTTTGCACGCAACAAGATAAAAATGCATTTAGGCAAAGCCGTTTATCTTTTTTACGACAAAGGTAGAAGAATGTATTTCAGTGATTAACAAGCAAGCACAGATTAAAAAGATGAAAAAAGTATTATTGGCAGTTATGTTGTGTGCTGTAGTGTCGGCGTGCAGCAAAGATGAACCGGAAAATAACGGGAAACAGCCCTCTAAGCCCGAACAGATGGAAACACAGGAGGTGAACGATGAAGACCTTTCCAAGTATTTTGATTTGGACAAAAAACTCACAGTCCATCAGGCGTTGAAGAAGATAAAAGCCATGAGCGGCACAAAGACCATCAACGGGAAGACGTTCAGCATTACCGCCGTCGACGAAACGAACCGCAACGAACAAACGGGTACGTTCACCGTAACTGTTACGGGCAATATATCGGGAAAGCCGTTCAAGAAAACGATTTCCTTTGAAGGATTCGCACCAAAGCCTACCGATGAGGCGATGGCAAAACGTGTAGTAGCGACGTGGAAGAGCGACACGAACTATCAGAAAGACTTTGATTTCGACACGCTCTACCGACTCGGCAATACAGCGAAATTCACTACCGAATACCTCTCGAAGTTTATCAATTTCACGTCCTCCACACCCGACGGGAAGCACCATTACACTTTCACATCCGAAGACTTTGCTAAAACTGCTATCGGTAACATCCGATACCTCGCTGACGGAACTATCACCTTTACCGTTATCTACAACGGAATCAAAGGCAATACAGGCAGTGGCATAAACGGTGCTCCCTCGTTGCAGTTCGACAAAAACGATTATTACAGTCGGCAACTGTCTGTAAACGACAACTTGACCAAAACGCTGTATCTTCGCGGTGTATACGAGCATTTGGATCTCTTCTATGCCAATCTGCTGCCATACGACCAATCGAAATTCGTTCCTCGTATCAGTCACAAAGAAAAGAACGACGCCGACAACACACTGCTGGTCACCATAAAACTTACTGCAAACGACGGGCGTGAAACCGAGCTGGCCGTATTTACCAAAACAATAACAGGTTTCAAACCCCTGTCTGATCTCAACACCGATTTGCATCTCGCAAGCAGTGCCGAATTAGGCGAACAGCTGGGTAAGAAATTCAGAAACACACCCGACGGCGACAAACTTTCACAGATGGGTACTGTTCCCGTGCAGACCTGGATAGAAAAGGCGCAGATGAGCATTCGTAGGAGCGGTAAGTCTATCGAGCTGTTGCCCCAAAAAGTGAAGACAGGCAACGGAAGCTCCATCATTACGGTATGGAAACCGACACAGAACATCGGTTCAGTGCTCGACCTGTATTTCGAGAATCCGAAATTCGAGGTATCGGAAGCTCGCAAAGAGGGCAACTTCCTGAAAATGAAATTAAGACTGAAAGCGGTCAATGAGACAGCTGTAAAGGATGTAGAGTTGCCTTTGACGGTGCATCTGCTGAAACCGTAAACCGACTTTCCGCAGTATTACATTGCTAAATGGAAACAAGGTTTTAGGAGATACCTCCACACCTTTCAAACGAAAGGTCTATACTTTCCAATAAAAAGGTCCGAGCTTTTCATAAAAAACGATAGTACTTTTCATTTAAAACGATAGTACTTTTCGCTGAAAAGGTCCGTACCTTTTTAGTAAAAGAACCGTACTTTTTCTTCAAAGGCAGTAATGTCTTTTGTTGGTAGGTATAGTTCTTTTGCTGAAAGCGGCATTATCTTTCGTCGAAAATGATGTTGTTTTTACCATAAAATGATGGTATTTTTTAGGTAAAATGGTTGTATTTTTTTTTCTGATGAAATCTTTTACCTTTGTTTATTCAGTACGATGAGAGGAAAGGAAATGTGTGTGTTATTTGGTCAACCGAATGGTTTCGTCCTCAAAGAGGATGAGTTCTTCATTGATAAGATAGCGGAGAGCATCGTTTAACAGGTGCGGAGAATGACGAAGCGTTTTTAACTCGGCGATGGAGTGGGGGAGGTGGTCGCTTAGGAGGGTAAGGATCTCTTGTCGAATCTGTTCGGGGAGATTGGCAGAAGACCGATTTGTCCGATGGTTGAGACAGACGTCGCACTGCGTGCAATCTTTTGTATGCTGCTCTCCGAAGTAGTGAAGAAGTTGCCGGCTGCGACAGGTATTATTGTCTGTGATATATTGTTTCATCGCCAGAATGCGGCGAACGAGTTGCTCCTTACGCTCCTCATAAACTGCCTGTGGAATATGGATACGCGCGGTTTCTTCGCGATCTTGCGTGTAAGTAATGAACGGCATTTTGCGACGGGGAACGAAGTGTAGAATGCGGCGCCGGCTCAATGCCTTTAAGTTGAGATAAACTTGCTGCTCGGTAAGACCTGCTCGTTGGGCCATCAGCTCCTCGTTGATGTAAACATAGTCGTTGAACAGGCCGCCGTAAGTACGCAAGAGAGAAGTGATGACAGCCTCTTCATTCGGATTGGTTTCATTCAAACGATAGAGTTCGTTGCGGTCGAGCAGGAACATTACACGGGCTGCGGCATCGGGATCGGTTTCATAATGGATGTATCCGGCACGTTCTAAAATATGAAGGGCGGCATTTGCCTGTATGGGAAAATGTTTGAATGTGTGACAGAATTTGTCGATGTCGAACTCAGATGTATAACCGTTTCCGCTTCCTGCACCAATCTGATAGTAATAGGCGAGATGTTCGTATACCTTCTTTATATAGTCTTTCTCGGGGAAATTATCGGCAACTCGTCTATCCAATTTGCTCGTATCATTGTTGCTATGAAGCAGTACGGCGTAAGCTTTTCTTCCGTCTCGCCCTGCACGGCCTGCTTCTTGGAAATATGCTTCGATAGAATCGGGACAATCGATGTGGACAACCGTACGCACATCGGGCTTGTCTATACCCATTCCGAAAGCATTGGTGGCCACGATGACACGTATGTTATCTGCCTGCCAATCCTTTTGTCGATTATCTTTGACTGCGTGGTCGAGACCGGCGTGATAGAAGGTGACGCTGATCTGATGCGTTTCCAACAATTGGGCAATCTCTTTGGTCTTGCGCCGGCTACGCACGTAAACGATGGCACTGCCGCTGACGAGGGTGAGGATATGAATAAGTTCGGCTTCTTTGTTTTCTGTATGTCGCACGACATAGGTCAGGTTTTTTCGCTCGAAACTCATCCGAAAAACGTTTTTCTCGGTAAAGCCTAATTGAGTCTGAATATCGTTTACAACCTCTGGCGTTGCGGTTGCAGTCAAAGCAAGAATCGGAATGCCCGGTTTCAGTCGGCGAATAACGGAAATGTTCAAATAGGCCGGCCGAAAATCATATCCCCATTGACTGATACAGTGGGCCTCGTCGACGGTGATAAAACTGATGCGGATGTGTTTCAGCTTGGCTTGAAACAACTCAGATCCCAGTCGTTCAGGTGAGATATAGAGGAGCTTTACACCTCCGAAGATGCAATTTTCGAGCGCTTTAATAATCTCCTGTCGCGACATTCCTGAATAGATTGCCGTGGCTTGAATACCGAGCCGACGTAGATGCATTATTTGATCTTTCATCAGCGCGATGAGTGGTGTGATGACGATGCATACGCCTTCGGTTGCAAGAGCCGGCACTTGGAATGTTAGCGACTTTCCTCCTCCTGTGGGCATCAGTCCAAGTGTATCGCGACCGCTACCGATACTCTCGATAATATCGCGTTGGATGTCGCGGAAATCTTCGTATCCCCAGTATTCCCGCAGTATTTTGATATATTTGTCGATGGGCGAGTTCAAGTTCGGGTCTCGTTCAGAATATATGTTTTGGCATTTCGATATTCCTCTGCGGGCCGAATGTCTTCGATTTGTAATTGAAGCGAACCATGTTTGAAGACGTTGTTTTCGATGGTAAAGGCAATATCGAAGCTGCATTTCGACTTGATATATCGCACCGAAGCACTTTGCCCGAAAGCAATTCCGTTGACTACACTGCTCGATTTTGAATCAACGAGTTCTAATTTAATATGCTCCTGCTCACGCCCTACCACTTTACTGGTGCCATAATCGTAAACGTCGACCGTACAAAAAAGTGGCTTTTGATTACCTGGACCGAAAGGCGAAAAACGTTTCAAATCGTTGTGCAATCGTTTTGTAATGTCTTTAAAATCAATGATTGCATCGATATTGAGTGTGGCCTCTGTCTGTTCGGGTTGGATATGTTCGTCAACATATTGTTGAAATCTGGCACGAAAAATATCGATGTCGCTCCATCTTAAAGTAAGTCCTGCGGCATAAGTGTGCCCCCCAAAATTGACTAAAAGGTCACGACAGCTCTTAATAGCCGAATAAACATCGAATCCTGTCACGCTGCGAGCCGACCCTGTAGCATAATCTCCGTCGCGAGTAAGAATCACTGTCGGACGGAAGTATATCTCTGTAAGTCGCGAAGCAACGATGCCGATTACACCTTTTTTCCAATTCTCATCATAAAGCACAATGGATGAGCGGTGCTGCTGACTCTCCAATTTTGCCACGATTTGATTGGCTTCTTCGGTCATTTGCTTATCAATGTCTTTGCGTTGTTCATTATATTCATTAATATGCCTTGCCTTTTTCAGCGCAATTCCATAGTCTTTTTCCACAAGCAGGTCAACGCTCTCTTTTCCGTTCTCCATACGCCCTGATGCATTGATTCGCGGTCCGATCTTAAAAATAATGTCACTCATCGATAGCTCGCGGCCGTTAAGTCCGCAGATGTCTATAATGGCTTTCAGACCGAGACTGGAATTTTGGTTCAGCTGTTTGAGTCCATGGAATGCCAGAATTCGGTTCTCGTCGACCACAGGAACGATGTCCGCAGCGATGCTCACGGCACAGAAATCGAGTAGGGGAATAAGTCGCGAGAAAGGAATGGCATTGTTCTTGGCAAATGCCTGCATAAATTTGAAGCCCACACCACAGCCACAAAGATGTTTGAATGGATATGTGTCGTCAGGTCGTTTAGGATTAAGAATTGCTACAGCCTTGGGCATCACCTCGTCGGGAACGTGATGATCGCAGATGATAAAGTCTATACCGAGATCTTTGGCATAAGCAATTTCATCGATTGCTTTAATACCGCAATCAAGGATGATAATGAGTTTGACACCCGTTTCCTTGGCATAGTCTATTCCTTTTTTGCTGACTCCATATCCTTCTTCATAACGATCGGGAATATAGTAGTCTATATTGGAATAGAATTGCTGTAAAAACTTGTACACCAGAGCCACTGCCGTACATCCGTCTACATCATAATCACCGTACACCAAGATGCGTTCCTTGCGACCCATTGCATCGTTCAGTCGGTCGACTGCAATATCCATATCTTTCATCAAGAACGGATTGATAAGGTCGGCAAGCTGCGGTCGGAAGAAACGCTTAGCCGCCGATTCGGTGCTGATACCGCGACGGATAAGCAAAAGAGATAATATGGGACTGATATTCAGTTTCTCTCCCAGCTCCTTAGCTGCCTGTTCCTCTTCTGATGTGGGTGATTCGTAATTCCATTTGAAGTGCATTTATATGTTTTTTTATTTCTTTTCGCGATTAGAGATCGTGTCGATCAAACGATAATCCGAGCCCAAAGTTACGAAATATAAATAAGAAAATGGCAGTTTCTGATGGAAAAAACAGAAACTGCCGTTATTTTATTCAGCCCTTAAAAAGGGCTATCAGATGCCTATTTTCTTGCGGATATCTTTGGGAATGGCATTTTTATTCACCATAAAGTCCATTGTGTTGGCAGCGATGAAAGTTTTGGTCATATACCAAATACCCTTGTAATCGCCGGTCTCTCCCCACGAGTTTTTCACCATATAATACTCTTTGCCATTTTGATCCTTGGCAATTCCGTAGATCAACATACCGTGATCGTCAGTAAGTTCCCAGTTATCAAAACGCTCTTGGCGCATCTTCTGAGTGGGAATAATTTCGGGAGCTAAGCAACCTAACGAGTCGAGCTTATTGCTCTTCTCTGTTTTAGTAAGCTTAAGCCACCGAGCCATATCGCTGCCGGCAAGTCCCGGCATCTTTTTCGTGTCATAAGCATAACCCAATCCCTGACGAGTAAAACCGTCTTCGGACACATCTCCTCCCCAAGCTACGGTGTAACCATTCATCACTGCATTGTCGATAATACGCATCATATCTTCCATCGGAAGATTCCAAGATAATGGATTACGCCAATTGTCTTGAACTTCTACGGCGAATTGAGTCCAGAATGGATGATGTGTATAGCTGGTAACAGTTACGTAATCATCGAAGTTAAGACCAAGACTTTCTGCAAATGATTTCGGTGTATAGGTCTTGCCTTGATAGGTAAATGACTGAGGCACTTGCCTAAATAAGAATCTAAGATGCCCTGTAAACCTACTTGCCACTGTGTTGTCAATTTCTTTGCTCTTGTTTTTGCAATAGCCGTTACATAGGGACTCATTACTTCAAACAGCTCGTTATAGTTGTTGAGCGAATCACCATAAAGTGTTCCTGGCAACGGCATTGCGTTTTCAGGACAGATACCGTAGTTTTGGAGACAATAAAGCACATCATAAGCGCTTCCGCCCTGTGCAAATTGGCAATCGCCGTGCAGCCGGACAACCTGGCGGGCGCGGTCCATATACGTTTTGTTAGCCACGAACGATTCACAGAGATCATAGGTCTTGCCGGTAGCTTTGAGGATTTCGCTCTCGAAATAACTCAATGTCGAGTAATCCCAACACGTACCGCTGCGACTCTGATTCTTGATACTCGTAATTTTGTTTTCTTTGACAACGGTAAACACCGGTTTGTTTTTGTTTACGCTGTTGCGTTTGTTTTTCGCACTTACGCCTGTCGTTACTAAGGCGAGTAATGCGAGTGCTAAAACTTTCTTCATTGTTTTTATTGTGTCATTTGATTTAGTTATTCTCCATAAATGCCTCAACATCCTTGGGATGATAAGGTATGAGGTCTTTCCCTATGAAGCGACAGCCGTCCTTAGTGATGAGAATATCGTCTTCGATACGTATGCCACCGAAATCTTTATAAGTTTCCAATTTATCGAAATTGAGGAACTCTTTACAGTGTCCCGATGCTTTCCACTCATCGATTAAAGCCGGAATGAAATAGATACCCGGCTCATCTGTCACGACAAAACCTTCTTCCAAGCGACGCCCCATACGTAGGCAATTGGTACCAAACTGCTCTAATTTGGGCCTGGTCTCTTCGTCGAAGCCCACGTTGATTTGATCAAAGTTTTCCATATCGTGCACATCCAAACCCATCATATGGCCCAATCCGTGGGGCAGAAACATAGCGTGTGCTCCGGCTCGAACAGCTTCTTCAGTATCACCTTTCATCAAACCGAGTTCTTTCAATCGGTCGGTCATTAGTCGGCATACAGCCAAATGAATATCGAAGTATTTTGCTCCGGGTTTGGATATCTCTAAAGCATAGTCGTGGCAAGCCTCGACAATACTGTATATCTCTAACTGCCGTTGGGTAAACTTACCTGTTACAGGCATTGTACGAGTGTTATCCGAACAATAATTCATCATATTCTCGGCCCCAGCATCACACAGAGCTAGCTTACCTGCTTCCAACTTGTTGAGTGAAGGAGTACCGTGCAGGATCTCGCCGTGCTGTGTAAAAATTGTAGGAAAGCTCACCATAGATCCATAAGAATGCGCAATGCCGTCCACCTGACCGGCTATATATTTTTCGGTTACGCCCGGTTTGACCAGTCGCATTGCCATAGTGTGCATCTTATAACCGATGACTGCCGCCCGCTCTAATTCTTCTATCTCTTCTGCATCTTTTGTCGAGCGCATCTTTACGATAGCTTTAATTAGATCCATTGAAGCAGACTCTTTCTGTTGATTGGGATGGATGCCGAGCAAATCGAATATCTGTAACTTGATGTCAAAGCGATAGGGAGGCAGGAAATGGATTCTGCGCATTGCGCGAAGTGCATCATTGCAGATATTTGTCAATAGCTTCATCGGTGCAGAATGAGCTACGCCAACTTCAGAAGCCATATTGCTTACACTGTTCACGCTACCATACCATACGATATCTTCGATATCTATATCATCACCGATGAGCGTTTCGGTGTCATTATCTACATCAATCACGCCGACAAGCCCATCGCGTTGCTGACCAAAATAGTATAGGAACGATGAATCTTGACGGAACGGATAGTAGCCATTGTTAGGGAAATTACTGGGCGACTCATTGTTGCCGAATAATACTATTACTCCGTTCCCCACAAGCCTTTTTAGCTCATTGCGACGACGAATATAGGTTTCTTTGTTAAACATAATATTATTTTTTAGAACGTTTGCCTGCAAAGGTAATAAAATTCAGATAAAAACAATTATCTTTGCAGTGAATTTTTCAGATTTATGAAGATAGATACCGATACGGGATTAGTGCTTGAAGGCGGAGGTATGCGCGGCGTTTTCACTTGTGGCGTATTAGATGCTTTGATGAAACACGATATATATTTCAATTATATCGTGGCTGTTTCGGCAGGTGCCTGCAACGGAATGTCGTATATGAGCAGGCAACCACGCCGCGCCCGAATATCCAATATCGATTATTTGGCACGTTACGACTATATTGGTCTGCGCCATCTTGTCACACAGGGCTGCATTTTTGACCAGGAGCTTCTCTACGACAAATTTCCCAATCAATATCTACCTTTCGATTACGAAACTTACTTTTGCAATCCCGCCACATTTGAAATGGTGACGACTAACTGCGACACCGGTCGGGCTATGTATCTTTCAGAGTACAGCGATCGTCGGCGTTTACTTGATATTGTGCGTGCTTCGAGCAGTCTGCCTTATGTGAGCAAGATCGTAATAGTGGACGGCATACCGATGCTCGACGGCGGAATTGTCGATAGTATTCCCATTCAGCGCGCCATGGAAACAGGTCATCGATATAACATTATAGTGATGACACGTAACCGTGGATATCGCAACACCGGCCGTGATCACAAGATTCCAAACTTCATTTACAAGAATTATCCTCGTTTACGCGTAGCTTTGAGTCGCCGAATTGCGGCGTATAATGAACAATTACAGATGGTGGAAGAGTTGGAAAGTCGTGGGGAAATTTTCTGTATCCGCCCAAGCCATCCCTTGGAAGTCGCTCGAATCGAAAGAGACACGGCAAAACTTGAGCGCCTTTATGAAGACGGTTTCACGCAAGGCGAGCAGTTTTGTAATTCTATATCGAAATCGACGTTTTAAAGATGCGTCGTTTCGCATAAAACAAAGCAATGCGGGGGGTACTTTGGTTGAGCCCCCCGCATTGCTCTTATTCATTGATTATATATTTGGGGGATTCCCCATATTTGTTGGATTCAGGTCTGCCGTCTAACAAACAGAAAATAATTGTGACAAGACTGGTTACCGTATAGACCAGTCCCAATACCATCAGCACCGGATTAAAAAGAGCTTTCATTACCGATTGTGGATCTGTATTGACAGCCATCATTTGTTCGCTGATACCGCTCAAGTTGAAATAGAGAGAGTAAGCTAATATTGAAATCCAACTCACAACGACCCACCATTTACTCTTTCCCGTATCTTGTAGACGACGAACAGTCACAGCAAGAGCTGCAAACCATAAGGGAGGTGTAATAATGGAGGTTACTATGGGTGGAAGAATTTTACCAAGCAACCAGCTGATGATAAAGTACCCGATGAGGAAAGCCAACATAAACCACCAGTATTCAGATCGGCGTGAACGTCCTTTGAAATCCGTTACTCTTCCGGAAGCGAGTTTAATCGCTTCTCCGAAACTCAATTGTGGTTTTGCAGTTACATTGTTCATAATCATTACATTATGTTTTATAAATCTGTTAAATCATTCATTTTAATAGATCGGGGCGCAATCGCTTAGTGCGTTCATAACTCTGTTCAATTTCCCAGTCCTTTATTTTTGCTTCATTTCCACTCAGAAGGATATCAGGAACTTTCCAACCTTTATAGTCGGCAGGACGTGTGTAGATGGGAGCGGAGAGCATATCGTCTTGAAAGCAATCAGAGAATGCACTCTGTTCATCACTAATTACACCTGGTACCAATCGTACAATTGCGTCTGCCATTACGGCTGCAGCCAGTTCACCACCCGTCAAGACATAGTCGCCGATAGAGATTTCACGTGTGATGAGATGGTCGCGTATCCGTTGATCGATACCCTTATAGTGTCCACATAATATAATAATGTTACCTTTCAGTGATAAGTCATTGGCCACGTGCTGGCTGAATTGTTCACCATCAGGTGTCGTAAAGATTACCTCATCGTATGTCCGTTCCGCTTTCAGGGCCGAGATACACCGATCAATAGGTTCGCATTGCATTACCATTCCGGCAAATCCGCCATAAGGATAATCGTCCACACGTCGCCATTTATCTTTTGTATAATTACGGAGATTATGTAAACGGATTTCTGCCAATCCTTTTTTTTGTGCACGTGCTAAAATGGATTCGTTGACAAAACCTTCTAACATCTCCGGCAATACGGTTATGATGTCTATTCTCATTATGATGACAAAGTTAGCAAAATTTTACTTTTCCTTTATGATTCCGACGTTAAAAAATGTTTGTATTATCGTGTGTTGTTATGTCATTTATACTCATAAGGTTATAATATACCGTTAATCGCTCTGCAATTAGCTGTTACTTGTCTTGCGATTAACGGCTTTTCAGCGTATAAAAAACCGTTACTTGCAGAGCGAGAAAGCGTAATTTACAAGTCAATGTAATTGCCGTGCTTCCCAATAATATTGATTACTCATAATTCAATAATATATAGATTTTATCTTTTTTGTACGATTTTGTACTTTATTTGAACAATAAAAGGCATTTTATATCTAATTGTCTATTAACTTTGCCACATAATAAACTTAACTAATTTAATAAAAAAGAAATCTACAACTTAACACTTAGTGTAATGTAATGAAAAGACAAATTATTCGATGCGGTATTCTGATACTATGTATAGGAACTTTACCGTTTTCCTCAGCTTATTCAGCTGAAATTGCGATTCAACAGACCAGCCAATCAAGTAAACGGTTTGATGTTCGAGGAACGGTTTCAGACGCTATGGGAATTATTGTCGGAGCAACAGTGAAGATTGTCGGCTCTAAGACAGGAACAGTGACAGATGTGAATGGTACTTTCCATTTAAAAGCAGTTGTCGGTGATAAAATCGAAATATCCTGTATAGGATATGAGACACAAACAATTGTGTGCAAGGGACAGGCTGTTCTAAAAATCAGAATGAAAGAGAATGCAGTGGCGCTTGATAATGTCCAAGTAATTGCCTATGGAGTTACACGGAAAGCAACGATTACAGGCGCATTGGCGTCCATCAATCAAGATGATTTACTTAAATCTCCTGTTGCCAATATGGGAAATGCACTGGCCGGAAAGATTTCGGGACTATCGAGTATTCAAACAAGCGGTCAACCCGGTGCGGATAATGCAGCTCTGTTTATTCGTGGAGTAGGCTCTTTGAATACATCATTATCTCAACCCTTGATTTTAGTAGACGGAGTAGAGCGTCCTTTTTCTCAGATAGATCCTAATGAGGTTGACGATATAACCGTATTAAAAGATGCCTCTGCTACGGCTGTATTTGGTGTTCGAGGTGCAAATGGAGTTATTTTGGTAACGACAAAACGTGGAATGAAAGAGAAACCGAGATTAAGTTTCTCGACATCGATAGGTTTTCAGATTCCATCCAGAATTCCCGATTTTGCGAATAGTTATGAATGGGCTACAGAATACAATCGTGCCCAAAAGCACGACGGTGTATCCGAAGATATGCTTGGATTCTCAACAGCAGATATAGAAAAGTTCAGAACTAACAGCAGTCCGCTTACGCATCCGAATGTGAATTGGATAGATCTGTTGATTCGTAATTCTGCCATACAAACACAACATAATTTCAATATTTCAGGAGGGACAGAACGTGTAAAGTATTTTGCATCATTGGGTGTGTTCACACAAGATGGTCTCTTCAAGGTGTATAAAAACAGAAATGATAAAGGGTTTAGATACGATCGTTATAACTATCGTGTTAATTTAGATATTGACGTTACTCGAACAACTGCTGTTCAAATTAATCTCGGCGGTTACTTGGGGGACCGGCAAGAACCGAACTATAATAATGGTTCAACGAGCAATGTTGGATATCTTTTCAGAGATCTTTATTCCACTGTACCATTCAGTGGAGCTGGTTTAGTCGATGGTAAACGCATTCGGATGAACTCCAATCAGTTCTCAATAGGTAATATACAGGATGGTCTCAACATCTACTATGGAAAAGGTTACAATACAACTGTACATAATACATTGAATTTTGATTTTAAGCTATCGCAGAAACTGAATTTCTTGACCAAAGGGTTAACTTTCCATGTGAAATGTTCTTATAACAGCGGTGTGACGATCTATAAACGGAGAGAAGGAAGAGAACCCTTGTATGAACCGGTTATCAATGGAGATGGAAAAACAGTATTGAAATTGATTCATAGTTACCAAAAGTTGGGATATTCTGAATCGGATGCTTTATCTAAGAATTGGTATTTAGAAGGAGCCTTTAATTATAAACGTAAATTCAGACAACATAATGTATCTGCACTGGCAATGTACAACCAAACGATGAAATACTATCCTACGGGTAATTTCACAGATATTCCACGAAGTTATATAGGTTTTGTCGGACGTGCTACTTATAATTATATGACCAAGTATCTTATGGATTTCAGTGTGGGTTATAATGGCTCTGAGAATTTTGCAAAAGGGCATCGTTTCGGCTTTTTCCCGGCCGGTTCTGTGGGGTGGATTGCATCGGAAGAAAAGTTCTTTAAAATGGTTAAACCCATCGTGACTTATCTGAAATTTAGAGTTTCTTATGGAAAGGTAGGAAATGATATAACCAGTGATAATTCACGTTTCCTATATCTTCCTGATACTTATCGCATCAGTTATGGCAGTTATAGCTTCGGAACAACCACAAGTTCGAAGATTGTAGGAGCGACAGAAGGTAAAATAGGAAATCCAAATGTAACTTGGGAAACAGCAACAAAACAAAACTATGGTATAGATATAAAAGCCTTCAAAGATAAACTTTCTTTTAACTTTGATTATTTTATAGAACACCGTAAGAATATTCTTATTTCTCGGGGCATAATTCCTGGCTATCTTGCAGTTCAACTACCCACAGTAAATATGGGTAAGGTTGATAATCACGGCTATGAGTTTAGTATGCGCTGGCAGGATCGGATTCGAGATATTAAGTATTATATAGGTACAAATCTTTCGTATGCAAAAAATAAAATCATATTTAAGGATGAAATCACTTATCCTTATAAATGGATGCAACGGACAGGAAAGCCTGTCGGACAAAATTTCGGATATGTATTCGATGGTTACTTTACAGAAGAGGAAGTGGCAAATTACCAAAGTTTGAAAGGTAAGAAAAATGGTATAGCTGATCAAGGGAGTGGATATATCCCATTGGCAGGAGATGTCAAATATAAAGACTTAAATGGAGATGGGAAAATTGATGAAAAAGATATTCGGGATATAGGCTACTCTAACTATCCGATCTATTCGCTTGGTGTTAATATGGGAGTCTCGTGGAAAGGTTTCGATTTTAGTATTACGTTTGCTGGAGCATTTAAAACATCCAGATTACTTAGTTCTACCTATCGTATTCCTTTTGGTGAAACGAATAATTCTAGTCTGATGCGATATATGATAACCGATGCTTGGACTCCTGAGAAAGGAAATAGGGCAAAGGCTCCTGCATTGTCATTGAGAAATAAATCGCATAATTATATAGATTCTGATTTATGGCTGAAAGATGCTTCTTATATCCGCTTGAAGAATATTGAATTAGGCTATTCAATTCCTAAGACAATTATTAAGCCCTTATATATAAACTCTTTGAGAGTGGCAGTTTCTGGATATAACCTTCTTACTTTTGACAACTTGAAAGTGAGTGATCCGGAGGCAAATCCCAATGGAAGAGCATATCCCTTGATTAAAATAATAAATTTTGGACTTAGAATAAGTTTTTAATGAATTATTTATGAAAACAAAATCATATATAGTGACAGGAATCCTGTCTATATTATTAGTTGCAACATCCTGTGAAGATCTGTCTTTTGGAAATAGTTTTTTACAAAAACCACCCAGCACAGATGTAACAATAGATACGATCTTTGCAAAAGGAGAGTATGCCAAAAGGGTATTATGGCGTAGTTATGGACTGTTACCTTATGGAATGGAGACCAATGGCTTTTGGACACAGATGTGTATGAGTACCATTGAAGGATTCACAGATTTAAACTATGATAATATCGGTTATTCAGCTTTATCAAAGACGTATTATCCTGGTCTATATAATGCTGCAGTAGAAGATAATACAACAAAGAATGCTAATAGAACTAAAATGCAATTTTCGCAATCTGGCATATGGACAGGAATTCGTCATGCTTGGTTATTTAAAGAAAATGTCGATCGTGTACCAGATATGGATAAAGCCGAGAAGTCGCGTATGAAAGCCGAAGCAGAAATGATGGTTGCTGTGTTCTATGCACATATGTTGAGACACTATGGCGCATTACCGATTATTGATCACGCGATAGCAGCAGATGATACCACATTTCCTGCTCGTGCTACTTTACAAGAGACTGTCGATTTCATCGTAAAGTTGTTAGACAGTGCTATTGCTTGTGAAGATTTTCCCTGGAGTATTCCAATGGATGAATTGGAAAATTGGGATGGAAGATTGACAAAGGCAGGAGCAATGGCACTGAAAACCCGTGTTTTACTGTTTGTTGCTAGTCCTTTATTTAATGCAGATCATCCGTTTGCTGAAGGAGAAGCTTCAGAAAAGAAAATGACTTGGTTTGGCAACTATGACAAGAATCGTTGGAAAGTAGCCGCAGACGCCTGTAAGAAATTCTTTGATGCATTGCAGACCAATGGATTTTATAAATTGGTCGAAAAGGGAGACAAAGGTATTACCGATGTGCGAGATGCCTATACAAGTGCATATTTCGATAGAGGAAATACTGAAGTTTTGGTATCAAGTAGACGTGAATTTCTAAGTACAAACAAAAATGGACAGTTTGATAAAGCTCTTAGGTGGGGAGCTTACTGTCCGACAAAGGAATTTTTTGATATGTTTGAGATGAAAGATGGACGGAAGTTTGATTGGAATGACGTCAAGATGAAAAAGAATCCGTTCTTGAATCGTGATCCAAGACTTTATGAAAATTTCATTTTAGATGGAGATCGTTATAACGGTCGAACAGCTGCAATGACAGAAGAAAAACCTGGTGATAAGGTAAATTATCCAAAAGGGAAAGACTGGAAGCAAGGACGAATGCATGAATTAAGTCTATCTACTGGATTAGCTTGTCGAAAATGGGGGTTAGATCGTAATTCCGCCGCATATAACAGGCCTGTACAATGGCCTACAATACGATTAGCAGAGGTCTATTTGAATTATGCGGAGGCGCTGAATGAATATAATGATGGGCCAACAGAAGAGGCTTATCAATATATAAATAAAGTGCGTGCACGCGTGGATATGCCAGCGTTGAGACCTGGTATGACAAAGGATGAGTTCAGAGAAGCAGTTTTACACGAGCGTGCCGTGGAATTTGCTTATGAAGAAGTACGTTTCTTCGACTTGATCCGTTGGAAGAAATACGATGTCTTTGAAATGCCTTTACATGGCCTCCATATTTATAAGCATAAAAAGACCAAGGAATATGTCTTTAAACCTTTTGCTTTGACGAAATATTATCGCGTATGGTGGAAAACGGGATGGGAACCAAGAATGTGTTTAAGCGCATTCCCATCCAAAGAAGTAAATAAGGGATATGGATTAGTACAAAATCCAGGGTGGTAGATATAAACTTTTTAAATAGAAAAGAAAATGAAATTCAAACTATATATTATAGCTTTCTTATTGATGCCGCTACAAATCTGTGCTCAATCGAAATCTACCGACAGTAGTCGGATACACAAGGATACTTATTTAATTACATATGGACGAAATGTTTCTTTCGATATCAAAGAAACAACGACGGCCACAGCGTTTACGACGAAAGAATCTCTCTCTCATCGTAAGGGAATTAATCCGCGAGATGTATTATACGGTTTAATCTCGGGAATGCAAGATTTGCAAAATCAAGGAGCAGCTTGGGAAACGACAGGAGATATTTTCATCCGCGGATATAATACATTGAATGCGAAATCTCCTTTAATTCTGATCGATGGTTTGGAGCGTGAACTCGGTCAGATTTCCATAGACGAGATTGAGAAAATAACGGTGCTTAAAGATGCTATTTCTACTGCTCTTTATGGAATGCGCGGAGCAAATGGGGTTGTTTTAGTAACGACAAAGAGAGGAGTTATGAGTAAACCAAAGATTAATTTCTCATACGAGTTTAATTTGGGACGACCTTTTCGTACGCCCAAATTCGTGGATGGATATACATATGCTCAAGCACTGAATGAGGGAATGCTCAATGACGGTTTATCACCTCGATATAGTGCAGACGAGTTGTCTGCATTCAGAACAGGCAGTATCCCAAGTGTATATTCTAATGTCGATTGGTGGAAAGAGTCACTTCGTAATTACAGTACCGGAAATAATGTTACTTTCTCCGTAATTGGTGGAGGACAATATGTACGTTATTTCACGCAGCTAAATTATTTAAATGATATCGGGATATTTCGACCAGTAGCGGATAATGATGGATATTCTACGCAACTTAAATATTCTAAATTAAATATCCGCACAAATTTGGATATAACTTTGACACGGTACACGCAATTGCAGTTGAATATATTCGGTACATTCTCGGAACATAATCGACCCGGGGCTACAATCGGTGACATTTTTGGAGCTTTGTACAGAACTCCTTCTGGTGTGTTTCCGATAAAGAACGATCGTTACAATTGGGCAGGAACCACTGATATAGGAGATAATCCCGTGGCAATGATTTCTGGAACAGGATATGCCCGTTCACAGCAAAGAAACTTTTATGCAGATATGAAACTCTCGCAAAATCTGGATGCTTTATTGAAAGGACTTTCTGCCGGTGTTAGAATAGGCTTAGACAACAGTGCGGCTTATTGGGACTCGAATACTCGCAAATACGGATATGAACAAACCTACTATGATTGGGAGAATAAGACTTATTCTTATAAAAATCTGCGTAATGAGACGCTTTGAACGCCAGTCATTCTGTGGGTGCATCGAAAAATCATTTTAATCTGAATGCTTTTGCCAATTATCAGCGAAAATGGAATCGGAATTCTTTAAAAGTAATGGCACTATATAGTATGGATAAGGTGACGGCAAAAGGACAAAATAAATCTTACTCATTTATCGATGCGATAGGACAGATTCACTATGTATACGACCAGCGCTATCTACTTGATGTGTCTGTTTCTGGTTCGGCGGCAAGTATTCTCCGACCGGGACATCGATGGGGATTCTTTCCTGCTGTCGGTGTAGGATGGTTATTATCGGATGAGAAGTTTCTGAAAACCGATTGGCTGAATCTTCTGAAGCTTCGGGCTAGCTATGGAATCTCTGGTAGAGCAGATTTTGCCAATGATTTATATATGGATATGTACGGTGCGGGAGGAACTTATTTCTTCGGAAAAACGCCGACCAAAACAAACGGACTTAAGATTACGCAATTGGCGCTTAGAGATCTGACTTACGAAAAGTCTCATAAACTAAACATCGGAATCGATTTCCGAGCCTTTAAAAAGCTATCCGTCGCGATGGACGTCTTCTATGATCGTCGTACGGACATCTTGGTCAGTACGGAGGGAAAAGTTTCTTCATTATTCGGACTACCTATACCGAAAGAAAATGTAGGAGTCGTAGACAATCGTGGATTTGAAAGCGATATACATTGGACAGACTTTACCAATCGATGGAAATATGCTATCGGCGGAACATTCAGTTTTACACGAAATAAAATCATCGAGCAGAACGAGGCTTATAAGCCGTATGAGTATCTGCGTCGAACCAACAGACGTATCGGGCAAATCTACGGTTATGTTGTCGAAGGAATCTATCAGAATCAGGAGGAGATCAGGGACAGGAAAGTCGTTCAACGGTTATCTGAGATACGTCCCGGCGATTTGAAATACAAAGATCTCAATGGCGATAACATCATCGATTCTTATGATCAAAAGCCATTAGGCTATAGCCCTTTCCCTGAAATCTACTATTCTCTTGACCTGAATGTAGAATATAGAGGGGTAGGACTCTACGCACTGTTTCAAGGAACAGGCAACGTAAGCGTCATCACGAATACATCTGGTGTTTATCGGCCCTTATCTGGGAACCGAACGGTATCTACCGAGTATTATGACAACCGTTGGACGCCAGACCATCCGCAGGCAAAATATCCGAGACTGACGTCTACTGGCTCCGTAAATAATTACAGTAACAACTCGCTGTGGGTGAAAAATGGTTCTTATCTCAAGCTCCGTACATTGGAATTGTATTACACAGTTGGTAAGCGATTGCTGAGCAATCTGAGGTATATCAGTGCAGCCAGATGCTATGTACGGGTCTATGACCTGTGGTGTCTTGACAGAATCAAGACAATGGACCCCGAGAATATGAAAACAGGACATCCTTCGATGCGCCAATACGCGATCGGATTAAATTTAACTTTCTAATTGAAACGCCAAATAACAATGAAACATCTGAGATATATAACCGCATTACCAGCCGTCGTCTTATTGGCAGCTTGCAGCTTTCTGGACACGGGCGAATCAACCTATTACGACAAGAACGAAACGCTTTATGACCCATCGAGAGTAACCCAGTTGTGTACTCAAGTTTACAGTTATCTGCCCGACGAGTTGTCCGGCATTTCAAGAACTTTGCAGGATGCAGCCACAGACGATGCCGTGTCAGGGTATAAAACGGCGCATATACAGCGATTTGTAGACGGAAGCTGGTCAGCAAACGATACCGTAGACAATGTCCTCGACAAGTATTACAGAGCGATACACGACGCTAACTTCTACTTGGAGAACTGCATCGGACTGACGTTTGACGATTGGAAATACTCTGACGGATTCCAAGACATATACAACAGCTATCTCAATTATCAGTACGAGGTACGATTCCTGCGCGCCTTTTATTACTTCGAGTTAGTGAAGCGATACGGTGGTGTGCCTTTGATTACGAAGACACTGACGAAAGAGCAAGCGAACACCGCCGAGCAGGCATCTGCAACAGACGTACTCAATTTTATCGTCGCAGAATGCACGGATCTTGTGCGACACCTGCCCGATAAACCCACCACACTGCCTGGGGCCAATGCCAATATGCAACGCATCGGAAAAGGACCGGTCCTAGCCTTGAAATCACGCGCAACGCTCTATGCCGCCAGCCCACTGTTCAATCCAACCGGTGACGCGGAGAAATGGAAAGTTGCTGCTGCTGCTGCCGATGAGCTAATCAAACAAACCGCTGCGTTAGGCTATGCGATAGACAACGACTACAACAACCTTTTCGGAGCAACCAACAACCAGAGTCCCGAAATCATTTTATGCCGACCACAGGGGAAAAACACCCGTTTCGAGGCATCAAACTATCCGA
Source organism: Hoylesella pleuritidis JCM 14110 (assembly GCF_000613725.1). Taxonomy (GTDB): domain Bacteria; phylum Bacteroidota; class Bacteroidia; order Bacteroidales; family Bacteroidaceae; genus Prevotella; species Prevotella pleuritidis. Next base: position 74,917 of record NZ_BAJN01000014.1, read on the forward strand.
TCGGAGTCAGCAACGGATCGGGAAACACCTGTCCCACGGAAAATCTCGTCAGTGCCTACGAAATGAATGATGGCAGCAAATTCAACTGGGACGATCCTGTTGCCGCTGCCGACCCTTATGCTAACAGAGATCCGCGGTTGGAGATGACCATCGTTTGCAACGGCGTGAAATGGCCGTCAACCGAACCTGTCGAAACCTTCATCGGCGGAAAGAACGGTCAACCCCTGCAAAACGCCACGCCCACGGGATATTACTTGCGAAAATACCTCAACAACAAGATTACCTTCGAGGCGGGAAAAAATACCAACAGCTTCGACCATAACTGGGTTATCTTCCGTTATGCAGAAATCCTTCTCAACTATGCCGAGGCGGCAGCCCAAGCCTATGGACCAGACATCAAACCGGCCGGTCTGTCGCTTACGGCCCGTGAAGCCGTCAATCTTGTCAGAGCACGTCAGAGTGTGCAGATGCCAGCTTTTCCCGAAGGGATACCGACAACCGACTTCCTTGCCCGACTGCGCAACGAGCGGCGCGTAGAGCTAGCCTTTGAGGGCCATCGTTTCTGGGATCTGCGCAGGTGGCGTTTGATGGATGAGATGAAAGACATCTATCAGGTAAGAATCGAGAAGAAGGCCGACGGCTCTTTTACATACTTGAAACAGAAACTCATCTCTTACACTATTTCCAACAAACTCTATTTCTACCCCTTTGCAAACGCCGAGCTATACAAGAACAAGCGTTTAAAACAAAATCCCGGCTGGTAATCCAGCCGTATTACCCGACAGCAGGTTTCCCTGAAAAGGGTAGTGGCCCTCCGCCATTTCTGGCGGAGGGTTTTTATTGAAAAGGTATAGCAGGTCTGCCGCATCAAATTTGTGTTTATAGTTTCCATTTCTCGTCTATAACTTACCCCAGTTCGGGATAAAAAAGTTGTTTTTCTGCCAGCGGAATAAACTTTTCCGTTTTTCGATTCTCAATCTACGGAAACCGGTCGAAAAATACTTTTTTCTCTGTTTCCACTTGGAATTGTTCATAAATCTTTGTTTTTCTTCTAATTCCATCGGAAATAGCAAATAAATTTAAATATATTCACATTTTCCAAATGGAAAGAAGAATTTTATTTTTGTTTATTTACATTTCCAAATGGAAAGAAGATTTTTATTTGCACTTCTCGATAGAAAGAGAGAATATATCTTATTTATTAACGCTTTCTTGTCGTCTTGAGACTATTTCTTTTTTCTTTATTTTCCGATGGATTGAGCTACTTTCTCACAAAAATCTTCTCTTTCTATTCGCAGATAAATGATAGAGTCGCTTTTCGGTTACTTTCTTATCCCAATTTGGCGTATAACTTGTATGAAATAGTTGGGAGTCCAGGTTATGAGTTTTTCTCTTGTATTTAAGACAGCTCTTGCATTCAGAATTTTTGCGTTATATAAGGGGCGTTTTACTTACCGGTGAGAAATTATTGGTAGGTATTGTAGTACTTACATTGTGCGTTTTGGTTGTGAAAGTCACGTCAAGTTGCACTCTTGATGCCCTAATGTGTGTGGATGACCTGCGTGATACAATCGAGTCTAAAGTAAAGGAGGTGATGTAATTTGGTAATAATGCTCCTTGGAAGTAGGACAGTGTATGACGCATAGGCGGTGCTCGCGGCCGTTATTCCCGACCTGAGTAATCGATCTCATAGAATTCGGTTTTGATCTACTCGTGAAGCTTGCGATGGCTCTTTTACAAACAGATGAGATAGTCTGTCTTCTTGCGCGTGAATAGGTCTACAATTTCGTGCTGACAGCCGATGCCATATATTTTACCGATAGCTGGTAGGATTTATATAGTAATGTCATCTGGGCATTGGTGGTCGCCGTTGGTGTCTGCTGCTTGTTCATCTGCCGTCCTATCTCCATCAGTTTGGCACGTCGTTTCTCCCTTTCGGGGTCTTCCTTTAGTACTTCATAGAAACTGTCGAGCATACGGTTGATGTCCTGATATGCCGCTGCAGAAGTCTGCATCTGTCGAAATAGACCTCTACCGTTCCTCTCTCCTGTGTTGCCGTAGTCATTATTGTTTTCATAGGATTCATCTGGTTCGCTGACGGAGACGTCCCAAACATCTCACCCAGGTCCTGCATGGTACAGGCTTGTTCCTGATGAGTCCTGTCTCTTTATGGAGCCGGCATATCGGAGTTTAAATCTCCAGTCTTCTGTTCTTTTTTCTTTTCAAAAGGTGCGAAGATGAGCCATATGGAAGCTGTAAAAAGCAGAAACATAAACGGGTGGACAACTTCTTGTACGTTGTGTACTTTAGGTTGACAACATATACTTTTGATAACTTGGTTATAAATCTAATAGTAGGGCTCATTGCATACAATCTACTGTCAAAGAAGCCAGCAATGAATATTGACATTATAGATAAAAGCAGGCTTATTGCCTGATTCTTATATCGAACTCATAGTTAATATATGCAGTGTTCCTTTACTTGCAAATCTTTGGTAATTTATACTAAAAATAAAATTAACGTTCTATAATTTTGTTGTTTTGTTATTTCTTTTTATCTTTGCG
>NZ_BAJN01000013.1 GCF_000613725.1 Hoylesella pleuritidis JCM 14110
CCCCTCTTTCCGCAATGAGAGCGAAGTGGACACACAATGTCTGTTTCGCTCTTTGTGAAAAGAGACGTATCCCGATTAAAACAATTATAAAAACAACATAAGAATAATGAACCATCTGATTGTGAGATTTGCCATATCACTCCTCCTTTTACTCTGTTTCTCAATGACGATTACAGCCCAAAAACAGGGTGGTGAAGAACAGACGGCGCAGCAAGAGATACAGAACGGAAAACCAGATGCCGTTAATCGCAAGACAACTAACGGTAAATCGCAAGCCGAAAAACCATTAAATGCAGGGCAAAAAACCGTTAATGATTCGGCTGTTGATAACAACCTGGCCGACAGTATGTTAGAAAGCACCATCACGTCGACACCGGATACGGATATCGAACCGATTGAAAGTGCAGGATTTCACCAGGCTTTAAAGACCAAATTCATTGAAGGCAACGCCGGATTTATGTCGCTCGTGGCCCTGGCTTTGGTTATTGGATTGGCGTTTTGCATCGAGCGAATCATCTACCTCAGTCTGTCCGAGATCAATGCCAAGCAGTTTATGCGCGATCTTGAAGCCAAAATCAATACCGGCGACATCGAAGCGGCAAAGGATCTGTGCCGAGACACACGCGGGCCCGTGGCTTCCATCTGTTACCAAGGTCTCGTACGCATCGACGAGTCGATAGACAATATCGAGCGTTCGGTAGCTGCTTACGGTTCGGTGCAGGCTGCCAACTTAGAAAAAGGCTGCTCGTGGATTACGCTTTTCATCGCGATGGCACCGTCATTAGGATTCCTCGGCACCGTGATCGGTATGGTAATGGCTTTCGATCAGATTCAGTCAGCCGGCGACATCAGCCCTACCATTGTGGCTTCGGGAATGAAAGTGGCCCTCATCACAACGATTTTTGGTATCATCGTAGCCCTGATTTTACAGATATTCTATAACTATATCCTCTCCAAAATCGAGCATCTCACGTCGCAGATGGAAGAATCTGCCATCACGTTACTCGATTCGGTGATGAAGTATCAGTTGAAGAAATGAAGCTCAGCAACATCCACCGATGGCCCGCCGAACGCCTGTCGCAACGTATACTCTACGTATTGATCGGGATGGCAACAGTGATTTTCTCACTGTTTTACGTCATCGGCTATGACCATCCGTATGCCATCAATCCCAACTTCAATGCACCGCTGTTCACAGATGCGGTAATCTGGCTGATGTTTGTCCTCGTCTTAGGAGCCGTTGGACTTACTTTCTGGGCCGTTTGGACCGGTCTTCGCAAACGCGGAAAGAGCGGCCGGCTCGACAATAATATCCCTGTCAAACAGATTTCTTACGCTATTTCTATCGGCACCGTTGTGCTGGCGGCGGTCACTTTCGGACTCGGCTCTTCATCGGAGATGCTGATCAACAGTCGGAAATATGCTGACACACTGTGGCTGAAAACCGCCGATATGTTCATTTATACGGGCGGACTGCTACTCATTGCAGCTGTTGCGGCCGTTGTTTACGGTGCAACACGCTATTACAGAAAGGAGAAACGATAGCCAATGTTTCGTCATCGCCCACGCCGAGTGCCCAGACTCAACACCACATCAACGGCCGACATCTCGTTTATGTTGTTGATTTTCTTCCTCGTTACCACGTCGATGGATGTGGATAAAGGGCTTTCGCGGCAGCTTCCGCCGCCCGATCTGCGCCCCCAAACGGAGGAAACGAATGTAGAAAAGCACAATCTGATGACGTTAGAAATCACAGCCGACAATCGATTATACATTGACCGGCATCCCGCTCGAATAGCTGACTTACGACAAACGGCGCTGCATTTCATCCAGAGTCGCGGCAAGCAGCATCTCTTTTCTATCTCCATAGATCCCAATTCGGGATACGATACTTACTTTCAGATGCAAAACGAACTGGTGGCTGCTTACAACATTGCCCGCAACGAATGGGCTTTGCGCAAGTTCGGACGCCGTTACAGCCTTTGCTCTCAGCAGCAACGCGAAGCCGTGAAGGCGCTTTGCCCGCAGCGAATAGCAGAGAATTACGATGCAAAAAGGGAAGGAGGAGACCGATGAGCAGATTTCGTCGTCGTACGCACAGCGTGCCCGGACTCAATACTTCGTCGCTTCCGGATCTCATTTTCACCGTTCTTTTCTTCTTTATGATCGTTACTCATATGCGTAAAACGGTCTTAAAGGTGCATTTTCAAGTACCGCAGGGCACCGAACTGACGCGATTAACCAAGAAGTCGGCTGTCTCTTACATCTACATCGGAAAACCTTCGAGGGATATGCAAGCTATTGCCGGTACCGAACCCCGCATCCAATTGAACGACAAATTCGCGTCGGCCGAAGACATAACTGATTATATGGAGACCGAACAAAACCGTATGTCGCCCGAAGACCGGCAGCAAATGACGGTTTCGATCAAGGCCGACAAGCATACGAAAATGCACGTAATGACCGACGTCAAACAAGCATTGAGACAGGCTAAAGCCCTGCGCATAAGCTATTCGGCCGTTTCTCGGAAGTGAAAATAAAGCGAATCTTTACTCATTATGTTACAAAATACGATTGATTTATTGCGAATATCGTTACTTTGTTTTATCTTTGCAAACAAATTAACATCAAATAGGACATCACGGTTTAGACTTATTGGATAAGAAGATCCTTACTCTTATCGGAGAAGATGCACGCATTCCATTCCTCGAAGTGGCTCGTGCGTGTAACGTAAGTGGCGCTGCCATTCATCAGCGCATTCAAAAACTCATTAACCTCGGTATCTTAAAGGGATCTCAGTTTATCATCGATCCAGAGAAAGTAGGTTATGAAACGTGTGCATTTGTCGGTCTCCACCTCAAAGATCCAAACACATTCGACCGCGTAGCAAATGAATTGCGCAAAATACCCGAGGTCGTAGAGTGCTACTGTCCGACAGGAGACTTCGATCTGTTCGTCAAGATTTACGCTTTCAACAACCATCACTTGGCTGATATTATTCACGATAAGATACAGCCTTTGGGCCTTTCGGGTAGCGATACTATCATCTCTTTTAATACGATGATTCACCGACAACTACCCATCGCGAAGATTCCCGTAGAGTCGGAAGAGGAAGAAGGCTAAGTCGCCACATCTTTTATAAATATCGAAACAAGGCATTGCCAAGCTGACTTTGTTTGGCAATGTTTATATTTTTGCTGTCATCGGCAAGATTTTTCACGACAGACAAATCAACACCTGAGTACGGATACCGATTACAGGAGAAGTATTTTCTTTCATCCCAATTCATAGCTTAGAGATCCGCTTGTATCTACCTGTTAATCAAATAGATACAAATGGTGTTATAATTAACGGTCAATCGCGGCACAAATAACCGTTAAACGGCGTGCGTTTAACGGCTTTTTGCAAGGCGTTTAACGGTCTTTTGCAAAACGGTCGACGATACAACGAAAAAAGATAAGAACCTAATTCCTTTCTGTTTTTTCTGCAATAATTCCACGATGATATTATAAACAAAATCTTTAAAATACTTATATTTTGCAAAGCAGAGATTGAAAACAGCAACATTTATTATTCATTTCCTTTTGTTTTAACTGTCTTTAATACAAAAAAAACAAATCGAAAGGTTTTTATGCGAGTATTATTGGATTTTTAATTATTTTTGTCTCGTAAATCAGGTTATACCGAGATTTATCGAAACAAACAAATTTATAACTACAACCCAAAGTATTATGCAACTATCAAAAGCCTTAGCAACCTCTTTGCATTGTGCTGTATACGGGGCGGTCTTATCACTGTTCGCACCCGCATTACAGCAAACGGCAACTGCCGGCGGCATTCCCACAAGCGCGAATGTCAATCGTATTGCAAGCGGATCAAACGCTTCAAAGACTCCGGGGAGCCCCGCACCCGTTCAGAAAACATTCAAAATCGTGGGCGTTGTAACAGACTCTAAGACCGGCGATCCATTAGTCGGAGCAACCATTAAACTTTTAGGAACTTCTGTAGGAGCCGTTACCGATGTCGACGGTCGGTTTGAAATCCAAGCCGCCAAAGGATCAACTTTAGAAGTGTCGTATCTCGGTTACACCACCAAAAAAATCAAAGTAAGTGACGTCAAGGTACTTTCCATCACCCTTTCCGATGATGTTCAGACATTGGAAGGAGCCGTTATCACAGCTTTCGGAACAACTCAGAAGAAAGAAACGGTAACCGGATCTATTCAGACTGTTCGTCCGGCAGACTTGAAAGTACCAGCAACCAACTTGTCAACAGCGTTTGCCGGCCGCCTTTCGGGTGTTATTGCCTATCAGCGCAGCGGCGAACCGGGCAACAACGGAGCCAATTTCTTCGTACGCGGCATATCCACAATGAGCGGTGCTACATCTCCGTTAATCGTGATGGACGGCGTAGAGATCTCACACGCAGACCTTAATGCCATCGACCCTGAGATTATCGAAAGCTTCTCTGTACTGAAAGATGCAACGGCAACAGCAATGTATGGTACGCGCGGAGCTAATGGCGTGCTCATCATCAAGACCAAATCGGGGGCCGATCTCGATCATCCTATAATCGGACTGCGCGTGGAAAACTGGATTAATACACCCACCAAGCGTCCCAGAACAGTAGACGGCGTCACCTTTATGCGTATGTATAACGAGGCCGTTACTAACCAACAGTCGGGCGACGTGCTCTATTCGGAAGACAAAATCAATGGAACAATCAAAAAACTGAATCCTTATGTTTATCCCAATGTCGATTGGTATAAGGAGATTTTCAAAGAAGTGACTTGGAACCAACGTGCTAATTTCAACGTGCGCGGCGGTACGGCAAAGATCACTTACTTTATGAACATCAACGCAAGTCACGAGACCAGTATGCTGAGAGACGTCTCAGGAAAGTATTTTTCCTATCACAACGGTACGAGTTATATGAAATATGCCTTCCAGAACAACGTAGACTTCCACCTCTCCAAGACTGCAACGCTGGCGTTGCACCTCAATGTTCAGATGAACAATATGCACGGAATGCTGGTTAATGATAAAGGTGATGGACTTAAAAAAGTGTTCGATGGCATTATGGGAGCTAATCCGGTAGACTTCCCGATTATGTATCCCAAGGGCAATGATGAATGGTATCATTGGGGCTCTTTGCAGGCAGGAAACTACAATCCGGATAATCCTATGGCCCTTGCAACTACCGGTTACAGAGATGTTTTTGAAAGTACGGTGGTGGCTAACCTCAACTATGACCAGAAATTAGACTTTATTACCAAGGGATTATCATTCAAAGCCTTGTTCTCTTTTAAAAACTGGACTAAAAATCATAAATACAGGGTTCAGAATTACAACAGATACCAGCTAACGGATTACGCCGCTAACGGAGCCGCCGAGGGCGGATATGATATGACCATTAAGCCGATCGGCGTACCACAAAAGTATTTATTGAATAATTATTTCGGCACATCGGGCGACCGCCGGTATTATTTTCAGGCGTTTCTTGATTATAACCGGAGGTTCGGAGATCACAATGTGGGCGGAATGATACTGTTCAATATAGATGAATATAACTCTAATGTCAATTTCGATTTCCTCTCATCGCTCCCCAAACGCAGGATGGGCTTTGCCGCACGAGCCTCTTACGACTATAAATCCCGCTATTTATTGGAACTCAATGCGGGCTACAACGGGTCTGAAAGTTTCGCAAAAGGCCACCGCTGGGGATTCTTCCCGTCGGTTTCTTTGGGATGGAATGTCGGCGAAGAAGCGTTTTTCGAACCGATCAAGAAATTCGTCCAGCAATTGAAGTTACGCGGTTCCTACGGCTTGGTTGGTAATGATCAAGTGGAAAAAGCCCGTTTTGCGTACCAAGCTATTGTAAATCTGACCGGCAGTCCATCGTATACTACGGGTTACGGAGGGCAAGGACGCACACTCAGCGGACCAGCTTTTAATAGATTCGAGAATCCTAATCTCACGTGGGAAGTAGGTCATAAGCTGAACGTCGGAATAGATCTTCGCCTCTTTGATGCATTAAATATCACCGTGGATGCATTTCAAGAAATTCGCGATCACATCTTCCAGGCCAAAGGTTCGATACCGAATTATTTTGGAACAGCAGCTACAACAATCTACGGAAACCTTGCAAAAGTCAAGAACTGGGGTATTGATTTAGCTACGAATTACGGCAAGAAAATCAATGACGACTGGTCTGTTGAATTCCGAGGAACATTCACCTTTGCACGCAACAAGGTGTTAGAATATGATGAAGCAGCAGACACTCGCCCCGCATTGAGACAGGTAGGAAGAAGCCTGAACACCTATCTCGGCTATGTGGCAAATGGTTTATACATCGACGAAGCAGATATTGCTCACAGTCCGAAGTCAACACTCGGCAACATTGCAATAGCTCCCGGCGACGTGAAATATAAGGATCAGCCCGACCAAAACGGAGAATATGACGGTAAAATCGATGCCAACGATCGTGTACCAATCGGCCGTCCATATATTCCGGAAATCGTTTACGGCTTCGGACCATCCATCTCTTATAAGAAATGGGACCTTTCTTTCTTCTTCCAAGGACAAGCAAACGTGAGCCTGATGATGAGTGATTTCGAGCCATTCGGTACACAAAGCAAGCGGAATGTCTTGCAATGGATTGCAGATGATTATTGGAGCAAAGATAATCAGAACCCGAACGCTCGCTATCCGCGTCTGACCAAGTATAACAATCATAACAATATGCAAGCATCTACCTATTGGTTGCGCAATGCTGCATTCCTTCGTTTGAAGAATTTAGAGGTAGGTTACAAGTTCAAATTCGGTCGAATCTATGCCAGTGCGACCAACATCGTGACTTTCTCTGGCTTTAAACTCTGGGATCCGAAATGGGAGGAGGAGCCGGAATGTCATATCCTCTGCAACGAACGTTCAACATCGGTCTTCAACTAACATTCAAATAAACGCTTAACAGAAAACAAAATGAAAGCTATATATCAATTTATCATTGTCGCGGTAACAGCTCTCTGTTTCTCCTCGTGCGATTTCTTAGACATCGTTCCCGATGAGAATGCCACGACCAAAGACACTTATTCCGATAAGGATAAGGCCGAGAAGTATCTCTATTCCTGCTATGGCTACCTGCCGCAATGCAACGTTGCATCGGCTTCTCTCGACTTATTGACCGGCGACGAAATCGTAACCTCATTCGAACACGAGACATTCGCCTCCTTTCCTAAGGGTAATTACACAGCCTATAGTCCTGTAATCTCTTACTGGGATTCATTCTTTCAGGGTATCAGACAGTGTTATATGTTCCTCAATGTCATTGACAAGACACCTGGATTAGATGACGCTTTGAAGACGGATTACAAAGCCCAGACCCACTTTCTCATTGCATACTATCACTATATGTTGGCTCGTTGCTATGGCCCTATCATCTTAGTACGAGAAGAACCCAATATAGAGACACCCATCAAAGACTATGCTCACCGCTCGCCTTATGATGAATGCGTGCAATGGATATGTGATAAATTAGACGAAGCAGCCAAAGATTTGCCCGCCATTCGGCCGCAGATACAGTATGGCTTGGCCACAAACGTAGCGGCAAAAGCTGTAAAAGCCAAGATGCTTCTTTATGCTGCATCTCCGCTTTTCAATGAACAGGCTCCTGTTTTGTATAAGAATATGAAAGATCCGGACGACGGAACATTGCTGATGCCATCTTCTTACGATCCCAATAAATGGGTAAAGGCGCGCGATGCAATGAAAGAAGCTATCGAGCTTGCAGAACAAAACGGCTATCACTTGTATACAAAACAAGACCGATACATCGGCGATAACAACAAGAATCAGTATCCCGCAGCTGGCTATAACCGTTGTATGCGCCTGCTGAATCTCGACTATCAGGACGTGAATCCAGAAGTTTTGCTAGCCGAAACACGCAGCGGCGGATGGTACGGAATACAAAACAAGTCTATGCCTTACAACGATTCGGGATCGGCTTGGAATGGAATCTGCCCCACTTGGGCTATGCTCAACCGCTTCTATACGAAGAACGGTCTTCCTTGGGACGAAGATCCGGAGTTTAAAAACACTGACAAGATGAAGGTGGTTACGATCGATGATGCCCACGCAGACGAAGGACAAGTAGGCCAAAAGACATTAGCCTTCAACTTAGACCGTGAACCTCGCTATTACGCTTGGGTGGCTTTTCAAGGCGGGTACTATGAATTGCAGAACGATCCGGTTAATCCTGCCTATACGATGAGCAACGGACAGAAGAATACTTCCGACTCTCGTGTGGTCTGTAACTTCCTTCTCGGTGGTAATTGCAGCCGCGGAACTGTCACTCAAAAGCGGCCGGGCAACTACTCACCGGGCGGTTATCTCAACAAGAAATTCGTCAGTCCGAACACCGTTGTGGCTTCCAGTGGAGGCGGATCACGCGAAGAGAGTCCATTCCCGGTTATCCGTTTGGCAGACCTTTACCTCGGATATGCCGAAGCCTGCATTGAAACGGGAGACTTAGAGACTGCCAAAACTTATATAAATAAGGTGAGAGTGCGTGCAGGAATACCCACCGTTGAAACTTCGTGGAGTGCTGTCGGCGTAACGTTAGACCAAGCTAAGCTGCGGCAAATAGTACGACAGGAGCGGATGGCAGAACTCTATCTCGAATGTCAGAACTTCTGGGATATGCGTCGCTGGATGCTCGGTGAGAAATATTTTAACGTGAAAGTCAAAGGGTTGAACATCGATGCAACGACGGTAGAAGAGCTTGCAAATATTAAAGAAATCAATTTCGAGCGTAAGTTCGAGGCTCCCACACAGTATCTATTGCCTATACCCCTCGGCGATATTAATAAAAATCCGCACCTGGTCAACAATCCCGGCTACACGGGCGACCACAGATAACATACACTTAAACGTTGAATAAGATGAAAAAAACTATATTTTCAATGATATGCCTGTGCATAATCACAGGACTCATTTCGTGCAACGATGACGACAAAGGACCTGTACCGACATCTATCGATGCGAAAACACTCACTTATAAGAAAGCTCCCGGAGCCGTCGTTATCAAATGGACGATTCCCGAGAATCCGACTTACAAGTATATAAAAGTGACCTATCAGGTGCCGGGTGAAGCTTCGGTAAGAACTCGTTTGGCCAGTATGTATAGCGACTCCATCAAAATCGACAACCTGTTAGCACGCTATGGAGAGATAGAATACAGTCTGCAACCTCACAATGCACAAGGAACCGGAGGCGAAATCGTAAAAATCACGGCACAGGCAGGCGCTGCAACGAAAACCATTTATGAGACTTACAAAGACTTACTCACGTTCGATATCAACCACGTGTGGTCAGATAACCCCGAAACATCAGAAGGACCGCTCTCCGCTTTAATCGACGGGAACGAGAATAACTTCTTCCATATGAGTTGGAGTAACCCTAAACCCTTTCCTCATTACATCGTTTTCGATCTCGGACAAGAGCGAACGGCCCTGCGATTTCGCTATGTATGTCGCGATAACAACAACAAGGACAATCCCAAAGAGCTTGATGTCTTGGTCAGCAATACTTTTGAAAACACTGCCGATTATTATACCAATGAGACCGGAACCACGCTCTTGAAATCTTTCTCAGGACTTCCTCGTGACAAGAAAGCCGTCTATGAAACTGCCCAAACCATCAAAAGCGAAAAGCCTTTCAGGTATGTTTGGTTTAAAATCAAGTCTTCGACAAGCGGCAAAAACTGGGTGGCATTAGCCGAATGGCAGATATTCAAAATCAGGGAAAAACTCTACGACCCGGAAATCAATGAGACAACGGTTGTCGAGTATTGACAAAACTCGATCCATCCGGCAGTAAATTGCAATCGAAAAAGGCGTGCAGAAATGTTATCTGCACGCCTTTTTTGGGTCGAATTAGCAGTTAATCATCCCACAACAATTTTCGTCCAGCCGTGCCGATCTTCCTCAATACCATATTGAATGGCGCAGAGATGATTATAAAGTTTGGTTGAGATAGGACCCGGCTTGCCGTCTTTGCTGAACGTATAACGCACTCCTGTGTCGAGATCATCGATATAAGAGATAGGAGAAATAACGGCAGCCGTTCCGCAGGCACCGGCTTCTTCAAAGGTACTCAACTCCTCTTCGGGAATGGGTCTACACTCAACATTCATCCCGATGTCCGTTGCTATTTGCATCAAACTCTTATTGGTGATACTCGGAAGGATGCTCGTAGACTTCGGCGTGATATAAGTATTGTCCTTGATACCGAAGAAATTAGCCGCACCGCACTCGTCTATATACTTCTTTTCCTTAGCATCCAGGTAGAATTCGCTGACATATCCCTTCTCGTGTGCAATGGAATTGGCCCGCAAACTGGCAGCATAATTACCGCCGACTTTATACATTCCCGTGCCGAGCGGTGCCGAACGGTCATAGTCGCGAATGATAACGTAAGGATTGGCAGCGAATCCTCCCTTAAAGTATGGCCCCACAGGAGTAACGAAAACGATGAAAACGAAATCCTCGGAAGATCGTATTCCCACGTGTGCAGTAGTGCCAATGAGCAACGGACGGATGTAAAGCGTAGCGCCACTCTCGTAGGTCGGCACATAGTCTTGATTCAAACGGACCGCCTTTGTCACCATTTCCTCAAACAGTTCAGTAGGTACTTCCGGCATCAGTATTCCCCGACCGGTAGCCTGTAAACGTGCAGCATTCTCATCCATACGGAACACTCGGATTCTGCCGTCAGGACAACGATAGGCCTTCAAACCCTCAAATGCAGCCTGTCCGTAATGAAGACAGATGGCAGCCATATGCAATTTGAGGTACGCATCAGAGCAAATCTCTATCTCACCCCACTTTCCGTTGCGGTAGTAACAGCGTACGTTATAATCAGTCGGCAGGTAACCGAATGACAAATTAGACCAATCTAAATCCTTCATCATTATCTCTTTCTTAAAACTTCAAATCTTATAATCTTCTGCAAAAGTACAAAAAAAAGTGCGAGTATGAAAGGGTTAATCCGTAAAATGAACATACGAATACCGTCATTGACCGATTCGTAGCTCCCGGTTGACAATGATTTTATATCAGCGATGTATATAATTGAAAATCAGCAATATATCTATCGCATTACAAATTATCGCCAAATGAATTACAAAAAATCATTAAACAGCATATGTTTAAGCATTAGTTATTGCATCGATACTCTGTGGTGTAGAGCTCTTCTGTGCTCATCCACGTAGTGGATACGATGTTGACTGTATTTACAGCGGTGCGAATCGTTCTGAACGCTGTCCTCATCCGCTATGCCGATAATAACCGGTTACATTTTGATTTGCGGGGCAATCACCGAGAATTGATGTGAAATGGAATTAGAACCATCAGCGAAATTTTGATTGATTAATTATTTGCGGAATCTTAATTTGTAAGTAGTTGATTCTCTGTAAAATACGAACAGCCTGCCAAGTTGTTGTTAATTACACAATGACTAACCATTAATCAGCGTGCGATTAACATTTACTTGCACTGCAATAAACAATTAACCGCGCAGCGTTTAACGGCTAATTGCAATACGACTTGCAGATGATTGATTTTCAACGAAATACGAAACGGGAAATGAGTAAAACCCAATAACTTACTCTTGGGTAGTAAACGGATATGATTCCACTCCCTCTTTTGAGAAGGCTGGGAATGAATGCCGATTTATCTTACTTGTATCCCGGATTCTGCTTCATATTCCCATTGAGAGCGATAACGGTGGCAGGAATTGGGAAAACGGTGGTGTAACCCGTCAACTCATTGTCTAACGGTGTGCGTTGGTCGTAAGCTGAGGCAAAGAGTCCGTATCGAATGAGGTCTTGACGACGCCAACCTTCCCACATTAATTCCATCAAGCGTTCTGCAAGTAGCGTACTGAGCGTGGCTCGGCGAGGCTTCATCCCTACCCTGCTACGTACCCGATTGAGTTCGGCAGAGCCGTCTTCGCCGTTGCGCAGCTTGGCTTCGCTCTTCATCAACAGCACATCAGCATAGCGAAACAGCACGATATCGTTGTTCTGAAGCTGTCCGTCGCTGTATGCGCTACGGTCGATGGCATACTTACTCATTCTTGCCCCCGCCGTGCGTTCATACTGAGAGCCCGTGAGATTGAGCTGAATGGCAAGCGGATGATAAACCAACGCATCGCCGTTGTCAAGCCGAACGATACGCCCGTCGACTCGAACGGTGTCGCTGTAACAGTTCATTGCATAGCGGGTGTCGGTAGAATCGGTATCGTAAGCGTATGTACGAACAGCCGCGAGCGTAGCACTCGCACCGTTTTCGGCCCCGAAACCGAGGGCCGAGCCGTGATTGTAATGGCGCGAACGAAACAGATTCTTGAACAGATTGGCATAGAGTGTCTTGTCCATCGGTATGGTAAAGATGTTCTCTTGAGAGTTTTCGTTTACCACAGCAAAGTTTTTTCGGTAATCAGTTTCAAGCCGATAACCTGCCGCAGTAATCTTATCGCAATAGGCAATGACGGTTTGCCAGGCGTTGAACTTGTGTCCGTCGACGGTGAACAGAATATTTCGGCCGTCGGGCAGACTGTTATCGGTCCAGTCATCATCGGTATAAATGGCAGCATTGAGTGCCAGTTTGGCCAGCAGAAAATGGACAACGGGACGAGTAATACGCCCGTAATAAGGTCCTTCGACATTGCTACGGGCACCGGCTAACAGTGGAGCGACGGTTTGCAATTCGCTTACAATGAAACGAAAGGCCGCACTCCTGCTGCTCTGTTGCAATTCTTTGATAGGCGTGTTGCAGTCGGTTACGATAGGAATACGCCCAAACATATCCATCAGATAATAGTAATACATCGCCCTGACGGCCCTTACCTCGGCCCGATAAGCCTCGTGCTGCGTGTGAGTAAGCAGATTGGCGTGCTTATCCAACTGTTGCAGAGACTGGTTGCAGAGCATAACGACCTTGTAAAGATACAGCCACGTGTTGTAAAGAGGCACATCTCGAGGTGTCCATTGATGTTTGTAAAGATTCTCCCAGAAGCCTCCGTCGTACCAATCGCCGCCTCGGATGGGGATCATTGCTTCGTCTGTGCAGAACGTATTGTAGTCGTACACACCCCGATAAGTACCTTGTAGACTCTGGCTGTCGGCTTTCCCGCCGATATGATTATAGAGTGTGGCCACAGCATTCACATAAAGACTCCGAGCAGAAGAGTAGGCCTCATCTTCCGTAAGCAGATTCTTGGGATGCTCGTCGAGACAGGAAGTAAGGGTCAGTACAACCCAAACGAAAGCGAAGAACTTGTTCATTGCCATGCGATTTTTAGAATTGAATGTTCAGTCCCACCGTATATGAACGGTAAACGGGATACGAACGCTTGTCGTCGATACCCAAAGTAGGACCGAAAATATAACTGTTTATCATCGGCGTTAAGCCGCTGTAAGCGCTTATTGTAGCAAGATTGTTGACGCTGCAAGACACGCGCAGCGAACTGATATACTTGGATTTGAGCGGCACATTCCAGCCGATAGTGAGGTAATCGAAATTGAGATAGTCGCCGCTTTCAAGCCAATAGTCGGTAGCTGTTTGGTCTTTGATATTTTGCCCGGGGGCCTCGCGCATCACGTTATAGGACGGAAAGCTGGTCATATTCATATACGAGAGAGCCGTTCCGTTATAAATTTTATGCCCGAAAGCACCGTTTATTTGCAACGAAACGTCGAAAGCCCGATAGCGAAAAGCAATGTTCGAGCCCAACGTAAACTTCGGAGTGGCTTGCCCGGCGATGTAACGGTCGCCCCCATCCTCGATATTGATGCGCCCATTTCCGTCGAGATCGGCAATGGCATAACGGTAACTGCCGTCAGCATTGCGCACGAGTCCCGTGCAATGCGGCAGGTAAAAGACACCCAAAGGTTGGCCTACGATCTGGTAAACAATGTTGTTATTGCCGCCGTGAAAGCCTGCCCCGGTAAGCGTTCCGATGCCGGTGATAGCCGAAGCAGTCAACTTCGTCCCGTTATGAGAGCCGCTCAGCGAGATGAGTCGGTTCTTTTGCCACGACAGATTGACGTTGATCGTCAGCTCCATATCTTTCTTCGACAGCGGTGTCAGCCCTATTCCTAACTCGAACCCACTGTTACGCATCGATCCGATATTGGCCAGCAGCTTGTCGTAAGTATACGGTGGCACCGGCACATCATACTGATAGATCATATCCCAGGTCTTAGATGTGTAGTATTCGGCCTTCATCACGATGCGGTTGTTCATCAATCCAAGGTCGAGACCTATGTTGAAAGTTCCTCGGGTTTCCCATTTCAGGTCGGGATTGGCGTTACGCGTTATACCCATCGTTACTGTCGGCGCACCGTTCAAAGGTACAACGCCG
This sequence comes from Hoylesella pleuritidis JCM 14110, assembly GCF_000613725.1. Classification (GTDB taxonomy): domain Bacteria; phylum Bacteroidota; class Bacteroidia; order Bacteroidales; family Bacteroidaceae; genus Prevotella; species Prevotella pleuritidis. The sequence continues at coordinate 14,424 of NZ_BAJN01000013.1, forward strand.
TTAGGTAGTAATGCCCGCATCGAGTAATAGGCATCTATACCGCCGATGTTTCCTGATAAACCATAACCCGAACGCAACTTCAACAGGCTGAGCCAACTGGCCTTTCGCAACCAAGGTTCGGCTTTTGCGTCCCACTCGAAAGATACAGATGGGAAAAGTCCCCACGTATGATGTTTACCCACCAACGAACTCCCGTCAGCTCGACCGGTAACCGTAAGTTTGTATCTACCGCATAAGGTGTAATCCAATGAGCCCATCACAGAGCCAAGCGATGGGTCTTCATAATCGCTCCCAGTGCCTCCGTAAGGCCGAAGAGCCCCTGCCGCCAGATTGTTATACCCCAATTCGTTGGTGGTAAAACCTTTGACTAACGTCCAAAAGCCCGTTCGGCGCGCCTTCTGATACTCTCCGAGAAGCGTTGCTTCAAGTCTATGACTGCCCCAAATGCGGTTATAGGTAAGCGTGAGATTCGTAAGCCAATCCTCACTTTTATGTTCTCCACGGTAGGCTTCGCCCTGCGCAGCCACCCAAGTGGGGTGAAACAGCGCCCGTTCGGTCGAGTTGAACGAATAAGAAGCAAAGAGCAACGCTTTCAGATCAGGTAAAACGTCGAATGTAAGACGCAGATGTGTATTGAAATTAAGGTTCCGTGTGTCGTCCTTATCACGCAAAAGCGCCATCGGCGGAGCCGTTTGCGAGGCTTCGGTATTTCTATCCCATCCTCCTGATGCATTCATCGCAGTACTGAAAGTGGGGTTTTGCGTGGCGGCAGAATAAAAGAGTTTCTGTATATCAAAGATGTCTTTATCTTGTCGGGAAGAGCCGAACACCCCGAGTTCTATCAGCAGTCGGTTGTCGAATGCCCGTTGTGTGAGGTCTAATTTGGCTACAAAATTGTTGTAACGGAATGTCTTGATAACCGTGCGATGCCCCAAAAAGCCGAGCGAAGCACGATAACCCGAATTGTCAGAACCACCTCCGAACGCCACGTGATGAGTCTGAACCAGGCCCGTTTGCGTGACAGCGCGCAGGAAATCAGTATCGAAACCGCCGTCGTTATAGGCTAATCCTAAGGCTTTCGACGTAGAAACATATTCCGATGCACGCAACATCTGGATACGTTTATACACTGACTCGACCCCGATATTGCCGTCGTAAGTGATATGGAATTGCCCGACGCCTCCCTTTTTCGTTGTCACTACAATAACGCCCGACGCCCCGCGAGACCCGAATTGGGCTGTTTCGGCAGCATTTTTCAAAATAGTGAAACTCTCGATATCGGCCGGATAGATGGTGCTCAACGTGGAGAGGTCGGCCGAAACGCCATCAATGAGTACCAATGGATCATTACCGCCAGTAACGGAAGTGGTTCCCCTCACACGCACACTACTGAGAGCGGCCATTCGGTCGGCGCCATTGGCACTTATATTCACACCTGCCGCCTGTCCGTTCAGTGCATTCAGCGGATTGATAATGAGGCCTTTATTCATCCTGATTTCGGTCACCTTGTCTACCGATCCCAAGCCAACGGTCCACGGGATAGAGTCCTTATGCAATTTAATCGGCTTTTTCTGGCCCCTCGCCTGAACACAAAAGGCAACAAAGAATAAGGCTGAAACCAATAACCATCTTTTCATTTCGTCGCAGTATTTGAGAATAACGAATATTATATTTGCTGACAAAGATAAACAAAAAATAATAAATTGCAAACGTTTATTATTATTAATCACTACACCATACATCCTTATTTCCCAAAAAATTCATCATAAAGGAAATCCTGAAACACAACTCCCTATACCAAGTCTCTATACTATTGAATATCAATTATATAGAAAATTCGTCGCAAATAACAGTTACACACAGTATAATTTAATATAAGGAGCAATGCTCTTAACAATAAAAAGCATTACTCCTCACAAGGAAAACCACTTTCATTTGATTCCGGAAGGTCCTATTTTTTAGAAAAGAATAATTGAATAGGTAGTATAACCGTCATCGGAATACAGTCATCACATACTGAAATATCCCCATATTTTAGCATCAACATTTACTGAATCTTATCCAACAGTTTGCTCTACACGCAGCATCAGAATGGATATCCGATAGCAAAATGGAGACTTTGACCGTCTTTAAAATTAGAAATGTTATAGAAACCGACCTTATTAGGCACGTGAAGACCTATACCCCAGTCTACGCGAATAACGAAATATTCAAGGTCATAACGTAGACCTATTCCGGTACCGAGCGCCATCTCACGCGGTAAATTCTTTAATTGGAAATTGCCGGCAGGCCGTTCGGCATAGTCGCGCAACGTCCAAACATTGCCCGCATCAAGGAATACGGCACCGTAAAGATTGCCAAACAATCGGGAACGATATTCCAGATTGAATTGCAATTTGATGTCGCCCGTCTGATCCAAATAAGAATTTGACGAGGCCGTAGGGCTGAAAGCGCCAGGGCCGATACTGCGCACATTGAAAGCTCGAATGCTGTTGGCCCCACCCACATAGAACTGCTCACTGTACGGCGCACCGTTAGAATTGCCGTAAGACCAAATAATTCCCGCAGCAATGTGGCCCACCAGCTGGGTATGTTCACTCATCCGCCATGTCTTTCGGAACTCTGTTTCGACCTTGAAGAACTGTGCATACGGGTTCTTGAACATCTGTTTATCGCGCTCATTCCATTTCCGGCCCGCTGCAAGGTAGCCTAATGATAAAACATTGGCCGCTTCGCTCACCGTCATCTGCCACCAGATAGGACTCCGATAATGAGCAGGACTGGTATAAATATAGCTATACCGCATCTTCGGAATCATCACATCACGCATCGCTACCTTCAAATACGGATTCTCATCCATTATTTTTTGGAACTCGTCCGTATGACTTGTCATATAGTTATACTGTAAAGAGAGCGGACTGAACTGATGTAATGACGTGGCCGAAGTCTGAAAATTATAGGTAAGTTCGCCCGAAACGATATGACGTTTGAAGTATCCTGCACGATTGATCACGTCAGTCGAGGCTTTGAGTAATGTCGAGGGGGCACTGAAAAATCTGTACCGATGCCAAAACGGCAGTAAAAGACGAGGGAATTCTAATGAAGCTGACCCACCGTATTCATACGAATGTAGCCGAGAAGAGGTTCCTTCGTCGGTGTGTCCGGTCTGCCATTCATACGATCCGTTAAGACTAACATCCAGCTTTTCGCCTCCTCGCAATGCGTTTCGCTTGGCAAAACCCACTATAATACCTGGTCCCATCCTGCCATTGGTCTTTCCTGTATAATTTGTTTCAACATAGAAATCATAGCGTTTATCAAAAACACAACTGAGATTGAGATCGAGCGTATCACACGTTGCCGAACTGTCACGAGGCGTAAAGCTGAAATCTACCATACTGTAAAGGCCTGTTCCCGTAACATTGTTATAAGATTGAAAATAGTCATCATACCGATAGAGCTGTCCGGGGCGCAGTTTGACGCGCCCAAGAATCACGCTTGGACGGATAGGCGACCGCTTTCCGTTGAAATGAACGGTAAGAGCACGACGTGTAACAGAGTCTTCAAGCGACTCCATAAACTGCCGACGTAAATTGAGATCTACTTTCCCGATATACCATTTGCGACGAGCCCGATCAGGAACATTATCTGCCATCAGCATTCGCAACTGCACACGACCGCGCCGAGCCAATGTATCGGCCAGATAAGAGGCATAGTCAGGCTTATAATAGAAGTAACCGTTATTACGAAAAAGCGTGCTGATACGAGTACGTTCGGCATCTAATAGACTTGCATCAAACGGATCGCCGGAATGAATCTTAGCGTCTTTGGATGTGGCTTCAAGCAGACTATCAGTGGCCACGGGAAAGTTTTCGCGTGTAATCGAATCAAGCGTAAAAAGATGATTCATCGTTACAGTATAGGCGATTTTAGCTTTCTTGGGATTACGCATCGTTACAGTTTCATAGCCAACAGTACCGCGGAAATAACCGTGCGACCGCATTACCGACTGTGCCACCGATGCTCTCAGCACCGGGTTAACCCAACTCATCAGCACGGGAGCCTTTCCGAATGTCTTTGCTATCCAATGACCGACTCCTGATTCGGCACCCGAGAAAGCATTCCAAACCCACAGTCGGACAGGAAACGGCGTTCGCACATAGCTGCTTCCGAATAAAGCGCCGTTGGGAGCACAAGCAAGTGCTGCCTCCAATTCGTTTTTCGTATCGTCGAAATGCTTGCTCTTTTCATAATTCTGATACTGAATTTTAGAGAGTCCCGTGTAGAGCTGATCGCCGTCGGGCACCACTTTCGTAGTCGAACAAGACTGAACGACAATGGCCATTGCCGCCAACCAGCATAGCGTTATGTATTTATTTCTGTGTCGCATTGGTCTTAACTTTTAACGTGTCATCAGGAAGAGGAAGCACAATATCGGCTCGATCCTTGAAGCGGAACAAGTCTTTGAAATGGCTGAGCTTACGACGCCAGATGAAACCGACGCCATATTTGCCGATATCTCCTTCCAACCAGTCGTAGCTGTCGCGGTTATAGAAAACTTGAAGATACCTCGTCGAACCTTGGTTCAGGCGGTATTCAAACGACACATTATTCAAGAACGTGTTATCCCGAGCCGTTACGTCATTGCCCGTCGACACCTTGCCGCCGATGATTATGCGCAGACGGTTGTTCCAAAAACGCTTAGAGAATTTGAAAGAATAGTCTGTATGCATATTGCCACTTGCATCGGTAACGTTGTCGAGACCGAAACTCAGGTCAAGTGTACGCAATGCACTGCCTGTGATATTATTGATTTGACTCTGCAAGAAAGCACTAAGAGCATTATTCATAGAGAATCCTTGCGTATTGCCATCGGCCAAATACATTCCCGTTGTGAGCATCGTCACGGCCAATTTACCGCGGTCTTCCTTGCTCATCGTATTGAGTTGGTTGGCCATTGCCATATCCTGTGGTGCATTGATGATGAATTCCAGCCCCATATCTTTGAGTGTCTTGGTAATTACCACACCGCATTCAAAGTCTACTACACGACTGTCTTTCTCGCCCGACGCAACCGAAGCCTTAGTCGTTTCAGTAGCTGTGATATTGAGCTTCGGGTTCATTGCATCGCCGAGAAACTCTACATAACTGCCATCGCGGATAGTAAACGTCTTCAAAGGAATTACCGGAAGCGAGTATTTCATCTCTCCGTTGTTGAGCGTATAACGGCCGGTCAGTCTGAGTTGATCCACCGTATTATATTGCATCCGTAAGTTTCCGCCGCCGATCAGGTCTACATAATTAGACTTATCTGCATTCAGTGCACAAAGGATATGGGCGTTCTCATCTATCTCGATGCTCATATCCATATCCAAACCTGTCAATGGCGGACGATCGATTACTTCCTGCGCGCTGTCTTTGAAATCGGTAAACTTCACCAAACCTTCCATCTGATTATCGGTGGTCAACGGCGAATCACGCAACACATAAGTCAAATCCGTGGCACCGAGTACATCCAACTTACCCCGCATTTTCAAGTTATCAATGGGCCCGCCCATTCTTCCGAAAAAGTTAACAAAAGCTTTTCCATAAGCCTCTGACCTGTAATTCTCCTTGGCATCAATCAAAAGGAAGTTTTCCGTACGCATTCTCACATCGAGAATCATATTGTCCAAGTCCGCGAAATCGAAATACCCCGACACTGTCAGAGGGCTGGAGTTATGGGCATACATTTCGAAATTCTCGAAGAGCAGATGACTCCCCACGATCCGAACGGGGTCGTTATCGAAGCGCATTTCCACACCATAGGGTTCGCTCACAAGATAAGCAGAGTCTAAATAGACCTCACCGTTCACCTGCGGTTTGCTCAGCGCACCTTTCACAGTAAGTTTTCCTTCACCTGCTCCTTTGAATCCGATGAGCTGACGGGGAATGAATCCGTTGATATAAGAGAGCGGAAGACGATTGAGATGGAGGTCGGCATCGAGATAACCCTCGCCTTTCGACTGGTAGCTTCCTTCCAAAGTAGCCACCTTGTTGCCACTGCTCATTAGCGTTCCGTTGACATAGTGACTACCGTCAGACTTCGGCATATAAACGAATTCGGTGCTGATATCCCCCATTCGAGTACCTTCATAGACTAACTTTTCAACCGAAATGTCTGACGAAACAGACAGTTTATCTTTCGTCTGAATGACGTGAAAGTCGCCGTCCATCGTCCCCGAGATGCTCGGTGTATAAGGAAGCACCGACAGAACTTTATCCAACACGAACCTGTTTAGGCTGACAGTGACATCTTGTAAGGCTTCACGATTGCCGTCGTCCGTATAAACCTGAATACCCGTTCCATCTGAAGCAGAGAGCCGCAAGTTGGCAGACACACGCCTATCGTCGCCTAAAAATACATAATTACTATCGTTGACACTGAACCGTTTGTAGCCCAAAATCGGGTTATCACCCATCAGATGCAACGCGATTCCGTTCGATTCCATCGAGCCCGACACGCCGATGCTCAGCCCGAGTTTGTTTTTGGCATCGTAAATCTTCGTTGTCAACTTCGTGCCTCGTTCATAGATGCCACCCGCAATCAGCGCATTGAACGTGTAATGGGGATTATCAGCATTATTGCGCACCTGTGCCTGATAGGTCATTGCATTGTCATTGGACAACAAACGGAGTCTGACCGTGTCCAATTGAATGCTGTCTACAATCATCGAATCGATTTCCATCCGCCCGTTTAAGCCTGCAACGGGCGACGAATGCATATCCATCGAAATACTATTCAGTTCATAACCATACTTCTTCAGTACCCGACAGAAGAAATTACGCTTGCCGCTGGCCAGATAAATGCGGGCATTCGGCAGGCGCTCGCGCAGTCGCACCTGATCGATATATTTATCTTTCAACTGTCGTTGCAGTTCAGCCAGCAGTCTGTTTCCCTGTTTCATCAGCTGCTCATAACCGCCGCGTGCATCCATATTGAGGTGGAAATCACCGCAGTCTACAATGGCGTGGGTTGTATCGCGACGTGTAAAGACATCCATATCCACGGCTTCAGGACGATAAATTCGGGTATTATCGTGAATCGTGATGTCGCTCACCGAGCCCTTAATCATATAATAATCGCGCCGATTTGTAGCCATATCCACGTGTCCGCACAAACCGACGGTCAGCGGTTGATGCAGAATGCGCAGACGATAGAGGTCAACCTTATCTATATCCATTCCCACCGTGGCTCGCAGACGCTTACTGTCCGTAAGGGCATCGAGGCTGATGAGACCTTTCAGCAGTGTATTATCACTGTGAATATCAGCGTGAACGACACCATTTCTCATATTCGCACTACCCGTGATATGGTCTAAATCATAAGTTCCATAACGGAATTTCAACACACGGGCCTGCACTTGCAAGCGGGTATGATGTGAAAAGATATCGGTTCCCGAACCCGTTACCGAGACATCGCCCGTAAACGGATGCAAGCCCATTCGGGGCAGAAAATGCTGCAAAGGCAAAGCATTGGCCGAGAGCTTGGCACGGTATGCCATCCGCCTTGTATCTATCTGAGCATCAGCCTTTAAGCTACCTCCTCCCTCAGATGCCGTTAATCGGGCTGCGATTAACTGTTGATCGACGTGCAATCTGCCGTTAATCGCTATGCGATTAGGCACATTTAGCGATGCGTTTAACTGTTGATTGAAAAGGGCTGTAATAAAGCCGAGATTGAATGTATTGATTTTGAGGTCTGCATCGGCCTTCATCCGTTGCAGATTCAACGGATCAGCAACATAACCAGTAGCTTTCAGTCGGAAGGCTGTGGGTAAAACGACAGACAGACCGGTAAAATTCACACGCCGCAGATTGCCTTTTACAACGCCATCGACGGCCAAAGGATAATTGGGCCACCACCGTCGAAACTGCAACGGCATATCGCCGAGAAAGCGCATTAAATCTTGTTTACCGAACGATCCGTGCAAAACAGCATTCATTTTACCCGGATTGCGGTCGGCAAAAGCATCGAGATCCATATCGAAAGCTGCCGTAAGACTCGATTCGGGGGTACTGAATCGGATGTCGGGAAGGTACAGATGGCAGAATCCAAAGCGATCGGGCCCGTCAACCGACTCACTTCTATCCCGCTTTTTTCCCTGAACGAGCAGGCGCGGAGACGCAAACTGAGCTGCGGTTTGCAATAATACAACGAGTCAGCACCCAATGTAACACCCGTGAGCGAGACGTGATTGAAGTCCAACCCTTTGCTGCGGGACTTAAAATTATTATCATACCGCAGTCTACCTTCGGTCCAATCAAGATGCTGCACACGATAAATGCCCTTGTCAAGATCGAAGAATCCGCCGCCAGCAACCGTCTTTCCCAAATAGGCTTGCACTTGAAGCGTATCTCCCGGCAAGTGAACGGTAACATCGGTACGACTCACGGCAAGGTCGTCGACATAAATTTTCCAGTATATTCTACTTTCTGCGGTATCGGGTGGAACCGTATCGCTCAACTCCACATTCACTTTGGCACCAGCCAATTCGGCACTGTTCACCCGCAGAACCTCCTTTCCCAAGTCGATACCATGGCTCTTCACGCATAGCCGATTGACCGTTCCGCAGACGCGAACTTCGTGTATCAGATGGGCTGTATTGAGTTTCAGATGATGAAATTCGAGTGCATCTACCTCCACTTTTTTATGCAACAGCGGCCACAGCTGCACATTAACGACCAATCGGCCGATATCGGCCACAGTATCTTTCACCTGCGGCAACGAGTCGTTGGGCTGTATAACGCGCAACCCTTCGATACCAAGATCGAGCGGAAAGACCAGTCTCACACGCTCGACAGCTATCTCAGAGCCTGTCTTTTCAGCCGCATAAGCCGCCACTTGGTTCACAGTCCAGCGCTGAAAAGGCGGGAAATAGAGTAGCAGTGCAAGTATAATAAAAAACAGAAGGGGGACAGCAATTGCTATTCCGACCCCTTTCAGGATTTTCCTCATTGATATATCATTCGTTGATATGCCGTGCAAAGTAAGCGATTTTTTACGAGAAAACGACACTTTCGGCCCGATTTTATCTATCATACCGCACATTTTTATTACTTTTGCAGGCAGTTATCAACACGCCGAATGCTACGAACCGTTCTATTATCGATTCTTTTGCTGACTGCCGTTGCAAGTCGTTCGCAAGGGCAAAAGGAGCTTCCTACATCATCGTTCCGCACGGATTCTACGGTGATGATCGGCGAAGTGGTCATCACAGCACGCCAACCTGACGTTTTGTTAAGAGGAGACACCACCGTCATCAACGCCCAGAACTTCAAGACACCACCAGGTTCTTACCTCGAAACATTGATGAGTCGCATTCCTGGTCTCATCTATGACCGACAGAAAAAGACGCTCGTCTATCACGGAAAAAACATCGAGGGAGTATGTGTCAACGGTCAGACGTTTTTCAACAACGATATAGAGATTGCACTGAAAAACCTTTCCGTTGATCTGATCAGTAAAATCAAGATTTACGATAAACGCGACGAACGGGAGCGAATCACCCGCGTTCGATCGGGCGGCAAACATTATGTGCTCGATATTCAGACCAAGAACGAGTTCGACGGAATGCTCTTTTCGTCGGCCAAAGTGGGTTGGGGTTCGGTCAACAAACAGCAACAGGCACTCACATCCAACTATTTTCGGCAGAACGGAGACAATATCTCGCTTTACGCCCAGCGCTCGAATGCCGAACAAACAGTACGTTACAAAGGAAACATAGCAACATTTGCCGCTTTCAATTTCAATAAAAACATATCCCAAAAACTGTCTGTCAACGGAAGTATCAATTATAATGCGTCTCGCAATGGAAGGCTTTCATCGTCGTATAATGAACAATACCTCACAACAGGCAACCGATATCTGTCACAAACGGGAGAGCATTTCTCAACCTTGCGGATGTTTTCGGGCAATGGGGGTATGCGCTGGAATATCAGCGAGAAATCGTTGCTGGGACTGCAATTCTCACTCAGCCGCACCGTTTCCCACAATCATTCCACTAATGCCCGGGCCACTTTCGATGCCCGTCCGATGCTCGATGCGCGCCATCCTTTCACCGAATCGAAATCTTATGCACCTGAAAGCATTATCAATGAGGTGCACGGCAGTAGCAAGGGAGACGACAAATCGAATGATTACAACATTACAGCCAACTTTACACAGCGGCTCAACGAATCGGGTACCAGTCTATCCCTAAAAGGCGAATACAGCCAGGCTACCGCCCGTTCAAATCATTTCGACCGCTCGACAACCACTTATCACCGGCTGCATTCAGTCTTAGGTGGCGACTCTCTGTACCTGCTCGACCGCTATTCGCAGTCGCCCACTACCCGGAAACAAACCTATGGAGAGCTATCTTTCAGTCAACTGATCGGCGCTAATGTCTCCGTGCAGCTTGCTTACAAATTTTCCGCAAGTCGTGAGAGCACTCATCATAACACATACGACCTTTCTCCGTTTGCCAACAGACATTCTCCCATCGGCACTTTGCCCCCACTCTACCGACAAGGATTTGTAGACAGCCTCAGCAATCACAGCCGGAGTACAACGACAACAAATGAATTGCGATGCACATTCAATTACAATTGTGAGCCGTTCGAGATAGAAGCCGATCTCGTTTTGTCGCCGCAACACCGCAGCATCAGCCAAAACGAGGGTGCCGTCAAGATCGATACTACACTCCGAATGACCATATTCTCTCCCTCATTCAACATAAGTTGGCAGCGAGAGCAAGTTACATTGGCTGCATCTTACAGCGGTTCGACCTCGCTTCCACCCCTGCGCAGCCTGCTGACACTTACGGACGACCGCGACCCACTCAATAAAACGCAAGGCAATCCCAATCTGCGCAGCACCTATTCGCAAAACATCCGGTTTAACGCAGACCTCACACGATTAGGACTTTCGGCATCGGCCGAATGGCAAAACGAACTGAACAGCGTTACAGAAGACATCGTTTACAACGCACAAACGGGCTCGCGCACCACCCGACCGGTCAATATCAACGGCAATTGGAGTGCCGGCGGAGAAGTCTATTATCGGCAATCTTTCGGGGCGTTCAATATCAATACAAATATCAGAGGCGATTATTCGCAAAACGTCGCACTGATGAACGCCGAGCGAAGCTATACCCGCAGCAACTCGATGCAATGCGGTTTGCAGGCCAACTACGCGCCTAAATGGGGCAGAATAGCGCTGCGAACCTTATGGAACATCCATCGTTCGACTTACACGCAGAACCATTCGCACGATCTGTTGCGCCATTACAGCACCTCATTAGATGCCTATGCTACAATGTTCGACTGTCTTACGCTCAATACCACAGCAACTTACAGCCTGCGAAGCGGTACGAACGTGCAACGCAAAGACCGCTCGCAGATAGTTTGGAATACCTCTGCCGAATGGCGTTTCTTACATAAAAAGCAACTCACATTGGGCCTTTCGTGGAATGATATACTCAGTCAACGTCGCAGTTATCAAAGAGATGCCGACCTCACCGGCCTCAATGAGACTTACACACCGCAGATAGGCAGCTATGCACTTGTCACCTTACGCTACGACTTTAACCTGGTTTTGAATAAATAGAAATTGAAAATTGGAAATTAAGAATTGATAGTTCTATATAAAAGAATCCCTCAATTATCAATTCTCAATCACCAGGCAAACACAGCACTTGCCACAACTTATCGTCAGGCAAAGGCGCCGTAACAGAAACAGGAAGCTGAGATACGGGATGAATGAACTCTACTCGGCGCGACAAGAGACAGATACTTCCGTCGGGATTACTGCGTTTGGCTCCGTATTTCAAATCACCTTTGATGGGACACCCAATGTTAGCCAACTGACAACGAATCTGATGATGGCGACCCGTTAACAGCTGAATTTCCCATAAATAATAATTGTCGCTATGCCCAATGATGCGATATCGTAGCACAGCTCTTTTAGAATAAGGCACCTCGTGTTCGTAAGCATAGCTCTTGTTTTGCTTTTCATTGCGCACTAACCAGTTCGTCAGCTCGCCCTCTTGAGCTTGGGGCGCATTGCGTGTGATGGCCCAATAGGTCTTGTGTACATCTCCGTCGCGGAACATATTGTTGAGACGCGACAAGGCCTTAGAGGTCTTTGCGAAGACGACCAATCCCCAAACGGGTCGGTCTAACCGATGAACAACTCCCAAGAAAACATTGCCAGGTTTGGCATAAGCCTCTTTCAGATAGACTTTCACAGTCTCTGCAAGCGGCGTATCGCCCGTTTTGTCTCCCTGCACAATCTCCCCACTGCGCTTGGAAACAATGATTATGTGATTGTCTTCGTAGGCTATCAGCATCGGGATGAATGATTAATGATGAAAGATGAAGGAGTGATACCGGATGAAAGGTTATCAGATGAGGGATGAGAGATAAGGGATGAAAGATCATTCGTTGGAAAGTTAATCGTAGACTGACTCTTCCGGACAATGAATCTTTCATCTCTCATCTTTCATCCTTCATCCAACCAAACTACATATTCATTCCGCCGTCTACCTGAATCACCTGTCCGCTGATGTAGCTCGACATATCCGAAGCCAAGAAAACGGCACAATTGGCAATGTCATCAACGGTTCCGCCGCGGCGAAGAGGAATCTTGCTCACCCACTCTTCACGCACTTTGTCAGACAACTGCTGGGTCATCGCCGTATCGATAAAGCCCGGGGCAATAGCGTTGGCACGTATCCCCTTGGGCCCCATTTCCTGACCTACACTCTTGGCAAGGGCAATCAGGCCGGCTTTCGAGGCCGCATAGTTGGCCTGACCGGCATTACCATGCACACCGACGACCGATGCCATATTGATAATTGAGCCTCCGCGCTGACGCATCATCACCGGAATGCAAGCGTGGATGAAATTAAACGCACTCTTCAAATTGACTGCAATCACAGCATCCCACTGTGCTTCGCTCATCCGAAGCATCAATCCGTCTTTCGTAATGCCGGCATTATTGACAAGAATATCTACCGATCCAAATTCCTCTTTTACTAATTTCACGACGTCTTCTGTCTGTGCAAAGTCGGCCGCATTGCTGGCATAGCCTTTCGCTTTCACGCCGAGTGCTGTAATTTCAGCCTCTGTTGCCTTGCCGTTTTCATCGATAACGAGATCGGTAAACGCGATATTTGCACCCTCTGCGGCAAACTTCAAGGCAATGGCTTTGCCTATACCGCGTGCGGCACCCGTGATAAGCGCCGTCTTTCCAGCTAATAATTTCATTTCGTTCTTATGTTTAAAAGTTTATAATTAATGATCAATTCATCTCATTCTCGTCTTTCCCAACGCACCGTATACCACCTTGGCCACGAGCGGCTTACTACTTTCCTCGGTGAGTCCGTGTCCCAATCGTCCATAGATGAACGGCACTTCTAATCCTTTGATGCAATAATGCGTGATATCGGCCACCAAATCTACGTTGTCGATATCAAACTCTCCACTGGCCTTTCCTTCTGCATAAACCTTGCGAAAAAGCTCAATCTCGTCTTCATCAAAATTCTTTCGCACCTTCTCCACCATCCAAATATTGCGGAAAAACTCTGCACGCAGATTGCCATTGCGCACCACCGTCTCTTTGATCATACTGAGATGGGTATAGATCAGTTCAATGATCTTGTCTTGCGGAGCGATTTTTTTGGCTGCCACTTCATCGAGTTTGTCGCTGAGTCGCTCCAATTCAGACTCGATGACGGCATAATACACATCTTCCTTCCTGTTGAAGTAGGTGTAAAGCGTGCGTCGTCCCTTGCCCGAAGCTATGGCAATGTCATTCATCGTGGTATTGGCAACCCCGTTTTTTGCAAATAACAATCTTGCAACATCTACTAATTTTTGCCTTGTTTTGGATATGGACATACACAAATCCTCCGTCTATTGATTAAAGTGCACAGAATTATAGTTGTGTGCAAAAGTATCGAATTTATTTCGTTCGTGCAAATTCTGAGAGCTATTTTACACGAATTAAGACCTAAAAAATTGATTTATGGGAAAAAGAATTTCACTTACTTAATGAAACAATAAATTATATAAACATATACAATTCATTTTATATGAGTATGCAGGGGAGAATGAAAAGTAGTTCTAAAGTTTGTTGTTTAAGATAAGGAATTAAAACTGAAAGCCGTTAGGCTAATACAGAATAGAGATAAGTAAGACAGACAGAACTCTGTGACGACTTTTGACACCATACTACTCTAATGACATTATTAGGCACTAAGTTGAATCAAATTATTGGAGCAAAAGTGATAAAAGATATGAAACTAAAAGGATGAATCAAGCCACATTACCCCTCAATGCAGAAGAGTGATATGGCTTTTATCAGGTACTTGGAAAGGTGAGGGACTTAGCTCACGAGCGTGAGTTATAAGCAAGGCTTAACACGAACTGATACGAGAACATTGCGGTAGGACAAATGTTTCAGAAGATATCTCCAAAGCTGACTAAGAAAAGTATAAAAACCATAGTCAGCAAGTGCTTCAGAAAGTGTACCCTAAACCAATCAAGAAAGTGTCAAGACCGTAGTCAGCAAATGTGCGGTTGTAGGCGACATTGAGTTTGAGGCCTGCAAATTCGCCTCCTGCACCGAAAGTAATGGCATTTGCTGCCTTGTCAGAAAACTGGTAGCCCATTCTAAGGGAGACCATCTTGTTGTAGGTATACTCTAAGCCTGTACCTACGAGTGTTTCGTGGGCAGCCTTTGGTGTAAAGTGGCGACACGACAGCGCATAGGTCAGCGCGTGTTGCCGGGCTATGTTCACATTCCAATCGCCGCCTACAGCGACCGATGTCGGCAAACTATAAGGCAACCCCGTATCGTTGAACTTCACCGGTTTGCCGAGGTCGAGCAGTCGGGCACCTATCGTGAGGTGTGTCGGTAGGGTTGCTGATAGACGAAAGGCTTTCTGGTAAGCTGCGCCCACCGAGAAAGCGTATGCGTTGGTAGAAGTCGCGGCGCGACTCTTGGCGTAAGTGGCCGTAGCATAAACGGCCAACTCGGGCACAACAGCGAACGAATAGCCTAGGTCGATGGTTAAATCGTAGGGCGAGATCGTGTTGCGCTGGTTTGTTTGCCCATTGCCTTGTACGGTTAATCCGCCTTGGTAGCGAACGCCTGCGAGCAAAGCCGATCTGTTGGCAAACTTGTATCCTGCCGAGGCTACGTATTGCATCAGTCGGCCGTCTTCCGATTTGGGATAGGCTATTGTACTCGCGTCTATCGATAGCCGGCGCGGGCCGAAAGTAAGCGCAGCGGGATTGCTGTAGATATACATTTGATTAGTGCTGCCGAGCATCGTGTTACCCATGGCCGCGGTACGGATGTCGGGGTTTGCTTCGAGAATGGGCAATATGCGGCTCTGCGCCGATGCACCTAAGACGATGCTCGAGGTCAGGATAAAGATTGCTAATATTTTTCTGTTCATAGTGTTGTTTTATTTCTTGATAAAGGTGTGTTTGCTCGTAACGCGGTCGGTTTTCAGTAGCAGGTAATATGTGCCGGGGGCGAGGCGATCGATGCCCAGAGTTATTTCGTGCGTCTTGGCGTCGGGCTCTATCGTTTCGTCGATCAGTTTCTGCCCGCGCAACGAAGTTACGATCGCTTTCACTTGCCGAACGCCGCTACGCATCAGGGCTTTGATGTAGCTGTGAGCCGGAACGGGATAAACAGCGTTGGTGTCGGGTGCATTAGCTCCAGTAACGATTACTTGAATGGTGGTCGAAGTAGATTTCACCCCATCGGTAACCGTGATGGTAACGGTGGCCGTACCTCGCTTGCCAGGCGTGAGGCGTAACTTGGTACCAGTGATTTCGGCTTTCGCTATGGTCGCATTGTTGGTGCTTGCGCTGAAGCTTAGGGTGTGATGGGGCATTGCGTCGAAAATCTGGGCAAGGTCGATCTCTACAGCTTTATCGTTCTCGAAAAGCGAAACGTCAGCTAGTTTTTTAGTCTTCGTAGGAGCCTTGTGCGATATTACCTCGTAGGCTATCTTGCGCGTGGTTTTCCCGCCGAGCTGGTCGGTTAGTGTAATGTCGAATTCGTACTTACGGCGTGCCTACTTTGATGAGAAGATCGAATCCGTTGACAACGCGCCTAAACTCTACGCCGCTGGGCAGCTGCGTCGTGGTGTAAGTCCAGGTGTGGTTGTCGGCGTCGACCACTGGCAACAGTTTGTGGTAATAGGGCTGCGTGTCGAGCAATTTCAGATTGTCTTCGACCATCGCCGTGAACTCGGGCGCGTGATTGAGTCGGGTGCGGAATGTTTTCTCTGCAGTGCGAGATTGGTTCCCGAATCGATCTCGTGCCGTAACCTTTACGATGTATTCTTGGTCGGTTTCGAGATCGGTAAATTCATATTCCATACCCTCACCCAGGCTTTTGTTGTACGAAAAAGCAGTGGTCGTTTGTACAGGTTTGGATGGATCGACCTTTTTGTAGAGCGCAATGTCGTAGGCAAAAGCCGTTTTCTCGGCGTTGAGCGCATCGGCATCGACCGTTACTTGCCAGCTGATTTTGGCATCGTAATACCCCTTGGTGGGGTGGGTACTATAGTCTTCTACCTCGATTGTGGGCGCGTCAGGGCTCTGCGTCTCAGCATCAGACAGGGCGAAGTTGGCATCGATATATCCTACCCCCATCTTGCCAACCAGGTTAGCCTCGGGCCTCGCAAGATAAGGCTGCTGGCTTTTACGGCCGAGAGGATTCGGCTGCGGAGATTTTCGTTGGTGAAATTAGGATTGTCTTTACCGAATTTCGAAACGATGAGCGCGGCGATACCCGTAACGTGCGGCGTGGCCATCGATGTGCCTTGAGCGTAAGCGTAGTTGTTATCGGAAGGCAAAGTGAAGTCGGTATTGGGATAGGGGCCGGTCTTCATCGTGTAGTATGCTTTAGGCACGGTACTTAGGATTCCTTTCGGCACCTCTTGACTCTCGGTGGTTCCGCCTGGTGCCAATATATCTACCCATGGGCCTTTGTTCATATAGTCGGTAGGGATGCCGGTGCTACTAAAAGCGCCTACAGCCACTACGCGTTCGTATGATGCGGGAATCATCTCAATATCGTTCTGACTGTCGTTACCCGAGGCAAAAAATACCAGTCCGCCTTTCATATACGAACCGAGCTTTTTCTTTCCAGTGGGGTCACAGCCCGCATAGTCGGTAAAATAATCGATTCCTTCTTTCAACAACGCAAATTGCGATTTGAAGAGTTTGTGGAAGTACTCGTTGTTGAGATGCTTCTTCCGATCGAAAGCATATCCCCACGAGCAGTTGCATACGAGGGCACCGTTTTCGGCAGCAAACTCGAAAGCCTTGGCAATAGCTGCCGAAGTAGCCACTTCGTTAGCAGCATCGTCTCGGCCGTAGATTTCGCAGCTCATCAGTCGTACGCCCGAATTGGCTTGACCGTTTCCGCCAGCCACACCACTGATGCCAACACCATTGTTATTTCTCGCAGCAATAGTACCGGCCACATGTGTACCGTGGGCTCCGGGAATGATCACATTAGGATCGCCTTGGCCACTCTCGGCATACCAGAAGTTTCGGCCGTGTATTTCTGCGCCTGTGGCTTTGTCGGTACCTTTCCAAGCAGAGGCAGCCAGGTCTTCGTGGTTGAAATCAATACCCGAATCCATTACGGCTACCACTACGTTAGGGTCGCCAGTCTCTTTCTGCCAAGCAGGGAAAAGATCGATGTCTGCCCCCTCTTTAAACCAGCCATAACTCTCGATGGTGGTCATATAGTGCCACTGGTACTTTAGGTAGGGATCATTGAAACCGAGATATCCCTGGCCGTCGTTGGCCGAAAGGAGTTTGCTTGGATCGATCGGTGCCCGACTGGCTGGTCGGTAACTCACCTTTGCAGGAACTATCTCTACGTTTCCGTGTGCTTTTTCTATGGCCGGATCTTTTCGAAGTTCGTCTAGAACCTGATTCACATCCTTACTCTTATCAAACCTCACGACAAACCAGCGATCGAGTCCGCGACTTCTTTTCAAGTCGGCGTATTCGGTTGTCATATCGAAGACTTGTTCTACCTTGATTTCTGTATCATCAAAAACTTTGGCACGGGTAAGATGCTCTGTTGCTGCGCGAGTTGTAATTTCAGGGCTCGCTTTAAGTTTGATAAAAGCCATTCCCGGTTGTAGGGGAAGTTCGTCTATCGCCTGATTACCGGTATGATTTGGCTCGGTTCCTACCGACAGCAAATTGTCGTCGTGGCAAGCCGAAAACAAGCAGACAGATATGAATGAGCAGACAAGTGCTCTGTATAATGATTTTTTCATACGTGTCGAGATTCTATAAATTAAAACGTTTCTTGATAATGTCTACGTAATGTTTGCTCTTATAGTAAGAGACAACCGTGCGAGTGCTCTGCGGTCGCATATCGATGAGGTCTTCTTCACCACGGTAGAAAGTAACATATCCGCTGTCGTCTTCGCGTACAAATCCGTATCCTTTCTGCTCAAGAGCAATTCTTACATTTCTTCGTAGCTTGGTAACATAGTATTCCCACACACCGGGTTCGCCTTCCAGTTTCCGCTCATAAAATAAGTCGCCACCGGTATAAAACACTTGGCATAGACCCACAGTTCCGCTATATTCGGCGTCGCCCCTTAAACCGGCATCAATATCATCTTTGGTTACTCCTTGCCAGTTGAAATAGTAAATAACATAGGCCAGTGAGCCTGCGTCGTTGCTAGGATTCTCGGGTACAAACAACAGCTTAGAATACTTGCAAAGTGGGTCTTGAATTTCGGTAGTTACTTGCTCCGAATTGAACTCGTTGTGATAATCGGGTTTCATTCCGCGTTTCTTTTCAAACTCGATGATTTGTTCTAGTTTGAATTTCTTGTCGTTCAGATGTTGTGAACCACCGATGGGAAAACTACTTATGGAACCATCGGTGAGTCGCAATTCGTTTGGCGACTCGATATATTTCATACAAGCACTCTTGAAGAGGCCTCCGCCCATCCAAGAATAATTTTCAACTGCGTTGTATATATGCAATAGTCGAGTCTTTTCGTTTTCCTCGCAATAGAATTCCGTTTCATCTTCATTGCGTTGCTTATTTCCCTGTTTGAAATTATTCTGGGTTAGCCAAGATTCGAGAGATTCTTTCTTAAACGTTTCTCCTTTGGGAGCCTTTAGCCAAGCCGTGTTGATAATCCCTGTGTAATAATTGCGACTATAAAGGATATGCGGGGCTTGTTCTCCGGGAGAGTGGAAAACATAATACATCTTTTCTTGTTCTACATTGTAGGGCAACAAGAAATCTCGCTCAAAAGCTAAATCACGAATGTTGTTTCTTTCACCTTCCAAGGCAACGACACGATCTAGTTTGAAATTGTCGAAATCCCAAACTGGCAGTTGGAACTGTACATATCCATTTTGCACCACGTTGAGCAAATAATACTTATTACCGTTGGTGAGAAACAGTTTTTCGTTTCTGCTGGTTTGTGCCCACTCGCTGTTACGGTTGATGGCTGTGAGATTGAGTAAGAGTTTGTGTTCTTTGAGGTTCACCTCGTAACTGAGCCAGCTATTTTTTTCTTTATTCACCTGCTCCACCCGCCAATTATCGGTATTGGTAATTACGTTGAGTGCGATAGCCGTATGTGCCTCGTGATTGTATACTGCTGTTCCATTGCTTCCTTCGATAGAGATGTACGGAGCTGTACCAAATTGTGTTACTGTTATAGAATATTTTCCAGTCACAGTATTAAGAGTAATTTGGGTTTGGCGCTCGTCCGACAAATTGTTTGCCTGTGCAGCAACTACCAGTTTGCCATCTTTTTTCTCTACGGTTAGCCATCGGCCGTAAGATCCTTGATCTACGCTCCATTTTCCTGAGAGCGTAGTAAACGCTACGACTTTGGTTTCTCCTTCTTGTTTGAGAGTGATAGTTTCTGCCGCATCAACAACGACATCCGATGTGCCGTCTAATATCAAATCCTTTTGGCAAGCGCTCATCAACATTGCGACGATGAGAAATGCCAGTATTCTAAGTTTTTTATACATAGAGCAATATTTTAGTTTCATAAAACAGACTATTTGTCCCAACCTGCATTCTGCTTGATTTTCTTGTTTATGGTAATTTCATTCTTGGGGAACGGCCATACAAACCTATAATTGTCTGCTCGAATATTCATCGTTTCTCTAAACCCGGCAGCATAGAAAGAGCTCGGCACTTGGTAGTAACCTTTTGCACCTTGGTGTGAGCGTCGACCTATGCCTTGTTTCCAGCGACGCAGATCCCAAAGGCGGAAGCTTCAAAGGCCAGTTCACGGGCACGCTCGTTCTTTATCTCTTCGTAAAGCGCTTCTCCATCCAACGTAGTAACGGGCATTCCGCGTGAAATGCGAAGCGTATTGAGGTATTCCTTTGCGGCATCCAAGCGGTTCAGCTTATGGGCTGCCTCGGCTGCGATGAGATATTGCTCGGCAATACGGAAAGGTTTGGGTGCTTGGTTCCCGTTCGGAACATAACCTCCCCAATGTGTGCTGTTAAGTGTAGCGTAATTGGGATTACCTTTGAATTTAGATATTACATAAAGCTCTGTAGAATTATTCACATCACTGACCGTTGTCTTCACAAATTCAAAGAGCGACAAGGCACGGTGATCGGTTTCTGTTGCGAAGAGCGTATTCATCACCTCTTTCGTAGCTACATAAGGCGGTTTGTTGTAGTCGCCGACTCTGCTTGGTACACCTGCACCATCCCAATGAGTGGTGGTAGACAAGTCGGCACCATAAAGATTGGTAACTGTGGGGATTTCATTTTCTTTTGCTACATAAGGTTGCCAAATCTGTTCTACACCGCTATCATAAAACCACATTTGGGCAAAAGTGTCTTCGCGAGGATCTATCTTCTGCTGACTATTTAGTTTTGCTTTATATGCCGTTATCAGAGGATAAATGCCTTTGTCGATGAGTTGCTTAGCTTCGGCAAACGCCTTTTCCATATCACCTATATAAAGGTATACGCGTGCACGCAATGCCCTTACGGCATCGGCACTTATTTCCGTATTTCCAGCTTTCGTAGAAACGTCGGTTAACAGTGTTTCGGCCTCTTGCAAATCCTTTAGTATTTGTTTGTAAGTTTCGCGGTTCGTAGCACGTCCCGGTTTTTCCAATGGTTTAGGGATAAGTGCCAGTGGTATGCCCAGAGTTTTATCTGCCGTACTCTCCTCGTAGGGTTCTCCCCACCGTAGGGCAAGATTAAAGTGATAGAATGCGCGTGCAAAATAGGCGTCTCCCAAGTAATGGTTACGATTGGGTTTCTCCTCTTCTCCCACTTGCAAACGTGGTAGTAACTCTATTACCACGTTAGCGTCTACTAAGGCTGCATAATAAGAATGGTAAATCTCTTGTATCACATTGCTTTCGGGCAATAAAGTCCAGCCGTGAAAATCAGCGTAGAGACTGTTGAAAGCAGCATGGGCATTGAGCATATCGGCTTGGGCTTCTTGGGGCAGTACATAGCCTCCACCAAATTTACCACGCAAGGTAGAATAAATACCGTTATCCCATTTCTTAGCATCTTGCATATTTCTGAAAGAGTCTTCATAATTGATATAGTCGGCTGGTTCGCGATCTAAGTCACACCCCTGTACCACTGTTACCAATAGCAATGCGAAAAATAATATCTTACTCGTTTTCATATATCTATCAAAATGTGTTATAACTGGTTATAAACCTATTTCTACGCCGAAGCTTACCTGTTTGGTGTTGGGATTAACGCCATAGGATATACTGCGGTTAATCTCGGGATCAATACCCCTAAACTTCGTAAAGGTAAGCAGGTTTCTGCCTGTAAAGAAGAGTTTGACCGACCGCACAACCTTTTGTCTTCCCAAAGCCTTGCGAGGCAAATCGTAACCAAGCGTGAAGTTTTTAAGCCGCATGAAAGAGGCATTCTCTAACATTTTAGAGTCAAGGTAGGTACTTTGATGATTGTCTTTCCGAACCCATTCAAGAGATGGAAATTCGGCATTGTCGCCCTCTTTCTTCCAATAGTCGAAGAGCCTACGCGAACCGTTGAAGTTGCTTTCGCGATCGCGAATATAGTAGTCGTTCTCATAGCGTTGCTTATCCATCGAAAGCATGTGTTTGCCAAGGGCGAAGAAGAAATCGGCATTCACGTAGAACCCTTTCCAATATGCCGATATGCCCCAACCGCCGGTAACGGGTGTATAGGCGTTGACGCCTGAGTTTTGCTCTAAAGAGCTGGTATATTCTGTTGCCACATCGCTATCGTCGCGCCTTGTTTGTCCGATATCCGTACCGGGCTTATACCATTCGGGAACACCGTTCTTGGGGTTCACTCCCTTATAAAGCGGAACCATAAATGTAACGGGCTTACCTACGATATAACCAAGTTGAGACCCCGGCTCGTACCAATGATCGCGACCCTCGAAGAGTTCTAACACCTTATCACGGTTGTAGTTGAAGTTGGCATTGGTAGATACACCCCAGTCTTTACCTCTCAAGATATCTACATTCAGCTGACAGTCAATACCGTGATTGAGATATCTGCCCACATTTTCATACCGAGTAACATAACCGAGGCTCCCTGTGGGTAAACCGGAGCTGTAAGACAAGGGAACTTCGAAGAGCATATCGCTCGTAATACGATTGTAGTATTCCAGGTTTACATCTATTCTGTTAAACATACGCGCTTTTACTCCGATAGTAAGTTTGCTTTGCCGTTCCCATCCTAAGTTAGGGTTACCGTCGCTGATAAATCCCATACTCATTTTGCCCATCTTTTGGCCTACTTTCCCCACGTAAGCTGCTGTGCTGTAAGGCGGGATAGACGAGTTACCCTGTGTTCCGTAGCTGCCTTTTACATCGAAAGCATTGAGCCATGTTGCATTTTTAAGGAAGCGTTCTTCCTTGGCTTTCCACAAGAGCCCAACCGACCAAAACAGTCCGTTACGCTTGTTCTTCCCAAAACGCGAAGAGGCATCGTTGCGTAAAACAAGGTCTACAAAATATTTCTCTGCATAATCATAAGATATCTGTGTAAAGAACGACAAGAAAGCGTAGCCCGTTTCTTCTTCGCTCACGGCATAGTTTCGTGTTACGTTGTTGAGCAGATAAAGCCGATCATCGAGCAATCCGGAGCCACTTGCCGAAAAGCCATCGTCTTTATAATCGATATACTCGTGCCCGAGCAATGTAGTGAGATGATGATCGCCGAAAGCCATTTTGTAGGTTGCCGTATTGGTAACAGTAATATTAGAGGCCTTGGAAAAACCGCGCGACGAGCTACCGTTGCCATAAGCACGATAATAGCTGGGCAACGTACGCGAACGGTTGGTACCGTAGTCGAGCTCCAAACCTACCATCGAACGAATCGTAAAGTCTTTCAGTGGTGTAAGAGTAAGGCTACCGTTGGTAGACAGAATGAAAGCATTCGACCGAGCGGGATTGGTAGAGATAACGTGCCGCGGGGTTGCGATATCAAGCAGCGGTACGCGCTCTAATTCCTGCCCCGTATTAGGATCGTAGGGAGAAGCGAAAGGAGCGTTCATTGCTGCCAAACCTCCACCCACTGCATTATTATTGCCGAAAGGCGACAGACGTGTATCGTCGTAAGACACCTGTGTGTTGATGTTGGCGCGCACCCAGTCGTTAAGCTTTGCTCCGAGGTTCATTCGCCCGAAAGCTTTCTTATAGCCCGACCCCATACGCAAACCGTCTTGACTAAGCGCACCGCCCGAGAAATAGTAGTTGACCGTGTTTGTGCCACCCGACACAGATATATCGGCCGTATACATCGGAGCCGGCTGATATACGTATTTATACCATTGGAAATCTGTTTCTTTGAAATACTTTTCTTTCAGCTGTGCTATTTCGGTTGCGCTATATATTCCTGTTTCCTGATAATAGCGAAGCAGTTCGGGGCCGCTCATCAATTGGTCGAAATAATCGGTATTGGCCAGCGACGAAACCGCATATTGTGCACGAATATTGATGCTGGCCCGCATCTCCGATTTCCCTCTTTTGGTGGTGACATACATCACTCCGTTGGCTGCCCGAGCTCCATAGATAGAGGTAGCGGCGGCATCTTTCAAGAATTGTACGCTCTCGATGTCGTTGGGGTTCATTGCTTGTAAAACGCCCATGCTCACCTGCATACCGTCTAAGATAACCAAAAGCCCCGTGCCAGCACCGAGCGAACCTTGCCCGTGCAAGGCCATCGACAACTTTGAAGAGGGCTCGCCCGACGACGAAAACACCTGCAATCCACTCACCTTGCCTTGTACGGCGTCGAGCGGATTGGCTACGGGTTTCATTGCAAGATCTTTGGCACCCACTTTCACTACTGAAGCAGAGGTATTGGCTACCTTACGTTCCATATAGCCCACAACTACCACGTCATTGAGCATAAGATCAGCCGGTTCCAGTTTCACATTCATCTCAGGCTTGGCCGTTAACTCCCGACTGGTATAGCCCATAAAGCTGAATGTAAGTTTCTCGCCTACTTTAACCTTAATTGAGAACTTACCGTCTACGTTAGATACTGTACCCGTTTTGGGTGCTGACTTGGGAATTATGCTCACTCCAGGCAACACGTCTCCATTTTCATCGGTGACGATTCCCTTAACGGTGATAGTTTGGCCTAAGGTGGAAATAACTCCTAAAAATAAACAAAGGGCAAACATCCAAATTCTTCTTTTCATAAATTGATAATATAGGTTATTTTAATTTCTTCGTACAGTTTAAATACTATCAACCAATGGTAAAAGGCGTATTTCTATTTCGTTAAGCGTTTTTAGTTTGTTATGGTTATTCAGTAGTTAGGAGAAAAACTTCTGCAAATATATACAATATTTTATAAACTATACAATAAAATAGAACAGAATTTTAATCCGTACGCTACTTTTTTTTATTTATTAACTCACGTCTTACCGTTCATAACCATCTCAGACTGACGAAACATTCACTTCCCAAAGTTTCCCAAGTTTTATATAAGTTTTCTTGAATACTAAAATTAAATATAAAGAGGAACAGTAGCGATATATTAAGTCTTGTTATATAGGCAGATCTGACGCATTAGAAATTTTCTCCTTATTTTATTTATCCCTTTCATAGGAAAATCTTATTTTATACCCCAGTTTGGGATAAAAAAGTTGTTTTCCTGCCGGCGGAACAAACTTTTCCGTTTTTCGTTTCTCAATCTGCGGAAACCGATCGAAAAAATACTTTTTTCCTTTGTTTCCATCTGGAATCGTCCATAAATCTTTATTTTTCTTCTGATTCCATCGGAAACAGCAAACAAATTTAAATATATTTACACTTTCCTAATGGAAAGAAGAAATCTATTTTTGTTTATTTGCACTTCCCGATAGAAAGAGAGAAAATATATCTTATTTATTAACGCTTCCTTGTCGTCTTGAGAATGTTAGTATATCCAACTTATTTTTATTTATTTCACTCATACCATTATGAGTATTGAGTGTCCTTTTTTAATTGCAAGTTATATCTTCCCAGCATATTTGTCGTATAATTAGGTATGCTTAGTTCAGAATATTCTTTATAGATAGGTAAAGGGCCAGTTAAGATGAGTCTTTATTGAGCGTCTTGCCGTTCTTAATCTCCTATGCGTATAAACTATTTTACCAGAAATCAAAATCGTTCTTTCCTCTATAAGAGTTCTTCCAATCATCACACCATTTACAGAAAGTAGAAATGTAATTCTTTAATATTTCGGAGAACAAGTATGGATTCCGAGAGAACAGGGGGCTTGTCGAATACAAAATAAAAAGGACGATGACAGGTTGGACAGATAAAATCGTTTTCGTGCGTTTTTCTATCAAATACAAAATAAAAGACCGCAGACAACAGAGATTTCCAAAAGCGGAAAGCCAGTGTTGTCTGCGGTTCATGGACTATCAATCCTGGGGATGGATGTTCGTGACTTCAAGCATCCCGGCTACTTCGTCGTTGACGCGTTTGGCAAACTCGTCCATCCGCATTGTGGCTTGTTCGCCACCTCCTTGACAGCGCATAGAGACGAGTCCGTCAGCGGCCTCTTTCTCGCCGACGATGACCATATAGGGTACGCGCTTGATTTCGTTGTCGCGAATCTTGCGACCGATCTTCTCGTTGCGGTCATCGATCGTGGCACGTACACCTTGCTCGTCAAGATATTTGGATACACGCTTGGCGTAGTCGTTATATTTCTCGGAGATGGGTAGAATGGCTACTTGGTCGGGCGTGAGCCAAAGCGGGAAATGGCCGGCCGTGTGCTCAATGAGTACAGCGCAGAAACGCTCGAGCGAGCCGAACGGGGCGCGGTGTATCATCACCGGCGTCTGCTTGGTGTTGTCTTCGGCGGTATATTCCAGCTTGAAACGTTGCGGCAGATTGTAGTCTACCTGAATGGTCCCGAGCTGCCAGCGACG
This sequence comes from Hoylesella pleuritidis JCM 14110, assembly GCF_000613725.1. GTDB lineage: Bacteria > Bacteroidota > Bacteroidia > Bacteroidales > Bacteroidaceae > Prevotella > Prevotella pleuritidis. The sequence goes on from NZ_BAJN01000013.1 coordinate 40,903, forward strand.
GCCGATGGCGTCTTTCACCATAAAATCGAGTTTGGGACCGTAGAAGGCTGCTTCGCCGTAAGCAATCTTGGCATCGAGGCCTTTCTCCTTGCAGGCTTCTTTGATGGCAGTTTCGCTTTCTTCCCAGACCTCATCGGAGCCGATGTATTTCTCGGTATCTTTCGGGTCGCGCAGGCTGATTTGCGCTTCGAAGTCTTCGAATTGGAAGATCTTGAACACAGTCTGAATGATGTCCATCACACGTAGAAACTCGCCTTTAACTTGATCGGGGCGACAGAAGATGTGGCATCGTCTTGCGTGAAGGAGCGCACACGCGTAAGGCCGTGAAGCTCGCCGCTTTTCTCATATCGATAGACCGTACCAAACTCTGCAATGCGCAGAGGCAGGTCTTTGTAAGACCGGGGCTTCCAGGAGAATACCTCACAGTGGTGCGGACAGTTCATCGGTTTAAGCATATACTCCTCGTCTTCTTCCGGAGTGCGGATCGGTTGAAATGAATCCTTACCGTAATGCGCATAATGTCCGCTGGTGATATAAAGGTTCTTTGAACCGATATGCGGCGTAATGACCTCCTGATAACCGAATCGTTTCTGAATCTTGCGCAGCATATCTTGCAGACGCAGACGCAATTCCGTTCCTTTCGGAAGCCAGATAGGAAGTCCTTTTCCTACTCTCTCGGAGAACATAAACAACTCCATTTCTTTTCCGATCTTGCGATGGTCGCGCTTCTTGGCTTCTTCAAGCATCTGTAAGTAGTCATCGAGCATTTTCTTCTTGGGGAAAGTAATGCCGTAAATGCGTGTCATTTGCTCACGTTTGGCATCGCCGCGCCAGAATGCACCGGCCACGCTCGTGATTTTGATGGCTTTGATGGCACCAGTGGACACGAGATGTGGACCGCGACAGAGATCGGTAAAAGCGCCTTGTGTGTAGGTAGAAATGGTGCCGTCTTCCAGATCTTGGTCGATATGTTCGCACTTATATTCCTGCCCATCGGCCCCGAACTCTTTAAGGGCATCTGCCTTCGACACATTCTTTCGCACAACGGGCTCGTTTTTCTTAGCCAGCTCGCGCATTTTTTCTTCAATCTTCGGGAAATCGCTCTCGCTGATGACATCCCCCTGCTTAGGCATTACGTCATAGAAGAAACCATTTTCGATGGCAGGCCCGAAACCGAACTGAATGCCGGGATAAAGTTCTTGCAGCGCTTCGGCCAGCAAATGCGCCGACGTATGCCAGAAGGTGTGCTTACCTTCTTCATCTTCAAATTTGTAGAGTGCGATGTGCGCATCTTGGTCGATCGGCCTGTTCAGTTCTACCGTCTCACCATTAACTCCGCAAGATACAACGTCGCGGGCGAGAGCCGGTGAGATGCTCTCGGCGATTTGTAACCCGGTTACGCCCTTTTCGTATTCACGAACAGAGCCATCCGGAAATGTGATTTTAACCATAACAAATTAGTTTTTAATCTTAATCAGTTGCAAAAGTAACCTTTTCTCCGGAGATAACGGCATAAATGAATAACGAATTGCAATTACTTCTTCTCGCTTTTCTTGATGATGCTGTAAGCACTATAAAGCCCTAATTCGCCAGCTTTGCTGAGATCGGTTACGCCGCCCGGCCTATCGCCAGACTGCATACGGATAAGGCCTCGATTGTAATAAGCCTCGGCTAAATTGGCATTCAAGGCAATAGCAGTGGTGTAATCGTCTATCGCTTTACTGTAATTCTTTTGTCGGACATAAAGATTCGCACGGTCGAAATAAATATAAGCGTTCTTCGGACTAAGCTTAACGGCAGTGTCGAAATCGCTCATCGCACGCGCCATCTGCAACTGCGCATTAATACCTTGCGAAACATTGAACTCGCTGATCATCGTCAGACATACGCCGCGTTGATAATAAGCAATAGCCGACGTGCTATCTATCTGAATATAAGCAGTGAGATCGGTAATAGCTGCATCGTAATTCTGCACCACCGAATAAGCTACAGCGCGTTGCAATAAAAGAGGTTTCGCCCGGTCGACATTGCGCTGTGCATCGACAAGAGACGACAAGCTATCGATGGAATGGAAGAAAGCGTGGGTCTGTACTTCATTGAGCTGCGGCGGATTGCAGGTGACATAAAGATGGCGGGCAGGCTTCTGGGTATTGTTAAAAGCTTCAACCTCGCGGTCGAAAGCCTGATAAGACTTGATACCGTTGGTATATTTAAAATAAGAAAGCATATACATAGGCATCGGCAAAGTCTCAACCGAACGATTCTGTACACGCCCGCGGTATTCGCTTTTATACTCGTGCTCAACCGTATTTTCATCTGCCACTACGAGCTGATTATATTTCTCAGGATCAATCTCACTACGTTTGCGTAAAACCTTAGCCTTGGCCTTACTCCACCGCGCCTGCAAACCAACGTGCTTATCCATCTGAGCCTTAAAGATGCGAAACTCATCCCGCTCTGCCTGCGCAGTCATTCCAAGGCGCCGATAACAACGCGCACGATATTGAAGTCCGGTCCAGAAATTAGGGAATTGGTCTATGACAGCTGTATAATCGCGAATGGCAGCCCGAAGATTACCCGTCTTATCGTGCAAGATTCCACGATTGAAGATGGCTAAGACATTGCCGGGCTCCATCTTGATGACATAATCGAAATCGATAATGGCACGATTATCATCGCCCAATTGCATTCGGAGCAGACCACGATTGTAATGCGCCAAAAAGTTATTGGGGTCTAAATCAAGCGCTGTATCATAGTCGGCCATCGCACCGCGGAGATTGTTGTAATTGAATCGGGCCAATGCTCTGTTGACATAATTACTGACCATCTTAGGTTTGATATGCAGCGCTTTACTCAGAAATTTATCAGCATCGCGCCACTGTTTACGCGCCAAACTGATGTAGGCCCGCGTGGTCCAGGCATCACCGTCATACGGATCTACGGCCAAACTCTTGTCAAGCCATTTGGCAGCTTGCACCGTATCTTTCTCCTGTAAGTAAAGTTCGGCATTGAGCGAATAGGCATTAGCAAACTTCGCCCAGCGTCTGATGATCGTATCTACTTCATTATGTGCCGCCTGATAGTCTTTTACATTCATCCTGCATATAGCCCGATTGAACCAGTAGTTACGATTGGCAGGATTGATACGAATAGCTTCCGAATAATCGGTAATGGCCTGTTCGTATTTCTTTTGTCTGATTCGTGCAATCGCCCGAAGGTCATAAATACCATCAATATATGGATTCAGCTTGACAGCTTGCGTGGCATCGGCTTCCGCCCCGGTAAAATCGTCTAAATAAAACTTGGCTGCACCGCGATACAACCACGGCTGATAAAGATAAGGTTTGAGCGCAATAACTTGATTGAAGTATTGAATCGAAAGCACATAATCCTCATAGTGGAGAGCTATCTCCCCACTCGTTATCAGCCTGTCTGTATTGAATTGGGCACGTGTCCCTATCGAAATGACAGACAATAACAAGAGAATAACATACTTCCGCATATCTTTTATTTACGCAAAGGCTTGGTTTTATAACCGCAGCGATAACGTCCTTGCAACATCGCTTTAAGTTTACCGTGAATCAATTGTTTACGAAGCGGCGAGATACGATCAATAAACAGTTTGCCGTCTAAGTGGTCAAACTCGTGCTGCATCACACGAGCCAAATACCCTTCTACCCATTCATCGTGTTCATTGAGTTCTTCATCGAGATACCTTACATGGATTCTCGTAGATCGTTCTACATTTTCGTGAATGCCCGGCAACGATAGGCACCCTTCCTCTATTGTCTTTTTCTCAGATGCTTCATCCGTTTCAAGGATGTGCGGATTAATGTAAGCCTTGCGGAAATCCTTATATTCGGGCAGATCATCAGACAGTACATTGAGGTCGATCACAACCACTCGAATCGACTTCCCGATTTGAGGCGCTGCCAACCCGACACCGTCCGACGCATCCATTGTCTCGAACATATCGGCTATCAACTGTTTCAAGCAGGGTAATCTGTGGAAATATCCTCAGCTACTTTCCGCAAAACGGGTTGTCCATATATATATATAGGTAATATCATAATCGTCAATCATTAAACGGATGGGTGCCGCGCACGCATATAATCTTGCAAAAGAATGGTAGCACTAATCTCGTCCACCAATGCTTTATTTTGTCGAGCTTTCTTCCGTAAGCCTCCATCCAGCATCGCCCTGTGGGCTAAAACCGATGTAAAACGTTCATCGTAAAACTCAATAGGAATATCGGGCAATGCCCGTTTCCACCGATTCACAAATTGTTTCACTCGTTCTAAGTTCTCGCTCGGCGAACCGTCGGCCTGTCGCGGTTTGCCGATTACAATACGTTCTACTGTTTCCCGCCGAACATAGTCTTGCAGAAACGCAAAAAGTTCAGACGTAGAAACAGTCGCCAATCCGCCTGCAATAATCTGCAACGGATCGGTGACTGCCAGTCCGGTACGCTTTTTCCCGTAATCAATGGAAAGTAAACGTGCCACCTATAATATTCAACTTACTTCTTGAAAAGCAACCACGCATCCGGATAAGTTGCACGGAATGCATCGCGAGAGCGTGCCGCATCACCTTTCGTGTCATAGGTAGAAGCTACCACCCGATACATATTCCGATTAGAATTGTACGCTAATTGTGCATCATAGCCAGCCGACTTCAGCGTGCTTTGCAGTCCTTCTGCATTAGCTTTTACTGAGAACGAGCCTACAACCACGCTATAAGCTTTCAGCCCCGAGCCATTGATCAACGTCACATCTTCGGTCCGAGCCACTACATTATCGTAGTTGTCGGTAACTGTCGACTGTGTGGCAGTTTTCTCCTCTAACGGAGCTACCACGGGAGCATCGTCTTGTTGAGCTCCGCCTTGTGCCTGTTCCTGTGCCTTGGCCTTCTCATAAGCTTTCTTATAAGCGCTCTCTTTATTCGAACCGCAACTTGCCAACATCAGGGCTGCTATTAAACTGGCGCTCAAAATAAATCCTTTTTTCATCATCTTACTTAGTTATTAGAAGTTCAACTTATGTTCAATTTTAAACAGTGCGAAGATACGAATTATCTGATAAATAAGAAGAGAAAACCCGCATAAAGTTTGTTAAATCAAGGAAATACAACCTTTTTAACAAAAAATATAGGCCAAATTGTACATATCTCATAATATTTCATTACATTTGCTTTCAAATAACGCCCTCGGTTCGAATACATCTCATTGTAATGCCGAACCGAAAGGAAGAATGAACATTTGTCTAACTAAAATTGATAGAAGATGAAAACGTTAGGTTACATTGGAGCTTTCCTCGGCGGAGCCATTGCCGGAGCAGCTCTCGGTTTGTTAGTTGCACCCGAAAAGGGAGCAGAAACACGTACGCGTATTGCAGATGCTGTCGACAACTTCTGCAACAAACATAATATCAAACTGAGTCGAAAAGAAGTAGCCGACTTGGTTGATGATATTAAAGATGCAGCCAATGAGATGGCTGGATGAGTATGATGTTTTCCAACGACAAGAACATTGAGACGATCGGGCAGCTCGTAGAGGTGCTCAAACATTACATCGGGCTTCAAACGGAATACGTGAAGCTCGATGTAATTGAGAAGATCGTGAGACTGCTTACAGTAGCTGCAATGACGGTCGTATTGGCCTTATTACTATTACTTGCGGTAATATATCTGTCGTTTTCTGCAGCCTACGCTTTGATACCCAACCTTGGAGCAGCCGGCGCTTTCGGTGTCGTTGCAGGCGGATATCTATTCATTCTGTTGCTGTGCATCATCTTTCGCAGGCAGTGGATCGAGCGTCCGTTAGTCGGTTTTCTGGCAAACCTTTTAATGGAGAAGTAAAACTATGGGCAACATTGACCAAACTTCCTCTACATCCTACAAATCTTTGAACGAGATTCGGACCCGCAAGGAGACACTACACGAGGACATCCGTAAAGCTGACGAACAGATTCGGACATTATGGAACGACTTGTTTCATCAGCCCGAAATATCTGATACACGTCCTTCTAAACGCATTATGGGCCTGCTAAATGCTGGAACAGGCATCATCGACGGTCTGATTCTCGGGTGGAAATTATACCGAAAATTCAACGGCAGCAGTCTGTTTCGCGGTCGATAACCCACTCTATTTGTAATCGACTGATTACAAACAAGTTACAAATCCCTTGAAAATACCGTGCATTTAACGGTTAATGACCTGGCATTTAACGGTTAGTTGTATACCAATTAGCCGTTAAATGTAACATAACTAACAGTTAATTGGAATGTAAGTTATATTTCATTGATTATCAAACACATATAAATAATATGACAACTATTCAAAGTTGCCGTCTATTTATATTTACTTATGCTTGTAGTATATTACTAATAAGTGCCATAATATTCTGTCCTATGGCATCAAACAATATGCTCTAATGTAACGGATAAGGTTGTTCCAACTCACAAAAGATGGTTACTTCGCATACGCAACGATTGGATTTGCACTATCCCTTTTGGTTTGTCAAACGCATTTTCCGCCACATCCGGTTGGGGATGAGTCGCCAGAAAAAGACCAGAATGCGATAACGCCAGTCGATGATACAAACGTGTCGCCGCGCGGCCAACGCACGAACGATGTACCGGGCTACACGCGTTTTGTCCATTAAAAGCGGATAACGATCGCCCGTCAACAACGGCGTGTCTACAAATCCGGGGCGAATATCAGTGAAAGAAAGATTCAGTTTTCTACTGATAGACAGTTGTTCCAAAGCTTGAATATAAGTGTTTTGGAATGCTTTCGTTGCACTGTAAGCCGCCACCGGGCCCAGACCTTTCGTCCCTGCGATAGAAGAAATAACGGCGATATGCCCTCCTCCGTGGGCAACCATATAACCGAAAGCTGCGTCTACCATACGAGTGAAGCCCAAGGCATTGGTCTCCACGATGCGCATTTCAATATCTGCATCTACCGTTCTGTTTTGTTGACCAATTCCCGATGCGTGAAAATACAGATCCATTCCGCCCAACCGATCGACCAAAGATTGCAATTCAGTTGTTGCTCCATTGTCGGTAATGTCTATCCGTGCAGTTTCTACTTGCTCAGGAAAAGCATTCTTAATCTCCCTCAGCACCTCTATGCGACGCGCTGCAATGCTGACGCGCCAGCCATCAGCCAGCAAGAGCATCGCCACTTCGCGTCCGATACCCGATGACGCGCCTATGATTATTGCCCGTTTCATAGCTGCAAATATACTTAATTTCATCCACATATTCACCGAAAAGATAAAAAAGATAAAGTATAAACTGTTAGTTATCATTTATTTTACTATCTTTGCAGCAACAACTTAATGCGTCTCTATCGTATGAAAGATTTTTTTAAGCACACGCTTGCAACAATCGCAGGTTTATTTATTTTCTCAATCATCGTCATAATCATCGGCGTGATGAGTTTGGTAGGTATGGTTTCAGCCGGTGAAGCCACTAAAACCGTTGCGGATAAGTCGGTTCTTGTACTTAACTTATCAGGTGAATTGCAAGAGCAGTCAGAAGATAACGTTTTCCAACAGTTTGCCGGCACTCCCTTCGGTAACTTGGGATTGGAAAAGATCTTATCTGCCATTAAAAAGGCAAAAAACAATGATAAGATAAAAGGTATTTATATTGAAGCCGGCGCCTTAGGTGCAGACTTCGCCTCGTTACAGGAAATTCGCAATGCGTTGCTCGATTTCAAGAAGAGTCATAAATGGATCATTGCTTATGCAGATACATATACTCAGGGTACATATTACGTGGCTTCGGCCGCCAATGAAATTTATCTGAACCCGCAAGGGATGATTACCTGGCACGGATTGTCTGCCCAACCCATTTTTATTAAGGATCTTTTGGCCAAGGTGGGCATACGAATGCAGGTGCTGAAAGTGGGAAAATACAAGAGTGCGACAGAGATGTTCACCGGCGATAAGATGAGCGATGCTAACCGAGAACAGACTACCGCTTATCTCACAAGTCTTTGGAGCAATGTCTGTAAGGCTGTTTCGGAGAGTCGGAAGATCAGCATCGATTCGCTCAATACTTATGCCGACCGCCTAGTTATGTTTGAAGATGCTCGCCAGTTAGTGAAATATAAGATGGTAGACGGTCTGCTTTACACCGACCAAATCAAGAAAAAGATAAAGCAACTTCTTCATATCGACGACGATAAAGATATCAACCAGATCAGCATCGCAGATATGTCGGGTGTCAAGGAGAAGTTGAAAGGTAAAGAAATTGCCGTCTATTACGCTTATGGAGATATTGTCGACAGTCCGATTACTGGCGGATTGCTGGGTAGTAAACACCAAATCGTAGCACAAGATGTGTGCAAAGACCTTGCCGATTTGATGGAAGACGACGACGTGAAGGCTGTAGTCATTCGCATCAATACGGGTGGCGGCAGTGCGTACGCATCTGAACAGCTGTGGCATCAGATCGAGATGCTCAAACGAAAAAAACCTGTCGTAGTGTCGATGGGTGGCGTAACAGCTTCGGGTGGCTATTATATGAGCTGCAACGCCAACTGGATCGTGGCGCAACCCACTACCATTACGGGTAGCATAGGTATCTTTGGAATAGTGCCCGACCGTAGTCAGCTGCTCACCCAAAAGTTAGGTATCAAATTTGACGAGGTAAAAACCAACCGAAACGCAACCTTCGGAACTAGTGCTCGACCAATGAACGCAGCCGAATTAGGTTATATGCAAGCCTATATAGACCGTGGTTACAAACTGTTTCGGCGTCGGGTAGCCGACGGACGACATCTGTCTACGGCCCAAGTAGAACAAGTTGCACAGGGACATGTCTTTACCGGCGAGGCGGCCAAGCAGTTGAAGCTTATCGACCAACTCGGAGGCATCGATGCAGCAGTAGCTAAAGCCGCACAGCTTGCAAAGCTTTCAGAATATCATACCCATACTTATCCAGCACCGACAGATTGGTTTGAACAGCTGTTCAACACTTTCGGAGGCGGCAATTATCTTGATGGTAAGATGCGCGCAGCACTTGGCGACTACTACGAACCTGTGATATTGCTCAAGCAAATGAATCAATTAGACGCACTGCAAGCTCGTCTCCCGTTCTTTTTAAACATCAAATAAGGATGCGAACAGAGGGAGATCTCATTCGAATCAACGAATGGTTATTGCCGTTGAGTTGGCTTTACGGACTCGGAGTACGAGTTCGCAACCGACTCTTCGACTGGGGCCTGCTTAAGTCGCAAGCGTTTAATCTCCCCGTGATATCTGTCGGCAACATTACGGTCGGTGGTTCGGGGAAAACTCCTCACGTAGAATATCTCGTGCGATTGCTGAAAGATCTCACCAAGATTGCAGTCTTATCGCGGGGCTACAAGCGGCAGACGCGGGGCTATCTGTTGGCCGATACTGACACGACAATGCGTCAAATCGGTGACGAGCCCTACCAGATGAAGAAAAAATTTCCCGATATTTATATTGCCGTTGACAAGAAGCGTACCCACGGAATACAACGACTTACAACCGATTCTGCCACCAATGACGTGGATGTTATTCTGCTTGACGACGCCTTTCAACATCGATATGTCAAACCGGGAATCAATATTCTGCTCGTGGATTACCATCGGCTGATCATCTACGATAAACTTTTACCAGCCGGAAGACTACGAGAGCCGAAAGACGGAAAGTCAAGAGCAGACTTAGTCATTATCACCAAGTGTCCCAAAGACCTCAAACCGATGGAATATCGGGTACTTGTCAAAGCGATGGATTTGTTTCCTTATCAAGAATTATTCTTTACAACGCTTGATTACGAGCCGTTGACACCGGTCTTCGGAGGCATCAAACGCACGCTCGACAGCATTATACCACAAGAGAATGTGCTGTTACTCACCGGCATTGCATCGCCCAAACAAATGATGCTCGACCTCAAACCGCATTGCAGCAACATCATCCCGATGACTTTCAAAGACCACCATCTTTTCACCGATAAAGATGTTCAGCGTATCAACAGCACATTTGCTGCAATGCCGCTACCCAAACTTATCATTACGACTGAAAAAGATGCAGCCCGCTTAGAAACGTTGGAAGGACTGAGCGAAGAGGTTCGCAAGAGTCTCTTTGCACTTCCTATACGCATCAAATTTATGTTAGAGCAAGAGGAAAACTTCAACAACAAGATTATAAGTTATGTACGAAAGAATTCAAGAAACAGCATCCTGGTTAAAAGAAAGGATGACGACAAGCCCCGAAACAGCCATCATTCTGGGAACAGGTTTAGGACAATTAGCTTCAGAGATAACTGACTCATACGCATTCCCATATCAAGATATACCCAATTTCCCTGTTTCCACTGTCGAGGGGCACGCCGGAAAGTTGATCTTCGGCAAATTAGGCGATAAGGATATAATGGCAATGGAAGGGCGATTCCACTATTACGAGGGATACGATATGAAGCAAGTCACATTTCCCGAGCGTGTAATGTATGAGCTTGGAATCAAAACGCTTTTTGTGTCTAACGCTTCAGGCGGTATGAATCCGAACTTTAAGATCGGCGATCTGATGATCATCGACGACCACATCAACTTCTTCCCTGAACACCCTTTACGCGGAAAGAACTTCCCGACAGGACCTCGCTTCCCTGATATGCACGAAACCTACGACAAAGCTCTCATCGCGCTGGCCGATCGAATTGCCGAAGAAAAAGGAATCAGAGTTATGCACGGCATCTATATGGGTGTACAAGGGCCGACATTTGAAACGCCTGCCGAGTACAAGATGTATCACCGAATGGGGGCCGACGCTGTTGGAATGAGCACCGTTCCCGAGGTCATTGTAGCTCATCATTGCGGTATCAAGACATTCGGGATCAGTATTATCACCGATTTAGGATTAGAAGATACGCCCGTAGAAGTAAGCCACGAAGAGGTGCAAGAAGCTGCAAGCCGAGCCCAACCACTGATGACTGAGATTATGAGAGAAATGATTCGGCGCAGTTAGAAAGTGAGTTTGTGAGTTAATAAGTTTTTAAGTTTCTTTAAGTTGTTCTCTCAATCACAAAGACTTGCAATCTTATAAACTTAAAAAGAACTCATAAACTTACGAACTAAAAGACTTACCAACGCATAAACTTATCAACTTATAAATTCATTAATGACAGATATATCCAAACTCGGCGAATTTGGCCTCATCCATCACCTCACCGACGACATCAAAATCAAAAATAACGCAACACGATATGGTATCGGCGACGACTGTGCCGTGCTTCATTATCCCGATAAAGAGGTGCTCGTCACAAGCGATATGCTGATGGAAGGCGTGCATTTCGATCTCACTTACATTGATCTCCGGCATTTAGGCTATAAGTCGGCAATGGTCAACATCAGCGACATCTTTGCGATGAACGGCACGCCGAGACAACTTATTGTGAATCTAGCACTGAGCAAACGTTTTACGGTTGAGGACATGGAGGCTTTTTATTCAGGACTTCGTGCAGCGTGCAACAAATGGAATGTCGACATCGTGGGCGGCGATACAACCTCTTCCTACACCGGACTCGCTATCAGCATCACCTGCATCGGCGAAGCAGAAGCAGATAAAATCGTTTATCGAAATGGCGCAAAAGATACCGATCTGATTTGTGTCAGCGGCGATTTAGGTGCTGCTTATATGGGGCTTCAACTATTGGAGCGAGAAAAATCGGTGTATTATCAACAGGTAAATGAGGCCCGGAAGAAGAATGATCAGCGAGCGCTCACCGCGTTGAAAGACTTCCAGCCCGACTTCGCCGGTAAAGAATACCTCCTTCAAAGACTGTTGCAGCCCGAGGCCCGAGGCGATATCATCGAGCGATTACAAACTGCCCATATTCAGCCCACGGCTATGATGGATATTTCCGATGGCCTAAGCAGCGAGCTGCTACACATCTGCAAGCAGAGTCATTGCGGTTGTCGGATATACGAAAAGAATCTCCCTATCGACTATCAGACTGCTGTAATGGCTGAAGAATTGAATTTAAACGTTACAACCTGTGCCCTAAACGGCGGCGAAGATTATGAATTACTCTTCACGGTTCCTATTGGCGACCACGAGAGAATTGCGTCGATGAAAGACGTGAAACTCATCGGTCACATCACCCAAGAAGCTTTCGGTGCACAGCTCATCACACGAGATAATAATGAGTTTGCCCTCACAGCCCAAGGGTGGAATCCCTTGCAATAACACAGTCCCTTATCCCCTATCCTTATCACATCGCCCGAATGTCGACTGTCGCGTCTCATTCGGGCGATATTTTTATTACTCAAAGATAAATATCAATCTCACAAGACCGATGGCTTGCATAAAAAAGTGTATAAAATCTGGTAGAAAAAAGTGGCATAAAAATATCAAGAGCAATAAGATTCCTCTTCATTCCTACTATTCCGTAACATTTTACACCTTATATGTAGCAAATAAGAGGTATAGGACCACTGCCCAAGAAGTATATTAGTAGTGGGACAGAATTATAGGATTTGTCAGCATTAAATATGAGAGTACTACAAAGAAAATCGCACATCACTGTACATAATCTCCCAATTATGAATAAAATCAAGAAAGGCCATATACTGTAGACTGTTATAACATTCGCTCACATTAGTTATAAACTCCTGCCCAAAATATTCAACGTAAATAGTAAGGTTTATGTAAACAGGAAACTATCTGAACACCATTTGCAATATTCCATCAGATAAACCTTCTTAGGTGTTTGTCTTATAGAATGACCACTCTTATTCGTCATCGAAAGAATTTTCACACCTATGCCTTGTGAATTCTCTGCATACAAAATAAGACCAGACAACCTGCATAGTTTCAAGGGCTATCACTAATCGGTATATTTAACGTGTACCACACATTCCATATTTGACCACGAAAGGTGCAGGCCACCTTTTGGCAACAATCATTAACAATAGCCGTTTCCCATTTTCCAATCGAAAGACAGGATAAGCCCTTCATAGGTGAATTTCGTGTAAAATCAAATAGATAGTAATGATATACACAACCGTCTATAACCAATTACAAACTGCTAAAATATAAACGAGGATTTGGTTAGTCGCATCTTTTTAACTATATTTGCAAGCATTAAAATAAAGGAAGATATTGCAATGAGAAACTTTCTATTATCCGTTAGTTGCCTGTTGGCCGCGTGCCAAGTACAGGCCCAAAAGAAACCTTTGGACCATTCGGTTTACGACAGTTGGCAGAGCATCACATCACCGCAGATTTCCGACCGCGGCAATGTGCTGACTTATCTCATCAGTCCGCAGCAAGGCGACACAACACTCGTTATTCGTCAAAATCGGAATGGGCGTGAGATACGCATTCCACGCGGTTGCAAGGCCCGTATCTCGGCCGATGAGCACTTTGTAATCTGTACTATCAAGCCCCTGTTTAGCGTCATCAGACAAGCTCGAATCAAGAAAACGAAAACTGAAAAAATGCCCAAAGATTCATTGGCTATCATCAATCTGACGAACGGGAAAATCAAGAAATTCAGAGACATTGAATCGTTCGGATTTGCCAAGAGAGGCGGATCAGCCGTAGCTTTCTTGTCGACCGACACGACACTGATACAAAAAAAGTTCCGTAACAATAAAGATGTAGGTAAACCTTTGCTCATTTATCATTTACAAACGGGTGTCATCGATACTGTTCGATATGTAAAGTCATACACATTCAATCGGTCAGGCGATTGGTTGACCTATACTCTTCAACCTAAGAAAAAGAAAACATTAGTGGGTGTTTATGATGTGCCTGCACATCTACAAACAGTTGTCTCAGACACTTGCGTTTATCACTCACTCCCCAAATACAACTTCTCAGGCAACGAAATGCTGTTCCTTGCCTCACAAGATACGGCCTCCAGCGGATCGAAAAAATGTTACTTGTGGCGGCTTAAGCGTGGAGAGCAGAAAGCCAAGTTGTTAATGGCTCCCACAGACGTGCGCAATATGCCTTCGGGTTGGGGACTCAGCGAGAACAGTTCGCCCTATTTCAGCCGAGATGGGAAGCGTATTTTCGCAGGAATCTCACAGTATATTGCTCCCAATGACACTAACATCGTATCTTTTGAAAGTCCTTCTATTGATATCTGGAATTATGATGCCGACGAACTTCCGCCGATGCAAAAAGCCAACAGGAGTTCTATTGCCAGACGCACTTGTCTCGGCATTTACGACGATACAGCACATCAGTTGGTTCCGCTGACCCATTCGCTGCTCGACAAAGTATATCTTGTACAAGAGGGAAATGCGCCGATCGCCTATTCCAAAGACATCACACGCACGATTGTTTCGACTCAATGGGACATCCAGGCGCCCGAAGATATCAGTCTCATCGATCTCCGTAACGGAATGCGAAAGTTAGTTGCATCGCCGGCGTGCAGCCAACTTACAGCCTCACCAGGTGGCAAGTTTCTTGCATGGTTCGACCTCAAAGCCCGCAATTGGATGCTTTACAGCGTCGCGACAGGACAGACACGTAATATAACCGAAAAATTAAGAGTGAACTTTTGGGATGAACAGGCAGATACACCGAGCTTTCCCGAACCATACGGGATGGCCGGATGGACGCAAAATGACAAAGAGCTGTTGATCTATGACCGCTATGATATTTGGCGAATATCTACTAACGACGGATCTGCAATCAATCTCACAGGCGCTGAAGGTCGAAAGACTTTGCGAACATTCCGCTATCTCAACACAAAAGATTCAGATGATGACCAGAGCATAGCACCGAACGAACGCTTATTATTGAGCGTTTTCGATACCAAAACCAAAATGCACGGTTTCGCTTCAACCTCTGTTACAAGTCGTACAGCCCCTACTGTTGCTGTACTCGATGGTTATTCCTATTCCTATCCCATCAAAGCAAGAACAGCCGAGACTTATGTTTACACTCGCGGTAACTTCCAAAAACCGATGGATGTGTATCTTACCGATAACCGATGGCATACGCAAAAACAACTGAGCCATATCAATCCCCAACAGAAGAACTACAATTGGGGTACCGTAGAGCAGATTCATTGGACAGCGTATGACGGTACGCCGCAAGAAGGAATGTTGTATAAGCCCGAAGATTTCGATGCAAAGAAAAAATACCCCGTATTGATTTACTTCTACGAACGCAATTCGGATAATCTTTATAATTATATAACGCCGCAACCGAGTTGGTCGATCATTAACATCACTTTCTATGTGAGCCGTGGCTATCTCGTATTCGTTCCCGATATCACCTACAAGACCGGAATCCCCGGCGAGTGTGCCTTCAACAGTATTTGCAGCGGAGCTGAGGCTTTGGCAGCCAATAGCTGGGTAGACAAGGATAATATGGCGATACAAGGACAGAGTTGGGGTGGCTATCAGGTAGCCTATCTGGTCACCCGCACTCGTATGTTCAAAGCAGCCGGGGCAGGTGCGCCCGTGGCTAATATGACCAGTGCTTACGGTGGTATCAGATGGCAAACAGGAATGAGCCGGCAATTCCAATACGAGCAGACACAGAGTCGCATCGGTCGAAATTTATGGGATTCTCCCGAGACTTATATTGCTAACTCGCCCCTTTTCAAACTTCCGAATGTTACAACACCCGTTCTTATTATGCACAACGATGCCGACGGAGCTGTGCCTTGGTATCAAGGCATCGAAATGTTTATGGGTCTCCGACGTTTGGGCAAGCCCGCGTGGCTGTTAGAATATAATGACGAGGCTCACAATCTGCGGCAACGCCGCAACCGAAAAGATTTAAGTATCCGTCTGCAACAGTTCTTCGATTACTATCTGAAAGGTGCTCCCGAGCCGTCGTGGATGAAGAATCAGCTTTCGATTCTGCGTAAAGGACAAGAATTCGGATATTAATTCTTTACGCGAATTTAGGATAAACTTGTATTCTGCAAGTGAGGAAGGAGGTATAAAAGACAGACTCAGACGGTACCAGAGAAAAAGTGTTATATATGCAATGTCGTAGGACAGAATTAAAAATATGACGTCATATTTGCTCGGATATGACATCATATTTTTTTTTCGAACACATAAAGATTGAACCAGAAACCTTATAATGAGTTCTCCCTACAAACGGTACTTTTTACCTTAACTTATGGGGTAAGATGAACAATATGTTGCATAAGAAAATGCTTATCCCGAACTCGCATAATTCTTTGCTTATAGAATTCTAAACATCCAACTACTTAAAGGATTAGAAAACGGCGAAAACAACGTGTCTAAATAGTTGGAAACACAAAAATCAGTAAAACAACATTTCCGGAGTCTCGAATTGTTCGAAAATGATAAAAACAACATAAAATCTGGATAAAATTATATGGAGCGAATTATATACACTAATTTGCCGGTAAAATTTTAATTATACCGAAGAACACATCAGTAATTTTACCAAATTCGACGCAAAATAAACGGTTTACTATAAATACCAAGAAATAGGTATTGTAGGATTAAATAACTTCCACTAACTTTGCAAAAAATTTCACAACCAATTAAGAATCGACTTATCTGCTTGGCGGCGAACAATATTAAAATGCCATAGTTGAGTCTCAGGATTCTCAACAATAAAAAGAAGCACCATAAGTCTGACAATTTTGTTATGCATTATACAAGAAGAATGCTGCCTCTGCTTCTGTCACTAACACCATTAGGCATATATGCCCAGACGCAACAAGGCACACAAACAGAGACTAAAAATGCTATGACCGATTCGGTGCACAGGATAACGGAGGTGGTAGTGCGTTCCAATCAGATGCTGGGTAGCAAGTTTGAGGCTCGTAACCGTACGGGATCGGCTTATTATATCTCTCCTGAGGAAATTGGGAAGTTCGGTTATACCGACATCAACCGTATGCTCAAGAGCGTGCCAGGAGTGAATGTGTACGAAGAAGACGGCTTCGGATTGCGCCCGAATATCAGTCTGCGCGGTACGAAAGCCGAGCGAAGCGAACGTATCTCACTGATGGAAGACGGCGTGTTGGCCGCTCCGGCGCCTTATGCTGCTCCGGCAGCCTATTATTTCCCCAATGCCGGGCGTATGTATGCCATCGAGGTGTTGAAGGGAAGCAGTCAGGTGCAATATGGCCCGTTTACTACCGGTGGTGCTATTAATATGGTATCAACACCCATTCCCTCGAAATTCAGTGCCAAGCTGAACACCTCTTACGGCAGCTACAACACGCTCAAATCGTATGCAAGCATAGGCAATCGCTTTAAATATACAGGCTTCTTGGTGGAATATCTGCGTTATCAATCAAACGGTTTCCGCAAAGATGAGCCGAACGAGCGCACGGGATTCAAACGCAACGACCTAATAGCCAAGTTTGCGGCACAGACCAACAAGGATGAAGGACTCAATCATTTGTTTGAACTGAAGTTCGGGTTTGCCAACGAAACATCTGACGAAACCTATCTGGGACTGTCGGAAAGCGATTTCGCCACACGGCCTTACTTTCGCTATGCCGGTGCGCAGAAAGACAATCTCAAGACTCGTCATACACAATGGGTGGCGACCTATCTGATAAAATCAGGTAACAAATTAAAGATAACCACAAACTTATATTACAACTATTTCTTCCGCAATTGGTATAAACTGAACGAAGTGAAGGCCGGTATCACCAAGGCCGAGCGTCGCTCTATCGACGCAGTGCTTGCCGATCCGGAAACCAATCGAGACTATTTCGACATCGTCACGGGCAAGAAAGACTACATCGGCGAGGCACTGATGCTGCGCGCCAACCATCGTGTGTACCGCTCGCGAGGTATACAGTCGAAGGGCGAATACCGTACGATGTTGGGCGGCGGCTATTTCACTGCGGAGCTGGGCGTGCGCTATCACGCCGACAGTGAAGACCGCTTTCAGCAAGACGATGCCTATTCGATACAGGGCGGGCGTATGAGTCTTTTCCTGGCAGGATTGCCAGGCAGCAATGCTAACCGCATTACCACAGCTCATGCTTGGTCAGGCTATTGGCTGGGAAAATGGTCGAAAGGCATTTTCACAGTCACAGCCGGTATGCGCTATGAAGATGTAGAATTGCTGAAGCGCGACTATACTAAGGTCGATCCTCGTCGAACAGGCAAGGTGCGCATCGAAACGCCCAACCACGCACGTGCTCTGCTGCCGGGATTGGGATTCAACGTAAAGGTGCTACCTATTCTTTCGGTTTTCGGTGGTATTCACAAGGGTTTCGCACCGCCCAGCGCCACACTCAACCAAAAGGCTGAAAGCAGTGTGAATGTGGAAGCCGGACTGCGCCTGACAACACAAAAGATGAAATTCGAAGCTATCGCCTTTAACAATGACTATTCTAATATGCTGGGGAGTGACCTGGCCGCACAGGGCGGACAAGGCACGCTCGATCAGTTCAACGTAGGCAAAGCCACGGTAAACGGCTTGGAACTGATGTTTCATTATCTACCATTACCCAAGCACTTTACTCTCCAACTACCCATTCAACTTTCCTACACATACACCAATACCGAGATGAAGAACGATTTCGAAAGTTCAGCTTGGGGCCATGTGGTCTATGGAGACGAAATACCTTATATATATAAACACGCTTTCAATGCCCAGATCGGCATTGAGCACAAATGGGTGGAAGCAAACTTCGGAGCACGCTATAACGGTAATATGCGCACCGCGCCAGGACATGGAAAGATTGCCGAACGTGAAAAGATTCCTGCCCATCTGATTTTGGATGCTTCGCTAAAAGGACACATCAACAAAAATATCACTATCACCCTGAATGCCATCAATTTAACCAATAAAAAATATTTGGTATCACGCCATCCTTCCGGACTGAGAGCCGGCCATCCTTTTGGCATCTACGGTGGCATACAATTGCATCTGTAACGCAAAGGCAGACTATATTCGATAAAGCAAGTAGAATCATCTATTATAAAAAAGAATGTATAGACTTACAAACATAAAGAAGATACTGACAACCATTTTGTTGCTGTTCGCAGTTCTCGCAGTGGCGGCGCAAACAGCCGAAACCGTTACGGGAACAGTAAGAAACGAGCAGGGCGAAACGCTCATCGGAGCATACGTGCAGGTGTTGGAAACTAAGGAAAAGGCCGTGACCGACGTAAACGGACACTTCACCATCAAGCTATGCTGGGCCAGACATTACAGGCAAGTTACATCGGTATGCTCACGCAACGGGTGAAAGTGGGTAGCCGGCCATTGAATATCGTGCTGAAAGACGATAGTCGGCAAGTAGACGAAGTCGTGGTGACAGGCTATCAGAATATCCGTAACCGGGTATATACCGGTGCTGCCACATCGGTGAAGATGGACGACATCAAACTCGAAGGCATCGCCGACGTATCGCGAATGCTCGAAGGCCGCGTACCCGGTCTGTCGATACAGAACATATCGGGCACGTTCGGCTCGGCTCCCCGCATTAATATCCGAGGTGGCGCCTCTATCATCGGCAATGTGCAACCATTGTGGGTCATCGATGGTGCGGTGTATGAAGACCTTGTACACCTCAGTCTCGACCAACTGGCATCAGGCGATGCCGTGACACTCATCAGCTCGGCTGTATCGGGACTTAACCCGGCCGACATACAGGACATACAAGTATTGAAAGACGCTTCGGCCACATCGGTATACGGTGCCCGAGCCTTAAACGGCGTGATCGTGATCACCACCAAGTCGGGCAGGAGAGAATCCCCCTTGCGGGTAACTTACTCCACAGAGAATACCGTACGTCTGAAACCTCGCTATAGCGACTTCGACCTACTTAATTCACAGGAAACAATGTCGCTCTATCAAGAGATGTACGATAAGGGATATTTCGGTATCACCAACTCGTTGTACGGAAGACGCAGTGGAATATATTACCAATTATATAGAGGTGTGAGCACCATCAATCCAGCAACAGGCACCTATTATCTGCCCAATACTCCCGAAGCAAGGATGGATTTCCTGCGCAAACGCGAATATGCTAACACCGACTGGTTTGATCTTCTCTTTACGATGAAGCCCATTACCAATCACATGATAACGCTCTCTGGAGGTGGAAAAAACACAGCTACCTATGCATCGATAGGCTTTTACAATGATGCAGGATGGACTATCGCCGATAAAGTGCGTCGATTTACGGCTAATGTGAAGAATACTTTCTATATCAACGATAAGTTCACGACTACGCTCACGGCACAGGGTAACATCCGTTCGCAGAAAGCACCGGGCACGATGCCGCAGCGCAAAAATAATACGCTTGGAGTATTTGAGCGCGATTTCGACATCAATCCTTTCTCGTATGCCCTCGGAACAAGCCGTACCTTGCGTCCCTACAATGAAGACGGAAGCCTGGAATACTACCGCAACAACTGGGCGCCATTTAATATCTTCAACGAATATGCCAATAACAAGATGAGCATAGACGTGCTGGATTTCAAGATACAAGCTGAAGCCACTTACAGGTTGAACAATGATATCGCGATCAAAACCCTGCTGTCTACACGCCAGGCATATACTAGTACGACTCACGAAGTACACGAAGGTTCGAACATCGTGCAGGCTTTCAGGGCCAATGAAAATCCGTTCGTTGCCCAGCAGAACATTTATCTGGTGCACGACAAAGACAATCCGCAGCTTCAACCCAAGGTGGGACTGACCCACGGAGGCATACTCAACAAAACGGAAGCCTCGCTGAAAAGCGTCTTGGCCCGCATCGCTTTTGATTTCGATAAGCGTATGGGGCAGCACGATTTAAAGGCTTTTGCTTTTACCGAGATACGTTCGGCCGTGCGCACGGTTAATCCCTTCCAAGGCTATGGCATTCAATATGATAGAGGAAATCAAGTCTACACCAATCCGTTGATATTCAATAAACTGATCAACGAGGGCAGCAATTATTTCAATCTGCACAAAAGAAACGACCGAGGCGTTACCTTCTCGTTTAATGGAACCTACGGTTATGCAGGCAAATATGTCTTCAATATGGTGTTCAACTGTGAAGGATCCAATACTTCGGGAAAAGGAGCGCGTGCACTGTGGTTACCTACCTGGAATGTGGGAGCCAAATGGAACATTGACCGGGAAGCCTTTATGAAAGACAATAAAACGATTTCACGATTGGCTTTGCGTGCCAGTTACGGTCTTACTGCCAAAATGAACGAAGAGGCCATCAATGCCAATTCCATTTATAAAAGCGGCATTGTGAATCGTCGTAACTTCAACGATCGGGAGAACAAACTTAACATTCTGCACCTGGAAAACAGAGACCTGACGTGGGAAAAAATGTATGAACTGAATATCGGTGTAGAGTTGGGACTGTTCAACAACCGCATCAGTACGACATTAGACGTGTATCAGCGTAACACTTTTGATCTGATAGACCTGGTTCGTACCTCTGGTGTTGGTGGTCAATACTATAAATATGCCAATTTCGGCGATATGCGTACGCGAGGCATAGAGCTGGGTGTACACACCAAAAACATTGTAACGGATGGCTTCAGTTGGAGCACCAGTCTCACGTTGAGTGCAATGAACCAGAAGATTACGCGCCTATTGAATACCCCCAATGCCTTTGATATGGTAGCAGGAAGAGGTCGTGGAAACATCGTTGGCTATCCGAGAGGTTCGCTCTTCTCATTTAATTTCCAGGGACTGAACAACAACGGACTACCTACATTCGACTTCGGACTTTATCCATCCAACCAAGGAGAATACTCGAACATTGCCGGAGCCGATTTCCTCGATACTCAGTATGCCAAGTCATATCTGCTGTATCACGGGCCGATAGAGCCGCAAGTGATAGGCGGTTTGTCCAATACACTTAAATATAAGAATTGGGAACTGTCGTTCTTCGTAACAATGCAGGCAGGCAATAAGATTCGTCTGAACCCTACATTCGACCCCGAATTCGGCGACTTGAACGTATTCTCTAAGTCTTATTACAATCGTTGGCTCAATCCGGGCGATGAATTTAAGACCGATGTTCCCGTACTCCCATCTCAGGAATTGATTGCAAAAGTAGGTAAAGAGAATATCGAGCGGGCCTATAACACGTATAATTACTCGCAGAAGATGGTAGCAGATGGAAGTTTTGTGCGGATGAAAAATATCTCTTTGGGGTA
The DNA here is from genome assembly GCF_000613725.1 of Hoylesella pleuritidis JCM 14110. GTDB lineage: Bacteria > Bacteroidota > Bacteroidia > Bacteroidales > Bacteroidaceae > Prevotella > Prevotella pleuritidis. The sequence goes on from NZ_BAJN01000013.1 coordinate 63,032, forward strand.
TAACGTGCCTGACAAATTCTTGAAAAAGGTGAAGCTGCACACAATGAACCTGCGCCTGAACGTGACCAATCCGTTCCTTATCTATTCAGACAAGAAGCTCAAAGGACAAGATCCTGAGTATTACAAGTCGGGTGGTGTTTCGCTTCCTACGCCTAAACAGTATACTGTAACATTGAACATCGGTTTCTAATAAGAAGAAATATGAAAAGAAATATATCATTGTTGCTATTCGCAACAGCAGCCTGGCTATTTATCGGCTGTAACGATTTCCTTGATAAAAGTCCCGATTCGGAACTGGATGTCGATATCAACTCCGAGGAAAAGATTGCAGAACTGCTTACAGGAGCTTATCCCGAGGCAAGCTATATCCCCTTTCTGGAGCCCCGTACCGACAATGTAGAAGAGCGTGTCAATGGTGTGCATTCGCGGCTGAACGAATCTATGTTCTTTTGGGAAGACTACGATCAGGAAGATCTCGATACACCTTTGAACTATTGGAATGCTTGTTACAAGGGCATTGCGCAGGCCAATAAGGCTTTAGAACTGTTGAGCCGCTATCCCAAGAGTGAGCGTGTAAAGGCCTTGTATGGAGAAGCATTCCTGCTGAGAGCCTACCTGCATTTTATGTTAGTCAATATCTGGTCGGAACCTTACGGAGGTAAATCGACCAATCCGGGAATTCCCTATATTACGAAACCCGAGAAGAATGCTCTGGTGGACTATCAACGAGGTACAGTGAATGAAGTCTATGCCAAAATCGAAAAGGATCTGAAGCTGGGTATTTCCTTAGTTTCAGACACCTATTACAAGCATCCCAAGTTTCATTTCAATAAGAAAGCAGCCTATGCTTTTGCTTCTCGTTTCTACCTGATGAAGGGAGAATGGAAGGAGGTCATTGCATATGCGGACTATGTTCTCGGCGGCGATCCCAAAACACAGCTTCGCCCGTGGCGACAATATGCTGATGAATTGGAGTTCAATCATCGGAGTCTCTATCGCAAATACGCTGCTGCGGGCGAGCCTGCTAACCTGCTGCTGACTACCACGGAGTCGCGTCTGGCACGTACAACGCCCAGCGAAAAGTATGGTTCTACATTCAATACGGTAGACAAGATTTTTGCTCAAAAGGGCATAGAAGGCGGTGGCGATTATGCAAAGATGAATTTCATCGGCACCTATATCTTCACTTCGTCAGCTGCTCCTGTCACTACCGGCCGCTACTTAGCTAAATTCGACGAGTTGTCCAATTCAGAGAGCACCGGCACAAAGCCTCGAGGACTTTATGTAACAAACGTACTCTTCACCGTAGACGAAGTTCTCTTAAACCGTATGGAAGCCTATGCTATGCTGAAAAATTACAGCCACGCCATCGACGATTTTCTGCAATATATGCAAGGAAAGTTCGGTTTTATGCCCTCAGTAGACCGCGCTGTGTATACATCAACAAATAGTAACAACTACAATATCTATACCCCTTTCTACGGGCTGACACTAAAACAGTTAGCTATGGTGAAACTCTTCCTCGATTTTCGACAGAAAGAGTTCTATCAGGAAGGCCTGCGTTGGTTTGATATACGGCGTTTCCATTTGGCCGTAAAACGTTCGTCGAAGAGTTCCTACTACTTCCCGCTGGAAAAAGAAGACCTTAGAAAAGTGTTGCAAATACCAACTGAAGCCATCCAAAGAGGTCTTACTGCCAATCCGCGCGAACGTCAGGAACCGCTCCGATAAATTCATCAACACCCAAACAGATAAAGTAAGATAATGAAAATAAAGATAAGAAAGACAGCTCTTCTCCTCTTCGCGGTACTCTGTCTCACAGGATGCAGCGAAGAAAAGCTGAACGACAGAAGCGTAATCGATGACAGCAAGCAGCAGATAGAGACCACACAGCTGGATAATTGGATACTCGACAACATCACTAAACCCTACGGCATTGAGGTGGTTTATCGCTGGGAAAAGAATGCCGGCTCTACGGGCACATTCATCCATCCACCCAAATTAAAGAATATACGTGCGATACTCGAGGCCGTGAGAGAATTAGGCTTAGAGACCTATCGACTGAAAGAAGTGGGAGGTACAGACTTCTTGCTCGGCCGTCTGCCCATCAAGCTATATCTTTATGGCGGTGGAAATCCCGATGAAAACGGGGTAGAGCGGCTCCATAATCCACAGCTCACGGCAGCAGAGATGTGTTTATATAATGTGAACGGTTTCAACCCAGGCGATGCCGACAAGATGTTCGTGCTTATGCGTAGTGTACACCATCAACTGGCCAAACGCCTTATGCAGCTCATCGCTTACGACCGCGATAAATTTTTCACCATTAGCGGGCACCGCTACACAGGTTCTACCGAGTCGATAGCTGCCCCGTTGGGCAATGCTCATACCGGAAAAGAGAAGTTCGGACTGGATGCTTATGCCAATAAGCGGGGATTCTATACGATGCTCTCATTCCTTTCAGCTGAAGATGACTTTGCTGAAATCATCAGTGCTACGCTCACCAGTACACCCAAAGAAGTATACGACGCAACTGTCACGGCAAAGACGCCCGACACGGATGTCGACCCAGAAGTCAATGCACGTTATGCTAAAGAGGCTGAACAAGCTTATAAGGAGTTTACGGAAAAACAAGCTTTCGTAAATGAATATGTACAGAAAAACTGGCATATCAATCTCAAACAAATGCAAGTGATCAGCGTTCGTAGAATCAATGCCTACGTAAAACAACACTAAGAAAAATGAATAACAGATATATGAAATACTGTCTTATACTGACAGCCTTATTATTGGCAGCCTGCTCTTCCAACGACGATGTATTCGACAAATCTCCTTCACAGCGCAGCAGCGAGAGTATTGCCACCTTGAAAGACGAACTTGTGAATGCGCCTTATGGCTGGCGGGTACTCTATTTCCCAAAGACCGACTCGCTGTTGTTTTCTAATCCGTCGGAACTTATCTCCCAACACGGATTCAGAGGACGTTACGGCTATGGCGGCGACTGTTTCACGATGAAGTTTGCGGCTGACAATACCGTAGAGATGCGGGCCGATTTCACTGACCGAACGGCAGCCGAAGCCGAAAAGAGTGAATATCTTATTGGCCGAAACAGCTTCACCCAACTGAGTTTTTCCACATATAACTATATACACAGACTTGTGAACGATCGGTTTGCTGGAGCTTCTGATTTCCTCTATATGGGCAAGAATGAAGACGGCGACTTAGTGTTTCGCACTGCTACTTACCTGCAGCCGGCACGCGAATACATTGTGTTCACCAAGCTGAAAAGCGCAGAAGAGACAACAGGTTTCGTGCAGAAGGCTTACGACAACCGTACGTTCTTTGAACAGATGATCAATCCGCAGCTCCGCATACATAGGGGCGGACGTACCTATTTTCGTAGCGACATCTACATCAAGCGCAATGTAGAAACCAATCAGGCCCTGCTCAAGGAAATCAAGGAAAAGAAATACTATCTTTTTCTTTTCACTCAAAAGAAGAATCCTATCCCGGGCTACCCTGCCAAAGAGATGACCGGCTTAGGATCCGGATATGCCGGGACAGAACACGGCATAACGTTTAGGGCCGGTCTGCGCTACGACCGCAAGACTATGTTTTTCGACTTTCAACGCGAGGGCAATCGATTTGTGGCTGAACTCGTGTCAGTCTACGATCCGTTACTGCGCACTACTCGCTTAGTGAGCAAGCACCTACATCCTGAAGGAGAATTCACAGGACTAAAAGCAGAAATATGGGACGAACCCACAGAATGATAAATAAACATGGGTTCGGGATAAGAAAGATGTATAGATAAGTAGACGAGTGAATGAAAGGCTATATCTGCAAAATATATCATCAATCCTTCGGACGAGCAGAAAACTGGAAAAATCCGGCAACTTTCTTCTACTAAACCCACGTTTAAATTAAGAACATAAAGAAAATACGTCATAGAAACAAGAAATAACAGACAATGAAGACAAATTTGACAAAATATGCTTTGATAGGCTTGACTCTGCTTATGCTGGGTTGTTCGAGAAGCAGTGAAGATTATGCCGACGAAAACTACGAGAAGCTGTTCCCGTTTCACGGTATCGAAAAGCCAAAAGTCTCCTATGAAGATCAAATCGTGCAATTGGGTGACCCCGATGCACCTATTTCAGACTATGTCTATCCAGGAGTGGATATTACCGAGAATGTGAGGAAATACAAGGTGACGCTTATCTGCTCATTCAACGAAGTGGATATCCTGGGTAAACTTGTGGGTGAAGACGATATCTCTTCCCGCTACACGGTTCGCTATATCACTCCCGACAAACAGTTACGTATCGTATCGAGCAACAAACGCGACGAGACGGCACACGTGTTTCTGACCAACGGGAAAGAGCAAACCATCACATTTACAGCCAAATCGGGCTATCCGATGTATCTCTGTGTCAACGGAGTGGGACCGCGCGGTTCGTCTATAAAAGCCACTATCTCTGCCATATCCGAAGACGGGTTCACCATTGTGAAGCCGCTGAGTGTAAACGAACATCAGAATGAAGAGGGGCTTGACAAAATCAAAGCTCCATTCTGCGGCTATATTATTCTTCCCTAATATAAATTAGAAATATGAAAAAGAATATTGCAATTTACATAATGTTGCTCCTGATCCCATTGACATTCCTTTCGTGTGATCAATGGGAGGGCGAGACCGTGGAGTCTGCTTACCGTGAACCGCAGATTCCTGACCCGACCTACCAGTCAAACGCAATGGCAGCAGCAGTGTAGACTATTTGGAATGCAGCCTCCTGCGCGATCCGCTCGACTATATTTACAGCAGTTATCTCAAAATCGCTTCGATTATGTATCAGGCTAATATGGAAAAGGTACAGGACTATTTCAGCAATGGAGAGTTTGGATTGAAGCCCAGGGAAGAGATGGCTGCATCTCCTCTGCACAAGGCCGATAGGACACGTATACTGAAAGATGTGGAAGACATCTTTACAACAACGGGCGTGTTGAGTGGACTGTCGCAGCCGAGTCCTGGAACTTATCGCAATCGCAAGGCAAAACCCGGTCAAGGTGGATATGTGGGCACGAATATCGGCGATGTCAACATTGCTTTTGCTAATGAGAAAGGCGTGATAGTGGCAGAATTATTCAACGGTATCGTCTGGGGAGGAATCTACTTGGACAAGATTCTCAACGTACACCTCAATGACAGTCTCTACAATGATACCCGACTGCGCCGTGAACACGAAAGCACGACATTGCTCCCGGGCCGTAACTACACGGAACTCGAACACCATTGGGACCTGGCCTATGGCTATTACCAATATTGGCTGCCTTTCATCCAGACAAGCGGTCTGTCTGTGTTGCGTGAAAGCCGCATCAAAATATACAATGCTTTCGCACTCGGTCGTCTGGCTCTTACTGAGTTTCGCTACGACGGAGTGCAGACGCAGTTGCAGCTCATTAGGGCCGAACTGTCGAAAGTGGCTGCCGTGCGGACTATGAGTCTGCTAATCGGCGAGATAACCCTTGCTAATTTAGATGAAGACATCAACAATGCTCTGGTGTTTCTTTCCAAAGGTTGTGGCGCCGTTTACGGCTTGCAATTTACTTTGCAGGCCTCAGGAATCCCCCATCTTTCCTATGAGGAAGCGACACGCTATATTGCACAGCTCACGACCGGCAACGGACTATGGGACAAACAGCGTCTGCTTGGTTCGGAATCTACCGAAGGTTCTCTTAGAAATGTGGCAGCAGCCATCGGCAAGCGCTATGGGCTAACACTCAACGATATCAAACGTTCCAACTAACAAACATCACACAGAATGACACATAGAATCTATTTCATTTTATTATTATTGTCGCTCCCGTTTACGGCAAAAGCACAATTGGGGAAAGAACTGATCCTCAACGGAGGATTCGAAGACTACGCCAAAGTAACGCCTCCACCGTCAGGAGGCGACGAAGAGGAAGAAAAAGGGCCTGACTATTTCGATCCCTATCAGAAACCCCGTTATTGGTATTTCAACTCGTCGTTGGCCTATTCCAGAACAAAGGATGCACACAGCGGTGTATTTGCCGTAAAAGTATATCCCAACGGCGGCTCGTTCTTCTCGCGTGACAAAGAATTTAATCCTTATCACATCGTAATCGATGCAGGCGGAGAATACAGTCTTACCTATTGGTATAAAGGAAAAGCCAAGAATCCCAACATCACGGTAACGGTAGACTGGTACAAGGGTACAACATCCATAAAGAAAGAGACGCGCGATAAAGAAAAAGTAAAGAAATTTACGGATCAGTGGCAAAAGAAGACATTCACATTCAAGGCTCCTGCCGGAGTAGACAGAGCAGGAGTGGGCCTCTATATCGAAAACGATTACGAATCGGCAGAAGCCGGCGGCTACATTCTCATCGACGACATCTCATTCGTGCAGACCAAAGAGGGGAAGCCATCGGTAACGCTCGAAGCGCCTTCTAATGTTGTGGCCAGACCACAGCAGCGCGAAATGGAGCTGTCATGGAATGCCATTGCCGAAAAAAATGTCAGCTATCAAATCATAATGAATGGCGAAAAACTGGCCACCACAAAGGAGACTTCTTACATCGCCGAACGACTTGAACCAGGCAAGTCCTATCAGTTCAGCATACGCTCTGTCAAGGGTTCGGAGATCTCAGCACCTTCTGATCCGGTCACACAACAGACTCAACGGATGAATATGGGCATCAACGAGGAAGGACGCATTCCCTATCTATACACCGTGCGTGAGGTTGGAACCTGTCCGCGTACACTGCGGCTGTTCTATCACGACTTAGCCGATCCTGCCGCCAAAATCATATACCGGGTAGACGGCACACCCATCACGCCTGTCAACGGCAACATTACCTTTACGAGCAAGGGTCAGCATATCCTGCAAATCGAAATCACAGAGACGCCCGAACGTAAATGGGATATAGAATACAAACTGAATGTGGATTAGAAAAACGATGAAACAAATACTTTTTTATATGCTGTTATTAGGTTGCAGCATCGCATTTGTTGCCTGCGACAACGACAACAAACAAGAAATGAAGGATATACGTTTGGGAGCCGATGATATCAACGAGGTGTCGCTCAACAAACTGTCCACCCGAACCATCATTCTCAGCGGAGGAACCGGAAAATATACGGCCAACGTTGCTGACTCGAAAATTGCAGGCGTCAACATCAGCAAAGACACCCTGCGTATCAACGGAATATGGGAGGGCCGCACTTATGCCACCATCATTTCAGGCGATTTCAAAAAGCGTGTAGAAATCAATGTAGTGGTTCCCGAACTCAGTATCAGCCAGTCGGAAATAAGACTTTACCCCCGTGATGAGAGTAAATTCGTGAGTTTAAACGGTGGGGGAGACATCGTCGACTTAAAGATAGAAGACCCCGATAAGGTAATGAACGCGAAATGGAATGCCAAGACCAGCATCTTGGAAATCCAAGCCTACTATGAAGGTGAAGCAAAGATACGGATCATCTCGCAGGACAAGAAAGAAAAGACCTTGAAAGTTGTAGTGCGCTGCGAAGGTACGGCCGGTCGAGTGGGTATCTACGGCACCACCTCGCACAGCCTTTACGAGCAGATGAATACGGTGATGGCCGTGCGACGCCCCGGTGTGGGAGTATGGCTCTGCAACGGTGCACGCCCCTATTTTTCCCAAAAAGTCTTGAAGATAACGCCCGCTGTGGTCAATCCCGTAGTCGGAACCCACATCGACGTTTCGTTCTCGATGCTCTATCCCGCAGAGTTTGCCAACAGCGGATTGAAAGAAGGACCGCACAAACTATATGTAGAAGAAGTAAGAGAAAAAGACGTTGTGCTTCGTGGCCGAGGTTTTAAGTTTGTCATACCTTACGAAAAGAAATAATTCACGGCTCTATTCACTCCAGAAACAGAACCAATTTTATTAATCATAAATAAAAACGAAAGAACTTATGAAGATCTTTACATGTAAGAAAACTCTGGCAGCAGTGGTTCTGTCCTGCTTATTCAGCACTGCCTATGCACAGAAATCATTGACAATAACAACAGAAGCAGGCAAACTTTCCGAGAAGATTTCGGAAGCCGATAGATACAATGTAACTGAACTGAAAATTTCTGGTTCCATCAACGGAACTGATATCCTGCTGCTTAGAAAGATGGCTGGAAAAGGCTTAGAAGCAAATGCAGAGACCAATGGCAAGCTCTCGTCGCTCGATATCTCCGAGGCAAAAATCGTGGCAGGTGGTGACAACTACTTCGCCATTAAGAGAGGATTGTCCTTCCAATACTATAAGCTCACAGAAGACGACGTTATAGCTCCCTATATGTTCAATGGCTTGAAGAAGCTGACAAAACTGCAATTGCCTGCTGGAACGAAGAAGATAGAAAAGTATGCTATGTCGGGTTGCACGGAACTGACTGAATGTGCTATTCCTCAACAGGTAACCGCAATCAGAGAATATGCTTTCACACAGTGCCGCAAACTTGCTTCGCTCACGCTTCCTAACACCGTTGCCGAACTCGGTACGGCAGCTTTCAAAGAGTGCGACGGACTGCAAAGCGTAACCTTTACCGACGGTATCAGCATCACCAGCATAGCCAAAGACCTCTTCGCAAAGAATGTCAGTCTGACTGCCATCACGTTTCCCGAATCGGTAAAGGAAATCGGCGAATCGGCCTTTGCCGGCTGCAAGTCGCTCGCTTCAGCAACTTTCCCTTCTCTACTCGAAAAAATAGGAGCACACGCTTTCGAAAACTGCACCTCGCTCGCCACTCTTTCCGAGTTTCCTGCAAGTCTCTCTTCTATTGAAGATAAAGCATTCTACAATACAGTTGTTACAGCTTTCAATGTGTCGGCGGACAATGAAGACTATTTATCTAAAGACGGCGTACTTTACGCTGGTGGCGGAATTTCGCTCGAACTCTATCCCACAGGTAATACCTCAATATCCTTTGAAGTACCCAAAGGGGTTGCCGACATCGGCGAAAATGCTTTCGCCTATGCCAAGAATCTGAAAACTATCAAACTCCCCGAGGCGTCACCACCATCGGCGAATCGGCCTTTGCCTTCTCCGGTCTTACCCAGCTGACAATTCTCGGTTCAGGAATGTCGATCAAAAAATCTGCTTTCAGCAACTGTAGTGAGCTGGAGAGTGTCGACTTCAAGGGCGCTGTTTCCGGAATCGACGAATATGCTTTCCAAAACACAAAGAAGCTGTCTGCAGTCTACTTTGCAGGGACCGGCATACCTGAATTCAAAAAATATGTCTTCACTCCGAAAGCCGTAAAGCTCAAAATCTATGTTCAGAAAGAGTTGGTAGAGAAATACAAGGACGCTCTCAGTAAGAGTAACGCCATATTGGGCAGTAATTTCGAAGTGCTCGACAATACCACCACTGGTGTCGGAAGTCCATCTCTTGACAGAACAGCCACTGAGGAAGCTCGCTACACTATAAGCGGTCATCGGATTAGTACACCCACAAAGGGAATCAATATAATCAAGTTATCTAATGGGAAAGTTATCAAACGCATTGAAAAATAAATCTCTACACAACATCTTACCATAAGTTACAGCCCCCCTACAAGTCGAAACAAAGACTTTTAGGGGGCTTTTTTTATCCCAGATTTCGTCTTTTTACTAAGATAAGCCGTGAAATCTTATATAGAATTATCCACTGATAAAGGTATAAATAAGATTGAATCGCTCTTTCCAATTAGAAGTGTAAAATCTCCGTGATGTCTGGATCTATGAAAAACACCGCAGAGGTTTTCCTTACGGCTGAGAGTGCGAAGCTAAGCTCCCAAAGAGCCTCGGTGGATGACTTAAGCAATGCAAAAAAGAGGAGAACTTTCATTCCCCTCCATAAGATTAATTAATTTTGTATTGCATATGTACAAACAATTAACCTCAGAGCAAAGATACACAATAAGAATAAGTGTGTTACTGCAAAAGAAATGCTCACTTAGTTTCATCGGGAGACTATCGGTTGATAAGTAGCGTATGACGGGAGAAAAGGTGAAATTCAAACGGAAAAGGTGTGTATGATGGTCGCCTGAGCTGATCTCGGGCTAGCTTAGCAAGGAGGAGCAAGCCCTATCTTTCAACAAGTCCTACACCAATAAATTTAGTAATGTGCCTTTGGGTTGCGCAAATATTAATAAGCACGAAAGTATACCTTGTTCTCTACGAAAGTATATTTTGTGCATCACGAAAGTATATTTTGTACTCCACGAAAGTATATTTCGTGCCCTACAAAAGTATATTTCGTCGCTGTCTCTATCTACTTTACTCGTCGGCTGGTTGATATTATGTTAATGAATTTAAATTAACTGATATATTACTACACGTTGGAAAATGAAAAATCTTAGTAAAAATAGAAACTATCGTCCCCCAATACTGCATAATAACTGAAGTATGGGGGACGAAAAGCTGTTTTACAAATGAAAAACCGAATAATGTTGCCTATTGTCCTTATCTTTTATATGATGTAGACAAACATATTACTTTTTCAATGGTATATTCAATTACCATATATTTTCATCTCCATTGTGTACCGATATATCAAAGAGCGAGGAAGATAATTCCAAATACAGATTTTTGGAATCTCTTATTTTTTATCCACGTATACCGCACGTATGGGCAGGAATTCGCAGGGTGAATGACGCGAGCGGAGTGTATGGGCATCGCATCGCTTGTCTGTTTTCCAATCGGTCTCGTTGCCGTATGGGTTCACATGGTGTCCGAAACTCCATGCATCTACGCAACCTTGAGCCAGTGTAGATGTCATGTACTTTGATACGCATCTGTTCCAAGCCCAGCAGCCATTGCTGGTGCGGTAGAATGCGAGAGGAAGGAATGTGCCGTCACAGAGATCGTGCCATGAGAAACGTTTCGGGCATCGGACATCGTAACATGTGGTGCGTACTTCGCCTTCCGGTGGACAAGTGAACATGAAGCCGTAGGCTGGTTTTTGGCAATGTTCGCTGAAAAAGCCGTATTCCCACGAGTAGGTAGTGAAAAGTGTGGTCATTTCCTCTGCCGTAGGTAGGCGGAACTTACCACAAGTAGCCCAGTAAACGATGTCGCCGTAGCGTGCTTTGCGGAAGTCTTTTGTCTCGTGTTGCATTTCGGGGTCGGTAAACATTTTTCCGCTTATCTCTCTGTTACCACTTGGTGGGCAGTAATGACAGTTCGGATTCCATGCCGCTTCGCCAATAACTCCCCAACGGAAAGTGTCGCATATACGATACCCTTTATGTCCCCTGTGTTCCCCGTGTATTGTGGCATTGCTGCTCCACGGTTTACGATAGAAACCGTAGGACGACTGATCCCACGAACGGCACAGATCGCAGAGAATGAAGTTGGACTTAGCCCACTTCACACTTCCACACCCTATCGGAGGTTCGGGTGTGCCAGGGTTGCCCAACTCAATGACGAAGTTATAGAACTTTCCAGCTACAAGCATCATTTTCTGTTTCACGTTATAAGTCTTGCCGTTTCCATCCTCGACGGCAAGCGTGTAGGTCTCCTCTTGCTTGGTGGGGAACATGGCAATATGTGTAACTGCGACAGCCGATGAGGGTTCTACATCGATAATATCAGTCTGCCCGGAATGATGCAGTTGCAGGTCGCCATTGGGGTTGTTTGTGTTCAGATTGAGAGTAGCCATCGATGGTGCACCTGTTATTTTCAGTTTTTTCGTCATCAGTGTTTGTCCGTTTCGCTTGAAAGTGAATTTACAGTTGCACAGAGATACTTGCGACTGAAGATTGGCATACACGGAGGCAATGTCGTTGCTGACTTTGTCTACTCCACCAAGCCCAAACTTGAAAAAGAAACGGTTTGTGAAGTCTTCGAGTGTTCCTTTCTGCTTGCTGATATCGAGATACAAGTGTCCGAAGTGCCCCTGTTTCACGGTCTCATTATTGATGGCGGGATAAAACATGGCGATGCGGTCGCCCTTTTTTGCAATCATTTTTCCCTCAAAGTGAGTTGATGCGCCTGCTTCCGTAGCTTCAGCCGTAGAGGTATAGTAAGTGTTGAAGTTAAATATAGTAACTTTGTCCCCCTTTTCCCAGAAGAATCTTCCATCGGCGTCCAGTTTGGCTCTTGTCGTCGGAAGGTTTGACCCATACGCTTGCGAAGCGGAGATTGTAAAACCGCTTACCTGCGTCCTTGTTTCCGAAGTTGTCTCCGTCGTCTCGTTGTTGGTGCAAGCTGTAAACAGAGTTGCGATTATGAAAATACTGAAAGCGTTGTGAAATTTCAGTGCTTTGAATACTTTTTTCATTTTCTTTGTTATCGTATTTTTATTTGGTTATTTACTTTTCCCATCGAATTTAAACTTCAAAGTTCACATAGAGAGGGGCTGCTCGCCCCCCATCCTCTTGATATTTTCTGGTATGGATTATTATGATCTATACCAGACTCTATATTACACTTCTATATTGAACTTACCTTCAAGCGATTAAGCGAAGTTTCCTATATTTCACTTCTATTTATTCAATAATATCATAGTCATCTGCAACCTCATTGTCGAAAGAGAACTCTTTGGCACCCGTAGGTATTTTCTCTCCTGGCTTATCAGGTTTTAAATCTCCACCGGGAGTGGGGTTCGTAGGACTTCCTGCACATAGTTGCCCTTCATACTCAACCTTGATAAGCTCACTGCTTGGTTTCACATACTTTCTTTTTTCTTCTTTCATAATTTCTAAATTGTTTAGCATAATTGTTGAATTGTTTGACATAAACTTTGATTTTTTAATAAATAATTATTGTTTACCATTTCTACTATTTATACGTATCATCAATCTTTATATATCGTATGAATTGCACAGAAAAGCACTGCTAATTTCTCCTTAAAATCCGATATACGCATATACACATAGTCTGCAAAGGAATTTCTACGGAATCCCTTTGCAGACTATGTGTTAGGGCACACTTTCGCGCGCGCGTAAGAGAAAGTTTTTTGAGGGAATAAGCGCTGGTGCGCCTATGAGAGAGAGAGAGAGAGAGAGAGAGAGAGAGAGAGTAGCAAATTATTTGGAATAACCAAATAATTAGACAAGAAATTTACAGGAAAGATTGATTTTTCCTGTGCTGCACATATACTACCATTATATATGGGAATATACTGCATAATGTCGTTTCTCTCTAATGTGTTCAAAATCTGTTTGTTAATAATCGTGGACAAAGGTAATGGAAATATTTGGAATAGGCAAGAAAAAAAAGAAAAAATATGGTAAAATCTCTGTAAAAGTATTGCCTACCGGTGGACGATTACCAAACAAACGCAGTACCAAGCACATCCATATACAGCAGTTCAGTATGAAGTTTCTCCTTCGTAGCTTATATGCCCACAATAGCTTGCTATATTTCCACACTCATATAGGAAAGTGCACAAATATGCCGTATTCGGTGGACTCCATTACTTTTAAGTTCGAAGACAAGAAAACGGCAAAGCGTACAGCCATTTTCGCTACCGCTCAACAACTCGTCAGGAGCAAATGCTTCAGCCTCTACGTGCCTATCATCAGGTAATGCAGGTGCGAGGCATGAGCAGCGAGCATTCGGTATTTGTGATGGAACTGTTCGCCCTCGCAGAAGACAACTGTTCGAAGTAACACCATATAAGCGTAACCGTGGACGCACGCTGACATTCTATGCCACTCTGCAAGACCTCCAGCTGGCAAAGAAAGATTGATAAACTCAAATGGCAATAAAAAAGGTCTTATTTCTTTTCATCTGTGCAGTGATAATGGCTTTCAGCTACTGGCGCACGCACAACGGCTTATTCTGGGATAACGTGGCCTTGAAGTCATTGAAACAGTTCCGCTTATCGAGGGAAAAATGGGATTGTGTTAAACTTCTAAATTACAGCAAATATTATCCGATCAAATGTTTTGGCGTTACAGTAAAAAGTGCTAACTTTGCAGCCGCTAATGATAATATAGTTGAATGAAGAATGACAAAATGAAGAATCAGTACCGCGTGAATGAACAAATTCGCGTGAGGGAAGTACGTGTTGTAAGTGATGACGGATCCGAAGTTATGCCCACCCGGAAAGCGATGGATATAGCTCGCCAACAAGGAGTGGATCTCGTGGAAATCTCACCAAATGCACAACCTCCAGTTTGTCGTCTCATCGACTATTCCAAATTCCTCTATCAACAGAAGAAGCGCCAAAAGGAGCTGAAACAGAAACAGGTCAAAGTAGAGGTCAAGGAGATTCGCTTCGGTCCGCAAACGGATGAACACGACTATCAGTTCAAACTTAAACACGCCAAGGAGTTTTTAGAGGATGGAAACAAGGTGAGAGCTTATGTCTTTTTTCGTGGACGTTCAATCCTGTTCAAAGAACAAGGCGAAGTTCTGCTTCTGCGTTTTGCCAATGATTTGGAAGAATATGGTAAAGTGGAGCAAATGCCGGCCCTCGAAGGCAAGAAGATGTTTCTCTATATCGCTCCAAAGAAAACCGGAGCAATTAAGAAAAGTCAGCAGAAATTGGATCGTGAAAAGCGTGAAGCAGAAGAGAAAGCACTTGAACAAAACACTAAATCTGCAGCAATATCCTCTGATAATACAGAGAAAATAGCCAACGGCGGACTCTTTGCCAATGCTAAAAATGGTGACGATGTACTGAAAAAGCTGAAAGACTCCGCTGACGAATAAATAATAATAAGGTGCGTAACGCCCGGTATATGCGTTGCCACCGTACAATAAATAACAATTTAAAACAAACAAAAAAATGCCAAAAGTAAAGACAAATTCCGGCGCAAAGAAGAGATTCCGTTTCACCGGAACCGGTAAGATCAAAAGACATCACGCTTACCACAGTCACATTCTGACTAAGAAAACAAAGAAGCAGAAACGCAACTTGGTACACCAAACCTTGGTGGATCGTTCTAATATGAAGCAGGTTCGCGACTTGCTCTGCCTCCGTTAATCCCATTAGTCAACATTTAAAGGAAGAAGAAAACTATGCCAAGATCAGTAAATCACGTTGCTTCAAGAGCAAAGAGAAAGAGAATTCTAAAACTTACCAAGGGTTATTTCGGAGCAAGAAAGAATGTTTGGACTGTTGCTAAGAATACCTGGGAGAAAGGTTTGACTTATGCTTACCGTGACCGTCGTAACAAAAAGCGTACTTTCCGTGCATTGTGGATTCAGCGTATCAATGCAGCTGCTCGGTTGGAAGGTATGAGCTATTCGGTTTTAATGGGTGCTTTGAGCAAAGCCGGCATCGAAATTAACCGCAAGGTACTTGCTGACCTTGCTGTTAACAATCCCGAAGCATTCAAGGCGATTGTTGCGAAAGTGAAGTAAATTTACCTTATCGTAAGAGTCGTAAGCCTCTTGCAATATAATTAAGCGAAATAAATAAAAGAGTCGCGAAAGATAAATCTCTTGCGACTCTTTTTTATATCTGTTTGAATTCACGTGTGAACACAATATGATCTATTCTATCGAAAGTTCCGTTTCGGTTTCGGGAATAGGCTGATTGGCACTTTCTTTTACACCAAGTTCTTTCAATTCATTGGCTTTCTGTACGATACTCTGCCTGCCAGTATAAGCCTTGTTATGTGCATCGTCATAGTCCTTTCGAAGCAACTCGATATCTTTCCCCACTTTATCGAAACGTTTTACAAACTCGCCCACACGTTTCAGCATCTCTTCGGCCATATCAAACACACGCTTCTGGTTCTCAGTCTGCGCGTAATGCCGCCATGCAATCTGAATCATTTTAAGGATAGCGAGCAGATTTTGTTGACTGGTGATGAATACTTGTTTGTCAAAAGCCTCGCTCCAAAGCTTAGGTTCGTGAAGTAAAGCCAATTGCAATGCCCCCTCGTTGGGAACGAACATAATTACGAAGTCGATTGCCCGACGCGGCTTTTTGATATATCGGCTGTAATCTTTTCGCGCCAATCCCGAGACCTGTGTACGCAGACTCCGAACCAAGTCATCGGCAAACTTTCGCTTCAAAGTCTCGTCTTCGGTGTTGACATACCGGTAATAAGCATCGATTGACATTTTGGAGTCGATCACGACATCTTCATTGTTGGGATAATGCAGCACCACATCGGGAATCATTCGCTTACCACTATCGTCATTTTCGATGCTATTGCCTTTTTCATCCGTAATCACTTGTTGCACATCATAGTCCACACCGCAGCGGAAACCTTGCAAATCGAGAATCTCTGTGAGCATCCGCTCACCCCAATTGCCCTGAGTCTTGTTGCCGCCACGTATGACATTAGTCAGTCTCGTAGCCGTTGCATCAATCTTCTGTGTTTGTTCGCTCATTTCTTTAAGCTGTTGTGAAAGCGAAGCCGTACTTTTAGCTGTCTCTGAATTGGTGTGTTGAATAGCCTGTTGCAGCTGTTCAATATTCTGTTTGAGCGGTGCCGTGAGACTTGACATCGACTCCGTATTGGACGACTTCAACTGATCCGATGCCTGATAGAGCACTTTCGTAGCCAAGTTGGAGAATTGTTCCTGTACCGTTTTCAACTGTTGTTCAAACTGTTCGCGACGCAGTTTCATCTCGCGCGCATTCTGTTGCTGTTCAGCTTCCAACTGCGTGTGCGTACGTTCAGCTTCCACTTTGAGTTGCATCAACTGCTCGTTGAGTTCGTTTCGTTCCTTTTCAGCTGCATCCAACAGTATTTGCAAAGTGTGCACCGAGGCCTGCTCTTGTGCCAACTGTTGACCAGCAAGCAACCATTGTGCTTCGACCGACTTTCGTTTCCCATTCAGAATGAGAGCAGTACCCAATACACCGATAACACCACCTATTATAATATATAAAACAATCATTGTACTTCCATTCGTTATTTTGCAAAGATACGTATTTCCAGCTATAATCAGGTTAGTCTTAACAAAATTCTTCCTGCCGTTGGAACCTGCCAAAATACCATAGTAACACCACTCCACGCATCAGCAGATAAGCAATGAAGGCGAGCCACAACGCGTGATTACCGAGTATGGGAAAAAATGAAAAAAAGATAAGGAAAAATATCACCGAAGCTATGATCGACGACGAAAACATCATTCGGGTGAATGTCAATCCGATGAAAATACCGTCTAAAATAAAAGCCAATGCCCCCGAGGCGGGAATCAAAACGGCCCACCAAAAGTAGCGAGCGGCTGCGGCAATAACATACTCTTCATCAGTAAGCAGCCCCAAGAAAGCATTACCTCCGATAGCATAAACTACAGTGAAGATGGCCGTCATAGCTATACCCCACCGCATCAGACGTCGACAGACATCCGTAAAAGCCGCCCAATTATGTGCACCGTAATACCGACCGCTGAGTGCTTCGCCTGCAAAAGCAAAACCATCCATCACATATGAAAACAACGTGAACATCGTCAACAGCAACGTATTGACAGAAAGCACGAGATTGCCTTGCCTGGCTCCTGCTGCCGTGAAAAACAAATTGACGGCCACAAGAAACAAAGTGCGCAGGAAAATATCTCGATTCACTGTAAAAAAATGCCGCATCACACCCTGCTCCCATAAAATCTTGTACAAAGAAAGACGTTTGATATACGCAGAAAGCCGTGCATAATGCTTTGCCCATAGCACCAAAGCGAAGAGTAATCCGCTCCATTGTGCGATGAGCGTGCCCAATGCCACACCTTCAATTTGCATCCCCGCACCATAAACAAGCACCAAACTTGCCGCAATATTCACCCCGTTTTGAATGATGGAAACAAGCATCGGAATACGCGTGTTCTGCATTCCGATAAACCAACCGGTCAATCCGTAGAGGCAGAGCATTGCCGGAGCCCCCCAGATACAGATATCAAAATAAGTGGAAGTAAGCACAGCAATTTCAGCCGACGGATGCATTACGGCCAATGCCACAGATCGCAACGGCACTTGAAAAACAAGGAATGAAAGCGCAACAAGTCCGCCTACAACCAGCGAACGAATTAGAATCTGCATTATCTCACGAAGATTCCGACGCCCCAAAGCCTGCGAAGTCATTCCGCTCGTACCCATTCGCAGAAAGCCGAATATCCAATAGATCACATTAAAGATCATCCCTCCTATGGCGATCGCACCAATATAAGCCGCACTTCCTAAATGGCCTACGATGGCCAAATCTACCAATCCTAACAACGGAACGGTAATATTGGAGACGATTGATGGTAAAGCAATGCGCAGAATCTGTCTGTCGCGTATATTTCTGATCAGTTTCATCCCGACGAATTTACCCCACAAAGTTACGAATTAAATCCGAAGGATTTGCCGAAAAACGCAAACCTTTCTCCTCTTTTCCTCTCATAGTTTCTTTCTTCGATTGAAGCTCTTTTGCAAAACGATTGTAAGGTTAAGACGAATTGTATATCCTTTTTGCCGAGTCTTTAGTTACTCTTAGCCCTTTCAGTTAGTGGAGTGAGACCGGTCAACGGCTCATTTCTCGATTGCGGGTTGATGCCCCGGTCGGATCCGACGGAAGAACTAAGGATGAGTTACGAATGTATAATGATTCAGTGTCTTCTAAACGAGATTCAATTTATTTTCGTAACTTTACTGCAATTTCCGTAAGCAAGGACAGAAAACGTATAAGTAAAACGGGAAAACAGAAAGAAAGGAACGATTTATAATATCCAAAACAGAGCGATTAGCTTATGTCACACATCATCAATGCTGATCTCTTTGACGACCGCCGTGACTATATTATCGCAAGACTCAGGCAGAAGATAGAGGAGTTTAAAGCCTATGACGAGAAACGAAAGGTGTATTATCGGAATATTGTCAAGGAGAATGAATGGCTGAAAGAGGAATTGAGACTGTCGGTAGACATCGATAGAATCGTGAAATTGGAGCATACCATAATGTCATTGAAAGGTGCAAACAAGGCCCTTTTATTGAAATTGGAGGAAGCCGGCCTTACAGCTGAGTATACGAAAGAAGAAATCGCTGAATGGAGAGCCAGCGTTAAAGAAAAGAGAATGGAGAAGAAATGGAGGAAGGCATTGGAAGAGAACAAGCTTCTTCGGAATACCATCAGTGAACTTGTTTGCAAGCTCCACAATGCTAATAAGTAGTCATTCGTTGATGAGCAGATAAAGTTGACAGGCTGGTAAGTTGACAGGTTAACAAGTTGCTGAGTCGTGTATGTCATTTCCCGTTAACTCGTCAACCTGTCAACTCATTAACTTACCGATTTGTCCCTCATTTAATCACCCACACGCTGTCCCCTGTAATACGTATGGAATGTATCTTCGGCATATCCGTCCCTTAAAATCTTGAAGCTATCGGGATTAGCGCCTTCTATCCGGCGGCCGAAATAATATACGCGGAATGTATCTTTAGCATAGCCTTGCCCCAAAGTCTGCAATGCATCGGAGTTGACTCCGGTCATTTGTTCGCCCATAAAAAAGGCGCGGAACGTATCACGGGCATAGCCGTCACCAAGATCCTGGAATGAATCGGCATCGGCACTTTTGATCTTACGCCCTCGGAAAAACACGGCATTGCTTGTTTTGAAATAGTCGGTGGTGACGTATGGCTCTTCAAAAGGCGGTTCGTCGCCCGGGAAAGGCTGATGGTCGGATGCTTTGAGACGGAAAAATACCGGGTCGACGTATGCCAGGATCTGACCGTTGAGATAGACATTGAAGCGGTCTTTGGCGTAACCGTGCCCCAAGATCGTGAACGTATGCACATCGGTATACCGCATCGGACGGTTGTGATAATAAGTCACTCCGCCCCGCACGGAATATTCAGGCGTATAATTCTGTGCGGAAAGGGCCGTCGCGAAGCTCCAAATGAGTACGACTGTTGCCGTCAGGTGACGGAAAAAGCGGGGAAAGGAATTTGTCCTCATATTCTCTTTTGTTGTTGATTGTAATGTGATTAATAATATTGCTAAAACTTCTTCATTGTTGTGAGATTTTGCAAATCATTGGTAATAATCAGTTACCTTGTGAGGCTTGTCCCATCTCAATAGCTTTAAACGGAAGTGGTAAGTCGGGTTCATCAATGTAATTTGCAAGATGTATTATGCTCAACATCATTCCCTTGATTATTCGTCCGTCTCCGTAGTATCTTTTTTTGCTGGTCTATACGGAAATTTCACGCCGATACTTTCGAGGCGGGCTATTACTTGCTTTATTTCCTTATTCTCATTATTTCCACTGTCAATAGCCACTTGAACCCAATATGCAACATTTTCTTGTCCAGCAGTCCGCCCACCTCCCCCTGTTTTCATAGGGTCAGCACCTTTATCCCATAACCACAATACTAGATCCCATTGATATACTGTTGCTGCTTCTGAGATTACAGTTTCTCTACTTTTATTGAATTTATTGATGTCTGCACCATGCTCCAAAAGAAATTCTATTTTCCGTCTGTCATTATTCAATGCTGCTGCAAAAATGGGTAAAGCTGCTCTATCTTCATTTACATTGGCATGATAGGCAATGAGTAACTTCATGAACTTTATATTATATTTATCATAGCAAGAACTTTTAAGTGGGAACATGGCTTCTGTAATTTTGGGATTGCTGTCCCACACATTTGATATTAAGTTGGGGTCGGCTCCTTTTTGTAAAAGGAACTCTGTCATTTTATAGTTGTTTGTTCTTACGGCGAATAACAAATATGTCATACCATGCTCGCCAGCAGAATTAACATTCCACCCTCGATCGATAAAATCTAACAATGCTCTTTTATCTTTGTTGTGGATTGCTTCTATTATAGGATATTCCCTCTTACTGAAATAACCTGCATACGGAACTTTATTGTTGAACATACTACAAGAATTTAACGTTATTAATAATATTGCTAAATATTTCTTCATCATTATGATA
>NZ_BAJN01000012.1 GCF_000613725.1 Hoylesella pleuritidis JCM 14110
TTCGAAGGACTTGAAAGTAAAAAGCCGACGGCCATCGATGCTGACGGAAATCTTTTTGTCTATTAATTCTCCCATATATTCTATTTATTAATAATCATATTAAAAAGCAAATTGACAGGATTTGTGAGGAAAGAGAAAGAAAATACAAAGCCTTGTCAGTTTCGATTTCAAAAATAGATAAAAAACAGATAGACTACAAGGATGATAGAGTAAAAAAGATAAAATATAGGAGAATTTAACACTGTGATTCTTTTCAAAAGACTTTTATTCTCAAGGTAAAAGTGTATGATTTCAGAGAAATGTAATATGGCGTGTATATTCGGTTTGTTTGTTAAGTAGCTGATAGTCAGTGATAAAGCGAGTGTCGTGTAAGAATGTAGTGTGAGAAATGAAGATAATTGGTATTTGATAATATACAGACCTACATAGAATAGAAAAGTAGTCCTTTTGCATTGTTGTTAATTTCTTTCCGATGGTAAAGTATTATGAACAAAGAAATTAATTACTAAGTAAAAATTTGATGAATAAGTCGTTTGATAAAAAAGTTTTGAAAAGATTTGGCAGTGTCGAAAAACTGTTGTATCTTTGCAACTGCTTTTCGAATGGGAAAACGAGGGCGTTTAGCTCAGCTGGTTTAGAGCATCTGCCTTACAAGCAGAGGGTCGGGGGTTCGAATCCCTCAACGCCCACAAAGTTGTTCCGCAATTCTCGGCAGAGATTTGTGGAATTTTTCTTTTTAGAAGTTTTATCATAAATAATTGTCGCCGTATCAATTTTAATTCGTAATTTTGTGCACAGAATAATGATATATCAATATGACTCTTAACTTATTGACCGCTGTATCTCCTATTGATGGTCGTTATAGAGATAAAACGGAGCTTTTGGCTGGTTACTTTTCCGAATATGCGTTGATTCGTTATCGCGTACGGGTAGAAATCGAATATTTTATAGCTTTATGCGAATTGCCTTTGCCACAGCTGGTTTCTTTGGATAAAACGCTATTTGAACAATTACGCGATATCTATAGAAATTTTGGTGAAGAAGAGGCTCGTCGGGTGAAAGCCATTGAAGAGGTTACCAATCATGATGTCAAAGCTGTGGAGTATTTCATTAAAGAGGAGTTTGATAAAATCGGTGGCTTAGATGTTTATAAGGAATTTGTCCATTTCGGACTCACTTCGCAGGATATTAATAATACGAGTGTTCCGCTTTCTCTGAAAGAAGCATTGGAGTGTGTCTTTTTTCCGCAAGTGGAAGAATTGATAGCTCAATTGCGTACTTATTCAGATGAGTGGAAAGATGTGCCGATGCTAGCCCGTACACATGGACAGCCGGCTTCGCCTACTCGCTTGGGAAAAGAAGTGATGGTGTTCGTCTACCGGCTGACTGAGCAATTGAACACGTTGAAAGCTTGTAAACTGACGGCTAAATTCGGAGGAGCCACAGGTAATTTCAATGCCCATCACGTGGCCTATCCTGCTTTTGATTGGAAAGACTTTGGGAATCGATTCATTCGGGAGAAATTAGGCTTGGATCGTGAACAGTATACCACGCAGATCAGCAATTATGACCATTTAGGAAGTGTATTTGATGCGATACGCCGGATCAATACGGTCATTCTCGATTTGGACCGGGATTTTTGGCTGTATATTTCGATGGAATATTTCAAGCAGAAGATCAAGGCCGGCGAAGTGGGTTCGAGTGCGATGCCACATAAGGTGAATCCGATCGATTTTGAGAATAGCGAGGGTAATTTGGAAATCGCAAATGCCATTTTCCAATTTTTGGCCAGGAAATTGCCTGTAAGTCGGTTACAACGTGATTTGACCGATTCTACGGTATTGCGCAATGTGGGAGTGCCGATGGGGCATAGTATTATTGCCGTTCAAAGTACGTTGAAGGGATTGCGTAAACTCATTCTCAATACGGAGAGATTGAATGAAGATTTAGATGATACGTGGGCAGTGGTGGCCGAAGCCATTCAGACGATCTTGCGACGTGAAGTTTATCCGCATCCTTATGAGGCATTGAAAGCACTCACTCGGACTAATCAGAGAATGACCGAAGAGACGATTCATGATTTTATTAAGACGTTGGACGTCAGTGGCAGGGTCAAGGAAGAATTGCTGGCAATAACGCCGCGTAATTATATTGGAATTTAAGAAATAATTATTTATTAACGAGCCGTGAGGCTAAAAGAAAGCAGAATGTAAATATGGATTCAGAGTTAGAAAACAAAGTACAAGATTCATCAACAGAGCAGAATCAAAGTAACCGTGAGAGTTATCAGCCGGAAGGTTATTATCAGAGAGAGCATCGTAATGGAGTAAGATCACAACGGCCACGTATTCATACGCCGCGCGCT
Organism: Hoylesella pleuritidis JCM 14110; assembly: GCF_000613725.1. Lineage (GTDB taxonomy): Bacteria > Bacteroidota > Bacteroidia > Bacteroidales > Bacteroidaceae > Prevotella > Prevotella pleuritidis. The sequence goes on from NZ_BAJN01000012.1 coordinate 2,366, forward strand.
TATAATCTGGATAGAAATAACGACAGGGAAAGCAGCGGATTCCGCCCCGAAGGTTTTGGTGGTGTACTCCAGTCGGGCAGCGAAGAGGTGCAATCTCGTCAGTATCGTCCTCGTTTCAATAATAATAGCAGTGGCTATCAGCCCCGTCAGGGTGACTATGGTCAACCTCGCCAGGGCGGTTATCGCCCACGTTATTACAATAACAATGGTGACAACGGTGGTGGTTATCAACCTTATCAAGGTGGCTATGGTCAATCTCGTCAGTATCGTCCTCGTTATAATAATAACAATGCTGAAAGTAGTTATCAACCCCGCCAAGTTGGTTATCAGCATCGTGAGGGTGGTTATCAACCTCGCGGCGGTTATAATAACAATCGTGGTGGCTATAATCGTAGCGGTTACAATAATAATTGCGGTTATAATAACAATCGTGGTGGTTATGATCAGGGCAATGGCTATCGTCAGCGTACGCCCGACTATGATCCGAATGCCAAATATAGTATGAAGAAGCGCATCGAGTATAAGGAAGAACATATCGATCCTAATGAGCCGATTCGCCTTAATAAATACCTTGCTAATGCAGGCGTTTGCAGTCGCCGTGAAGCTGATGAGTTTATTCAGGCTGGTGTTGTTACCGTCAATGGTACTGTTGTCACGGAACTTGGTACAAAAGTTTTACGTTCGGATACTGTGATCTTCCACGAGCAGCCCGTATCTTTGGAAAAGAAAGTCTATGTGCTTCTCAATAAACCGAAAGATTATGTCACTACCAATGATGATCCGCAGCAGCGTAAAACCGTGATGGATCTGGTTAAGAACGTTTGTCCGGAGCGTATATATCCCGTAGGTCGTTTAGACCGTAATACCACAGGTGTATTGCTTCTCACCAATGATGGCGACCTTGCCAGCAAACTTACGCATCCCAAGTTTTTAAAGAAAAAGGTGTATCACGTGTTCTTAGACAAGAATGTCACTGCACATGATTTGCAGCAGATTGCTGAGGGGGTTACGTTAGATGATGGTGAAGTGCATGCAGATGCTATTGAATATGCCAATGATGCGGCAAAGAACCAGGTAGGAATTGAAATTCATAGTGGTAAGAATCGTATTGTACGTCGTATTTTTGAGAGCCTGGGCTATCGTGTTATCAAATTAGATCGGGTGCAGTTTGCTGGTTTGACCAAGAAGGGACTTCGTCGCGGTGATTGGCGGTTCCTTACGGAAAAAGAGGTTGATATGTTGCGAATGGGAGCATTTGAATAATAAAATAAAGGTAAAAGACGACTTAAATTTTATGAATTAAAAAGATAAGGATATGTAAATATTAGGTCGTAAAGTTTTATTAATTTAAACGAGTGGAATAGAAAGCTAACGATGATGAAAAGAATAAAAGTCGTTGATGTGCTTCAATGTACAGACTTTGGCACTGTCGTTAATGTAAAGGGATGGGTGCGGACACATCGCAGCAGTAAAGCTGTCGACTTTATCGCACTGAATGACGGTTCGACAATTAAGAATGTGCAGGTCGTTGTTAATCCCGCAGACTTTGACGAAGCCCTTTTGAAGCAACTCACCACAGGTGCTTGTATCAGTGTTATAGGTCGATTGGTGGAGAGCCAAGGACTGGGACAGCTATCGGAAATTCAGTGCCAAAGCATCGAGCTCTATGGAACTTGTGGTTCGGACTACCCGATGCAGAAGAAAGGACAGAGCTTTGAATATATGCGTCAGTATGCCCATTTGCGCCTACGCACCAATACTTTCGGAGCGGTTATGCGTATCCGGCATAATATGGCTATCGCTATTCATAAGTATTTTCACGATCACGGTTTCTTCTACTTTCACACGCCGATTATTACGGCCAGTGATTGCGAGGGGGCAGGAGAGATGTTTCAGGTGACAACTAAAAATCTCTATGACTTAAAAAAAAGCGAAGACGGAAAGATTATCTATACCGACGACTTTTTCGGTAAGATGACCAGTCTAACCGTGAGTGGTCAGTTAGAGGGTGAATTGGGGGCAACGTCGCTTGGACAGATTTATACGTTCGGTCCTACATTCCGTGCAGAGAATTCCAATACGCCGCGCCATTTGGCTGAGTTTTGGATGATCGAACCCGAAGTTGCCTTTGTCGACTTGCCCGAACTGATGGATTTAGAAGAAGACTTCATTAAATACTGTGTTCGCTGGGCGCTTGACAACTGCAAGGATGATCTCGAATTCCTCAATAAGATGATCGACAAGACCTTGATTGAGCGTTTACAAGGCATCGTTAAAGAGTCGTTTGTCCGTTTGCCTTACACCGAGGGAATCGAGATTCTTGAAGGGGCAGTAGCCCAAGGGCGCAAGTTCGAGTTCCCCGTAACGTGGGGAATGGATTTGGCCAGCGAGCATGAGCGTTTTTTGGTGGAGGAACACTTCAAGCGTCCCATTATTATGACGGATTATCCCAAAGACATCAAGGCTTTCTATATGAAGATCAATGATGACGGAAAGACCGTCCAGGGTACCGATGTCTTGTTTCCGCAGATCGGCGAAATCATCGGTGGTAGCGTCCGCGAAGAAAGTTATGACAAGCTGATGAGTGAAATCGAACGTCGTGATATTCCGATGAAAGATATGTGGTGGTATCTCGATACGCGTAGGTATGGAACCTGTCCGCACGGTGGTTTCGGTTTAGGCTTCGAGCGTCTCATTCTGTTTGTTACCGGGATGCAGAATATCCGAGACGTTATCCCGTTCCCACGTACCCCTAAAACAGCAGAGTTTTAAGAAAGATAAAGGATAGAAAAAGAGCGATGAAAGTTTATTTGCCAATGCTATTTAAACTTTCATCGCTCTTTTTCTACCCTTTATCTTTTTACCTTTAATTATATAGATGTAATATTACATATAAATAACATATTCACTTCTCTTTCTGGTACTTTTCAATTATCTTTATGACAATAGTCCCTTTCTTTATCCAGAAAATTCCCTTCTGAAACGTTAAACTCTCACGTTTTCCAACTTAAAATAAAAAAATATGCCCTTTTATTTGCTTGTTTTAATATTTATTTCTATTTTTGCACCGAAATAGCATATCCTGAATCAAAAAGGATAGAGAGACATGTTTTTTATATAATTGTTTAATTAAATTTTATCGTATGAAGAGAAAAATTTTTAGTACGTTGCTTATGGGTGCATTTTTCATCGCATCTATGAGTATGTTTACGTCTTGTAAAGACTACGATGATGACATTAAATCTAATGCCAATGACATCGCAGCTTTGAAGACGCAGCTGAAGACGCTGGAGGCGGCTTTGGAAAAAGCAAAGCAGGATGCTGCTACAGCTCAGGCCAAATTTGCAACAAAGCAAGAACTCAAAGACTTGCAGGAGAAAATCAAAAATGTTGTTACAGCAGAAGAGCTGAAAAAAGCAGTTGATGAGTGTAAGGCTTTGATCGAAAAAAATGCTAGTGCAGAAAAGATTAAAGCTTTAGCTGAAAAGATCGACGGTATCAATGGTACCTTGAATACATTGGGTACAACCGTTAACACTTTGGAAGGTGCCATCAAGGCTGCAAAGGCAAATCTTGAAGCTCAGGGCTATGCTTTTGAAAAGTTGGGCGAAGCTCTCGCTGGTAAGGCTAACAAGGCTGAGGTTGAGAAGCAGATCAAAGATTTGAAAGATCAGATCGCCCTCCTCAAAGGTGGTGCCGATTCTTCTAAAACTCTGCAAGAGTTGAAGAGCAAATTGCAGACATTGAGTGACAACATCGACAAGACGATGGGCAAGATGAACCTCTTGACTGTTCTTATTGATAGGAAACTCACTGCACTCGTACTGATGCCTTCTTTCTATTGGGAAGGTCTTGCAGGTATCGAGTTACCCGCAATCTATAACGCACCGACTTATTCATTCGACGGTAAAACGACGTTTACTTACAAGCAGACTGGTGCTTCTGGTTATGAAACGATTAAAATCACAGCCGACAACAGACATCCCGTAGCAAGCGGTGCGACAATTACCATTATGGACGGTGCCGTTGCTAAGTATCACGTTGATCCAACATCGGCGAGTCTTGAAAATGCTACATTCAGTTTCTTTACGAACGAGGCTGATGTTTACACACGTGGTGGTGGGGAATTCGCTACTCCTAAGGTTGCTAAGTTCGATGGTAAAGTAAACAATGTAAAGGATGGTATTCTTACTGTTCCTTTCAAGGCTGACTTTGCAAAACTCTCGAAGTATTATAACGATTGGGTTGCAAGTTCTAACAACGATCCTAATGTCAATAACAATGGTTGGGAAGATGCAGATCACGAGCACTCTTACGGTGGTAAGTTGCCGTTCGTTGCTCTTCAAACTTCTTTCCCCAAAACAGAGAATGAAGCAGCCCGTACGATTACTTCTGATTATGCAGTTGTAACGCCTGCTAAGATTCAGCTCCGTGCTTTGGCTGATAACAATCCTGACGAAGTTCTCGACAAGGGTACATTCGTAAATTCTACACCTCACGTTGGTGTTATCGGTGATAACCACCTCTATACTTCGCTCTACGGAACTCTTAATGAGGAATTCGGCCAGACACTTGCTGATGCTCAGACTCACGGTGTATTGACAATGCCTGCTACACACGGCGTTGTTTATAATAGTACGATCGATCTGAAGCCTTTCATCGAGACTCACGCAAACTATATTACATTTGCTAAGTACGGTAAGGCTAAACATGATTACACGATGACAGCTGAGGAGCTTGAAGCTCTTGGTTTGAAGTATAAGTTTACTGTTGTTGACTATCGTCACGGTGAAGAAAAGACAAGCGAGTCTGCACACATCGAGCAGATTGCTGATGGTGTCTTTGCTCCGCGTTCTGTAACGAAAGATGGCCAAACTATTAAGGGTAAGGTTGCTACACGTGAAGTGATCGACCGTGAGCCGTTGGTACGTGTTGACCTTGTTGATACTAAGGGTAACGTTGTTCTTTACGGTTACATCAAACTGCGTATTATCGCTGCTGAATTGCAAGATAAGGTTGTTGAGGTTGAGCTGAACGGCATTTATATGAACTGTGGTGATAAGGGTAAGATGACTTGGTCGCAGGTTGAAAGCCAGATTCTTTCTATCCTCGGAACAAATGGTCTTACAAAGCAGGAGTTTGAAAAGAACTACTATCTTGAAGTGAAAGCAGGTAAGACTGTAATGCCGACTGAGGCAGATGGTCACCTCTACACTGAAGGCTGGCAGGCTATCCGTTACAGTGAGCCTAAACTTGCTGCTAAGTTGGCTAACCAAGAAGATGCTTACGGTCGCGTATGGTATACTCCGCACGACAATGCAACCAATCCGCAGGCTTGGGATGCTCAGACCAACGTTTTGGAATGGAACCTTACCGATGATGCTACGGCTGGTAAGATGAATGCTGCTAAGTATAAGAAGTTTATGGAAGAGTATGGCGTAACCTACGCTTCTAAGGGCGAAAATACAAAGGATGCTTTCACTTGGGTACGTTTCATCAACAAGATCGACGGTACAAGTGTCTGGGTTAAATTGAACTTTGCTCCTCATAAGGTTCACTTCGAGTATGGTAAGGTTTCTGGTAAGGACCTCCACCACTGGTATCAGTTCAACTCGGCTTATGTTCCTGGTACAGAGTCTGACCTCGATGTACACTTCAACGTTCCTACACCGGCTGAGGTTAACAAGGTTGACTTGACCAATGCTAAGTTCGATAAGGATGTTCGTGAATACTGGGTTGACAAGAAATTGTTGCTCACACTTGAAGGTCCGAAGGATAAGTTTACCAAATTCTATAATGCCGACAAGTCTGTTAAGACTACGATCGACTTCGAGTTCACATTGCCGAAGAAGGGTGTTAACTCTACAATTAATGCAGCAGGTGACACGTGGGTTGTAGAAGGTATTTCAGGGTCTAAGTGGACATTGAAATTGACGGATAATAACCATAAGATTGTTGCCATTGCACAAAATGGTAGAACGATCACTCCTGAGGATGTTGCTGAACTCCGTCAGAACTCTGATGACCATAAGTATTCTGTTCTCCACTACTTTGGTGATGAGACTCCTAATAACAATGCTGCAACTGACCTTGTAAACAAGATGGGCCGTCGCGATGCTGAGGGTAAGGATATCATGGCCGATTATCTGACCGCTAACATCGACAAGACGTTTACTGCTTACATCGAGATTAAGGCTTCTCAGGATCCTTGCTATGCTCCATTGTTGGCTAACAACTTCTTCAATGTACGTGTTCTCCGTCCAATCAACGTATGGCCAAAGAATATTACTTGGACCGACGCTTTGAACAATACTGAGACCGTTAAGATCGAGGATTTGATCAATATCAAGGACTGGCGTGACTATGATGTATTGGTTAATGGTAACTTTACAGAGGGTAAGGTTCCTTATCACTTCTATGGTATTACCGACTTGGCTGTTATCCGTGAACAGATCCGTTCGGATGCTGACCTTGAATACTCAGTGCGTAGCGGTGCAGCTCTGACAGATCTTGCTAAGATCAAGGCTTTGAAGACCGTTGACCGGATTCCTTCACTCACAAGCTATAAGACTGTTGCCGGTATTACAACAGCAACTTACCTCAAAGTTAAGAATGCTGCTGGTACAGAGGTTTACAATGATGCACATCACGGAATGTCAGGTAACGGCTGGACAGAAGGTGATATGGCAGGCAAGAAGTATGGTACCATTGAGTACACCAATAACGGTGGAGGTGCTCAGATCTTCCACGTTTATGTTCCTATCGCAGTGAAGTACAACTGGGGTAACGTGATCAACAAGAAGACCAACGCTTCTACAAGCGGTGTTGATAAGAAGTTGAACTACACGCAGGTTGTTTGGGTTACCATTACGGTTAATAAGACAACTGGTTCTGGTGGTGCTAAGAAGAACTAATTAGGTTATTGTAATCTAATCAAATATCAAAGAGGGGTGTCACTCGTTGACACCCCTTTTTTCCTAAAAGTCGAGATATGAGAAAAAGTGTAATTTATCTTTTTTTGCTTTCACTCCTTGTAGTAATGGCGGTATCGTCTTGCGGTAAGAAAGAAAAATCTGTTAAGCAGTTGGAAGATGAATTTCTCATTCAACCCAAAGATTCTTTCAACAATGCAGATACGGCAGAAGTCAGAAAATTGGTAGACGAGTTTGTTTATCGGTTGGACTGCAAGGATATCAAAGCTGCTGTATCGATGTTGTCATTCCTTGACGGAGACAGCATTGTTCCTCTTCCGGGGAGCTTGGCTAAAAGGCAGGCCAATGCTTTGATGAGTATGCGAGGTATTCGTTACACCGTTGAAAGATTGGTTTTTGATCAGGAGAAGGATAATATTGTGAAGCTGAATGCCGTGCTTTTTGAAAAGAAAGCCGGTGACCTGCGACCCAATACTATCGCTTTTTATCTGAAACCTATCCGCCGTGGTGGAAAGTGGTATCTTACTACTGCTGATAATGTGACGGACACGAATAACCTCAGTGGTACAAGAATTCAAAATTAATCGTTCATTATGAAAAGTTTAAAGTCTCTTATGGCTGCGGCTCTCTTTTTGGCGAGCACGTCGGCAATGGCTCAGGCTTCCTATGTAGATAAGGAGGGTAATGAGTACCAGTTTAAGAAGCACCTTTTCTTGAACCTTGAAGGAGGAGCGCAATATACATTTGGCGAAGCCAAATTCAAGGATCTGATCAGTCCGAACGTACAACTCGGACTCGGCTATCAGTTCTGTCCGGTATTTGCTTTGCGTTTGCAAGCTAATGCTTGGCAGAGCAAAGGTGGCTGGAACGGCTATACGAACAGAGGACAGATTCTACCTTCGTTCACGGCTAATTATAAGTATAAGTATGTAGCACCGGGGCTCGACCTGATGTTTAATCTCTCCAATCTCTTCTGCGGTTGGAATCCCAATCGTGTTTTCAACCTGACTGCTTTTGTAGGCGGTGGGGCCAATGTTGCTTGGGGCAATGAGGAGGTGAATGATCTTGCCAAAGGTATTGCTAATGTGGTACCTTACAACCTCGAAAACCTTTGGGACGGTACGAAAGTGCTGCCTTACGGTCGCTGCGGTTTAGAAGCCTGTTTCCGTTTGAGTAATGCCGTAAGCCTGTTGGTTGAGGGCAATGCCAATGTCCTGTCCGATAAGTATAACTCGAAGAAAGCCGGTAATGCCGACTGGTATTTCAACGGTCTGGTGGGTTTGCGCATTAATTTGGGCAAGAGCTATACCAAGAAAGAACAGCCTATTCCGGAACCTGTTCCGGAGCCTGTTATAGAAGAGCAGCCCGCACCCGTTGTTGAGCCTGTTCCTGTTGTTGAGCCAAAGGCAGAACCTTTACGTCGTGATGTCTTCTTTACCATCAACTCTTATAAGGTACGTGCTTCCGAGCTTCAGAAGATTCAGGAAATCGTTGATTATCTGAACAAAACCCCCGAAGCAAAGGTTACCGTTACGGGATATGCCGATGCCGGTACGGGTAATGACAAGATCAACGACAGAATCGCCGCACAGCGTGCTGCTTCTGTTGTCAATACATTGAAAACACAGTATGGTATTTCTGCTGACCGCATTACATCCGACAGTAAGGGTGCCCGTGTTCAGCCGTTCGCAGAGAACGATAAGAACCGCGTTTCGATTTGTATTGCAGAGTAAATTAATATGATAAGTCCGTTGCTTTAGTCGTAGCGGCATTTGAGAATTGGGCAATGGGTTTCGTTTAATGAGCCCATTGCCATTTTTTATTTCTATGAAACAGATTTATTGCGCGATACTATTGCTGCTCATATTGAGCGGCTGTAAACAAAGGCTGAAGCCAGTATCTACACCGAGTGTGCAGACCACGATACGGTTTGAGAATACCGATCATGATTTCGGTCAGTATGCAGAACGAGAGTCCAAGCGTTGTTCTTTCGTTTTCAGTAATACAGGGCGGAAACCGTTATTTATCAGTAGTGTGGAAACCGATTGCGGTTGTACAACCGTTGTTTTCCCGAAACATCCTGTTGCACCCAATGAGAAAGACAGTCTTGTCGTTACCTACGACGGTAATGGTTTTATTCCCGGTGCCTATCGCAAATGGATTACGGTGCAGACCAATGGCGCAGACAGCGCCGTGATGTTGACGATTTATGGACGGTATGCACCGAATGATTGATAGATATTATTGCCTAATGCGAGTTCGATGCTAACTCTCTTCTAAACAACTGTCAAAGTCGCAACGGAGTTGCGACAATCGCAGTAACGGAGTTACGGCAAACGTAGTAACGGGGTTACGATAAATGGCGCAACGAAACAGCGACAAGCATTGCTGCTCCGATACCGTATACATTGATGTTCTTGAAACACGATGGCCCATACATTGATAAATTCATCGAGTGTATGTTGCCTAGGAAATAGTTGGTAAAAACTTACTGTTATTAACTGGAAAGTATATAGAATCTATATGCTGAATGATGGCGGAAAGGGATAAATGGATTGACCTGCCGGTTAGAAAGCAGATATCCTTTATCTCAGGCGATGACAAGTCCTATGGGAGAGGGGCACTGCTCCTATACTTGTGTGGCAGAAGTATAATACTTCTTGTTTGACATAAATACAAGGAAAAAGGATTGTAATAAAAAGAAACGGCGAAAAATATAGGAGAGATAGCCTTTATTTGTGCCGTTTCCTGTCAAATTTCTACCTGTTTTTGCCTTGCCTCTTTTCTTTGTTGCAGAAAATAACCCACTGGTATGGCAATTCCTATTATTGCAATTACCAAATGTATGGGATATTGTGAAGGGGTTGCCCATATTTTCCCAATGATGCCTGTGCGGTTGAAGACTTCCACTGCAATCCAAAATACGATAACCGTTGCAGTGGCCATACGGATGTTGGCTCCCCAAGCATGCAGCCGAAGCTGTTTCCTGAAAATGAAAGGAGCACCCATCAAAGCACCTACAGCCACTGCAAACGTAAGAGGATGGTCTCTGCCTATAAAGATAGGGTCGTAACAGAACATCAGCAATAAGTAACAAGTCCACAACATCGTATTGATTTCCATAAAGGTGATAATGGAGACGTGTCGAGTCATACCATATTTGGCTATTTGGCGTTTATGACTGCCCAGCAGTCTGCTCTGCCACCAGTTCAGAAAGTTACAACCGTTGCGTGTGCTGAATATATACACCATCATCACCATTGCCCATAGTCCGAATGTGGCGGGTAGCAACAGATATTCGGGACGACTGATAATCTTTCCCGTTACTGGATCAATTTCGGCCTGTGTCCCGAAACGTTGTGCATAATACATAAAGAGGAAATCTACCCATCCTGTCCAAAAGAAGATACCGCCGATGAGCCCGAGCAGCGTTTGCCGTGTGTCGCCCTTGATAAATACACCTGTCACAACCATTATAAATCCGATAAGTCCTACAAGCATACCTGCACCCAAGAGTTGAGCTCCCGTATAATTCTCTTTGAGTACTCTGGCTATCAGATGTACCAACGGCATAGAGAAGAGTATTACGCTCATTGATACGAATGACCTGAAATAATATTGCTTATGCTCTGCCATCTTCTTCCCTTGTCTTTCTTTTCGTTCCTTTCAACCAAAGGTAAATCCCTAATACAATGAACAAGAGCAGAATAATGATCAACTGCGGAGCATATTTCTCGGGTTCTACCCAAAACTCTTTGAAGAAGTTGATGCGACCGAGTATTTCAATGGGAGTCCAAAAGATGATGACGGTGGCAATAGCCATCCTGATATTGGCACCCCAAGCGGCTAACTTTAATTCGCGTTTGAACATAAAGACAGAGCCAATAAGACAGCCTATACCTACGAGGAAGGTAACGGGGTGATGGTCGCCGAGGAAGTTTTTGTCGTAGCAGAACATCAGAAGGAGGTAAAGGCCCCACAGCATCATATTAAGCTCCATAAACGTGATGATGCTGGTGTGGCGTGTCATCGGTTGGGCAGCGATTACTTTACGCCGACTTCGGAAACATACTTTTTGTATCCAAGTAATAAAGTCGCAGCCGTTTTTCGTGCTGAATACGTACATCGTCATTACCATCATCCACATTCCGAATGATGCGGGCATAATGAGATATTCGGGTTTTGTTACTATGACGTCGTTCTCTATTTCGGGCTGTACGCCGTAACGACGGGCATAGTAGAGGAAGAGAAATTCCACCCATCCCGTCCAGAACAGGAGTCCGCCGAAGAGTCCCCACAGCGTTTGTCGCGTGTCACCTTTGGCGAAAACGCCCACGATAACCAATACTAATCCTGCAAGCCCCATCAGGAAGCCTGCATAATGCATTGCCGAGGGAGACATCAGTCTCTCCATCAGAATCATCAGTGCGTGCCCTAAGGGCATCGAGAATAATACCAGGAGAAAAGAGGCGATGGTGCGCCACCAGTAATTTCTATTTGAGTTCATCGCAATAATAACTTATTTGTCCGCCGGTATCGCCGATTTCTACGTCGGCCTTGTACCAACTCTTTATGATCTGATTTTTTAGTGAAAGATCGGCTTCAGCTGATTGCCGCCCAATTAATATTAGTCTTTCTTAATTCTTTTAATCGATTCCAGAGCATTTTATATTCTGATTTCTCGCACGTGGGATCAGCATCGATAATCTTTTGTGCCTCATTGCGAGCCATCTGAACGATTTGTCCGTCGCGGGCAATATCGGCGATTTTTAAATCGAATGCGATGCCGCTTTGCTGTGTTCCTTCGAGGTCGCCGGGACCGCGCAGTTTGAGATCTGCTTCTGCAATGCGGAAGCCATCATTGGTATCGCACATAATATCAATACGTTTGCGAGTTTCTTCGGCCAACTTATAGGATGTGACTAAAATACAATAACTCTGGTCGGCACCGCGACCTACTCGCCCGCGTAGCTGATGCAGTTGGGAGAGTCCGAATCGTTGCGCATCGAGAATCACCATTACCGAGGCATTAGGAACATTTACACCTACTTCGATAACCGTTGTAGCGACGAGTATTTGGGTTTCGCCTGACACGAATTTCTGCATTTCCACCTCTTTATCCTTGGGTTTCATCCTGCCGTGGACCTTGCTCATCCGAAACTCGGGAAAAACTTGGCGTAGGGTCTCAAATCCCTCTTCGAGATTCTTCAAATCAATTTTCTCACTCTCTTTAATCAACGGAAAGACAATGTAAACCTGCCGGCCTTGATGGATCTGCTGACGAATTCCTTGATACAAGCTTGCCATCTGTGTATCATATTTATGTATTGTCTGAATTGGTTTGCGACCGGGCGGTAGTTCATCGATGACACTGACATCAAGATCTCCATAAATTGTCATCGCCAACGTACGTGGAATGGGGGTGGCAGTCATCACCAACACGTGTGGCGGATTGTCACTCTTGCTCCACAACTTGGCACGTTGAGCTACGCCGAAACGATGTTGCTCGTCGACGACGACAAATCCTAAGCGGGCGAATTGCACCGTATCTTCGATTACTGCGTGTGTGCCCACCAAAATATGGATATTTCCGGTAGCCAGACCTGCCAACACTTCCTGCCTACGCTTGCCTTGAACGACGCCTGTGAGTAACTCGATGCGGACATCTATACCGTGTAGAAACTCTTTAATCGTTGTGAGATGTTGTTCGGCCAAGATTTCTGTCGGTGCCATAATGCAGGCTTGGAAACCGTTGTCTAAGGCTATCAGCATAGACATCAGTGCCACAAGTGTCTTGCCCGAGCCCACATCTCCTTGTAAAAGTCGATTCATCTGGCGCCCGCTGTGCATATCGGCACGAATCTCGCGAATCACTCGTTTCTGTGCGTTTGTCAGTTGAAAAGGCAGGTTTTGAGTGTAAAATGTATTGAAGAAACGACCTACCTGCGAGAACATATATCCGCGATACTTGCGTCGATGATCGCTGGCATAACGCAGAATATTGAGTTGCACGTAGAATAATTCCTCGAATTTGAGTCGTAATCGGGCCTGTTGCATTTCGTCGGCAGTTTTCGGATAATGAATCTGTCGAAATGCCCGGTCGCGTGAAATCAAGTGAAGCGGTTCCACGATATAAGGCGGAAGCGTTTCGGGTAGCGGTGAGGGGAGTTTTTCCAAGAGCGTCTTCTCCAATCGTTCGATGGCCCGCGACTGCATTCCCGCTTTCTTCATCTTCTCCGTTGTGACGTAATAAGGTTGCATTCCCATCTCTGACAGTTGCAGTGTTGATGCGTCGTCAATGTCAGGATGGGCAAATTGATAACGTCCGTTAAATACTGTCGGTTTGCCGAACACGATGTATTCGCGTTCTACCTTATAGGTTTTTGCTGCATATTGTACGCCCTGAAACCAAACTAAGTCTACGATTCCCGTACCATCGGTGAAGTGAGCTACGAGTCGTTTGCGCCTTGGCCCATTGACAAATTCTTCAAAACTGAGGATCTTTCCCTTAATTTGCACGAACGGCATATCAATAGATAGCTCTACAATGGTATAGATTCTGCTGCGATCCACATACTTATAAGGATAATATTCCAACAACTCTCCCCACGTCTGAATATGGAGTTCGCGGTTTAAAATATCCTTACGTTTCGGCCCCATACCGGGCAAATACATAATGTCTTGGTCTAAGATCGCAGTCAAAATCCTATGATTTAAGCATCGCCTCTGCAATGGTGAGGTCGAATGGTGTGGTGAGTTTGATGTTTTCTCGATTACCTTCAACCATCGTAACGGTGTATCCGAGATTCTCAACGACCGAGGCCTCATCGGTGAATGAGTCTTGATAAGGCTGATTAAAGCTCTGCGTAGCAGGCCGATGTCGAACACCTGCGGTGTCTGCACCGTACGATAGTTGCTGCGCAAGACGTTCTTGGCTACCCCGCAATTATCTACATAGCGCAGCGTTTCAGTTACCGAAAGTACCGGAATGGCTGCATCCGATTCGCTGGCAGCCTTGAAACAGCGCGCGATAACTGTTCCCGAAACAAAAGGACGCACGCCGTCGTGAATGCCAACGAGTCCTTCTGCATCAGCTGGAATAGCCTTTAAGCCGTTTTTAGATGATTCGAAGCGTGTCTCACCACCGTCGACAACCGTATGTGGAATACCAAATCCGTATTCTTTGCACAATTTTTGCCAATAAGGATGTTGTTCTCGGGGTAACACAAGAATGATTTTCAGTCTCTTATCATAAGCCTGAAAGCGTTCAATCGTGTGCATTAATACCGGCTTCCCACCGATGGAGATAAACTGCTTGGGCACGTCCGTTCCCATCCGCAGACCTTTCCCACCGGCCACGATGATGATATAGCTCATATAGTGAGTTGTAAGTTTGTGAGTTTTTGAGTTGATGAGTCTTTATTGGATGATAATTTTATTCATTTGATCAGTGGCAGGTGATAAGTTCATTGATCAGCATTCCTTCTTTTACTTCCTGTGCTTTCTCCTCCGAAGTGAGCTGAGCCAAAAGACAAAAGCCATAGATAAACGCTGCTGCCGGCCCCTTGCCGGTCGTGATATTGCCGTCGACAGTGCAGAGTTCGCGCGTATATTCCGCACCATCCAAATACTTTTCAAAGCCCGGATAGCACGTAGCCCGCTTACCTTTCAAGATTCCGATGCTGCCCAAAACCATCGGTGCGGCACAGATAGCGCCTACACGTCGCCCCGAATTGAACTGATTCAACACGGCTTCGCATACACCTTGATGAGCATTTAGATTTGAAGCACCCGGCATCCCGCCTGGGAGCATCAATAAGTCGGCATCACTCAGGTCGGCGTCTTCAAAAAGTAGGTCTGCTTTTACTATCACGTGGTGGGCCGACTCCACATATTCTGTGCCCGTGATACTCACTGTCCGAACATCGACACCACCTCGTCTGAGGATATCCACAGGCGCCAAGGCTTCTGTTTCTTCAAAGCCAGTGGCAAGAAATTGATACACTTTTACCATAGTTTTATGCTTTTTATCGACAAAAAAATGTATTTTTGCAACATTAATGGATATGCAAATATACGAAATGTTTGGCATTTAACTGTGCCTTTCACCTAAAAAAGCATTAAAATATGTCATCGGATCAACTTCGATTTGCCGTTTTCGGCAATGAACATCAGGCCGAGAAGTCAGCGTCAGTGCAGCGAACGCTTGCTCACTTGGCTACACACGGGGCCGAAGTATATATCGAACGCACCTTTTATGACTTTCTTATGAAAGACCGACGACTGTCAGTCGATGTAGCCGGTGTATTTGATGATTACAATTTCGACGTCGATTTTGTCATTTCGATGGGCGGAGACGGAACCTTCTTAAAGGCTGCCAGTCGTGTGGGAGTAAAGGGAACGCCCGTCATCGGTATCAATATGGGCCGTTTGGGATTTCTTGCCGATATCCCGTCTGTGGAAATCGAGGATGCCCTCGACGATGTTTTGAATGGCAAATTCACCATAGAGAATCACGCCGTGATACAGATTGAGACCGATGCAGAAACTATTTCAGGCTCACCTTATGCTTTGAACGATATCGCTATACTCAAACGTGATAATGCTTCGATGATTTCCGTCCGTGCTTGTATCAACGGCGAATATCTTGTTACTTATCAAGCAGACGGCTTGGTGGTGTCGACACCGACAGGAAGTACGGCTTATAGCCTGTCGAATGGTGGCCCGATCATCGTGCCCAAGGCCGGAATCTTGTGTCTTACGCCTGTTGCGCCGCACAGTTTGACCATCCGTCCGATTGTGATTCCCGATGATTCGGAGATCACTTTAACCGTAGAGAGTCGCTCACACAATTATCTCGTGGCGGTGGATGGTCGTTCGGAGCGCTTGCGCGAGGGCACGAAAGTCACCATTCGGAAGGCTCCCCACAGCATTCGAATGATTAAACGAGACAGTCGCCGATATTTTTCTACCCTGCGGGAAAAGCTGATGTGGGGGGCAGATAACCGCGGATGAGAAAATAACTTCAATTAATATGAAAATCAAAGAACTCTTACGGATCCCTGAGTCGAAGTATTCTGCAAGTACGATATTGCGCTGGCTGTGGCTTGCTTGGCGTGGAAACCGCGTGCAGGCCGTGCTGAATGCATCGATAGGTCTGCTTTCCGTAGGTATCAGTCTGGCTCAGGTGTGGGCCGTTCAGCAGGCTATCGACATTGCTTCGGGTGCTGCCGACGGTTCGATTTATTGGGCCGTGGCTGTGATGGGCAGCTTAATCCTGTGCGATTTCGGCTTGAATATCTCAGGAGTATGGGTAAGAAATATCCTTGGAGTGAAAGCTCAGAATCGTATGCAACAGCAGATGCTTGACCGAATTTTGCGTTCTGAGTGGCACGGAAAAGAGAGTATGCACTCCGGAGACGTGCTCAATCGACTCGAATTCGATGTCAGCAACGTCGTAAGTTTCCTCACAGAGACCATTCCTAACACGCTTTCAGTGGTAGCATTGTTCTTCGGAGCCTTCTTCTATTTGTGTTCGATGGACAGCACTTTGGCCTTTATCACGGTGGGCATTATCCCTGTTTTCATTGTGTTCAGCAAGATTTATATCGGGCAGATGCGCCGACTTACCCGACAGGTACGCGATTCTGACAGTCGGGTACAAAGTGTCCTGCAAGAAACTATCCAACACCGAATGCTCATTAAGACCTTAGAGAGCGATACCGTGATGGTGAATCGTTTGGAGAATATGCAAAGCCAGCTGCGGCACAACGTTGTACGGCGCACGGCATTCAATGTTTTTTCGAGTCTGATTCTCAATTTTGGGTTTGCTCTCGGATACCTCGTTGCTTTCCTTTGGGCTGCAGTCAGGATGTCGCAACACACGTTGACATTCGGCGGGATGACTGCTTTCTTACAGTTGGTCAATCGTATCCAGAGTCCCGCTCGCAGTTTAACAAAACTCGTTCCGGCCTTTGTGAGTGTGTTTACAGCTGCCGAACGGCTGATGGAACTTGAAGAGAACCCTTTGGAAGAGCAGGGAACACCCATTGAAATACCTGCTCCCTGCGGCATCCGACTGCAAAGCGTTACCTATTCTTATGCTACTGCCGACGGTGAAGTATTGAAAAATCTCAACTTCGATTTTCGTCCCGGCTCGTGTACAGCTATTCAAGGCGAGACCGGCTCGGGTAAAACGACACTCGTTCGCCTGTTGCTCGCACTCCTGCAACCGCAAAGCGGCAGCGTTCAGATATACGACAGCAAGGGGCGTGCACGCGATTTGTCGCCTCGAATGCGGTGTAACTTCGTTTATGTACCGCAAGGAAACACTC
This sequence comes from Hoylesella pleuritidis JCM 14110, assembly GCF_000613725.1. Classification (GTDB taxonomy): domain Bacteria; phylum Bacteroidota; class Bacteroidia; order Bacteroidales; family Bacteroidaceae; genus Prevotella; species Prevotella pleuritidis. Next base: position 19,632 of record NZ_BAJN01000012.1, read on the forward strand.
TGATGAGCGGTACCATACGTGATAATTTGCGCTTAGGCCGGCTCAATGCTGATGACGATGAGATGCGCGAAGCTCTGAAACAGAGTTGTGCCGACTTTGTTTTCGACCTCCCCGAGGGGCTTGATACGGTTTGTTCAGAGGCGGGTGGCGGACTGAGTGAGGGTCAGGCGCAGCGCATCAGTATTGCACGTGCCCTGCTGCGCAACCGATCTATTATGCTATTCGATGAAGCCACGAGCGCGTTAGATCCCGAAACAGAGCGTCAACTGCTGCAAAACTTACTCGCTGTTCACGACAAAACCATCATCTTTATCACCCATCGCCCCGCCGTTTTGGAGTATTGCGACCAAACATTGCAGATTGTTAAGGGGGAGAAAGTAAAGAAGTGAGAGGAAAAGAAAGAATGAAATGGAAAGAGATTTGTATATGTCTGAAAACCAGGTATATACAAATCTCTTTTCAATAAATGTCTACTTGTTTGATGATTAACGGTTAAATGCATGCCATTTAACCGTTTTTCGTACAGCGATTAACCATTCATTGCAATGTAACTGACAGTTAGTTGCAAAAGCCTCGTATATAATTGAATTTCGAATATATACGAGGCTCTTGCTTATCCGTCTCCTCTCAGAGAGAAATCGAGGGAGAGACTTCCTTAGTTTCGGCCATTCTCACTCTCCGGCGCCTTATCGATCAAGTCCATAAACTGGTCGAGTTTAGGCGTGATGATAATCTGGGTACGGCGGTTACGTTGCTTACCGAGTTCGGTATTGTTGGTTGTCAGTGGGTTGTATTCGCCTCTACCGCCAGCCGTCATACGCTTAGGATCGACGCCATAACGGTTTTGCAAATACTGCACTACGCTCGAAGCACGCAGACAAGAGAGGTCCCAATTGTTGCGAATGTTGGTTCTTGAAATGGGTACGTTATCCGTATTGCCCTCGATGAGTACGTCATAATCTTTGTAATCTGTGATGATTTTGGCAATCTTACTCAACGTTTCAGCGGCCCGATCGTTGATTTCGTAACTGCCGCTCTTATAAAGCATATTGTCGGCCAACGATATATAGACCACGCCTTTGAGCACTTGCACGTCTACTTCTTTCATTTCTTCCTTGCTCAACGATCGTGTCAGATTGTTCGTAAGCACCATATTGAGCGAGTCACTCTTGGTCTTTACCTCTACCAAATGGCGAATATATTGGTTGCTTTCATTGATCTGATCTACCAATTTAGAGATATTGATGTTGTTGGAATTGGTATTCGAAAGACTCTGATCAAGCGACCGCTGCAGTGCTGCATAGTCTTTCTTCTGTTGAGCGAGCTGCTCCTCCAAGCTCGTTACGCGTGCCTGGCTGGCTGCAAGCTGCTCTTTGGCATTGCGATAGTTGTCGGTCAGTTCGCGGTTTTCTGTCTGACAATTCTCTAATGCTTTTTTACTGGCACAGCTACTTACCATCAGTGCACCTGCCAATAGCGTAAATGTCAAGAGATTTTTCTTCATATTTATTCTGTGTTTAATGTACATTTTTCGTTGCAAAGATATCCATTTGACGGCAAATGAAGACATAAATATAATGAATTTATGCAATTTTAACCTCGTGATCTGTTGATTATCTTACGTTAACTGGTTTGTTTCCAGAATGTTACGGATATCTTGTAAAGTTGCAATAGTTGTCTTTCTGTTTAAACGGGTTTGTTATCTTGCTCGGCCGTTTGCCTGAAAATGCTTCGTAACGGAGCCGAAGTGTGGGGCTGATAAAGTGATTGAGATTATTTAACAGGCAAGATATAATATATCGGAGAAATGTCGGTTATTGTGTGATGTATAACAAAATAAATAAACGTATGATGAAAAAAGCATTTATGGCACTGGCTGCTTGCGCGTTGATTGCATCGTGCCAGCAGAAGGGAAAAACAGAAGCCAACGCAGAAAACGCTGATTCTGTCGCAGTAGATTCAATGGTAAGCGACTCTGTTCGCTATGAAGGTGTAGTGCCCGCAGCCGACGGTCCCGGTATTCGTTATGAACTGGCGCTGGCCAATGACAGCACAGATGGGTTCTCGCTCGTGATGACTTATTTGGAAGCGGAGAACGGAAAAGATAAGGTCTTCTACTATACAGGTAAAAAAGAAGATGTGAAGAAGACCGTAGATGGTGCCGAAAAGATGGCTTACAAGCTGAATCTCGGTAAGAAAGAAGACACCGAATATTTCCTCGTTCTCAACGACTCTACGTTGCGTATGGTCAATGAAGACTTGAAAGAGGGCGTTGCCGGTGGCACGAAGTATGATTTGAAACTCAAAAAGTAATTTGTTTTTGTCTTAGACAAAAGTTCAGAAGGACAAGAGGTAAGTGGTGAAATCGATATCGCTGCTTGGCTTTTGTCCTTTTATCTAAATATTGATCATATTCGATATCTGAATCTTTCATCGTTTGCGTAATACATATTGATAAAACATTTGTATGTTGGTGGTTGTCAGTTATATATAATTCCCTTTTCGTTTTATTGTTAAACACCTTGTAAGTAACGGTCAATCGCCTTGCAAAAGATGGTTAAACGCAGTGCGTTTAACGGTTAGTTGTCGGGCGTTTAATAATTGTTTGATTTACAGAGATATACAGGGATAAGTGATATCTATGGCTTTTGAACTCGGAATCAGGAATGAGGCTCTTCCAAAACGGTTATGATCAACAAAACTGTTTTATCATTTGCAGGGTGCGATGAGGATGAAACAGACAGTCATACACGAACAATTTTCTGTAATTTCAATACGATTAGCGTTGTATTCTTTTATAGAAACGCTTTAATTCCATACTATTTTAGTCAGCCATAAAGCCAAACTTTTATCGGAAACACTTGTGCAGTCGAGATTTATTGATTATCTTTGCCCATATCTTCTCTATGAAAGAGAGATTTAGATTATGACAATAGGAACGGTGAACATAGCATATACGATCGATTGCAATGCAGTTTTGCCTTGCTATGTGTCTGTCAAATCGATGCTGGCACATACAAAAACGAAGGTGGATGTCTATATTGTCAGCGACAGTCCGTTACCGAATAAAGATCGTGCAACATTGGAAACGTTGCGCTCTGAGAATGCAAATATCGAGTTTATTACCATTGACGGGACTCTGTTCAACAATTTCCCGATTGGCGGGGAAACGGCCAATGCGGAAATACCTCTTGCTACTTATTACCGTCTTTATTTCCCCGTCTGTTTCTCTTTTGATAAAATCATCTATGTCGATGCTGATACAATGTTCACTGATGACATTGCACTGCTGTGGCAAATAGATTTAAACGACAGTCTTGTTGCAGGAGTTCCCGATAAGAAAGAGATGCAAGAGAGGAGAAAAAACGAACTGGGTTTGAATCGCGATGAGCAATATATAAACGCCGGTGTACAGGTAATGAACTTGTGGGAAATGCGTAAGGCGGGTCTTTTCCAACAATGTCGGCAGGTTGTAAACAATCAACGAGAGAGAATTATTTATCACGATCAGGATCTGTTAAACCTACTTTGTCGTGGTAGAATCAAGATATTACCTTATCGGTGGAATCTGTTGGCGGACTATTTGTTAAAGGAACCAAAAGAGGGTGATGATAAAACACGTCTGCTCAAAGATGCACAGGCACATCCGGCAATCATTCATTTCGCCGGTGCAATCAAGCCTTGGCAAGACCGGTGTTGGCATCCTTATCAGAGAAAATGGCGAAAGTATCTGTCCGATTCTCCTTATTTCGTTTCTGATCGTACGCTGAAAGAGCGTCTCGCTCTTATCATACGCGGGTATTTCTACTATTTTTGCTTAGGTCCCAGTCCTTATTCCAGGCCTCGCGAATAACAAAAGAGGCTTTGGAAACGAATCTGTGATGATGTTAAAAGCCACATAAATTCTGTTAACCTGCTTGATTCTTGTCAATTTTTTGTTATCTTTGCCACGTCTTTTGACAATTCATCGAATATTTGTTTGATTCAATGGATTGTTTCGGGAGGTGCCTATTCACCTTTTCCCCGATACAAATTAAACCTATAAATGTCAGAAATGAGGATAAGAAAGACGATTAAAACCATTGCGGTTACTGCAATATTGGCTCTTACGGCACAGTCGGCGGTCGGCCAGGATCTATTGGCTCGACAGGCGCCTGTGGACAGAAAGATGAGAAGAGTAGACACACTCGCCCTGCAAAGCATTATTAATCGAGAAACAGCACAATCTCCGGCAGCAGATCTCTACAATGATTGGGATAATCGATATGCCCATCGTGCCACGGAACTTCCTGATTCTTTCCGCATCAATCTGCGGCATTTTCATATGCCGACACCCAGTCGTGTCATAACGTCTAACTTCGGAGCACGTTGGGGGCGAATGCACAAAGGAATCGATATCAAGGTATATGTCGGCGACACTATTCGTTCGGCATTTGCAGGAAAAGTTCGCATCGTACGTTATGAAGCCGGCGGTTATGGCAAATATATCGTCATTCGTCATCCCAACGGACTTGAAACTATTTACGGACATCTCTCTAAACAATTGGTAGAAGAAAATCAAGAGGTGCGCGCGGGAGAAGTAATCGGACTCGGAGGAAACACTGGACGTAGCACAGGATCGCATCTCCACTTCGAGACAAGACTGTGTGGTGTAGCCTTAAATCCTGCTTTGCTCTTTGATTTTAGGGCTCAAGACATAACAGCCGATACGTATATGTTCCGCCGGAGTTCGTATGAACGGGAGTCGGCAGAGGCGACTCGTCTTCGTGGTAAGATTGGAAATGGTGGTTACTCACGTGATGAAGTGACCGGAGAGATAGCTCAGAACAATCATAATTCTGCCTCTTTCAATGGTGAAAAATTGTTCCATAAAGTCGAAGCAGGCGAAACTTTGGCAAGTATTGCACGTAAACGTGGTGTAACTATCGATCAACTGTGCAAGCTCAATCATCTAAACCGTAATACACGAGTATCTGCCGGTCGGATGTTAAGGTACTCATAAATAAGCAGAACAGACATTTACAATCAATAATAAAGCGCCCGCAAAGATGTGAATCTCTGCGGGCGCATTCGTTATTCGTGTGGAATGGTTGGCTTACTTCTTGTCGGCTTTCTTATCACATTTGGTGCATTCTTTCTTATCGCACTTAACTGCGACTTTACAACAACCCTTTCCGGATTTCTTGTCACACTTTTTGCAGGCTGCATTTTTCTTGCATTCCTTACCTTTGCAACTATCCTTGCAAGTCTTATCGCACTTTTCTGCCTTTGTGGTTGCACCGGTCTTGCCGTCTACATTCTTGTGTTTCTTACACTTTTCACACTTCTCTGTCTTGTCACATTTCTTCTTTTCAGTCTTCACGTCTTGTGCATTCGCAAAGCTTATCGCAGCCAACATCAAGACTGCACTCATTAATACTTTCTTCATTTTACCTTATACTTTAAATGATTCAACGGTTGCAAAGATAATGAATATTTTGAATGAATGGTAGCTTTTTGGATTATTTATTACTTAAAAAGTAACAAATTCGTAATAAATTAGGAGTTTCCCATTACTTCAAAGCAGTGCGAATGACAAACCAAAGGTGCATTGTGAGGGTACAAAAAAGGCCATAATGACGAGTCATCAGGTGGAAACGCTCGATAAGTGATGCCCGATGATTCTTCACACTCATTCCTCCCTCCAAATAATTGACTACCACTGCGTGTACGTTACGCAGCGGAAGATGACACGCTTCGGCCTCTTTCATTATGCGAATACACCAATCTATGTCGGCCGATAATCGATAATGTAAGTCATAGGGAGTGTTTTTCGCAAGGTCAGTACGGGCATAAAAGGCCTGATGACATACCAACATTCCTTGCCGAAACGATTTCCACGTAAGCCGTTCGGGCACAGAATGCTGACGATGATACAAAAAACGGCCCTCCGAATCCACCACATCCGTGTCGCCGTAAAGTACGCCGGGCAAGATCTCTCCATCTCCGACGCTGCCTGCAATGAGGTCGAGTGTGTCGGCAGAAGGCAGCACATCGCCCGCATTCAGGTAGCAAACATAATCGCCCGAAGCCTTGTGCAGACCCTTATTCATCGCATCATAGAGTCCGTTGTCGGGTTCCGAAGCGATCAAAATATTATGACCTGTTTTTGCTTCATCTGATTTCACCTTATATATATGAGCCATTTCTACCGTGCGATCACGCGAAGCACCGTCGATAATCAGGTGTTCCACATAAGGATAAGTCTGAATCAACACGCTGTTTGCTGTTCGTTGGAATACAGCTTCGGCATTGAATGTTACTGTAATGATGGTAAATCGGATCATAAATGGAACTCTTTGATGGCCAAAGCCTGATTATACACCTCTATATAACGCTGTGACACGTAGGTTTGAGAATACTTCGACTGCACTTTTTGTACTGCATTGCGTCGCAATTCATCGTGATCGGCTTCGTGCAAAACCCAAAACAAGCCTGCCGCAAAGTCTGATGCGTCTTTAAATTCGGCCACATAGCCATTCATCTTATGGTCGATCATCTCGGGAATTCCGCCTACACGGAATCCGACACACGGCACGCCGCACGCCATTGACTCCATAATGGTATTCGGAAGATTGTCTTCCAATGATGGAAGAACGAAAACATTGGCCGAATTATAAATATCCACGAGTCGCTTTTCATCTGAAATGTAGCCCAAAGAATACACTGGCAACGGCAGATTGTCGGTAATTGCCTCTGAGTGTCCGCCCAAAATGGCCACGCCTAAATGGTCTTTCAGCTCCGGGCGAGCCTCTATGAGTTTGCCGACAGCTTCGATCAAGAAATCGATACCTTTGCGTTTGTCCGTTACTCGTTGTGAGACAAATAATATCAGCTGCTTATCCGTGATAAGTCCGGCCCTTTGTCGCGCTTCCTTTTGACTTTTCGGACAAAACATTCGCGTATCAATCGGATTCGGAATCGTCACCACCTCCTGGCCCCGAAGCAGTGCGCTCTGGCGCGCTTGTCGGCCAAGCCACTCGCTGCAAGTGACATAATAGATGTTGCGGTTGTGTAAAACGCGTTGCTTCCGGTGCCAAATCTTGTTGGATAGGTCGGTCTTCGAGCCGCCGCCGGGCAACAATGGGCACTCGTGACACGTGGTCTTGAACTTCGGACAACCGTGTGTGTAATGGCAGATAGCCGTAGCCGGCCACGCGTCGTGCATCGTCCAAACTACCGGTTTGCCTATATCTAAAATCTTGCGAATGCCGTTCAGTGAGAGCATTCCTTGGTTGATCCATGCTAAATGAATGACATCTGCCTCTTTAAATTCGGGTAATGACGTGATGTCCGAGCCCGAATTGGCGATGTCTATTTCGAAAAGATGATCGCGAGAGAAGTGCAATTGCCGAAAGATACACCATCGTTCCCATAGAAAATGCCATCTGAACATCGGTGAACGAGGCAATGCCGCCACCGTGATATGATCGGTTTGCTTGTCCCGAACCAGCATTTTGGCTTTCACGCCGTTATTGTTCAGTGCATCCATCAGCCGATTGGAAGCTACTGCTGCACCGCCCGTCTGCTCGCTGGTATTCACTATCAATACACGCATTGCTATCTTGTTCTTAATCCGAATACAAAGATAATACTTACCGATGTATTTGCAAAGAAAACCGATTGAAATGCCTTTATTTTCCATTGTGTACGTACACAACTCATTGATTTATGTCAATAAAAGTGCATTTTACTGTAAAATGAAAGGCAAAAGTATTGTGCGCGTGCAAAATTCAGCGTACCTTTGCATCGTCAAAAGGTTAATAGATTGTTTAGGTTAGTAGTAATAGATTTAGGTTTTTAGTTATTAGGTTTAAGGTAGATTTTACAGATTGTTTAACGGGTAACAATGAAGGCCGTGAGGTTTTCATTTCGTTCGAAAAAGATTTAAGTTAAACATAAGGGGTGCGCCGCAGTTCGTTGAGAATTGCGGCGCATCTTTTATATACTCAAAGAGAGTTAAATGGAAGAATAAAAGGGTATGAGTAAAGAATGGCCTCACTCTCTAACCTCTCTTCAAAAGGAGAGGGAGCAAGTTGCTTTAATATCGCTCATATAATATTTAATAGCTATTGTATAATTCTCCTCTCTCTAAAAAGAGAGGGGTTGGGGGTGAGGCTCCTGTCTCTTTGTTGTGTTTTCCTTTGCATTTAACTGTTAATTACCTTGCAACTAACGGTTAAACGGCGTGCGATTAACCGTTAATCGCACGCCGTTTAACGGCTTTTCATCGTGTATTTAACTGTTAGTTGTTTTGCGAGCGATGATTTTTTATGTGCCGAACAGACTGATGAGGCGTTTTGATACGCCACGCATTGATATTTAACCGGCTTTCGATCTCATCCTCGATGTCATCCGGAAGATTGCAGAAGAAGTCAATACCGGTGCGTCGTTCCAGCTCGTCTATGCTGATGGCATATTGTGAAAAGTCGCCCGAATGTTTCTTTTCATCGTGTAAAGTCCATAGTCCGATGGCCTGATAGTGGCCGTCTTTCTTGCACAATATAGCCATATAAAAGTATTTCGGGATAAGTAACCCCGAGCGCGTTGTACCTGAAATCTGGTCGTCTCGGTCTATCGTGGCGGCCTTGACGACAAAAAGCGTGTCGCGAAAAGCCGTGTTATTCCACGCGCGTACCTGTGTTTCGAGTCGCTTCCAGACGCCGGCATTGTGGCGTTGGTACTGCGGTTGCATATTGCTTAGATAGAAAGTTTGTTGGTTCTGAACCTTAGAACAGCGTCGATCTGCTGCCGGACAGAGATGTCCTCGTGAAAAACCGGAACCTACATACTGGCTGAGAACAGTACGATAGGCAGTCGGAATGTCTTCATCTTCTCTGAAAGTATTGTTTCGTTTCTCGTTATCACAGGTGTTTCCGTCATACATTTGATAGCACGTCCAGCGATTGGATTTCTTTGAACAGTCCCATTCAAGGCTGTAAGTATTGCCGTATTCAGGTGTGGAATGCTTGATAAGAAGATTCATTTCGCCCTCTTTTCGATGTGGAAATTCCAATTGTGAGGCTTGCGGATCGGTGTTCCGATTTCGGTTTACGGCTCTATTGGATGGGCTGTTCGGAACGGATGAGTTCGCGATATAGACGATGCTGTCTATCCGATGATTGAGAATAGTATGTCGGGTATTGTCTGTATAACGAATCTGTGTCAGCGAATCGCCGAGATACGTGATTCTTTTCAGTCGGTCGAGTACTACATCATAGGTTGCCTGCCGATGCAGATAATAACGCAGGATGCCGCTTGCAGTTTGGCTGATAGCCGCGAGTGAGATGGTGAGCGACAAGAAAATGATCGATAGTTTTTTCATAAATCAGATGGATTGGATGACTGATAGATTGCCGATTCTTAATACAAAAGCAGAAGACCGGCTACGGCTGCATAACCGATCATCCGTATAGGATTGATTCGTATTATCTTTGTGCCGACGAAAGTGGCGATGAACAGCCCTATGCTTATGCAGAACTGCCACGGGTGATCGGGGCTGCTGAAGTTTTCGGGAGTCATCAATAGCAGCGCAGCAGCAGCAAGCAGGCCTACGACTGCGGGTCTGAGACCGGCAAAAATGTTTTGAACCGGCGCCGTGTTCATATATTTCATAAACATTTTACTGATGAGTATCATCATAATTAACGACGGAAGCACCAATGCAAACGTTGCGACGGCACTGCCGAGAGCAGCCATCGCATTGCCGTAACCGGCATTATGGACTGCCGTGTAACCGCAATATGTGGCCGAATTGATGCCGATCGGTCCCGGCGTTATCTGTGAAACGGCTACGATATTGGTAAATTCGGCGGCCGAAAGCCAATGGTGATGTGCTACCGTTTCGGCTTGAATGAGCGATAACATACCGTAACCGCCGCCGAATCCGAATAATCCTATCTCGAAGAAAGTGATGAACAAATAGATGAAAAGCATATTTTGAGTTTATGAGTTGTTGCATTCAGGTTTCTTTTAAGAACTTCCCGTAAAGATAACCGCCTATTCCTGCGATGATGATTACGTACACGGGATTAACGCCCAAGAGCCAAATTGCAAGGGCAGAGACCAACGGAATCCAACAATTTGTTAGCGAAATATTCGTACTTTTAGCTAAACTGAACGTGGGAGCGGCAATCAATGCCACGACGGCCGGACGTATGCCGCGAAACATTGCAGCTACAATCGTATTGTTTTCAAATTGCTTGAAGAACATAGCTATCAGCAGAATGAGCAGGAACGAGGGTAAGGTTGTGGCTAAACTCGTGCACAATGCACCTCGGAGTCGGCGCAGTTTGTAGCCGATAAAGATGCTCATATTGATGGCGAAAACGCCCGGACAGCTCTGGGCAACGGCAATTAGATCGATGAAATCTTGTTTTTCGAGCCATTTGTATCTATCAACGACTTCGGCTTCGATAATGGGGATCATCGCATAACCGCCTCCAAGGGTGAATGCTCCTATTTTAAAGAAAGTCTTGAAGCTGTCCCAATAGAATCTGTTCGTGTTGCTCATTTTCTCTCTTCTATCCATTTTCGTGCATTGACAAACGCCTCGATCCACGGTGTGATGTCATCAGCGCGGTGCTCATTAGGGTAGAATGCGTTCTGCCAGGGAAATATGGCGCGTTCTAAATGAGGCATCATTGCGAGGTGACGGCCGTTTGCTGAGCAGATGGCTGCAGCGTTATAGTCGCTTCCGTTGGGATTACCGGGATACTCGGCATAGTTATATTTGGCAACGATTTGGTATTGGTCCTCGGGCTCGGGTAAGTAAAATCGTCCTTCGCCGTGGGCGACCCATAGTCCGAGTTTGCATCCGCTGAGACTGCCGAACATCACACTGTTGTTCGATGGGATGCTTAATGTGAGATAAGCACTTTCAAATTTACGCGAGTTATTGTGACAGAGATGGCCCCGATGACGGTGTTCGGGATTGATTAAATTCAATTCTGCCATCAATTGACACCCGTTGCAGATACCCAGGGATAATGTATCGGAACGCGAATAGAAACGATCGAGCGCCTCTTTGGCTTTCGGATTATAGAGGAAAGCACCTGCCCAGCCTTTTGCCGAGCCCAAAACATCGGAATTGGAAAAGCCTCCGCAGAACACGATCAGGTGGATTTCATCCAATGTCTCGCGGCCGCAGATAAGATCGGTCATCGTGACATCTTTCACATCGAAGCCTGCGAGATAAAGTGCATAAGCCATTTCGCGCTCACCGTTGGTTCCTTTTTCGCGGATGATGGCAGCTTTGATACCGGTCGGTTTACGACGGTCGGCATCGAGGTCGTATTGAGAAAGCCTCCCCGTAAATTCCTTTTTAAATTTGAACTCGATAGGTTGCTTCTTGTAATTCACGTATCGTTTCTTTGCCATTCCGTTCAAACTCTGCTTGGAATCGAGCAAATAAGAGGTCCGGAACCACGTATCGCGCAAGGCATCTATATCAAATGAATGTGTTATTTCGCCTTTCTTAACGATGAGTGTGCGTTTATCAGGGGTCGGATAACCGATTTTTGCAAATCCGATTCCTCTTTCTTCTAAGTAGTTTTGCAGTTCGTGCTTATGCGAATCGGCCACTTGGATAACGATTCCGGGGTTTTCGGCAAAGAGATTCTTCACTAAGTCGTCGTCTGCTAAATCGTGAAGATTGATGTGTAAACCGCCTTTTGCATTGGCAAAAGTCATTTCCAACAATGTGACAATTAGTCCGCCGGCACTGATATCGTGTCCGGCCATAATCCATTTGCGGTTGATCAACTCCTGAACAGCCTCGAAACAATCTGCGAAATATGTAGCATTAGATACGGTCGGCACGTCATCGCCCACCTTTCCGAGGCTTTGTGCAAAGGCAGAACCGCCTAACCGCTGAGCATCGAAGCTGAAATCAATGTAATAAAGAGACGAGTTCTTATCGTTAATAACCACCGGTGACACCACGTTACGCACATCTGAAACCTCACCTCCACTCGTAACAATAACCGTTCCGGGCGCAATCACTTTTTCACCATCAGAATATTGTTGAGTGAGTGACAGCGAGTCCTTACCCGTCGGGACGTTGATTCCAAGTTCGCAACAGAAGTCCGATAAGGCTTTCACAGCCTGATAGAGTCGCGCATCTTCGCCTTCGCGCGACCGACAGGGCCACATCCAATTGGCCGAAAGCGACACACTGCGCAGTCCTTCACGCAAAGGTGCCCACACAATATTGGTCAACGACTCGGCAACTGACAGCACAGAGCCTGCCGAGGGGGATGCAAGCCCCGCCTGGGGAGCGTGCCCTAAGGCTGTAGCAATACCCTTACAACCGCGGTAGTCGAGTGCAACCACACCGCAATCTGATAACGGAAGCTGGATCACTCCTTGACATTGTTGCCACGCAACCTTACCAGTCACGGAACGGTCTACTTTATTTGTCAGCCAGTCTTTGCACGCAACGGCTTCTAATTGCAGTACGTGTGCAAGGTATTCATCGATTTTTTGCAGGTCGTAAGATACGTTTTCATAGTGTCGTTCTACCGTCTTGTCCGTCATTATAGTCTTAGGCGAATGACCGAACATCTGTGATACATCAAGATCGAACGGCTTAACACCATCCTTTTGGACAAAAGAGAAATGCGCATCGCCTGTCGTTTCGCCCACGACATACAGTGGAGCACGTTCCCGTTCGGCAATTTTTCGAACGCGATCGATGTGTTTTTCATCGATAAGTAAGCCCATTCGCTCCTGGCTTTCATTTGCAATAATCTCCTTGGCAGAGAGCGTTCGGTCGCCGATGGGTAGTTGATCCATCTCTATTTTACCGCCGCATTCCTCGACAAGTTCCGACAAACAGTTGAGATGTCCTGCTGAACCGTGGTCGTGAATGGACACAACGGGATTGTCATCTGCCTCTACCAAGGCACGCACAAGGTTGTAAGCACGCTTCTGCATCTCCGGATTGGCACGCTGAACGGCGTTGAGCTCAATGCCGTTGGCATATCGTCCTGTATCAACTGACGATACAGAGCCGCCTCCAAGACCGATTCTGTAATTGTCACCACCCACAACTACCACTTTATTTCCAGGCTGCGGAGCTTTCTTTAAACAGTCTCTTCGGGTGCCGTAACCGACTCCTCCTGCCAACATAATCACTTTATCATAAGCCAAGAGAGAGTTATCTATTGTCGCTTCTCTCGTAGAAGAAGGAGTTTTAGCAGTCGTTTCTTGGTGTTCAAAAGTAAGAACGGAACCGCAAATGAGCGGTTGTCCGAACTTATTTCCAAAGTCAGAGGCTCCGTTCGAGGCTTTAATCAAAATCTGTTCAGGAGTCTGATACAGCCATTTTCGTGCGGGAATCAAAGTCTCCCAATCACGAATCACGGAGTCTTCTGCTCTTACCTGAGATAAATTGGGGGTGAGTCCGGCCTCTAATCTCGGGTAAGCTGTCATATAAACAGCCGTCCCCGCGATGGGCCAAGAGCCCGTTCCGCCTGCCATTCGATCACGAATCTCACCGCCTGTGCCTGTTGCAGCACCGTTGAAAGGCTCCACTGTGGTAGGGAAATTATGTGTTTCGGCTTTTAACGAGATGACACTCTCTACATCTGTCACTTGGAAATAGTCGCTTGTCGACTGATCCTTAGGTGCAAACTGTTCGATGATCGGCCCCTGTGCAAAGGCTACATTATCTTTATATGCACTCAAAATACTATTCGGATTCTCATTGGTTGTCTTCTTAATCATTGCAAATAGCGACGACTCCATCTCTTTTCCGTCGATGACGAACGTACCTCCGAAAATCTTATGACGGCAATGCTCTGAATTGATTTGCGCAAATCCGAAGATTTCTGAGTCTGTCAGCGGGCGTCCGTTAGCCTTTTCAATGGTGTGAAGATATTTTATTTCCTCGGGCGAAAGCGCTAAACCTTCCTGCTCATTATATGTTTCTATATCGTTGATATATTTGATCGGTTCGGGTTTACGGTCTATCGTGAAGATGTTCTGATCCAAACCGTCATACATTCGTTGCAGCATTGGATCGTGTTCGGCTTCTTTTGAAGCAACGGGAAAATATTCCTCAATACGCAAAATGCCGTTAAGATTCATATTCTGTGTAATCTCAACGGCATTCGTACTCCACGGAGTGACCATCTCTCGACGCGGTCCCACGTAATAACCGGTCAGTTCCGGTGCATCGATCAGCGTGGCATCGCCATACAACCAGCATAGTTTGTTTGTCTCGTTTGTACTCGGCCGATGGTCGAAAGCTGTTGCAATCACGGTCTCTTTGGATGTTTTGAAGAAAAGAATCATAGTCGTTCTGAATATAATAGGTAATGAATGATGTTGCAAAGATACGCCAATTCGGTTGAAGAACAAAATAAAATACAGAGTTAATTGCCTGTTGACGACTAACCATTGATGATTGATGGCCTTTCAGATGTATTGCAGACAAAATTCAGTTCTACCCCATTATCTCAACAGATAATAGGCATTCTCTTTCAGTTTATTCATCAATGATACCGGATAATGGGGATGAGCAGCAATCCATTGCTGTACAATCTGCTTGGCTTCGATACTTTTGTGTCCTGCAAGCAGTGCTGAAAGCCAGTAACCGGGGAAGAAAATGTCACCTGTTTTCTGCACATCTTGCAAAGCATCTAAGCCCGGCCAGAGATACCGATTGCTGTGAGGCTCACGCGTAGAAGCGTTGAGTAGGGCGAGCATTGACTGTGCCCACGGCTCAACGGAGCGATTCTCGCGTTGCAGCAGACTGTCAAACAGTTGCCGTTGAACCAACGTGTCGGGGGTGCAAGCACGTGACACGAAGTCGAACTCACGTGTTTGGTCGGTATTTTTCAGTCTTGTGCGTTGCACGTCCAGTATCTCTTGCCATTGGGTGGGAAGCATAATAGCTAAGTGATAGGCAATATGCGTATAGTCGTTGACGGTGATCGACGAGTCGGCTTGCGTCTTCCAGATTTCGTAAATCTTGCTGATGATATCGGGGGCAACGGCTGATGTACCCAAGACTTGCAGTATCTTCTTCCGCACCGATGGCAATTTGTGGTGATAACCGTATGTCCACAGATTGCGTTCGGCATCCATTCGCCGATTATCGGGTGTTCCATAGGAGGGCATCTCGACCGAAATACGCCGCAAATAATCAATGCATGTAGAGGCAATTAGGTCGTTTCGTTCATCGAGAAAGCCTCGGAACAAGTATTGAAAAGCATGTTTCGAGTTAATATTGCGGGCTAAATAGTTCTCGTAGAGTGTCATCATTAGTGCAAAACGAGATGTTTCGGGCTGTGTAAACCACGCCGCAAGTGCTTCGGTCTGCGATTGATCGGCCGTCAGAAAGCGACCGTAACCGCTGCCATCATAGTTAGAAAAGAGTGTCAAGGGCTCGTTTGAGAGCAGTGTTTCACAATGACCTGCCTCCACATTTTGCGGGATTCGGCACAGCGAGTCACGATAAACCGCTCCAACAACGAACTGTTGCGGCCAGACAAGTCCGCGTCCGAAAGGATCAGTTTGAGTCATTCTGATCTTCCCATTTGTGTATTGACAGACAATTGTCGGCATCCCTTTCTGTTTCACCCATATCTCACTGAAAGCGGGGAGAGCGGCTTCCGGCTTCACACTATCAAGTATTTGGATGAGCGAGTCCCACGTTGCATTGCCATAACTGAACCGCTTCAGATAACATTGCAGCCCTTTTCGGAAAGCTGATTCGCCCATTCGCTGCTCTAATTTGAGCATCATCACGGGTGCCTTGTGATAGATAATGTTGCCGTAAAGCAGCCCGGCACGATTGAGATTAGCTAATGATTGCTGAATGGGATGTGTACCTTCAGTGCGGTCGGTACTTATTGCGCGAGTCTGATAACTCTTTAAGAAGTTGAGGTCGTGGTTGATTTCGGGAAACTGTTCACGTGCAATCTTCGAAGCCATCAGATTTGCAAACACCTCTTTTGTCCATACATCGTCGAACCAACGCATTGTAACCAAGTCGCCGAACCACATATGTGCCGTTTCGTGTGCAATCAATTCAAGGCGCTTAAGTTCTTCATCGGGTGTGGGATTAGGGCCGAGAAAGAGCGTGCGATCACGATATTGGATAGCCCCCGGATGCTCCATTCCGCCGAATTGATACCCCGGAAGAATTGCAAATCCATATTTCTTGAAAGGGTAAGGAATGTTGGTGTAACGTTCGAGCCAACGTAATGAGAACGCAATTTCATCGAAGATTTTATCCAATTGGGCCGTTTTCTGCGGGTCGGTCTCACGATACAGGGCTTCGAGTTCGCGCCCGTCGCGCATTGCTTTGCGTGTTCGAAATTTGCCGGCAGTGAAAGAAAAGAGATAGGTCGGTATCTTTTCTGTCTGCGAAAATGTATATATATCATTTTTATATACTATATTCGCACTTTTATTCAATCGTTTTCCGGGAGCATTAGACAATACTTTCCAACCCTCAGGAACAGTAAGTGTGAGTGAGAAATGCGCTTTCAAATCAGGCTGGTCGAAGCAAGGGAACACGCTCCGAGCGTGATCCGGCACGAAGAGTGTGTACAAATAGTCGGCGCTGCGATTAAGAGACTTATTCTCGGAAGTGCCTGCTAACACGATCTCATTATATCCCTTATGCAGCCATTTACCGGGAATGATGATGTGTTCGTCAATCACCTGCAATGGCCTTAATTCGCCATTGATACGCGATGCATCTGTTTGCAGGGTTCCTTGGAAATCGAGTTGCAGATCAGTTGTAGAATTTCGATTAAAGCGAATGGTGTCGATGAATGTTATATCTTTGGTTAATCGCAATGGAATTTCAAATGAAATGCGATACGAAATATTGTTGATTTCGCGTGCTCTGACTGTTGCCAGCTCTTTCGATACGCCCTTTTCTACTTTCACATTCATAGCTGTTACAGGTCTTGAAGCCTGAACTGGGAGCAGCACAGACAGTATCAGCACTGTAAAAAAACATCGAAACGTCTTACTTGTTTTCATTTTTTTGTTTGTTTGATTGTACAAAGTTACAATTTATTTTGTCATTTTGTGCAATTTGATTCGATATGAATTGAAAAAACTAAGATACTTACATACACAAAAGCTCATAAGTCCTTATTCAGTAATTTTCTATGGCCTTACGTCTCTTCGCACGCTCTTTTTTCGATACGTATCCCTTTTCAAAGATGCGTAACCAGCCGAGGAAGTTCATCCCCGAAGGTTGTTGAGCGCTCTCGAAAGTGCTCTTTTTAACGCTTTTCATTATATCGGGGCTGATACGTGGGGCTTTTGCAGTGATGATAACCTCGTTGACCGTAATGCTTTTCGGCAATAAAAATATTGTGTCCTGCATCTCTTTTCTATTTAAGATACGGCGGATATAATTGCCGTGAGTAATGGTTACACTTCCGAAAGTCGTCGTAATGATAAACCGGCCGGCCTTATTCGTTGTGAAAGTTTTATTGTTGTCGGTAAAGATATTTACGTTTACGATAGGCAAGCGGGTCTGGATGTCTAATACGATACCCGCAGTTTGTGCCTTGCCCACGTATTGGTTGAGAGCAAGAATGCTGATAACGGCGAGTTGTAATTGTGCCTGTCTCATCTTCTTATATCGCTTTTCGATAGACAAATATAGATGAAAAATTCTCTGATTGTATCAAAGAAACGGCAGATTTAATGATATTTAAAGAGAAAAGAGGGAATAAAGAGAAAGACAAGTCACTTCTTTTCCTTTTCGGAGGAGCTGGAAATGGTAGGCCGGAAAGCTATTGGCAGAGATTGTTTTCGATTTATACCTAAGGAGGCAAGCACACAAATTAAAAAGAGGATTGTATATAGTTGATTTTCAATAAGATATAATTCTATTTCCAACTAACGGTTAAATATGCTGCAACTAACGGTTAAACGCACTGCGTTTAACGTCTTTTACAAGGCGATTAACGGTGTTTCGTAACCCCCTTTGATATGGGCGATATTGCATAGAAAGATGAGGGGGTGAACGGGGAAAGATGAAATAGTGTGTCGGTGGGGGAGAGAAGGACAAATGATGGATTGTGAATAATGAGTCGTGAGTTGTCAAATGCTCTCCGTCTATAAATTGTAGGTCGTCTGATTGAGAGACCTCAATTGAATCGTCAGGAGGCGATTATAAATGTCTGCGTGTTATTCTCGGTTGCGATAACTCAATGGGGAGATGCCGGCACGGCTTTTGAAGAAGTTGGTGAAGGCCGAGATGTCGTTGAAGTGGAGGCTGTTGGCAATCTCGCCAATGGTGAGATCGGACGTGCGGAGCAATGTGCAGGCCTCGTTATAGGTAAGAAGTGCGAGATGATCGTAGATTGTCGTGCCCGAAATTTCGCGCACTGTACGCGACAAATAAGTGGTTGTCATATTGAGTTTGTCAGCATAGAAGCGGATTTGTCGCTCTTTTCGGAAGTTGGAATGAGCCAAATGGATGAAGATTTTAAAGATGTTTTCCTTGTGCTTGAAGTCGTGTGTGAGCAGGCTGTTGTCGTAAGGCAGCTCGGTGATAAACAGTAAGCAGACGTGAACCAGCGATTGGAGAATCTCTAATTTGTAGAGATGAGGCTGGCGAACGACCTGCTTGATCTGGTGTAAAAGCTCAATGAAAGAGCTTGTCTGATGGTGGTCGAGATGGAAAACGAGGTTGGAATGGGTGATCACTGTGGGCATCATCACGTCGGTTTCGCGGTCGATCGAGCGCAGACCGGCATAGAAATGAGTCTCGATGAGCAACCTTCCACCTCTGTATGAGTATCAGTGGGGCGGGTAACGACGGGTTGAAAGGGGGTGAGCAGCAGCAAATCGCCGGCCTGTAACGTGATGTTGTTATCGCCGACACATACTTCCATCCTCCCTTTTTTCACCAACAGTACCTCGTAAAAGCTAATTCTCCCGCTGAAAGTGAGCATCGATGCACTGTTGCCGGAGGCTGAATGGAAATAAACCAAACAGGCTCCGAAGATGTCTTCAATGGCATAACGCGCTGCCATCTGCTGTAAATTCAGGATTCCGTTGTTGCTCATTGTTGTGCTTTGGATGCAAAAATACGAATAAGTTTCGTTATTTACAAAAAATGAACAGATATTTATAACTCTCGCATTGATGATTTTTCCTATCTTTGCCCATAACTACTGAACCGGTAACTATTGCCGTTCGACAAAGAAAGAAACTTTATGTTGACAGCCCTTATACTGTTACAATTGACCATTGTACTGGCTTTGATCTTCATCGGAGCACGTGTCGGAGGCTTCGGGTTGGGTATTCTCGTGGGCGGACGGGGCATTGAACTTAAAAGTACGGAGCAGAACCGGCACACTGCACAGCGTGAGTTCAGCGTGGATAATATCGGCAAACTGTTCCGCGTGGGCATTGTTTACGGGTATGCCGACTGTTCGTCGGTGCCGATGCGGGCTTTTACCGATGCTGGATTCAATGGTATTGTATGGGGCGGCGTGGGTGATGGCAACTTCTATAAAGATGTGTTCGACGTGGCGTTGAAAGCTCGTGCAAAGGATATCAACATTGCTTGCTCGTCGCGTATACCTATGGAGACTACGTGTTTGAGCGGAAAAATAGACGATGCTCAATATCATTTCGTGGCTGCACTCACACTGAATTTGAAGAAAGCACGTGTGCTCTTGATACTTGCTCTGGCAAAAA
Source organism: Hoylesella pleuritidis JCM 14110 (assembly GCF_000613725.1). Lineage (GTDB taxonomy): Bacteria > Bacteroidota > Bacteroidia > Bacteroidales > Bacteroidaceae > Prevotella > Prevotella pleuritidis. The sequence continues at coordinate 39,360 of NZ_BAJN01000012.1, forward strand.
CGCGCGTCTGGCAACGTATTCAGGAGTTTTTCAATAAGTATTGATTTCACCTTAAAATATACCGACCGATGAAACGAAAACAATTCTTCCTGATGGCCGCGGCACTTTCGGCAGTCTTGCAAGTCAATGCACAGGGCAACAATACAGATATGGGAGGCCCTGACGGCGATTATCGGTCGCTGGCCGACCGCGTGCTGAAATTAGAGAAAAAGACCGATGCTTTCAATCTCTATCTCAACTACGCGGCGGCTGCTCAAGTACGAGACGAGAGCGGATCGTGGATCAGTGGTTTTGTCAACAAGCAGTTACGACTCGAGATCAAGGGAAATCTTACCGACCGACTGTTCTATCGTCTGTGCCACAGACTCAACAAATCGAATACTGCCAAAGGGGCCGACAACTTCGCAAAAGCTACGGATATAATGCTTGTGGGGTATCATCTCGATAACAAGTGGACTGTCGAAGCCGGTAAGATATGCCAACACTGGGGCGGATTCGAGTTCGACATCAATCCGATGTACATTTACGAGTTCTCGGATATGGTGGGATCAATGGACTGTTATATGGCTGGTGTATCGGTGGCTTACCGCCTTGTGCCTACGCAAGAGTTGGTGGTAGATATTACGAACACCGACAATGGTACCTTAGATGAAGATAATGCGGCCCTGACTTTGCGTAATATTCGGGCGGCTAAACGCCCGTTTACCTACATTGTCAATTGGAACGGCAGCTTTTGCGGTGATCGGTTGCAGACTCGTTGGTCGTGGGGCTTGCAGACGCAAGCGCAACATAAATACTCGCGTATGCTCATTTTTGGGCAGAAACTCAATCTTCCCACTTTTCAATGGTATGTTGATTATATGGGCGAATTTGATAGTTTCGACCGGCTCGGCATTGTTTCTGCCGAGGTGAAAGATGTTGCCGGTACAGCCGGTGCCCCCGCAATGCATAGCTATACACCCGTGCACTATCACTCGTTGATTACCGAAGCCAACTGGCAATTCCGTCCGCGGTGGAACGTTTTCGTCAAAGGTACCTACGAAACGGCCAGTATGCCGCACTCCGATACCTTCAAAGACTATCGTAAATCGATGAGGTACTTGGGCGGAGTAGAGTATTATCCTGATCCGACACAAGACTTTCGTGTGTCACTCAGCTATATCGGACATAACCATAAATATACAAGTGCATCAGCCTTGACCGATAACCACACCAACAGAGTGGAACTCGGGTTTATGTATCGCATTAAATGCTTTTGATAAATGATAGGTGAAGGATTTCGGATGAATGATGAAATGAGCAATGGAAGTCTGATAGCTATTGGGGATGTACGATGAAAGTCGATATCATTAATGGCGGGGTGATATGCCGATAGTTCTTCTATAAAGATCGTGGAAAGTTCCTGCAACAACTCAATAACTTACAAACTTAGAAACTCAAAAATAAAACAACAATTCAATAACTCATAAACTAAAACATTTAAAAACTAAAACACGATGTCAGAACAAAAATTCAGAGTAGAGTCCGACCTCTTAGGCGAACTCAAAGTGCCCGCAGAGGCTTATTACGGAGTACAAACCCAGCGTGGTATTAACAACTACCACATCTCGCGGAAGAAGATTCGTGACTATCCCGATTACATCATCGCGATAGCTTATGTCAAGTTGGCGGCCGTACAAACCAACCACACATTGGGGGTGATCAACGACGAAATAGCAGGTGCTATTTCGCAGGCTTGCCGCGAAATTATTGATGGTAAGTTCCACGAAGACTTCCCCATCGATATGATGCAGGGTGGTGCGGGTACGTCGGTCAATATGAATGCCAATGAGGTGATTGCCAACCGTGCCCTTGAAATTATGGGACATAAGAAAGGGGAGTATCAATATTGTTATCCCAATGATCATTGCAACTGCGGCCAGTCTACGAATGACGTCTATCCGACAACCATTCGTCTGGCTATCATTCGAATGAACAAAACGCTTGTTGCCAGTCTCACGGGGCTCATTTCAGCCCTCCGTTACAAAGGTGATGAGTATAAAGACGCTTTGAAAATGGGGCGGACCCAATTGCAAGATGCCGTTCCGATGACCGTAGGACAGGAGTTTAACGCTTACGCTACCAACTTAGAAGAGGAAATTCTCAATCTCGAACGCAACGTGAAATTGCTCCACGAGATCAATATGGGAGGTACTGCCATCGGCACAGGACTCAATGCCGTGCCCGGATTTGCAAAGCTCTGTGCTGCCAATTTGAGCAAACTCACAGGCGAAACATTCACTCCCGCGTCCGACCTCGTTGAAGCAACGCCTGACACCGGGGCCTATGTGAGCTATTCGTCGGCACTGAAACGCTTGGCCGTTAAGCTCTCCAAAATCTGCAACGACCTGCGACTGATGGCGTCGGGACCGCGTTGCGGCTTGCACGAAATCAATCTTCCGCCCAAGGCTCCTGGATCGTCCATTATGCCGGGAAAAGTGAATCCAGTGATTCCTGAGGTTACCAATCAGGTTTGTTTCAAGGTGATCGGTAACGATACCACGGTTTCTTTCGCCGCCGAAGCCGGTCAGTTGGAACTCAATGTGATGGAACCTGTTATCACGGAGTCGCTCTTCGAGAGTCTGTGGTGGTTGCGCAACGCCATCGATACGCTGACGGAGGAGTGCATTCTGGGCATCACCGTCAACAAGGAACACTGTTATGAGATGGTCAAGAACAGCATCGGCATCGTTACGGCACTCAATCCTTACCTCGGATATAAGACTTGCAGTAAGGTGGCTAAGGAAGCTTTGGACACCAACCGATCTGTTTACGACATCATTCTCGAACAGAAGCTGATGACGAAAGAGAAGCTCGATGAGGCGCTTGATCCCAAACAGATGCTCGCATCTCATCAGTTTATGAAATAAGTTTGCATAATTAAATAGGTTGGGAGGTCGTATTTGTCAGTTCAAATGCGACCTCTTTTCATCTTTTTTCTGTAATTTTGCAGATGTACTTGTATGAAATATATCAGCAAAATGGAAAATCCATATATCAAACAATATCTCGATCTGATGGCGGGGAAGAAGATTTTGTATGTTCACGGATTTGGTTCATCGGCCCGATCGGGTACGGTGATTCGTATTCAAAGTGCTTTGCCCAATGCCGAAGTTATTGCTTATGATCTGCCGCTGCATCCTGCGGAGGCAATGGAACTGTTGCACCGGGTGTGTAATGAGCAACAGCCCGATTTGATTATTGGTACATCTATGGGTGGAATGTATGCTGAAATGCTCTATGGTTATGACCGGATATTAGTGAATCCGGCCTTTCAGATGGGTAAAACAATGCACGAACACAATATGATGGGTAAGCAAACGTTTCAAAATCTGCGTGCAGACGGTGTGCAAGAGTTTATCGTCACGAAAGCCTTGGTCAAGGAATATAAGGATATTACCGAACAATGTTTTTCTGATGTCACGCCCGAGGAGCAGCAACGCGTATATGGTCTCTTCGGCGATGAAGACACCACAGTACATACATTTGACTTGTTTCGCAGTCATTATACCAACGCAATACATTTCCACGGCGCTCATCGGTTGGATGACCGATCGCTGATGCACGGCGTGATACCTGTTGTCCGTTGGATGGATGATAAGCAGGAAGGGCGGGAACGGAGCATCGTCTATATCAGTGTTGATACATTGGCCGATGCGTATGGCAAACCGAAGTCTAGTCTCAATAAAGCTTATGATTATTTGATAGAGCATTATGATGTTTATATCGTTGCTTCCGCTCCGACCGATGATCATCCTTATCTCACGCAGACACAGCAGTGGGCGGAGCAATACCTGAGTACGCCTGCGCACGATCGTGTCATTTTCTGCAACCGTCATTCCCTTCTTTATGGCGATTATTTCATTGCTTCCATTCCCGATAAAGATTTTATGGGCACTAGAATTGCTTTTGGAAGTGATGAATTCAAAACGTGGGAAACCGTGCTCACGTTTTTTGAACGGATGAATGGGGGATAAGTAAAAGTGAACTATTTATTGTCATATTTTTAATATTGTGTTAAAATATCTCTCTAAATGTTGTTTTGTTGCTAAAAAAGGCCTATCTTTGCAGGCGAAATAGAGATATAATATCTGGTAATCAGCAACTCTGCGGGTATACAAAATACCCTACGGCGGAGACGGTTCTCAGAAAAGAAAGTTTATCCTGATGTGAGATACTCATTCAGGGAAAAGGAAGTTTAACTTTAAAATAAACATTCTTTTAGAGAGTTATTGAGCGTTTTGCTTTGGGGTGAGAGAATACGCGAGAGAGTCATTGTTCGTATTCTAATGGTAATTTTTTTTTAGAATTTAGTGGGAAATGTTTCCGATTTTACTAATGATGCAGTAAAACTGTATGTTGATCATGTATATGAAAGATGTACTCAGATTTATACCGATATAATTACAAATGTAATCATAGATTATTTGTATTAATAAAGTATTGGATAAAAATAAATGAAAAGCCTAATTATTATTGGAGCTGGAGGATATGCTAAATCTGTCTTAGATTCTGTAGATTATATGAACTTCAAGATGGAGGGTTTCCTTGATGATATAAAACCTATTGGGACAGAGCATCTTGGCTATCCTATAATAGGAAATAAGGTCGAAGATATAGAGCATTATAAAAACTATGTATTCTTTGTTGCGATTGGAAATAATGCAAAACGAAAGTTGTGGTTTGAGAAATTAAAATTATATGATCTATCACTCATTAATGTTATAGATCATTCGGCTATAGTATCTAAATATGCTACTATGGGAGAAGGATGTTTCGTGGGTAAACTTGCCATACTTAATCATGGATGTATTGTAGGTGATAATTGTGTTGTTAATACGAGGGCTTTAGTAGAACATGGCTGCAATATTCATAATCATGTTAATTTATCTACTAATTCGACACTTAACGGGGATGTTATTGTTGAAGAGGGAGGATTTATTGGTAGCGGGACCGTTATTAATGGACAAATCACAGTTGGTAAATGGGCATTAGTAGGTTCGGGAGCCGTGGTAATTCGTGATGTCAAGTCAAATACAACTGTCGTTGGTGTCCCAGCCAAAGAGATCATTTCAAATAGTCATAAATACAACTCTTTTTAAAAATAAGAAAGATGCAACATATTTATATTATTGCCGAAATAGGTTGTAATCATTGTGGTGATCCTATTCTTGCAAAAAAAATGGTTGAAAAGGCGAAATTGTGTGGTGTAGATGCCGTTAAATTTCAAACCTTTAAAGCCTCTGCGCTCATTTCAAAATATGCTCCTAAGGCAGATTATCAGAAAATCACTACAGGAGAAAATGAAAATCAACTTGAGATGACACGTAAATTGGAACTTCCTTTTGCTGATTATGAAAAATTAAGAGACTATGCTATTAGTTTAGGATTGGACGTATTCTCTACAGCATTTGATATGGAGTCTATTGATTTACTGGAGCAAAGTGGTCAATCCATTTGGAAGATACCTTCTGGTGAGATTACTAATTTACCGTATCTTGAAAGAATTGCTAAGATAAGGGTCACAGGTAAGAGAATCATTCTGTCAACAGGAATGTCAACAATAGATGAAATTCATCAGGCTGTAGATACAATATTGCAATATGAAGTAAAAGAAAACCTTACAATCTTGCATTGTAATACTGAATATCCTACCCCGGATGAGGATGTCAATCTAAGTGCTATTGATACGCTACATCAAGAATTTCCTAATTTCAAAATAGGATTTTCAGACCACTCTATTGGAACTGTTGCAACAATTGGCGCATGTATGAAAAATATAGTTCTTATTGAAAAGCATTTTACATTAGATAAGAATCTTGAAGGACCAGATCATAAAGCGTCAGCTACTCCAGACGAACTTCTTCTGTTATGTGAATCGGTAAGGAGGATAGAAGTTATTGCGGGAGGGAATGGAAAACGAGTAACTGCATCTGAACGTAGAAATATCAATATTGCACGTAAGTCTATCGTTGCAAAAACAACCATTAGGAAAGGAGATATTCTATCTGAAAACAACATTACTTGTAAACGGCCAGGTAACGGTGTTAGCCCTATGAAATGGTATGAGGTTTTGGGAACTAAGGCAATCAAAGACTTTAGTGAAGATCAACTCATAGAATATTAAAATGAAGAGATTGGCAATAATACCAGCGAGATCTGGCAGCAAGGGACTTAAAGATAAGAATATTATTGAACTCTGTGGAAAACCGATGATTGCTTATTCAATTATCGCAGCAAAAGATAGTGGTCTCTTTGATAAAATATTAGTTTCTACAGATTCTACTTATTATGCTGAAATTGCAGAGTCATATGGTGCAGAGACGATACTGAGAGATGAGATACTTGCAAGTGATCAAGCGACTTCATTTATGGTTATTGAGGACGTGCTAAATAGACTAAATGTCCGTTATGATTATTTTGCCTTGCTCCAACCTACATCTCCTCTACGTACAGCTAATCATATACAAGAAGCTGCAGCCAAATTTGAGGATAAATATGCAATTTTTGATTTCTTGGTATCTATGAAGAAGTTGGAGTTTAACAAAGATTTGGTAAATATGATTGACGAAGATGAAAGCCTTAAGTATTTTGACAAGGACTTTTCCTGTTATCGTCGCCAAGGTTATTCTTATTATTCACCAAATGGAGCTATATTCATAGGGAAACCCGAAGCATACCTAAAGCACGGACATTTCTTTGGTGCACGGGCATTGTCCTATATTATGAGTGATATTGACTCTGTGGATGTCGATCATCCTATTGATTACGAACTTGCTAAGATTTTGATGGGAAAAAGGATTATTCGTGAGAGTCTTTTCGATTGAGAATCTCAAAGAGGTCTGAATTCTGCCCATTATAGTTAGTATCTTTTCTTGGGTACAACAGTGATTATCCTTTAATCTTTATTACGCATTGTGTATTATTAATAACTAGTATATTTTATAAAGAACGAAGGCTGAGATATATGCATAAATATAAAGTCTGTTTCGCAACAGGTTCAAGAGCTGATTATGGTATAGTAAGATCCTATCTTCGATTGCTGAACGAGGATGACTGTATCGATTTATCTATACTTATTACAGGCGCTTTATTGGATACTAAGTATGGTAAGGCGAAATCTATCATCCAAGATGACGGTTTTAATATTGGTTTTGAATGTCCTGTACCCTTAAAGGTTGAAAGATTATGTGATACGACATTGACAATGTCTGCTGTACTTGATCAGTTCGGTAAATATTTTGAAGAAAACAGGTACGACTTGGTAATTATTCTTGGCGACAGATATGAAATCTTTTCCGTTGCTATCGCAGCTGCAATGCAACATCTACCTATTCTACATTTACATGGTGGAGAAATTACTTTGAGTAACTATGATGAATTCATACGGCATAGTATTACCAAGATGAGCCGATTCCATTTTACCTCTACTGAAGAATATAGAAATAGGGTAATACAATTAGGTGAAGAACCTTCAAGGGTGTTTAATTTGGGAGCGTTAGGAGCAGAGAATTGTCTCTTTATAGATATGGGACAGGTTAATGAAGACATTAAGCTACTGCCTGAAAAGAGATGTTTTACGGTGTTATTCCATCCAGAAACATTAAATGTACAGTCCCCACTTATCCAAGTAAATGAACTTTTAACCGCTATAGAGAAGTATTTGCCTAATTATGAATTTTGTTTTATAGGTTCAAACGCCGATACAAAATCAGATATTATTAGAGAAAGGATACAAGTATTTTGTGGGAATCATAAGCACACACGCTATTACGAAAACCTGCATCCTGATGCATATCATTATTTAGTAAAAAAATCTATAGCATTGTTAGGTAATTCAAGTAGTGGAATTATTGAGGTACCATCACTAAACTCATTGACAATAAATATTGGTGATCGCCAAACAGGTCGTGTAAAAGGGAATAGCATTATTGATGTGCGCTGTAATACTAATGACATAATAAGGGGTATTGAAAAGGCCATAAATAGTGATCAAATGGTTATAATAAATCCGTATTTAAAAGAGAATTCTACAAAGCTCTATTACGAAACGACAATTAAAATTTTAATGAGATCAATAAGTAGTAGGTATAAAAAAATTTTACGATTTAAAAATCGAATAATAATAGCCTTATGATATAAATAGTTATGATACAGAGATTCCGTCACATCGTTCATTTTATATTAGCTTTCCTTTCGGATTATCTTTATTTATTAGGAAGGCCTTTGTTTTATCAAATTCAGTTCCAATATTTTAGAAATGAATTTGATAAAGAGAAGCAGGCTAATAGATTATGTATACTTGGTAATGGACCAACTTTTACTCAAATAGAAGAACATTTAAGTGAACTAAGAGATGTCGATTTTTGTGCTGTCAATTTAAGTGTAAATACAGAAATCTTTTTTCGTATAAAGCCCAGAATGTTTGTTATTGTGGATATGATATTTTGGCAACAACCGGAAAAGAAGGGTATAAAAGAATGTTGGGAGAATATACAAAAGATAGATTGGAATATAACGATTTGTATCCCATATAATTTCCCGAGCTATATGAAGAAGACTTTCGAGAAAAATCCTTTTGTCAAGGTTTGTAGATATAGTAACAATGCTTGGGAACCTGAATTGAGAAAAGCAAAGAAATTGAAGATGTGGCTTTATAAAAGGGGCTGGGTATCTCCAAATGGTTCGAATGTCAGTATTGGAGCAATTTATTCCGCTATATTGAATGGATATAAAGAGATTAATCTTTTAGGACTTGAGCATTCTTGGATGAAAGATATCAGAGTTAATGATAAGAATGAAGTTGTTTTGATAGATCGTCATTACTATGGTGATGTAGAACACGTCTGGTTAGACTATGAAGGAAATCCTATCAAACTGATAGATTTTTTTATCTTCACAATTAGTAACATTTACTGGTCACCTGAATCTAAAAAACTTTGCTGATTATTTGGGTGATGTCAAGATAATTAATCGTACAAAAGATTCCTATATAGATGCTTATGAACGGGCTTCTTTCGAAAGTCTTTTGAATGAGTAATAGATGGATAAGTTTATTGACAGACTCTTACATAATAAAACCATAAGAGATGGAGGAGTCTTTGCTTTCTTCTCTTTCCTAAATCAAGGACTCAATTTCTTCTTGTTAATCATCCTATCTTGGTATATACTTCCCGCTTCTTATGGTAAATTAAACTTGTTTTATACAAGTGTGAGCGTTGTTTCATTTGTCATCTGTTTATGCACATCGGGAATTGTTAGTATAAAGTATTTCAAGGTGACAAGGGAAATTTTGTCAAAATACATAAACGTTGTATTGTTAACAACCCTCATAATATCAGGTCTGTTACTGCTATCTATATCTTTTTTTTATCCATTTCTTACGAGGATTGCCAATATAGAATTATCTATGCAGATATGGTGTGTCTATTTATGTGCTGTATCAGTGATGTATAATCTCTTGCTAGATATATATAGATTAGAAGAAAAATCAATTAAGTATGGTGTTTTTACGATAATATCAACATTACTAAATATATGTGCATCTCTAATTTTAGTTGTCGCGTTAAAACAAGATTGGTATGGACGTGTTGAAGCTAATATAATTACTTCAACAGCCTTTTTGTTTATAGGGATATATCTGCTTTTTAAGAAAAAATATTTAACCTTGGAAAAACCGACGAAGGAGATTTATAAGGAGACATTATCTTATGGAATTCCACTGATCCCACATAGCAGTAACGGTTTTCTCAGACAAGGAATGGATCGCTATATTATTAATTCACATTTTACATCGTCATCAGTCGGACTATTCAGTTTTGCTATTAATTTTGCCTTTATTATATATTCTGTAGGTTCTGCTTTCAATAAATCAAATTCTGTATATATATATAAGTCGTTATCGTACGGACAAGAGGGTGTCAAGGCTAAATTGAGAAAGCAGACTGTCTATATACTAGTATTCTATTTAGGATTTTCTCTTCTACTTTGTATCTTATGCAGACTTCTCATACCCATTCTTTTCCCTAATTATAAGGACTCTGTTATATATCTTTTCCCTCTTTGTATGAGCTGCTTCTTTCAATGTGTTTATTTGCAATTCTGTAATTTTTTTGTTTTATTTCAAAAAGACAAAAGAGTTGATGTATATGACAGTAGGAGTTTCGTTAGTGCATCTGCCTTTATCCTTATTGTTAACAAGATATTCCGTGTTGTATGCAGCATATATTAGTATGTTGTCTTCTTTCATTGAGGCCTTGTTGGTATACGCATATTCACGCAAATTATATAAAATCATTTAGAATGCATAGAAAACCATGAAACAGGAAAGAGTACATTGGGTAGATATTGCAAAATGCTTATTAATAATCTGCGTAATAGTGTATCATATCCCTGTTTTTGCCGAACAAAATGGAGTTCACGGATTGGAATGGATGTATGGTATGAGACCTTTATTTCGGGCTTATTTTATGCCTGCATTTTTTGTGATAACAGGGTTTTGTAGTTTATTTAATGCTTCTTCTTTCTGGAGTTTTGCTTATAAGAACTTTAAACTTCTGATGATTCCTAATTTTCTACTTGTGGTTGGCACGCCAGTGAGTTCTTTTCTTTTAAGTAGAAATATGAACATTGTAGTTTATATCGAAGCAGTTAAGGACTTTTTTATTTCAGGAGGTTTTTGGTTTCTTACATCGCTTTTCTTTGCTAAGCTGGTATACTATGCAATGAAACGTTTCGGTAAATCAATGTTGTTATTAGGGGTGATGTCTTTGGGAATAATGGTTACAGGAATTATTCTTCATGATATGGGAGTTCTTAATTTTTGGTGTTTTCAAAACACTTTGGTGCTCATCCCATTTCTCTGGATAGGTCAGCTGATATATAGGTATCAAGTAATGTTGTTTAGATTTAAGAATCTTATTATGCTAAGTTCTTTATATCCAATTGGGCTTTTATTGTTTTACTTGATATGTAAAGGTGATGAACCCTTTGTAACACTTCACGTAACTGTTGGTATAAAAGAGCTTCCTGCATTCTTGATCTTAACGATATCTGGTACATTCCTTTGTTTTACGGTATCTAGATGGATTCCTCAAAACAAAGTAATGGAATACATTGGCAGGGAGTCTTTAACTATTTATCTTTTCCACATGTATTTTCTACTGAAGCTTTTACCCCATTTGTCAAACGTAATTGTTTCTGGTGTGATGAGGTGCGTTTCAGGTATCCTAATAGTAATTGCCACCCTTGTTTTCTGTACGATAGTTAATGTTATTCTGAATACTAAGTATCTTAAATGGGTACTAGGTAAATTTTAAACTTCTTGAAATGGACGTTTCCGTAATTATAGTAAATTATAATACTAAAACTTTAACTTCAGACTGTATTGATAGTATTATAGAAAAGACTCAAGGAGTCGACTATGAAATAATTTTGGTGGATAATATGTCTGAGGATGGCTCAAAAGAGTTTTTTGAGAGTGATGAACGTTTATCAACATACATTTATAATAATACAAATTATGGTTTCGGTATTGCTAATAATATAGGGATGAAAGCGGCTAAAGGGAAGTATTTTTTTTTGCTTAATTCTGATACCTTACTGGTCAACAATGCAATAAAGGAATTCTTCGATTATGCGGAGAAAAACGATGATGGTTCTGTATACGGTTGTTATCTTGTAGATAAAAATAATGCAGACAATCTTTCATATTTTGATTTTCCGGCATTTACAGTATCTGAGTTTATCAAGAAAAGATTTTTCAGAACGTTAAAAAAAGAAGACTACTCAATTAAGTATGTTGAGGCGATAACGGGAGCGGATCTTTTTGTTCCACGGCGTACAATTGAATTGATTGGTGGTTTTAATCCTAATATCTTTTTATATGGTGAAGAGAGTGAATTACAGTATAGAATGAAAAAGAAAGGAATAGCCCGGATTATTTTACCAATGCCTAAAATTATTCATTTTGGGAAACAAAGTATGACTTTCTCTGTTTTGAAGCAGGTGAAAATGCTGGATAGCAGTTTTACAGTTTTAAAGCTACATATGAATACACCGACTTATCTACTTGCAAGAATATATTATGCTGCAAATTATTCATTGCGTGCTTTGTTATGTTTGCTGAATGGTCGGAATGGAGCAAAAGAGATATTCTTAGGAGCTTTCAGACGGGTGGAACTCAAAGATTACGATTTAAAAATTCTATGAGGATTAAATATTGGATAGCTTATTTCTTGGATTTATTTATTCGAGAACCGAGACTGATTCTAAAATATTACAGAACGTTTAGCTTTTCCCAACGTAAGGTAGCTGGAGAGCGTTTGATTTTTATGGCTGATGGAAAATTTCCTCATGGGGGTATGTTCGATCGTTTGAAAGGAGCAGTCTCTGTATATGCAGTTTCTAAGGTCCAAGGAAAGGAGTTTAAATTGAACTTCTCTTCGCCTTTTAGTTTAGAAAGGTATTTAGAACCCAATCTATATGATTGGACTATTAATCAAACAGAACTAAATTATCATTATCCTTCGTCTCGTCCCCTTTTCTTATATGGGGAATGTCTGCATCCTTGCCGGCTTATTAAAGTTCGGAACTGTGAAGTACATTTTTATTATGGTTATGACTCTCTTGATTATATAAATTCTAAGTATGATGTTGATTATGATTGGGGGAAACTGTATCATGAACTCTTCCGTCCTACCGCTTATTTGCAAAAATATATAGATTTTTATAAGAAAGATGTCGGAAAAGATTATGTTACGCTTCATTTTCGCTTCTTAAATCTTTTGGGTGATCGTACAGAATTTGATATAAATCCCACTTTATGCACAGTGCGGCAACGTGAGTTGATGGATCTGTCTGTGGAAAAGATGAAATGTATAAAGGCAAAATATCCGTTTTATCGAATAATGTTGGCTACGGATAGCAATCGTTTTACGGAATATGTCAGAGAACAGCTCCCTGATGTATATATCGTGCCAGGAGAGATACGCCATATTGGTACAACCGACGAAACGAATGATACTGAAAATATAAAAATGTTTATAGACTACTATCTGATAGCGGGAGCCAAGAAAGTTTATAATATTGTTGGGCCCGGAATGTGGAAAAGTGCATTCCCTAAGTATGCTGCAAAAATAGGAGGTGTAGAATTTGAAAGACTCATAATAAATGGAGACAGTGATAAAACAGAGGGTCTTATATCTTGATGTTGTTAAGTTTGTTGCGATTACACTTGTTTGTATAGGGCATAGTTATCCTTTGACAATAGGTTATGAAAGTCATCTGAGGCCAATCATCTATTCTTTTCACATGCCGTTGTTTATGCTTATCTGTGGATATTTTTCTGTATCTTCTTTTCAAAGAAACTTTAAATACTTCTTGAAGCAAAAGACAACACAATTGTTAATTCCGGCTTTCTCCGGAATAATGCTATCACTTTGCTTGATGTTTATTCTTGCAAGTGAAAGTATTTTCTTGTCTACCGTTGTCGCTGAATTATATGGAGGGCTATGGTTTTTAAAGACCCTATTTATTTGTTATCTGATCGTTTACGTTTTCAAAAGATTTTATTTGCCAGACTGGTTTGCCTGTCTTAGTTCGATAATCCTTTTTCTAATTCTTCCATACGGAGGGACATTACAAGTGAATTTTCTACTTATAATGTTTTGGATGGGTTATTTTGTTAATAAGAGTAAATGTGCGGGGGGGGGGTAATTGCAAATTACTATTAACGTCAATGTCGCTATTACTATTTATACTCGTAATATATATTGGTATGGCTCAGCCTGTGCAACAAATTACATCAGAAGTCATATTTACTCATCCTTTAGATTTGGTTCGTCAATTTTTTGTAGGTATTGCAGGTTCAATCTCTATGATTGGTATTATCTATTATATATGTAGAAAAACACCGGTAAATAGTACTTTTTATAAAATTCTTACATGGTTGGGGACTGTCGGGCGTTATACTTTGGGAATTTATGTTGTTCAGACGTTACTTTTAGAGCGTCTGTTTTATACACTATGTCCAAAGATTAATCATTTTGCATCATATACTCTGATTGATTTTGTTTTTACACCAATAATTGGTATTGCCTTTTCTTTTTTATCATACTATACTGTTTTATTTTTGAAAAAGAATAGGTATATGAATTTACTGTTATTTGGAGGAAGTTATAAATAGATGAAAATCATATTAATATCAAATATGACACCTTATCGGGAGAATTTTAACGGAACATCTGCTCTCCCTTATCATCTGCTTTATCGCCGTAATGCAGGGACGGAAAGTACGAATATTGCTATCGATTCAGAGTCTTGCGATACGCAGAAGGAAAAAATCGAAGTTGAAGTCTATTCATTTAATATTAATAGATTACCTGACGAGAAGATTCGTGAAGCAGAAAAAGAATTGGGGATAAAGATTCATATTATGCCTTTGTCAAGGTGGTTTGTATTCCTTTTTAAGTTCCATTTACTTTTCTTTCGTTTATTCTTAAAGTATCCTTTACACTATTATTTGAAATTATCTCCGTTCTATATAAAAGAGATTGAGAGGTTGCATCCGGATGGAATATGGGTATATGGAGAAGAAATGTCTCGTGTTATAAACCAATTCTCTGGTTTGAAACGTGTACATACAACAGTAGATTGTACTTCTTTATATTATCACAGATTGTTGAAATCCGGGTTACTGTATGGTTGTGCAGATAGACTGAAAGCTAAAATTAACTACCGTAAATTTTATAGACTTGAAGAACATTATTTGAATGGCAAAGACGTGAAATACCATTTGGTCGGGCAGGCAGACCGTGATTTCCTTGTGGATCATAATTCCGAATTACAGGCCTATTTTATCAGGCATCCCCATTATGAGGTCGTTGATAGTGCTGAAAACAGAGAGTTTCATACTTCCATACGTTTGCTCATAGCAGGACAATGTAATCTATATATGCAACGAGATACAGAAGAATTGGTAAAAGAACTGTGTCTTTTCAGTGATGTATTATCCGATGGGGGAGATATTCGTGATTGCTATGAGTTGCTGTTTTTAGGAAAGGGTTGGGAACAATCCGTAGAAATTTTAGAGACGAGCGGATGGAAGGTTAAGCATATTCGGTTTGCACCAGATTATATTAAGGAGATCAAAAAACACGATATTCAGCTTACACCGATATCTATCGGCACGGGTACAAAGGGAAAAGTGCTCGATGCCATTGCCAACGGATTGCTTGTGATAGGTACCCCCTATGCTTTAGAAAATATTGCCGTAAAATCCGGAGAGTCGTGCATTGAATACCATTCTACGGCTGAAGCCATAGACATTTTACGGAAAATTCCAATGGAAAGGAAAAAATATGAACAGATAGCCGAACAAGGAAGAGAAGCTGTATGCCGATATCATAGTCGTAAATTAATTTCCGAACAACTCTTTAATTTATTTAAATAGGCGCAATGTATCTTTATATCCTCATATTCGTTTTTGTCTTATTGGCATATTTGTTTACCTTTAAAAAGAGTGGCATCAGTAACAAACAACTTGCGTTATTGCTGGGAGGCTTGGCCGTATTTGTAGGAATTGCAGATATGCTCGGTGGCTTCGATAGGTATAGTTACGGTATGCTTTTCGATGATCTGGCAGATGGCATCCGAAACGAGGATAGTTTCTGGGACAGTATGATCATTCAAACATATCCGAAAGAGTTGGGGTATGTTGGTCTGAACTATCTGATTGCTACCTTTACAGCCAATCGATACATATTTATCTTTATCGTCACGCTGGTTATATATGCTCTATTTTATAAATCTCTTATAGATTATACGGACAATTATCCTTTTGCCGTATTGTTGTTTTTGGGCTTGTTATTCTTTTTCTCTTTTACCTATTTAAGACAAATATTGGGAGTCGGTATAGCATGGATTTCTATTAAATATGTGTATGAACGTAAGTTATGGAGATTTCTGTTGATTATGTTTATCGCATTCCTGATGCATAATTCCGCTCTGATATTGGTGCCAGTATATTGGCTACCGATAAGAAAATTTAGCAAAGGAACCGTGCTGCTCGTGTTAGCTGTTTGTCTTGTTTTAGGTATTTCAGGTTTACCGAGCTCATTGTTCGAAATATATGGCTCCGCTTCGGATATGGAGATGAGGGCTTCCCGATATACAGAAGATATGGGATTTCGTGTAGCTTATTTTGTAGAAGCTGTGTTCTTCTTGTTCTTCATTCTAATCAATTATCACAAAATACCGAAAGAGCCTAAAAGAATCGTATTACTCAATGTTGCCCTGATGTTTTGTGCAATATTGCTTGTTTTCATAAAATCTGAGAATGGTGGACGCTTGGGATGGTACTATATGATTGGTATTATTTCCACATTGACTTATCTCGCTGTAGTCAAGCGGAACAGCCAGATTTATCGTTTCTCTATGATTATAGTTTCCGCTTTGCTTTTTCTTCGTATTCTGCTGCAATGGGACAGTATGCTTTATCCCTATAAAACGTTCTTTACTAATGGGCATAGAGCAGGTGATCCCATATATGAAATGGACGAATATGATGAACAATACGATTTAGATAAATTTTATCGGTAAAATGCAGATAACCGTATTTACCCCAACTTATAACAGAGCAAGTCTATTACCAGCATTATATCAAAGCCTTTGTCGGCAGATATTTTCCGATTTCGAATGGCTTATTGTCGATGATGGTTCGGAAGACGATACAGAGAAAGTTGTCGGAGCTTTCGTTGAAGAGCATAAGATTCCGGTCCGGTATATCAGACAGGAAAATAGAGGAAAGCATGCAGCCATAAATTTAGGGGCGGATGAGGCGCAAGGAGAGTTGTTTTTCATTGTCGATAGTGACGATAGTCTACCCCGGAATTCTTTGGAAATAATCGATCGTTTTTATTCTCAAATTGCGAATGACGTCTCGTTCGGAGGAGTTTGTGGATATATGTCTCATCACGATGGCACGGTTATAGGTCGTGGAAACGAGGATGAAATTCTTGACGCCAGTTCTGTCGATCTGCGATATAAATACAATGTTGTCGGTGATATGGCAGAGGTTTTCAGAACAGAAGTCATAAGAAAGTTTCCTTTTCCAGTGATTCAGGGTGAGAAATTTTGTCCGGAAGTGTTGATATGGAACAGAATATCTAAGGAATACAGATTGCGTGTTTTTAAGCAAGTAATATATTATCGGGATTATTTGCAAGGCGGTCTCACCTCTAAGATGACAGAAATAAGGATGAAAAGTCCTATTGCATCTATGATGTGCTATGCAGAAATGAATGCTTTGGATATTCCTTTTAAGGATAAATTGAAGGCGGCTGTCAATTATTGGCGTTTCTGGTTCTGTTCGAAAGCGGGAGATAAACCCAAGATAGGTAAGTCGTGGAGATGGATTAAATTCTTTGGATGGCTAATGTATAAGAGAGATTTAAGTCAATGCAAAAAGTAACATACGGTAGGATGTTATGTAAAAACGACATCTTAGGAAGAACGATTTGACATTATGAAGATACTGTACGTTATAACATCTCTCTTGATGGGAGGAGCCGAAAAGCTTGTGGTGGATATGATACCACGCTTGAAAGCTGATGGACACACCGTAGATTTGGCGGTCTTTAACGGAGAAGATACGCCGCTGATGCGGAAATTATGCGTCGAAGTTCCCGAAGTCAAGATATATAAGCTTGGCCACGGATATTATAATCCGCTGTATATATTGAAGCTGGTTAAGATTATGAGACAGTATGACATCGTGCATACGCATAACTCTTCACCTCAATTATTTGTAGCAATTGCGAGTGTGGTATGCTCGGTGGAGTTATGCTCCACCGAGCATACCACTTCCAACCGCAAACGCGGTTGGAAGTGGTATGCCCCCGTTGAAAGTTGGATGTACGATCGATACGATCGTGTGATCTGTATCAGCAAGATTGCAGAACAGAAGTTGCGGGAATATATGGGGGGAGCATGGCTTGATGACAAATCGGAGAAATATAATCGTATCTTGACCATCAACAACGGAGTGGATGTGGAAGCAATCCGTAATGCACAAGCTGATCAGGCGTTGGTGCAAGCTAAGGAACATCGGACTGCAATCTTGATGGTGGCCGGGTTTCGTGAAGCTAAGGATCAAGACACGCTTATCAGGGCCTTGCGTCTTTTAGGTGAGCAGTATGAAGTCTGGTTTGCAGGTATTGGTGTGAGAATGGATCTTGTCAAAGAGCTGGTCCGGGAACTCCACGTGGAAAGTCGGGTAAGATTCCTTGGATTGAGAACAGACATCCCTAATGTCTTAAAGGCTGCGGATATTATTGTGATGTCCTCCCATTGGGAGGGATTGTCACTTTCTAATGTAGAAGGAATGTCGGCAGGCAAACCTTTCATTGCCAGTGATGTGAATGGGCTACGCGAAGTAACGAAAGGATATGGACTTTTGTTTCCGAACGAAGATGAGGAAGCTTTAGCCGGGATGATTCGTAGATTGCACGACGATGTCGATTTTTATCAAGAAGTGGCGGAGCGATGTTATCTGCGAGCAAAGGAGTTTGATATCGGGCAGATGGTAGATGGCTATGAACAGGTTTATCTACAACTCTTGGAAAATTAAAGGCTGATTTTATATACATATTATACATTCATCAATAAGGCGTTGATTTATAAGTAATTAAGGGGGTGAATGAAAAATAACACTTAATACATCTATATACACAATGACGAAAGTAACACTTATTCGGAAAGGCCAGAGAATCCCGACTTATATCCGTATAGATCTGAAAAGTCTATACCAAGACATTCGTTCGGGAGCTTATCTTAATATGGTTGAGCAGGTGAGGGAAGACTATCCTCTCACGCTGCTTCATAATGGTTGGAAGCTGACAGATATGGAACGGCTGGATAAAGTACCCCGTATCTGTTTTGCCTGTGAATGGCGTAAAAAGAGAAATCAGGCTTCTATTGATGCATTCAATGGATTGATTTTATTGGAAATCAATAGTTTGGCTGATATGGATGATGTGCAGAGTATTCGTACAAAAGCGGCGCAGATTCCTTATTCGCTGTTGACTTTTATTGGTGCGACGGAACATTCCGTTAAGATCATCTGTCAGGCACAGCGTCCTGACGGTTCGTTGCCGGCGACCCGGGAAGAGCGTGAAACATTTTTGGTTGAAGCTTACGACAAGTTGCATTATATTTACAGCACCCAGTTGCAGATGACGGTGGATAATATTAAGCCGCAATTAGACTCTTCCTGCTATGTCTCTGTTGATGAGGGGGCTATACTAACGGATAATGCCGTTCCGATCATCGTAACCGTAGCACCCCGCACCCCGCACTTGCACCATACTGAAATGAAAGTAAGCAGTAAGGAACTTCCATTATTTAAGGATAGGGGAGAAGCTGAAACTCAGCGATTATTATTCCATTATTGTTTGTTGGATGCGTTGAATGATACGCGTCTTGAAAAAGGTGACGATGCAGAAGAGAAAGTGTTGAATGTCTTGGCCAAATATTGCTGTGAGTCGGGATTGCCGATGGCAATGTGTATGAGGCTGATCAAGTATAATCCGGACTATGGACGTGATGATTTGCTCGTGGAAAATATCTTCACTGCGGTTTATCATAAAAAGCTCATCAAGATATATCCCTATTTATGATCCGATTGATGACTATCTCTCTCATCTTCCTAAATGGGATGGGGGCGAGCGGGTGGAAGAGTTAGCGAAAAGAATACCTACTGACAATGGAAATTTTGCGCATTGTTTTCATATTTGGATGTTATCGATGGTAGCCCATTGGATGGGGCGGATGTCGAGTCAGGCCAATGCTCTCGTACCTTTGCTGATCGGTTCACAAGGATGCGGCAAGAGTTCTTTCTGCGCAGCTTTGCTGCCCGACGAACTTCAACCTTATTATAACGATCGCATTGATTTTCGCAATGAAACTTCGATGCTGATGGGACTTACCAATTTTGCGTTGATCAACATTGATGAGTTCGACTCGGTGAGTCGGGGTAAGCAGCCGCTGTTGAAATATCTTATCTCTACTCCGGCTGTCAAAATGCGAATGCCCTATCAGACGAGTATCTCAAATCGCCGTTGCTATGCCAGTTTTATTGCTACGACTAATAGCCGAAAGCCATTAAAGGATCTGACGGGGAGCCGGAGGTTTCTGTGTGTAGAGATCAATGGAAATATTGATTTTCTTTCTCCAATTGATTATGGTCAATTGTATGCACAGTTGGTAGAAGAGATTGCTGCGGGGGCCCGCTTCTATTTTAATGAAGAGGAGACACGTGGATAATGGAAATGAATCAGCGCGTTTCGTTGACATTGATGATTTAGAGTTGCTGATTGACAGTCTGTTCCGTAAACCCAATGGGACGGATGATTTCAAAGAAGTGTCATTGCCGGAAGTCGTTGAGCTTCTCAAACCGTATGATAAGCAACTGCGAGGTAATCGCCAAGACCTGATCAGAATCGGTCGAATCCTCCGGATGAAAGGATTTGAAGTAAAGCGTACAGCCACGGGTATGAAATATAAGGTGATTAACGGTGAATCGGTGGCCATTTAACCGCTTTTTGGCAGGTGATTAACGGTTAAATGTAGTATGGATGTATATATATAGCATTGCGTAAAGTGCTGAATTACAATGCACTTTTTGTTAAATGTAGGTGTGTAGGAGAATTTGGATTTATGGATTATAATAAGAAAAATATCTTACATGTAGTAAACATTTATTTCGTAATACCTTATTTTATAGGCGGCCAGTTCAGGTATTTCCGCCAAAAGGGATACAATCTGCATGTGGTATGTTCCCCGAGTTGTTATCTGAAAGACTATGCCAAGGAGCAGAATTTCGATTATCGGGAGATACCGGTACTGCGGTCGATCGCTCCGTTACAGGACATTAAGTCTATTATACATATCTGTCGATACATCAAGGAGAAGGACATCGGCATCGTAGTAGGGCATACCCCCAAGGAGGATTGCTTGCTATGCTTGCCGGATGGCTGATGCGTGTGCCGCAACGCATCTATTTTCGCCACGGGCTGGTATACCAGACGGCGAAAGGGCTCAAGCGATTTATCTTGATAACGGTAGATCGAATAGCCTCGCGCTTGGCAACAAAGATTGTTTGTGTTAGTCCCTCAGTTTTGCAGCATAGTATAGAAGACCGCTTGGCACCTGCACGCAAGCAGCTTATTTTGGGCAAAGGCACCTGCTCGGGTATCGATACGCAGGGCAAATTCAATCCTGCAAATATAAACGCTCGTAAACTGTCGGAGATGAAAAGACAGTGGGGAATAGCCGAAAGCGATTGGGTTATAGGCTATACAGGCCGACTTGTGAGAGATAAAGGTATTATCGAACTGGTTGAGGCTTTCAGAATACTGAAAGAGTATGATCCTCGTTTCAAGCTTCTGTTGGTGGGTATGTTCGAGATAAGGGATGCCCTACCCGAAGATGTGCAGCAGGATATCAGGAATGATCCGCAGATTGTGTGGACTGATTTCCAGAATGTAGATATGGAATACTTTTATTCTATGATGAACGTCTATGTGCTTGCGAGCTATAGAGAGGGCTTCCCAACGGGTGTACTCGAGGCTCAATCGATGGAAGTTCCTGTGGTTACAACCAGAGTAACGGGCTGTTGCGACTCGATACAAGAAGGGGTGACGGGTTTATTTGTACAACATAATGCTCGCGAGTTGGCAGCCTGCGTTTTTAAAATACGCGACGGAAAGACTGAAATATCGGGAGCCCAGGCGCGCGCCTGGGTGGTAGACAATTTCGATAACCTGAAAGTATGGCGAGAAATCGAGAAGTTATTCGAAGATAAATAAGCGGTTTTTGAAATTAGCAGGGGGTAACTCTTTAAATTCCCTGAACTTCTTAGATATATACAACTATAAAAATGAAGATATTGATAACCGGTGTCCGCGGCTTTGTAGGGAAAAATTTAGTACCTGCCTTGTCTGCCCACCACACCGTATATGGCCTTGGAAGAACCGTAGAAACAGTGGCCGGTATAGAGAGAATGTACACTTGGGAGGATTTAGATCGTGGTGCAGTGCCCGAAGTAGATGCCATTATCCACCTTGCAGGCAAGGCCCACGATACGAAGAAGCAGACCGGAGCTGAAGTCTATTTTGTCGTAAACCGTGATCTGACCATCAAAGTGTATGATTACTTTCTGCATTCTGCATCCCGAAAGTTTATCTTTTTCAGTTCTGTGAAGGCTGTTGCCGACTTTGTAAACGGTACTGTGCTCACGGAAGATGCGGTGCCTAAGTCCGTGGGAGCCTACGGCGAGAGCAAGATAGAGGCCGAAACGTATATTCTTGGCCATCCTTGTGAAGGTAAAGATGTGTACATCTTACGCCCCTGTATGATGCACGGACCGGGCAACAAGGGCAATCTTAACCTGCTTTACAAAGTTGTTCGTAAAGGCATTCCGTGGCCTTTGGGAGCTTTTGAGAACCATCGTTCCTTTGCTTCTATCGGCAATGTGTGCTACGTGGTGTGCCGTTTGTTAGAAGAACAGATACCGAGCGGCGTCTATAACTTGGCCGATGATGAGCCCGTTTCTACCAACGAATTGATTTCGATTATCTGTGAAGTATTGGGAAAACAGGCTTGTATTCTCAATATACCCCCTTTGTTGATGAAGAGCGCTGCGAGGATAGGCGACTTGCTCCATCTGCCTCTCAACACTGAGCGAATAGAGAAACTGACGGAGAATTACGTTGTTTCGAATACAAGGATTAAAAGTGCACTCGGTATAGAGGTTATGCCAACCGCAGTGAAAGTCGGCTTGAGAGGAACCATCGAGTCGTTTAACAAATAAATCTGCTATGTCCTATATCGTTATTGCACTGCTCCTTCTGGCGCTTGAATTACTTTATTTCAAGGTAGCCCGTCGGTATAATATCGTTGATAGACCTTCGGAGCGCGGATCGTCTAAAAACATAACCCTGAGAGGTGGCGGCATCGTGTTCTTCTTCGGAGCTCTTGCCAGCTTTGTTTATTCGGGTTGGCAGTATCCGTGGTTCATTGCAGGACTTACGCTGGTGTCGGTCGTCAGCTTTTGGGATGATATTTGCTCGTTGAGTCCGCGGATCCGATTGCTGATACATTTCACGGCCATGCTTCTGATGTTCTATCAGTTAGACCTGTTTACGGCTGACCGTTGGTGGATGATTGCCGTTGCACTCGTGGTATGTACCGGGGCAATGAATATTTTCAACTTTATGGATGGCATCAATGGCATCACCGGAGGCTATGCATTGGTCGTTTTAGCAGCCTTAGGCTATGTAGATATGCGGGTTACGCAGTTCGTAGACGTCCGTTTTATCCTGATTACAGCCATCGCAGTTGCTGTGTTTTGCTTCTTTAATTTCAGAACTAAAGCTCGGTGTTTCGCCGGTGACATCGGTGCCGTGGGCATTGCATTCATCTTACTTTTCTATATCGGATGTTTGGTTCTGCACACACATGATCTCTCGTGGTTCGCTTTTCTTGCCGTGTACGGCGTAGACGGCAGTCTTACAATTATCCATCGTTTGCTGTTGCACGAGAACATATCCCTCCCGCACAGAAAACATACTTATCAAATTATGGCCAACGAACTGCACATTCCGCATATTGTAGTTTCGGTAATCTATATGTCTATGCAAGGAATAGCCTGTATCTGTTTCCTTCTTAGTCCGGGATATTCTGCTTTCCTGCTGATTGTAGCGACACTTGTTGTTATGTATATCTTGTTTATGAAGAAATATTTCCATCTTCATCAGGTAAATTAGCGACAGAAAGAATAATTTTTAAGCTGATATTTGATATTATCCTAAAAAATCTTTAACTTTGCTTTGTTTTAATAAAGAAGAGTGTTATGAGTTGTATAAATAGACTTGTTAATTGGTATTTCAAGAGAGAATCCTTGCCTTACTGGTGTATTTTGTTTATCGATAGTCTGATCTGTTACATATCGGGCATATTCGTATGTTGGCTCTTCTTCCGTGGGGCAATCACCTTAGACAATATCGTTCCCATCACCAGAACCCTTCTTTTGTACACGATATTCAACCTCTTAGGGTTTAGAATTTTTCATACTTATTATGGCGTAATTCGTTATTCCTCGTTTGTAGACCTGCAACGTGTGGGGTATGCTATGGGGGTGAGTTTCATCTGTGTGGCTATCTTGCATTATCCCATTATCTGGGGGAATGGCTGGAATGGCTGGCTCGTTCCGCTGCATCTCCGTCACATCATCAGTATATATATTGTTGCCACGGTTTGGATGTGGGCATTCCGTGTCATTGTAAAGATGGTTTATGACACGACATTTGATAATGAAAGTGCTGTGCGGACACTTATCTATGGTATCAAAGATGGCGGGATAGGGCTGGCAAAGAGTATCAATAACGAAAAGCCGCAGCGTTTTCGGCTCAAGGGGTTCATTGCTCACGATCCTACAATGACTGATCTGTACCTCCTGGGACAACGTGTTTATCCTGCCGACGAGGGACTGACCGATGTCATTGTGAAGCAAAAAATCAAAGCTGTGCTTATCTCTCCGTTGCGCAATGACGAGTTCCGAAGTAATGAGAAACTGCAAGATATCCTCATCAATGCCGGTGTGCACATTTATATGACCGAAGGTGCACGCGAATGGAGCAGTGATTCTGAGAATATGGCAAAATCGACCTTGAAGGAAATCAGTATTGAGGATCTTTTGCCACGTGATGAAATTCAAGTAGATATGGAGAGTGTCGGTCGATCGATTCAGGGTACTCGTGTACTGATTACCGGATCGGCGGGTAGTATCGGTTCTGAGATGGTCAGGCAGATCAGTCTGCTTCACCCTGCGGAATTGATGCTTATCGATCAGGCTGAGACGCCACAGCACGATATCCGGTTGATGATGGAACAAGATTATGCGGATATCAGGACTTCGACGATCGTTACATCAATCACGAATCGCGAACGGATGGAGAATATTTTTGTTGACTTTCGTCCGGACTATGTTTTTCACGCTGCTGCTTATAAGCACGTCCCGATGATGGAGGATAATTCCAGTGAGAGTGTTCTTAACAACGTTAACGGCACCAAGATTATTGCTGATCTCAGTGTGAAATATGGTGTCAAGAAGTTTGTGATGGTTTCTACCGATAAGGCTGTCAATCCGACGAATGTGATGGGATGCTCCAAACGTATCTGTGAGATCTATGTGCAGAGTCTTGACAGGGCAGAAAAAGAAGGTAAGATACAAGGAAATACGCAGTTTGTTACCACGCGTTTCGGAAATGTCTTGGGCTCTAACGGATCAGTTATCCCCCTGTTTAAAAAACAAATCCGCGAAGGTGGGCCCGTTACCGTCACAGCCCCGAACATTATTCGATTCTTTATGCTTATCCCCGAAGCCTGTAAATTGGTGCTTGAAGCGGGTACCAAGGGTAATGGTGGAGAGATTTTCGTCTTTGATATGGGCAAACCTGTGCGTATTGCCGATATGGCTGAGCGAATGATTCGCCTTTCGGGAGCTACTAATGTCAAAATTGAATATACGGGGCTGCGCGCCGGTGAGAAACTTTATGAAGAGGTTCTCAATGATAAAGAGGATTCATTACCATCGTTTAATCCGAAGATTCGTATCGCTAAAGTGCGTGAATACGATTATCGTGAAGTTGACAAACATATTACCGAACTGATCACTGTGGCCGGCGGATTTGATGATATGGCAATTGTGAAGAAAATGAAAGAACTCGTACCTGAATTTATCAGTAACAATTCTGTGTATTCCGTTCTGGACTGATTGTCTTTGGATATACTGACAATGACGCTTACTGACCATCTTTTTGCCCTTCTGCGTAATGCTCTTTGGGGAGAGGATTTACCGCAAGAAACGGTTACTACCCCTCCCTTTCAGGCGTTGATGCAGGTGGCTGAAGCGCAAACTGTGAGTGGACTGGTTTGCGGTGCACTCATTCGCAATAATGTTCAGTTGTCGATGTCTGATGCCATCACTACGTTTTCGTATGTCAAACGTATTGAATTGTCAAATCTTCGGTTACAGGCCCAATTGTCAGCACTTCTCGATTTGTTTGCCGAGTACCGACTTCCGTTAATTGTTTTCAAAGGGCAGACGTTGGCGACACTTTATCCAAATGCAGCCGAACGCGTGCCGGGGAATATTGATTTCTATTGTGATGAGAAGCATTTCACACAGGCGGTGACAGCTTTGCAGGAGACGTGGAATCTGAAACTGAATACCGGTGAGTCCTTGCAGCATATTGATTTTGAATACAATGGGGTACTGTTTGAGTTGCATTTCAATATGATCAATTTCAACTGTACTGCGATCCAACGTACTTGGGATTGGCTTTTGGCCGAAGATCCCGGAACTGTGGTTGCTGTCGGGAAGTTGTCTGTCCCCACGTTGAGTCCAACTCTCAACATCATCTACACTTTCTTGCATCTTTATCATCATCTTGTAGAATTGGGGGTTGGACTGCGCCAGTTCTGTGATATGGCTTGTCTCATCCATCATTACCACGCCGTAGTAGATCGTGCAGTGCTTGGCCGGCAACTTGACGCATTGGGATTTACCCGCGCTTTCGCTGCTGTTGGTTGGGTATTGGTCCATCGGTTGGGACTGCCCATTGATGAGTTCCCACTCCTGATTACGGCAGAAGACAAGAAATACGAACGTATAATCCTCAACATCGTTTTCACAGGCGGTAATTTCGGCAAGTATGGGCGTAAAACCGTCGTGCGTTCAGGACTCGGTTATTATATCGAAACGCTCCATTTGAAACTCGTCCATTATCGTCTTTTTTGGCGATTGTCACCTCGTGAGATCCGTGCGACACTTTTACACGAAATCCCAAAAAAGATATTGATGGCTTTTAAGCAGAAAAGGTAAATTAATGTGAGTTCGATACAAGAAAATCGTTTAAGAAGTTGTAGAAGTGAGATCTTTTTTGTGACTTTATTGATGGAAATCAAATTGTTACAAAAAATACCCACTTCTGTAGCTGATTCAAATTTAATTGAAATTATTGCTGTCCGGTAAAATAATATAATTTCGGACTAAGTACCTAAAACACAAGAGACTGTGATGTAATGTAGATCGTATAGGTAATGATTTCGAAATGAGCGGAGTACTTTGAAAGTACATTGTTTTATATGGCCAAAGGACGCTCACTTTTATCACTTGCAAAGATACATATTTGTGTGGAAAAGTGAGCATTCTTTCGTGATTTTTTTTCAGAAAAGTTTTGTTGGGACATAAATACAACGATGAAAGGGAAAGAGGACTTTTCGGTTTTTCATTTACAGTCGTTGCGAATGATTGCGGTTAATAAGTCGTTCCCATTTCTGTTCGCACCAATTGGTAATGGGAAGTCCATTGATGGTAAGGATAGGTTGGTGTTTCTCGTTGGTGGTAATGCGTAGCTCGGCATTCTCCTCACTAAAATTGCGTTTGTATATTCCCGAATATGCCGTGCCCGTACCACGCCACGGACTATATTTTGCTTTTTGTACATTTTTGACCACAATGTCGTCGTCAAAACCCATCTTACAGAGCATCAAGCAAGAGATAGAAGCTGTGGAAGAAACGCTTGATCAAACTCCGCTCTTCCTCATACACCTTGAGTTATCGTTGTTGTTCAGTGATAGTCTTGTCCTTTCCCTTGATAGTGTCTTGCGGGAGAATGACTTTCTTGCGGATTTCCTCTTTTTCCTTTTTCGAGAGATAGCGTTGTTGCTCTGCTTTTTCCCTAATTCTGCAATGCGTTACTCTGCCTTGTCGAGTTCGGAGTTCCCAAAGAGTGAATAAAGCGTACCTTTCATTCGGAGTTTTCCTGCCTCTAACTCCTTTATCTTGGCAGTGAATTCTGCTTCTTGTACCTTTTTCTCTTTCGTGGATTTGAGCACATACTTGTAATAGTTTATATTAGAGCAGTACTTTGCTTCCGAACCATACACTCCTCGCACCAATCCGAACGAACTCATCTGCTTGGCATAGGTCGTTTAGTACTTCTCCAACTTCTTGGGAAAACACATCATCGGCAGAAAGTCGCACCTTGTCTTTCTTCGTTTTGTACTTCCTCTTGCCATTCTCAGCTTCCGCCTTGGCTTTTGTCTCTCTTCACGCACTATCGGTACTACCGTTGCGTGAATATGCGGTGTCTCCTCATCTACGTGTAGTATGGCTGCCACTACATTTTCCTTACCAAAGTGGTGTAAAGCCATTGCATCGTGCTGTCGCACCACTCATCTGAGCGACCTTCGCTTTCAAATTGGAGCATATCTTCGGACGAACCCAAGAGGACAAAGCGTAGTGACTTGATTTGATTGTCTGCCACCTTTCGGTAGATTGAAGACTGTCCGCCATTCTAAATACTATACTCTTGTGTAGACGTGTTAGTAATAAACGGTTGTAGTGTATCAGTATGGGTATATGAATGTTATCGGCAATACATTGTCTTGATCAAGGTTGGCAGTAGGGTAGAAGGCGTCTTACAGGCTATCCTTTATCTTCAATGAAGGGAAGACTTTGAAGACATCTTTAATGAGGGAAAATAAAAAGGAGTTGCAATCAAATGATTAGCAACTCCTTTTCTGCAAAGTCGGGATTACTGGACTCGAACCAGCGACCTCGCGCCCCCCAGACGTGTGCGCTACCAACTGCGCCAAATCCCGATTTATTTGTTGTTCGGTGTGCAAAGGTAAAGAGTTTCGATGATATATGCAAATTTATCTCATTGTTTTTCATTTATTTTTCTTATTTGATGCGATTCCGATCGAATCTGTTTTGTCGTGCGGGTTTTATTTACTAAATTTGCAATGTTTAGTTGAAGGATTATGAAGTACTGTTTTTTTACGGCTTTGGCTGCGGTTTGTCTGATGTTCACTGCGTGTGGAGGAGCAAATGCTCCGACAGAAGAAGATGAGATTATCAAGAATCCACAGGAGGAGATTGACCCAAAAACGCTTGAAAACGACTATGTTTATACATTGCCGGTGATTTTTCATGTGCTTTACATCGACCCGAATGACGCTACGCAGTATGTGTCTGCGACGCGGCTGAAAGACATTTTGAATAATGTCAATGATCTTTATGCAGGCAATGTTTACGGGCCGAGTGAGGCAGTCAATGTCAAGTTTACCCTTGCCACGCACGATGAGAATGGGCGTAGGCTCGAGACGCAGGGGTGGAATATGTACAGTGGAAAGAGGAATATCCTATCGATGTGAATGCTTTAATGACCGATAACAAACGGCGATATACCCGATATATCTGGGACCCTAACAGTTATATCAATGTAATGGTCTATCATTTCAAGAAGAATGAAAATATTAACGGCTCGCTTTTAGGTATCAGTCATATGCCTTATACGGTGAAAGGTGACCACGCATTGGCCGGTCTGGATACGGTGACAGTGGCCCAAATCGACAAGAATGCATTGCAATATGCTTATTGTTTGTCTATCAACAGTCGATATATCAACAGTGAATCGAGTCGTTATACGACAGACCGCGGTCGCTCTTCTTATCAATATCAGCCCACGGATATCAACGTTACGCTGGCTCACGAACTCGGTCACTATCTTGGATTGCATCACGTTTTTGCAGAGAATCGGAGCAAACAGACGCTGACTTATGCTGATGCTTGTTTCGATTCGGACTATTGCCACGATACGCCGAGTTATAATCGAGTTGCTTATGAGGCTGATATAGCAAAATACTTGGCGGCACATCCTGATCCAAACAGTATTTCTTTCGAGCAATTGATTCGTAGAACACAATGCAACGGAACTTTCTTTAACGCTGAGAATCTGATGGATTATGCCATCTGTTCCAGTTTCCGATTCACCAAAGAACAAAAGAAGCGTATCCGGAACGTGCTTCTTTACAGTCCGCTGATACCCGGTATCAAGTTGAATCGCAAGCCGATCGGTCGGTCAGAAACAGTTGATAAGCCGCTGAATCTGCCTATTCGATATGTTAGATAACAGGCAACTACCTTTCAAAACTTTGTCTATATGTCTTACAAAATAAGTGCTCCCGACTTGCTGCGAACCTCAATTGCATTGCCAGCATCTAAGAGTATCAGCAATAGAGCATTGATTATCCACGCCCTTTCGGGTAGTGATATCCGGCCGGAAAACCTTTCCGACTGCGACGACACGGCAGTTATCATCAATGCTTTGCGTGATATGCCCGAGGTAATCGATGTTAAATCCGGTGGAACGGCTATGCGTTTTATGACCGCTTACTTATCTGTCAGGCCCGGCGAGCACGTTATCACGGGTACGGAGCGGATGAGGCACCGTCCGATTCATCCTCTTGTGGATGCGCTGCGCTATCTCGGTGCAGAGATTTTTTATGCAGGCGAGGAGGGATTTCCGCCGCTGCGCATTTGTGGAAAAGCGCTTGACGGCGGTCATTTGGAAATTCCGGGCGATGTGAGTTCGCAATATATATCGGCTTTGTTGATGATTGGTCCGGTGTTGAAAGACGGGCTTGACATCCAACTTACGGGCAAAATCATCTCCCGCCCGTATATCGATCTCACCATATGTATAATGAAAGCTTTCGGAGCCGATGCCGAATGGACCGGTTTTGACACGATAACAGTCCGCCCGAAACCTTATATTCACCGTCCTTATCGCATCGAGAGCGATTGGAGCGCAGCATCTTACTGGTATGAAATGATGGCACTCACGGCCGATGATGATGCCCGAATCGTGTTGCAAGGTCTTGAAGACGGATCGCGGCAGGGTGACTCCGTGGCTCGGTATTTATTCAGTCTGTTGGGTGTGAAGACCGCGTTTGCACCTGCAATACAAACCGAGCCCTCCACAGTTACACTCACTCGACATTGCCGTTCGGTTCCCCGCGTAGACTTTGATTTTACCAATTGCCCTGACCTTACTCAGACATTCACGGTGGTTTGTGCAGTATTGGGCATCCCGTTTCATTTTACCGGCCTTGCAAGTCTTAAAATCAAAGAGACTGATCGCATTGAAGCCTTGAAGCGAGAATTGCTCAAATTAGGCTATGTCATCAAAGATCAGAACGGCAGCGAACTGCTGTGGGATGGCGAACAATGCGAGCCCACACTCGAGCCGATAGACACATACGAAGATCATCGTATGGCAATGGCTTTCGCTCCGGTGGCAATTGCTTGTCCAGGAATACGTATCAATCATCCCGAAGTGGTTTCCAAATCTTATCCCCACTATTGGGACGATTTGCAAAAAGCAGGGTTCTGCATCGACAAACAAGATTAATCATATATCGTAAATGAGTTATCTCATCATTGCACTCATCGCGCTCGGTGTACTCACGGCTGCATTCAGTATGCTCGTTCACCGGAAAGGAGACGACGAGAGAATCGTTCTCCCGTCCTCAGCAGATTGTGCTACGTGCAGTGGCAGCGACGAACGGTGCGAACAGGAATGTATGATGGAGGCTGCTACCAAGCCCATTGAATATTATGATGATGAGGAGTTGGATGTTTTCAGAGGCCGACCGGCCGACCGATATACCGACAACGAGGCGGCGTTGTTTGCCGAAGTGCTCTACACGATGCGTCCCGACGAGGTGCGGGGATGGACTCGCAGCCTTACGCTCCGCGGTATCGATCTGCCCAACCAACTCAAAGACGAAGTTTTCTTAATGACTGAAGGATAAACAAGCAATAGTATGGAAATACTTCAATACGCCTTTTTTCAGAACGCTTTGGCAGGTTCTCTGCTTGCAAGTATCGTCTGCGGATTCATCGGAACTTACATCGTTACGCGACGATTGGTGTTCATCAGTGGCGGTATTACACACGCCTCGTTTGGCGGAATAGGACTCGGCGTCTTCTCAGGCATCAATCCTGTGATTTCGGCAATGGTTTTTGCGGTGCTCAGTGCGTGCGGAGTGCAGTGGCTTTCTCAACGTGGCGACGTGCGCGAAGACTCTGCCATAGCCGTCTTTTGGACATTCGGGATGAGCGTGGGAATCATCTGTTGCTTTCTTACGCCAGGTTTTATGCCTGACCTTCCGTCGTTTCTTTTCGGTAGTATCCTTACTATCGGCAAAGCCGATTTATGGCTTTTAGCAGGCCTGTCAATTGTGGTAACTGCCATTTTCACCTTATTTTATCGTTCCATTCTCAGTGTCTCGTTTGATAATTGTTTTGCACGCTCTCAGCATTTGCCCGTTACTTTCATCGAATATATGATGATGGCGCTTATTGCTATGACCATTGTCTCGACGTTGCGAATGGTGGGTATCGTCCTTGCCATCAGTCTTTTGACCATCCCGCAGATGACAGCCAACCTCTTTACATATAGTTTCAAGCGAATGATTGGCCTCAGCATCGTTATCGGATGGGCCGATTGCCTTAGCGGACTTGCCATCTCTTATGCGCTAAACGTTCCTTCGGGAGCCTCCATTATCTTTGTAAGTATCATCCTTTACGCCCTGTTCAAAATCGCCAAGACACTCACTTCAATGTATAGACAACCTCGTGCCACGGCTTGACAAAAGACATATCGCTCCCTTCCTGATGCTGATACTCATCGTAATGGCAATGGGATGCTCTGTGAAGCAAAACACTTCGCAGAGTAGATTGTGGCACGCTTTTACGGCGAATTACAATACATACTATAATGGTTCGGTAGCTTATATCGACGGCTCATTAGAAAAAGAGAATGGCAATCACGATAATTTCACCGAACTGATACCACTTTATACGGTAGGAAATAAGGCAAGTATAGATTTAGGGAGTGCCAACTTCGAGATAGCTATTACCAAAGCAAAGAAAGCCATACATCAACACAGCATTAAACGACGTCCTACCTGGACACCAGGGCGGCGCAAAACACAGAAAGATATCGAGTGGTTGAGTCGGCGGGAGTATAATCCTTTCCTGTGGAAAGCGTGGTTGCTGATGGGTAAGTCACAATTTCATAAAGGCGCATTCGAGGATGCTGCCTCGACGTTTGCTTATATGAGTCGTCTCTATTCCACACAACCTGCCATCTACGGGAAAGCCCGTGCATGGCTTGCCAAATGCTACATAGAACAAGGATGGATGTACGACGCTGAGGAAGTAATTCGCAATATGCAGCGCGATTCGTTAGATTGGCGAGCCGTCAAGGAGTGGGATTACACCTATGCGGATTATTATATCCGTACTGGTAATTATGAGAAGGCCATCCCTTATCTGCAAAAGGTTATCCGGCACGAACTTCGTCGCAAACAGCGAGCACGCGAATGGTACTTGATGGGACAGTTGGAAGCAGCCTTAGGACGTAAAGAACTGGCCAATAGAGCATTCCGACGAGTCATTCGTCAGCATCCTCCTTACGAACTGGCGTTCAATGCTCGCATTGCGATGACAGAGGTTTCGGCCTCAGGTCAAGGCAAGAAACAGCTTCATCGACTTGAACGAATGGCCTCATCGGATAACAACAAGGATTTTCTCGACCAAATCTATTATGCCGAAGGCAATATCTTCTTGGCCCGACGAGATACTGCCCGCGCCATCGCTGCATACGAAAAAGGAAATCAAAAGAGCGTACGTAATGGTACGGAAAAGGGTGTTTTACTGCTCAAATTAGGTAATTTGTATTGGAAAAAGCAACGGTTCAGCGATGCCCGACGCTGTTATGGCGAGGCCATCGGTCTGCTTGACAAAGATCGCAGCGACTATGAGCAACTCAGTGAGCGGTCGGCCGTGCTCGACGAATTAGTACCTCACATTGAGACAGTCCATCTGCAAGACAGTCTTCAAACGTTGGCAAGGATGGATGAGAAAGCTCGCAATGCTGCCATCGATCGCGTGATAATAGCCTTGAAACGACAGGAAAAAATGCAACGCGATGCTCTCGATTCTACAAGAACTATCCAATCGTCTAACGAAAGACCGTTAATTGCATTGCAAAAGACCGTTAATCGCACTGCGTTTAACGGTCAATCGCAGGGCGATTTGTGGTATTTCTATAACCCATTGATAATCAACGAGGGAAAGGCCTCATTTCAACGACTTTGGGGAAGGCGTGAGAACGTGGACAATTGGCAACGAATCAACAAGACGGTAGTGGCCGGTCTCAATACGGAAGACCGCCGATCGAAATGGGATCGCGACTCCCTTGTATCTGAGGATCCGCTCCTTGCTCCGCCCCAAGCGTCCAAAGACAGTGTACAAAACGATCCGCATCGTCGCGAATACTATTTGGCACAGATCCCGTTCACGTCAGAGCAGTTGGCTGCCAGCAACCGACTGTTGGTCGACGGACTGTTTCACGCGGGCGTGATTTTCAAGGACAAACTCGACAACTTAACTTTGAGCGAGCGGGAACTCACGCGAATAGTTGCCGAATATCGCACATTCGAGCATTTGGATGAGGTTTATTACCATCTGTTCCTGCTCTATTCGCGGCGCAATCAACCGACCCAAGCCGGACTATTTCTGCAAAAACTCAAAGCAGAGTACCCCAAAAGTCAATGGACAAGCATCTTGTCAGACCCTTATTTTAGAGAAAATGCCCGCGTAGGAGTGCATTTGGAAGACTCGCTCTACACAGCTACGTATGCGGCATTCAAGGCCGGTCGCTATGCCGAAGCAATGGGAAATGTCCATCTCTCGGCACAGAAGTTTCCCAAAGGAGCCAACCGCGATAAGTTTATATTCATCAACGGACTGAGCAAACTCAATGAAGGCGATGCGCAGGCGTGTCTCAACAGTATGACCGAAGTAGTGACCCAATATCCCGAGAGTTCGTTGAGTGAAATGGCAGGAATGCTCATTAAAGGGGTGAATGCAGGTAGGCGACTGCACACAGGGCAATTTGACATCGGCGATGTGTGGGCTATGCGTAGCCGGGTGGGTGCAGACAGCGATTCGATTGCAGTGCACACATTCAGTAACGATCGCAATGCCGACTTTCTGTTTGTCATTGCTTACCGACCGGATTCAGTCGACGAGCATCGTCTTTTGTTCCAACTTGCCGGATTCAACTTTACGAGTTTTCTCGTGCGTAACTTCGACATCGGTATCGAAGATGTAGAAGGAGTGCACCGGATGCTGGTGAGCGGGTTTCGCAACTACGATGAGGCGTTACAATATGCACGCCGACTTTATGGTCAACGTGGTATTGTCCGACTGATGAAAGAAGCTCGCAAATTTATCATCAGCAGGTCGAATTTGGAGTTGATTGGGCGTGGTTACAGTTACGATGATTATGACCGGTTTTATGCCAAGCACTTTGCATCACTTAAAGTGAGTATGCTCCCGTTACTCATTGAGCCCGAAGAGGTAGCTACAAAGCCTGATAGTATGGCCCCGACTGTGCCCAAAAGAAACGAAACCGGCCTCTATTTTAATAATGTATTAGACACGACTGTCAAGCCGAAAACGGTAGACAAGAAAACGAATAAGAAACAACCCATCGTCAAAAAAACGGAGAAGAAGGAGAAAAAAGCTTTCGATCCGGAAGATGAATATTACGAATTGGAAGGATTTTAGAACTAAACTTTCGTAAGTTCAGCAGTAGACGAGTGGACAAGTAGATGAGTAAACAAGTGATATGCTCGTTAACTCGTCAACTGGTTGACTTGAAAACAGACAAGTTGAGCTTGCGAAACTTGAAGATTTTGAGATATGAACAACGGATTATTACTGTGGACAGACGACGAGATTGAGCTGCTCAGAGGGCACATCTTGTTTCTGCGCAGCAAGGGATATGAAGTCGTCACAGCCAGTAACGGCACTGACGCTATCGACCTTTGCAGGCAACAGACATTCGATTTGATACTTCTCGACGAAATGATGCCGGGCCTGACAGGCCTCGAAACACTGCAATGTATCAAGGAGATTCAACCCTCTACGCCTGTAGTAATGATCACCAAGAGCGAAGAAGAGGATATAATGAATCAGGCAATAGGTGCTAAAATTGCCGACTATCTCATCAAACCGGTCAATCCCAAACAGATTCTGCTGACATTAAAAAAGAATATTCACAGTAAGGATATCGTGAAAGAAGCTGCTCAAAGCGGTTATCAGCAAGCCTTTCAGCAAATCTCCGTGCAGATGAGTGAATGCCGCTCGTGGGCTGATTGGATGGAAGTTTATAAGCGACTGGTACATTGGGAACTCGAACTTGCGGGTTCAGACAGTGCGATGACAGAGTTGTTGGCAATGCAAAAAGAGGATGCCGACACTCAGTTTGCCAAATATATCAAGGCACATTATCTGTCTTGGGTGACTCCACGGCAGGCAGATAACATTTCGGACAGACCTCTAATGAGTACCGATATATTTAAAAAGAAGGTGTTCCCATTGTTCGATTGTGGTGAGAAAGTGTTCTTAATCGTTATCGATAACTTCCGTTTCGATCAGTGGCGAATGGTTTCCCGCGAATTGGGCGAGCGCTTCGACATCAGTGAAGAGATGTACGTCAGCATCCTTCCCACAGCCACACAATATGCTCGCAATGCCATTTTCAGTGGTCTGATGCCTGCTGCCATCGCCGAAATGTATCCCGAACTCTGGGTGGATGAGGACGAGGAAGAAGGCAAAAACATCAATGAAAGTCCGTTGATACAGACCCAATTAGACCGCTATCGGCGTCATAGTACATTCACTTATACTAAAGTGAACGACTCTGTAGGTGCAGAACGATTTGTCGAGCGGCTCAATGACATCCGCAATAACGATTTGAATGTGCTTGTTGTCAACTTTATCGATATGCTGTCGCACGCTCGTACCGAATCGAAGATGGTGCGCGAATTGGCCAATAACGAGTCGGCTTATCGCTCGATTACACAAAGTTGGTTTCGCCATTCAGCCCTTTCGGAACTCTTCAAACGACTTGCGGAAATGGATTATAAAGTTATTGTCACCACGGATCATGGTTCGATACGGGTTTCGAAGCCTGTAAAGATTATCGGAGATCGCAATACCAACACCAATCTCCGCTATAAATTGGGTAAGAATCTCAATTATAATCCTCGCGAAGTGTTCGTGATCAAGACGCCGGCTGAGGCGCAGCTACCTGCGCCTAACCTCAGCACGAGTTACGTTTTTGCTTCGGGTGCAGCTTTCTTTGCTTATCCCAACAATTACAATTACTATGTACCTTATTATAAAGATACATTTCAGCACGGCGGAATCTCAATGGAAGAGATGCTTATTCCGTTAGTTACGCTCACGCCGAGAAGACGAATGGGAGGATGAGAAGCGTAGTAAACGAGAGAACAAGTACAAACAATAAATAGAATGGAAATTAAAATCACATCATTAGACTACATTCACGAAGCTGCCCGAGAGTTCATCGCCGGGATGGGCGAGGCTACTGTCTTTGCGTTCTATGGCAAGATGGGTGCCGGAAAGACCACGTTTATCAAGGCGGTATGCGAAGAGCTCGGTGTGGATGATGTCATTACGTCGCCTACTTTTGCTATTGTCAACGAATATCGATCGGCAAAAACAGACGAGCTTATTTATCATTTCGACTTCTATCGCATCAAGAAGCTTGAAGAAGTGTATGATATGGGCTACGAAGATTATTTTTATAGCAGAGCCATCTGTTTCTTGGAGTGGCCTGAACTCATTGAAGAACTTTTGCCCGAAAATGCCGTTAAGGTGACAATCGAAGAGCAGGCGGATGGCACAAGGTCTGTAACTTTCTGATGGATAACGTATAGAGAGATGATCTCAGTAGAAGGATTGAAGGTAGAATTCGGTGTGAAACCGCTGTTTGAAGATGTGGGTTTCGTCATCAATGACCGCGACCGAATTGCACTTGTGGGAAAAAACGGTGCCGGAAAGTCAACGATGTTGAAGATTCTTTGCGGCGAGCAGAAACCTACGGCGGGCGTAGTGGCTGTGCCAGGCGACACCACGGTGGGCTATCTGCCGCAAGTAATGGTGTTGCAAGACGATACAACTGTGCGCGAAGAAGCCCGCAAAGCGTTTGCCGATAACACTCGGATGAAGGAGCACATCGAGCAGATGAACCGTGAATTGACCGAACGTACAGACTATGAAAGCGAGGATTATCTCGCTCTTGTAGAACGATTCACACAAGAACAAGAGCGCTTTCTGATGATGGGTGGCGAGAATTATGAGGCAGAAATCGAACGCACACTTACGGGATTGGGCTTTGAACGCACAGACTTAGAGCGCCCCACGGCAGAGTTCAGTGGCGGATGGAGAATGAGAATCGAGCTGGCCAAGATTCTATTGCGTCATCCGGATGTATTGCTTCTGGATGAACCAACAAATCATCTCGACATCGAATCGATTCGCTGGTTAGAACAGTTTCTGGTGCAGTCGGCCAAGGCTGTGGTGCTGGTGAGCCACGACCGTGCGTTTATCAACAATGTTACCAATCGCACTTTGGAGATTAGTTGCGGACGCGTAATTGACTATCGCGTGACGTACGACGAATATGTGGAGTTGCGTAAGGAACGGCGCGAACAACAATTGCGTGCTTACGAGAACCAACAAAAGGAGATTGCCGACATCAAAGCTTTCATAGACAGATTTCGTTATCAGGCAACTAAGGCCGTGCAAGTGCAACAACGCATCAAGCAGTTGGCTAAAATTGTGCCGATCGAAGTGGATGAAATAGACAACAGTGCAATGCACTTGAAGTTCCCGCCGTGCCTAAGAAGTGGCGATTATCCGATTATTTGTGAGAATGTAGGAAAAAGTTATGGAGGGCACACTGTCTTTTCTCACGTCACCTTTACCATTTCACGAGGTGAGAAAGTGGCTTTTGTCGGGCGAAACGGAGAAGGTAAGTCTACGTTAGTGAAATGCATAATGGGCGAAATACCTTATTCGGGAGTACTCAAAATAGGACACAACGTGCAGATCGGCTATTTCGCACAGAATCAGGCACAGCTACTTGACGAGAGTCTTTCTGTCTTCGAGACGATCGACAACGTGGCACGCGGCGATATCCGACTCCGTATCAAGGATATTCTTGCCGCATTTATGTTTCGCGGCGACGACATCGATAAAAAGGTAAAAGTACTGAGTGGTGGCGAACGCAGTCGTCTGGCGATGATTCGGTTACTGTTAGAGCCGGTCAACTTATTAATTCTCGACGAGCCGACCAATCATCTCGATATGCCTTCAAAAGATGTTTTGAAAGAGGCCATCAAAGCCTTTGAGGGCACGGCCATTATCGTGAGTCATGATCGCGATTTCTTAGATGGACTTGTGACTAAAGTTTTTGAGTTCGGGAACGGGCGTGTGACGGAACATATCTTAGGCGATGCGATTCCGTCGCAGAGGCGCGGCGCGGCTATCGAAGCTGTATTGCGGAAGATTGATGGAGCCGGCTTGGGCAGTTTTCCTGCACAAGATGCACCGAAACAGGCTGTGGGTTCGTCGCGCAGTGAGAACACAGACGTGAAGCGGGATGCAGTCTCGTTCTCTTATGCCGAGCGCAAAGCGCAGATGAAGCAGCGCAACAAAGCAGCTAAGGCTGTGAAAGATTGTGAGCAGAAAATTGCGTCGATGGAGAAACGGATCGCCGAACTCAACAGCTTGCTTTCCGATCCTGCGAATGCTTCGGATATGACGCTCGTCACAGAATATATATCTACCCAGCGTACGCTGGATGCAGAGAACGAGCGCTGGATGATGCTGGCAGAAGAATTAGAACGGATGGAGTTAACGGGTTTATGAGTTGTTTGTAACCTCGTTCACTTGTCTACTTATAAATTAATAAACTTACTTACCAATTAAATAGACCAATTATGAGAATGAAAAGAATGATTCCGCTGCTGATGTTGGCAACCACTCCGATTGTGGGAATGGCGCAGAAGCAGCTGAAGTCGGGCGTCGACCCGGCTAATCTGAACCCAAGTGTGAAAGCCGGTGACGATTTTTACGAGTTTGCTTGTGGTGGCTGGATGAAGAAAAATCCCCTACCCGCCGCTTATTCACGTTTCGGTAGTTTCGATCGTTTGGGACAGGACAACAACAAACGTATCAATGCTATCCTTGCTGAGCTGATGAAAGGCTCGTACGCCGAGGGTACGATCGAGCGGAAGCTGAGCGATTTCTATAAATTGGCGATGGATTCCGACCGACTCAATCGCGAGGGCGTGTCGCCTGTAATGCCGTTCATTCATTCGTTTGAGAGTGCTAAAAGCGTGGCCGATCTTGAAACATTGCGATTGAAATATGCCCCCTACGGTATCTCGGGCTTTATGAATACCAGTTTTGATGCCGACGAGAAGAACGCCAAGATGAATATCTTGCTTGTGCATCAGGGCGGGCTCACGCTGGGGCAAAAGGAATATTACCTCGACACCGATTCGGCTACGACGGCCATTCGCGAAGCGTACAAGCGGCATCTCGTGCGGATGTTTCGTTTTTTCGGCTTTACAGCAGCACAGGCCGAGACCAAGATGCGCGGTGTGATGAACATTGAAACTGCGCTGGCACGTATCAGCAAAAGTCGTACTGAACTGCGCGATGTAGAGGCCAACTATCACAAGATGACGCTGAAAGAATTTGAGAAGCGCTATCCGAATGTACAGTTGGCCCGCGAACTCAATGCCGAGGGTGTAGACAGCAAGTATATTCAAACAATGGTCGTAGGGCAGCCCGCATTCGTGGCTGGTGTTGATAAACTCATCACCGCGATGAATGCAGACGATTATCGTGCCTACATCGAGTGGAACTTTATAGATAGTTCGGCCGGTTATCTGAGCGATCCTATCGTAGCGGCCAACTTTGACTTCTTCGGAAAAGTACTTTCCGGACGCAAGGAGAACTATCCTCGCTGGAAGCGCGCTACCAATATGGTAGAGCAGCAGATGGGCGAAGCGCTTGGTAAGATGTATGTAGAGCGTTACTTCCCCGTTTCGGCCAAGGCCCGAATGGAGGCGTTGGTG
Organism: Hoylesella pleuritidis JCM 14110; assembly: GCF_000613725.1. Lineage (GTDB taxonomy): Bacteria > Bacteroidota > Bacteroidia > Bacteroidales > Bacteroidaceae > Prevotella > Prevotella pleuritidis. The sequence goes on from NZ_BAJN01000012.1 coordinate 80,346, forward strand.
AAGAATCTGCAAGTGGCACTGGCCGAGCGAATCGGTGCGCAGACGTGGATGAGCAAGAAGACAAAGGCAGCAGCGCTTGACAAGCTTCGAACATTCTACGTCAAAATAGGCTATCCCGACAAATGGAAAGACCTTTCGGGTCTCACAATAGATGCAGAGCAGTCGTTACTGACCAATGTAATGGCGTGCCGAAAGTTCTGGACGAAATGGGAGATTGACCACCGTGCCGGCAAGCCCGTGGACCGCGACGAATGGCTGATGACGCCGCAGACGGTGAACGCCTACTACAATCCTACAACTAACGAGATCTGTTTCCCCGCCGGAATCTTGCAGGTGCCGTTCTTCGATATGTCGGCGGATGATGCTTTCAATTACGGAGCTATCGGTGTAGTGATTGGCCACGAGATGACACACGGATTCGATGATCAGGGCCGCCACTACGACAAGAGCGGCAATATGACCGACTGGTGGACCAAGAGCGATGCCGCCAATTTCAATAGCCGAACCGGAAAGTACGCCGACTTCTTCTCGGCCATCAAGGTCTTGCCCGATCTCAATGCCAATGGTCAGCTCACTCTGGGCGAGAATCTGGCCGACCACGGAGGCTTGCAAGTAGCTTACACAGCCTTTAAGAATGCAACGAAGAATCATCCGCTGCCTACGATCGATGGTTTCACGCCCGAGCAGCGCTTCTTCCTGCTTACGCCGGCGTATGGGGCCAGAATATTACCGAGCAGGAAATCCGCAACCGTACCAAGAGCGATCCGCACGCATTAGGTCGCTGGCGCGTTAACGGTGCGCTACCTCACATCGACGCTTGGTACCAAGCTTTCGGCGTGAAAGCTGATAACAAGATGTTCCTGCCAAAAGAACAGCGCCTGCAATTGTGGTAAGCAGATAGAAAATAACCCCCTATCTTGTTCGCAGACAAATGCGTACAAAAAAGAAGATGACGAATTGTTCTGATATAAGAGCAATTCGTCATCATTCATTCTACATTGTATTGAGGGCAGTCATTCAATATCCCTCTATTCGTAATTCTTATGGTTTCGGTTTCGGTTTCTTCTTCACGCCTTTCCACTCTTCCCACTCGATACTCACATCCGTGAGATTGCGGGTGGCACGGCGGCCGGCTGGCGTGCTGCCATTTTGTTTGTAACTCGTCTCAGGAATGAACCGAACGCGCACGCCATTGATCTGTTTGGCAGATACGTCTTCTTCTTTGGCAACGCCGTTTTTATTGGCTGTAGCTGTGAAGTAGAATGAACCTATACCATCAAGCTTTACCGAGCGGCCCTGCGACATATAGTCGCCCAGTACACTACCCAATGACAACAGTACGGCATAGACATCGGCCAGACTCACAGTAGATTCACGTGCGAGCCGCTCAGCCACTTGTTTGGTGGTAACGGGTGTACCTACCAATACCGACTTAGGATACCACAATCCATTGATTTTCATTTTGATTCTTTTCCAAAAAGCCATAGTTTTTTATTGTTTTGTGTCTGTAAGAACTATAATAGTTGCTTGTATCAAATATACGACCTGCAGGCGACGGATATACAGTTGTTAATGACGGAAGTATGAGTCGTGCCTCACGAAAGTATAAATCGTCGGCAACGGAAGTATAATCTGTGCACTACGGAAGTATGAGTCGTTGTTCGCTCCTGTTACAGTCCTTGTGCAGACGAGGGTATGGATGTTTATTAATTGAATAAAAGTGTTATATAGTGAATTAAAATCTGCTGCAATTGATTGAGATTCACTGGGCCACAAACGGAATCCGTTAGGACGGGTGAAGCTGTCTATAAGCGCGGTGCTCTCGAACTCGTAGAATCCCAAACCATACGCAACGACTGTATAATGCCACGGACACGGTGAAGACGACCAATAGTAACCGCCGACGCCAATGAGTTCCGGCTTGCTGCTGGCGTAATAGCCCAGAGCTGATTGTCCCAATGGGGATCGGTTGCTTTGTTTTTTGGGTAATTAGGCTAAATTGTATTTCACTGGTTTGTTCTTGCCGGCTTTGAGAGTTAGGCCAGAGTAGGTTCTATACTGGGTTTCGATGCTTCCATTGCTATTTTTGAGTTTATATGTCACTTTGAGCGAAGAGTAATAACCCGGTGCCAACACTATAATAGCAGCATTTTTATCAGGAGAAGGTCTGTCAGGAATAGGGAATTGAGACTCTTGCAATTTCAGTGTAATAGTATTCGATGGAGAGGTAGGATTGTCGGTTTTAAGTCCATTATCATCAAAGTCATAGGTTCCGGCAATGGGTTTGTCTGCTTGAACTATGATTTCTGTAAGTTTCATATTGCTGGAAGAGGTACTATAAGGCATGAAAGTAAGATAAGTGGCTTGATGTTGAAGATGGAAATTATAATGACGTCTACCATCTTCGTTTTCACCGACATATGTCGCAGTGGCGGTACCACAGTCGCCATCGGTGCCAATATGTTCGGCATCATTGGGCTTGTCTTGTTTTTGCACGGCTTTTATAGTTACTTTGTCAGAAGATGTTATATCGTCACTATAACCATTACCTACATAACGCAGTTTATAACTATCTTCATTGAGTTCGTAAATATCATCATCGAAATAAAAGGTCGCCTTGGCAGTTCTGGTTCTTACACTACTACTTGATGACTTCATAAGATCACCATTGGACTTTATAAGCCAAATAACATAGTCTTTCTCTGTCCAGTAAAAGTTGATACCGGAACCGCTGTATATGCCTGTGGTGCGAGTTGAAGATGAACTTTCTTGGGTAGTGAACGATGCACGCCCTTTCTTTTCGGTCTTACTGTTGTCTTCTTCTTGTGCACACCCCATCAACATGGCTACAGAGAACAGACATGCCGCCTTGATCAGATATTTTTTCTTCATTGTTTTCTTTCTTTTAAAATCTTATTTGTTTTCCTTTTATATTCACTCTATGGGTTGTCAGTATTGAAATCCCATTCTTCATCATCGAAATCGAACTGTTTGGCGTTCAATTCTCCATCGTCGTACGCCGGGATATGGTTGCAGGACATGGTGATTGGTGGTGCCGCCTTACATTCTACACAGATGGGTATGATTCCCGCTGTCGGTCTTACATACTGTTTTTTTCTTTTTTTTAATTTCATTCTTAAATTGTATTTGGTTTAAATATTATAGAATTGTCTTGTTTGTTTTATCTCTTACAAACTTCACGAAAGGGCATGAAAACAGAACAAAGGGAACTCTGTTGAGCCCTTTGTTTATTGGAGTTTACGCGGCTGTCCTCGCGCGCGTATGAAAGATTTAGAAAATTTACTACACCAGGTGCGATGTGTGTGTGTTAGCAAAATATCTGAGATAGACAAATATAAAGCGTTAAAAAGTAAAGAGGAATCAAAGTCTCTTTGCATTGTATTGTTATTGCTTATGTTATTTGTTGTTACCATTCTCTCTTGCTCAGATATTACTCTCCTAATTTAGGAAAGTAAAAGGTAGTAGCAAAGGTAAGAATATTATTTTGTTTCGACAAGAAAATAAAGAGAAAATGTGACGATAGGAGTGTTTTTTCGTATCTTTGCACAGATTTGTATAGAGAAAAAGGATAGAGAATGCCGTTTCCCAAAGAAGTAACTATATGTTTAATTTCTTAATCTCTTAATCTCGTTAACGATGACATTAGAACTCCTCGCACCCGCCAAGAATATAGAATGCGGATTAGCTGCCATCGACCACGGAGCAGATGCCGTTTATATCGGAGCACAACGCTTCGGAGCAAGAGCTTCGGCAGGGAATAGCATCGACGATATCTGTCAGCTTTGCACGTATGCCCATCGATTTGCAGCCAAAGTCTATGTCACGATCAATACGATTATTTATGAAGATGAGCTTCCGAAGATTAAACGATTACTTCTTGATCTTGCTGCGATAGATGTAGATGCTGTACTTGTTCAGGATATGGGCATTGTAAAACTGTATTTCGAATTAACCGAAAAATATCCCGAGATAAAACTTCCGGCTTTACACGCCTCTACACAAACAGATAACCGAACGCCTGAAAAGGTAGCGTGGTTGCAGTCGTTAGGAGTCGAACGTGCGGTCTTAGCGCGTGAATTGTCGGCTGAAGAGATAGCCGATATCCGGCGTGCCGTACCTGATATAGAGCTTGAAGTCTTTGTTCACGGGGCCCTCTGCGTGTGTTACTCGGGCGTATGTTATGCCTCTCAGTATTGTTTCGGTCGCAGTGCCAATCGCGGCGAGTGTGCACAATTTTGTCGAATGAAGTTTGATCTCAAAGATGCCGCCGGTCAAATGATCGAATATCAGCGCCACCTGCTGTCATTGAAAGATATGTGCCAGATCGATAACCTCGAAACTTTGGCCGCTGCCGGTGCCTCTTCGTTCAAAATCGAGGGCCGACTGAAAGACATAAACTATGTGAAAAACGTGGTGGCGGCATATAGCCAACGACTCGACCGACTCGTTGCTGCGCATCCTTCTCGCTATCGTCGCGCTTCGGTCGGCCGTGTTTCTTATACTTTTACACCCAACTTGAACAAAACATTTAACCGCGGTTTCACTCCCTATTTTATCAATGGTCGACACGCAGCTATTGCCTCTTTCGACACGCCCAAAGCCATCGGCGAGTATGTCGGTAAGGTAAAGGAGATAAGAAGCAATTCATTCAATGTAGCAGGAACAGCAACTTTTGCTAACGGAGACGGCCTTTGCTTCATTAATCACGAGCGAGAATTACAAGGATTCCGTGTCAATCGCGTTGAGGGAAATCGCTTGTTTCCGCTCAAAATGCCTACTGATCTGCACCCCGGGACAGCACTTTACAGAAATAATGATCACGCCTTTGAAACCGTTTTAGCTCATCAAACCGCTGTCAGAAAGATTCCCGTGAAGATGATTCTCGGCCATTCTGCCAACGGATTCTCGTTGCGCATTATTCCACAAGTCGAAGGATTCGATGTCAAAATCGGCCAATCCGTTCTGCCATTTGCGGCAGATGCGGCACAGAAACCGCAACACGACAATATCGTTCGCCAGCTTTCCAAACTCGGCAACACGCCTTACGAATGCGCCGAGATGACGATCGAGAACGAAGCCGACCGCTTTTTCATCCCGAGCAGTCTGTTGGTCGAACTCAGGCGTACAGCCATCGAGGGCATCGAAATCAGTTCCCGTACCGCCCCGAAATGCCTGCCGACTGCCCCCAAGAATACAACGGCACGTTATTGGCAGCCCGAATACCGTTCGCATTCCTACTTGTTCAATAGCGCCAACACCGTCTCACGCGCCTTTTATGAAAACCACGGTCTTACCGCTATCGATCAGGCATTCGAGATACCGGCCGTTAAAGCCGCCTCAAGTTCCACAGAACTCTTAATAATGCAGTGCCGTCACTGTCTGAAATACTCGTTAGGCGCCTGTATGAAGCACGGCGGGAAGCATCCGGCTTGGCGTGAACCTCTCTATTTGCAGCTGACAGACAGCCGCCGATTCCGTTTAGAATTTAACTGTAAAGAATGCCAAATGAACATCTATGCCGAGTCTTAAGCACCACTTTCTGCATCTCCTCACGCTCGTCTTGCTGCTGACGAGCCTGTCATCGTGCTATCATCAACGTCCCCAAAGCCACGATGCAACTACCCATTACAGCGAATATCAACTCGACTCGCTGTCATTCTCTTCCACCCACCATTACACTAACAATTACAACTTCGTGGTCAAAGCCGATTCTTTGGTGCTTTTCCGCCAGCAACCCGAAGAAATCATCAATCATTTGTCTGCCGATTCGTTTGCCGTTTATAAGCACGAACATCTCGTTGTGGCCGACATCAGAATATTGTCTGACGACCCCGTAGACTCGGTTTGGGTGCAAGTAGCCCGCGATCAGTCCACTTTTGGTTGGATACACGAGTCGAGTCTGCTGCCCAAGGTGGTACCCGATGATCCCATTTCGCAGTTCATCTCGACCTTTTCAGACATCCATACGCTCATTTTCTTGGTCATCATTACTCTCATCGGCATAGTTTATCTCCTTCGGAAATTGCAGAGTCGACGGGCGCCCATCGTCCATTTTCGCGACATCGATTCGTTTTATCCCACTCTCTTGGCCCTCATTGTGGCATCGTCTGCCACATTCTATGCCAGCATTCAACTCTTTGCCCCCGATGTATGGCGCCATTTCTATTACCATCCACCCTCAATCCATTCTCTGTCCCGCCGCTTTTAGCTATCTTTCTGGCTTCGGTGTGGGCGATGCTGATCACAGCTCTGGCCGTAGTCGACGATGTGCGCCATCAGCTTCCGTTTCGCTTCGCAGTGATGTACCTCTGCGGTTTAGCCGCCGTTTGTGCTGTTGCCTACATTATCTTCAGTCTCACCACTTTATATTATGTCGGCTATCTGATACTCATCGCCTATTTCGTCTTTGCCCTCCGTTGTTATTTCACGCACAACCGAGCCTATTATCTCTGCGGAAACTGTGGTGCCAAGCTCCGCCACAAGGGCCGTTGTCCGCGCTGCGGAGCCATCAACAGATAGATGTTCAGCGTGAAGTGATTATCGAAATCTTTCTTTAAAGCTCCCATCAATACATCTCATCTTTGATTGTCGGTTATTTGTGGTTTCTCCACCTGTTGTGATTAGCTAAAAATAGTACCTTTGTGGGGTAAACAACAATCGCGTTTAGATCTATCACGAGGTGAGTTCTGTTGTGATTAGCTAAAAAATTAGTACCTTTGTGGGGTAAACAACAATAGTTATTATTTAATTCTTGCAAGAAGTCATGTTGTGATTAGCTAAAAAATTAGTACCTTTGTGGGGTAAACAACAATTATATCAAATATAATTTGTATCTTTGTATTGTTGTGATTAGCTAAAAAATTAGTACCTTTGTGGGGTAAACAACAATTGTTAGCGAGGAACAAGGCAAGAAGTCTCTGTTGTGATTAGCTAAAAAATTAGTACCTTTGTGGGGTAAACAACAATT
>NZ_BAJN01000011.1 GCF_000613725.1 Hoylesella pleuritidis JCM 14110
ATAAATAGTTAATATATGTATTATCAATGTTGTGATTAGCTAAAAAATTAGTACCTTTGTGGGGTAAACAACAATGCCTCTTGCAGGAAGTGTACTGCGTGTCTTGTTGTGATTAGCTAAAAAATTAGTACCTTTGTGGGGTAAACAACAATAGCCTTTACTTACTGCAGGCGCGAATTTATGTTGTGATTAGCTAAAAAATTAGTACCTTTGTGGGGTAAACAACAATAATGTGCTTGATGATAAATTCGAGCACGAGGTTGTGATTAGCTAAAAAATTAGTACCTTTGTGGGGTAAACAACAATAGTCTTACTCTCAATCATCACCTCATAATGGTTGTGATTAGCTAAAAAATTAGTACCTTTGTGGGGTAAACAACAATATACGTTTAATTTTGATTATGCCCGAACATGTTGTGATTAGCTAAAAAATTAGTACCTTTGTGGGGTAAACAACAATTGTATAATGAATTTTGTTAGTTATGATTAGTTGTGATTAGCTAAAAAATTAGTACCTTTGTGGGGTAAACAACAATCCAGAGGTCGCGTGTCTCCTGCAAGATGCGGTTGTGATTAGCTAAAAAATTAGTACCTTTGTGGGGTAAACAACAATATAGTTTGTATAATATACTGTGGGATAAGGACTTATTGTTGATTTTACAGAAAGAAAAAATTGTTGTATTGGAATGTGGAGATTCTATGATAAATTGAATTTCCACATTCTGTTTTTAGAATAATTCAAGTTGCTGACCAGGTGCATTCGGTCTTTTTTCTTTCTTGCAAAAGAAGATCTTAATATCTGCAAATTGCTTGTCAGTGATGCACATAATACCGACATTCCCTGCCTCTGGTAGGATTGATTGTATCCTTTTGATATGTACTTGAGCGTTATCCATACTGGCACAATGGCGTACATAGATGGAGAATTGGAACATTGAGAAGCCGTCCCCCATTATATCTTTACGAAATTTCGCTGCCATTTTGCGCTCTTTTTTCGTTTCGGTAGGAAGATCATAAAAGACGAGCACCCACATAACTCTGTATTCATTGAATCTGTCGATCATTCTATTTCAGGATAAGCAATCTTTCTTGATTCTCCATTAAAACATTTTGCCAATCCTGCTGTCGTTTGAGATACAGCAATCATCAAAGGACTTCGTCTTCCTGAAATCCTGACATCAAGTACAGGGATAGACAACATTTGTTGTTTCAAGTCAATGGTTAAAGTCTCGGGAATATCCTGATTTTTCATTATTTCAATGATCAATTGATCTACGAAAGGGCGATATGGTTCCATTATATCATCAGCAAGACAATAGTCGTTGTAGCGGTTGTGGTGATGGATTCCTGCCACAGGGAGTAAACCGCTTATTACCAAAGCTCTGGCCACTATGGCTCTAAGAATTGCATAACCATAATTCAGGAGGTTGTTTGGTGATTCTCCTTCCTGGGCACGCACGAAATTCGGTTGATTCTTAAATATGTTTTTCCAATAATATGCAGCTGCCTGTGCTTCGTAATTATCGGGATCACCACTGCGTACGTCTTTTGCCATTTTCATCATATTAGCGATAGAGCGCCCAGTATTGCGATGGAGCACAAATGCTTGGTTTTCGATTTTCGCTTTTATTGTTTGTTGCCATAGTTGTTTTTTCAATGGTAAAGAGGCGTTGAGTTGATTTCTGAATCGCTCGTTTTGTATCGTATTCCCTTGCAATGGTAAGAGCATTCCTGTCGGCATACGTTTATCATTGCAAGTGATAAAAGCTACTGTGTTATCGAGTAATGCTGCAATTACCGATTGAGTAATTGTTATCTCCTTATGATCCAATACGACAACTCCGATATCCTCTATCGGAATAGTCCTGACAGACTCTTTGCGTATTATTTCAGGCAACTCTTTATTCCGTTCAATTTCCGGTATCTTGATAACGAGTTGTTTATTTTTGAGCGACAGATAGGCAGGATTGCCAAAGTATAATGTTTTCTTTATCATATGCCTAACCTTTAAATATCTTTCTCACTTTCCCCAATCTATCCACTGTTATTTTGTAACAACTCTTTTTGATGTTAATTCCGTCATAAGATTCTACTTTGTTCAAAGATCCTAACTCTTTTCCTTTGCAGATGACATTCGCATAAGTTTCTGGAACAAAATAGCATTCTGTTCCTGTGCACGATACCATTTTAAATATATTGTTATTTCCTTTCACCTCATCGATATGAGCATCATCGGGATCCGGTACATATACTAAATCCATAGGTGAGAGAACGAATAGCAATTTATTTCCATTCTGATCTCGTTCATCAGTTACGTTTTCTCCTCGCTTCAATCTGTCAATTGCCTCATTTAAAGGAATGGAGCTATAAGATCGTTTGTTTTCTTCACTTTCATAAATAGCAAAGAAGAGGTTCGTACCTTTATCCGCTTCAACCCATTTCTTATCTTTATGTCCACGTTCACCCACAGCAAACTTCATCCCCAAAGTCTCTGCTTTTCTTACTTTGAAAATGGGTTTATGATCCTTGCCACCGTTCAGCGTTCGGATATTTTGATTCATCTTCTCAATTCCTTCGGGTGAAAAAGCTGCCTCCGGATGAGTTTTCCCTTGCGCATCATCGTAAGTATGGAGGTGTTTCAGCATTATTTTTTGTATTCCCGTATCCGTAATAGAGCGTATTTCTTTCTCATCAAAAGTGGTATCTATATTGACACGGTGTGCAGACATCGGTTCTTTATCTGATGTATTATAGTAAACTTCAAGCTTACTAAAATCTTTACCCTCTACTTTAAAGTTGCGATCCTTGAAATATTTAAATATGGTTTTAGGATCGTAGTTTTTATATTGAGCAATAATCTTCTGCAAAATAGCTTTCGATGTTTTGTCTTTGATGGCTGACCAATCATTCAGTGCTTCTTTAAAACCAACCGTTTTACTTCTTTTCAGATTAACTTTTCCCGATATAGTTGCCTTATGCAATGACTTACGTATAGCCCAACCGTCACCTTTATTTTGTCGGCTGATAGTCTTTCTACCATCGACATAGTGTTGATAATAGTTGGACATCTTATTTATAATACGCAGATTTTGTTTGAAACTGACAATGATTCCCTCCAACTCTTGGCGTGTGTCTTGCGTAAAGGTATCCCAAGGTTTATTGAATCTCCATACATAATTGCCGTTGCTGTCAGTCTTGGTCTTAGTACATAGAGTATGTTGAAGATCACGCCTGATGTCTTTCCGATCAGATGCGGCGGTACTGTTGTTGAGAAAGTTCACGTGATTGCGCGTAGTGCAGGCGATAATGATGGCATCCATTGCGTGATGACGGTGGTCGATACGCTTTTTACTGAATCCCGCAGAAAGTTCTATCGGAACGTTGATTTGAAAATATTGCCTTCCTTCTTTCTCTGTTTCCATTCCGTAATTATTGCTGTCCGTGAGTTTATTCAGCCGTTTGAAACGTGGCGCAATGATGTCGTTCCATACATCTTTTATGCCCCATTCTTTTTTCAGCCTGTCGGTGATGGCACCCGACGTCACGATGATATGCTTTGAAGTTGCCTCTTTTTCACCGTCTTCCCTTACGATATTAGACAAGATACTGATAATTTTCTTGCTCATATATCGACTGTCATTCAATTGTCTTTGGATGAATCCGTCAGGGATATCGTCCATCAACAGTTTCTTCATTTTAGTCTTATTATGAGCATAACGTTGTTTGACAAAGTCTTCGTATTGCACTTTATCAAAGATTTTGAACTCTTGCCCGAAACTTCCTTTGACAATGCTGCCGCCCTTATTTATAATAAACTCATATCCCAACATACGATCTTTCTCCTTATTTACTTCGGCTTCACAAATCACTTTGTTGCTGATTGAGTCGTCGAAATAGCGTGATTGCGGTATTACGTGCTCGATTTGATAAGCAGGAGTAAATAGTTTGGACAGTGGAATAATATGTCCTGTATAGGGTGATTGGTATTTCTGTTCAAGCCATAAACGATATTTAGTAATATCCGATAAGCTTGGACGTTTCTTGGGATCCGTTTTTCCTAAATCCTTGATGATATTACTGATCTCTTCCGGAATGTTATCGGTACTCTGTAAAACTTCATTTTCATAAATTTTCAAGAGTTCCATCTGGCTTGGAGAATGTGGTCTGACGTTTTCAACACCACATTCGGGATTGGAAAGTTCTTGTAACAAAGCGCGTATTCTGAGGTTCGTCTGCTCGTTTTCTGCCATACGTATTGCATCTTGCTTACGACTTTTGGCATCTTGCTTCAAGTTTCGTCCCAATTCAACGTGTATCTCTTCCGGTCTACCGTAGGCCTTCCAAATATCTCTCACCACACGTAATGTCTCGCTGATGACAGTCTCTACGATAGGGTTACGCAACGAATGCTGTTTCAATTCTGTGCTAAGATAAGTATCGATGTCATCCGGTTGTTCCCATTTTGTTGTGTCCGCAGCTTCCGAGTGGCGATCATAGACGGCGTAACAGGCTTGCCAAAGTGGCATACCTTGCACATCGTGATATCCGTTAGATTGTTCAGCTTTTCGCGAGTACAAGTGGAAATGCTGTCATCTGCAACTCCATTGATAATATTATCAAGTCGTCGACGAGTCTTTTCATCGATATTCCCGATCGCCCAATAACTTCCTCTACGCATCAACGGCAGCAGTTTCTTAATTGCTTTTTCTGAATATGCTCCGTAACTCTTGGTTTTTTCGGGTACATATTGATAGAAGGCATTCACAAAATCATCACTGTTTATTTTCTGATTTTGTGCAAATGAAGTGAGGGCTTTTCGTATTTCAATAGGATCGTCTATTGAATAAAGAATGTGCCACAGCTGCTGATAGGCCTCCGATGAAAGTTTTTTGTCTGAAAGAATACTTTTCATTCGCCGGTTGATTTCATGCAATGTTTCATTGCAGGGATATTGTTTGTCTTCTACGAAGTTCCATCGATAATCGCCATAAGACTTGGAAAGTCCGAAGGCTTCATATCTCAATAATTCTTTTTGCTTTATTTCCTTGCGGTCATTCAGCCAAGAAAAGAGTTTGGCATAATCATCGGGAGTGGTCAGAAATCTATCTGTCACGTCTACGTCCGTCTGTAATCTTCCGCTTACTTCTTCACTCTTCTTATAGATACGAAGGTTATGTACGAACTGCCATAACCTGAATTCCTGATATAAAGGATTAGATTTTGCAATACATTTAATGGGTTTACGGATAAGCTCGCCCGTCTCTTTGTTTTTATAATAATAGCTTTCATACGGGCAATTACTGATGGTACTCTTTTTGCTTTTCAACGGACGTTGGTAGAAAATGATATCATTGACAAACAAATCTGTAAAATCCTTATTGGCAATAGACTGAATATGAGCCTCGTTATTACGGTATAATTCCTTGATACACGCCTCGTACAAACTGGTATCCTGCAATTCGGGAATAAACTCTTTCTGTTTATTCAATATCTGTTTCAGTTCCTTTTTATAGAACTTTCGTTCGATTGTATGTACTAATTTTCCACGTACTTTCACCGTGGGATCAGCTAAAATATGCTGATAAATGTATGAACCGACTGTACATTCTTCCTCTTCAATATTGTGTTCTGTACGTTTTTTCATCAGTGTCCAGTCATCTTCTTTCGGTGAACGAACGCTTTTCTTAGTCTCTCCTGCCTTATCCCGGGCTGTGGTGACAATCAGTTCCACCTTATCTCCTATCTGTCTTGGAGGTATTGTGCTTGTTATCTTCTGTTCAGCTTCGTTGTTATAAGTGATTGTATACCAGTAGTAGCCGGCTCGTTTCTTATCTTCACCGGTCTTTTCTACGCTCACTACTTCCAATTCTGCATATTCCTCGTTCTTATTGGTGGTAACTTCTTCACTCTCACTACGCAGTTGATAGTAACCACGTTTGGTATTGAAGTTCAGTATTATCCACGCTAATTCCTCTTTGGTAACAGGTTGTGTCAATGCCTTATGGCGCAGATAGTAAATCGTCCAGTCATAAGGTACGCGCCGCCCATCTCTGACAAGTTCCGGTTGGGTTGCCCGGAAGTCTGTCAACATTTCCTTGAAAGCACACATATATGAGAACACTCTCTGTCCGTTTTCATCGTGGTGATAGGCAATTAAAGGTTCTTTCCCGTCTATGAATTGGCCGGGATGATGCTCGAAATCAATTTGTCGACGAAACTCTTCGGGCAGAAAGCGAGAATATTCAATACCCTTAGCAATCGCTCCCGCCTGAGCTTGGCCCGCTCATAGAGTCTTCGCATTCCTCGGAAAGATGTTCGTTTCGAAGCTGCCGATTTCAAGTTTCCTTTTTTCAAGTTTCCTTTTTCATAGTCGCCCATTGTCGCGGCATCCATCGGTATGATACGACTGCCTGATTTGATTATTCTATGCGATTCATTGTCGATCAGCGCCCAGCCGATACTATTGGTTCCCAGATCTAACCCCAAGATATTTTTCATAATTGTCTGATTTTTCGATGTGATGCTGCAAATATAGTAAAATTTTATCTAAAATATTTGCAAGAATCAAAATAATTTGTTTTCTTTGTACCGTTTTTTAGCTAATCACAATAAGGATTATTCCGTTGTGAAAACATTCGGGCGGGGTGACTCGCCCTTTTTATTTGCTTATCTTTCTTATTATCAATATCTTACGGAACCCTGTTAAGTGTATTGCGATTAACGGTTATTCGTACGATGATTAACGGTTACTTATCGTGCAATTAACTGTTACTTATGCGGTGATTAACCGTTAATTGTGGAGGGATTAGGATAAAGAGACGCCTCACACGTTGCAAAAGGCAATGTGTGAGGCGCTGAATGGGGGAGCTGAGTGGATTATTTTACCTTGTAAGTGGTACGCACCGTGATGCTGGCAACTTTCTCTTTGCTTGTCGTGTTGAACGTTCCGCCCCAGCTGTATTCCTCATCGCTGTTGAGCCCTACAATCTGGAAGACGCCCATCGAGGACGAAATGAGAGGGCCGACAGTGGCTTCGCTACCTTTGGCTATTACCTGTGCGCGCTCGTAAGCGTTGGCACTTGCTTTGCCAAGCATCTCCATTTTGAGCTCGTTGAGCTTGGTATAATAATACGACGGTGTGCTGCTTGAAAAGGAAATACCCTGATTGTACAGCTCGGAAATGTTCTGGTAAACACGTTCTACATTGCTCACGTCGTGTGAACTGACAGTGAAAGTCTGTGAGGCAGAGTATCCCTTGTCCACAGAGTAATATTGTTTTGCATCCGAATCATAATATTGTTTTGTCAGTTTAGAGATGTCCACGCTATTAGTCGAGATTTCTTTGTCGGGAATCCCGTGGTCGTTGAGATAGCGTCTCAGCAGTTTTGCTGTTTTCTTATACGCAGAGAATGCATCGCTCCGAGAAACATCTTCGGCATTGACGGTGATATTCCACACGATCAAATCACTCGTAATTTGCTTCTCTGCCATACCGGTTACGTTGATAGTCGGGGCATCTTTTTTAAAGTTCGTAAATCCGTTGGCCAACAGCCAAGCGCTGATGACAGTTACAACGCCGGCAAATCCAATGGCAATCATTTTGGTTTTGTTCATAATAATATGATTTTTAAGTTGATTGTTTGTCGTTATTCTTTGTTGTTCTCGGCTACAAATATCGTTAAAAGAAATGAAACTTGCAAATGTTTTTGTTGATTTCTCACTTTTATAAGAAGTCGATTTGCAACACAATATATGCAGGGGCTGTACGTTTGTTTGATGTTATGCAATGGACAGACCGTATTCATCAAATCAAGATTCTGCTTGTTCTGGGCACCGTTTTCGTAGCGGTAGCCTCATTAGCGGTGGCGCATTTCCTGATCAGTGACTTGGAACAAGAGGAGCGTAAGAAGATGGAGGTGTGGGCAGAAGCAATGAATACGCTGAATAATGCGGATGAATGGACTGATCTAAACTTGGTGTTGAAAGTGCTTAACGGTAATACCACGATTCCGGTTATTGTGATGGATCGGGCGGGAAACGTGCAAACTTTTCGTAATTTGGATATACCCGCAGACTCGTCTGCCGACAGACTGCGGCAGGTTGCGGCCATCGGAATGCGACTTCGGGCAGAGGGGCGCTGCATACGTATCGACATTGATGGGACGGCAGGGAAAGATTATATTGAAGTTTGTTATGACGACTCGCGAATGTTGAAGCTTTCAGTTGTCTATCCGTTCGTTCAACTCGGTGCGGTTATCATTCTGATTGTGGCAGCTGTCGTTGCTTTGCTTACGTCGAAACGGGCCGAACAAAATAGAGTTTGGGCTGGATTGTCCAAAGAAACGGCTCATCAGTTAGGCACACCGATAAGCAGTCTGATGGCGTGGACGGAGATCTTGCGTGAGCGTTATCCGCAGGATGAACTCATTCCGGAGATAGACAGTGATGTGAAACGGCTGCAACTGATTGCCGATCGGTTCTCGAAGATCGGATCAACGCCCGAGTCTGTGCCTGCAAATCTGAATGAATTGATAGCTCATGTGGTTGATTATATGTCGCGTCGCACGTCCGACAAGGTGTGTTTTGAGTTGCGTCTGCCGTCCGAAGAGGTGACTGTGAACCTCAATGTGCAACTGTTTGAATGGGTGATTGAGAACCTTTGCAAGAATGCCGTCGATGCTTTGGATGGTACGGGTACTATTATAATAGGTATAATACAGGTCGGAAACAGAGTGTTGATAGATGTTACCGATACGGGTAAGGGAATCCGCAAGAAAGACGTCCGGCACGTTTTTCGTCCCGGATTCACGACCAAACAACGCGGTTGGGGATTGGGATTGCCGCTGGCTAAACGGATAGTCGAAGACTATCACCACGGCAAGATTCGAGTGAAAGAATCTGAACCGGGACACGGAACCACGTTCAGAATAGAATTAAGAAATTAGATTTTTTCATTCATTTATTACCTTTTATCGGAAAATATTCGTAACTTTGCAACCCAAATGTGTAGTTTAGAAGCTTTAAAAATAGATTTGAAAGAGCTGAAAGAAGGGCTTAACAGCTGTGAATTTCAGCTTGACGACAACTACTTTGAGGTGATAAACGCGCCTGAAATGCGGCGAGGCGAATTGTGTGTAGTGCTGTCTATACGCAAGACCGGTGCTCTTTTCGAACTCGATTCGCACATAGTAGGCAGCATACACATCCCCTGCGATCGCTGTCTCGATGATATGGAGCAGCCGATCAATACTGATAACCGACTCGTTGTCAAGTTGGGTGAGACGCATTCAGAGGAAAATGATCTCCTGATTGTGCCCGAGGACAAAGGAATACTCGACCTTTCGTGGATCATTTACGAGTTTGTTGCATTGTCAATCCCTATCAAGCACGTGCATATACCTGGCAAATGTAATCCTGCTATGATTGAATTGCTCGCTGAGCATACGGCTACCCGAAGTAGCAATGGGCTTGATGAAGAATCGACAGACCCGCGATGGAGCGGTTTGGAACAATTAAAAACAATATTAAAAGAATAAAACAAAATGGCACATCCTAAAAGAAGACAGTCGAAGACACGTACACTGAAAAGAAGAACGCACGACAAAGCCGTTGCGCCCACGTTGCTTTATGCCCTAACTGCGGCTCTTACTACATCTATCACACCGTTTGTCCCACCTGCGGACAGTACAGAGGTAAGGTGGCTATCGTTAAGGAAGCTGCTGAATAATGGCTACGATCAACGCGATTATTACTGGCGTTGCTGGCTATGTACCCGATTACGTCCTCAATAACGAGGAATTATCGCGTATGGTCGATACCAACGACGAGTGGATTACCACGAGAATGGGTATCAAAGAGCGGCGTATTCTCACAGAAGAAGGCCTCGGAACGTCTTATATGGCGCGTAAAGCGGCCAAGCTGCTGTTGAAGAAAACGGGTGCAGATCCCGATAGTATAGACGCTCTTATCGTTGCAACGACAACGCCGGATTATATTCATCCTTCTACGGCTTCCATCGTTTTGGGTAAGCTGGGACTGAAAAATGCGTTCGCGTTTGATTTCTCTGCGGCGTGCTGTGGCTTTATGTACGCCTTCGATGTGGCGTGCAATATGATTCAGAGTGGGCGTCATCGGCGTATCATCGTCATTGGTGCAGACAAGATGTCGGCTATAACCGACTATCAGGATCGCGCTACCTGTCCGCTGTTCGGCGACGGAGCGGGAGCCGTTTTGGTTGAAGGCACTACCGAAGAAAATGTCGGATTGATAGACTCTTATCATCGCACGGACGGTAAGGGACTGCCTTTCCTGCACGTGAAAGCGGGCGGATCAGTGTGCCCCTCATCGCGTTTTACGGTGGATCACCGCCTTCATTACACCTATCAAGAGGGTCGTACGGTGTTCCGTTATGCCGTAACGGCAATGGGAGATGATTGTGTCAAACTGATGGAACGCAACCATTTGACAGAGAATGATGTTAATTACGTGATCAGTCATCAAGCCAATTTGCGAATCATCGAGGCCGTTGCCAAGCGTGTCGGTGTATCGATGGACAAAGTGTTGGTCAACATTCAGCGTTATGGTAACACCAGTGCAGCTTGTATGCCACTTGTTTTGTGGGACTTCGAGTCGCAGTTGAAGAAAGGCGATAACATCTTCTTTACGGCGTTCGGAGCCGGTTTCGTCAACGGAGCAGCCTATTATCGATGGGCGTATGACGGAGCAGAGGCGGCCGGAAAGAAGTGATTCAGAACGCAATAACACATCAAGAAACGCATCCTTCGTATGAAAAGAATGCGTTTTTTTATTCTCATTGCGAAATGATTAACCATTAAATGCCGCACAACTAACGGTTGAATGCTGTGCAATTAACAATTAAATGTCGTATAACTAACGGTTAAATATCGTACGATTAACGGTCTTTTAAACAATTTATAGATGCATAAAGCAGGTTTTGTAAATATTGTCGGCAATCCGAATGTAGGTAAATCTACGCTGATGAACCGTTTGGTGGGCGAGCGAATATCCATTGCAACGTTTAAAGCACAGACCACTCGCCACCGTATTATGGGTATTGTGAATACCGAGGATATGCAAATCGTATTTTCGGATACGCCCGGTGTACTGAAACCCAACTACAAATTACAGGAGTCGATGCTTGCTTTTTCCGAGTCGGCATTGGCTGATGCGGATGTGTTGCTGTATGTTACGGATGTGGTTGAGAATCCGGAGAAGAACGAAGAGTTCTTAAATAAGGTGAGAAAAATGATCATTCCGGTGCTGTTGCTTATCAACAAGATTGACCAGAGCAACCAGAAGCAACTCGGAACGATGGTGGAGCGATGGCATACGCTGCTTCCCGAGGCCGAGATATTGCCTATTTCGGCACAGAACAACTTCGGAATCGACATCCTTTTAAAGCGCATCAAGGAGCTGTTGCCCGCTTCGCCGCCTTACTTCGAGAAAGATCAGCTGACTGATAAACCTGCTAAATTCTTTGTCAGTGAGATTGTCCGCGAGAAAATTTTGCTGTATTACGACAAGGAAATACCTTATTCTGTGGAGGTGAAAGTGGAGAGTTTCAAAGAAGACGACGCGCATATCCATATCTGGGTGATCATCTTCGTGGAGCGCGATAGTCAAAAAGGAATCATCATCGGGCATCAAGGTGTGGCGTTGAAGAAAGTGAGTTCGGAGGCTCGCAAGGCTTTGGAGCGATTTTTCGACAAGCGAATTTACCTTGAAACATTCGTGAAAGTGGATAAAGATTGGCGTTCGTCGCAGCGGGAACTCAATCAATTCGGGTATAATTTAGAATAAAATGGCAAACTTAGTAGCAATTGTGGGGCGCCCTAATGTGGGTAAATCCACGTTATTCAACAGATTAACCAAGACGCGGAGTGCGATCGTGAGCGACACGGCGGGCACTACACGCGATCGGCAATACGGTAAGTGCGACTGGAATGGGCGCGAATTTTCAGTGGTAGATACTGGCGGTTGGGTAGTCAACTCAGATGATATATTTGAAGATGCAATACGAAAACAAGTGCTGGTAGCCACGGAAGAGGCTGACCTTGTGCTGTTTTTGGTCGATATTATGACTGGAGTCACCGACTGGGATCAAGATGTTGCGCAGATACTTCGCCGTTCGAAACTCCCGGTTATACTGGTTGCTAACAAGGCAGACAATAGCGGGCAGTATTACGAAGCAGCTGAATTTTATTCTCTCGGACTTGGAGATCCGCAGTGTATCAGTGCTGCCACGGGGGGCGGTACGGGCGATTTGCTCGATCTGGTGACGTCTAAGTTGGTGGGAGATGATACCGAACTCATCGAGGATGGCATTCCACGCTTTGCTGTTGTGGGGCGACCTAATTCGGGGAAGAGTAGCATCATCAACGCATTTATGGGTGAAGACCGCAATATTGTGACCGAGATCGCAGGCACAACACGTGACAGTATCTACACGAGATTCGACAAGTTCGGATTTGATTTCTACTTGGTCGATACCGCCGGAATACGGCGCAAGAACAAGGTTACGGAGGATTTGGAGTTTTATAGCGTGATGCGCTCTATCCGATCGATTGAAAACAGTGATGTCTGTATCTTGATGTTGGATGCCACGCGAGGTGTAGAAGCACAGGATATGAATATTTTTCAGCTGATTCAAAAGAATAATAAGAGTCTCGTTGTGGTGGTAAATAAATGGGATTTGGTAGAAGATAAGACGCAGAAAGTAATCGAAACGTTCGAGAATGCTATCCGAAACAGAATGGCACCATTCGTCGATTTCCCTATTATATTTGCTTCGGCACTTACCAAACAGCGCATTTTTAAGGTTTTGGAAACGGCTAAACAGGTTTACCTAAACCGTAAAGCGCATGTCGGTACAGCCAAACTCAATGAGGTGATGTTGCCTTTAATAGAGGCTTATCCACCGCCATCGATTAAGGGGAAGTACATTAAAATCAAGTATTGTACACAGCTTCCGAATACACAGATACCGTCGTTTGTGTTCTATGCCAATCTTCCGCAGTATGTCAAAGAGCCTTATCGCCGATTCTTGGAGAATAAAATCCGTGAGAATTGGGCGATGCACGGCTGTCCGATCAACGTGTTCATACGTCAGAAATAACCCGAAATGAGAAAGCTGTTATATGTCGCAGCCCTGTTCGTTGCAGCTTCGTGTGCGTCAGGACCTCCGCCGGATGAGGTGGCGGCACAGGCTGCCAAGGTTTATTATGACCAGCTTTTGGCCGGTAAGTACGATCAGTACGTCGATGGTTTCTACTGTCCTGACTCGCTTCCGGATTCTTATCGCGAGCAGCTGATTGTCAATGCCAAGATGTTTGTCGGTCAGCAGCAAGATGAACATCGCGGAATTCGTGAGGTACGCATCGTTAATGCTAAAGCCGATACGGCTCGCCACGTGGCCGATGTGTTCTTAGTCTTCGCCTATGGAGATAGTACTACCGAGCAGATTGTCGTCCCGATGGTAGAGCAAGAGGGTGTTTGGTATATGCGATAAGGTAATTGGTAATCGATAGTTTAGAATCCGGTTATTCTGAGTTAAAACGGTATTTTACTGCGTAAAAAGTGTGAAACGGAATGATGTTAACGTTTAAGCAGTGACCGGTCTATGTACAATCACTTCATAAACGGTGAATTCGTGTGTTCGGATTCAGTCAGAATCCCAGCATTGCTACGGGTGAAATGTCTTTTCATTTCTTCTCATTCTCTTCCTCCATTTCCACTTCTTTCACCTTGCGGAACAAATCGGAAGCGAAGACTAAGGCGTTGAGACGCTCGTTGGTAGAGCTGATCACAGCGTCTTTGTTACCTTGCCATTCTTTCTTTCCTTTGTAAATGAAGATAATGTTTTCGCCGATGCCCATCACGGAATTCATATCGTGGGTGTTGATAATGGTGGTCATACCGAACTCTTTGGTGATTCCTGAGAGCAGTTCGTCGATGACCAAGGAGGTTTTTGGGTCGAGACCGGAGTTAGGTTCGTCACAAAACAAGTACTTGGGATTGAGGACTATGGCACGCGCAATGGCCACCCGCTTCTGCATTCCGCCTGAGATTTCACCTGGATATTTGTCTTGTGCGTCGATCAGTTTCACTCTTGCCAGGCACTCCTGTGCCCGTTTGGTACGGTCGCGAAGTGTCATTGAGGAGAACATATCAAGCGGAAACATCACGTTTTCGAGTACGGAGAGTGAGTCGAAGAGCGCTGCTCCCTGAAAGATCATACCCATTTCGCGACGCATTCGCACTTTTTCTTTCTTGCTCATTGCCACGAAATTACGTCCGTCGTAGAGTATTTCACCACTCGTAGGCTCTAAAAGTCCCACGATATTCTTCATCAGTACGGTTTTTCCTGAGCCGCTCTGACCGATTATCAAATTTGTTTTGCCGGTCTCGAATGTGGTGCTGATCTCCGTCAACACAGTCTTGTCTTCAAATGATTTTGTGAGATTCTTTACTTCTATCATACTTTAGTCCCCTAAGTTAAGGGGTTAGGGGACAGAACAAACAAAGTTGCCCGATCCCAACCCAATTGATTGTCTATAATTGAATTGTGGTCGTGATCTAATCAATAAAGCCGGATTCGACTCGTGAAAGTAGTGCCAAACGGATTTTATTAACCACATCATCTATATTGTTTTCTACTTCTTCGTTCTTAAATCTGATAACTTTGATATCGTTCTGATTGAGAAAAGTCGTTCTCTCTGTACCTTTTTTCTGTACCTTAGGACTGTCGTACACCTCTTCATCTACCTCTACACATCGTCTCGCTTGCGGACAATAGAAATCCATTACGTATACATATCAGGGCGCTAACTAAGCACTTGTGTCAGGAACACATCCGAGAAGAGAATCAAGACAGAGCTACTCACGACGGCATCGGTGCTGGCTTTGCCTACTTCTACGGATCCGCCGTCGACCGTGTAACCGAAATACGACGACACGCTGGCAATGATGAACGCAAAGAACAGACTCTTAACAATGCTCATCCACATAAACCACGAGTTGAAAGAGTGCTGTATTCCCAGTGTCAAATCTTCCGGACTGAGGATGTGCCGATGTAAGCCGTGGCATAAGCACCGATGATTCCCATCGCCGAACTGAATATAACGAGGAACGGCATTATTGTTACCAGTCCCAGAATCTTAGGCAATATGAGGTAAGAAGCAGAGTTAACGCCCATTATGTCGAGTGCATCGATCTGCTGGGTTACCCGCATTGTCCCTAATTCCGATGCGATGTTGGAGCCCACTTTGCCGGCCAATATCAAACACATTATGCTCGATGAAAATTCGAGCAACATTATTTCGCGGGTGGTATAGCCTGAAACCCAACGCGGCATCCACGGACTTTGGATGTTCAGTTTCATCTGAATACAGATTACGGCACCGATAAAGAACGAGATTAAAAGTACGATTCCAATGGAATCTATACCCAATTGCGACATCTCTTTGATGTATCTCTTCATAAACATACGCATCCGTTCGGGGCGTGCAAATGATCGTCCCATCAATATTAGATACCTTCCGAAAGTGACAAGAAACTTCAATAATACCATTTATTATCGTGGTTTGTTAGCTGCAAAAGTAACCAAAATCAATTAAAAAACTGCAATAAAAGTGATGGTTTTTGATTTTCTAAGTATTATTTAGATGGAATTTTACTAATTTTGCGACACATTTGACAGATGGATTGATATATGGATGAATGGAACAACACGGTTGATGCCGTGTCGGCAAATCCTGAAATGCAGAATCGGACGATGGTTCTGCGAACGGAAGGATTGGTGAAACGTTATGGAAAACGCACGGTGGTGAACAACGTGTCGATTGATGTGAAGCAGGGTGAGATCGTCGGTTTGCTCGGGCCTAACGGTGCAGGAAAAACCACATCGTTCTATATGACTACGGGATTGATTGTTCCCAACGATGGACATATTTATCTCAACGACCGCGATATAACGAAATATCCCGTCTATAAGCGTGCTCGTGCCGGCATCGGATACCTGCCACAAGAGGCCAGTGTGTTCCGAAAGATGACGGTAGAAGATAACATCCTCTCGGTTCTTGAGATGACAGGGCAACCTCGCAGCTATCAATTGGAGAAATTGGAAACGCTCATTAAGGAGTTCAGGTTGACCAAAGTGCGCAAGAACAAAGGTGATCAGCTCTCGGGAGGAGAACGTAGACGCACCGAGATTGCGCGCTGTTTAGCCATCGATCCGAAGTTTATTATGCTCGACGAACCGTTTGCCGGAGTCGATCCGATAGCTGTCGAAGATATTCAGCATATTGTTTGGCAGTTGAAATATCGTAATATTGGTATCCTGATAACCGACCATAATGTGCAAGAAACACTCACAATTACCGACCGAGCATATTTGTTGTTTGAAGGAAAAATCCTCTTTCAAGGTGAGCCCGAGGAATTGGCTGCCAATGAAATCGTGCGAGAGAAGTATTTAAGCAATAGCTTTGTGCTGCGGAAAAAGGATTTCCAAACGCTGGATGAAGAGCGACGAGCACGCGAAGAACAATAGATTTTACGTATTATATTAGGTATTTACGCAAAATATAAGTACTTTTGCAGTTCATTTGAAGACAAAACAAAGAATCGAATAAAAACAAAACATCAGAGATGAAGATTTCATTTGAAAACCCCGACAAGCTGAACGGTCTGTTGACTTTGACCGTTGAAGAGGCTGATTATAAAGAAACTGTCGACAAAACATTGAAAGATTATCGCAAAAAAGCTAATGTCCCGGGCTTCCGTCCGGGTATGGTTCCGATGGGATTGATCAAGAAACAGTTCGGCACTTCTGCTAAGATGGATGCCATTAACAAGCTGGTGGGTGAACAAATCTATAAGTATCTGCAAGAGAATAAGGTTCAGATGCTGGGCGAACCACTGCCTTCTGATAGTCAGGAAGCACAGGATTTGGAGAAGGAACCGCCCTATACGTTCAAGTTTGACGTGGCTGTTGCACCTGAATTTAAGATCGAATTGACCAACAAAGACAAGATAGACTATTACAAAATCACTGTCGATGACAAGCTCATTGATCAGCAAGTAGATATGTTTGCATCGCGTGCGGGTAGCTATGAGAATGCTAAGAGCTATCAGGATCGGGATATGTTGAAAGGAGATCTGCGCGAACTCGACGAACAGGGCAATACCAAAGAGGGTGGCATTACGGTCGAAGGAGCCGTAATGATGCCTGATAACATCAAGGTGGAAGACCAAAAGAAGCGCTTCGATGGTGCCAAATTGGGCGACATTATAACGTTCAATCCGAAACAAGCATACCCCAAGAGCAATGTAGAAATCGCTTCGTTGCTGAATATTAAGAAAGAAGAGGCCGAGAATGTAACGGCTGATTTCAGTTACCAAATTACTGAAATCCGTCGCTTCAAGAAAGCGGAAGTCAACCAAGAGCTGTTTGACAGCGTTTACGGTAAGGACGCGGTGAAGAGCGAAAAAGAGTTCCGCGAGATGATTGCAGGCGGTTTGAAGGGTCAGCTTGAGGTTGACAGCGACTACAAATTCATTCAAGACGTCCGCAAATATGCAGAGAAAAAGGTGGGTAAACTAACCTATCCGGATGCACTCTTGAAACGAGTTATGCTACGTAATAATAAAGAACGCGGTGAAGAATTTGTCGAGAAGAACTACGAGCAGAGTCTGAAAGAACTCACTTGGCATCTTATTAAGGAACAGCTTGTAAGTGCAACGGGCATTAAAGTGAATGACGACGATATTCGTGAAACGGCCAAAGAGGCCGCTCGTGCACAGTTTGCGCAATACGGAATGAATAATGTGCCCGATGAATATATCAGCAATTACGCCGACGAAATGTTGAAGAAGCGTGAGAATACAGATGGACTCGTAGACCGTTCTATCGATCGTAAGCTCACCGGTGCACTCAAACAAGTGGTTAAACTCAATGAAAAGGAAATCTCACTCGATGATTTCAATAAGTTAATGAGTGAGTAAATTGTAAGGTAGTAAGTATAAAGGAGTAAGGTAGTAAGTAGAAAATAAATGGGTAAAGAGAGCTTAGCGTTCTCATTTACCCATTTATTTTCTACTTACTACCTTACTCCTTTATACCAATTACTATGCTCTTCGTCTCTTTGTTAACTCCCCAATTCATCTTTTTTAGCAAAAAAAACTTCTTTCAAAAAGAAGTTATCGGCTTTTTTTATTAACTTTGTCCTATGACAAGTGGAAGAGAGTCGTTAATCTCTTTTTCGTATATCAAATAGAAAGGAATCATTAAATGAACGATTTTAGAAAGTATGCAACCCGTCATCTGGGGATGAATGGTATGGTGTTCGATGATGTCGTGAAATCTCAGGCACAATATCTCAACCCCTATATTCTTGAAGAACGCCAGCTCAACGTCACTCAGATGGACGTATTCTCGCGCTTGATGATGGACCGAATCATCTTCCTCGGTACGGAGATCGATGATTACACGGCCAACACTTTACAGGCACAGCTACTCTATTTGGACTCTGTTGATGCCGGAAAAGATATTTCCATCTACATCAACAGCCCCGGCGGAAGTGTCACTGCGGGTCTCGGCATCTATGATACAATGCAATTTATTGCCAGCGATGTGGCTACTATCTGTACAGGTATGGCTGCTTCAATGGCCGCCGTGTTGCTCGTTGCAGGCCAAGAAGGCAAGCGCTCGGCCCTCACCCACAGTCGGGTGATGATTCACCAACCGTTGGGTGGCGTGCAAGGACAGGCTTCCGACATTGAGATCGAGGCCAAAGAGATTCAGAAATTCAAGAAAGAACTCTACACGATCATATCCGAACACTCCCACACCCCGTATGAAAAAGTGTGGAAAGACAGTGATCGCAACTACTGGATGACTGCCGATGAGGCCAAAGAATATGGTATGATCGACACCGTTTACACAAAGAAGAAATAGCGAATGGCTAAGAAAGTGTGTAGCTTCTGTGGCAGAGGCGAAGACGAAGTGAGATTGTTGATAACCGGAATGAACGGTTTTATCTGCGAGAATTGTGCACAACAGGCTTACCAGATTGCGCAATCGGCCGGCGCGCTCGATGCCGACGAGGAGGAGCACGCAGCCGATTCGGGATTCAAAGTGAAGAAAGTTCCAAAGCCGAAAGAGATTAAGAAGTATCTCGATCAATACATTATCGGTCAGGATGAGGCTAAACGCTTCCTCTCGGTAGCCGTTTATAATCACTACAAACGGCTACAACAGCCCAAGGACGACACAGGAGTGGAGATCGAAAAGAGCAATATTATTATGGTGGGAAGCACCGGTACAGGTAAGACTTTGCTTGCCCGTACGATTGCAAAGATGCTTGATGTGCCGTTCACCATTGTCGATGCGACGGTCTTTACAGAAGCTGGTTACGTGGGAGAAGATGTCGAAAGCATCCTGAGTCGTTTGTTGCAGGTAGCCAATTATGACGTACCTGCGGCCGAACGAGGTATCGTTTTCATCGACGAGATCGACAAAATCGCCCGGAAAAGTGATAATCCCAGCATTACGCGAGATGTAAGTGGCGAGGGTGTTCAGCAAGGATTGCTCAAACTTTTGGAAGGAACGATGGTCAATGTACCGCCGAAAGGCGGGCGGAAACATCCCGATCAAGACTATATCCACGTTGATACGAAGAATATACTCTTTATTTGCGGCGGTGCGTTCGATGGTATCGAGCGCAAGATTGCACAGCGACTCAACACGCATGTCGTGGGTTATAACTCCGTGCAGAATGTGCGTAATATCGATAAAAACGACCTGATGCAATACATTCTGCCGCAAGATCTCAAATCGTTCGGCCTGATTCCGGAGATTATCGGGCGTCTACCCGTTCTCACATATCTTAATCCTCTCGATCGCGAAGCATTGCGTCGGATTCTCGGAGAACCGAAAAACTCGATTGTCAAACAATACATCAAGCTCTTTGAAATGGACGGAATCTCGCTCGATTTCTCCAATGATGCACTTGATTATATCGTTGATAAGGCGATGGAATATAAGCTCGGTGCACGCGGACTACGCTCAATTGTCGAGGCGGTAATGATGGATGCGATGTTTGAAATTCCTTCCAAGCGCGTCAAAACATTCGAGGTGACCCGCGATTATGCTGTGGCTCAACTCGACAAAGTACATTTACAAAAATTAGAATCTGCATAAATCGCGACACCCGGTGCAGCTCCTTATAACGGGGGCTGTGCGGGGATTCGTTCTGAAAGACCGTTAATCGCACTCCGTTTTACTGTTAATTGCGTTCCGTTTAACCGTTAAATGCACTCCGTTTAACTGTTAGTTGCAAGGTGAAAAGCCGTTAAACGCAGAGCATAAACATGCTGCTTACCGATATGATAAAGGACGTTAATCTTACAAAAGAACTTAAACATTATTTCGGCTTTGATAAATTCAAAGGCGATCAGGAAGCAATCATCCGCAATCTGTTGGCCGGAAACGACACGTTTGTGTTGATGCCGACAGGCGGCGGCAAGAGTTTGTGTTATCAGTTGCCCTCGCTCATTATGGAGGGGACGGCCATTGTCATCTCGCCTCTTATCGCTTTGATGAAAAACCAGGTGGATGTTATCAACGGAATCAGTGAAGACGGTAGCATCGCTCACTATCTGAACTCATCTCTCAACAAGGCAGCTATCACGCAGGTGATGAACGATGTGCGCACGGGAAAGACCAAACTGCTTTATGTGGCACCCGAATCGCTGAACAAAGAAGAGAATGTGGAGTTCTTGCGAACGGTTAAAATCTCGTTCTATGCTATCGATGAAGCTCATTGTATATCAGAATGGGGACATGATTTTCGCCCTGAATACCGCAACATTCGCCCTACAATCAACAAGATCGGAAATGCGCCTGTCATTGCACTCACGGCTACGGCCACTGACAAAGTGCGCTCAGATATCAAGAAAAGTTTAGGAATTACGGATGCACGCGAGTTCAAAAGTTCGTTCAATCGGCCCAACTTATATTATGAGATACGCCCGAAAACTAATGATATAGACCGCCAGATCATAATGTTTATCCGTCAGCACGCAGGCAAAAGCGGTATTATTTACTGTTTGGCGCGTAAAAAGGTGGAGGAGCTTGCAGCTGTTTTGCAGGCCAATGACATCAAAGCCGCTCCTTATCACGCAGGTCTCGACAGTGCCACTCGCTCGCAGACGCAGGACGATTTCTTGATGGAGCGCCTTGATGTTATCGTTGCTACTATTGCATTCGGTATGGGGATAGACAAGCCCGATGTGCGTTTCGTGATTCATTATGATATTCCCAAGAGTCTCGAAGGTTATTATCAAGAGACCGGACGGGCCGGACGTGACGGCGGAGAAGGCCTTTGCATCACGTTCTATTCAAACAAAGATCTCCAAAAATTGGAGAAGATTATGGACGGAAAGTCTGTTGCCGAGCAGGATATCGGTCGACAATTGTTGCAGGAAACGGCCGCTTATGCAGAGTCGTCCGTATGTCGTCGTAAAATGTTACTGCATTATTTCGGCGAAGAATACGATGAAAACAATTGTCATAATTGTGATAATTGTCTCCATCCTAAGGAAAAAAAAGAAGCCCGAAATGCACTGCTCATCGTACTGAATGCTGTAAAAGCCGTTAAGGAAAACTTTCGGACAGATTATGTAATCGACTTAGTGAAGGGACGCGGAACCGATGACATCGTGTCGCATAAGCACAATGAATTGGACGAATTCGGCAGTGGCGAGGACGAAGACGACAAGATTTGGAATCCCGTTATCCGTCAGGCGATTATCGCCGGTTATTTGAAGAAGGATGTGGAGAACTATGGATTGCTCAAACTTACCGCTACCGGCAAACGATTTATCAAGCATCCCGTGTCCTTTATGATTGTGGAGGATAAGAATTTCAAGAGCGATTACGATGAGGAAAGGCACGACTCGGCTGCGGCTGCACTCGATCAAGAACTTTATGCAATGCTGCGCGACCTGCGAAAGCGCATGGCTGCCAAGCTCGGTATTCCTCCTTACGTAATCTTCCAAGATATTTCGCTCGAGCAAATGGCCACGATGTATCCTGTCAATATGCAGGAATTGCAAAATATTCAGGGCGTAGGTGCGGGGAAAGCGAAACGTTACGGCACTGAGTTTTGCAAGCTTATCCAACAGCATTGCAAGGAAAACGACATTGAAAGACCCGAAGAACTGCGCGTGAGAACGGTTGCTAAGAAGAGTATGCTCAAAGTAAAGATCATCCAAAGCATCGACCGTCAGATTGCGTTGGACGATATTGCCAATGCCCAAAACATTGATTTCAGTGATTTACTTACGGAAATCGAAGCCATCGTTTACAGTGGGACGAAACTCAATATCGACTATTTCCTCGACGAAGTAATGGATGATGAACGTGTGGAGGATATTTACGATTATTTCCACGACAGTGTGACCGACAACATAGATACGGCAATGGAGGAATTAGGAGGCGACTATACAGAAGACGAAATACGGCTGGTCCGCATCAAATTTCTATCTGAAATGGCCAATTAAATGGCTTTTCTGCAATTCAAGAACAGTGATGTTTTGCTGGAATCGATACGCGAAGGGCGACCGATGACACGCAGTGAGAAGCTCAGTTTGATTGTCGGACTGAGTATTCCTTCTATGCTTGCGCAGATCACCAACGTATTGATGTTTTACATTGATGCTGCAATGGTGGGGCGATTGGGGGCCCGTTCTTCGGCTGCTATTGGCTTGGTGGAATCGTCTACGTGGTTGTTCGGGAGCATTGCTACGGCTACTTCGATGGGCTTTTCGGTGCAAGTGGCCAATTTTATCGGTGCAAACGATTTCGTAAAAGCCCGACAAGTGTTTCGTCACGGCCTCATTGCGTCTTTTGTTCTTAGTCTGGTGATTACGCTGTCGGCTGTTTCCGTAGCTCGACCGCTTCCTTATTGGTTAGGTGGTGGTCCCGATATTGCACCCGAAGCATCCCTTTATTTCCTGATTGTTGCACTTGCCGTGCCGTTTTTTCAGCTGTCAAGTATTTCCGCATCGATGTTAAAATGTTCGGGTAATATGCGTATCCCGAGTATCGTCAGCGTGATGATGTGCGTGTTCGATGTGCTGTTCAATTATCTCTTCATTTTCGTTTGCGGCCTTGGTGTACCCGGTGCAGCGCTCGGAACGGCATTAGCTTTTGTTTTGGCAGCCTCAGTCGAAGCCTATTTTGCTGTTTTCCGCAATCGGATTCTGTCGTTGCGGCGAGAGGGCGAGAAGTTTTTCTGGGTGGGAAATTATATCCGTAATGCTTTTAAAATCGGTTTTCCGATGGCTGTACAATCGGTGCTGATGGGCGGTGCACAGATTGTCAGTACTGTCATTGTTGCTCCGTTGGGCAATATCGCCATTGCAGCCAATACGTTCGGAATCACTGCCGAGAGTCTTTGTTATATGCCGGGCTATGGCATTGGTGATGCAGCCACCACCTTAGTGGGGCAAAGTAATGGGTCAGGCAGAGGCGATTTGTGTCGTAGTTTTGCCCGGATGACCGTCTTTTTAGCAATGCTTGTGATGATGTTAATGGGCATTGTGATGTATGTTTTTGCTCCTGAGATGATCGGAATACTCACGCCTGTGGAAGAGATTCGCCTTTTGGGTACCGACGCTTTGCGTATTGAAGCCTTTGCTGAGCCGATGTTCGGTGCCGCTATCGTTACGTATTGCGTGTGCGTGGGTGCTGGCGATACTTTGCGTCCGGCTCTAATCAACCTTGGAAGTATGTGGTTTGTCCGTCTGACGTTGGCTGCCGCTTTAGCTCCTACCTATGGATTGCGTGGCGTATGGTTTGCAATGGCGGTGGAACTTACGTTGCGTGGCGTTCTTTTCCTCATCCGATTGTTCCGTGGAAAATGGATGGGGTGTTTTATTTCGTAATGCCGTAATTGCAGATGGAATACTGATTCGTGAATAGATAAACGAATATCAAGAAAAGATGGAACAGTAAAATGAGCGAATTGGATATTTGAAATAAAAAATAATTGTTGTATAAATGATTCATAAATCGAATGAAAATGAAACGTAAAACATTAATCGTGGCGTTGGCGTTTGCTGCAACGGCAACCTATGCACAGGAGCTTTCGTCGGGTATCGACAAGGCCAATCTGAACACAAGTGTAAAGCCCGGGAACGACTTTTACGAGTATGCGGCCGGCGGATGGATGAAAACGCATCCCCTGGATGCCGAGCATCCGATGAACGGAGCATTCGTCGACTTGCAGGAATCAGTGCAGAAGCAGATTCGCTCGCTCATCGAAGAATATGCCGGTAAACCGCAACAGAAGGGATCTTTGGGGCAGAAGATTGGCAGCCTGTACAAAATGATGATGGACAGCGTGCGCTTGAACAAGGACGGTTATGCTCCGCTGAAACCGGTGTTGGCGCGCATTAACGCCGTTAAGAACCGCAAAGAATATCAGTTAGTGGCCGCAGACATTGACCGTCAAGGTGGTAACACATTAATGTTTGGCATCGGTGTAGGAGCCGACCAGCGCAATGCGGCGATGAACATCGTGGGTATTGGTCAGGGTGGACTCGGTTTGGGCGAGCGCGATTATTATCTCAACGACGACGAACAAACTAAAAACGTGCGTGAGGCTTACAAGGTTTATCTAAAAAAACTCTTTACACTCGTGGGCTATGACGAGGCTGCAGCCGAAAAGAAAATGCAGGCGGTGATGGCCATTGAGACGCGGATAGCCAGGGTCAGCTACGATATGGTGAAGTTGCGCGATGTGGATGCGAATTATCACAAGATGACTTATGCCAAGCTCGTTGAAGAGTTTCCTGGCATTGATTGGGGAAACGTGTTTCTGATTTCGGGCTTCCCGCGTTTCGATGAAGTGGACGTCGGGCAGCCCGAACCTATCCACGAAGTCGAGAAAATATTGACCGAGGCATCGCTCGACGACTTGAAGAGTTACGCCGAAGTGCGTGTCATATCCAGTGCATCGAGTATGCTGACCGACGAGTTTCGTGCTGCCTCTTTCGCGTTCAATCGAGTGCTCAGTGGTGTTCAGCAGGACCGCCCGCGCTGGAAACGTAGCGTGTCGCTCGTAAGCGGCGTTCTCGGCGAGGCTATCGGCAAGCTCTATGTAGAGAAATATTTCCCTGAAAGCAGCAAGAAGCGTATGATCGAGTTGGTGCACAACTTACAGACGGCACTGCGAGAGCGCATCGAGGAGGCTACGTGGATGAGTGCCGCTACCAAGGCACAGGCTATCGACAAGCTGGCCAACTTCATTATCAAGATTGGTTATCCTGATAAGTGGAAGGATTACAGTGGCCTGCAAATCAACGATAGTCTCTCCTTGTTTGACAATATGGCCCGGGTCTCAGAGTGGTTCACGATGGATGAGATCGGTCGAAAGGTGAACAAGCCCGTGGATAAGACCGAATGGGGAATGACACCGCAGACCATCAATGCTTATTACAACCCCACGACTAACGAGATCTGTTTTCCTGCGGCCATCCTGCAACCGCCGTTCTTCGATCCGCAAGCCGATGATGCGGCCAATTACGGGGCCATCGGGGCCGTGATCGGTCACGAAATGAGCCACGGATTTGACGATCAGGGCTGCCAGTTCGACAAGAACGGTAATCAGCACAACTGGTGGACAGCGGCTGACAAGAAGAATTTTGATCTTCGGACGAAAGTGCTTGTAGATCATTTCAGCAACTTCGAGGTACTGCCCGGCAAGAAAATAAATGGCAAGCAGACGCTCGGCGAGAATATCGGAGACAACGGCGGGCTGAACGTTGCGTTCCGTGCTCTGCAAAACGAGATGAAAAAGAATCCGCTGGCCGATAAAGACGGCTTTACGCCTGCACAGCGTTTCTTCCTTGCCTATGCTCGCGTATGGGCGCGCAATGCTACGCCGCAGATTCAGGCTTATCTGCTCACGGCCGATGTACATTCGCCGAGTATCGCTCGCGTAAACTGTGCTCTGCCTATGATTGATGCCTGGTATCAAGCTTTCAACGTTAAGAAAGGCGACCGCTTGTTCGTCCCCAAGAACAAGCGCGCACATATTTGGTAAGGGTTCTCCCGGCCTAAGAAAGAACCGTTGCAGACCGCTTCGTGTCTGCAACGGTTTTTGATAGGTTAAAATAACGTGAGTTCGACGAATTGTAATTGTTTGTGAATGGGATGATGTTGCATCCCACGAGTGATCTATAAACGCATCCCACGAGTGGGGTGCGATGATACCCCACGAGTGCCCCCTTGAAGTACCCCACTCGTGGGGTATAGGCGCATCTTTTTTTATGGAGATGAAAGCGGTTTCGCCTTGTTCGAGGGTCGCAGCGACATACTTTTGATGTTCTCACGAGGTCTTGGATATCAGAAATCCCCGGATGCAATAAAATGCTGCATCCGGGGATTTGTCTTTCCGAGGCTCGGTTCAATCTTTCTCGGGAGCAGTCGGTTCCTCGCCTTTGATACTGTCGATAACCTCTTGTGCTTCGCCATTGAGGTTGATGTTTCGGGTGGTCTTGGCCTGGATAGAACCGGCTTTCATAATGTCGGCCATATCTACGCCGGTGGCCGATTTGAGTACATCGAATGCCTGCTTGATGGCGATGGTACATTGCCACTCATCGCACTGATGCCGTTCCCGTC
This sequence comes from Hoylesella pleuritidis JCM 14110, assembly GCF_000613725.1. Classification (GTDB taxonomy): domain Bacteria; phylum Bacteroidota; class Bacteroidia; order Bacteroidales; family Bacteroidaceae; genus Prevotella; species Prevotella pleuritidis. The sequence continues at coordinate 26,711 of NZ_BAJN01000011.1, forward strand.
TCCGCTGTAAATGTTGACATCCTTGATGGCACTGATCGGTTTGGCCACATTTTCCACAATTTGCGGCAAGACTTCGATCATCATTTGTGCAACGGCAGCATTGTTATATTTCTTGTAAGCCTCGGCTTTCTTGTCCATTGCTTGTGCCTCGGCCTCACCTTTCTTTAAAATGGCATAAGCCTCGGCTTCACCTTTGGCTTTGATACCCTGGGCTTCTTGCTCCAATTGGTAGCGGGTGGCGTCAGAAGCCGCATTTTGAGCCTGTGCTCGCTGCTCAGCCTCATAGCGTTGGGCTTCGGCCACGCGTTTGCGCTGTTCGAGATCGGCCTCGGCATTCTTCTGAACCTGATATTTGTCGGCATCTGCTTTCTTCTCAACTTCGGCGGACAAACGGTTTTGACGAATAACGATCTGTTCTTGCGAGAGAATCTGCTCACGCTTGGTCTTTTCGATTTCGGCCTCGACGGTCTTGATGTTGATGGTCTTCTGCTGTTCCTGTTGCTGAATGGCATAGGCCGCATCGGCATCAGCCTGTGCGGTGTCGGCCTGTTTTTTCAGGTCGGCCCGTTTCAGGGCGAGATCGTTGTTCTTCATTGCGATAGCCGTGTCGGCATCCACCCGCGCATCGTTGGCATCCTTGTCGGCGTGTGCCACTTGTATTTTCACATCGCGCTCGGCATTGGCTCGGTTGATGGATGCATCCTTTTTAATCTTTGCCGTATTGTCGGCACCGAGGTCGTGGATAAGTCCTTCCTTATCGGTCACGTTCTGGATGTTGCACGAGATGATTTCTATTCCCAATTTGGCCATATCCGGTTGGGCTTTCTGCATCACTTGGTCGGAAAAACCGTCGCGGTCGGTGTTGAGCGACCGCAGGTCGAGCGTACCGATGATTTCGCGCATATTACCCTGCAATGAGTCTTGCAGCTGTTCGGCAATTATTGTGGGAGTCATATTGAGGAAGTTCTTTGCGGCCAAGCGTGTGCCTTCGGCATTGGGCGTGACGCGTATCTTCGCCACGGCATCCACGTCTACGTTGATGAAGTCGTTGGTCGGAACGCTCTCCTCGGTCTTGATATCCACGGTGATTTGTCCCAAGTAAACACGGTCCAATCGTTCGAGGAACGGGATGCGAAAGCCACCCGATCCGATGAGTACACGTGGTTCGCGGCTGAGTCCCGAGATAATGAACGCATAAGAGGGCGGCGCCTTGACATAAGAAGTAAAGATAAAAATGAACAGCAGTACAACGGCTGCGGCAATGATTGCATAAATGGTTGGTTCCATAAGCCGATTTGTTTTTGTAGGGTTATTGAATATTCAGATATTTTCTTCCGAGTTTGATTTGTGATGGCAAAAATACATATTTCTTTTCAAATCTGCAAGTGTTTATTTTTGAAATGCGTGTGTGTTTCGATCTTCCTATCAAGAGATGTTATTCTTTTGCTTGAAATCTGACAGAATAATGCGTTTGTAGGTATCGAATCTGTTTGTCTGTCGGCTTGATTCACCTTAATCGAAACATTTTGCAGCATATTTATTTTGAATGAGAAGTATAGGAGTAGACGGCGAGTAGTATAGGGGTAGTGGGGCAGAAGTCCTATACTACTGCTTATTGCCGAGTATGGGGTGAGGGATGGAAGATGAATTTTGAAATTCGATATGAATGTTTTCTTGGTTTGAGTTTTTACACTTTACCTAATATGTAGATAAAATTTGTCCCTTCCCCGGTCGCAATCGGTTGGGGAAGGGACATCAACGTATGAAGTGAAGAAAATTAGTTTCCTTGATAAATACCCATAAAATAGATAGTTCCGGTACTGTGTTCGGTAATCGCGTAGATGAAAGGGTGATCGGCCTTGAACACGACTTCTGATTCTGGACCAATAGCAGTGAGCCCATTTTCAACAACTGTGGCAGCTGCTGCCTTAGTTCCTTGCTCGTCTACTTCTATTTTTGCGTTTTGCAAAATACGAGAAACATAATTTGGGGTAGTACTCAATCGAGAGAAGTCTGCTTTCGTTGTATTGAAGATCAGAGACATACCCAGTGCTTGTACAATGCTGTTCAGCTGCTGGTTATAAGTTGTCGTGAAGCGTGGGAGCGATAGATTGACTTTCGTATTGTGACATTTTTTGATATTGTCAGTCCATTTCTCGGCATTTAAACTGTTTAAAACATCGGTTATCTTTTTACCTTCTCGGGGCAGAAGAACCACCATTTGGTAAGACCCATTGCCGTAAGGAAGTATTAAGGTTTGACAAATAGCATTTTCATTATAACGGAAACCTGCTTTTTGGTGCATCATCTGCACTTTGGTCTTAACGTTTTTCTCTGTGGTGAAGGTAGTCTCACGTGTATTGTTTTTATTAAATTTTTCCAGCCAACGGCCCTTAAAATATATGGCATTCAGCAAATAAGTCAATGCTTTGGGATTGACCTTGTCTATTATTTGGGGAATCATTCCTTGTGTTTTAGTCTTACACCAGTCGTTTATATAAGTCAGTGTGGCCGGTGAGGTGAAGTCTTTGTTGACCGCAAGTGCGCCATAATCTTTGGTAACCGTACTTGTAAAGCCAGGCAATAGTTTATACTTTTCGTTGACGACCACGGCATTGGCAATATCGATTCGGGTAGATTTATCGAGCTTCGGAGCCTCGGTAATCAGTTTGTTGCACAATGCATTGACAGCAGTTGGCGTCGTTTCGCCAAATCCTAAGCCCTTGGTTATTTCGCGCTGTGTTTCGCCTGCTGCTCCGTTGTTGAGCATTGCGAGCGTGTAAGTGAGACTGATCGGAGAGAGAACAAAGCTTTTATCAGATGCAGAAGCAACCTGATTGAACAGTCGCAGGGCAAATCCGTTGTTTCCGTTAACATTTTGTTGTTGTGCGGCTGACAATGTTATTTTCCCCGGATTGTATTTAATTCCCGGTGTCGGATTGTCATTTTTGTCACAGGCAATGAGCATAGTCGCTGCGGTGAGCGCTACGCAGGAATTCATCAATAGCTTTTTCATTTTTGAGTGAGTTTAAAGTTGTTTATTAGAGAAACAAAAAACTCTGTAAATCTTGCACGAATAACGAAAAAAGATGAAAAGATGAAAAAATGGAAAGATGGAAAGATGGAAAGATTTCCTAATTACTGTCCGATACCTTTTCCGAATGGTAATTTGAATGTGCAGCCATTCTTCCAATTGCTGCATCCGTAAGCAGTGCGACCTTTGAGAATGATGCCTTGGCCGCAAACGGGACAGAGCTTGCCGATGATGCTGTCATCGGCTGGGAGCGAGTGCGGAGGTGTTTCTTTTGTTTTGGACTTCTTCTTCGGTTTCGATGATGAGCTGCGAGCGGTTGATGCAGCTTTCTTTGCCATCTTTTTCTTCAAGTCTTCTTCGGTTGTTACGGTGACGCGGCGATTACTGTTATCCCGTAAGACGCCGTTGACGATCTCTGTAATCTGTGCTTTCAATTCATTGATAAATTGATTGGCGTCATATCTCTGATGCTCGATGTCGCGCAGTTTCTTTTCCCAAATACCCGTTAACTCGCAACTCTTCAGCAACTCTTCGTGAATGGTATCGATGAGTTCGATGCCTGTCGGTGTGGCCAACAGATTCTTTCGTTCGCGTTTGATGTAGTGGCGCTTGAAGAGCGTTTCAATGATCGAGGCGCGCGATGAGGGTCTGCCGATGCCGTTCTCTTTCAGGGCACTGCGCAAAGCTTCGTCTTCTACGAATTTTCCTGCTGTTTCCATTGCGCGGAGTAATGTGGCCTCGGTGTAGTATTTGGGTGGTGTGGTCTGCTTTTCGGTCAATGTTGGCGTGTGCTGACCGCTTTCTCCCTTTGTGAATGTGGGCAATGTGCGCTCCTCGTCACTCTTTTTGGTCTCATCATCGTCTTGCACTTGCTGCTCTTTTTCATATACAATGCGCCATCCCGGGGCAAGAATCTCTTTACCGCTGACTTTAAACTCGGTCTTGTCAACGGCCCCAAATACGGTCGTTGTGGCGAACTTGCAATCTGGATAAAACACGCTGACAAAGCGGCGGGCAATCAAATCATAAACGTTCCGTTCCATATCGGTAAGATTCTGTATCGGAACACCTGTGGGAATAATTGCGTGGTGGTCTGTAACTTTGGATGTATCGAACACCTTTTTACTTTTGATGAGTGGTCGGTCGATGAGTGGTTGTATCCACGTTTCATATCCGCGCAATCCCCGTAAGATGCTGGGACATTTGGGATAGATATCGTCGCTCAAATATTGTGTATCTACGCGGGGATATGTCGTGAACTTTTTCTCGTAAAGGCTCTGTATCAGATTGAGTGTGGTCTCAGCCGAATAGCTGAATTTCTTGTTGCATTCCACCTGCAAAGACGTGAGATCAAACAAGTGCGGAGGCGCCTCCGAGCCTTTCTTCTTCGTAATGTCCGTTATCTCAAAGGGTTTTCCGGCAATACCGGCGAAAGCCTTTTCACCATCCTCCTTGTTGCTGAACCTCCCTTTGACGGCTGTGAACAGCGTATCGCGGTAAATCGTGGAGAGCACCCAATAAGGCTCGGGCTTGAAGCCATCTATCTCTTTTTGGCGCTGAACGATAAGTGCCAGCGTGGGAGTCTGCACGCGACCGACACTCAACACCTGTTTGTTCTGCCCGTATTTCAACGTATATAGACGCGTGGCATTCATTCCGAGAATCCAGTCGCCAATCGCTCTGCTAAGCCCCGCCAAATAAAGCGGCCGATATTCGGATTGATCTTTGAGCGTATCGAAGCCTTGTTTGATGGCATCTTCGGTAAGCGATGAAATCCAAAGTCGCTTGACCGGACATTTAATTTGCGCCTTCTGCATCACCCAGCGTTGAATCAATTCACCCTCCTGGCCGGCATCTCCGCAGTTGATAATGCCGTCTGCGGCCTGCATCAGGCGTTCTATCACGGCAAATTGCCGGCGTATCCGTTCGTCGTCTATCAGTTTAATGCCAAACCGCGGGGGAATCATCGGCAGAGCGGCAAGGCTCCAATGTTTCCAGTTGGGCATATAGTCGTTCGGTTCTTTCAGTGTACACAGATGACCGAAAGTCCACGTTACTTGATAGCCATTGCCTTCCATATATCCGTCGTGGGTGCTTGTCGCTCCCAAAACGTGTGCAATATCTCTGGCTACACTGGGTTTCTCTGCTATGCAAACAATCATTCTTACCGTGTCGTTGTTCGGGAATGCAAAGGTAAGAAAATCCTTTCAATATCCCAAATCTTCATTCTCAGGCGGGGCGCCGACCGTTATTCTCTAAAAGATGTTCATCATTACTCCTAATAAAGCATCGGTCGTTGATCCTAAGGGATATTGATGGTCATCGCCAAGAGAGAATTATCGGATACGGCAAAGACTTATTTCGCATTCGGTAGAAATACGTTCTTTGATGGTCGGTTTTATAGAGATGATCTGCATTTTGTGGCAAAAAATAACTTCGATTGTTGCAAGATTTCCTATATTTGCAGTTATAAAGTAAAGAATCGGACAGAAAATGAAGAGAATCTGTATATTGATGATGGTGGCGATGCTGACCGCTTTCACGATCAATGCGTGTATGTCGAGCGATAACGACAGTATGCCGTATGAGAATAGTCAGGTCGGGAAAGGGCTGTATTCTGGTTATTACGACGGGTGTTGGACTGTAAACGGAGAGAAAACGGACTCTGTACAGGTTTATGTCGGTGCTTATGTTGATATCAGCAATATGCCGCGGACTTATGTTTTCGGGAAATATTACCATCAATTCTTTGCAGATGCTCCGATTAAAGCAGAAAAAGACTACGGTTTCCCGTTGCATTACACCATTAACGGTGTGTCTCATGACAGCTATTATTTCGCGTTCGAGCATCAGAATTACAGCTTTCGTTATGTTGCGCGAGATACGACCTTTACTTCAATTTATGTCATCAAAGAGCGCCCCGTGGCCATATATAATAGATATTCCAATTCATTTGTGATCAAGATTAAGATCAGCTCCATCACCGACAGTTATGTTACGACTTCTGATGAGATGTCAGACGGGAAGCAGGAATCGAAAAGTGTCAGCCTGAAACGGCCTGTTCCCGAGTTGAGTCTGGTCTTTACAGGCACTAAAAGAAAGGAAAGCAACAGGTAAGTGGAGGCAGAACAGGTACTGTTAGACGATATTCGGCGGGGCGACAGGGCTGCAATGCGGCGGCTGTACGACCGATATTCCGGCTATGCAACGGCTGTCGGCCTGAGATATATACCCGATCGGGAAGATCTGCGCGATGTTTTACAGGACTGTTTTGTGAAGATATTCACCTCGATCGGTCGTTTCGAGTATCGCGGCGAGGGGTCTGTCAGAGGCTGGATAGCCCGTATTGTGGCTAATGAAGCATTAGATTTCTTACGGCGCAATCAGCGATTCTGTTACACGGATGATATTCCCGAAGATTCCGATGACGACGATCCCGGCGTACAGCAGATTCCGCCCGATGTGTTGACAGGAATGATAGGCCAGCTACCTGTGGGTTATCGATCGGTGATCAATATGTATGTCTTCGAGCAGATGAGTCATAAAGAGATTGCCGAAAGGTTGGGAATCAGAGAAAACTCGTCTGCATCGCAGTTTTCGAGAGCCAAAAGGATATTGCGGAAAATGATCAATGAATATTTAAAAAACAACGAGATATGAGCAAAAAAGACTGGACACAACGACTGCACGACCGTTTGGCAGACTATGAAGAGGCTGCCCCGGACGATTTGTGGCAGGATATTGAGCGGGTGCTCGACCGTCAGGCCGAGACCCGGCGGCGTGCTCGCATCCTGCCGATGACGCGCATTGCTGCCGTAGCTGCAGCACTGCTCTGTCTCGTTTTAGGCGGGATTTACGTCTATCGCTCTGCTTATCGCTCCGCAGAGAACCGTTTTGCAAATAAGGTACAGCATCCTACACCGCTTGCGGAAAGGGCTGTTGAGACCGTCAAAGATAACTCAATTTCTGACTATCAAGCGAATATTGGTGAGAGACAACTTGTGAAAGCGAAGTCTCTCATCGCTTTCGCCACTTCCGATCGTGAATTGGATGCAACGCAAGAGACCGTTAATCACGACGTGACTAACGGTCAATTACCCGACGAAAAGACGTTAAATGCAGCGCAAGTAACGGCCGATCGCCAGACTTCTGACAGTCGTAACGAGAATGCCCGGACACAGGGCGTCGTGCGGGAGCATCCTACTTCTGCTTCAACCTCATCCCGCCCAAATAACAATTCTTTATTCCATACGCGCCCTTCCGCATCCCAAGTTCGTCATTCCAAGTTAGACCTAATGGCCTATGCGTCTAATGCTGTCATCGGACAAGCCAATTCCAATGGTGTGCTGATGAGCGAATCGGTAAGCGGAAATAATGATCTTGCCGAGATGTCTTATGCCAAACGTGCCCCGATTTACCTTACTGATTATGGCGAAAAGGAGCATCATCACCAGCCGATATCGTTCGGTTTGTCGGTGCGTTACGGTCTGTCGCGTCGTTGGTCAGTATCGACGGGCGTGACCTATACCAAGGTTCGTTCCGACTTCGTACACATTATGGGGACCGAACAGGTGAAAAACGTTCAGACATTGCATTATGTCGGCGTTCCGTTGACGGCTCATTATAATGTGTGGGGTATCAAACACGTTAAGACTTATGTCTCTTTGGGCGGTGAAGCCGATATCAATGTCAAGGCGAATATTGCCACTGAGGGCAACCCACAGCCAATGGATAAAGATCGTGTACAATGGTCTGCCGGTGCGTCCGTGGGCGTTCAATACGATGTTTTTCCCCAAGTGGGCATTTATGCAGAGCCTGGTGTAAAGTATTATTTCGATAACAGAAGTCGCGTTCGCAATGTGTTCAAAGAAACACCACTTAACTTCAGTGTGCAGGTAGGTTTGCGTATTAACGTTAAAGGAATATAAAAGAGATGTGAAAAGCTGTTTTTCATTTTCCGATTAACTGTATTCGGAATGATGAAAAACGGCTTTTGTGTTGCTGACAGATGAAAACGAAAGAGAAAACGGTTGTTTCTTGCTTTGTGAATGAACTTTTCCGACTTAGAAATTAATATTCGGAGAAAGCTCTTTTGTCAATCTTTTTCATACTTGTTTACTCGTCACGATTCCGCTGTTTCTATCGAAATGCATTGGCGGCATCGATGATGTGATTGGTCTCTTCATCCGTCAGAGCCGGATGGAGGGGCAGACTCAACTCCTCGCGATGAATCTGTTCGGTTATGGGCAGCGATAGATGGCTGAGCCGGGCATAACAACTCTGTTTGTGGGGAGGAACAGGATAGTGAATCAGTGTTTCTATTTCACAGGCCGACAGATATTTTCTTAGGTCGTCGCGACGGGTAGAAAAGACGGGGAAAATATGATAAACGCAGTCGCTCGGAGAGTTCGGAATGCGAAGATGAGTGTTGCGAATGCAGGCAATATATTGTTCGGCGAGTCGGCGACGACGGTCGTTAGCCTCGTCGAGATACCGTAATTTGACGTCGAGAACAGCTGCTTGAAGTTCGTCTAACCGACTGTTGATGCCGCGAAAAGGGTAAATATACTTGCTACTGCTACCGTAATTGCCCAACGAGCGTATGGTTTCGGCCAGCTGGTCATCGTCAGTCGTCACCGCTCCGCCGTCACCCAGCGCCCCGAGATTCTTTCCCGGGTAAAAGCTATGCCCTGATGCGTCGCCCAATGAGCCTGTTCGGCGCTTGGCGTAACGGCATCCGTGTGCCTGCGCATTATCTTCGATCAGGCGCAGATGATGCTGATCGCACAGCTTTCGGATGTGTTCGGTATAGGCACAACGGCCGTAAAGGTGCACGATCATCAGTCCGCGTGTCCGCGTATTGATGGCTCCGGCGATGCGTGTGTCGTCGATTTGGAGCGTGTCGAGCGTGGGTTCGACGAGTCGTGGAGTCAATCCTGCGGCATTGATAGCCAGTATCGATGCGATGAATGTATTGGCCGGAACGATGATTTCATCGCCTGGTTGCATCTCGCCAAGTGCTATATAAGCACGCAGAATCAGTGTGAGTGCATCTAATCCGTTGCCGCATCCGATGCAATGACGGGTTCCAATGTAGGCGGCATAGTGCTTTTCAAATAGCGAAACGGCCTCGCCTTGCAGATAACGACCGCTATTTGCTACGGTCGAAAGGGCTTTGTTCAGCTCGTCGACATACTGTGCGTTGATGCGTTTGAGATCTAAATAGGGGATCATTGATGGATGACAGATGAGGGGGATTACGATGAATGATGAGGGATTAGTGATGAAAAATTGATGATTTTGCGGTGAATGATAGTTTCATAAATACCATTCGTACGTGTCATAGCATATGCCGCGTGCGCCGAATCCTTCTTTTTGAAAGATCAGACCGCGGTTGAGCATTTGCCCCAGTGTCTCTGTCGACCGGCCGAAATCGAAGTATCGGGCCTCGCGAAAGTCGTCGTCGAGCAGGCGGGCGAACAACAAATCGAGTGCGCCTGTCTGCTTGCCGCGTGCCGATGCTGCTATATATTGAGCGTGAATGGTGTCGCGGCAGACATAAACAACGGTTCCCGCCACTGTCTCTTGCCCCTCGCGCGCCACAAACAAACGAATCTGGGAGGGAAAACGATGTTTCAGCAGGCGTAGTTCGGAAGCCGAATGCACGGGATGTACACCGTATTTACGAGTGAGATTGTTGTCGAGAGTCTGCCAAAATGTATCGATATCATCGCTCTCAGCAATGGAAATACCCGCAGCTTGGGCTTTTCGGGTGCCGCGTCGACGCAGTTCGGTGAAACGAATACGGCTTCTGAGTTCGACGACTGACGAGAGATCGCGCCCTATGAGACGTGCTTTGCAGATCTGTGTAAGCACATACAGATCTTCCTCCGAAGGTATATCGTGATAGATTCGGGGCACAGCCTTGTAGATAACGACCTGTAAACGTGCCGTGATGAGATACTTTTCGAGGGTCGAAAAGGCGTTGATCACAGTGTCGGTAATGGTTTTTCGCCCCACGATTAACCCGCCGTAGGTAAGGCCCTCGTGCGAGATCAGTCGGCCGTCGACCGTTTCGTTGGCTGGAAATAAGGCTACAAGGCGACCACGGTCATAAATCATCAGCGAGTGATCGTGATATCTGGCGCTGTGATAGTCCATATATCGTCGATCGAAAAGAAATGTTCCGTTTCGAGATCGGGCCGTGAACGTATTCCATTCGTCGGCTTTTTCGGGTGTGTATCGAACTACTTCAAACATTGGCGACATATTTCAGAAAGTCCGAATAATCGCGGATGTAATCGTTTTCTGCAAATGGTTCTGAAGCGAGAACAAGGCAAACGGCACCCGATGAGAAGTCGTCTAAGGTGCGCCAGATACCTGTTTCGATCAGAAGACCTTGATAAGGGTGATTCAAAAGATAAGAGTGGCGGGCGTGTCCGTTGTCCAATGTCACGGTAAACGACCCGCTGATAGCCACCAATAATTGGCGAAGCCGGCGATGAGCGTGCCCTCCTCGGCTTTCGCCTCCGTGTACATCATAAACCCAGTAAGCCCGCCGTATGTCGAAAGGAATACTGCCGTATCCCTCGACAACGGTGAGATTGCCGCGCGGATCGATGATTTTCGGTAGGTCTATGAGTTGTCCTAAACGCATTTCTTGCAGTTGTTTACCCTTAGAATTGAATAAGTTGGCGTACCATTTGCCACTCGGGCGTGACGGCTAAGCGGCGTAGATCGGTTTCGATTTGCATCGCCATTGTTTCGAGACTGTACCCGTTTGTCTCGGCCAAACGGTCTAACGGTACCGCCGTTTTCCCCAAAATGCCGAAATATTGCAGTGCGATCGTCTCGTGATCGGCAGGCAATAGGTGGAAGATGTGCTCGATGTAATGTTCCATTCGATGACTGATGCACCCGGGATTCTGGCCCAAGTGCATCAGCACGGCGTGCATTTCGGCCGTTAAAGCGTCCATCAACGGTTGCCGTACATTTGTTCGTAATACTTCTGATAGTCGCCGCTGGTTACCTCGGCAATCCAATTTTGGTGCTCGAGATTCCATCGGATGGTTTTCACGATGCCGTCGGCGAACTTGGTTTCGGGGTACCAACCCAGCTCATTCTTGATTTTTGTGGGGTCGATTGCATAGCGTTGGTCGTGGCCCAGGCGGTCGGCAACGAAAGTAATCAGGTCGTTGTTAATCCAGTCTATGCGTATTTCGCCGTCGGCACCGAGTTCTTTCTTCTTCAAGACAGTGCGTAAAGCCTTATCGTTTTCCATCATTTCGCGAATCGTTTTGATGGTAAGCTTCACGATATCTATGTTTTTCATCTCGTTATGTCCGCCCACATTGTATATTTGTCCGGCCTTTCCCTCGCGTACAACAAGGTCTATTGCCTTGCAGTGATCATCCACATAGAGCCAGTCTCTGATGTTTTCGCCCTTGCCGTAAACGGGTAATGGCTTACCGGCAAGAATGTTGTTGATGATCAACGGGATAAGTTTTTCAGGGAAATGGTAGGGTCCGTAGTTGTTGGAACACCGTGTGATACTTACCGGGAGATGGTAAGTGTCGTGATAAGCCATTACAAACAGGTCAGCACTTGTTTTTGAAGCACTGTACGGACTATGCGGACACAGTGGCGTTTCTTCGGTAAAATAGCCTGTGGAACCGAGACTCCCGTAGACCTCATCGGTTGAAACCTGGTGATAACGCTTGCCTTCTCGCCACGTGGGATAGCCCTGGGCATCTTTCCCGTTGACCCAAGCACGGCGGGCAGCGTCCATCAGATTCTGCGTGCCTAAGATGTTAACGGAGAGGAAAAGCTGCGGATCTTCAATGCTTCTGTCTACGTGACTCTCGGCCGCAAAGTTTACAACGAAGTCGGGATCGTAGTCTTTAAAGAGTTTGTCAACCAATTCGCGATCGCGGATATCGCCTCGAACGAAGAAGCATCGTTTGTCATCGATGTTGTTTTTGATGGTTCCGAGGTTGCCCGCATAGGTCAAAGCATCAAGCACGATGATGCGGATGTTGTCGTTCTTGTACTTCTTTTCAAGCAGGTATTTAATGAAATTGGCGCCGATAAAACCTGCTGCGCCCGTGACTAAATACGTTTTCATATCGTTGTTTTTATGTTGTTGTCAATGTAAATGATTTTGTTTGTGAAACTCTCAATTATAAAGTTACCACCTCGCAATCAGTGAATCGGTTTCCCTCAATGGTCAAACGAACCAGCGTTCGGTCTTTATGCCAACCCTGAATACCTGCTGCTCCCGGGTTGATATGTAGTAAATGGAGGGTTTTGTCATACTGAATCTTCAAGATATGAGAGTGTCCGCAGACGAAGAGTTGCGGCGGAGCAGCATACAGTGTGCTCTGAATTGCAGGGTCGTAATGCCCCGGATAACCGCCGATATGCGTCATTAGCACGTCTATGTCTTCGCATTTCCAACGCAGTCGAGGCTTAAACATCAGTCTTAAATCGCCCCCGTCGCAATTGCCGTAGACGGCTTTGAGCGGGCGAAAGGCAGCCAACCGATCTGCCACTTCTGTCGAACCGATATCGCCGGCGTGCCAAATCTCGTCGCAAGGTTCTAAGTAATGCAGATACTTCTCATCCCAATAACCGTGCGTATCGCTGATAATGCCTAATCTTTTCATTGTCGTTGCATTCGCTTTCGGATAAAATCAGCCAGATACCGAGCTGTTTCTTTGATGCCGAGCAGACTCGAATTGATACAGAGATCATACGAATCGCTGAAGCCCCAACGTTTACCCGTGTAATAATTATAATAAGAAGAGCGACCACTCTCAATCGAATTGACCAATCGTTCGGCTGTTTTCGCGTCGCAGGCGTGACGTTCGGCTATGCGTTCTATGCGTTTTTGTGTATCGGCTGTGATAAAAATATTCACCACATTGCGGTAATCGCGCAACACATAGTCGGCGCATCGCCCTACGAACACACACGAACCCGCATCGGCTGCCTTGCGAATTGCATCGCTCTGAAACTGAAACAAACTCTCCTGTGAGAACTTATCGTTGTAGAAGTTGGCGTCGGGCATATAAGGAATATGTATGTGGAAGCGCGACTTTAAGAATCCTTTATTTTCGTCGTTTTGCTCAAAGAACTTCTCACTAAAACCGCTTTCCTTGGCCGCTAAGTTAAGAAGCTCGCGATCATAGAACTTACACGCGAACTCATCGGCCAACAATCGCGCAATGCTTCGGCCTCCGCTGCCGAGCTGTCGGCCCACATTAATGATTAAATTCTTGTCGTTCATCGGTCAACTGTTTATGTTGTCTATTGAATTTACGCATATATACGGTCATCATCGCTATTGCAACGCCGGCCGAAACAGTATCGGCCACCGGCATCGAGATCCAAACACCGTCTACGCCGAAATGTTTCGGCAGGATAATCAGCATCGGAATGAGAAACAAAAGTTGTCTGGACAGCGACAAAAACATACTGATGCGTGCCTTACCGATGCTCTGAAAGAAGTTGGTGATGACCATTTGGCAACCCACAATGGGGAAACTCAGCATTACGATGCGTATTCCTCGGATAGACATTGCAATTAAAGTTTTGTCCGAAGTGAACAGTCTTGCACAAGGGTAAGGTGCTAACGTCGCCAGCAAAAAGCCGCTTGTCATCACCACCGTGCCTGCAATGACGCTTAGTTTGAGTACGCGCAACAGCCTGTCTAATTGTTGCGAACCGTAATTGTAACCTGCAATCGGTTGCATTCCTTGATTGACTCCCATCGTGATCATCACGAAAATGAAAGCCACTTTGTTGGCAATGCCATAGGCGCCGACGGCCAAATCGCCGCCGTATTGCACCAGTCCGGTATTGATAAAAATAACAACGACACACGCACAAACGTTCATTGCAAAGGGAGATATACCGACCCCGATGATATTCTGCACTAAATCGCGTCGCAGTCGGAATGTTCCGCGTTTGAAATGGATGAGTTTGGCCTTGTTGCTGAATAGTTTCAGTTGCCACGTGAGCGCCACAGCTTGCGATAAAATGGTTGCATACGCCGCACCGCGAATGCCGAGTTCGAGTCCGAAAATGAACAACGGGTCGAGCACTGCATTGAAAGCGACGGTGAAAATGGTAGCAAACATAGCCTGCCGAGGCTTGCTTGCCGCCCGCAATACAGCGTTAAGACCGAAGTACATATGCGAGATTGCGTTACCGGCAAGAATCACTTCCATATAGTCTCGCGCATAAACGATGGTTTGGTCGCTTGCTCCGAAGAAGCGAAGAATAGGATTTAGGAAAAGGAGACACACCAATGTGAGTGACAATCCGATGATAAGATTCAGCGTAAACGTATTTCCTAAGATTCGCTGTGCAGTGGAATAGTCTTTCTGTCCTAACTTAACCGAAAGGCAGGTAGAGGCTCCAATGCCGATGGCTGCACCGAAAGCGCTCGTCAAATTCATAAAAGGGAATGTGATGGCAAGCCCTGAAATGGCCATCGCACCTACCCCCTGGCCGATGAAAATACTGTCCACCATATTATATAACGACGCTGCCGTCATCGCAATAATGGCCGGAATGGCATATTGCATCAGCAGTTTGCCTACGGGTTTGGTGCCCAATTCCAAAGTCGCCTGTTTGTGATCCATTCCTGTTTTGATTACGCTGCAAATATAAACAAAATTTCTCAGACAGGCGTAATACCCCGGGAGAAACGTTCGGAAAACCGATTTAATATCGTAACTTTGCACAAATCAAAATACAAGAAAAGGAGAAAGAATGACCGATAGGGAGCAAACCCCGCAACTGTCTTTATATGAACTCAATCAACTGGTACGTGAAACAATCGATGTCTCGATGCCAGATGAATATTGGGTAGAGGCCGAACTTGCGAGGTAAGGGAAGTACGAGGGCATTGTTATATGGAGTTGGTGCAGAAAGATGTGTCGACTCATACACCCGTTGCCCGTGCTTCAGCCAAGTGCTGGCGGTCGCGCTGGATGCTGGTCGGCCCTTATTTCGAGCGGATGACTGGCCGACGGCTGTGTGCCGGACTGAAAGTGCTGCTGCGGGTGCACGCTGATTTCCACGAGGCTTACGGCTTTTCGTGGATTGTTACCGATATCGATCCGCGCTTTACAATGGGCGATTTGGCGCGCAGAAGACAAGAAATCATTCGTATTTTACGGCAGGAGGGAGTCTTGGAATTGCAGAGAGAATTGTCGCTTCCTATGTTTACACAGCGCATTGCAGTGATTTCCAGCGAGAATGCAGCGGGCTATGGCGACTTCTGCAACCAACTTCTGCACAATGATTACGGGCTGCACTTCACCGTGCAATTGTTTTCTGCCGTGATGCAGGGTGAACAAGTGGAACGCAGTGTGATAGCGGCGCTCGACCGTATCAATGCCGATGCCGACGCGTTCGATGCAGTCGTGATCATCCGCGGAGGCGGAGCCACAAGCGAATTGAGCGGATTTGATACGTTAGAGCTGGCTGAAAACGTGGCCAACTTCCCGCTTCCGGTCATTACCGGCATCGGACACGAGCGCGATGAGAGCGTACTTGACCTCGTTGCTCATACGGGTGTGAAGACGCCTACGGCCGCAGCGACTTTTCTTATAGACCATTTGGCTACCGTGTTGCAACGTATCGGCGAGGCGCAAGAGGCCGTGACACGCATTGTCGGACAGCGATTGGCAATCGAACGAATGCGTATTGACCGATTCGCAAGTGTTATCCCGATGCAGTTCTCGGTCGTAAAAACGAGTCGCGAAGCCCACCTTGACAATCTGTTTGCCACCCTTATTGCTGCTGTCCGACAGCATCTTGCTGCCGCCGAACATCGTCTTGCCGCTCTGTCCGCAGGCTTGCCGCCTGTTGCCGAACGACTTCTCACGGTCGAGCAGCATCGGATAGACCTGCTTGCACAGCGTGTCGAGGCCGTCGATCCTGTGCAATTGCTCAACCGTGGGTACAGTATCACCTTGCACAACGGTCGTTCCGTGCGCGATGCCCGCAGTCTTCGGTCGGGCGACGAGATAGAAACACGTGTGGCCCACGGCACGATATGGTCTGTCGTGAAATAAGAGAAACAAATCGAACGGATATGAAACAGAACATTAAATATGAAGATGCGGTACGCCGATTGGAAGATATCGTAACCCGAATGGAGAACAATGAGCTTGACATCGATACGCTCAGCGAGCAGCTGAAAACTGCTCAGCAGTTGATAAAACTATGCAAAGATAAGTTGATAAAGACCGATGCAGAAATCAAGAAATTATTAGGTAAAGGCGCGAATGCTCCTAAATGCTGAGACAAAGACTTGCAAACGAGTAGGGGCTCACATTTATTTCTTTATCTGAAAGATGAAAATGTATAAAGAGCAATCCCTGGTTGCAATCCCGGTATGTATGTCTTATCGAAAGGGAAAATATCGAGCAAAAACCAAAGGAATATCGCTTTGATTTTAAAAGGCCGTTAATCATCTTGCGAAAAGCCGTTAAACGCAGTGCAACTAACCGTTAATCGGCGTGCGTTTAACGGCTTTTTGCAAAGTGTATTGTAATTGCTTGAATCTTAAATCATTACAAAGCACATCGCATTCTTTCATATTTCCCGCGAATTATACTATCTTTGTATCATTGAAAAGACAAAAGATGATGGGAGAAAGACTGTTGGATTGGCAGCCGGATGAGAGTCAGCGCGAAGTAATCGACATACAGGGAGGTCAGCATTTGGTGCTGGCACCCCCGGGATGTGGAAAAACACAGATTCTGACGGAGCGCGTGAAGCGGGCTCGACAATGTGGAACGGCTTATGAAGATATGCTCTGTCTGACGTTCACCAACCGCGCGGCACGTGGAATGATGGAACGAATTCGTGCGCATATCGATGACGATGACATCGCGAAGCTGTATGTAGGGAACGTTCATCGATTCTGTTCGCGGTTCCTGTTTGAGAACAATGTCATCCCAGCCGAGTCTTCGGTAATCGACGATGATGATGCAATCAGCATTCTGGCACGCTTTCTCGATGAGGATGAAACGCAGGTGGCGGCTACTTATAAACGGTTGCACGACTATCACGATGTGGTTTTTCTCTCGCATTTGATGTATCAGGTGGCTCATCGTCATCCGCGAATGCTGCGGTTGCACACCGATTGCATCAATGTCGATGATATCGCGGCAATGCGCGAAATATGCCGTGTGCAACGAATGGAGTTTACTGCCGAAGTAATGACCGACATCTATATGCATACTGATTTCTATCTCGATGCTTTACGGGTGGAGGGCTATGATTATGGAATGAGGGCGATTCTCGATGCACTTCTGCGTAAAATGAAACTCGCCAGGCAGTATGAACAATATAAAACAGACAATAAACTGGTAGATTTTGAAGACTTGCTACTGCTTACTTACGACACTTTAACGGGCGAACAGCAGCAGAACTTTCGTCGATTTTCGTGGATCCAGATAGACGAGGTGCAAGATTTGAACCCTTTGCAGCTGGCTATTGTCGATGCGATAACAGCCAACGATAATGCTACGGTGATGTTTCTCGGCGATGAACAGCAGGCCATCTTCTCCTTTATGGGTGCCAAACTCGATACGCTCGACGTGTTGCGGGAACGCTGCAAGGGGCGAATCCATCACCTTACAGTCAATCATCGGTCGCCGAAATACCTGCTCGACGTGCTGAATACATACGCATCGCAGGTGCTCCGAATCAATGCCGACCTGTTGCCGGAGGCTGATAACGAGGCGACTTGCAGAGAAGGTGAACTGAAATTGCTGTACAGTGACACCATAGATGCCGAATATCGCGATGTGGCTGCATTCGCCCGGCAGTTGCACGATAACTTTACGGAAGAGACAACGGCGATAATTGTCAGTTCAAACAGCGATGCCGAGTTGGTAAGCAGGGCGCTGCGAGACTTGGAGTTGCCGCATTTCAAAGTGTCGGGAATCGATCTTTTTTCTACCAATGAGGTTAAGTTGCTGCTTGCTCACCTCAATGTGTTGGCCAATGAACATAATTTTATCGCGTGGTCGAGGCTGGTCAAGGGTCTGAAAGTAGTGGAAACTAACAGTGCAGCACGTAATTTCGTCCGTTCGTGTCAGAACAACGGGCTGCTGCCTTCTGACTTTTTGCTTTACGAAGATGGGTCTTATGTGCAGGATTTTGTCCGAACTTGCACTGAAAAAGAGATCGTGGTATTCGACACCGAGACAACGGGGCTCAATGTTTTTACGGATGATATCGTGCAGATCGCAGCCGTCAAAATGCGTGAAGGACGGGTAGTGGAAGGTTCGGAGTTTGTTGTTTTTATAGCCACCGACCGCGAGATACCTTCTCATTTGGGCGACATTGTGAATCCGATTATCGAAGAACTGAAGCACAACAGGCAATATCCGCACGACGAAGCGCTGCAAATGTTTCTCGATTATGTAGGCGACGATGTCTTGCTGGGGCATAATGCGGACTATGATTACAACATACTCGATCGGAATCTGCGCCGCTATTGTTCGGGGATTGACCTGCACGAGCGTTGTCCTCAGTACTTCGACTCGCTGAAACTGATGCATCTTCTCGAGCCGGATTTAAAACAATACAAGTTGAAAGCCTTGTTGGAGATCTTTCATTTGCATGGAGAGAACTCGCATTTGGCCGATGCCGATGTCGAGGCAACGGCCAACGTCGTAGCTTATTGCTATGAACGGGCACGAGCTTTGCTGCTTGCTCAGCGTGCATTTATGGCTCGCGACCGCGTGAAAACTTGTGCAGAGCGACTTAGACGTATTTATCGTGACTTGTTTCTCGATGCCCGTCGCCGGTTATATACACCTTGTGCAAAGGCCGACCGATTACCGTTGGTAGCCGAACTGATGTGTTTTTATGATGCGCTTTTGGCCAATGGACTTGTCGAGAAAGTCGACGGTATCGGTTATATCGAGGCTTATCTCACGGAAGATGTCATCGATATGTACTGCGAAAATTCACTGATTGAACAGTTGGGCAGGCATATAATGGAAATCAATACACTGAAAGAGGCTGATCTTTGTAGCAGTTCCGTTATCCGAGATCGTGTTTTCGTAACCACAGTTCACAAGGCCAAAGGACTCGAATTCGATAATGTCATCGTCTTTGATGCCATTGACGGGCGTTATCCCAACTATTATAATCAGACGGATGAGGGGCTGTTGGCCGAAGATGCACGAAAGTTTTACGTAGCAATGTCGCGTTCGTGCAAGCGACTTTACATTTCACAGAGTCTGTCGCGAATCGACTATCACAATCAGCCTCGCCCCAATCAGCTTACTCGTTTTATGGCACCCATCTTGCGATATTTCAGCTGATGAGGATTACTGAATGTTAAAGTGCACGCTGGGTTTGCTCTGACGATAATAGGCTCTGATATTCGTGTAGGGAAAGATCGACACGTCTGCCGGCATCGATTCGATGGTGATGTCTGCCGGGAACAGGCTGTTGAATTTATGTTCTGATAAAAATCTTGTGCGAAACGCGCATTATTTCCTGAGTTATTTCGTACATTTGCAACTGGTATTTGATGTAAACCAAGATATGGAAAAGAGATTTTCAGCGGTCGTGATAACCGCAATGTTATGTTTGACAATGGTTGGACAGGGCCTGAAATTCCACAACGGGACATTTAAAATCGTACAGTTTACCGACCTTCATTATAAGACCAATACGCCCGCTTCTGACGCCGCACTGGCTTGTATGGATGAAATCATAAACCAAGAGATGCCTGATCTGATCGTCGTTACGGGCGATATTATTTATTCAAAGCCCGGGAATGAAGCGCTGCAAGAAGTCTTAGACTGTCTTTCGGCGCATAAAAGGCCTTTCGTTATGACGTTCGGCAACCACGATGGAGAACAAGGTGTGCCGCTCACTGCGCTTTATGACCAAATGCGGAAGGTGCCTTACAACATCCAACCCGACCGCAATGTGACTAAGACAATGGATTATGTGCTGCCTATCAAGTCGTCAAGCGGTACGCGAACAGCTGCTTTGGTGTATTGTTTCGACAGCCACAATCGCAGTGGAATGCCCGGTGTGAACGGATATCAATGGTTAACATTCGACCAAATCGGGTGGTATCGCCGTCAGAGTGCAACTTACCGCTCGCAGAATAGCGGTCGCCCACTTCCGGCTTTGGCCTTTTTTCATATCCCATTGCCTGAATTTAATATGGCCGTTGATAATCCTCAATGCATACTTTACGGTACTCGGATGGAACGGGCGTATACTCCTAACCTCAACTCGGGTATGTTTACGGCAGTGAAAGAGTGCGGCGATGTGATGGGAATCTTCTGCGGTCACGATCACGATAACGATTATTCAGTCATTTATTATGACGTGTTACTGGCTCACGGGCGTTTTTCCGGGGGTAACACTGAGTATAACCATCTGCGCAACGGAGCCCGAGTCATTATCCTGAAAGAAGGAAAACGCAGCTTTGATACCTATATTCGCGAACGTGGTGGACGTCTCCTTAATTCCACGACTTATCCTAATAGTTATGTCAAAGACAATTGGAAGACACGTAAAGGAGAGTTAGCACCATAAGGTGTGGAGGTTCCTTATATACCCGGTGATGAAAGGTATGGGAGGAGATGTGCAGAAGTCCTATACTTCTCATCGTTTTCTCGTATACCTCTTATTTATTACAGTCTGGCAAAGAAAAACAACGAGATTGAAGTATATTGGCCGTATCGTAATGTTTAGAACGTCTTTACTTTCAGATTTCAGCAAAGTTTCGGGGTAGAACTCCGAAAAGAAAGGGAGAAATTATGTATTTTTCTTTAAAATGTTTGCGAATTTAAGATTCTTTATCTACCTTTGTCGCTGAATTTGTGTCTATATGATTCATTTTTCTCTCTCGGAAGAGTCAGATGGGTGTAGGATCTGAATAAGAGAGTATAATGGTAAAAAGAGCAAGATATAACAGCAATGCTGTACGAAGAAATGTTGATTTCTCCGTGCTTTTTAACGTTTTATATTTGGTTGTTTCAGGAAAAAGTGTTATATACAACAGGCGTAACTTTACACTATTATATTCGCGCATATGCACGCGAAAACATTAAGAATACCCCGTAAGCAAAGGGCTTGTAAAAGTTATCTTTGTTCGGGGGCTTTTATGTCTTTTCTCAAATTCGAGAAATAAAATAAGAACAAATATTTATTAAAAAATAAAGGCGATGAAAGAAAATCAAGTAAGTAGAATGGCTTATCACAAGCCAAGGATTGAAGCTTTCTATGTGAAAACAGAAAGTCATTTGTTGGAAACCTCCTATCCAGGAGATCATCAGCCGGGAGTACACAAGCCGGGTCCTGGTGAGGAAGAAGAAGCTAAAAGGAATTCTTTCTTTGGAAATGAAGAAGAAATAGAGAATGTTTGGTAGGATTAAATATGTTATAAAATATTCACGGATAATGAAAACAAAAGTTTTATCATATGTTGCCGTCTTCGTTCTGCTGGCAGTTATGGCAGGGTGTTCAAATGGTGATGCAGTCTTGAACACAGAAAAGGAAACAGCAGCAAATAAGGAGAATGCAGATCTGACCGCTTTCGCTTCTGCTGATGCCCCCAACACACGTACGTCGTTGGACTATCATTCCGGAGCTTTCTTTTGGGAAGACGGTGACCATATCTATGTAAAAGATGATGGCAACGACTTTAAAAAGAGCAGTAACTTTGTCTCAGGAACCCGACAAGCACATTTCAAGTTTATGATGCCGGGCACTTACGCATCAAATAGTTACACGGTCTATTATCCCGGAGCGGACGGCGTCAATGACCAAGTGACTATCGCAGCCCAACAGACACAGACAGAGCCCAATAACACCAAGCACTTCGGTAAAGCCGGCGACTGTGGATTGGGAAAAGCAATCAAGAATGCAAATGGGCAATTCGATTTCACACTTGAGCATAAGGCGTCGTATCTGTGTTTCCTGCCTTCTACAAGCCATACGCTTGTCAGCACCTATATTACGAAAATTGAAGTTAGTTCCGACAATAATATTGCCGGCAGCTACACACTCGATGCCACCGGTAATAAACTCACTGGTTCAGGAAACGAAAAGACCATCACGCTCACAACAAAGGGGAGTGGTGACTATGCTGATGGTTTTCCTCTGAATAAAAATAATACCTCTCTTGTCACCAACAGAGCATTTATGGTGATTGCTCCCGGTTATCATAAGCTCACCGTGAAGTATTATATAAGAGATGTTCAGACTAACGTCGAAGGGGTTATTGTCAAAAAGCTTAAAGCATTCAATTATGTAGCAAGAGAGTATTACGACATTGCATCGAAACTGGATGTAAAAGTCTGTGATGATAAGTATTATATGTGGGATGCCCAAGATGAATATTGGGCGGGACATAAAGCGGCACAGCCTAAGAAAAACGGTGTACAAGGTAGTGGTTATCCCAAGGCCTCGGATGCAAACCGTTGGTATAATAAAGTTAAATATCCCACTCCAGCTTCTCAATCAGCTGAGAACTGTCCAAACGTGAATGTGTGCATTTGGTATTGCCTGAAAGGCGATCCGCATTGGGACAATACTATCCTGTGGACGACTTGGGGGCACCTTTATGTCGGTGGAATGTGGTTTAAGAAGGCGAGTGTCATTGCTTCTGAAAATGGGAAAGCAAGTGCAGCCGAACTCAAAAAAGCAGATCCTTACAATCGCGATTTTGCTACTAAAAAGCTTTTTGTGAATATGCCTAACAATAATCAGATTGCTTCTGGAACTCCTATTAATAGTAGCAATTATTTCTTCCTCCCTGCTGCTGGGTATTATAGCAGTGGCAAGTTGGAAGACTTTGGAACGCACGGCCGCTATTGGAGCTGCACCCCCGAGCCTTTCTTCAGTGGGCGTGCGTATTATCTCTACTTTTACAATGGTGACGTTGTTGTAGGCAATATCTATGAGCGTGACGGCGGTTTCCAAGTATGGCGCACAGAGTAGTCCTTACAATTACGTGAGTGCGATGAATTTATCAACGTATGGGATATCGTATTTCAAGAACATCCGATTTGTATACAAATCGGATGTCTCTTTTACTGTAGCAGAATCGTTTAAGAACTCAGCGTATCGGGCTGTAACGGAAGCGGCAAAGCGACAACCTTTATCAACAGTGGAAGCGCGCGGAATGCGGATACTGCTATCTTCGGCCTCCAAACGCCAATGAATACTGCCGTACTACACCATAGTAAGTAGACGAGTGAACGAGTAGACAAGTGAACAAGTAAATTCTTGTCAACTTGTTCACTCGTTTACTTATTAAGAATCTCCTGGCAAAGCATATACCCCTTGATCATCATCCGCGGAATGTGGAACGGACCTTTAAAGATGTTACCCTTGGCAGGCTGTGCCACGGTTCCGTCGCGATGCAGATAACCGAACCATTCGCCGTATTCTGTATCAGGGAAATGGCTGTATGTCCAGTCGCTGATCTGCTTGTGGATTTGCAGATAGCGCTCTTCACCGCTGGCGAGATAGGCATAGAGCGACGCGATGATCGTCTCGGTCTGAGGCCACCAGAATTTCATGTCCTGCGAATAGTCTTGCGGCGGCAGGTTGCGACAGTCTCGGAAGTTGATGATTCCGCCGTATTCCGCATCCCAACCCCAGTCCCACGACCAGTCGAAAATCTGCAAACCGAGCTGTTTGAGATCATTGTCCCAACCGCGCGCACGGGCTTCTTCGAGGATAAACCACGATGTTTCGATGCAATGACCGGGATTGATTACGCGCCCGTTACAGGTATCGATGAATTCACCCTGCGGTCCGACTGTTTCCAAAAGAGCTTTAAATTCGGGATGGATGAAATACTTCTGTAGCGCATCCAGTGACTCATCGATCTGTGCTTTGAGCATCGGATCATCCTGTGCTGCCCTCAATCGCGAGGCGGTGTTGATGAGTATCATCGTGAGCGAGTGTCCCTGACACGCCAAGGCGGGCAGATACTTCGGTTCGAGAAGTCCTGGTGTGTTCTTGTATCGCAGTATGAGTCGGAATAGGTCGAGTGCACGTTCCGCGTAACTCTTATCTCCCGATGCGATGGAATACTCCGACATCGCGATAGCTGCAAAGCATTCGGAGAAGAGATAACGGCGCATTCGCAGCGGAGTGCCGTCTGCCGTCACTTCGAAATACATTCTGCCGTTCTCATCGCAGCAATAGTCGATGATGAAATCGATACAACTCTTGGAGCTTCGAGCCATTCTGCGCGCCGCTCGATGTTGTTATAGGCAAAAGCGGTAATAAATCCGAAGCGGCCCTGAAACCACACCGATTTAGTCGAATCCATTAAAGTTCCATCACGATCCACGCAGGTATAGACGCCGCCGAACTTGCGATCGAGTCCGTGTTCAAGCCAAAATGGTAAGATGTTGTTTACTAAATCGCTTCGATAAGAGGCTGACCAATCGGTCAAATACTGTTTGATGTCCATAGTAAACCTGTTAAAACACATTACAACGATCAAAGAATCTGATCTCTTCTAACTCTTTCCGTATCTGTCGTTCTTCGTCGTCGGTCATATTACGGAAAGGTGTTCGGTTCGGACCTAAGTCGAAACCGATGAGCTTCATAATGCGTTTTCCGCCCACGATGTTACCTCGATAGCGGCAGATCACGTTGATGACGGCCTGCGCAAAGTCTTGTTTTTCACGGGCTGTAGCAATGTCTCCGCGATTCCAGCATCGATAATGCCGACCAATTCGCGTCCGTTATAATTGGTGGTACCGCCTATTCCGCCCTTGGCTCCACCTTGTGCGAGACTCGGAAGGATGGTCTCGTCTTGCCCGTGAAGCATATCAAACTTGTTATCCTTATACAAACGACATTGGTTATACTCGTAAAGACTCTCATAAGTATATTTGATTCCGGCAAAGTTAGGTATGCGTCCGTCCACTGCTTTCAGCAAATCGAGCATCGGAAGAAAAGCCCCGTTGAAAGCCGGAATGTGATAATAATAAAAAGGAAGATTTGGAGCTGCCGAGGCAATAGCCTCGCAATATTCAACAAGTTCTTGTATTCTGCCGATTCGGGGGAATGGAGGTGCCATCGCACCGATGCCCCAAGCACCGATCTTCTGCGCGTGTTCGGCCAGCTGCCGGCTCTCGCGCAGACAGCAACTACCCACGTGTACGATCACTTTAAACCTTTCTGGAGCCACCGACACCCATTGTTCGGCCAGTTGCATACGTTCTTGCGGGGTGAGCATATAGCCTTCACCGGAAGATCCGTTGATGAAAACTCCCTTCAAACCATTTTTAACCAGCATTGCGGCATAGGCCTCGATGGGTTGTAAATTGACATCTCCGTTGGGATGAAACGGAGTAAACGGGGCATCTATCAGACCGATAATCTTTTCCATATCTATTGTTTTTTTTGTGTTGTTTACTGCATATTATCTGTCGTGGGACGAAGGAATATCAATTGTAATGCCAAGGCCAGTGCCACGACTGCACCCAAAAGGGCAAATCCCAAACCTAAATTGCCGCCGTCGCTCCACGCTCCCAATACCTGGGTTACAGCTGCTCCGGCAAACACGCCCGTCATATTCATCACGCCATAGGCCGTAGCACGATAACGAGCGGAGACGAACTGGCAGAGGATCGGCATATTATTAGCATCAAAAATACCGTAACCTACACCGAAACAGAGCCCTGCTCCTACAATGGCAACGATATGATGGCCCAGTCCTAAGAGTAGAAGTGCGGGGATAGTCATTCCCAATCCGATGGCACTTGTATAGATTCGGCCGCGCAGGTTGTGCTGAACCCAACGGTCGGAAAGTATTCCACCTACGATGACTCCGATAAATGAAGACACGGCAATAGTGATTGTAGACAACGGACCGGCATCGGCCATCGGGATATTGAGGCTTGATGAAAATAGCGTCGGCAGCCAGTTCTTCGTCGCCCAACCCGGAAGACTGGGAGCGGCAAAGTAAAACAGAATGATCCAAAACGCCCAGTTAGACAGTACCACGCCGAGTCCTTTGAAGACATTGAAACTCAATGGCCGGCTCGTTTGCGGCTTTTTGTCTGATGAAAGATGGTCTTTCGGCTTCTCATTCAGCGTTAACAGCAAGACGAAAGAGTATAAAATGCCGACGATTCCGAACCAATGAAAGGTAGAATGCCACGAAAACAGTGCGGCAACTGTGCTCCGAAACCACCGATTGCTTGCCCGACATAGAGGCCAGTCATATGGATTCCCACTGCCAGCGACCGTGATTTGCCTTCGTGCCAATCGGCAATGAGCGACAAGGCAGACGGTATATACAGTGCTTCACTGATGCCCATAAAGGCCCGAAGCCAGTAAAGTTCGCGGAAAGTAGTGGCATATCCCATCAGGAATGTTACTGCCGACCATACAAACAAACTGCCGATGACGAGCCATTTACGACTCACCCGGTCGGCGATGATTCCCGCAAAAGGACTCACTATACCATAAATCCATAGGAAAACAGCCATCAATGCGCCGAAAGCTTCGGCCCGATTGAGCTCTGCAATATCTGCTTTCATTGCTTCCTGCATTGTCGACAGCATCTGCCTGTCCATATAGTTAAGGAGCGCAACGACCCAAAGCAGCGCTACAACAATCCACGGGTAAGATTTAGTTATCTTCATCAAGGGTAGCTATTAGTGTTTATTAATGGCTACAAAATTAATCATTTATTTTAATAAATACAGGGGGTTAATGGCTAAATAATTTAAAAATGTGTGGTGAACGGATACCGGGTTTCAATTCTCCGCCGATAAGATAGACTGCATTTTCAAACCAAACAAGGGCTGCCCCGGCACGAGCCGTAACCTGACTGCGGCCTACTAAGCGCCATTCTCCATAGTCATAGAGCAGAATATCGGGGTTGAAACAATACCATTCTGCGGGATGTCGCAAATAGTCGGGCTGTGGATTGTTGAGCGCTTGCAGGAAGATGTCTCGATGAACGCCGCCTACTACAAGTGTCTCTCCTGTTGGGAGTCCCACCGATGCGGCACCGCCGAGGAAGATGGGAGCACCGGTTTTGTCCGTCGGAATAGGCTCCTGACTCCACGTCCCGTCATCGGTCGTGATGGCACAGCCCTCTAAGGAAAGTGTGGCAGGAGCTTTATCGGTGCGCGGATTGAAGCCGCCCCAAATACAAAAGGCGATGTCGTCTACGGCGCCCGACACGGGTTGTACCCGCGGATTGCCCGGAAATGCCGTGCAATGAACCATCCGTGCTTTACGTTTTGCAGGTCGAGACGCAACACCCGACTACCGGGAATTCCGTCGCAGTTGCCGCCTCCTACATAGATATATCGTCCTACGCGACATCCCGTCATATTATCCATTGTACAGGGAAGTTCCGGCCACGCATCAATGACAGCCTTTTCGTTTTCCATCCGAATATGAACGACCGTGCGCAAAGCTCCTGATGCGTTGCAGCCTCCGATGCAAACGACACCGTTTTCTAATGTAACAGACACACCGTAAGCGGTTTCGGTCGGCAGTTCTCCTACCTTTTTCCAGTTTAAGCTATCGTCTTTTATAAGACGGGCAGCATAAATTCCGCGATAAAATCGTTTCTTCCCACCGTCGGCTGCAGGTACTTCGGGGAAGTTGCAGCCGCCGGCCATCAGCAATCTATGCCCTATCGCCCCTGCGAAACACGCTGAGACACCCTGTTCGATACCTCGTTCACCCGCAGGAAAACCATACACTCGCCGAACGGAAAATTGTTCTTCGGCATTGCTTTCGATACCCATTAAAAGGGCAAAAACCAATAATAGCAGTCCTTTCATTATAAATATTATCTTGTTAGAGTCTCCATCGGTTTCTCCTAAGGATAAAGAGAAAGACGGAAAAATGTTTGTTTGTCAATCTACTGATGCTTTCACTCTCCTTTTTAAGGGAGAGAGGACGGGTAAGGGACTATTTCTTCCGTAAATGTTGATGCCGGAAGACCTTTTTCATTTACTAAATTCGCTCGTGTAAAAGGTTGCCAACCATAACGTACTGCACAAGGATGAGACACCCGATCGCTGCTTATTTCCACTTGATTGCCCACAATCCGCGCCTCGGCGGGCACATAGAGACCCTCTGTTCCGGCCACTTCAAAACCACGAAGTACACCATCTTTTGCCCGCAATCCGACTGCATTGTCAAATGAGAGAATCAGTTTTACGCCGTCATTCACGACATTTCGGAGCACAGGGCCTTCTGAAACGACAGCGTGTTGATACGAGTGGCGTAGCGCCTGCAATGCCAATCGCTCGCCGACAGGCCTTTTATGGCGGTAATGCACATTGAGAGAATCGCCCAAATCGTTCGTTACCGTCATCCAAGTGTCACGCAATTTCAGGCTCAATTGCCGCTGACTCTCCCGAAAAGCGGGCCAAGACGGGCGATTTAAGCGAGACAGTTGCACAAAGTAAAACGGCAATCGAGAGTCTCTGAAATATGCTCGCCAGCTCGCTTCAAGCATCGGAAAAAGACGGGAATGCAGTTCTGCATTGTGTGCATTCGACTCTCCCTGATACCAAATTACGCCTTTCACGGCATAATGATCGAGCGGAAGGATGCCCGACTCGAACATATAAGCAGGCTGATAGGGGTGCCGTTGCAATCGGTTCTTTGTATTTTTGATATTCAGCAGCGCTCGATTGCGTGCCATTGCTGCCCATAGTCGCCGTGATACCAGTCGTTGAGGATAGCGGGAAACTGCCATTCTAATGTCGAACGGTCAATCCAGGCTTCGGTGGTGGTACCTCCTACGGCATTGCAGATCAGTCCGATGGGTATCTGCAAACTGTCGGCCAACACGCGGCCGAAGTGGTAAGCCACAGCCGAAAACTTGCGGGCATCCTGCGCATTGCACCTTTGCCACGGACCTTTATTCAACAGTCGGAGACCGTTTATATTCGTCAGTGTTACCGAATCCCACACAACGGCATCGGTGGGATAATGTGTAGACATATTAAATAGGTGTAAATTCGGATGCCGGTCGGCTGATTTGATATCTTCATCTGCCGTAGTACACCGTGCCAGAGTGAACTCCATATTCGACTGTCCCGAGCAAAGCCATACGTCGCCCACCCACACATCACGGATAATTCGTTGCTGCTTGCCGGCCGAAATCATTATCGAATAAGGACCGCCGGCTGCTTTTTGCGGGAATGTTACGCACCATTTGCCGTCGGGCGATACCTTTATTGCTTGTTCTTGCTTATCAAACTGCACTTTGACAACGGTTCCCGCATTGGCTTGACCATTGAAACAGATGGGGCGTTCGCGCTGAATCACCATTCCGTCGGTGTAAAGCGGCGAGAGCTGAAGCCCTCCGAAGTTGCCTGTAAGATTGCTGTAAATCGTTCGAGCCATTATCTCTGCTCCCTCGGCATTAGGATGAAGAGCATCCGGAAAAAGGTCGGGGCGATTGTATAAAGGTGCATTCAGGTCGATCAATCCTACGTTGGTTGTGGCTGCAATGCGCCTGATGCACTGCTGAATAGCTGCGAACCAGTCGCGTGTTCCACTCTGAAAACGCGGGTGTCGGTCGCCGATGGGTGTCATCAAGCATATCCAAATCCGTGCGTTCGGGTTCGATACGCGAAATGAATCAATAAGTGTGCGATAGTCGCGAATGAATTCCGAACCGTAATTCGGCCAGTTTCGTGGGTCGGTATCATTTAATCCGAGATGGATTACCACCCAATCGGCCTTGAATTTCAGGGCTTCCCGAAATTCGGGCAACCGCATATAAGGTTTATGTCCACGTCTAAGCAGTGTGGCACCCGGATGTCCGAAGTTGCTCACCTCATAGCGATCTCCGAGCATTTGCTGCAGTCTGACGGGATAAGCCTGTGTCTTTCGATCGGCCAATCCTGATCCATAAGTGACGCTATTACCTACACACGCCACTCTTATCACCTGTTTTCCCCATCCTGTGACAGTCAGTGCGGTCAGGAGAAACAGCAAAAGAGTCGTCCTTTTCATCTTAGTTTATTCTTTGTATCTTATAATGGGTTTCCCGTTGGGTATTCGTCGGACAAAGATAATATATTTCCTGCAATTCCAAGAATCTCTTTGAAAGGTTTGACAAACTTCATCCGCTACGCGAATGCGATACTGACCGTATTCACGACGGTACAAATCGGTCTGTACACTCTTTCCATCCGCATAGCGGATGCACTATTGATAGGGCACTGTTGGGAGCGAAGCGAACAACAGTGCCTGGCTGGGCGTTATTTCATTCAACGCTATAAGCGTTGCGCTGTTTTATACTTCGAAATCCAAAAGAAAATCATTTATTTGAATTTTCTATATTAAACATACAGTTAATTCAACCTAAATCACTAAATTTGCCAAGCGAATCAAAATCCGGTAAGCCATCATTTGCGTAGCAAATGCGCTGTTAACAGGGCACCGACGGGAGCAAAACGGACAACAGTGGTAGGCAAACGTAAGACACTTCAATACCATCAGCGTTGTACCGGGTACTATCTAAAAACTTAAAATCCTCAACTATGTCACAAACACTTTGTAATGTTCTCATCCATTGCGTGTTCCACGCAAAACCATCAGCACCACACATCCAAGCGGAAGACCGGAAACGACTCAATGCTTACGCATTAGAGGTTTGCCAAAAATTGCAATGTCCTGGCTTGATTGCCAACGGACCGGGAGACCATTTACACCTGCTGATCAGTCTTTCAACCGCAATTGCCCTCTCGACCGTTATCAAAGAAGTAAAGCGAAACACGTCCGTCTTTCTTAAAACATTGAATCCCCATCGATATACCGACTTCTACTGGCAGCGCGGTTATGGTGCGTTCTCCGTCTCGATCAAGTTCAGAGACACTGTGTATAAATACATTGCCGACCAAGAAGAACATCATCTTCACACCTCATCAAGGGCCGAATTTGAGGCACTCCTGCACAACGCACAAGTCAGCGGATACGTGCAGGGTTTTTATTGGGAGCCTCAATGAGTTGTTTATAACAAAATAGAGCAACGCTTACAGCGTTGAGTTGGATTGCAATTGCTTAGGCACTGTTGTCCGCTTCGCTCCCAACAGTGCCCTGTCAATAGCACATCCGCTATGCGGATGAAGATAGTGTACAGAATGATTCGTACTGTCGTGAATACAGTTTACAGCGCATCCGCTTCGCGGATAACAGCACGGTATATTTTGATTTGTGAGATAATGATTGAGGATTGACGTAAAGTGACAATAAAGTTATTGCTGAGATTTTAGTTTATTGTTCATTTGGGGAATTTTAATTTGTACATGATTGATTCCCAGTTAAATACGAACGGTATTCCAGTCAGTTATTCATTACACGATGATGAACGGTTAATCATAATGCAAAAAGCCATTAAACGGCGTGCGTTTAACGGCTTTTCGCAAGGTGATTAACCATTAACTGCGACTCACTTGCAAACCATTGGTACTCAGCGTCATATCTACGAAGCGGGCATTGGGATGCTGGCGGTTATCGTTTAAGATCTGTTTGATGCGCGCGGCGGCATCAGGATCCTTGGCCGCCATATACAGATAGCCGCCTCCGCCGGCACCGGGGAGCTTATAACCGAGACACAAGTCATCGACTAAATCTGTCAAACGACGAATCGACTCGGGATTGGTCCCACTGTCGAGTGCCTGATTCTGCGCCCACGTTTTACGTACTAAACGGCCCATTTCGGCGAAATTCTGCCGTTGAATGGCCTCATACATTTCCATCGTGTGTGCTTTCATCTCGCGCAGTTGTGCAATTTCGGTATGCTGGTTGAGGAACATTTTGCGAACGATTTCTGCCAAAATATTCTTCGCCGTACGTGTAATGCCGGTGTAAAACAGCAAATGACAGGCGCGATATTCCGTTTGTGTGTAGAGATCCGACGGCAACCAGCGCACTACGGGGCGCTGGTCAAAGCCGCTGTCGGTCTGCAAGAGCTTGATGCCCGGCAATAAACCGCCGAACTGATCTTGCCAACCGCCGCCCGTGGTGAGCAACTGCTCTAAGACGAGTGTGCGCAAACCGATTTCAGTTTTGTCCCACGCCAGACCGCAAAAATCGTTCAATGCACCGAGAACGGTAGATGCCAACAGGCTGCTTGTGCCTAAACCGCTGCCTGCGGGAATGGCTGAGAGGAGCGTAATCTCTATTCCGCATCCGAAAGAATGCAGCTGGCTTTCGAGCGATGGAAAGCGTTCGGTTGCGTAATCGGGTAGGAAACCGGCTAATGCCAATGCTGCTTTGGGAATGGAAAAAGGGCTCCCTACCTTATTATACATCGCCAACTCGTCGTAAGTTCGAATCGTTTCGGAAGCTCCGAGATCGATACTCCGCAGCACAATGTATGCTTCTGAGCATGGTCGAACGTATGTCTGCAAAGGCGGTTGACCGTTGAGCTCGATGGCAAAGTTGATTACATTGCCGCCTTCCGTCAGACAATAGGGTGGCGTATCGGTCCATCCGCCGGCGATATCGATACGAACGGGGCTCCGTCCCCATACGATTTGGTCGCCATAAACAGACATTCGGGGGGACTGCAACTGCCCGGATGCCGTCTCAATCAGGCTCTGACGCAACAGCGCAAAGGCGTTTTCCTCGTTCTTCTTGCCGTCTTTGCCGCGCAGACGTTCTACTTCCGAGCGGAACATTGCATCGTGAATGCGTGTGAGCACCTGTTCCGAATCGGGCAAAGGGGCAGGTAAGGGAATTTCGTTAGCGGCATATTCGTGTGCCGCATCATCCAAATCGATTTGATAAAACACGCTATGCCGATAGTTATCGGCCAGCATCGACCAATCGGCAGCACGTAATCGGCAGCGCTGTGCATTGAGACGACGCAAGTCGGAACGTGCTAAAATATCGTCGGCACTGACTTTTTGCGCGGCCATCCACAATCGGCGGCCTTCCGCTAACTGCGGTTCGCTGAGTAACCAGCGCAGAATGGGTTCTGCATCGGCCGTATTTTGCACCACAGGGAAGATGCAGGCAGACTGCAAGTCGGCTGCTCCCGCAATGTCATCTATCTCTATCTGTCGCTCGGCAGCCCACTGTGAGAATGCCATTCCCATAAACTCCGTGGTCGAAGAATGCAGATTGCCGCGGAATTTATCGTTATAGCCATAAGGTCGGATGGCAAGTCCGCCTTCTGCTATCGGTACAATGTCTATACACTGGCCGCCTTTGAGCGAGATATGCCAATCATTCTGCGGTATGCCTGTGATGATATTGTCGTACGAAATCTGCCATTGCTCACCGATATAGCTATTCTCAATCCACAGGTTTCGATTGTTTTCGGTAATTCGAATTCGTGTTTCTGCATTCTGGACGAACATTGCCGGATGTGGCTTTCGTGAGTGGTGCATTATCTCGCGCTGGTCATTCACTAAGTTTTGAACGGCCAGTGTGGAAGAAAGCAGCTCGTGACTGGTTCCGAAATGATAGAACTCGCCGCCTGGCAAAGGCAATACGGCTACGCGTAGACTGTTGATCTCGGTATCGCAGATACCCGGATCGGTTCCCAAAGCACATCCGAATTCGCCGTACATATCGTAGTTGACAACGTTGTCATTACGCACTGATCGATTCATCAGTACCTTAACAGCTCGATCACTGAACATCCAAAGACCGATATCTGTAAGATATAGATGCTCGTTGAATAGTTCGCCGAGTGTTTGAACGGATGGTTTTTGAAGCATACACTTCAATATCGAGGGTGTTTTTCGTGATGAAACGAACACGCCGTGATCCTTAGCGATGTCGGGACCGAGCCATAATCCGTAGCAAAATACATCTGCATCGGGAATCTGCCCGATAGATTCGGTGGCACGAATATAAACATCTCCGCTCACGATCATTGTGCGGACAGACGGTGGAGCGGCCTCCATCATTCGCTCGTAAAGTGGAATTTGCAGGGAGAGTAAGTCCTGAGAGAGACGCTGTCCGCGCTCCCAACGAAATACGGGAACGGGTGTCAGCACCTTGCCCCACGGTGCATACGCCGGCAATCTACGGCTCTGTCCACCGGCGTGGAGTATTAATCGTCTCTCGTTTGACAGCCAATCGTCGAACGAAAGACCGTTATTCGTTGCCTGAAAAGCGGCTTTCAGCAGGTGAGTTGTGCCTCCACCTGACCCCAATGGAGTTCCGAGTGGATCGCAAGTGCAGAACCATTCCGAACTGTCGAGCCCTGTAACGTCGTGAAAACAGTCTACAAGATTGGGAGGAAGTGATAATAGTTTTTTCATTGTTTATGCCTCCTTTTGTTTCTTTTTTCGATCGGCGAAGATACCGATCAGTATAACAAGAATCAGGATAGCATATGAAACATAGGCCACTGTTTCTGTTTTCTTAATGGAAGCAGGGAAGAAACGCAGTGTTACTTGATGTTTCCCGGGTTTGATATTCATTGCCCGAAGCACGTAATTGACACGTCCCAACTCTGCGGGTTGCCCGTCGACAGTGGCCGTCCAACCCGGGTAGTAAATCTCAGAGAATACGAGTACGCCTCCCTTATCGGACATCACGTCGTACGAAAGTTGGTTAGGTGCATACGAAGTAATCTTTACCATTGATACGTTATCTTGTCGA
Organism: Hoylesella pleuritidis JCM 14110; assembly: GCF_000613725.1. Taxonomy (GTDB): domain Bacteria; phylum Bacteroidota; class Bacteroidia; order Bacteroidales; family Bacteroidaceae; genus Prevotella; species Prevotella pleuritidis. Next base: position 61,392 of record NZ_BAJN01000011.1, read on the forward strand.
ACAGCCTCGCCTAACTGTGACTTGAATTTTACATCGGCCACAGCCGCGTGCCGAAGATTGAGCTTTCCGAGGCTGTCGAGCTCTTGATTGGCGTTGTTCACATACGAAATCCGATCTACGAACCACGCATTGCCATAGGTGTAAGGGTTCTGTAACGGTGCGGTTTGGTTCTCTTGTAATGGCAGGATGATGTATTTCGTGTTGAGCATATTGAGTACCGGGTAGATAGAATCGCCGTTTACGCGGGTCATATCGCCCTGAGCCTTAACGATGGCAGGCATCATCCGCTGCATTTCGGGCATAATATAAGCTTCGATCAGTTCTTGATAACGACGTAGTTTTGCGGCGTGATAGCCTCCGATACTTTTATGATAATAAGATGTTTCGTTCTCATTGAAAGTATTGGAAGCCAGATTCAGCACGCGGTAATCAAGCCCCTTGTCCTGCAAAATCTGCCTATCCGTAGCTGTCATAGGCTGAGGCGTGTCTCGAATACTGCGTTCTACGAACATCTCATCATTGAGATAACGCTTGTCTACTTGCCACATATCGATCAAGCAAAGTATGATCAAGGCACCGATCAGCCACGGAGCACGAAGCTTTTTGGCCTTAAACAACAGCAGACAGACCGTTCCGAGCGTGACGATCCAGAACGAACGCCAGCTGTCGGCAGTGAAAATAGCCTCTCGTATTTGTTTGAGATTGGTCAGCATAGGGTTCAGATACTCTGCGGGAATGTTCTTCATCGCTGCCATTTCGGATGAAGAAACGAAGTCGGAGAAGAACAACGAGGGCGCCAAAGCGAACAACAGAGCGACACCTCCGGTGAGAGCGAAACTGATGTAGACGTATTTCACTTGGTGGGTAAGCACTTCCGGTTCATCGATCACCTTTTTGAGTGCCATCATTGCAAGCAAAGGAATGGTAAACTCGGCAATTACAAGGATGGAAGCCACTGTTCGGAACTTGGCGTACATCGGCACATAATCGATGAAAAAGTCGGTAAACGGCATCAGGTTATGGCCCCACGAAAGCAGAATCGACAACACGGTAGCTGTCAATAATGCCCATTTCATCGGGCCTTTGACAATAAACAGTCCTAAGATGAACAACATTAGTACGAATGCTCCCACATAAACAGGTCCCGAAGTACCGGGTTGTTCGCCCCAGTATTGCCCTAACTGCTGATAAATCTGCATATATTGCTGATCAGCTTTGGCCATCGCTTGCTGATTCTGTGATAACGGAACAGAGGCTCCTCCCTTAGCATTCGGCACGAGTAAAGTCCACGTTTCGCCGATGCCATAGCTCCATTGGGTGATGTAGTCACGGTCAAGTCCACTGTTGGTTTGGTTGGTTGCATTCTGTTTCACCAGTTCGCTCTTGCCGCGCATCGATTCCTGACTGTACTGCCAAGTATGATACAGATTGCTGAAATTGAGACATATCCCGATGGTGGCAGCTGCAATGCACACCAATGTGGCCTTGCCGAAACGGGCCAATTGCTTCTCTCGAACCGCCTGAAACAAGAAAGCGATAATCATCAGGGCAATGATAAAGAGGTAATAATAGGTCATCTGCACGTGATTGGCTTTGACTTCAAAGGCTGCAAAGATAGCTGTGACGATGAAGCCCCATAGATGTTTGCCTCTGTAAGCAAGTACAATACCTGCAATCATAGGCGGAAGATAAGCCAAAGCCATTACTTTCCACAGATGACCTGCGGCTATAATGATAAGAAAATAACTGGAAAACGCCCACACCACAGCGCCTAATGCCGCCAGCATTTCACGAAAATCGAAAGCCCGAAGCAGGATGTAGAAGCCGAGTAAATAGGCAAATAAGAACCAGACATTATCCGGAAGCCACAGATGATAGGCGTTCATCACGGTCGACAGTGTGTCCGTACTGCTGTAAGACGGGGCCGTCTGGTAAGTCGGCATACCGCTGAATGTGGCGTTGCTCCACCGGGTACGTTCGCCTGTCTGCTCGTAATATTCGGTTGCTTCACGTCCTGCGCCTCGTCCGGCAGAACTGTCGTGGCGATAGAGTATGCGCCCGTCGATGTCTGCCGGCATAAAATAAACAAAGGAGATGACGGCAAACATCACCACCGCGAGAATGTCATAGAGGTGTCTTTTCAATGCTTTCATTACACAACTAACATTTGTTTTGATGCTACAAAGATACTGTAAATCAATCGAAATCAGCCCATATTCGGAATAAATGTTGTAATTTTGCACAAGGATAAGGCATAAAACGAATGAAAATAGGTATCATCGTTGCAATGGACAAGGAGTTCAAGCAACTGAAAACACTGTTGGGTGCGTACCGCACGGAGCATCGTAACCACAAGGATTTCATCTTGGGCGAGATCGGAAATAATGCTGTTGTGATGCAGCAATGTGGCATTGGCAAGGTCAATTCTGCGATCGGTGCAGTAGAAATGATTGACAATTATCATCCCGATCTCATTATTTCGACCGGTGTTGCGGGCGGGGCCGACGTGTCGTTGAATGTTACCGAAGTGGTGGTCGGCACCGAATACGTTTACCACGATGCCTATTGCGGCAGCGAATGTGCCTACGGACAGATTCTCGGAATGCCCCCGTCGTTTCCTGCTCCGAGCCAATTGGTGGGGCTGGCATTGGCTGTCAACGGTCCGGATGTACCCAAGATACACAGCGGACAGATTGTCAGCGGCGAATGGTTTGTGGATTCTCGCGAAAAGATGCAGACCATATTAAATCGCTTTCCACACGCAATGGCTGTCGATATGGAGAGTTGTTCTATCGCACAAACTTGCTTTATCTACCGAACTCCATTCATTTCATTCCGCATTATTAGTGATGTGCCGCTCAAAGACCACAAAGCTGCACAGTATTTCGATTTTTGGAATCGAATGGCCGAAGGCTCATTCAATGTCACGAGAAAGTTTCTCATAAACTTATAAACTAAAAACTTAGATACTCATAAATTCGAACTGCGATGCAAAAGATTCCCAGTTTCACCATTGATCACAACCGCTTGAAACGCGGTATTTATGTAAGTCGGCAAGATAATGTAGGTAACGAAGTCGTTACTACGTTCGACATAAGGATGAAAGAACCCAACCGCGAACCAGTTTTACATCCCGGTGCCATCCACACCATTGAACATCTCGCTGCCACTTACCTCAGAAATGACCCCGAATGGCAAGACCGCATCATCTATTGGGGACCGATGGGCTGTCTGACAGGTAATTATCTGGTGATGCGCGGTGACCTTCGCTCGGCCGATATTGTTGATTTAATGCAGCGAACATTTCGCTTTGTCGCCGAATTTGACGGTGAAATTCCCGGTGCTGCACCCCGAGACTGCGGCAATTACTTGCTTCACGACCTCCCGATGGCTCGCTGGGAATCTCGCAAATTCTTAACGGAAGTACTCGAACGGATAACCGATGAAAATCTGAATTACCCGCAATAACCCTCTCCCTCTTCTTTCATTGCCGATGAAGACTTCTGTCTGACCTTATGATTAATCGTTAGTTATATCGCAATTAACGGTTAGTTGTGTTGCAATTAACCGTTAATCGCGAGGTGTTTAACGCCTTTTCGCAAATGTCTGTCACTCAATGCCGGTACAACGAGTGGAAGACGAGAGGGGAGGAAGGAACGGATTAGTACCTATACTATATAGATACATTTTGAGTTATAAGTTATAACGGGTGTCCGTGTTGCAGGCATAGTGAGCAAAATGCTTTCGGCGGGTATTCGCTTTGAGGTAAAATAAAATATAAAATAGTGTCTAATAGGGGATTATTTCGGCCGAAATGCGTATTTTTGTACTTGAATGATGATTATCACAGCAGCTAAACCGCAGCAAGCACGCAGTATTGCACGACTGATAATGCAGGCAATGGACTATGCGTGTTGTCAATATTTTGCCGGTGAGGAACATACACTTGCCGATTTTGAAGAACTGATGACACAACTCGTTGAGGCCGAAGAGAGTCAGTATAGCTATCGGAACACGCTTGTTGCAACAACAGACAATGGGCAAGTAGCAGGTGTTTGCGTGGTGTATGACGGCAAAGATCTGCACCGTTTGCGTCGAGCTTTCATTCGAGAAGCACAAAAGAGTTTCGGAAGAGATTTCAGCGAAATGGATGATGAGACACAGGCGGGCGAACTATATGTAGACAGTCTGGCCGTGGACAGTTATTATCGGCGGCGCGGAATAGCTCGGCACTGCTCCGATCGGCCATCGACCGAGCTCGTGAGCGGCATCTTCCCGCAGTAGGTTTGCTTGTAGATAAAGGTAATCCTAAGGCCGAACGTCTTTATACTCGCATCGGTTTCGAGTATGTCAATGATTCTTCGTGGGGCGGTCATCCGATGAAACACTTGCAATATCATATTTGCCAAAATAAAAAATAATCAATATTAGATTATCTAAGGAAACAAATGCACCCACTGAATGTCGTTAACGACATCAGTGGGTGCATTCTTTTATGTTTCAATGGTTTATCTCATAGGGTTCAGAAGATGAACGTACGGATGATCCAATACGAGAAGATGCCCGAGATGTAGCCTACGAAAATAAGCCAAGAGATGCGTTTCATATACCAGCCGAATGTGATTTTCTCTAATCCCATTACGACAACGCCGGCCGCACTTCCTATAATTAAGATTGAGCCTCCTACTCCCGCGCAATACGCCAAGAGCTGCCAGAAGATGCCGTCGACAGCCATATCGCCAGTGGGAGCGACGGGATACATTCCCATACAGCCTGCAACTAAGGGTACATTGTCTACAATACTCGAAATGACTCCGATAACACCGGTCACGATATAGTGGTTGCCGCTCGACACTTTGTTAAGCCATTGGCCGAGAGTCGTCAGTATTCCGATCTCTTCTAAGCACGCAACGGCCATCAGAATACCGAGGAAGAAGAGGATGGTGGCCATATCGATGTGTGAGAGTAGATTGCTCACGCGGCGCGACATCCCGTCATTAGTATGATGAACATTGCGATAGAAGACCTCGGTAGCGGTCCATAACACGCCGAGAACCAACAAAATACCGATAAACGGAGGCAGATGTGTGATGGATTTGAAGATTGGTACGAACATCAAACCACCTACACCGAGGAAGAAAATAGTCTTACGCTGCGAGCTGTTGAAATCGAGTATTTGGTAATCGGACTTCATTTTGATATCAGTTGTGGCCAATTCGCCTTTTAAAGAAGTCTGCAAAATTAATGCAGGAATCACCATTGATATGACAGACGGAATGAAAATCTCCTTGATAACGCCTGCTGCCGTGATGAGACCTTTATTCCAAAGCATAATGGTTGTTACGTCGCCGATGGGGGAGAAAGCGCCACCCGAATTGGCGGAAATAATGATCAGCGAGGCGTAAACGAGTCGGTCTTTGCGGTCGTGTACCAATTTGCGCAGTATCATCACCATAACGATGCTCGTAGTCAGATTGTCGAGGATGGCCGAAAGGAAGAAAGTCATTATGGCAATGCGCCATAGCAGTGCCCGTTTGCTTTTGGTTTTCAGCGTGTCGCGCACGAAGTTGAACCCGCCGTTTTGGTCTACTATCTCCACGATGGTCATTGCTCCCATCAAGAAAAACAGTGTGGTGGAGGTGCTTCCGAGGTGATGTTCGATGGCTTCGCTTACTGCATTGACCAGTCCTTCGCTGCTGACGCCGGTGATATAAGCTCCGGGATCGAGCATAAAAAACGTCCAACAGAAGACGAACATCAGCAATGCGACAGCTGCTTTGTTTACTTTTGTTACACTCTCTAAGGCTATACACAGATAGCCCGTAATGAATACGATAACGATCGCTAATGTCAGAGATGTCATTATTTTGTCAGATTGATAATTGTATGCCTTTAAATGATTCGGGGGACAAAGTTACGCATAAATTCTAAAAGTCTTAAATAAAAAGGAAGCAATGTGCGTTTAATTTTCAGGTTCGGGTGGGATCCTGTTTGAAAGATGCCCGAAGGGATTAAAATAAACTTGGATTTATTTTGTATTTCTGTTGATTTCCCTTACCTTTGCAACAATGAAAAATGATACAATACAGGTCCGATGGAGCGAGAATATTATCATTGTCGATGCCGATTATATTGACAACGTGGCATTCAACCTCATTGTCAACTTTGAGCGAATCATCGGGCGCCGTATTCCGCAGGCCGATATGGCCCGTTGGATAGATTGTATCGCGCTCGACGGAGGCCTGCGCGAGGGTGATCATCAGACACAGGTGGTCTTGATTCACGACCGAAAACGCAAGGCGCTGGACCACTTCACACCGGCCGATTATGAGCAAGAGCTGAACGGGAAAGCCTTTAAAGACCAGCTCGGGGAGTTTTTAATCAGTTCGTTTCCGACAGAAGATGTGGTCGGCAAAGACGATTTCCTGCTCGACGTCTTGCAGACGGTCTGTGCTCAAAAGGATGTCCGTCGGGTGATGCTTATTCCCGATACGGAGAAAGAGGGCGTGTATGACGGCATCCGTCAGGTGCTCCGTTATGTGGACGACGATGCCAAACGCGTCACCGTCTTTACAATGCAGCCGATGGAAGGCGGTAACTTTCGCCAGGAAATTCTTGGCTATTCATTGATGAGTGCACTGGGAATCAGGAGCGAAGAAATAGGTGAATAATTCATATTTCACAATTGGCTTGAAGCCGAACTTCGTTTTATAATTCATAATTACAGGCTTACAACCGTTCTTATTGAGTTTTGAGTGGTGAGCGATGAATAAAAAGATGGATACCAAATAATAAATAATCTGTGAACAATTAATTATGTATTGTAAATTATGAATTGTGAATTAAATAGGGTTTTGATGATCGGCGCCGGTGGCGTCGCTACTGTTGCAGCATTCAAAATAGCACAGAATGCTGATGTTTTTACCGATTTTATGATTGCGTCGAGGCGTAAAGAGAAGTGCGATGCAATCGTGCGGGCCATCGGAAAGCCTGGAATCAAGACAGCACAAGTGGATGCCGACGACGTAGAACAGCTCAAGGCACTCTTCAATGACTATAAGCCGACGCTGGTTATCAATCTTGCACTGCCTTATCAAGACCTCACCATTATGGATGCTTGCCTGGCTTGCGGTGTCAATTATCTCGATACGGCCAACTACGAGCCGCGCGATGAAGCCCATTTTGAGTATAGTTGGCAGTGGGCTTATGCCGATCGCTTCAAGCAGGCAGGCCTTACCGCCATCCTCGGTTGCGGTTTCGACCCGGGCGTGAGCGGCATTTTTACGGCCTATGCTGCTAAACATTATTTCGACGAAATTCATTATCTGGACATCGTTGACTGCAATGCGGGCAACCATCACAAGGCTTTTGCCACGAATTTCAATCCTGAAATCAACATCCGTGAGATAACGCAGAAAGGCTTATATTATAAGGATGGGAAGTGGATTGAGACCGACCCGCTGGCCATTCATCGACCTATCGACTATCCGAATATCGGTCCGCGCGAGAGTTATCTGATGCACCACGAAGAGCTGGAGAGCTTGGTCAAGAACTATCCGACCATCAAGCAGGCACGGTTTTGGATGACTTTCGGGCAGCAGTATCTCACTTACTTGGACGTAATACAGAACTTGGGGATGTCGCGTATCGACGAAATAGAATACGAAGCGCCGTTAGTCGATACTCCGAACAAGACAGCTCGTGTGAAGATCGTGCCCTTGCAGTTCCTCAAAGCAGTGTTGCCCAACCCCCAAGATCTTGGTGAAAACTACGATGGAGAGACCTCGATCGGATGCCATATACGCGGAATCAAGGACGGAAAAGAGTGCTCCTATTATGTTTATAACAACTGCAAGCACCAGGAAGCCTATCGAGAGACCGGTATGCAGGGCGTGAGTTACACAACGGGTGTGCCCGCAATGATCGGCGCTATGATGTTCCTCAAAGGCATTTGGCGGAAACCCGGCGTATGGAATGTCGAAGATTTCGATCCTGATCCATTTATGGAGCAGCTCAACAAGCAAGGTTTGCCGTGGCACGAAGTATTTGGGCAAGAGGCGGAGATGGCTCCGAACATCCCCGAAAAAGGGTAAGATGTCTTGCAAGAAACAACGAAATAAAATACGAGAACATACATTATTCATAACCTAATGGAGTGCGATGCACTTCAATGTGCCTGAAAACGTTTCTCCCGCGAGGCACTCTTATCTTCTGGATAAGCAAAGGGGAGGCGCTATTTATGAAAGAATCAACAGACCCCAACATTCAGGAAGCGAAGCTGAAAGCTTTGCAAGCCGCGATGTCTAAGATAGAAAAAGACTTTGGTAAAGGCTCGATTATGAAGCTCGGCGACGAGAAGATAGAGGCGGTAGACGTCATTCCGACAGGTAGCATCGGGTTAGACGCAGCCCTTGGAGTAGGCGGTTACCCGCGCGGACGCATCATCGAGATCTACGGTCCGGAGTCGTCGGGCAAGACAACGCTGGCCATTCACGCCATTGCCGAGGCTCAGAAGGCTGGCGGGATAGCTGCATTCATCGATGCCGAACACGCTTTCGACCGCTTCTATGCTGCCAAGCTCGGTGTAGATGTCGATAATCTGTGGATTTCGCAGCCCGATAACGGCGAGCAGGCATTGGAGATTGCCGACCAACTTATTCGTTCCAGCGCGGTCGATATACTCGTTGTCGATTCTGTGGCAGCACTTACACCGAAGAAGGAAATCGAAGGAGATATGGGCGATTCGGCCGTGGGCTTACAGGCACGGTTGATGAGTCAGGCCTTGCGTAAGCTCACTTCGACCATCGCTAAGACCAATACCACGTGTATCTTCATCAACCAATTGCGCGAGAAAATCGGCGTGATGTTCGGCAATCCGGAGACGACTACGGGTGGAAATGCCCTCAAATTCTATGCGTCTGTGCGTCTTGACATCCGCAAAGTGACCAGTTTGAAAGACGGCGATCAGATTGTGGGCAATCAGGTTCGCGTGAAAGTCGTTAAGAACAAAGTGGCTCCGCCGTTCCGTAAGGCCGAATTTGAGATTACTTTCGGTGAAGGAATCTCGAAGATCGGCGAGATATTAGACCTCGGTGTAGAGTTTAACATCATTCAGAAGAGCGGTAGTTGGTTCAGTTACAACGGCTCGAAGTTGGCTCAGGGACGCGATGCCTCCAAGGCTTTGCTGAAAGATAATCCCGAACTTTGCGAAGAACTCGAAGGACTTATCAAGCAAGCCATTGCAGATAAAGCCAAATAATGTTTTCCGATCAGCTGTAAAACGGCGGGTGTTTAACTTTTTAACACCCGCCGTTTTGTCGTTAATCGTGTTGCAATAAACAGTTAATTGCAACGCGATTAACTGTAAATGGGGCACTCGTTTCTTTTTGTCAATGTTTCATACTACGGGCAACAAGAAAATGAATAACAACGAATAGCACATCATTTTACTCGTTGGTTGGTTAATAAAAGTGGCTTATTACAGGCGAATGTGCAAAACTTTCACAATAAAATAGTTAATAAAAAATGTTATTTAATGGATAAAGGAGTTTTATCTAAACTTTTCTCGTATTTCCTTGCACGATTCAAATAAATGTCGTAACTTTGCACCCGCAAACCAGAAATGTTTGATAACATCGCGGAGTGGAGCAGTTGGTAGCTCGCCAGGCTCATAACCTGGAGGTCGCATGTTCGAGTCCTGCCTCCGCAACCAATCAAGTGCAGACTTAGGTCTGCACTTTTCGTTTATCCATTCGTTAAGTATTTTCGAAGTTCAAACGCCCAAACCTTGTATCCGAAAGGCGAAAGGTGGAGTCCGTCTACGGACATATCTCGGCGTAACTCATTGGTTCCGTGGCGCACGAACTTGTTGAACAGGTCGATGAACGTGATTCCCTGCCGCTGACAATAGGCTTGCAGCAGGCGGTTTATCTTGGGAACATCATCTGTCTTGCCTTCTAATGTTTTCCATTTTCCGTAAGTCTCGTTGATGGGTAGCAGACTTTGTACGTAGAGACGCGTGTGAGAGGCATCTCGTTGAATCTTGTTGATCACCTGCTTGCACAAGTCAAAGACCTGCACGGGGGTGAGATCGTGACTCAGGTCATTAATTCCCACCATTAAGAAAATGGCTTTCGGCTTCCCCGGGAGTATTTGTCCGAGGCGGTGAAGAATGCCCGTTGCATCGTCTCCGGAGATGCCGCGATTGCGTACTCGACGCCAACGCAGCAGCCGATTCCAGTCGCCGCCGAGCTCGGTGAGACTGTTTCCCAACATCACCACATCGGTACTGTCGATCTTGCGCATAGCAGCGAAGTCGGCAATACGTTCTCGATAGTGTGATGTGGCTTGTGACTGTTGGGCCGAAGCACTGTTTATCCACATTGTCAAAGCGGTCAGTAAACTGATTTTAAATACTTTCATCTAAAACTGTTCCAATATTTCGATTCTGTGTTCGGTATCGGGATGCGTGCTGAAAAGCGAATCCATAAAGCCTAACAAACCGGTAGACATTTCGTCGGGATGAATGATGAAGAGTTGTGCTACATCTTCGCGACCTACCTTATCGAGGCCGGGATTGCCCGAAATCTTTCTCAATGCCGAGGCTAAAGCCAGCGGATTTCCGCACAGTTCGGCACCGCCCGCATCGGCCATATACTCCCGACGGCGGGAAATGGCAAAGCGGGTGATCAGCGTGAAGAAGTAAGCCACGGCGCAACACACTGCTCCGATGGCTATTACAACGATGATTCCGGCTCCGTTACCGCCCGATTTGCTGTCCGACCGGCGACTGCTGCCGCCGAAAAGAAACATATTGTATAAGATGCGAACGACCAATCCCATTACCGTTGAGACGATTCCCACGAAGATAATGCTGGTGATGAGCAGGCGTGTATCGTGATTGCGGATGTGTGTAAGTTCGTGTCCGAGGACACCGGCAAGTTCTTCATCGGTGAGCAAATCGAGCAAACCGGTGGTCACGGTCACCGTATAGCTGTTCTTATCGATGCCGCTTGCGAAAGCATTCAGTTGTGGATCGTCAACGATATTGATTTTGGGCATATCCATATTGCACGTCATACAGAGGTTTTCAACGATGTTATAGACGCGCGGATTCTCCTTTCGCGACAGCGGTCGGGCACCGGTAGCCTGCCGAATCATTGCCGTATTGGTGAAGAAAGCAATGGCAAACCACAGCAGTACGCCGCCGATTATCCAAGGAAGGGCACCCAGAAAGTAGTCGTTTACGACCTGCACGTTCAGTTCGTGAACAGGTTTGCCGAGCTCATCGTAATATGACACGCCTGCGAGATCGACCAAAGCGAGGAATACCCACACCGTAGCCAGTATGATCAAAGGGAACAACAGCAGCAACAATAGGCTGAGCTGATTGTTGCGCTGTATCTGGGTCTGCATCCCGACGTATCTCATCCGCTCAGAATTTTACTTCGGGAGCCTTGTCAAAAGCAGCTCGTTCGTCTTTGGGAATATCGAACATCGGCTCTGTGTGGAAGCCGAACATATTGGCAAGAATATTCGACGGGAATGTCTGCACGGCATTGTTGAGTTCTCGCGTGGCCGAATTGAAGAAACGACGAACGGCTGCCAGTTTGTTCTCTATATCCGAAATCTCGTTTTGTAATTGCAAAAAGTTCTGGTTGGCTTTCAACTCCGGATAAGCCTCTAACGATACCCGCAGACCGGCCAAGGCGCTTGTCAGAGCATTTTCGGTCTGTACTTTGTCATTGATCCCTGTTGCATTCATCGCTGCTGCACGTGCTTCGGTCACCCGTTGGAAGACTTCCTTTTCGTGATCGGCATAACCTTTGACCGTAGCCACAAGCTGCGGAATGAGGTCGTGACGCTGTTTGAGCTGCACATCGATGTTAGCAAATGCGTTCTCTCGGTTGTTTCTGAGTTTTACTAAACTGTTATAAATGGCGATCATCCACACAAACAGTAAAACCACAACGATTAAAATGATAATCCAAGTCTCCATCTTCTGTCTTTTTTTATTTGTTCTGACAGCAAAGATAATGCAAAAGTCGGAGTCTGACAACGATTTTTTATTTTTTTAGGAGTTAAAACAGATAGAGAAATCAAGGAAAAATAAGACGGCTATTCTGTTATTCCTAAACTCTTGGAAATGAGAAATCCGGCTGCTGCTCGCATCAAATGCGACGACAACCGGATTTCTTTGTTTTGGGAACTTATACCGCAGCGCCAAGCGCTTTCATTACTTTCTCGAAGTATCTTTGTGTCCGCTTCACGCTGTAATTCAGCCCGCCGTTCCACGCTCGGATTGCTTTTTCTATGTCGTTCAGCGGATTATGTATCGACTGAATCAGCAAAAACATCTCCTTTGATTTAGCTATACTGAATCGATCGGACAGATTGAACCGCTTTTTCGACTTTCTTTTTCTGAGAATCTGATTGCATTCTGCAACCAAAACTGGGGTGATTTGCATCGCTCCCACTGATTTCCCGTTGGTGGCGCGGCTGTTTCCGTTGCTTTCCACCTTGATGATTGCGTCCATCACCGGATTCCAATCCACTTTGTCTGAGTTCGTTTCGTTCGCTCCGTTATTGTCGGCAAACACCGAACCGGGATTGAACAATAAAATTGTAAAGATTAAAAATACAACTCTTAATATTCTCTCCATAATTTATTTTTTATGGAACCTGAGTATCCTTAAAACACTATATACTCGCGACTATGGTCTTATGAGAACGAATCGGCCCGATAGTCTCAGTCCCGTTAGATATACGAAAGACAACCTTTTCAAAACAACAGAAATGCGTTATCCTTTTACTTATCGGGCACAAAGGTACAAAAAATAATTCATTCTGCCAAATTTTGCGCTCCGAGGCGGGCTACTCGGCCTCTGTGGGAGCGTTCTTCTCTGCGAATTGTATTTTGCTTCGGCATACTTCCAGTGGCTCTCCGCCGTTCGGTTCGATTTTCATCACCCGCACGCAATATTCGTCCGGGGTTGTCTGTTCACGATAGAAGCTCAGCCGATCGCCGCCGTGTCCCTCGGCTACATAAGCTATTTCGAACCGCCGGATGCGTTGTTCGCGATACCGGTCAAGCTTCCATAGGTCGAGAATATGCTCGATATACTTCACGCTGTTGATGTGTCCGTTGACATCCACGTCGCTATAGCCCGTGTCGATGGTGCGGACAAACTCGGCCGCAGCAGTCATTTTGACACGCGACGGAGGATTGATGGGGCACGTTTTATTCGTATCAACATTCTTCAAAATACGTCCGTCGTGCACTTTCAGGAGGTCGACAGGCTGACGGGTGTCGGTGTCTATCATCGCCCAAACGCTGCGCCCGTAACCGAAAATCTGTCCGGTGAGGGCATCTTCTACTTTGAAATCGCGATGGGTAAAGAATCGCAGCGCACCCTCTACCCACGTTTCAACAGCAAACTTGGTGTAAGCCACAGGCATCTCAGTCATTTCAATGACCAATCTCGACAATACCCACGTGCGATGAATCGTATTGAGATAGTGCATTCCGAAGTCTCTCTCGTTGGAATGGAAGTCGGCCGCATTGAGCAAATGGTTGCCTAAATGTCCCATAAAGAGGCGATTGGAAAAGTCGCAATGGAACGGTTCTGCTAAAAAATCGTATCGCCCAACCTTTCCGTGGACATTTTTTAGCATATTGTCAGCCTCCGATTGTGGTTTCATATATACGTTTCTCCTATCGCTTTAAATATCTTCATTCTTGCCGCAAAATATCTGTCTTGCTTGTCTTGTGTACCACTGCAAAGGTAAGCAGATTTTATCGGAATTCCAACTGGTTCTCCGTTTATTCCCGATAGAAAATTTTTGTCTGTCTGAAAAGCCGTTAATCGGACGACGAAAAACGGCTTTTCACATTGCGAATAACCGCTGTTTGGCGTACGGATAAGCGTTAATGAGCGGCAGAATCTTGGTCAATGGAATGAGAATGTGTCGCGAATTAACTAATTGTTACAAATCTTTACAAGTTCCCGAGTTGTCGTAACGTGGCAAAATATGTTCCCTGTTTGTCGCAGCAATGTTCCCCATTTGTCGTAGAAAAGTTCCCGATTTGTCGCCAAGATGTTCCCTTTTAGGTTTATTTAACATTATAATTCGTTGATTATCAGTTTGTTTCAAGGTCCTAATAAATATAGATAAATAGATTATAATTGATCAAAAGGTTTTTGAGACGAGTGTTGTTGTTGTCTTTTTCTTTTTTCCTTGCGGATTGAGTGTTAATGAAAGTGAAGTCCGGCAATATCTTCCGGGGCGGATGTTGGTATCCGCCTGCAAGAAAGACGGACCGTTTCGCGCGCGTAGAGCGACTGTTGCACACAACGCATCGAAGGCTATCTTATTTTGTATCGCACTGCGAGTTGGAATTTGAATTTGTATGTCGTACCTTTGCAGCACAATTCACTGACACGCAACGCACCTAAAAACAAATACGGAAATGAATAAGACAAATGCCCGTTTATACGATCTCGCCAGCTATATACCATTCTGCGGTACACGATCGCCGTCTTTGGCAAACCGATCAGCAGTAGGTCGTAATATGTTCTACATCACACTGATATACGGCAAGATACAAAAACGCCGATTCTCGAAAGTCTCTCTCTCGCCGATTATTCGCCGATAATTGTGGCAATGAGATGTCTTGCGCTTCCGTGATGTCGCAATTCACAGAGATAAATACCCTGGAAAAGGCCCAGATTCAGATGCCCGCAAGTGATGGGAATGCTCAAACCGGCGCTCGTCGTGGGGTACTTGACGTGTGCAGACACATCGCTTCTGTTTTCGGTCGTATGCCGAACTTGCAGCATATCATCTGGAGTCTGTCTGCTCGAAACCGTTTCTCCGTCGTTGTGCACAGCAGGATCGGCATTCTCGTTGAGTGAAAGTGCACAATCGGTATGCTTGATGAAGAGGCTTAACACGCCCGTCCGAGGCAGCGCGGGAAGTTGACTCATAATGTCGCCCGTTATCAGATGAAATCCTTGCGGACGCGGGGTGAGCGTTATTTCCGTCTGAAACACCATCAGCTTTTGAGTATTTGGGCAGCGTGTTCTTTCACCTTGATCTGCTTGGGCGTGATGATTCGCTCGATGACACCCTGCTCGTCGATGATGAAAGTGGTGCGGAACGTACCGAAATATTTGCGGCCGTACATACTCTTCTCACCCCAAACGCCGAACTGTTCTACCAACTTCTTGCCGGTGTCGGCGATAAGTGGGAAGGGCAGTTGGTTTTTATCGATGAACTTATGGTGCGATTTCTCGTCGTCGATGCTCACGCCCACCACGGCATATCCCTGTTTGCGCAACTCCGAATAGTTGTCGCGCAGGTTGCAAGCTTCGGTCGTGCAGCCTGAAGTATTATCTTTCGGGTAGAAGTAAAGCACCAATTTCTGTCCGGCAAAGTCGGCCAATCGTATTTCTTTTCCGTTCTCGTCGCATCCCAAAATGTCGGGAGCCTTATCTCCGATTTCCATATTTTGTTTTCGTTTTTTGTGTTATAATGAGCGAGCAAAGATAAAAATAAAAACTGAGAAACGGCGCAATTGCCCGTAAAAATATGCTTGTTCCGCTTTCCGAGAACTTTACTTTGGTCTCTCGTTTTTCTCCTTTCGTTCATTTTTTGTGTATGAAATGTCAAAAGTTCGTTCATATTTTGTGTTTTGCTTCGCCTACTTTGCCTCGTCGTCTGTCAATAAATGATAAATAGATTTGGGCAAGTGCGGGAAATTCTTTACTTTTGCAATGATATAAATATGTATAGAGGCAAGTTGATATATGAAGAAGTTGATCATATCCTTTATGGCTATCTTGTTGCTGACTCCGCTGCGGGCCGCGGCAGATGACTACACAACGCTGTGGAAGCAGGTGCAGGCGGCTGGCGAAAAAGACCTGCCCAAGACGCAGATCAGCATCTTACAGCAGATTGTTTCCAAGGCTTCGGCCGAACAAAACTATGGCAATCTGCTGAAAGCCCGGCTAATGGCGGTAGGACTGCAAGTCTCCATTGCTCCCGATTCATTACCCGGAGAGATTCAAAGACTGCAAGAAGAAGAGGCCCGACTGACGGATCATCAGTGGCCGTTACGGGCTATTTACCAGACGATTCTCGGGAGAATCTATCGCAGGTCTTCGCAGTTGAGCAAGGATGATGCGGCTCGGAGCGAAGCGTATTTCGATGCGGCATTGCGCAATCCCGACAGGTTGGCCCGGTGTTCGGCCGGCGATTACACGCCCACTATCGTTCAGGGTGCGGACAGCAAGATCTTCAACAACGACCTGTTGCACGTAATCGGTCTTGGAGCCGGTCGTATCCAGACACTCTATGACTATTATTCCACGCACGGAAATCGGGCTGCGGCCTGCATCTGTGCAACCGAAATAATACGCAAAGAGGGCATATACGATATGCGAATGCAAAGTAAGATACACTTGCTTCATAGGGTTGACTCGCTACTGAACGCCTATCAGGGTGTTCCGGAAGCGGGAGAACTGGCCGTGTTGCGCTATGACCTGATGCACAGCATACCGCAGACAACCGACAAAGAAAGGGTGGATTATCTTCGTTCGGCATTGAACAAATGGGAGAAGTGGCCCCGGATAGAAAGTCTTCGTAACCATCTGACGGAACTGATCGAGCCTTATTATCAGTTTGAGATAGACAAAAGCCAGCTTGATGCGGGGCGTCCTTTCACCATCAATTTGGTGAATGTGCGCAATATTTCGTCCATCACGATGCGTATATGGCGTGTGAATGTAACGGGAGAATATGGTGAAGACCCGATGGACAGCAAGATTTACAAGCGTCTGAAAAGCCGAATGAAGCTGCTCTCCGATATGACACAGACACGCACTTTCACAGGATTACCCGATTATCAACGGGTAAACGACTCGATTGTTGCCCCCGGTCTTCCCGCAGGTGTCTATATGCTGGAATTCGCCACGAATAATCCCAAGATTCAAGTACAACGCTCTCTGGTTTACGTCAGCGGGCTGTATCTGCTCACGCAGAAGCTGCCCGGTAGGCAAATGCGCTTAGCCGTGGTGGACAGAACCAGTGGGCAACCCGTCGGCGGGGCCCAGATCAAATTGACCTATTACACGGAAAAGGGCACCAAAACATTGAATCTGACCTGCGACTCCAACGGAGAATACATCCTTACGGAGCCAGATGACTCGAAAGACGATATCAATGCGTTTGTTCATACACGTGCAGACCGAGGCTTCCAGCAGGTGGAATTGAATGGTTATTACATCTATTCCGACTACAATTACCGCGGTCTGGTCGTGGATCTTTTCACCGATCGGTCGATTTACCGCCCCGGTCAGACAATCCACGTGGGCGGAATTGCCCATCAGAATCAGGACGGCAAGACACCGAGAGCCGTTAACGGGCGAGAATTGAAGTTCACATTGCTTGATGCCAACCACAAAACGGTGGTGGAAAAGACCGCCGTTACCGATGCGATGGGCACGGTATCAGTAGACTTCCAACTGCCGACAAACGGACTGAGCGGGCGTTTCTCCATCCGCACGGATGCCGGGCAAGGGGGCTATACCTCGTTCTCTGTTGAGGAATATAAACGTCCCACGTTTCAAGTGGAGTTCCCCAAAGTAGACCGGAAATATACCATCGGCGACACGCTCGTGGTCAACGGCAGCGCCAAGAGCTTTGCCGGCGTCCCCGTTCAGGGTGCGGCGGTGCGCTACACCGTTACCCGCCGCATCGCCTTTTGGTGCTGGTGGGGATCCGGACGTTACGGAGAGCGGGAAGTCTTTCAGGCTTCTGCCGTAACAGATAGCAAAGGAAACTTCCCTGTGACGATACCGCTCGTGCTGCCCGAAGACGAAAACGACCCTTCAATCGGTTTTTACACCTATACCGTTTCAGCCACGGTCACCGACCAAAGCGGCGAGACACGAACGGGAGAAATGGGTCTCTCGCTGGGGCGCAAACCCACGGCTTTCTTCTGCAAGATGCCTTCGCAGATAGAGAAAGACAGCACACTGACACTCAGATTCGATTATCTGAACAATGCGGGTGAGCCTCTCGATGCAACTGTCAGCTATTCTTTCGACGGCAACAAAAACATTCGGACAGCCCGTTCCAACACACCCGTCACACTGAATATCGCGGATTGGAAGTCAGGTAGTTATCAGATGCAGGCCATTTGTGGCACGGATACTGTGAGAAATAAATTGACAGTGTTCAGTCTCAATGACAAACAGCCCGCCGTGGAGACACACGACTGGTTTTATCAGACGGCAAACGTGTTCCCTGCCGACGGTAAACCGGTCTTCATTCAAGTGGGTTCTTCCGATCCCGGGCAGCATATCCTTTATTCGATCGCATCGGGAGACAGCGTGATTGAGAGCGGAGCCATCAATCAAGACCGTGCGCTGAACACCCGACAGTTTACATACAAGGACGCCTATGGCGATGGAATCACCGTTACTTATGCGTGGGTGAAAGACGGAACAATGTACACCCACACGACCTCTATCCGTCGCCCGCTGCCTGATCTGCGGCTCAATGTGACGTGGAAGACATTCCGCGACCGCCTTACACCGGGGCAGAAGGAAGAGTGGACACTGCAAATCACCCGTCCGGACGGCCGTCCTGCCACGGCACAATTGATGGCAACACTCTACGACAAGTCTCTCGATCAGATACTGAACCATCGTTGGAGTTTCTCACCTTCATTGAATTTGAATATTCCGAGTTTATCTTGGGTGAGGTATGAAAGCGAAGGACTCTGGAAGTACGGCCGTGAAAAATATCCGTGGAGAGCTTCCAGACCGCTCGCATTCAGTCATTTTGACCGATTGATGTTCCGCTATTTAGGAGGATTCGGAGTGGAGTATGAATTTGAAGCAGGCTATGCACTCACAAAATCCGTAGGTGCAATGTCGTTCAAATCAGCAAAACTCACGCGGGCAATGGAGGCAAAAAAAGAGATGATGAAAACCAACGAAGCTGTCCCTATGGCTGACGTGGCTGCCCGTGAATCGCAAGAAACACCGCAACAAGGCTCTTCCGACCAAGTACGTGAGAATTTCAACGAGACCGCTTTCTTCTTTCCCGCTCTCTCGACGGAGGCCGACGGACGGTGACAATGAAGTTTACGCTGCCCGAGAGTATTACGACGTGGCGTTTCATCGGTCTTGCACACGCTGCCGATATGCGTCACGGGATGCTCGAAGGAGAAGCTGTGGCCAAGAAAGACATAATGATCCAGCCCAACATTCCGCGCTTTGTGCGCTCGGGAGACAAAGCTACGGTAATGGCGCGAGTGATGAACACCACGGCCAAAAACATCGGCGGAACGGCCCGGATGGAGCTGATCGAACCCGAAACCAACCGACTTGTCTACATGAAGAGTTGTACATACACCGTGAAAGGCAACGAAACGCAGGCCGTCTCGTTCGACTTGGATCTGACAGAAAGTTCCAAACTCGCTTCGTTGGCGGGCTCTCTGCTCATTTGTAAGGTAACGACCACAGGACGGGGATATGCAGACGGTGAGCAGCATTACCTGCCGATTCTGCCCGATAAGGAGCCGGTTACCAACACGGTGGCATTCACCCAACATACACCCGGTACTCAAATGATTGATCTCGACAAGCTGTTTCCCGTGCGCAACGAGCGGAACCGGCTTACGATCGAATACACCGAGAATCCCGTTTGGCTGATGATCCAGGCGCTTCCCTATGTAGGCAACATCTCGAATGGTGATGCCATCAGTCTCGCTTCGGTCTATTATGTAGACAAATTGGCGTCGTCTCTGTTGAAAGCAGCGCCGCAGGCCAAACAGACTTTTGAACTTTGGCGGCGCGAGAGCGGCAAGGAGACCTCTCTGATGAGCGCTCTTCAAAAGAATGAAGCGTTGAAATCGCTCGTGCTGAACGAAACTCCGTGGATCGGAGAGGCTGAAAAGGAAGCCGAACAAAAGCGCTTGTTGGGTAATTTCTTCGATGAAACGATGCTCAACAACAAATTATCCACACACCTCAACAAACTCTCCGACCTGCAATTAAGCAACGGATCGTGGAGCTGGTATCCGAAGATGAAAGGCAGTCTTTATGTGACACTCATCGTCACCGAGATGCTTTCACGCCTTAATGCGATGATCGGCAAACAGGCGGAAACATCCCGAATGCTGACATCCGCATTCAAGTTTATGGGTAAAGAGATTCATCGTGAAGTACGGTCGATGAAAAAAGAGGAGGCCCGAGGCATCCAAGGCGTACGTCCAAGCGAGTCTGCCGTACATTATCTTTATCTTTGTGCCTTGGCCGACTCATCACTTTCGGCCTCCGCTTCGGCCGACAAGGCTTATCTGATGAGTCGTTTGGTCAAGCAGATCAATGCTTTCACGATTTACGGGAAAGCCATTTCGGCAGTCATCTTAGGCAAGAACGGCTATCGCCAAAAGGCTAAGGAGTTCCTCCAAAGCATACGGGAATACACGGTTTATACACCTGAAATGGGACGTTATTTTGATACACCGAAGGCTTATTACAGCTGGTTCGACTATCGAATACCCACAGAGGTGGCAGCCATTGAGGCCATCAGGCTTATCGAACCTACCGATGTCAAGACCGTGGAAGAGATGCAACGCTGGCTGTTGCAGTCTAAGCGGACACAGAGTTGGGGTACCACCATCAACACCATCAACGCCATTTATGCCTTTATGAACGGTAATATGGACAAGCTGGATGTATCGAAAACAGAACAAGCTGTGCTCTCCGTAGACGGGAAACGCCTCGAAACACCGAAGGCAACGGCCGGTCTGGGCTATGTGAAAACCACTGTCAGCGGTGAGAAAGCCCATACTTTCTCAGCTCGGAAAACATCGTCGGGAACGTCGTGGGGGACTGTCTATGCGCAGTTTATGCAGAAATCGACCGGTATCAAGGCCGCTTCCTCCGGGTTTAAAGTAACCCGCGAGATTCTCGGCGGCACTCACCTGCGCGTGGGCGACAAGGTAACGGTGCGCATCACGATAACGGCCGACCGCGATTACGATTTCGTTCAGATCGTAGATAAGCGTGCAGCGTGTCTCGAGCCGGCCTCTCAATTGAGCGGATATGCCAACGGTTATTACTGTACACCGCGTGACAATGCCACCCATTATTATGCAGACCGGATGTCGAAAGGTAAACATGTCATCGAAACCGAGTACTACGTAGACCGCGAGGGACAATATTCCACAGGCATCTGCACTGTGCAATGCGCTTACAGTCCGGGCTATTCGGCACGCGCAGCAGCACAGATTCTAATCGTAAAGTAAGGAAATTGAATAATGATAAAAAGACATTTGACGGCCGTTCTCCTGTCAGCCTTATCGGCTCTGACGGTTTCGGCTCAGCGAATTACCACCCAACAAGACCTTATCGATTGCGGACAGGTGCTGTTCAGAAAGCCTGTCACCGTAACGTTTGATTTGAAAAATAAAGACAGTAAACCGCTGGTCATCAGCAAGGTGCTCACTGGTTGCGGCTGTACCGATGTAGAATTTCCCCGCGCGGCGATACCCGGTGGCGAGTCGTTTAAGGTGAAAGTGACCTATGATGCTAAGCAGATGGGGCATTTTGAGAGGCTGATCGACGTTTATGCAGTAGGTGTCAAACGCCCGTTAATGCTGACCTTGCGAGGCGTTGTCGTGTCAGAGGTCGTCGACTATTCGGGTACTTACCCTTATATGGTCGGCAATCTGCTCACAGATATGAATGAAATCGAGTTTGATGATGTGAGCCGCGGCGAGCGTCCTACCTATAAAATACACATCTTCAACAATGGAATCAAACCCGTGCAACCTGTCGTAATGCACCTGCCCGACTATCTTTCGGCTGCCGTCTCACCGTCGACCATTACTCCCGGACACGCCGGTGTGATGACCGTTACGCTTGATTCGCACAGGCTTCGGGGTTTCGGCCTGACGCAAACTACTGTCTTCCTCGGTATGTTCCCCGGCGATAAGGTGGCCCCGAACAAGGCAATCGATGTGTCGGCAGTGCTTTTGCCGAGTTTCAATCAGATGACTGAAGCTACCAAACGACTTGCACCCAAGATTCAACTCTCATCCACCGAGCTCCATTTAAACACTCTCGGTGATCGGAAAAAGGCACGCGGAGAGATTCTTTTGCAGAATGTGGGAAAATCGAAGTTGGAAATTCGCAGTCTGCAAATGTTTACTTCGGGTCTGCAAGTGTCGCTGAACAAGACGCGGTTGGCCCCCGGCGAGAGTGCGAAATTGAAGATCACGGCTGTGGCCGAGTCTTTGAAATCGGTCCGAACCAAGCCGCGCGTGCTGATGATTACCAATGATCCCGATGCGCCGAAGATCATCATAACCATCGACGTGAAATGATTCAGATAGAGATAGACAACGGAAGCGGATTCTGTTTCGGCGTAACCACGGCCATCAAAAAGGCAGAAGAGGAACTTTCTGCGGGCAAAACGCTCTATTGTTTGGGCGATATCGTGCACAACGGGATGGAAGTGGAGCGGCTGCACGCCCGCGGCTTGGTAACTATCAATCACGAACAGCTGAAAGACTTGCACGATGTAAAGGTGCTGCTGCGAGCTCACGGCGAACCGCCCGAGACTTATGAGACGGCCCGTCGCAACCGTATCGAGATCATCGATGCCACTTGTCCGGTGGTATTGCAGTTGCAGCGGCGTATCAAACGGCAGTTCGACAGCAAGCCGCAAGCGCAGATCGTGATCTTCGGTAAGAACGGTCATGCCGAGGTTTTGGGGCTTGTGGGACAGACAGAGAGCCGCGCCATCGTTATCGAAAAGTTTGAAGACGTACGTCATCTCGACTTCAATCGCGACATATATCTTTATTCTCAAACCACGAAAAGCCTCGAAGAGTTTCACCGAATCATCGAATACATCCAGAGCCACATCGCTTCCGGTGCCACGTTCAAGAGTTTCGACACCATCTGCCGACAAGTAGCCAACCGGATGCCGAATATTTCCGGTTTTGCATCCAAACACGAAGTGATACTCTTTGTCAGCGGACATAAGAGCTCGAACGGTAAAGTTCTATATGGCGAATGCAAACGTGTGAACCCAAACAGCTATCATATCGAACGGGCAGAAGAAATCGATATGCATTGGTTTCAGGGTGTTCGGACAGTCGGAATATGCGGAGCCACCAGCACACCGAAGTGGTTGATGGAGGAGTGCAGGGATTATATCATCAACCATCTTGCGTTTTAGCCCTGTCCTCCTTCTACTACTAAGAAAAAAGAGAACGATTGTCGGAAAATCGAATTGTAATATATTGATATTCTGGTAATTATGTTTCAAGAAATGAAAGGATGTCAATCAACCTACGATTAGCGGTTAATGCGTGTGCATTTCATTGTTAATTGCGGTCCGGTTTATCGTTAATCGTAATCCGATAAGCGACAATGCTTTTACTGGGTCATATCCCGTTGATATTCAGTTGATTGTCTTCTGGTAAGGGGAAGAATAGGGGCTGTCTTGGAAATAATTGCCGTAAATATTGCCGAAAATTATTGTTAAAGTTCTTTTTAGATAGACATTTTCAGTAATTTTGTGTCGTATCTAATGGTGCAGAATATGTAGGCAGCCGCAGAAAATGGGTGTCTCAACCTTAAACAAATGATGAAATGAACAGAAAATTGCCCCTCTCGCTGACAGGAATAACAATGGCTTTCCCTGTCTGTGGCGTGTTGGCCCAGAGTAATTCGGGACAAGTGAAAAGACCGATGAACATTGTCTACATTATGAGCGACGACCACTCGTATCAGACAATCAGTGCTTATGACAAGCGATTTATCAATACACCCAACCTTGATTGGATTGCCGACCACGGTGTTCGATTCACAAACAGCTACGTGGCAAATTCGCTCAGCGGGCCGTCGCGGGCTTGTATGCTGACGGGAAAACACAGCCACGCCAACGGATTTACAGACAATACCAAGACGTTTGATGGCGGCCAGCAAACTTTTCCGAAGCTATTGCAGAAAGCGGGATATGAAACTGCCATCATCGGTAAGTGGCATTTGACATCCGATCCCACCGGTTTCAACTATTGGGATATCCTGATCGGGCAGGGAGATTATTATAATCCCGATTTCAAATGTAACGGACAACAGCTGTGCAGACGCGGTTATGTGACCAATCTCGTGACAGATCTGGCGCTCGATTGGCTCGGAAACAAACGCGACAAGACCAAACCTTTCTGTCTGTTACTGCACAATAAGGCGCCACATCGTGTCTGGGCTCCCGACACCTGCGACCTGGATCTTTATTCGGAAAAGATTTATCCCATTCCCAGTACATTCTATGACGATTATGCCGGGCGCAAAGCTGCGGACAAACAAAAGATGAGTATTATCAAGGATATGGACTTGGTGTATGACTTGAAGATGGCAGACAAGGAGAACGAGATACATTCCGACCCTGAATTAGAGAAGTGGGGACGTGCCTCTTATCTGCGGATGACGCCCTCGCAGCGGGCTCAATGGGATGCGCATTATGAACCGGTGATTCGCAAATTCAAGGAGATGAAGCTTTCGGGAAAGGCCTTGGCCGAGTGGAAATACCAGCGTTATATGCACGATTATCTGCGGGTGATTCACTCGATAGACCGAAATGTGGGACGGGTGATTGCCTATCTCCGTGCAAATGGGCTTTTAGATAATACAATGATTGTCTATACATCCGACCAAGGATTTTATATGGGCGAGCACGGATGGTTCGACAAGCGCTTTATGTATGAAGAGTCGTTCCGCACGCCGTTGTTAGTCTATCTGCCGGGAGGTAAGAAAGGTGATATCACGGAGATGGTACAGAACATCGATTACACACCGACTTTTCTCGATTTAGCCGGTGTCGAAGTGCCGAAAGACATCCAAGGGGTGTCGATGCTTCCGTTGCTCGAAGGGAAAAAAGTGAAGAACTGGCGCAAATCTCTTTATTATCACTACTACGAATATCCTGCCGAACATTCCGTTTGCAGACATTATGGCGTGAAGACCGACCGCTATGTGCTCATCCATTTCTATAACGATATCGATGCGTGGGAGCTTTACGATTTGAAGACCGATCCCGAAGAGTTGCACAATCTCTATGGGAAGCCGGGTACGGAGCAGATTACCGGAAAGTTGAAAAAGGAGTTGTTGAGATTGCAGGTGCAGTATAACGACCCCATCCGAAAGACCGTTCGCTGAGCGGAATGACGAATGTGGAATGCGGAGTGACGAATGATTGCGCTGTGCGCAATGAAGAATTACAGAAATGACGAATTGCCTTTGATGGAAAGCAATTCGTCTTTTCTTATTCGTTATCGCGTAAAGTGCGGCAACTCTACATTTATTATTTCGCGCCTTTAATTCTCATCGGGAATTGAGCCCGATATTCTTTGAGACGCTTGAAAAGGCGTTTTAACAATCGATCGGCTCGTTTTGGCTGTTCGATGGCTAAATTATGTGC
This sequence comes from Hoylesella pleuritidis JCM 14110, assembly GCF_000613725.1. Taxonomy (GTDB): domain Bacteria; phylum Bacteroidota; class Bacteroidia; order Bacteroidales; family Bacteroidaceae; genus Prevotella; species Prevotella pleuritidis. Next base: position 86,901 of record NZ_BAJN01000011.1, read on the forward strand.
CTCGCCGATGTCTTGATTGATGTCGTAGAGTTCGCATTTGCCCGTGCGCCAATAATAAATCAGGTGGTCGTTTCCGCGCATAATCGATGATGACGGGCCGTAACCGTCGCGCTCGCTGATGCCCGTTGTCCAAAGATTGGGATAGTGCCAAATGATCTCGCGGTCGCGTTTCAAGGTAGGATTCTTGATGACATCGACAAAGCTACGTCCGTCTACGACCTGCGAAGTGCGGTATTTCCGGATGCCGGCCATATCGAGAATGGTTGGGAAGAAGTCTTCGATCATTACGCGATTGTTGTTGATTGTTCCGCCGCGGGTCACTCCCGGCCAACTCACTAACATTGGTTCGTGTACTCCTCCTTCCAAAGCCGAGCCCTTACCGGCACGTGCCGGGTAGTTCTGATCATAATTGATGCGCCCCTGCCGGATATTGATGGCTTGTCCGCCGTTATCCGACATAAAGATGATAATGGTGTTGCGGGCCACTTCCGGACGCGCTTCCAGATAGTCCATAATATCTCCTAAACTCTTATCCATCCCTTCGATGAGAGCGGCGTGATTGATTTCCTGTACGTTGAGCGGCGCTTTCAACATCGGATCATATACTCCTTTCCCATCTGCATCCATATAATTTTTGGTGAAACGAACGTCGGGATTGTAAGGCGCGTGTATGGCATAATGAGACATATAGAGGAAAAACGGTTGCCGACGCGCGATGGGTTGGCCGACGGCTTTCAGCGCTTCGAGTGTCAATGCTTCTGTAAGAAATGTGCCGCGGGCATAATATTGTTCCAATCCCGATACATGGAAATCGCCTTTCCCGTAGTCTTCCTGTGCCAGATAACTGGCCGGTGCACCATTAGCTCCACCCGCAATGTTCACTTGAAAGCCGAAACTGGTCGGGTCGGCACCCGTTGTGGTCTGTGCTCCGAAGTGCGCTTTGCCGCAGTGGATGGTGTAATAACCGTTGTCTTTGAGCAGTTGTGGCAGAGCGGTAATGAGCGTGGTGAGATGTCGGTCGTGCTCGCTCGTCACCGTGTCGGGCTGAATGCCGTTGCAATTCCAGTCGGGCGGTACGATTTCCGGGTCTTTGGCATCTGTCTGCGTGTTATATTTCAGCGTCCAGTTGGTTACTCGGTGCCGAGCCGCATTCATCCCTGAGAGCAGACTACAACGCGAAGGCGACGAGATGGCACAGGCATACGCCTGCGTGAATTTGACTCCCTGGCGAGCCAGACGCTCCATATTCGGCGTGCGATAACGCTCGTTGAGCAGTGTCTTTTGTTTGTAAAAGGGTACGGAAGTCTCCTGCCAGCCATATCATCTACTAAAAAGAGAATGATGTTGGGCCGATTGTCGTGCTGTGCTTGTGCGCTGACAGAACTTCCGGCAGCGATACCCAGCAACAGCGATATTGGTTTGTTCATTCGTCGAATATTTTTGATTAGGCAACCGCAAAGTTACACATTTCTATCCGAAAAGTCCGTTTCTCTGTACCGGATTTGTTAACTTTGCATCTGAAACTATATTCAAACGACTATGACAGAAGGTTACAAAGTGAAGGAATACGGCCGACCTGTGAAGCGCTATTGCCAAACGATGGAGCTGAAAAACGATGCCGAATTGATAAAAAAGTATCGCCGAGCGCACGATGAGGCGCATTTCTGGCGCGAAATCAATGAAGGTATTCGCTCGGTGGGTATCTTGGAGATGGAGCTTTACATCTCGGGCAATCGTCTGATGATGATTGTAGAGACACCGCTCGATTTCGACTGGGATGCGGCAATGGCTCGTCTGGCCACGCTTCCGCGCCAACAGGAGTGGGAAGATTTTGTTTCGGTGTTCCAGCAATGCAAAGCCGGCGATACGTCCGACGACAAATGGAAAATGATGGAACGGATGTTCCACCTGTATGAATGAGTAGACGAGTTGACAAGTGATGAGTAGACGAGGGGATAAGTAAACAAGAGGACGAGTAAACGAGTAGAAAAGGGGACAAGGAGAATAAATAAAACAAGTTTCACTTACGCGTCTACTTGTTTACTTGTCAACTCGTCCACTCGTTTGCTCGTTCATTCGTCTCCTTATCAACTCATCAATTTGCCAACACATTTTTTAGGTAGTCATAAAAGGCAGGATCTTCACCCACTGTCACCTTCAATATCTTGCCGGCAGGGTCTATAATCACTTTGGTGGGGAATCCTTCTACACCGTAAAGATGTATAGCATCTGAGGATCCGGTACCGTTTGCCACCTGAATCCACGGCATTGCGTGCTCTTTAACGGTCTTTTTCCAGTCAGCTTCAGAGTCTTGACAGTCGATGCCTACGATCTCCATCTTACCTTTATATTTATTGTATGCTTCCTTCATTGCGGGAATTCCCTTGATGCACCAGCCGCACCACGAGCCCCAAAAGTCGAGAATGACATACTTGCCGCGCAGCATGAGAGCGTGAATGACTGTCCATTGATGTCGCGAAGCGTGAAATCAGGCGCCGTAGCACCCTCTTGTTTCGATGCTTTCTGGGTTTCTTCCGTCTCTCGCTTGGGAGAAGTAATGGTTTGAATCAGCTTTTTGAATCTGCCGTTCCGTATTTCTGGCGAAAGCGCTTTGATGAGTTCCTGTCCACTTTCTTCATCAAGATAGAGCAGGAAAGCTATGGAAGCCTCGTTGTCGGGATGCGCTTTGGCAAAGGCAAGAATGGCTTTCGTGCGCTGGTCGGAAATCGTTCTTTCTTGCTTCATCAGCTCTTCCATTTTTTCTTCGGGCACAGTTGCCTTAGCTGCTAACTGATTGTAATTGCGTCCGATGGCAGCGAGCTTGCGCTGGAAAGGTTGTATGGCCTGCATCACTTCATTGTATTGGCGATAGAAATCGGAACCACCGAACCGGCAGGAATCGGAAAAACTGCCCTCAATAGTGAGCTTTTCGCCGGGAACTGCAAAGAGAGCGAGCCCTTCGGGGATGTTGCTTTCATTAGACAACTTGTTGAAAATCTGTATGAAACTGATATTGTCTACGGGCAGTGTCACATCGAAAGCCCCGTTGCTGACGGCAATCGTAGTGTCGCGTGCCGATAGACTGCCTTTTTCGAGGTCTGTAATGGAGATCGTAAGTGAGTCTTTTGCATCGGTCAGATGTCCTTTGATACGGAAATGTTGGCTGTCGGTCTGCGTGCATTGCACGGTTAGCAGGGCTGTGAGACACAGCGCGGCAACGGCCGCAAGGAGTGAAAATTTTGTTTGTTTCATTGTCGTTGAGGATTTAAAATGTTTAAAATGATTTACGAAGTTGCCAGAATGCGACAGCAGAAGCCGCTGCCACGTTGAGCGAATCTACACCGTGGCTCATCGGAATGCGGGCCACATAGTCGGCCGCTGCCACGGTTTCACACGGCAGTCCGTCGCCCTCCGTCCCAAGAATGATGGCCAGACGGGGTTCAGACCGCAGCTGCGGATCGTCGATGGAGACGGATTTCTCCGTGAGAGCCAGCGCCGCCGTCCGGAAGCCTAATGCCCGGAGACTGTCGACAGGGCGGTCAGCCCACGTCCAAGGAATCAGGAATACCGCCCCCATCGACACCCGAACGGCACGCCGATTTAACGGATCGCACGAGTCGGGTGTGAGCAAAATACCGTCGATTCCGAGTGCTGCGGCCGAGCGAAAGATGGCTCCGATATTGGTGGTATCGACCACACCGTCAATCACTGCGATGCGGGTGGCGTCACGACAAACGTCTTCCACCGGTAGCCTTTTTGGTCGGCGCATTGCACAGAGTACACCCCTCGTAAGTGTATAGCCGGTGAGCGACGCCAGCAGCGAGCGCTCGCCGGTATACACGGGTAGGTCGGCACACCTGCGATAATCGCCGCCGCATCTCCGTTTATATGCCGCTGCTCGCACAACAGAGCCAAAGGCTCGCAGCCGGCATCCAATGCCACGTGGATGACCTTGGGACTTTCGGCAATGAAAATACCCTTGTCTGGCTCGATGCGGTTGCGAAGTTGGGCCTCGGTAAGTGTGCTGAACATTTCTACACCGGGCTGTGCGAGGGATGTGATGTTGATAATCGGCATTGTCGATGCATTGGTGTGATGGCTGCAAAGATAATGAAAAGTTTTCAAACCGGGCTGTTTTCAGCAATTCATAAAGAATAATTTGCGATTCGTCATTTATCATTGCAATTGTTGTTAGATATGAGTTGGGTTCTGACTAATGGTCGATCGCACGCTGTTTAACGCTTAATCGCCGGCTGTTTAACAATCGATTGCACAGCTTTTAACGGTAGATTGTACGACGAAAAGCGTTTTCTGCCATATTGTCATACGTCAGTCGTTGGCACACCCTTTGCCATTGATAGGGCAAATGTCTTGTTAGGGCACATCTGCTTATAGAGCATATGCGACGGGTTATACCGAAAAACGGCTCACTCGGAGGTAGAAATGACCGCAAGACCGATAAATATTGATAATAACAAAAAATAAAACATACAATTATGGGAAAGATTATTGGAATCGACTTAGGTACTACAAACAGTTGCGTTTCTGTATTTGAAGGAAACGAACCGGTAGTAATCGCTAACAGCGAAGGCAAACGCACCACGCCGTCGGTCGTGGGTTTCGTGAAAGACGGAGAACGCAAGGTGGGCGATCCGGCCAAACGTCAGGCCATTACCAACCCCCAAAACACCGTCTATTCCATCAAACGGTTTATGGGCGAGACCTATGAGCAATGTCGTAAAGAGGCTGAACGCGTGCCGTTTACGGTGGTGAATGAAAGCGGTTATCCGCGGGTAGACATCGACGGTCGTAAATATACCCCGCAGGAAATCTCTGCAATGGTGCTTCAGAAGATGAAGAAGACTGCTGAAGACTATCTTGGACAGGAAGTAACCGACGCCGTGATCACCGTTCCGGCATACTTCTCCGACTCACAGCGTCAGGCAACCAAAGAGGCCGGTCAGATTGCAGGCCTCAACGTTCAGCGTATCGTCAACGAGCCTACGGCGGCTGCTCTGGCTTATGGTGTAGATAAGGCCAACAAGGATATGAAGATTGCCGTGTTCGACTTGGGTGGAGGTACGTTCGATATTTCTATCTTAGAGTTTGGCGGCGGCGTGTTCGAGGTGCTCTCAACCAATGGAGATACCCACTTGGGCGGTGATGATTTCGACCAAGTAATCATCGACTGGCTCGTGCAGGGCTTCAAAGCCGACGAGGGAATTGACCTCAGCAAAGATCCGATGGCAATGCAACGCTTGAAAGAGGCAGCCGAAAAGGCGAAGATTGAACTCTCAAGCACTACGTCTACGGAAATCAACCTGCCGTACATCTCGGCCGAGGGCGGTGTGCCCAAGCACTTAGTAAAGACGCTCACGCGTGCACAGTTTGAGCAGTTAGCACACGCTTTGATCCAGGCTTGTCTCGTTCCGTGCCAGAACGCCATCAAAGACGCCAAACTTTCTACGTCAGACATTGACGAAGTAATCCTCGTTGGCGGTTCGAGTCGTATCCCGGCCGTTCAGACATTGGTGAAAAACTACTTCGGCAAAGAACCTTCCAAGGGTGTGAACCCCGATGAAGTAGTGGCTGTGGGTGCAGCTATCCAAGGTGCTATATTAAATAAGGAGAGCGGTGTGGGCGACATCGTGTTGCTCGACGTAACTCCGCTGACACTCGGTATCGAGACAATGGGTGGTGTGATGACGAAGCTCATCGAAGCTAATACTACCATTCCGGCCAAGAAGAGCGAAACGTTCTCCACGGCAGTGGACAACCAGACGGCTGTAACCATCCACGTGTTGCAGGGCGAGCGTCCGATGGCTGCACAGAATAAGAGTATCGGACAGTTCAACCTCGAAGGCATAGCACCGGCTCGCCGCGGCGTTCCGCAGATTGAAGTAACGTTCGACATCGATGCCAACGGTATTCTGAACGTCAGCGCCAAGGATAAAGCCACCGGCAAGGAACAGAAGATTCGCATCGAAGCCAGCAGTGGTCTGAGTCAGGAAGAGATTGACCGGATGAAGCAGAGGCCGAACAGAACGCAGCAGCCGACAAGGCCGAGCGTGAGAAAGTGGACAAACTGAATCAGGCCGACTCACTGATTTTCACCACCGAAAACTTCTTGAAAGACAATGGTGATAAGCTCCCTGCCGACCAAAAGCCCGCCGTCGAGCAAGCTCTCCAGCAGCTCAAAGACGCACATAAGTCAGCCGACGTTGCTGCCATCGACACGGCTATCAACAACCTCAACACCGTGATGCAGGCCGCCAGCCAACAAATGTATCAAGGTGCAGGTGCGCAGCCGGGCGCAGATGCAGCACAAGGCGGTCAGCAGGCAGAAAGCAATCCCGACGATACCGTCCAAGACGCCGACTTTGAGGAAGTGAAGTAAGATATTTTCCAAATAATAATTAAAGATAGTACGATAGAATAATTATCGTACTGTCTTTTTTTAATATAGTTACAAATAGATAAAAATATTATAATGCTGTATAATAGACAAAAGCTAAAAGCCATAAAGTTCTCAGAGTTACAAATTCCATTACAGCGTTATATCCATAAGTATTATCAAGGCGAATTGAATAAACTTAAAATGCATGAGAGAGATTTTCTTTTTCACAACATGAGCCTTTTACATAGTGGTAAAGAGTGTAAAGGAAAAACGGGTTTTGATTTAAGAAAGATAGAAGAAGCAAAGGAGTATCTTTTTAATAGGATTATTCTTATCTATGCAAAAGATACCATTGACTTTGATAGTATTGCTATTGAGGCTAAAAGAAAACTAACTGCTAATGAGAATCGAAAGAATAAAAGATTCTTTTATGAATATATGTCTATATGGAAAAATCAAGTTAATTCGAGAAAGGGAGAATATCTCGCACAAATTGCAAATGCTCTTAATCGTAAATTAAAGGATTGGAAAGAACTTTTGGACAAGAACCTGGTAACAAAGGAAAGATATCTACAAAAGACTACTTTTATATGGGCTTTGTTTTTTCATATTTACTACAACGCAAAACTTTATTTTGATGAGAAAAAGAATAAATATGAAGAGATTGTAATTAATGACTACAAGGTGAGATTCGACATATCTTCTTTTATCCATATTATGAGCAGGCATTACTATCCAGATATGAATGATGACATTGGCATAAGTTTAAATCCCCCATTTCCTGAGATTGACTTATATGAGCTTCCAACTTCTATCTTAGATTTAATAAAGTCATATTTTCAACATACAAAATTAACAGAGACAACAGAATATCTTTTGCTAACAAGGAATAAAGAAAAATATATCTTATGGATTAAACATTGTATATTGAATGGAACAAGTAGTGAAATTGGATTTCAAGTACGTTCTTTTTATAAATGCAAAGAACAGCGTGATTTGAACAAATTTATTGATAAGACAGAAATACACTACACAGATAATTTGTCTTTCTTTATATAACCATATCTTTTAATTTGAAGCACAAAAGTAGAGAATCAAGTAACAACTCTATAACCCTCGAAGAATACAACCAATTAGGCAGCAGCTTCGCCCATTGCAGCGGAGCGAACTGCGAACGAGCAAACGAATGCTTGCGGCACACGGCACACAAGATGCTCGCAAAGAACACGCGGGAGAGCTATGCCGTGGCAAATCCGGCCGTGATAACGGGTGCGCAGCCTTGCCCGTTCTTCGAGCCCGACCGCAAGGAACGCTTTGCGTGGGGCATATCGAGCATCTACGACAACGTGAGGGCGGCTGACTTGCGCCGTGCCCGACACGAAGTAATGGCGTGCTTTGGCTCGGAAGTTTACTACAAGGTGAAGCAGCAGCGACGCGCCATCACGGAGGAAGAGCAGGAAATGGTTCGCCTCTCGTTTACCGAAATGGGCTACGACGGCAGTGCCATCGAGTTCGACCGCTATGAAGAACAATACTCCGCACTGATGCGGTTGGCAAGATACAAGTAGGTATTTCGCTCCCTATACTTGACATATTCCGACAGCTCCTTAACAGGTTCTTACGGAAAGATACATAACATACGGTTTTGGACACGTTTGTCCAATGGGTTGGACTAATGTGTCCAATTAATTGGATTAACGTGTCCAGCGAGTTGGACAAACGTGTCCAATATCGTTGGTTCGGAAGAAATCATTTAGCAATATGAATAGACAGAAGATAGCAAACATTATTGACCGACAATCGCATACCGACTGGATATGCACGGCTTACGACTGGTTTATGGTTCTTGCCATTCTCGTAAGCCTCCTGCCGCTTATGTTTATGAAGTCGCACAGGGCGTTTTGGTACACGGAACTCGGCTCTACGCTCGTGTTCATCATCGACTACCTGCTGAGGTGGGGTACGGCTGACATTAGGAACAACAATCGCAAGACGGCGTTCCTTACCTATCCGTTTTCTTTTATGGCAATCATAGACCTGCTGTCCATCTTGCCTGCCATTACGCTGCTCAACCCAGCGTTCAAGCTGTTCCGCTTCGTGCGTCTGCTGAGGCTGACAAGGGTGCTGAAGATATTTGGCATATCGAGCAAGATGCGCCTCTTCCTGTCCATACTCTACAAGGAGCGTCAGGTGCTGTCCTCCGTTCTGGTATTGGCACTGATTTACATCTTTGTAACGGCACTCATACTGTTCAATGTCGAGCCGCACGTAAATCCATATACCCATCAGCATACGTTCCATTCCTTTTTCGATGCCCTGTATTGGGCAACCGTAACGCTCACCACCGTCGGCTATGGCGACATGTGCCCCGTTACCGACGTCGGCCGCTTCGTAAGCATGCTCTCCTCGCTGTTTGGCGTCGCCGTAATCGCGCTGCCTTCTGGCGTTATAACCGCCCGTTATCTCGATGAACTGCGGAAGGGGAGGGGCAGGTAGGTGTTTCTGGTAAATGAGTTTAAGGAAGTGGAAACCAGAAGTATAAAAGTCATCTTCGTGATGTTGAGAAGAATGGCACTATACCTGATGGCACAAATCTTTTCCGACCACCAAATAACAGAATAGCACATAAAGCTATTGTGCTTTTATAGTGTTTCTTCAGTGTCTTGGGATACAGAGGAAACACTTTTTTTCATTTGCACCGTAAAAATCAATAACAAGTATTATGGTACAAAACCTGATAAATGGAAACACTACTTTGTGAAATGGCTGGTTGTACAAGGAAGATATGTACAAACACTGATTGCGGAATACCTTTTTATCAATATTGACGACCAACTTAAGGCTCTCAACAAAAGAGATGAAAATGAATTAAAGAATTTGATAACGACACCAAGAGTAAAATATCGTAGACCATACGATACTTACATTGAGGAGTATCCTCACTTAGCAAGCTTTATGGCATCAGTTAATGGCAATGATTTTCTAATAGATCCGACAGGCAGTCGTCGCTTTCTCCAAGTTTCAAAGTTGATTATAACCAAAATCTATGGTATGACTTTGCTCTTGATGAAAGTGGGAGTCTTATAGATTTAGTTATGAGATTACATAATTGCAGTTTAGTACAAGCTATAGAGTTGTTTAATGGCAAACAAAATATCCTACCAATATTCTCCATAGCTAATAGCAAAACAATTTCTCCAAGCCAATCACGTATAGAGGTTATCGGCTCTACCAACTTATGTCATCCAAATCTCATAGAATATTTCACACATAGAGGAATCAATCTGAACATTGCGAAAAAATATTGTAGGGAAATCCATTATAGAATTGGTGATAGGAGTTTTTACGCAATAGGCTTTCCAAACAATTCTTATGGGTATGCGTTGCGCAATCCATACTTCAAAGGGTGTTTGCCTCCTTCCGATGTGTCGTATGTTCCCAGTCCTTCAGAACAAATCAATCTGTTTGAAGGTTTTATGGATTATCTTAGTCTGCTTACGATGAGTCCAGATGAAGAGAAGAAAGTAGCACTGATACTGAACTCGATTAATAATATCAAAAAGTCAAGATTTTTTCTTTCAAAGCACAAGCTCATCTGTTCATATTTAGATAATGATGAAGGAGGAAAGCGGACTTTAGAACAACTTAAAAGAGACGGTTTTGCTGTTCAAGACTGCTCTTCCGTCTTCCAGAATTATAAAGACCTAAATGAGTATTTA
>NZ_BAJN01000010.1 GCF_000613725.1 Hoylesella pleuritidis JCM 14110
TTTGAAGGACTTGAAAGCAAAAAGCCGACGGCCATCGATGCTGACGGAAATCTGATGATTGATGATCGACATACTGATGATGATTGGTTAAAGAAAAAGAAACAGGGCTTTCCGCCACCGGTCCTTGTCCGACAGCCGGAAAGCCCGTTTGCACTAATGATTATAAACGCTTAAGCCTTAGGCCAGCGGTTGTCCAACTCGGCGTTGCCCACGGTAATCGTCTCGGCAGAGAACGTCATTGCGATGGTCATCGGCACCTCATTCGTGGCATCGAGTGTCTCCTTGTAGTGAACGATATAAGCGTTCTTAAACTCGATCTCCTTCATCTTGGCATCCTCGTCAGTCTTCTTATAGACAATCTTGCCGTCAACAGCCTTGAACTGGCTGTTGAGCATCGCCTCGATGGCTGTCGTGTCGTCGGTAGACTCCACTGTAACCGATACGCGGCCGCCAGAAATACTCGACGAAGGCTTACCCTTGGAGTCTGTGTTGCGGCTGAACTCGTAGTTTGAATACAGGACGTCATATTCCTTGCCGCCCAATTCCAATGTTGCTCTGAATGAACCCATAAGAAAAATACTTTAAGTTATTGATAAATGTTACGCGAGGTTCTTAATTCCACCACCGGAAGAACCGGCAACAAAAAAGAGAAAACCTCAAACAACTTCTTGAAGCCTCCTCTGTACGTTCGAAAGACAATCTTGCTCTTGGAAGAAGAGGAGGAATTGCAATCCGTTGTCTTCGAGCACAAAGATAGAGAATTAAAATCTAACAACAAAGAGAAATGAAAGGGAATATCAGAAGATTAACGTGATTTAATGAAACGATACTATCATTTATTATCCCAAACTTGATAAGACTTTATCATTCAATAGATTTTTCTAAGACGATTGTAATCGGTACATCATTCCAGTTTTTGTATCGTTTTGTTACCTTTTTATAACCATTCTTTATAAAAGAAACGGACATTCCGGGATAACCGAACCAACCTCCAACAGTTACTCCTGTTATGTTAAATTTACCAAGACTATCTGTATAGATGTATTGATCCATTTTATTTCTAATGATTATCACAGAATCTATTGGTTGTTGGGTATCTTGATCAATAACAATACCCTCAATATGTTGTCCGCAGTCACAAGATGAAGTAATTAATCCAAATGCTAAAAGTCCAATAGTAATTTTTTTCATTCTCTTTATTATATTGTGATTATTAATAGTTGAAGTCTAATATTCTACTTCTATAAATATTTACATTCCTTTATTTTGTATTTAGAACACCAAAATAGGATAAATTAATTAGTCTCCTGTATAGATAATTGTTTGATCATTTTCGGCAAGGTCACCATAAGTAAAACAAAATCTCCTGCCTCTAATAGTTGGCTGGCACCTACAAATATAGTTTCATTTGACTTATTTACAATATACACTGTACCGATTGGATCAGTATCACCAAATTCCGGACAAGCTTGAAGTACCAGACACACAGTCATCAATAATATACTGTGAATAAACGTTTTAATTCCTCTTTTCATATTATTCAATATATTATTACTATGTTTGACCATATTCTCATAAATCTATATTTATCTCATTTATAACGGCAAATACAACTTTTAATGCGCGAGTATCAGAGGAACATAACCGTACTGATCTTTTCGTTTGAATCTGATAACCGGAATCTCCACATGATCTCCATTCATTTTCAACGACTCTATACGGAGATCAAACCATTTGACTCTTGAAGACTTCTTATTTAAAGTCAACCGAAAGGTTACAGGCTCTGTTGTCTGAAAGTTTGGATTCATATATGTATCAAGACTATCTCGCCCCCAGATACCTCTGTTATATACCCGTTCTACCAATGCCTTTGTAATTTTCTTTCCTTTATGATCTACTATACTGACAGAATCGAAGTTAATGTTACAGAGTTGATTCGTATTGAGGAATAAATCAATCTTTATCCTCCTATCAGGTTTTTCCCATACCTGAATAGCTGTCGGAATGATTGGGAATAGCGGAGGACCGAAAAATATGGCGACGTCTCTTGACATATCAGTACCCCACGCCCATATCCCAATGCTGTCGGTATTGTTAGTGTACATATAATAATATGATGGCGAATCCCGTTTCCAATGATCGGACTCTGATACAAAGTCTATTGAACGGTAAATTACCGAACAAGAAGTCAATACCGAAATTATATCTACTAATAATATCAATACAATACTCTTTTTCATAATTAAGAATCTTGCTACCATTTATAATTCTTCTGTCATATATCTCTTTCCATTTAGTTAATTCTATGATTCTGTGAACACTACAAATCAAGATTACAGTATCAACAATATCCTTTTGTCTAATCTCCTCTACGGAATACAAATCCAAAGTGCTCTCTTTATACACTTTTAATTTTAAACCATTATCTGCCACAACTTTTTGACTTATCTCAATCTTTGTAATTGATGAAGGTGGTATATTCCTCATTTGCTTTGGTGCATCAGGGATAGAGATATTGTCACAAGCTCGTTGTCGCCATAAATCTATTTTTCCCTTAGACAGATTTTTAATATAACAGAAGATCTCACTGCCAACTCTTCCAGGTTTGTAATAATAGACAGACTACCCCTAAAATTCCTATTCGAAAATATTCTTTATACTTATAATTTATAGACCTGTGATTGAATTAACTCAATGAATATGGTGCAAAATACGACTGCTATTTAGAGTATATTTTTGTCTTTTCAAATGAAATATCCTTGACAATCATATCTTTGGTTCGCTCTTGAATGGTTTGCATCCAAGTGTCATCATCCGGGAGACTATTCCAAAATTTTTATCGTCAATCCATACACCCAAGTCTATATATACAACAAAAACGTCCTCCTTTATATCCATTTCTTCCGGGGTTTTGTTATATAGAATGACACCTGTCATATACTCTTTCCCGTCCGGTTGGCTCCACGGTCCTACCGACATTGTAGACATATGCTTGATTTTGAAACAACTGTGTGCAAACCTATAATATAATTTTGACATTCGGTTTCCTATATAATACTGCCCCTCTCCTTTAATCTTGGAAAGATCTGTCAAGAACTCCTGAATACATTCCTCTTCAGTCTCTTTCATAGTACGAGTTGATTGCTTACTTGCTTGTGCGCAAATGGGTATTACATTTGTAAGCAAGAATCCCCCAATAAATATGACTTTTTTCATCATTATGGATAGTATAATCTAGATTAAACAATGATTTTAATTATTTAATATAGTGTATACTTGGCTTTGTTAATTCAACAACATATTTAGTATTTTCATTCATAACAAGTGCCAATATTTAATTATTTAGAAAGATTATATCATTCGTGTGGATTATTATTCATTATAATATAATGGTTATAGAGATTTTTGCGAACTTGTAAGCGAAAAAAACTCCCAGTGAAAATTAGTCTCGTCTGCTATAGCTACACGCTAGTATGATGCTGCTTATATACGGATAGATATTGGTGCAATCAATATAGACTCAATATTATTATCCTGCTGACATCCAATACAGAGTAGACGAACCACAAATCACGTTCTCATCCAACGGATATAAGGCGAATAAATGTAACATCGTTTTCATATAAAATTGTTTAAATTATTTTTTTACAAATTTTATTTCTATAAGATGCAACTTTTACACAATTATTTTTGTCTAAAATGCAAAAAATGAGATTTTCAAAACAGTTTTAGAGAAAATACAACCAAAAATGACAGGATATACAACCGAGATTATTCAAGAGCCATCTTGGCTCCAATTGTTTGTCGTTTAATTTTAGCGTTAATGAGTTAAAATATGTATCCGAAATGTTTCTGAGAGTATTTGGGTATGTGTGTCGTTAAGGAGGAGATAGTATGCAGTAGGAAAGTGTTTTCGATGGCTGTAAAGGTAAGATATGTACAGTGAAGTTTGTTCCTGATTTCCCGACAACGACTCATATTCAACAAGTCAGGTAGTCCATCCTGAGAAGTATACGACTTGTGGGGCAGTGCTATACGAGTGTTACCCCAGAGGTATACGACTTCTCAGAGTGGCGTATGCTACTGTTGGCTTTAATGATCGAATGGTGATTCCGGCTACCTCACGGTCAGCTCGCAGGTGTCTGCGAGCTCCTTGCCGTCGCCGATACCTGTGGCGGTGAGGATATTGTGTCCGGGATGCAGCGTGACGCGGAAGGTGCAGAGGCGGATGTCGTTGGGGGCGAGCGTCTGAATAGGGGTGCCGTTGAGGGAGAGACGCACTTGCCGGCAGTTGGAAAACACTTGGATCTCGGTCTCCCGACAATGGCGCTCGGTGCACCTCTTACCGGCGATGTAGACCATCGGCTGCGGATTCCAGTTGGCCTTGTAGAAGTAATAGGCATCCTTCTTCACCTTACGGTCGTGCGTCACCAAACCTTTATCGTTGATCCCGGGACGGTCGCCCTCGGTGCGATGCGCTGCGCCGAAGTCGAACATGTTCCACACGAACGTGCCCCATACATAAGGACGGTGGGAAAGAATATCCCAATTACGGATGTGGTAATAGGTCTGCCAGTTTTCGGGATGCCACCAGCTTGTGGGTGTCGGCTGAGTCAATGAGTCCTGCTGCTGATAGACACTGGCACCGGCTCCGTATTCGCTGATACCGATACACAGATTGGGATGCTCGGTGTGGGTCTTATCGAGATAAGTGGCCAAAGAGTTGGGCGTTGACCCGTACCAACCGTCGTAACGGTTCCAGGCTATGACATCGGTGACGAAATTCATTTCGCCCTGCTGATTGCTGGCACAGGTGGTGGGGCGTGTGGGATCTTCTCGGTGGGCAAGGGCATTCAGCTCCTTGATATATTCCAAGGGGTTGTCGCCGTCGTATTTAAGTTCGTTGAAAAGGCCCCATACACAGATACTCGGATGATTATAGTTCTGTCGAATCAGCTCACGAAGTTGCTGCTTGCCGTTATCGCGGAAACGCTCTGTATCGACGAAACCTTTATCGGCATAACCGCCGGGGCCTACGAAAGGAATCTCCGCCCAAGTTACGATTCCCGTTCGATCCATCTGCTTGTGGGTATAATCTGAGTGCGGATAGTGTGCCAGTCGGACGGCATTCACCCCCATTTCACGCATCAATCGGATATCTTCGTCGATGTGTGCATGCCGCAGGGCGTTGCCCACTTCTGCGCGTTCCTGATGGCGACAAACACCGTGCAGGGGTAGATGACGACCGTTGAGGAAGAATCCCTTGGCAGAATCGAAGTGATAATAGCGTAGTCCGAGAGGTTGCGTCACCTCATCTATGAGCGTTTGCCCGCGCCATATGGATACCTTAACCGTATACATAAATGGGTCTTCGGTTGCATTCCATAGATGAGGACGAGCGATGGAGAAAGGAATGTCAATCGTTTGAGCGGTTGTTCGGGGCCGAACTTTCACGCTTTTAGTCCGTTCCGTAATAACGGATGAGCCGTCAAGGACCTGCACACGGATATCAATAGTCTGTGTTGTCGCTGTGCTGTTAGATAAAACAATGCCGGTTTCGACTGTAGCCGATCTATCGTTTACTTCTTTTTGACGCAGATAGATGCCGGGTGAAGCGTAGTCGAGTGGAGAGATGCACACATTGTCCGTAAGTAGCAAAGCTACGTCTCGATAGATTCCGCCATAGAAATTGAAGTCGCCCACGAGAGGCATTACGTCTAATTGCTCGCCGTTGTTGACTCGTACTAACAAGATATTGTCTTTGCCGTAATCCACTTTATCTGTCAGTTCAAATACGAAAGCCGCATAGCCGCCGCGGTGCTCGCCGATGTGACGACCATTGATGAAGACATCGGCAACGCTGTTGGCTCCCTCAAAACGAATGAAGAGCCGATGCTGACGCCAACTTTCGGGCACGAAGAATGTTTTGGTGTAGTTGCCGATGCCGCGTTTGTAGTCCTGTTTTCCGCTCTGCGCGTCGACGGCATTCCACGTGTGGGGCAAGTCTACCCGTTGCCCGCTGCCTTTTTGCACCTGATGAGAGAATCGAAACCACCAGTTGTCATTAAACGTTATCGTGCGTCGCTGTGCTTGCAACGAAAGTACTATGGACAGCAGTGCGAGGAGTGTAGAGGTTCGCCTCCATATTTTCCCCTCTTTTGAAGAGACGGAGAGAGGTATATGAGCCCCTTTTCGTACTGCCAAATAGCCAATTTCTACATGCATTGGATTTATAATGAAAAAATCCTATATTGGTACAAACTCGGTAATATCTTTCTCTACCATTTTATAGTCTTATCGATTCTGGCACGCTTTCTGAAAGTATAATTCCTGGCGAGCCTTGCGTACCAATGCCTCTAAGTAATAATAGTCGGCATAGTTGAGTGGCTTGTCAATCTCATTGTTGTGCGGAATACTGCCCACGGAGTGCATCAGGATGAAGTTGCCGTTCTGTCCCGCCGGAGCTGTGTATTTTTCCGAAGCCAAGCTGCGCATTATCTTATCGGCATAACTCTTGTATTCCTCTGCATTTTTGAGGTCGACGGTGCACAGCTCATACAGTGCAGAAGCGATGACGGCTGCGGAAGATGCGTCGCGCGGTTCGGCGGGAATCTTGGGGGCACTCATATCCCAGTAAGGAATGCCGTCGGCAGGTATTGCCGGGTGATTTTTCATCATTCGGAATGTTTTGATGGCCTGGTCGAGGTAACGCTGATAACCGGTGAATCGATAGCACATCGTATAGCCGTAGATGGCCCACGCCTGTCCGCGGCTCCAAATCGACTCGTCGGCATAGCCCTGGGCCGTTTGGCGATGACGCACGCGACCGTCGGCGAGACTGTAATCTACCACGTGATAGCAACTACCATCGGGACGGAACTGGTTTTGCAACGTGCGGTCTGCGTGGCTGACAGCAGCTTTGAAGAAAGTGGAATCGCCCGACAAACGTGTGGCGTTGAACATCATTTCAAGATTCATCATATTGTCTATGATCACGGGACACTCCCAGCCTCTCTGAGACTGCATCCGCGGTCGACATTCCACGACTGGATGATACCAGCAGAGGGACGGAAGCGGGTGAGCAACGATCGTGCCGCCGTAACGATTACGTCCTTATCGGCTTGGTTGCCAGTTAATCGTAGGCTATTGCCGAAACTGCTGTTGATGATAAAACCCACGTCGTGATGACTTGTGAGGTGCTGCGCCTGCTTGATGGATTGGGTGAAAGCATTTGCCTTGCCGGCCCAGAAGTCGTCGCCGGTCAGTTCGTACATATACCACAGCGAGCCGGGAAAGAATCCGCTGCGCCAGTCTTCATAATTGCAATAGAATACCTTGCCGTCTTTTGTCAGCGTGACAGGGTTCAGAATCTTTCCGCTACGATCGATAACTTTCAATTCATTGCCGAGTTGTACCTTGGCATTAGCGATGATTCTTTTGATCAGGTTTATATCCGAGTCGCTGCCGAGTCGGGCCGAAGCTGCCGTCAGGAGCGACAGGAATAACAGGGTAAGAACAGATCTTCTCATTCTTTTACTTTGTCTTTTTAACGATTACATAATTATAAATTCCTTTCAGGGCGGTCGTGCGGGCCGTGAGCGTTATGCGGTAAATCTCACTGCCCCAAACCTTCGACAGACGAGGGTCTGTCAGGCTCACCTTCTCGATACTTGGTTCGAAGGTTGCTGCGTCATAGCTCAGCACAGCGGTAATACCTTTGACATTGATTACCACGAGTCCCTTCTTGCTGATATCCACGTTGCCCCACGTCAGGAAATTCACTTTGTTGGGTGCCTTGGCTTCTTTCAGGATGAAGTTGTCCGAGATGAGCAGGCGGTTTTTCTTAAGCTGGTAGGAACGCGTCCAATGCTCTACGGCAGCTTCGGTCGGGTAGGCCCCTGCAATGTCGGCGGAAAACGACAGACTCTTGGCATCGGCTTTCACGTTGCGGGCCTTGTATTGAGCGCCGAACTGCTCGGACACACCGTTGATCATCGGCAGGTTGTGATAATCGCTCTGCATTGTCCAGATGGTGTAGCGCTCTTTACTGAAAGTCTTTCGGGTATAGGTTCCTACGCCGGCATCGATCATTACCGGTACATTGTCAAAAGCGAGAATGAAAGTTCCCACATCGTTGTGGTTATGACTCTCGTTATTGAATCCGCCCTTGGCGGCCAAAAATGCACCGCCGCTGCGCATATAGCAGAACTCTGTCTGCGGATACCACGTGAAGTCGGGATACTTGAACTCGCTCTTTTCATTATTCAGCAGAGGCCGAAAGCGGAGCGTTTCGAGGCCGATATATAAATCCATCCAACTGCTCGGCAGTTTCGAGGGATACAGCTTTTCGCGCATTGCGGCCATCGATTTCATCATCTTACTGTTCACAGCGACGCCGTAGCGGTAAATGAGCGAAGTGTTTACTTCGCCGGCACGGGCCGATGCATCTGCGAAATTGGCCACCCATTCGTCGCCGATATACGAGCGGGCAATGTATTCGCCCATCTTTCGAATCTGCTCGTTGCCGAACAGGTTGATCTTTCCACCCGTGATGAGCGATAACTCCGATAGGTAATCGTAGAGCTTGCCCGAGGCGTGCCCCCAGTAAGAAGGCCCTTCTTCGCAAGCTCCGTCGCTCTTGACGTAGTTGAGAAACTTGTCGACAGACTCCATCGATTTGTATACGGCCTTGGCCAGCGTGTCGGGATTGTCTTCCAACAGCATAAAGCAAAGCAGCGCATTGGCGTTACACCACGGTGTCCAGTTATTGAGCAGAGCACCCTCTTTGTAGTTGCGCCCCATCCACCAAAAGTCGTCGCGCTGCATAAACGGGTCGAGCTCGCGCTTCTGCAACTCGTGACGCAGGCGCAGGGCAATCATCGGATCGATTTTGTCGAAGCTGTCTTTCAGGAAATAATAAGTCCACGACAGCATTTGTGCCATACCACCCTGATGTAGTTCGAGAACGTCTTCCCGAAAGTCGGGCATCGCGCGGCGCGTCTTCTGGAAGACGGCCAGATGGGCCGATTCTGCCCACGACGTCATCTCGCTGAAAAACAGTACTCCGTTCATCAGTCGTTGACGAATCGCCCTTTGCCCTCAGCCAGTTCTGCCATCAGCAGGATGCTGAACACACGAGCGTTCTGGTTGTTCGGGTTCTGCATCGTATTGCGGTTGCCCGACTTCTCATATTCTAAATAGTCGGTAGCCCTGACCACCGTCCAATGATAGTCTAAATACTGCTGTCCGGCCTTGATGATGTCTTCTTTGCTGTCGCCGATGAGCCGATCCCAGCCGGCTCTGTCGTCGTAAGCAGGATAGGGCACCCACTTGCGGTCTGTCACCAGATATTGCCGTACCTGTGCTTCGGTGGCGGCATTCTCTAACAGGTTCCGCTTCTCGTAGGCCTGCGCCGGTAGCCATACCACAGCGAGCAAGGCTGCTGCCGTGAAAAGTTTTTTTATCATCATTCTCATCTTATGTTGATTTCCTACAATGCCTCCGACATCCCCTCGGCAGATACCCTTAGGATTGGTCTCCGTTATTCCCCAAGGGGTTGTGGTTGTCTACCCCTGGGGAACATCGGGGTCTACTCCTGGGGAACACTGAGGTCTACCCCAGGGGGAGGCGCTCGTCTACCCTAAGAGCGTCTTCTGAGGGGCCTTCAAGGTGTTTACCAATTGGGATTCTGCGTGAGCTTATCGTTTTTCTCGATTTCGTCGGCAGGAATAGGCCAGAGATAGTCGCGTGCGGTAACGACGCGAGTGTAACGGAACCTGCCCGTAATGTCTTTTTCTGTTCGCCCGTTGAGCGTTTCCAAGAGCTTCCAGCGCTTCATATCGCTGAAGCTGTGACCCTCGCCGGCCAATTCTACGGCACGCTCGTGGCGTATGCGCTCAAAGACTTCCGCTTTGGTCGTGGCTTTCAGATAATCAGGACCGCTGTTGATGCCCGGCATCTCCACGCTCTTGCGGGCGCGTACTTGGTTGATCAGCTTCACGGCACCCTCTTGGTCGCCCAATTCGTTCTGGCATTCGGCCAGCATCAACAGTACGTCGGCGTAACGGATGAGTGGGAAGTTGATGGGCGTATGGGCACGGTTGTTGAGTGCTCCGCCCATATTTCCTTCGGGTACGAACTTGCGCCACAGGTAGATCTCATAGTTGCCGTTGACACGCACATAGCCTTTTCCGCTGGTGATAGAGGGGGCGATGACGAATTCGCAGTCTTCCTGCGCGTTGGCATACCAGCCGATGTATTTGGTGTAAGGCAGCAGTACGGTGGCATTCATTCGCGGATCGCGCTGTGCATACATTTCCAGAAGTTTACCTTTGGCAGCGGGATAGGTCTTTACTTTTCCTTTTTCCATCGTTGCGCGGAATGTCTTCACCTTGATCTTGTCGTCTGTCTTGATGCCGGGGAACCAATCGTCCCAATCGAACGGGCGGCCATCTTTATACTCGTAGGTGTCTACGAAATGTGGAGAGACCATTACGTTGTTCCAGCAACTGCCGTAAGACTCGCGCGAGCCCATATAGAAACACATCGGCATACCCAGATCGGTTCCGACACCGCCCATATTCTGAATGGCGAAAATCATCTCCGAACTCTCGTCGCCGCCCGGTTTGAAGAGATTGGCATAGTTGTCATACAGGGCATACAGGCCGCTGCCGATTACTTGTTTGAAGCAGTCGGTGGCTTTCTGGTAATCGCGGTTGTATAGATGCACCTTGCCTTTAAATGCAAGGGCGGCATACTTGGTAGCTCGTCCGTAATCGGCCTTACCCCATTTCTCAGGTAACCCGGCAACGGCTGCATCTAAGTCTTTCAGTATGAAGGTGCGTACTGAGTCGGCAGTACTGCGCGGGTTGGTCATCTTGTTGTAACTGTCGTTTACCACAAGCGTTTCGTCATAGAGAGGAACGCCTCCCCAGAAATCCATCAATGCGAAATAATACAGTGCGCGCATAAATTTGGCCTCGGCCTTGTACTGTGCTTTCAGCTGGTCGCTCATTTCGCATTTGTCTACGTTCTGAAGCACGCCGTTAGCCCTGGCTACGCCTTCGTACAGATGCTTCCACTTGCTCAGCACCTTATCGTTCTTCACATCGTAGGTTCCTCGCTGGAAAGTCTGGTACGAGGGATTATCGTAACCCATTGCGATGCCGCCGAGCCCATCCATCGAGAATTGAAGCCCGAACGTATCTTCATATTTCATTGCACTGTAAACCGCCATCATCGCTTCTTTGGCGTGCTCTTCATTCTTATAGAATTTGCTGGAACTCAGCTGGTCGGCAGGCACGCGATTGAGATCGTAACAGCCGGAGAGCAGTAGCGTTACCGCGGTTGTGGCTGCGATTAAATATTTCTTTTTCATCTTAGGATTCTGTTATTAAAATGATACATTAACGCCGATAACGGCCTGTTTCATCGAAGGATAATCTATACCGCTGACTTCGGGGTCGAAGCCTTTATAGCCCGTAAAAGTAAAGAAGTTTTCCAAGCTGCCATAGAGGCGGACACGCTCTACACCTGTCTTTACTATCAGAGACTTAGGAAGGGTGTAGCCTAATTGGATGTTGCGGATCTTTACGAAACTTTTATCCTGTAAATAGAAGTCGCTCAACTGGGTGTTGATTTTGTCCTGGTAGTCGAGCAGGCGGGGATAAGTGGCATCTGTTCGGCCTTCATACCAACGACCGTCGGCAATCTCTTTGTTAATCTGATAGCCGTGACGAACGGTTGGCGTGTTGTAGGCAGCGTGTTGCCAATATACTTTTGCTCCGAAAGCTCCTTGTATGAGTGCCGATATGTCGAATCCTTTCCACGCCGCATTCAGACTGATACCCATCAGGAACTTGGGGTTAGGACCGTCGCTCACGATCTCTTTATCGTTGTTGTCGATGATACCGTCGTTATTGACGTCTTTGTAAAGCAGGTCGCCTTTCTTCGGTGTACCGAATGCTGCAAACGGATTCACCTTCTTTCCGTCGGGTCCCACAGGTGCATTGTCAATCATCTTTTGTACTAACTTCATATCTTCATCGGTCTGCAACAGTCTTTCCACACGCAGCAGATACTGCGAATTGATGCTGTGCCCTTCCCATATCAGATTGGGGCCGTTAATGGCCATACCACCTTTATCTCTGCCTTTAAACTTGTTCACTTTGTTAGTCACGTACGTAAAATTGGCCGTTGCACCATAAGAGAAGTCTGCGGTTTTGTCTTGCCAGCCCACGGTGAATTCTACACCGCTATTGGTTACCGTTGCGCTGTTGACTTTCGGAATCGATGTGATGCCATGAACGCCGGGTGCAGGAAGGTTAATCAGAATATCGGTGGTGCGCTTGTTGAAGTAGTCGAAAGTTCCGGTCAGGCGGTTGTTGAAGAATCCGAAGTCGAATCCTAAATCGAAAACCTTGGTCGTTTCCCACGTCAGCAGCGGATTGGCGAGTGCAGCCTGTGCCATACCTGTCACCATAACATTGCTCAAAACGTAGTTGTATTTACCTTTGTTACTGGTGTACAGCGATTGTGAATCATAATTCCCGACAGAGTTGTTACCCAAAGAACCGTATGAAGCGCGCAGTTTTAGATTGCTCAATTGGTTGTTGAAGGCTCTTTCCATAAACTTCTCTTGGTTGATACGCCAAGCTGCCGATGCTGACGGGAAGTATCCCCAACGTTTGTTAGATTTAAATCTTGAAGAACCGTCGGCACGCAGATTGAACTCAAACAGATATTTGTCTTCCCAGTTCAGGTTAAGTCGGCTGAAATAGGAACGCATTACCCACTCGGTCTTGTTACCGTTGGCACTGGCTTGGCCGGTAGCTCCGTCGAGAGAGTTCATGCTCAGATCGATCAAGTCTTGTTTGGTTACGCCGAAACTCTTGAATCTGTACAGCTCCTGACTGGAACCTAACATCAGATTGAATGTAAGCTTGTTCTTGAGCAGTTTATTTTCATAGCGCAGTACGGCGTCGTTGAAATAACGTTCCGTCTTGCCGTCATAATTATAAAAAGTAGACTTTGTTTTTGTCGTATATGTAGCCTGTTCAGTCAGGAAATTCCATCCTTCGTGTAATACCGGTTTGCGAGTGATTTCCTGATCCAGCAGCTCATATGAGTAGCTTAATGTGAGTGAAAGTCCTTTCATCGGCTTCAACGTAGCTAAAAAACGTGGATGGAAATTGTTTTTTCGATTCTCTCCGGTCCATTTGTAGGCGCGTAACAGCGGATTGTTGGCCGAACTCTGTGCAGCATCTTCTTCATTATTGACAGCACCGAAACGACCATCGGGTGCACGGAAAACCATTCCCGGTGTCGTGGCCGAAGCATAAGTGAAAACATTATCTATCTCGTGGTTTCCCGGTTGTATATCCGAGACATAACCGCTCATCTGCATTCCGATGTTCAACCACTTGGCAACGTCGACATCCATATTCAACCGACCGTTATATTTCGTAAATCCGGCATTGTACATTACACCTGGATTGTTCAGGTAACCGAATGACCCGTAGAAACGGATTCGGTCTGAACCGCCTGAAACAGACACGACATGGTTCGTGGAAACAGAGTTCTTAAATGTCTCATCTATCCAATCGGTATTGGGATATTTCAAAGGATTCCGTCCGGCATCATTTCTCCAAGTGTCAATGGAATTCTGACTGAACAAAGGTTTTTTGCCGCTGTTGACATAACCTTCATTGATCAGCTCCATATATCTTGCATAATCGGACACAGGTGTCAATGTCTTTCGGATGGATTCAAACGAGATATAGCCGTTATAATCTACTTTGATCTTACCTTTCTTTCCGCTTTTCGTGGTAATCAGAATAACGCCATTGGCGGCGCGAGAACCGTAGATGGCCGACGAAGCTGCATCTTTCAGAACTGATACAGACTCAATATCCTGTGGATTTACGGTGTTAATGCCGCCTTCCGAACCGTCGATGATGACGAGCGGAGCCGAAGAGTTGAGTGTACCTTGCCCACGCACAAGAATGGAGGAATTGTCATTACCCGGTTGGTTATGATTGGATGTCACCGATACACCTGCGGCCATACCGGCCAAAGCTTGTGAGACATTGGTGATAGGCCGACTCTCAGACAACTTCGACACATTGATGGCCGATACGGAGCCTGTCATATTCACCTTTTTCTGTGTTCCGTAACCTACCACGACAACTTCGTTCAGCGCCTGATTGTCTTCGCGCATCATTACAACAATGTTTTTTCGCGCGTTTACTTTCACTTCTTGCGTGGTATATCCGATGCTTGAGATAACCAGAACAGCATCAGGTGATGATACTTTAATCGTAAAATGGCCGTTCAGATCAGATACGGTTCCGTTTGTAGTACCCTTTTCCATAATGCTTGCTCCAACCATCGGCCCCATTGCGTCAGCAACATTGCCGGTCACGGTAAAAGCATCTTGCACGGCAGCAACAGACGAAGCTCTGTCCGCATTCATACCGGTGTTAGATGCATCTGCATACGCAGTCAGTGCAACCAAGGACATCGCTGTCCCGAGAAATAGTTTTCTCCAATGCACATTGCATTCGTTATTCTTCATAAGTTAAATATATAAGTTAATAAATTATCTGTTAATCGTACGTCTTTAGTTTTTTACGGCTATGATATTAATAAGGAATCATATTAGACAGGATGCGTTTTCTATACCACGGATCATCGATTTCTTTAAGCATCTGTCCCATTTGGGCATACAAGTGCTTCACAATGTCGGGATGATCTTCGGGTTTCAAGTTATGCATTTGATAAGGATCGTTCTTGTCATCGAAGAATAAGACCTCCTTTATTTGATGCTTTTTATTGATATAAATAGCTAAGGTGTAGTCGGCCGTCTTGATACCACGGGCCGACGGGAAATAAGACACGATTTTACCTTCTGCATTTTTGTCGCCATTAACGTTTTGAATATATAACGCACCGCCCGGTCTCTGCACTCGAGCATTCTTATCGAAGAACAGTGCTGAGTAGTCTTTGCCCTGCACTTCGGTAGGAATACGTTTGCCGAGTCCTACCATTCCAAGAATGGTAGGCATAATATCAGGCGATGATAACAGCAGGTTGTCTACACGAGGAGCCATCTTACCCGGATAACGCACGATGAAAGGTACGTTCATCGACTCAGCATAGGGCGAATTCTTAGGGTCTTCGGTATTCTGACTGCACATTGTTTCACCGTGATCCGATGAGAATATTACGATGGTATTCTTATCCAATCCGGCTTCTTTAAGGGCCGCTAAAATCTGTCCGAACGCTCGATCGACTCCTGAAACTGATGCAAAATAAAAGCGAGCTGATACTGCCTTTTCCAATGTTTTGTCGACATTGGGCCGAATAAGCAGGCTATCGATAGGTTTGTCCCGGTAAAGTGCATAATCTTCTTCCATACAATCGCTCATCGACCGATAAGGACTGTGAGGCGGATTCATTCCCACCATTAATAAGAAAGGTTTACGGGGATCGCGCACATTATCCTTATTACGGATATAGTCGATGGCCTTTTGGGCTTCGTGTAACGGAGACCACTCGTGTGGTTCGTGTTTCATACCGTTGGTATCCCAGTAATGCGGATTCTTGTGTACATCGAATGTCCCGTAAGAATACCAGTAATTAAATCCGTGACGACGTTCTTTGGGAGTATAGGCATCCCATGCAGGGATACGATTTTCTACGTAATGTCCCGGCCGTTGTGGGTCGTTGGGTGTAGGATAGTGTGCGTGCAGTTTGCCGATATACCCGCAATCATAGCCCGCTTTGCTCATAACGTCGCTGATACACTCGGCATCATCGCGTAGCGAACTGTTCGGGCGATTGGAATTGCAGTTCAGTGTGATACCACTTTTATTAGGATACATTCCCGTTAACAGCGATCCGCGATGCGGACTGCTTAACGGACAATTACTCATTGCCGATGAGAGCACCACAGCTTCACGGGCAAATCGGTCGAGATTGGGCGTAAGAACAGGATCTCCTGTCGTACGGAGTTGATCCCGGAAGCCCTCTTGGCGCCAGAATCCCATTGCAAAATTGCGAAACTGATCAGGAAAAACATAGATGACGTTAGGCCGTTGCAATGGTTGTGTCTTTACTTTTTTGGCCATTCCTATCTGCGGAATAATGGCCAAGCTACTTATAAGTAGATTGAACGTTTTCATCTCTGAGCTGTGCGTTTAAGGAGACTTATACTGTATTTGTAATAATACTTTGATTAGCTTTGGTGCAAAATTATAAATGAAAAACAAAATCCGATAGCACATATTGTACAAAAAAAGTACAAAATTGTCCATTTCCTTGTTTTTATCTCTTTATTTATTGACTCTTGAATTGATCTCAATAATCGTACCGATGCACACGATTGCTATGTCAATGAACTATTCAGCAGTGTAGAATTCTATACTTTTCGCAGAATGTGGAAATCATATTATGCTCTCTGTTTTACAACGTTCGTTCGATTTTTATTCGTAACTTTGCACGCAAATAATGACAATGAAGAAACTATATATTGAGACTTATGGCTGTCAGATGAATGTGGCAGACAGCGAGGTTGTTGCTTCTGTGATGAAGATGGCAGGCTATGAGCTGTGCGAAAACGAGGCAGAGGCCGACGCAATATTTATGAATACGTGTAGCGTCAGGGAGAATGCGGAGAACAAGATATACAATCGGCTCGACACATTACACGCCGAACAGAAGAAAGGGCGACGCGTAATTTTGGGCGTATTGGGGTGTATGGCCGAACGAGTGAAAGATGATCTCATCGAGAATCACCACGCGCAGCTCGTGGCCGGTCCTGACTCGTATCTCAATCTGCCCGATATGATTGCGCAGGCAGAGACAGGTAATAAAGCTATTGACATCGATTTGTCGAAGACAGAAACTTACCGAGACATTGTTCCGCAACGTATCAGTTTAGCAAAGATAGGCGGTTTTGTGAGCATTATGCGTGGTTGTGACAACTTTTGTCATTATTGCATCGTGCCTTACACACGCGGTCGCGAGCGTTCTCGTGATGTTTCGAGTATTCTGAAAGAGGTAAAAGACCTGCAACAACAAGGTTATAAGGAGGTAACTTTGCTGGGACAGAATGTGAATAGCTATCAAGTCCGATCCGAGGGAGGTCTCTCTTTCCCTCAGCTTTTGCGTCTCGTGGCGGCCGAAGTGCCGCAAATGCGCGTACGATTCACCACTTCGCATCCTAAGGATATGAGTGATGAGACACTCAAAGTGATTGCAGAGATGCCCAATGTATGCAAACATATCCACCTGCCTGTGCAAAGCGGAAGTGATAAAATACTCAAACTGATGAATCGGAAATATACTGTCGAGTGGTATATGAATCGTGTTCAGGCCATCCGCAAGATGATTCCCGATTGCGGATTGTCCACTGACATCTTCGTGGGTTACCACGATGAAACCGAGGAAGATCATCGACTCTCGCTCGATTTGATGCGTACCGTGGGGTACGATAGTGCTTTTATGTTTAAGTATAGCGAGCGTCCCGGCACCTATGCGTCCAAGCATCTGCCCGATAATGTGCCCGAAGAGGTGAAGATTCGGCGGTTGAACGAACTTATCAAGTTACAGACCGAGATGTCGGCAGCAGCCAACAAACGTGATGAGGGCAGTGTTTTCGAGGTGTTGGTAGAGGGGCCCAGCAAGCGCAGTCGCGAGCAGTTATGCGGCCGAACAGAGCAAAACAAGATGGTAGTCTTCGATAAAGGCAAGCATCATATTGGCGAATTCGTCAAGGTCCGTATTACGGGCAGCACCTCGGCAACGCTTTTCGGCGAAGCGATAGGATAAAAGACAGGGCCTCTCCCCAGCCCCTTCAAGAAAGGGGAGATGATTATTAAAACAGGATAATAAAACAAAGGGTTATGAAAAGAATTATTTTGCGTTGTGCACTTGTATGTGCAGCGTGTATCACAAGCATTGAAATGCAAGCACAAGTCGATTTCAATAATGTGCTGAATCAGGTGAAAAATGCAGCCGCTTCGGTATCGTCAAGTGTGTCAGACGGTACGACTGCATCGGGATTAACGACTGTTTTCGCAGCTAATAAGGTGGCAACGAAAGACAAAGTCATCGGGAATTGGACGTATCAAGAGCCCGCTATTGTCTTCAAAAGTCATAATTTCTTGAAGAATGCAGGCGGTAAAGTGGTATCGAATATCATTGAAAAGCGTTTGCAAAATAAGTTGGATGGCTACGGATTCAAGCGCGGCGAGGTGAAGATGACATTCGACAAGGACGGCAATTTTACACAATCGCTGAAAGGGAAAGCGCTCAAAGGCACTTATACTATCAATGGCAGTAATCTCGTTTTGAAGTATGGTGGGCAGGTAAGTCAAGTTGTCGGCACTACGCAACTTGACGGAAAGAATCTTCTTATCGTGATGGATGCCAGTAAACTCCTCGCTTATATGAAAGTGGTCGGCGCTCTTTCCAATGATGCTACACTGAAAACCGCTTCTTCATTTATCGGTAGTATGGACGGAATGTTGTGTGGATTGCGACTCATCAAGCAGTAAAAAGATGAGCTTTTTTAGTTGATAAGTGAACGAGTGGACAAGTTAACAAGCTAATTTGTCCATTCGTTCTCTTAAAAAAATATCTTGTTTACTCGTCAATTTGTCTACTCGTCAATTTAAAAGACCAACTACTTATCTGTCAAATAATCATACCGAAAACACGCATTGATACTGCGCTATTTCCCATACGATGATGATTCGGTCGGAAATACACGATTTTTGATAGATTTATAATCGGTTGATTATTAGTCTTCTAAGATTTTTATAGGGTATCGGCAGCATTAAAATACCTTGTAAAAAGACCTTAATGAGCTACCGAAGAACTGTTTTTCGTGTGCTCACTAACAGCTTTTGGCCTTCCCAAAAGGTCTTAATCGCAACGATATCAGCCAAAAACAGATGAATGGAGAACATAAATCAGTATTCTCAGTCACATTTTCCGCGCCGGATGGCAACAGTGAATCGACACGCTTTTGTCCGTATTTTTCATAGAAAATCCATATCCCCGAATCAATTTTCACAGCCTAATGAAGATACCTGTCATTATTTTTCGTATCTTTACGGCGTATTATATGAAAGGAAATCAGAATGAAAATGCTCCACAGAATTTTGGCAGCAGTGCTGTTGACGGTTGTTTACAGCAGCACGATGGCACAGTCGGCAGATCGTCGGGCAGGTGCTGCGATGAATGCATCCGACTGGTTTCGTCTGCGGAAAATATATCAGACAGAGAGTCACTTGATGTCGCCTTTCCTTAGGGATATGGCCAAGGCCCTGCTCGACGACGCTTTCAACCGTTCCGAGGAGGCCGCTATCTCGATTCGAAAGCTGCTGAAGGAGCATCGGAGCAAGATAGGATTATCCAACATCGAGTCGATG
Organism: Hoylesella pleuritidis JCM 14110; assembly: GCF_000613725.1. Taxonomy (GTDB): domain Bacteria; phylum Bacteroidota; class Bacteroidia; order Bacteroidales; family Bacteroidaceae; genus Prevotella; species Prevotella pleuritidis. The sequence goes on from NZ_BAJN01000010.1 coordinate 19,440, forward strand.
GTTTACCTGCTGGCAGCAAACGAGAGCAAGGCCGGTCATAACAAAAAGGCAGCCGACATACTACGCGATTTTCTGCAACAAGCGCAGAACAAGCTCGACAGTACATATGCTCGGATGTTTGCCTCACACGAAAGGCAGTTCCGTGAGATGGCTAAATATGCTGTCAATAAGGTTGAGGGAGATCTCAAAGCGTGTGACATTCCTTTCCGTATCGACTCGATCGGACCTGAGAAAAAGCGTAGTATACAGATGACAATACCCGCAGAGGTGAACGGAATAGGGTGTGATATCAACTTCGATACAGGTGCCGGTGTCAACATTATATCGCCGGAGCTGGCTCGAAAGTGCGGTATGCGGATGATCGATGCGCGTTCGTGGGTGGCCGGTGTGAATATGGTGATGGGAGGAGTGGCCCTTGCCGATCGAGTGAAATTGGGTAACTTAGTGTTGCGCAATGTGCCGTTCAATGTCATTAAAATCACGTCCGGCAATGCCGTTGCCGACCAATATCTGCGTCATATGGACTGTGTAATGGGTATTCCGCTGATGCGTGTGCTGCGAAAGGTGCAAATCGATTTTGCGGGCAATCGTCTGCTCGTTTCCCGCGAAGTGCCCGCAAAGTCGGAACCGAATCTTTGTATGAACTCGTCTAACGGTTTGATGCAATTACAAATGGAGCACGACGCGACACGCTGATTGTAAATCCCGATACGGGAGCAGGCCATTTGGCCACGCTCTACTATCGATATTTCAAACGCAATGCCGCCGCCGTTACTTATAAAGGTGCTCGAACGGTGAACAGTTCGGCCGGAGTAGGGGGCATCTCGGTTACCAAAGGCTACCTACTGAAAGACTTTTCGCTCGGTATCGGAGGCATAAGCTACCTACTTCCCGACGTTTTTATCAGTATGGAAGCGGAATCCGACCGCAATATTCCGGCATCATTCGATGGCAATGTAGGTCTTGAATACTTCCAGAAGTTCAAGTTCGTGACATTCGATTTGGATCATATGGCAGTTTCGCTGACGCCCTATTAAAGAGTTACTTTTCCCAATTTCGCTCTTGGGGCGGCAATGATTTTACCACGATATCGCGATGTTTGGCGCCCGTGAGTACCTTGGTTGCCACGGCTTTGACATCGTTTGGTGTTAGGAGACCGAATGGATTGTCCTCTTTCTCATTGTCGGCTACGGGCGGCACATTGCCTTTCTCGGCATAAAGATTGAGCATTCCCATCCACAAAAGTGCTTCGGGGCGCTGTGCGTCGTCGTTATCCGCTGTGTTTTCGTCCATTGCCAATGGTACCAAAGCGTTCTTGAACTCATCTGTCGAGAAATTACCGCGGGCTATTTCTTCCAGCAATCGATAGGCTATCGACTTGGCTTCATCGGTTCGCGAACGCTCGGTGGTGAAATGAATGCCCAGTGTTTCGCTGACAGCAGGATGCTCCTGATAAGATGCGTTGACGGCAATGCTGTATGTAATATGTTCTTTTTCGCGCAACACGGTGAAGAAACGGTTTTCCAAAATACTGCGGAATACTTCCCAAGCAGCTTGTTCGCGTTCGGTAAGCGGTTTGTCGTTGCTGTACGATATTTCGATTTCGCCGACGTCGCCATCGATATCTGCTGTCAGTTCTCGATTGATTTCACGGGCCGGGGAAGCGTAATCCATCGGTCGGATTTGTACTTTCGGCGTACCGGGAACGCCCGGCAGCGAGGCGATATACCGCTCTATGAGTTGCCGGGCCTGCGTTTCGGGAATGCTGCCGACCAAACAGAACGTGAAGTTTGCAGCGTTTCCGAAATGGCGTTTGAACTCAGCCGCTACATCATCGAGCTTCATCCGATCGTAAAATGCCGTGTTAGCCTTGGGATTTTCAGCACTTGGCGGGAACAGAATATCGTGAATAGAATCCTGAACGGCTGCCATTCCCGTGCGGTTTCGTGTCTCATAGATATACTTACTGCGCTGAACGTACTTATCGAAAATGTGTTGACGGAATGTTTGATGCGCCAAAACTAAGTGGAGATAAGCAAAAAAGTCGCCGGCATCATTGATAGATGAGTTACCGCCGATGGCATCCGAATAATCTTCCAATGACAACGTGAGTTCAAAATCCTTGTTTTTCACCCATTGATAAAGATCGTTACGGTTATACTTATATACGCCGCTCTGCATTGCAAGAGCTCTCATTGCTGCGTAAGCAGGCAAATTTGCAGGCTGAACAACAGATTTTCCGCCTGTCGCAGACCCCGCAAAGTAAAGTCGTTGTTTAGCTTCGGGCAGATATTTATACAGCACCCGTGCGCCGTTGCTTAGTTTCCACTCCTTCGCTCCGAGCTGTTCGATAGTCTGCTGGGCCGTAATCTTACCGGGCTTGATGTCGAAATCTACGATGCGTTCTATCTGCTGTGGCACTTTCTCTATTGAAACGGGCTTCGCTTTCACGCTGTCTAACATCGCAACGAACTGCTCGAGCGAGACGTTCATTTCATCGGGTGTACGAGAATAGGTGATAAACGACAGATTGGTATCATCCATCCAAGAACGAATCCAGGTATTGAGATCGTCTGCTTCTAATTCTAACAAATGTTCCAACGACTCTCCGATGCGCTCCTTGAAAGGTGTGATCGGATCGCCGTAAAGGAAGTTTTGCTTGAACATATCCATTAGATTGTCGGGTGTTCCGAGTTCTTCTTTGCTCTCAATAACGGCTTTCATATCCTTATACATCGCTGCTTTGACCTCCTCGAACTCCTCTTTCGAGAAGCCGTTGCGGCGTATCGATTCACGCACTTCAAGCACCTGACGCAGTGCTTGGAGTGCATTGCCGCGATAAGGCACCACATCCCACGCATTCTGTACATAATTGCGCACAAGCGGACTGTAACTGACCGAAGCGGCAATAAAGTTCTCAGAGCCTTGGTTTCGCAGCATTGCGAAACGTCGGGGAGCCAATTTGTTGAACAGTTGTGTCAATAAATACGTGTCTGTTGCACCCTTTCGGGCAGTACTCTGAGATGCTTTCTTGCGCTGATACAAACCGAGTGAGGCCGAAACGTTATCTTTATCGATAAACCGGAAATAAAGAGGTGCCGTGTTGTCGGGTATTATCCGTGCATCGCCGATTGTTGTGGGCTTGCCGGCAGATAACGAGCTGAATACCCGTTTCACCTCACTTTCGATCTTGGCAGGGTTTATGTCGCCGATAACGGCAATGCATTGCATCGACGGTCGATACCAAGTGTCATAGAATCGGCGTACGTCTGCTACTTTGAAAGACCGCAGAATCTCCTCTGTTCCGATAACGTTCCGAACGGCATATTTGGCTTTGTTGTAGATGGCCGGGGCAATGGCATCCGACAAACGATGATTGATATCGTTGCGTTGGCGCCATTCTTCGATGACGATTCCGCGCTCTTTATCCACGTCTTTGGGCAGAATCTTGATGCCGTGACACCAATCTCGGAGTAGTAACAGCATTTTCTCGTTGAGCTTTGGGTCGTTGACGGGTACATCGTGAACGGCATAACGTGTCTCATCCAAGCCTGTATGCGCTTCGAACGACTGCAAACCATTGCCTCGTAGGAATGTCATCACACCGTCGGGGAAATGCTCTGTGGTGTTGAAAGCTAAATGTTCGAGCACGTGGGCAAGGCCTATCTGGCGCTCATCTTCTAAAATCGCTCCCACGTTTTGATACATATAATAGTGTACTTCACCCGGAGTGCCGGTGTTGCGGCAGATATAATAGGTGAGACCATTAGGTAGTTTGCCCTGTCGCAAACCGTCTGTTTGGGCGTGAACGCATAGCGTCGAAGCTGTGAAAAGCATCGCCACGGCTACGCGTTGCATACGTCTTGCAAGTCGATTGATGCCAAACATAATTGCGATTTTATTTTTCCAATAATTCCAAAGCAGAGAGTTTGCGCATCACAGCCACTTGAATCATCTGCTGAGCAGCTTCTTGTTTAGCCATTTGCAATGACTCTGCATAAGCCTGATTATAGTATTCGCGAGCCTTGGAGTAGTTTTTCAGCTCACGATAAGAGTCTCCGATCATCACAAGGAAGTTCACTCTGTCCATTACTGAGACCTCACTCTGCAAGGCTTTCTCGACCCATTGGATGGCCTGTCGGTGTTGATCGGCCGTCAACTTACTGCCGGCGGCATAGTAAAGATCCTGGGCTGCCTTGCCGAAATCAGTCGATGAAGCTTTGTCTCCTAATCGGTTGAACATCTCATTCATTGCTTTGATGTAGTTGCCGGCATCTTTGTGCTTATAAAGTTGATAGAGTGCGTCGCTGTAAAGCACTGTTTTATCATAGGGAGCAATGCCCGTTTGTGGAATCACGGCATATGCATCCTTATATTCTTTATTGATTTTGGCTACGCAATCTTTATATTTCAAGTCTCCGGCTTTGGCTAAGTCTTCTATCAAGGCATCGTTATGCTCAATGACGTAATAGGCTGCTGCATCGCCTACAACGGTTTTCCATTGGGGGAGATGGGCATTGATGAAGTCGGCCATAGCCGTCTTTTTGTCTTTATCTTCATTGCCGAGAGCCGATATAATGAGGTAATCCTGCTTGTTGATGAGCGCCGGACCCTTTTTGCCCTCAATATAAGTGTTATACAATTTGCGGATACGTGTGATCCATTTCTCGGCTTCCATCCCTTCTTGTGCACCCAAGAAGTTGGGGGCTTTCAACAATAACTGTTGTTGAATGGCCAAATCTGTGGGCGACTTTTTATACTGTTCGTATAGTTGTTCAAAGCCGATGGCCTCGCCGACAGCCATCCGTGCCGCTTCAAGCAGGGCTCCGGCGTCCATCGCACCGACGTTGACGGAAATGGCTTTACCGTCGTTTCCGATGAAGGCTAATGTGGGATAAGCATCCACTTTGTATTGTTTGGCGATGTCGACATTCTCTTTTTTCTCTGCATCTAACTGCAAACAAACGAACTTTTCATTGAAGAATGCACCCACAGAGTCTTGTGTAAATACTTCGCGAGCCATCCTTTTGCACGGTCCGCACCACGTGGTGAAGAAGTCGACGAACACCGGTTTGTGTTGTTTTCGGGCTTCATCGAGTGCCTGACTGAATGTTCCGGTAAAGAATTTGATACCTTTCGCACTTCCCTGTGCATAGGAAGCAAGCGATGTAATCAGGCAGATCGATAATAGAAAATATTTGATAGGTTTCATCATTGATATGTTTTTTGTATTCGTTTTATGGAAAGATGAGAAGTGAGAAGTATTAAGGAACCAGGCCGGTGGCCTCTTTTCTCGGCGTTTGTAAAACTGTCTGAGAAGTAAACCGACGGCTTGATGCCTTAACTCCTCTGCTTCCTTAATCCCTGTTTAATTTGTGGGTGTATTGTCACTCACAACAAAAGTGAAGATGTCTTTCAATAATGCAGAATGATCTTCGTTGTAAACGCGGATGGTAAGTGTATATGTTCCGTTGGGAATCTCTTTGACTCCGGCTTGGAAAAGCTGAATAATCCCGCCTTGAATCAATACGTTTCCTTTTTTCACTTGCTCGTTGAAGCGTTGTGCATTACCTCCTTTGGCGGTTTTTACACTCACATATTCGTAGTTGATGGGTACCGTTCCGGCTACGCCTTGTATACGGACAGAAGTCCAGGGGGCGTTATTCTTAGCTCGTTCGCTTTTCGGATCGATATTGCGAAAAGCAAAAACGGTATCAGGATTGTATGACGCATTCGTCGTGTTGAGGTATCCCACCTTCATTCGGTCACACGATGAAAGTGTAAAAAGCACAGACAACAATACTAATATGCCTATGCTGCCGATTCGTTTATTCTTCATTCTAAAAGTCGTTAAGTGTGAAATTATAGTCTAATGAATGTACAACGCCTGTGAGAGTCTGTATATTGGACGACGCTACACGTGTAGACTTCTTACTGTCGGGCGATACCAAGAAGATATTCAACGGTCCGGCTTCGGGCACTCCGTTGTAAGATATCCGAAAAGAATATATCCACAGCTTCTTGCCCGACAACATTTCGTAAATCTTTCCGCCCGTACCGATAACGCGATCGGGGCTGCCCGAAGGACGACCCGGCGTAAACTCGTCGAGCATAATACGCTGATTGAGTACGCAATTGAGAATCATCCGCCTACAATCTTCTTTCGGAATGTCTTTGACTCTCTTGTAACTGTTTTGCAAAAGATAGCGACGAATGCTGTGATTGGTGATTCCGAAGAACGTGATTTGTTTACCGTACTTACTCGTTCCGTCAAAAATCGGCTTCAATCCGGCATAGTCTGCCATTACTACTAACGAGTCCCAGTTATAGGAATCGCCCTTAAAATACTCCCACATTGTGGTTTGATGATTTCCATTTGCTTCGCCCGTATCCACCAAATTGTAGTCGGTGCAACCGATACTGGCCATTGTCAGCAACACTACACCTATTATATATATAACCTTTTTCATATTCTTGTCTGTTTGATATTTTAAAATTCAAATTCTGATCACAGTCTATTTACATAAACGGTAACCAATAAGCTTTCTGTCGAATAACGGTATTGATCACCTTGCCGTCCTTTTCTTTCATTGCGCTTTGAGGCACAGGGAGTACCAATGCACCGTTGATGATATCCTGACGAGTGAGCATTCGGAATTTGCCTTGCAGTTCGGTGGAGATGTAGTTGTTACGAATAATATCGAAATATCTCGTATCTGTCTCTCCGATAAATTCCTTTTCACGTTCCCGGAAAATAACTTTCGCAAGATCATCGGTCTCTGTTGAGGCTCCGAATAACGGTGCCTGAGCGCGTGATCGGATGATATTCAGGTCTGCAATAGCTTGCGACTTGTTTCCTAATTTAGCATTACACTCGGCGCGAAGAAGGTAAATATCGCTAAGCGCCAGTATACATAGTCGGCATTTAAACTGCGAAAACTCTTACCGCTGGGTGCATATTGGTCGGCATCATACACGCTTTTACGGAACTTATAGAGCAAAGCGTAATCGTGATTATCCACAACGTGGAGGCTGTCTATCTTATAAAAGAACGCTTTCAGACGTAAGTCATCAGACGAATACATTCCCTTTACAGTGCTCTTGTATATCCGAAAACCAGTTTCCGACACAATATCGCCGAGCAAAGAAGTCTCTTTCACAGGCCAACTGACAAATTGCGACGCAATGCGATTAGGCGTAACGGCATAAGTAGAACGGTTGATGTCATAGACGATTGTGAAGATTGCTTCAGGATTTACACGTGAAGGGTCGGACAGGTATGTACATAACTCCTCGGGATTGGCGCACAACTGATAGGGCCCTACTTGTCTGCTGATGATCATTGAGGCATATTCCACAGACTTACGATAAGCTTCTTGTGCATCACCTTTTAGTTTATAGAGGTCTATCACACTGCCTTTCCACGCATAAAGATGGGCCAACAGCGCAGCACAAGCGCCTTTTGAAGCATATTGCTTATTAACAATGATATTACCGTTGATATCTTTCAACTGACCGTAAATGGGCAGAATGTCGAACGCTTTCTGTGCGTGCTCAATGGCAGTATTGATGACTTGCATTTGGGGAGATGTTCCATAGGCTGCGATTGTTTTTGAATCGATGGGGATAGGCACGTCTCCGTAACGCTGAACAAGTACTAAATAAGCCAATCCAAGGCCGAATTCGGCTTGTCCTACGTGAAAGTTGCGACGCTCCTGACTAAGTCCTGCTGTCCGATGGATATTATCAAGCAAGAGATTGCATTCAAATACCAAGTCGTAAAGGCCTTTCCAGTCTTGTACATCGATGACAGACTTTGGATTCCATTGTCTTACTTGTTCGCCTTCTTTAAGTTCGTCGGCTTTTATCCCGGCAGTAATAAAGACTTGATTTTCAGGTACTGCTGAGTTGATGAAGAACTGAATGGACGACGTTGTGGCGTTAAGTTCTGTCTCGGTATTGAACGAATTGGTGTAAGTCAGTCCGTTCTCGGGTTCTATATCGAGGTTGCACGATGTGCAAGCGATGCACAAGGCGCAGGCAATCAAATACTGTTTCATTTGTCTTAGAATTTAAAATTGACACCGAATGTTATCTTACGATTAAGCGGATACTGGTCGCCGAGGTCCTTTCCGGTATATGGATTGATGACCTCAGGGTCTACTCCGGAGTAGTTAGAGAGTAAAAACAGATTCTCACCAGACAAATATACGTTGATGTCTTTGATAAAGAAAGACTTCAGCCACTGCTTAGGCAAGGTATATCCGACGGTCAACTGTTTGAGGCGTAAGAAGCTGATGGTCTCGATATTACTGTCGATATCGCCGTCAAACTGCCCGATATAACCTTGATCTGCAAATTCCAAAGAAGGATAGTCAGCCTTATCGCCCGGACGAGTCCAGAACTTTTTCTTTCGATAATCATTCATCATAACACCGAATTCCTTTGTAAACGAGAAGGCAGAGTTCTTTACCATATTCATTACTTTGCGTTTCAAGGTGAATCCGAAGAGTGCATCTACAGTGAAACCGTTCCATTGCAACGAGCTGAAAATACCTCCGTAAGCCATCGGAAGCGTGCTTCCCGCATAGTATCTGTCCTCAGAATCGATCTTTCCATCCATATTCTGGTCCTTGATTCGGCGCCCACCCACGCGTAATGGATAGTTCTCCGAACCGAAATAAAGCGGTGTCCGCTTGCCCTGCATATTATAATAATAAGGTATCTCGGACTCATTCTGCACGATGCCTTCATCTTTATAGGTATAGATTCCGTATATCGAACGCCCTAAAACCTTATCTGGCAGATCTTCATTACCGTAAGATTTGCGGAACATATTGCGGTTGTGGGAGATATTGAAGCCCAACGTCCACCTCAGTTTGTCGTTACGAATGATGTCGCCCTGCACCTCTAACTCGATACCTTCGTTGGAAAGAGCCGACGAATTATTCCAAACCTTATCAGTAAGGAAGAAGTTTCCTGGCAGCGGGGTCTGCATCAGAAGTGCGTAAGAGTATTTATAATAATAGTCAAGTTTTACTTTCAGCCGATAGTCTAATAGCTGAAGATCGAGTCCGATGTCGTATTGGTCACTCTTTTCCCACGTTAGTTTATTGTTCGCCATAAACGAAGGGATAAGTCCTAAACTGCCTAAGAAAGTGTTAGCTTCCGACATTACGCCTAAAGCTAAGTATGCTTCTTGAAACTTCTGACCTGATTTACCCCACGAAGCACGCAGCTTTCCAAAGCTCAACCACCATAGATTCTTCATAAACGGTTCCTCACTGAATGCCCAACCGAGACCTACCGAGGGAAAGGTCCCCCATCGAACGTCGCTTCCGAAGACAGAAGAACCGTCTGAACGAACAGAGAACTCGCCCAGATAACGCTTCTTATAATTATATGCCAAACGGCCTAAATAACTCATCATAGCTTGCTCTTCCTTATTGGTCAGCAGCGATTGTAAGGCTTCTATCGTACCCGACGGATTTTTCCAAAGCTGCGGCCATCCTTCGCCTGCATAGCGGATGCGATTTGTAGGGCCACCTTTTGCAGATCCGGACATTGTTTGAAGCAGGTCGTGATTATAGGTAATACCGGTCATTGCTTCAAAGTTGTGCTGTCCGTTGATGTCGAATTTGTATGTAAGAAGATTCTCGGCTTGCAGCATTGTCATAGCAACATTAGAGGCATTAATCTCCGAGAGCCGATTCTGTGTGAGATAATTGGGCGTGAAAGTGTATGAACGCGTGAAATAATGATCCAATGCAACCGTGGAGGAAAACTTCAAACCTTTCAGAATCTGATAGTTCAGTCCGAGATTGATACGTATGTTATAATTGGAGTTCTCGCGATGAACGTCGCGCAGTCTTCTTAAAGCCTCTTGCTCGGCAATGGATCCTCGGCCCGGCAACAGCGTCGAAGTACTCTTCGGGTCGAATGTCAATCCTTGGATTTTACCTTGATCTGCCCCTGCATTTTTATTGGTATAGGCCATATTCAAACGCACGAACATATCGAGCGAAGGTGAGAGTCGCACGTCAAGATTAGATAAAAGACTGAGCCGACGGAAGCTGGAGCTGATCATAATACCCTTTTCATCATACACACCTGCATTGACCAGATAACGCACATTGTCGGTTCCGCCCGACAGTTGGGCATCTGCTTTCGTGATGCGTCCTACTCGGAAAGCATACTTCCACCAGTTAGTGCGATTGTTATAAAAGGTATTCAGGGAGTCCTGCACAACGCCGGGAAGACCCGAATTGTTGTCAAGTACCTTACCGTTACGCCAAAAATAATCATAGGCTCCATCATAGTTAGAGTCCCATCCCCACGTATCATTGTGATTCCTGGGTATTACCAGTCGGTTAGTTGCCCAATCATAATGGCCTATTCGTTGGTGTTTAGCTAAGAGAGAAGCAAAGTCTCGCTCGCCCTTTCCTGATATTTGGAGAGGCGTAGCAGGCAACCACGACAGCGTTTGAGATACATCTATGCTTAACTTCGACTTACCATTGTGTCCTTTTTTGGTTGTAATCAGAATCACACCATTAGATGCCCGCGAGCCGTAAAGCGATGCCGAAGCGGCATCTTTAAGCACTTCCACCGACTCAATGGTCGACGGATCGAGACCTGCCAGCGTGTTGATACCGCCCGTTCGGGTAGAGGTGGTGGAGACAACAGGCACTCCGTCGACTACGAACAGCGGCGAACCATCGTTTACTCCTTGCTGGTTGAGTGAGTTATAACCGCGAATGGTGATTTGCGAACCGCCTCCGCCCGGTGTTCCCGATAGGTTGGTAATCTCCACACCGGCCATTCGGCTTTGCAACAAAGTCTCGATGCTCGAGTTAGGCATCTTTTGCAGTTGGTCGGATTTTACCGAAGAGATAGCTCCGACAAGTTCTCTTGTATTACGTTTACCATAAGCAATCACTGAGACTTCACCCAAAGTATGGGCTGTTTCTGTCAAAACGATGTTCAAAGATTTATCCGCATTGAAAGCCACCGACTTCGTTGCGAAACCTATGCAAGATACCGTGAGCTCGCCGTTGCGTTTGTCCGTCTTCAGCGTAAACCGCCCTTCGGCATCCGTCGTGATACCCGTCTTAGTGCCTTTAATCTGAATTGTGGCAAAAGGAATCGTCGTTCCGTTGCGTTCTTTCACGACACCGGTAATCTGATAGTTGCCCGACTGTCGGCTATCCAACTTGAAAACTTTGATTTCCTTACCGCTCACACTGTAAGTAAACGGCGTGTGCGAAAGCAACTGTTGGGTGGCTTGAATCACTGTAACATTGTCAAACGAGACTGTTAATGTCGTGGCATAGGTTTTCACTTCATCTGAACAGTTTACCGTATAACCGTCTTGGCGCGCAATAACATCCAAGATTTCGGTCACGGTTTTGTCCTTGAAAGAAAGCGATACGGTCTTGTTCGCCGTCTGCGCATTGACGTTGAGCGTGAACGCAAAGGTCAGGCAAAAGGCGAATTTCAAGATTTTGAGCGGCAACTCACGTGTAGTCGCAGCAGATCTCATTGATTTTCTCATATCTGTGTCATTAAGTTTTGTCCCATATTTCGTGGTATTGGGATGTGGCTCGGCATATTTTTTCTGCCCAATTACAACAAAATTATTTGGGATGTTATATTAAAGTCGGCGACAAAAATACAAATAAAATTTTAAAACGAGTACGTTTTGTATATATTTTGCGCATAAATTGTTCTTTATTTCTCTATAATTCGTCATCTCGTGACGAAAGGAAACTCTGAGGTTCACATAAACTGACCCTGCGTTTTGAATTAAAGAAAGGAAAATCTCTGTAAATAATAAAAATCATTAAGAAGCTGTTTGGTCTGTCGTTAAATACCTCTCACAGAACAGATTGTTACCTCTTTGATACTACCGGTATGTCATTGAAAATCAATGGAAAACAACTCGTCTTATGGGGAGTATCGAATCGCTTGCCATTTAATCGTTAATCGTCGTGCGTTTAACTGTTAGTTAGCCGATGAAATGCCGTTAAACGTATGGCAATTAACAGTTAGTTACAACAGAAAGTGTAACGGTTTGTGAATCAGACCAATTCAAAAATATTCAGAAAATATTTTCTTTGTCTGAGCGTTTCGGTTGCAAATTGATATCCCTTAATAAAAGATTTACAAATTTTGAACGGTTAAATTTTAATCTTTTAGTCCTTGATGGAATCCGGAATTAAATTGTATCTTTGCTGAAAGAAAAACAAAACAATGATAAGAGGTAAAACGGCAAGAACCGGATCAGTATTCTTGGAAAGAGAGTTTGCAACTTTCTTCAAAGAAAACTACTCTCGTCTCTATTATTATGCACTTCATTTCATCCCCGATCCCGAGGTTTGCAAGGATATCGTCAGCGATTCTTTCCATTTTATGTGGGAACGAATCGCCGATTTCAAGAAAGAAACGGCATTGACTTATATGTATACTCATGTCTGTCATCTCTGTATCGACCATATAAGAAAAGCGAAAATCAGAAAGAATCATATTCATTCATATTTGTCTCTGATACAAGAACAGAACTCTGATGCGCATCAAGAGAGCGAAGAGCGAATAAAAATGATAATGGCTATTATCGATAAACTTCCTCCGCTCACACAGAAAGTAATGGAACTATGTTATATAGAGAAAAAGAGATATAGAGAAACCGCAGAGATTCTTGGGCTTTCTGAAAGCGGAGTCCGAAAACATATAATGAAAGGTTTAGATACGATTCGGAAACATTTTTCTGTCAGATACAAAAAAGGTGGGTATTAAAGTGGCAGTAAGTTCGTAGTAAATAAATAAAGATTGCTTTATGAACAAAGATTCAAATAAAAATAATCAACCAATAGATTCGCACGTCGAACTTTTGCATTATGAGTGTGAGCAGGCCTTGTTGCGTCGTCGTTTTGAGGAGCCTTTGATAGAGGAAGAGTGGCGGAAATGGAAGAAGCAGAATTTGCAAAAGAAAAGAAAGAAGAATCAAGTGGCTATGTTTGTCTTTCTTCTTTCTGCTGCAGCTGCTGCGATAATATGTATTTTCTTGTTGTATCCGTTCTTGAAAATAAACGAATCGGTCGTGATGAAGACTATATATACAGCAAAAAAAGACATAAATACGATCTCAGTGGATGAATATACAGAAAACGGACACATCGACAAAAAGATAACTATTTATAAAGAGAAACAACAGACAAAATTAGAAAACGGTGCTATTTTATCATCACAGGTGGCAGATTATTCGAATCTACAAGTCGGAACAGCCAAAACAAATATAGTAACGATTCCGCGAGGACAGACTTATAAAATGTTATTGAATGACGGAACCGAAGTTTATATGAATGCAGATAGTCGTTTGGTATATCCGACTTATTTCTGTGGAAAAGAAAGAGTCGTGAGACTTCGAGGCGAGGCTTATTTTAAAGTCAGACCTGATAAAGATAGACCGTTTATTGTTTTTACGGATAAAACAAAGATTTCGGTATTGGGAACCGAATTTAATGTCAGATCTTATGAAGATTCAAGTGAACATATAACCTTAATTCGCGGATCAGTAAAAGTTCGGATCCCTGAAATAGAGAAAGAAATTCTGCTCACACCGGGTAAAGATATTGCTTATGCGGATAGAAAATATGAAATCAGAAATGTTGATACCGGCCTTTATACACAATGGAAAGATGGGTATTTTTATTTTGATGATGTTTATTTGGCCGATATTTTAAAAGAACTCGGTTATTGGTATAATGTGACGATTGAGATGGAAGAGGTGCCTTCTCTTCGGAAACTGAAACTGCATTTTGTGGCAGATAGAGGTGAAACAATCGGTCGGATTATTGATAATTTGAATGCTTTCAACAGTTTTATTATCTATTGGGATCGGGGAAAGAGAAAGTTAATTGTACGAAAAAAAATAATAAATCATAGGGACTATATAGATACTGTCTTCGTAGTACAGACAATGATATCTAAAATTATACCTTATGGAGAACTTTTTAATGAAAAAGAGAAGAGTATTTCCCCAAATATTCCTATCTTTATTGATCTTCTTTGGAGGAGCGATTCCCGATGGCGTTTTTGCTCAAAATGCAAAAACTAAAATCAGTCTTTCGTGTGAGAATGAGCAAATGTCTTCTGTTTTGAAAAAAGTGGAGGATATCTCGAATTTCAAAATTTTGTTCATTTATAATGAGATACAAAATTTCAAAGTAACGATTAAGTTACAATCTAAGACGATTGAAGAAGTAATGCAGGCTATCATCACCCCATTTCCGCTGGCCTTTACGATTAAAGGTAAGTATATTACCGTTTCACGTAAAAAAGAGCAAGGAACAAAAGCGATAACAGGAACAGTCTGTGATATATACGGTATTCCACTGTTGGGAGTCAACATCCAGACGAATGATAAAAGTATCAGCGGAATAACCGATAAAGATGGACATTTCAATATTCCTATTCCTGATGAAAAGCAAGTGACGGATGTTACTTTCTCGTATATAGGAATGAAGAAAGTTTCTGTGCACTTTACCGGAGAGCGGCTGTCGGTCACAATGAAAGACGATGCACAGAAAGTTGGCGAAGTGGTAATTACAGGTATCTTTGATCGGAAAGCGGAAAGTTTCACCGGAGCAGCCACGGTTATCAATCAAGAGGAACTGATGAAAAATGGCAGTCAAAATTTATTGCAGAATTTGAAAAACATCGATCCTGGTTTCAAAATTATTGAGAACATAAACTTTGGTTCAGATCCTAACCGTATGCCTGAAATACAATTACGTGGGCAGCAAGGGATTCCTGACATCAAGGGAACTTATGGTGATAATCCTAATCAGCCGTTATTTATTTTGGATGGTTTCGAAGCAGATATCACAACTGTATTTGATCTTGATATGAATCGTATTAAGACCGTCGTTTTACTAAAAGATGCCGCTGCAAAGGCCATTTATGGTGCCAGAGCAGCCAACGGTGTAGTGGTGATCGAAACGCAGAAACCGCAAGAGGGAAAATTGAGATTTTCATATAAAGGTGACCTTAATATCAGTGCCCCGGACTTAACCGGTTATAATCTCTGTAATGCACGAGAGAAATATGAAGTGGAAAAAAATAATAGCACAGGACAGGGAAGTTATTTCAAAGAGAAATACCTCAATAGCGTGCTGGCTGATATTGAAAGAGGTGTAGATACATACTGGCTTTCTAAACCATTACATACAGGTGTGGGGCAAAGACACTCGCTGTATATGGAGGGGGGTGACCAACATATACGTTATGGTATTAATTTGCTGTACAATGATGTCAAAGGTGTGATGAGAAAATCGGGCCGTAAGACCTTTACGGGTGGATTTAATTTCTCTTATAGATACAAAAACTTGCTTTTCCGCAATCTGTTCAATGTCTCGCTGAACCGTGCCGACGATTCGCCCTATGGCTCTTTTTCTTTATATACTAGTTTGAATCCCTATTGGACTCCTTATGATGCAGATGGAAATTTGAAAAAGATAGCAGGTGTTATCGGGGGGGCGGACTGATGGAAATCCCGATAGGGAATCCGTTATGGGATGCACAAATCGGTACTAAGAATTTTAGCAAATATACCGAATTGACAAATAACTTTTATATTGAGTGGAATATCTTGGAATATCTGAAATTAACTGGGCGTATTGGCATATCTCAACGGCAGAATCTTCGAGAAGATTTTTATCCGGCTTCGCACTCACGATTCGCCAGTTACAAGGAGGAACGTTTCTTTGAAAGGGGTACTTATGATAAAACAGACGGAAAAGCATCTTCTATTCGATCGGATTTGAACGCTAACTATTCATTCTCCTGGCATAAACATCAGTTTTTTCTGAATGCAGGTTTCAATCTACAACAAAATACGGCGGAAAGTGTTACACTTTCTGTTGTAGGCTTTCCCAATGAACTGATGAACCACATCACTGCGGGGAAAGAATACCGTCAAAATGCACGTCCTGGTGGTAGTGAAAGTATCAGTAGAGAACTCGGCTTTCTCACAGCAATGAACTATGCCTATGATGATCGATATTTAGCTGACCTTTCTTATCGTGCTACGGGTTCTTCGATGTTTGGGAAAAATAACCGATGGGGGCAATTTTGGTCGGCTGGAATAGGCTGGAATCTGCATAAAGAATCTTTTTTGGCTAAGGTAAAATGGCTGAAACTATTCAAACTACGATTGTCCAGTGGTTATACAGGATCTCAAAGATTCAATCCTTATCAAGCATTGGCTACATTCGGCTACTATCAAACTCACGCGTATGATAATTGGGTGGGGTCTTATCTATTGGGATTACCTAATGATAATTTAAAATGGCAACGAACACAAGATTATAATATAGGATGTGATCTCAATCTGTTGGGGCATTTCAATTTACGTTGTGATTATTATATTCAAGAAACTAAAGATCAACTCTTAGATATGACCATACCTCCTTCGATGGGATTTGTTACTTATAAAGAGAATCTCGGAAGCACCCAAAATAAAGGTATGGAGATGAAAGTGAATACGCATATCTTGATGGATACGAAAAATAACCGCTATTTGAGTGCGTTTTTCTCAATTGCCCGAAACTCGAATAAAATCAAAAAAATATCGAAAGCTTTACAAAGTTATAACGATGCTAATGATAAGCAGCTTTCGGAAGGAAAATCTAATGAGGTAAAGCGACCACTTCCTCATTATGTAGAGGGGCGGTCGATGACTGCTATCTGGGCTGTTCGTTCTTTGGGGATAGATCCGATCACAGGAGACGAGATCTTTCTGACAAGAGATGGAAAGACAACAACAGAATGGAATGTCTCTGACCAAGTTGTTTGCGGAGATGCAATGCCAAAATATACGGGAAATTTTGGCTTGAATATGGATTATGCGGGATGGTTTTTGAATTTATCGTTTCATTATCGATTAGGCGGACAGGTCTATAACCAAACTTTGGTAGACAGAGTAGAAAATGCCAACATCCTGTATAATGTAGATAAACGCATTAATAGTGCCATCTGGAAAAAGCCAGGTGATATAGTAAGCTATTCGTACAGCTTATATAAAATGACTAAACCAAGTTCGCGATTCATACAAGATGTGAACGAACTACAGCTCTCATCCTTGAACATTGGCTATGATTTCAAACATTGCATCTGGATTAAGAGAGTTGGTTTGAAGCGGCTAAAAGTGAGTTTTTATATGGATGATGTATTCCGGGTCTCAAGTGTGAAAGTCGAGCGGGGATTAGACTATCCCTTTGCACGTACTTATTCTTTTTCTTTACAAACAACTTTTTGAATAACTAAATTTTACTGACAAATGATATCGATACGAACGATAAATAATTTTTTTGGTATTGTATTCTTTTTCCTGGTGGTAACAGCGTGTGAAGACTGGCTGTCAGTTAGTCCATCATCGGAAGTGAGATATGATGATCTTTTCAGTCATAAAAACGGATTTAAGGATCAACTGACAGGTATATATACTGCAATGTGTACAGAATCGCTTTACGGTGCTAATTTAACTTATGGAATGGTAGATGTTTTGGGACAACAATATGTTTGGACATTGGAAACGGGAAACTATTATCACCTAAATCGCTTCGAATATACTAATAAGACCAGTATATCTGTTATTGACAATACTTGGAATAAAATGTATAATGCGATTGTCAATACCAATATCCTGTTAAAAGGAATTCGCGAGTTTACGGGCGTTTTGTCTGTGGATGAGAGCCAGATTTATGAAGGTGAAGCTTTGGGATTGAGAGCTTTTCTTCATTTTGATATTCTACGTCTTTTTGGGAAAAGTTATACTACTGGACCCGATACTAAGGCAATCCCTTATGTGACAGAGGTTTCCAATAAAGTAATTCCGTTGTCAACTGTCTCCGAAGTTCTGAATTCCATAGTTGCAGACTTGGAAAAAGCCAAAAGATTATTGAAAAACGATCCCGTTAAGGCAAGAGGTCTGGTAACTCCATTCCTTGGGAACCGCAATTTCCATTTCAACTATTATGCTGTTTGTGCCGCTTTGGCCCGCGTTTATCTGTACAAAAATGATAGAGAAAATGCTTTGACTAATGCGTTAGAAGTGATCAATGCGAATAAATATCCGTGGGTCAAGCAAGAAAATGTGACGACTCCAACAAGGGAGGTGCGTGACGGAATTTTTCTCACAGAAAGTATTTTTATGCTCAATAATACGGATTTGGACAATCTCACGGGGAAGTATCTTCGTGAAGGATTTACTTCGGATAAGAGTAACTTATTAACGATGAGTCAGGAGGTTATCGACCAAATTTTCGAAAAAGAGAAATATGGCAGTTTCGACTGGCGACTCAATTATTATTTCGAAGTTCAGAAAGAGACATTTTATGGGAGTTCTAAACTATGGCAATTTAGGACAATGCCAGCTGCATACAGAAATCAACAACCGTTGATCCGAATAAGTGAAATGTATCTAATTGCAGCAGAATGTGCAGTAAGTCGTACCGAGGCTATTAACTATTTCAATACATTACGTCATCATAGAGGATTCGATGCTGGATCTGATTTGTCTGAAATCATTTCAGAGGAAATTTTAAGAAATGAGATTAGTAAAGAGTATCGGAAAGAGTTTATCGGTGAGGGGCAATGGTTCTTTTATTGCAAAAGGACCAATTGTAAGGAACTTCCCAATGCAATCGTTCCGTTTAATGAGAATTATTATGTATTGCCACTCCCGGATCAGGAAATAGAATATGGAAACAGATTTCAAAAAACAGCAAAATGATGAAAAGAACGAAATTGCTCTATATAATAGTTGTCAATGCATTAGTATGTATTCTGTCAACAGCTTGTCGGAAGGAATATCCACAGTTTGACTCTGGTTTTGCATCAGTGCGTTTTGTTTATAATCAAGCACGGGAAGACAGTACAGTTTACTCTTTTGCATTACATCCGAATATAGGCGAAGGTGTTGTGGAGATTCCGTTACGTATTATCGGTTTACCACAATCGGTATCCCGTGAGGTGGGAATAGAAATAGATAGAGAAAAGTCTACTGCTGCGACAGAGAATTTTTTCATCGAGAAATGCGAGATCGCGCAGGATATGTTAATGGGAACGCTACGAGTTATTGTAAGAAAGACAAAAGATTTGGACAATAAACCATCGATAATATCCCTAAGGTTATGTGAAAACAATTTTTTTTCCGCAGCTCCCATCAACGAATCTCACTTCCGGATTATCCTGACAAATAGCTTAGTGCGTCCTGCTGACTGGCCCAAAGAGTTCGGTATTTACAGTTCCGTAAAACATAAGTTTGTCATTCAAATAACACAAAAAGGTACTGATTATAAGGAATGGAATGCTCAGGAACTGATCTATTATATCGGATTATTGAATAAGGCACTCTATGAGTATAACAAAAATCATCCAGGAGAACCGTTGACAGATGAAAATGGTCTGGCAGTTACTTTCTGAAAGATGGTATTTTTTCATAATACTGTTGAATTATAATAGATACAATAATAAAAGAAGAATTATGAAACATATAATAAGAAGTCTTTTCGTTATATTGCTCTTACTCTTTGTTACAGTTTCTTGCTATCGAGATATAGGCAATTACGATTATACTCCGCTTCCGGAAATACGAATTTCATCCAAAGATACAATATATGTTAAACAATTTGATACATTGCATCTGGGTGTGGAAGTTGATTTTGACGGACAGCCGGCAAATGAATATGATTTTGAATGGCGTATCTGGGCGAATACCGTTGGAGGCGAAGATAAAAAGAAATCAATCGGAACAAATAAGGAACTTGTATATTATACGACAGAATCACCAGGTTCTTATGCGCTTGTTTTGACGTGTCGGAATAAGGAAACAGATGTGAAAGTCTACAAGGAAATCACACTGTTAATTCAAGGAACAATATCTGAGGGTTGGATGGTATTGCAAGAGAAAAATGGGAAAACGGATTTCGACTTGATTATGACACCATTTATTTCCAAACGTATAGAGAAAGATGTTATTCTATCTGATTTGTATGAATCTGTCAACGGAGAGCCACTGAAAGGAAAAGGCGTAAAGATTGGCAGTTATTATGCGTTGGGGCGCTACCAATATGTTACTATATTGACCGAAGACGGGGGTGTTAGGCTGTCAGCTGTCACAATGCAAAAAACGTATGATATTCCTACACTGATGTTGGATAAAAAGCCCTTAAAAGTGGAGAACTATTTCTATTTCCCATACTATTGGTGTCTGGGGCGTGGAAGCGAAGTTATCATATCTGATGGGCGCTATTATATCAATGAAATGCTTGGGAAAGGTTTCACCGAACCGATTTTGAAAGGAGGCGAAACCTATAAGTCTTCACGCTGGGCACCCCGATGGCTATGGACTTATAAAGGAATGATTTATGACGAATTGAAAGGTCGTTTTCTCGGAATCAAGGCTCCGATGCTTACTGCTACTTCTTTACCCGAAGCTGTAGGGCGTATATGTGACTGGAATGATATGAAGGCATCGCTTCGATATATCGAAACAGGGTTCAAGCATTACGAATACGCATTAATGGAAGATTGGAATACCCATCAGCTTACGTTATATGTTTTTAACTTTGACGCAAAAAACAATTTTGACGTAGCGAAATATTCGGCGGATCATTGTCCTGAGCTTGATCAGGCTTTATATTATGCCGTGGGAGAACGCGGTAATATCTTTTATTATAGTACCGGAAAAGATATATACCTCTACGATTATATAGGTACCAATACGAGCAAGAAAGTTTATACCGTAAAAGACGGAGAGTTGATTACAAATATGAAGATTCTGAAACCAACACTACATAAAATCGTTCCCAATCATCCTTATGATAATAAGGTGCTCATTTTATCAACTCATAATGAGCGAACAGGAGAGGGAAAGGTCTACATGTATTACTTTAACGAAAGCAACGGAGAAATTGATTTTGGTTCGGAGAAAGTTTTTAGTGGATTCGGTAGGATTATAGATATGGATTATAACTTCCCCAAATACGGTACATAATGATGAGAAGAATAAGTTGCATCATCACAGAGATCGTTTTCTTTCTCTGCTGCTTGTGGGTAGATACCACAGCACAGATCAATATCCATTTTACGGAAAATGCTGGGAATAAGATCAAAATAAGTTTCTGTGACTCACTCTATGAATCTTTTTTGGATTCTTCCGGTGCGACTTCTGTGAGTCTGTCCCACGTCCTTACGCCTGGCTACGCTACGTTGTATGAAACAAATAGAATATGGTCACTATTTATTGATCCGCGAGAAGAATTGGAAATATGGAAAGATGTAAATGGGAAACTGAGATTTTCGGGATTGCTCGCTACTACCAACAGCTATCTGAATGACAATTTTCTTCGCTATTTGACATTGGATTATAGGAAATCAGAGGTGGTATTTATCTCAGAATGGGAGAAATTACCTAAGAAATTGGAGGTTTATCTTGACTCGGCCAAAGTCCCAATTCGTTTTAAAGAATTGGAAAGAAAACGTTTGCATTGGCTTGTGTGCAATATGTTGTTGGCCTATCCTCTCCATCATTCGCGGGCTTTGAATCTGAAATCTTATCATCCCACAAGAAGTTATTACGAACGACTTGCCCGAATTATAAAAGAAGACGACAGTCTTGAAAGTCTAAATGAATATAGGCTTGCATTGAAAGAATGGATTTCTTCCATTGCATATAGAGACTGCAAGACAAATAATCCTTTCTGCCGTCTTCAAAAGGAATTGGAATACATTGGTGATAGTATTAAGAGTCCACGGCTTAAAGAACGTCTTGCAGATATCTTCATTACGAGGTATCTCAGATTTTCCGGTACAGCACATCTTAAAGAGGTTAAATCTCTGCACGATAAAATGGTCAGAGATTCTGGAATGAAAGTTCGTTTCGCACAGATTTACCGACAATATGCCTTACTGGTTAAGGGACAGGCTGCGCCATTATTTTGTTTGCCTGACATCAATGGAGTAGAAAAGAAACTCACCGATTATAAAGGCAGTTACGTTTATATTGATGTTTGGGCAAGCTGGTGTGTACCGTGTTGCAAAGAGTTTGAGGCACTCAAAAAACTGGAACAAGAATTCCAAGGCAGAAATATCCGATTTATAGGAATTTCTATCGATCGAGATAGCATTGTCTGGAAAAAGAAAGTGAAAGAAGAATCGTTAGGAGGAATCCAACTACACGCCTCCGAAAACAGTACATTCAAAGACGATTATAAAATTGTTTTGATTCCTCGCTTTGTTTTATTGGACCCACAAGGTAGGATTATCAATGCTGAAATGACCCGTCCGTCCGATCCGAAAACAAAGATTATCTTGCAGAACCTGTTTGAATTCTGATGTCAGTATTCTTTCTACATAAATTCTGTTCGGAAATAAAAAGTCACAACTTGTCGCCGTAACACAAGTCGCCGGCATCGCCAAAACCGGGAACGATGTACTTATGTTCGTTCATTCCGGGATCGATGGCGGCACACCAGATTGTGGTTCGGTCGTCAGGGAATACACGTTTGATGTGGTCGATACCCTCAGGATTAGCAATTACACATGCTACGTGAATGCGACGGGGCGTACCTTTGGTGAGAAATGCTTTGTACCCCAGCTCCATCGAACTTCCTGTTGCCAGCATCGGATCGGCTATGATGAGGGTTTTCGCATCAATGCTCGGTGTTGCCAAATATTCCACATGTATACCTACATTATGATGTTCGGCGTCGGTGTACTCGCGGTAAGCCGAAACAAAGGCATTTCCTGCGTGATCGAAGATGTTGAGAAAGCCGTTGTGAAAGGGCAGACCAGCACGGAATATCGTTGCCAACACAATCTTGTCTGTGGGTACATTTACGTGAGAGATACCCAAAGGAGTTGCTATATCCTTAGCCTGATAGGTTAAAGTTTTGGATATCTCATAGGCTTCGAGCTCGCCGATACGTTGAATGTTATTGCGGAAAAGCAGTCGGTTTTTCTGATAATCGACGTCGCGCATCTCTGCCAAGTACTGATTGATGATAGAATTGCTGTCGCTGAAATTAATGATTTGCATTGTCGTGTCGTACGGTTTAATGTGAGTCGTTGGCCCACTCTTTTGCAATGGACTTGAGAGGGCCGTTTTAAATTGGATGCAAAAGTAGGAAAAATCTCTTTTCTTTGCAAAGTCTGAATTACAAATATATTCAAGTTATATCGCTTTTTAAATTCTTTAACCTAAAAACGCTTAGTGAGTTGTAATTTAATTAACTGAAACTTGGTGGGAAAACGCAATTTTACTAACTTTGCTCCCGGTTTAAATGAAACTGATTTTAAAGGTTATAATTCACACTTAAATACATTTACAAAATGGCAAAGTTTGATAAGTCAGTACTGGAAAAGTACGGAATCACAGGAACAACAGAGGTTCTTTACAACCCTACCTATGAGGTGTTGTTCAATGAAGAGACCAAAGCCGGCCTCGAAGGATTTGAAGTCGGTCAGGAAACGGAGCTTGGCGCGATCAACGTTATGACCGGAATCTACACCGGAAGGTCGCCTAAGGACAAGTTCATCGTTGATGATGAGAACTCACACGACACTGTTTGGTGGACGTCTGATGAATATAAGAACGATAACCATCGTGCAACCAAGGAGGCTTGGGCTGCCGTTAAGGATATTGCTAAGAAAGAGCTGTCTAACAAACGTTTGTTCGTTGTAGACGGTTTCTGCGGTACACATAAGGACACTCGTATGAAAATCCGCTTCATTATGGAAGTGGCTTGGCAGGCACATTTCGTTACCAATATGTTCATTCGTCCCAAGAGCGAGGCCGATTTCGAGCAAGAGCCCGACTTCATCGTATACAATGCGTCGAAGGCTAAGGTCGAGAATTATAAGGAATTAGGTCTGAACTCTGAAACAGCCGTTGTTTTCAACGTAACGAGCAAAGAGCAAGTAATCATCAACACGTGGTATGGCGGTGAGATGAAAAAGGGTATGTTCTCGATGATGAACTACTATTTGCCATTGAAAGGCATTGCATCGATGCACTGTTCGGCCAACACTGACAAGAACGGAGAGAACACAGCTATCTTCTTCGGACTGTCAGGAACCGGTAAAACAACCCTTTCTACTGATCCGAAACGTCTCTTGATCGGCGACGACGAGCACGGATGGGACGACAAAGGTGTATTCAATTTCGAGGGCGGTTGTTATGCAAAGGTCATCAATCTTGATAAAGAAGCAGAGCCGGATATTTATGGCGCCATCACGCGCGACGCTCTTTTGGAGAACGTTACGGTTGACAAAGACGGTAAGATCGACTTTGCTGACAAGAGCGTAACCGAAAATACGCGTGTATCTTACCCGATTTATCATATCAAGAATATACAGCGCCCCGAGTCGGAAGGCCCCGCTGCTAAGCAGGTTATCTTCCTTTCGGCCGATGCATTCGGTGTTCTGCCTCCCGTATCTATCCTGAACGCAGAGCAAACGAAATATTACTTCCTTTCCGGTTTCACCGCTAAGCTGGCCGGAACAGAGCGTGGCATCACCGAACCGACACCTACTTTCTCAGCTTGTTTCGGTCAGGCATTCCTCGAATTGCACCCCACGAAGTATGCACACGAACTCGTTCGTCATATGGAGAAGAGCGGCGCAAAGGCTTACTTGGTAAATACTGGTTGGAACGGAACGGGCAAGCGTATTTCCATTCGCGACACCCGCGGTATCATCGACGCGATTCTCGACCACTCGATCGATAAGGCTCCGACGAAGACTATCCCTTACTTCAACTTCGTTGTGCCCACAGAACTCAATGGAGTAGACCCGAAAATCCTTGATCCTCGTGATACTTACGCAGATGCTTCGCAGTGGGATGCAAAGGCAAAAGACCTTGCAGAGCGGTTCATCAAGAACTTCAAGAAATATGAAGGAAATGCAGACGGTAAGGCACTTGTATCTGCCGGTCCGCAATTATAACTTTTCTTTGAGTTAAGTTTTAGTTAATAGAAAGCTCGTTTGCAGTAATGCAAACGAGCTTTTTCATATTATAGAGAAAAGCCGAATATGCCGTTACACCCTCATTTTTATCCTTCTTTGAAAGAGAAAAATAAAACGGGTCTGCAAGATGTCGTTAATCACCTTGTGAAAAGCCGTTAAACGGCGTGTATTTAACGGTTAAATGCATGCCGTTTGACGGTTAATTAGAACGGTGTTTGTATCTCATTGAAAATCAATGAGATCGAATCAAGGGCTCTTACAGGTATAGATCTCCTCCGTCTTTCTCCAAAAGGAGCGCGCGCGGAGGATGAAGTCTTCCTCTAAATGCGGCGATAGAGATCAAGATATTGTGCCGTATAGGTAGCGTAATTGAAACGTTGGGAGTAGCGATACATCTCTTCGTGACGACGTTGAAGCGTTTCTTGTGGAATGTCCAATGCTTTTTGCAGTACCGAAATCATATGTTCCGGCGTGAAATCAGCCAATAAGAGATGTAGTCTTGGGCTATTTCAGGAATGCTGGTGAGCTGACTGGCAATGATGTTACAACGAAAGCGCATTGCCTCTACGATG
Organism: Hoylesella pleuritidis JCM 14110; assembly: GCF_000613725.1. Classification (GTDB taxonomy): domain Bacteria; phylum Bacteroidota; class Bacteroidia; order Bacteroidales; family Bacteroidaceae; genus Prevotella; species Prevotella pleuritidis. The sequence goes on from NZ_BAJN01000010.1 coordinate 45,041, forward strand.
GGAAGACCAAACCCCTCGAGCTTGCTGGGAAAAAGAAAAGCGGCACAATGAGCATAGAGCCAGTATTTTTCCGAGTGTTCGATTTGGCCTGTCAGAAACACTCTGTCAGCATATCGCGTCGCAATTTGCTCGCGAATATCGTCTGCATAAGAGCCGGGAGTTTCGCCGCAGATGTAAAGATGATGGTTTGGAAAGGCATCCATCAAAGGCAAAAGTGTCTTGAAATTCTTCTTGGGAATAACTTGTCCGATGGTGAAAAAGAACTTTGCAGATGGATCTTTGACAAAAGCGGGCTGTTCGCGGGGGGCTGATTCGATGTCGGGAACACCGTTGTAAACAATGGAAACGCCTTTATTCCCGAAGCCGATATGGGTAGAAATATCGTCTTTTACATATTGAGAAATAACCGAAATATAATCGCTTCGCATGATTTTTAGCTTCATTTTCAATATACGTTTCAACCGATGGATTCCCGTTTTCTCACCGATGAAGTTAATGTCGTGGATAGTCAGCAGTCGTTTTGCACCCGATTTGCGGGGCGAAAGATGCTGACGCTGATCGGTAGTATGCCACAAATCAGCGCTGAGACCGAGTCTTTGGAGGTCTTGCAGTTCGTTTCCGGTTGTGAGATAATCGATATTCTCACTTCTGACTCCCGTATAATCAGGCGGTACGATGGCGATGAAATGCAGGTCGGGAGCATCTACACGGCAGAGTTCGGCATAATATCTGCGGGCTACTTCACCGAATCCGGTATAGTCGTTGATACGTGAAAAGTCGATGACAACATTCTTTTTCATAACTCGATGGATTTGATTTGGAGAATGGAAAGATAATAATCGATGAACGCCCGGGCCGTTTTGTCCCAGTCGAATCGGCCTGCATTGGCTCGGATTGCGGCCTCGCGGTCGGATCGCTGACGGTCGAAATCGGCCAGGCCTGCCCTTACTGTTTGGGCCATTTGCGCCGGATGCAGTTCGTCGAAATAATAAGCGGCATCGCCACCAACTTCGGGCAGCGAGGTAAGTCGTGACAGAAAGGTGGGCTTTCCGAAGCACATCGCCTCGACAACAGGCAGCCCGAAGCCTTCGCTGAGCGATGGGAAGAGAAATGCTCGACAGTCTCTGAACAGTCGTGCTTTATCTTCTGTCGATACCGGACCAAGCATCGTGACGTTGCTCAGGCGGTGGCGCGCGATGAGATTGCGTAGCAGTTGGCCGTAGTTTCCCTGTTCTTTGCCTGCTAAAAAGAGGTGATATTCGGGCAGTTGAGCCATCATTTCGACTAAAAGATGCACGTTTTTCTTGTCTTGTAGATGTGAGATGTGGAGCAGACTGTTAGCCGGAATGCTGATGGTTCCGCGTTCGGCGAGAGGCGAAAGATTGGTTACGCCGTTATGAATGACGCGAAACGGCACGTCGACAGCGAAATGTGAGCGCACATCTTGGCTTGTAAACTGCGAGATAAACGATAAATGGGTGGCTCGTTGCAGACTTTTCGCGATGCGTTTGGCTTTCTTTTGTTCAACCGAAGCCGGTAAATGATTATGAAAGAAATTGATATCGTGCACGGTGATGAGCGTCTGCGGTGAGAAAATATGGTGCAGTTTGGGTAGCTGTTGGGTAAAATGTACGAGGTCGACACGAGGAAACAGCCATCGACGCAGGGCTTTCGCGGGTGCCCAATTGAGGAAAAACAGCCGCCAACGGTTCATTTTGATATACCGAATCGATGGTCCGTAATGGCCCGTCAAACGACTGGGCACAATAAAATAAAATACTACGTCACGCTCGGCCAGCAGCCTTTCAGCCACCGCCGCGATACGTTTGGCGAGGTTGTCTTCAAACTCTCCCAAGCCCACGAACATATTTCGCGTGTCGTATAAATAAACGGCTATGCGCTGGGTCATCGTCAGTGGCTTATGAATTTGAATATTCCCGATAAGGCGAATGCAGATCGAGGTAATGGAACCGATGCTGTCTGCGCTGCGCTTCGGGGGGTATTTGCATATAGTTTCCGTATTTCTGAGCCAAGTAACGATCAGCTTTGGCCACGCCGAATATCGTTTCTCCCTCAAAGGAATAGGGTAGAGGAGTACCTAAAACGTGTTTGGTCATTGCGCCGCGGGCACCGTCGTCGTAATCGGCTACAAGTCGGCTGTGGTCGAAACTGTATGCCGTGAGCAGACGTCGAATTTTGCGTTGTACCTCGCCTAACGTGTAAATGCGGCGGCAAAGACGTGGAATCCAACTCGAAGCACCCGTTCCGCGCTTGTAAGGATCGCGCCAAAGCAGATATAAAACGCGCTTATAATACTCGTAAGCCGCGAAATGTAGGCGTCTGATCGGGGCCAAACGTGGAGTCCCGTCGATAGGAAACACGTCGATATAGATGCCTCCTAAGTAGGGTAGATGGCGTCGCTCGATGAGTGTTGTGGTGCTGTCTTGAATCTTGGCAAAGGGCAATGGATAAGCCGGATCATTCTCAGCACACACCATTTCGTATGGACTCGGGAGCCACTCACGGCAGTTGGCGATGAGTTTCTCGTAATCCGGCCGCGGCATTGCTATGTCTACGTCGTCGTCCCAGGGGATAAATCCGTGGTGGCGAACGGCTCCGAGCATCGTGCCGGCCCATATATAATAGGTTAACTGATGCTCGCGGCACGTGGCGTCGACGGCTCGCAGAATGGCAAGCGTGCGCCGGTGAAGTTCGGTTATATCATAGTTGGCCATCGTGTTGCGGGTTATTGGTCGGCCGTCAGACGGCCAGCGAGTTCGAAATCGGCTACGGTGTCCAGCTCCATTGAGAAGTAATCGGTGGTATCAACGATATTGAATGTGTGTCCTTGGGCGATGAGTCGCTGGAAAGCTTGTTCGTAAAAGATGCCCGAAAGACCTTCGACGACGATCATTTTAGCTAATTCGCGGAAGAGCGCCGAGGTGTAATCGGCCGTCATTTTTTCTACACCCACTGACTCGCCAACCGCCTTTCGCGGGTCGCAAGTCTTGCTGATTTCGACCATCCGACCATCGGGAGCGGTCACGATTTTCATTTCTTCTTCACCCAATGTGTGCCGATTGAGGGCCAAAGCAGAGCCTTCGGCATTAAGAATGGCACGAATCAGCGAGGCGTCTAACAAGATATCGCTGTCTAAAAGCAATGTTTCGCGCCCGTCGATGAAAGGTTTTGCCAACCAAAGCGAATAGATATTGTTAGTGGTTCGATAGTCGGCGTTGTCTATATAGTGCACATTCAGCGCGGGATAAGCAGCCTCGACGGCCTGGCGAATCATCTCACCGCGATAGCCGGTAACGATGACTAACTCGCTGATAGCATTCTCCACGAGGGCGTCGATAGTACGGGCGAGTAAGGTCTTTGTGCCCACTTGCAGCAGGCATTTAGGCCGGTCGTCGGTCAAGGGACGCAGACGCGTGGCCATTCCGGCGGCTAAAATCACGGCGATCATTGTGCGGCAATCCTCTTAATGGTGTCGCATACGATGCGGTTTTGCTCCCGGCGACCGATCGTTATGCGCATATGCGTGTTGATATCAGGCTCGTTCATAAACTTCACTTTATAGTTTTGGTCGGCGAAAGCGGCCTGAAGCGCTTCCTTCAAAGCCGTGGGATACTTAATGAGAATGAAGTTGGCAATAGAGCGATAGACTTTAAATCCGGACAGACTGCCGATTTCCGAGACGTACATTTGTCGTGCTTCGTCCATTACCCGAGCTATTTCGCGGTAGTGAACATCCGATTTCAGCGCAGCGATACCTATTTCTTCCGACAGTCGGTCGTAGCCTAAATACATATTGGCATACCTTAAAAAGCGGTCCATCTCATCGCCTTTGCCTACGAATCCATAGCCCAATCTAAGTCCGGGAAGCCCATAAAACTTAGACATTGTGCGACAAACGATGATGTTGTCGTGGTTTTCGATGAGTCCCTTGATATAATCTGCGCGGTTGGAAACAAACGAAGCGTAGGCCTCATCGACAACAACGATGGTCTCGCGAGGTACCATTTCCACTACACGTCGCAGCTCGTCGCCCGTCAGTCCGTTGCCCGTTGGATTATTGGGCGATGCTAACAACAGAATCTTCGGTTTCACTTCGGACACCATTTGTTGTAATCCATCGAGGTCATAGCGGAAAGTGTCGCCGTCTTCCACCATCGGATACTGGCGGGTTACACCTTCTACCTCGTCGGCTATCGACTGATAATACCACCACGAGAACTTAGGAATAAGCAATGTCTTGTTTTCTCCGCGTGTGAGAAAATAATGAACGGTCTTTTTCAGCAGGTCTTCTGCACCGTAACCGATGATGATTTGGCGCTCGTCAATGTCATAAAGCTCAGAGAGAAACACCGAGAAGATGCTCTTTTTGCCCTGATCGTAGATGCGTGTATAGAAAGCCAGCTTCTTAATATCAAACTTTCGGATGGCTTCTTCGACCTCGGCCGAGGGCTCAAAGTTAAACTCATTGCGATCGAGATAATTTAAATCCTGCTCCATTGTGTCATTATTTGCTTGCAAAGTTAGTACAACTTGCAGACATAGCCAAGAAATATGGTTCTTATTTTAAATAGGAGTGGGGAACAGCCTTACCATAAACGAATCACGGCATCTATCACATTGATTATCAATTAAATATAATCCACATTCTGATTAACTGTTAATTGCACTGCATTTAACAGTTAAATGCATGCCATTTAACGGCTTTTCGCAGTGCGTTTAACTGTTAGTTACAATGCGATAAACGGTTAATTAAAACATCATTCATATTTCGTTGAAAATCAATAAAGTACAGGCCGGAATTTGATATGTAATCAATGAGCTAAAATTTCAATAACGTCTCTATTGCTATTTCACATCAATTCCCGATTGTTACCTTACAACTCAAAACACACCAGATAATTATCCGCTACGCGGATGAGCACGGAATGGCTCAATACCACAGCGTATTGGCACCGCCGTACGTCCCATTTTACTTCCTCTCACTCTTTCTTTTCCCTTCAAAATATCGTCCCACGACGGGCAAACTGCTCAAAGGGAAGTCGTGTTTTACGATATAGGCGAGGAAGAGCAGGATGAGAACAGTATTTAAAAACAGGGCAATGGGAGTAGTGCAAAGACTGTTCGTCCACGTCATTGCATAGAAAATGACGGCAGTAAGGAGTACATAAGTCGTGATTTCGCGCACCGGATAGGCAATCGGATATTTCTTTTGACCTACGATGTAACTCAATGTCATCGCCGTGGCATAGCCTATGAAGCCGGCCCAAGCACACGCAATGTAACCGAAACGAGGCACAAACACAACGTTGATCACGATGAGTACGGCGCAGCCAACGCCCGAAAAGTAAGCGCCCCAGATGGTTTTGTCGATCAGTTTATACCAAAATGAGAGGTTAAAGTATATTCCCATCATAATCTCCGCAGCCATAACGATGGGCACGACACGCAGTCCGGACCAGTAATCGTGGCCTATAATGTGTCTCAACACATTCAAATAGCCGATCACAACGAGGAAAGCGAGCAGTGTGAAGATGATGAAATATTTCATTGCTTGGGCATATGTGGCACGGTTGTCGCGGTCTTTGGCCTTGCCGAAAACAAACGGTTCGTAGGCGTAACGAAATGCCTGGGTAATCATTGCCATAATCATCGCCACCTTGCTGGCCGCTCCGTAGATACCCAATTGCGTGTGGGCGTCGGCTCCCCGATAGATATACGGGAAGAGAATCTTATCTGCCGTCTGGTTGAGTATGCCCGCAATACCGAGTACTAAGATAGGCCAGCTGTATGAAATCATACGTTTTAGCAGGGCCTTATCAAATGAATAGCGGAAGCCTTGCAGCTCTTTCGCTAAGAAGACGAACACAAAGGCTGTACAGAAAAGATTGATATAGAAGACATATCCTACGTCGAGCGTGAAATGACTGTCATATATTCCGAAAGGATTCAGCTGCAGCGCGGGCAGCACGATGAGGTAAAGCACGTTGAGAAAAATATTCATCGAGATATTGACCAGCTTCAAGGCGGCAAACTTGATGGGGCGTTTCTTGTAGCGAAGATAGGCAAACGGGATGCACTGGAAGGCATCTAAGGCCACGCAAATGAACATCACCGCCACGTAAGACTGATGGTCTGCGTAGCCCATCAGCGATGAAATGGGATTCAGAAAAGCCAAGACGACAATGATAAACAGCAGCGATGTGAAGCCCACCGTCATTAATGTGGTGGCATAAACACGGTTAGGCTTTTCCTCACTTTTGTTGACATAGCGGAAGAATGTGGTCTCCATACCGTATGTGAGCAGCACAAGCAGTAGCGCTGTATAGGCATAAATGTTGGTCACAATGCCGTATTCGCCGCCCGAAGCAGCGAATTTGGCTGTCTGGATAGGTACCAGCAGGTAATTAATAAATCGCCCGATGATGCTGCTCAAACCGTAAATGGCAGTGTCTTTAGCTAAGTTTTTGAGTCCGTCCATTATATAAAAGTGAAAAGGTAAAAGGGTGAAAAAGTGAAAAGAAGAGGCTCTTTTTATCCTCATTTACTTTTGATTCTTCGCCTTTATTTTATTAATAATGTTGATTAATGTACCTATAATCGTTTTCAAGTCATTTGAAAGAGATTCAAATTCGTTGTCATCAATCGTCTTGGATTCATACAGTAATTCCAGCCAATACTGTGTTTCATCAGCCTCTTTTAATGCAATGCTGAGTTTGTTGATAAAGTCTGCGGGGCTTTGTGCGTTCTTACTTTCCGCAATATTGGCACCAATACTTGTGCCACTGCGATATACTTGGCGGGCCATTACATATTCTCGCTTTTCTTCTGTCAAGTATTTGTAGAGTCGTATAATCCTTAAAGCAAACCGTTTACTTAGTGTTGATATGACGTTATTTTGTAACATTAGAAGCTCATTTATCGTATTTCTTTTCACCTTTCCACCTTTTCACTTTTTCACCTTTACCCAAAGAACATATACGCCAGTGTTATTGCAGCTATTACTCCACACAAATCGGCAAGTAATCCGCAGGTTACTGCGTGGCGAGTATACTTGATGTTGATGCTCCCGAAATAAACGGCGAGAATGTAAAACGTGGTATCTGTCGAGCCTTGAAACAAGCAACTTAATCGCCCCACAAATGAATCGGCCCCGTAAGTGGTCATCGTGTCGACCATCATTCCGCGTGCCCCACTGCCCGAAAGGGGTTTCATCAGCGCTGTGGGGAGTGCTTCCACGAAGGCTGTATTGCCTCCACACGCTGCAACTAACCCCTTGATGCCGTCCACCAACATATCCATCGCGCCCGAAGCACGGAAAACACCGATGGCAACGAGTATCGCTACCAAGTAAGGAATGATACGAACGGCCGTCTGAAAGCCCTCTTTCGCACCCTCGATAAAGGCGTCGTACACATTGATTCGCTTGCGCACACCCGCCAAAATGAATGCAATGATAATCGTCATCAGCACAATATTGGCTACGCTCGTACTCACTACGCTCATCTGTTCTTTGTTAAGCTGTCCGAATCCCCAAATGATTCCGCCTACGATGGCAAGCATTCCGCCGAGTGTGAGCAGCATTGTGCGGTTGAATAAGTTGATGCGTTGATAGACGGATGTGATGATAATGCCGGCCAATGTGGAGAAAAACGTGGCCAGAAGAATGGGGATAAACACATCCGTAGGCTGTTGTGCGCCCAGCTGTGAACGATAGACGAGGATGCTCACAGGTATCAATGTCAGCCCTGATGTGTTCAAAACGAGGAACATAATCATCGGATTCGAGGCCGTGTCTTTTCTCGGATTCAATGTCTGTAATCGTTCCATCGCTTTCAAACCCAATGGAGTTGCAGCGTTGTCGAGCCCCAACATATTGGCGGCAATGTTCATAAAGATAGCGCCTGTGGCCGGATCGCCTTTCGGAATATCAGGAAACAGTCTGCTGAAAACAGGTGAGAGCACCCTGCTAACGCGTTGATAAAGCCGCTGTGTTCGCCAATCTTCATCACACCGAGCCATAATGAGAGCACGCCTGTCAGTCCGAGACTGATCTCGAAAGCCGTTTTCGACGTGTCGAATGTGGCGTTCATCATTGCCGGAAACACCGATACGTCGCCTTCGAAGATGAGTTTCGCTAGCCCGATAACAAAGGCGATGACGAAGAAAGCAATCCAAATATAATTCAATACCATTCTGTTGCAAAAGTAAATGATTTCTTGCACCTGACAAAGTTTTTACCTATGATAGTGCCGAAAATCTTTATCTGTCGGGTTGTTAACCGAAAAATTAGGGGCGATTATTTTGCAGTTAGGCGCAATTACGTTATTTTTGCACTTGAATCCGGTAAATGAATGAGAATGAAAAAGACTTTCACGCGCGTGTTTTCAATAGCTCTGCTCGTTGTGGCTGTATTGAATTTCACCGCCTGCAACAAGCAAAAATTTAATGTAAACGGTACAATTAGCGAGGCTAAAGACTCGATATTGTACTTTGAAAATATGAGTCTCAATGGCCCGGAAGTGGTCGATTCGGTTCGACTGAACGCCGACGGAGTCTTCCATTTCAGTGCAAAGGCCACGGGATCGCCCGAGTTTTACCGCCTGAGAATTGCCGGACAGATCATCAATGTGGCCGCAGACTCAACGGAAAACATTACCATTAAGGCCGTATTTCCTACGATGTCGGACGGTTATGAAGTGTCGGGCTCTGAGGAGTGCAGCAAGATCAAGGAGCTGGCTCTGATGCAGATGCGACTTCAAACGCAGATAGATGCCATTGCGAAGAGCCCCGATCTCGGCGTGGATGCTGTGGAAGACAGTGTCGCCAAGGTATTGGACGTGTATAAGAACAACGTCAAACTCAATTACATCTTCAAGCAACCGATGAACTTACGCCTATTTTGCACTGTTTCAAACCGTTATTTTAGGCGACGCCAACGTTTTGATATTCAATCCCCGCAGCTCTTCGGCCGACGTGAAAGTGTTTGCCGCCGTGGCCACCAGCTGGGACACGTATTATCCCCAGTCGTTACGCGGCGAGAATTTACATAACATTGCCATCGCCGGAATGAAGAATGTGCGTATCATTCACAATGAAGCCGCACGGTCGATCGATGCCGATAAAGTGGATGTCTCGGGCTTGATAGACATCGCTTTGCGCGACAATAAGGGACGTTTGCGGCGTTTGAAGGAGTTGAAAGGCCGTGTCGTGATGCTCGATTTTCACCTATTCGCCGGCGAAGGATCGCTGAAACGCATTATGATGTTGCGCGATCTGTACAACAAATACCACGCAATGGGCTTCGAAATATACCAAGTTTCAGTCGATCCCGACGAACATTTTTGGAAGCAACAGACTGCTGCACTACCCTGGATCAGCGTTCGCGACGAGGCAGGTGTACGTTCGTCTAATCTCGTGAGCTATAATGTGCAGAGTCTTCCGACTTTCTTTCTCATCGATCGTAACAATGTTTTACAGAAGCGCGACGCCCAAATCAAAGACCTGGATGCCACTCTTCGCGCTATGTTGAAGTAAAGAGCGAAGCGGGGGATACTATTACGATCAATGCCGATAACCGTTTTTCGCGGGCGAATAAGATTAAAATGATGAATGTTTTAGAGAGATTCAAGTATTGTCCGGTGTGCGGGAGCTCGCATTTTGAGACAAACAGTGAGAAAAGTAAATTATGCCGGAGTTGCGGATTTGAGTATTTCGTCAATCCCAGTGCCGCTACGGCCGCATTTATTATGAATGAGCGGGGCGAGCTTTTGGTTGAACGTCGCAAGCGAGAACCGGCTAAAGGGATGCTCGATTTGCCCGGAGGGTTCTGCGATGTGGATGAAAACATCGTGCAGGGACTGCGTCGTGAGGTGCGCGAAGAGACTGGGTTAAAGGTCGTCAGCGAGCGTTTCGTGATGAGTTGCCCTAACGTTTACCTTTATTCCGGCGTGGAAATCCCTACGATGGATTTGTTTTTCGAATGCGAAGTAACAGCCGGCGAGGAGCCTGTTGCTATGGACGACGCGGCCGAATGTATGTGGATTCCGTTGCGTGAGATTCGTATCGAACAGTTCGGTCTGCGTTCCGTGCGCCAGGCTTTGTATGAGTTTATTGAACAGAAAAGTAAAAATTGACGAAAACTCCGCTCTATCCGTAAACGGATTGATACTTAAAAATCAACGATGGAAACACATAAGCAAATGAAATTTGTATGGTATTGATTCTCAATTAAATACGAATATAGTTCTGATTAGCAATTAATCGTACGATAACTAATGGTTAAATGCATTGCGAAAAGCCGTTAAACGCACGCCATTTAACGGTTAATTGCAAGGTGATAAACGGTTATTTGAAAAGGGATTTGTATATAACTGATTTTCAGGTATATACAAATCCCTTTTCGTCTCTTTTCTTTTGTTCTTCTGTCTGAAATGTAATCAGTTGAAGTTTAATATTAATTCTTTCGTCGGAGGATTCTGCCGGCACAGTCAGCCAGTACAACGATGGCGCCTGCCAATATCGCAGTGTCTTTGATAACGAGCCTTCCTGCACCCGTTAAAAGCGGGAATCCGTGTTCGCCACTGCCCAAATCGGGCACCCAAACCTCGGGAGTGGTGATGAGAAACGACAGTGTTCCGAAAGTCATTAAGATGACAAGACCGGCCCCGATGAAGCCCGGCTTGGGCCAAAAGATGCCCAATAAGGTCAGGACTCCGAATGACATAATCATTAAGCCCAATCCTTTGGAGAATGTGTAAGTATGATTGGTTTCGTGCCAAGCGTGTTTCTTTGCATCGAATTCACCCTCTTTGAGTTTGTAGTCTTTGTATTCGGGTGCATCCTTGGCATAGAAAAAACTCATAAACGGACTGTTGGCTACAAACGGTACGATGCCTTCGGCCTCATAATTCCAAAATTTCAGTCCGCCGATCCATATAAAAATGATGAATATGGCCACACGAATCAGATTCACTCCTGTTGCTTTTAGTGATGCCGACAGCTGTAAAATGACGGTCATCAATGTAGAAAATTTTCCCTTCATAATTGTTGTTTATTTAATTGTTAATCCTGTTTCCGTCTGCCTCTGTGGGCAGTTTCGGTCTTCTTTTCGGGCACAAAGATACGAAGAAAACGATGAATTGTATCACTAATTTGTATTTATTACAAAAACAATCTCCATTTATGACATATTCATCTACATCTGTTCGGCTTATTGTTAATCGTTTGCAGATTTGTTAAAAGAGTGAAAACATATGCTATATAATAAGGTATAAGTAAAAGTTTTAATTACTTTTGCACCCTATAAAAGTTATACACAGCTATTATGCAAGAGAATTTAGTCATTGTAGAGAGCCCTGCCAAGGCTAAAACCATAGAGAAATTTCTCGGTAAAGACTATAAGGTAATGTCCAGTTACGGGCATATCCGCGATCTGAAAAAGAAAGAGTTGAGTATCGACGAGAATACTTTGGAACCCACATACGAGATTCCCGACGAGAAGAAAAAGCTGGTGAGCGAACTCAAAAAGAATGCAACGGCTGCCCGGAAAGTGTGGTTGGCATCTGATGAGGACCGTGAGGGAGAGGCCATCTCGTGGCATCTGTGTGAGGTGTTGGGCTTGGATGAGGAGAAGACAAGCCGTATTGTGTTTCACGAAATCACGAAATCGGCCATCTTAGAAGCCATCGAAAAGCCTCGACATATCAATATGGACCTGGTCAATGCACAGCAAGCCAGACGCGTATTGGACCGTTTGGTGGGCTTCAAACTGTCTCCGGTGCTGTGGCGGAAGGTGAAACCCGCACTCTCGGCAGGCCGTGTTCAGAGTGTGGCTGTTCGTTTAATCGTGGAGCGCGAGCGTGAAATACAGGCTTTCAAGAGTGAACCTTATTACCGAGTGAATGCTATTTTCTCTGTCATTCACGCCGACGGAAGCGCGTCGGAAGTAAAAGCTGAGCTTGAGAAACGTTTCAAGACCCATCAGGAAGCTGTCGACTTCTTGGAGAAATGTAAGGATTCGACCTTCAAAGTGGGTTCCATCACTAAGAAACCGTTGAAGCGTACGCCTGCGCCTCCATTCACAACGTCGACGCTTCAGCAAGAAGCAGCTCGCAAGTTGGGATTTACGGTGAGTCAGACGATGATGGTTGCACAGCGACTTTATGAAAACGGGCGCATTACTTATATGCGAACGGACAGCGTGAATTTGTCGAAACTCTGCATAGGAGCGGCCAAAGAAGAAGTTGTTAAGCTCTGGGGCGAAGCGTATAGCAAGCCGCGTAATTTCCAAACACATTCAAAAGGTGCGCAGGAAGCACACGAAGCGATTCGTCCGACGTATATGAGCGATTCGCAGATAGAAGGCACACAGCAGGAGAAACGCCTCTATGACCTTATCTGGAAACGCACAGCAGCCAGCCAGATGACCGATGCACAGATCGAGAAAACAACCGTAACGATCGATGTCAGCGGTGCAAACGAGAAGTTTGTAGCTACGGGTGAGGTGATCGTTTTCGACGGATTCCTCAAAGTTTACCGTGAATCGACCGACGATGACGATGCTAACAATCAGGAAGACTCAACCCATTTGCTGCCTGTTTTGAAACGAGGCGATGAGTTGCAACGCAATGAAATCATCTCGACGGAGCGTTTCAGCCAAGGTCCTGCACGCTATACGGAGGCCAGTTTGGTGCATAAGTTAGAGGAGTTGGGTATCGGTCGTCCGTCTACTTACGCTCCGACGATCAGCACAATACAGCAACGCGAGTATGTACAAAAGGGTGATAAGAAGGGCGAAGAGCGCCAATACACCATCGATTCGCTGAAAGGCATCAAGATAACGACACGTAACAGGAAAGAGACCGCAGGCAACGAGAAAGGCAAATTGTTGCCAACGGATATTGGGATCGTAGTCAACGATTTTCTCATCAACAACTTTCCGGGTATTATGGACTATCATTTTACGGCCCGAGTAGAGCAGCAATTCGACCGTATTGCAGAAGGAAAGGAAGGCTGGAAGAAGATGATGAAAGCCTTCGACAAGGATTTTGAGCCGACGGTAGATAACGTAATCAAAACCCGTTCTGAGCATAAGGCCGGCGAACGAGAACTGGGAACGGATCCCGTTTCGGGCAAACCGGTATTCGTTAAGATAGGTCGCTTCGGCCCGGTTGTACAAATCGGTACGGCCGAAGATAAAGACAAGCCGCGCTTCTCGCAGTTGCCCGCAGACAAAAGTATGGAGACCATTACGCTTGATGAGGCTTTGGAGTTGTTTAAATTGCCCCGAACCATTGGCGAATTTGAGGGCAGCGCTGTGGTGATTGGTGCCGGACGATTCGGTCCTTACGTGTTGCACAACAAGAAATATGTATCGCTTCCCAAGACAGAAGACCCGATGACGGTGGGTTTGGAGACTGCAATCGACTTAATAAATCAAAAGCGTGAGCAGGAGAAAAAGCGTCATATCAAAGCCTTTGAACAAGATCCGAAGTTGGAAGTGTTGAACGGTCGCTACGGGCCTTATATCGTTTACGACGGCAAAAATTATCGAATGCCGAAGAATCTCCACGACTCTGCGGCCGAACTCAGCTATGAACAGTGTATGGAAATCGTCAAATCCGCACCCGCAAAAGCTGTTGCCAAGAAGAAATAAAGGATGCAACGGATCATCATCATCGGCTATATGGGTTCGGGAAAGACCACAGTCGGCCGAGCGCTTGCACATAATTTGGGGCTTTCTTTCTATGATCTCGACTGGTATATAGAAAGCAGAATGCACAAGACAGTCAAGCAATTGTTTGATGAAAAGGGTGAAGCTGGCTTTCGTTTGATTGAACGTAATCTGCTGCATGAGCTTGCCGAGTTTGAGAATATCGTCATTAGCTGTGGTGGAGGGACGCCTTGCTTCTTCGATAATATGGCTTATCTCAATGCGCAAGGCGATACAGTGTACCTCAAAGCTACGCCGGACGTATTGCATGGACACCTGAAAATGGGGAAGACTGTTCGTCCGTTATTGCTCGATAAGACCGAAGACGAAGTGCAAACTTTCATAAGTCGCAACTTGCTGAGCGCGAAACTTACTATAACAAGGCCAAATACACATTGGATGTAAACCTTATGGACAATTACGAAAAGATTAAAATATCAGTGCAGAAACTGCGAGAACTACTTAAAATATAGACTTTTGAAATGAAGAAATGGACCATTGAAGACTCCAAAGAACTGTATAACATCAACGGTTGGGGAACTTCTTACTTCGGCATTAACGATAAGGGAGATGTCTATGTCACGCCTTGTAAGGATAATACAGAGATTGATCTGCGCGATGTTATGGATGAGTTGGCACTCAGAGATGTAACTCCGCCTGTGCTTCTGCGCTTTACCGACATTCTCGACAGCCGTATCGAGAAGACTGCAAGCTGCTTTCAGAAAGCTGCAAAGGAATACGATTACAAAGGCGAAAACTTTATTATCTATCCCATTAAGGTGAATCAGATGCAGCCGGTAGTGGAAGAAATCATCTCGCACGGCCGCAAATTCAATCTCGGTTTGGAAGCAGGCAGCAAGCCGGAGTTGCACGCTGTCATTGCGGTTCAGTGTCAAAGTGACTCTCTTATTGTGTGTAACGGCTACAAAGATCAATCTTATATCGAGCTGGCTTTGCTCGCTCAGAAGATGGGTAAGCGTATCTTCATTGTCGTCGAGAAGCTAAACGAACTCGAAATCATCGCTAAAATGGCCAAGAAACTTGATGTTAAGCCCAACTTAGGCATACGAATCAAGCTCGCTTCGAGCGGTTCCGGTAAGTGGGAAGAGAGCGGTGGCGATGCAAGTAAGTTCGGATTGACCAGCTCTGAACTGTTACAAGCCCTCGAATTATTGAACGAAAAGGGACTGAATGACTGCTTACGGCTCATCCACTTTCATATAGGCTCGCAGATAACGAAGATTCGTCGCATTCAGACTGCATTGAGAGAAGCGGCCCAATTCTATGTTCAACTGCACAAAATGGGCTATAATGTCGACTTCGTTGACTGTGGAGGAGGACTCGGAGTAGACTATGATGGCACACGTTCGTCGAATAGTGAGAGTTCTGTTAACTATTCGATACAAGAGTATGTCAATGATTGCATCTACACGTTTGTTGATGCCGCCGACAAGAATGACATCTCCCACCCCAACATTATTACTGAAAGTGGACGTTCGTTGGTGGCTCATCACAGCGTGTTAGTTATCGATGTGCTCGAGACGGCATCGCTTCCAGAGATGCCCGAAGAGTTCGAAGCCACGGCCGAAGACCACCAGTTGGTGCGTGATTTGTATGATATCTGGTGCAAACTCAACCCTCGTTCGATGATGGAAGACTGGCACGATGCCGAGCAAATACGTGAAGAGGCGCTCGATTTGTTCTCACATGGGATGGTAGATTTGAAGACCCGCGCCGAGATCGAGAGTATGTATTGGAGCATTTGTCGTGAAATCAACAGCCTGGCCAAGTCTTTGAAGCACGTACCCGATGAATTAAAGAGTATGGATAAGCTGTTAGCCGACAAGTACTTTTGCAATTTCTCGCTCTTCCAAAGCCTTCCCGATAGTTGGGCCATCGATCAGTTGTTCCCCATTATGCCCGTACAGCGCCTCGATGAGCGGCCTACTCGCAATGCAACACTGCAAGACATCACGTGCGACAGCGATGGAAAGATTGCCAATTTCGTTACCAATCGCCACATCGGTCACGTGCTCCCCGTGCATCACTTGCGCCGAAACGAGCCTTATTATTTAGGTGTTTTCTTGGTCGGAGCATATCAAGAGATTCTCGGCGATATGCATAATCTCTTCGGAGATACCAATGCTGTGCATGTATCCGTTAAAGACGGACATTATCATATCGACCAGATCTTCGATGGAGAAACTGTTGAAGAAGTGCTCGATTACGTGCAATACAACCCTAAAAAGCTTGTTCGGCAACTCGAAATATGGGTGACCAAGAGTGTCAAACAGGGTAAAATATCGCTTGAAGAGGGCAAAGTATTCCTCTCGAATTATCGTTCCGGACTCTACGGATACACCTATTTGGAATAAGAAACGTTGTGATTGGGCCGCCGAAAACATTGAATGCGCCGGCCCAATCACAGTGTTTCTTATTCTAAATATTTATTAAAACCCTTTCCGATCGTGTAACTTTCCTCCCCCGCATTCGTCATTTCAACAGAGAGAAGATGAAGACTATCAATTTCCGTAACGACATTCTGCCGTTGAAAAACCAGCTTTATCGGCTGGCACTGCGGATTACTCTCAATGCCGCAGAGGCCGAAGATGTCGTTCAGGACACGTTGATTAAAGTCTGGAATAGGCGAGACAGTTGGGAGACTATCGGTTCAATAGAGGCTTTCTGTCTGACAATCTGCCGCAATTTGTCGCTTGATCGGCTCCGCAAACAGGACAATCAAAATTACTCTTTGGATGCAGATGCTACGATACAACAGCCCGACGGTACGGCAAATCCTTATGAGACGACAAGCCAAAGAGACCGAGTCGAACTGATACGTCAACTCATCGATGCTCTCCCCGAGAAACAACGGAGTTGCATCCAGCTGCGAGACTTCGAGGGAAAAGCCTACAAGGAAATAGCCGAAGTGCTCGAAATAAGCGAAGAACAAGTGAAAGTCAACATCTTTCGAGCGCGTCAGGCCATCAAAACCAAGTTCAAACAATTAGACGATTATGGACTATAAATACATCAAACAACTGTTAGATCGCTACTGGAAGTGCGAGACCTCGCTTGCAGAAGAGGATATCCTGCGCACGTTTTTCAGTCAATCGACCGTTCCTTCGGAGCTTTTACGCTACCGAGAGTTGTTCACTTACGGGCAACTCAACAAAGAGACGGACGTTTTAAGCGACGACTTCGATGAGCGAGTACTGTCTGTGATCGACGAACCAGCACCGGTCAAGGCCCGTACTATCACGATGACGCACCGGCTCAAACCGTTTTTCAAGGCAGCGGCAGTGGTTGCCATCTTCCTCACACTGGGCAATGCGGCCCAGGTTTCGTTCTCAGACGACAGCGATGTACGTACGAATGTGCCCGCAGGATATGATAAAGTGCATCGGGGAACATCCGTTGCAATGGGCGATTCTGCCGTTATCGATACGCTGCATCAGCATTTCTCGCAACCTGTGACACAGCCGGCCGCCAATCTGTTAAAATGAAATTTCTATGCTTTCTCTATAAAATAAATGTTTAGTAAAACAAAGTTGAGGCTGTGAAGTCTCGTTTCTCTCAAATTTTTCATAACATACTAACGTAGTAAAGGGACCGCTATTCCATCGGGAATAATGCGGTCTCTTTTATTGTTTGCAGACTGGATAAAGAATGACTTCATACAAAATTCTTTCAGTCCCACCCCCAACAGGCCACGGCCTCACCTCAACCCCTCTCTTTAGGGAGAGAAGAGTGTTATTGAACTGTATTTGATTGAATACCAGTGGCTTATCTATTGTGTTGCAATTAACGGTTAAATTCATCGTAATCAATGGTTAAACGGCGTGTATTTAACCGTTAATCGCACTGTGTTTAACGGCTTTTCACGACACGATTAACTGTTAATTAGATTTCGCTTTGTATATATTTGATAATTAGGAACATATCGGAGCTTGTCCCTCTCCTCTCCTTTTGGAGAGGAGAGGGGTATGAGGCCGTGGCTTGTTGGGTATGAGGCCTTATCTCATTTTCAACCAATCATACCGGATCATTAAGTCGGATACAGTGTGAGCTTGCTTCAATCGCTTGATTTCTTGTGGCGAAACATTCTCTCCTGTCACCTCAACATTCATATTAGAGCCCACTGCTGCGGGTGCTTTCGACGGGTCGAGAATGCTTTGTCCGATGCCTTTCCACGCGTAATCATCTAAATGAAGCAGGTTGAGAAGCGTGGGATACATATCCACCTGACCCATTACTGCATCGTAACGAAGGCCGACGGGCGAATTAACCACAATAAATGGCGTGTACTGATGAGCTGAAACCATCTTGTGTCCGATGGTCGATCGCCGAATGTCTTCGCGGTCAGCGGCCAATCCCTCGTGGTCGCCTGTGATAACAATCATCGTGTTTTGATAATCGGGGCGCGTCTTCAAGTAATTCAACAAGATGCCGAGTGCGTGGTCGGTATAGTTTGCCATCGTGATAAAATCGCGCATTTTGGTTGGATAATTGCCGCGAAGTTTGATGCGTTTCAGGGCGTCTGGCAGGATAAACGGGTTGTGTCCTGAGTATGTAACGAGTTGAAGATAAACGTGTTCGCCGCCTTTCCATATCTCGCCTCGCTGCATTTTCTCTACTGCTTGCTTCATAAACGATACGTCACCGAGCTTCTTTCGCGATCCCACTTTCTCGTCCAAACGCCAGCAAGGCTTAGCAAGCAGTGTGTCGATACCGAACGATCGCGCTACGATTGCTTGATTCCAAGTCACCGCTTTGTCCACAGTGAGCAGATAACTGCGAGATTTTTCACGTGCGTGCAGCGCCTTGGTCAGTGTCGGATAAGTGTCGTCGGGATAACGCATAGCATAACATCCGCTGTTGATGGGCAACATTCCCGCATTGATCAGCAATTGGCAGTCTATCGACCGACCGCCTTTCACCTGTGTCAAGACGTGCGGTGCATAAAGTGTTGACCGTTCACGCAATACGCGGTTGAGGTTGGGCGTAATCTCGATACCCTCTATCTGCTGTTCCAACACCCAACTTTCTAACGATTCACAGAGCACAACGACGAGATTATTGCGTCTTGATATGCTGTCGGGTAGCGGTCGATAAGTTGGCTTTTCGGTCATCCAATGCTCGATTTCACGTCTCATTTCGGGTGTAAAAGGCTTGTCTGTCTGTATCGCGTCATAGCAAAGATGACCGAAAACGGTATACATCGGGACGATGCAAGTATAGTAATTGGCCGATTGCAGATGGTCGAAGGCCTTGGTAAGGCCGCCTCTCAGTGCGAGTTGTACGGTCGAAATGCCGGCCACAACGAGTGTCAATACGGCATAAGGTATCATCACCCGCGGACGCTTCGATGGTGAACGACGTCGGCGAAGCCGGTGAACGAGCAGAGCAATAGTGGACAATGGGAAAAGCATATCTATCCATCGGGCTGAGTCAATGACGCTGGGCAGGAAGTCACTCAGATTTCCTGCGAGCCCGTAACTGCTTAACGGAATGACCGAATTATAGGTTCGGCTGTACATTAGATTGCAGATGAGCAGCACATCTACTGCGAACAGCACTGCCAGTTGCACCCAATCGCGCCGCGTCACAATGTAAGGCAATAGCAAAAGAAGCGAGATGAGCGCCGTATTTACATAAAGTTCGGGTATCGAAAACGATGTAAAGGTAGTTTGGAGGCACCAAATGACATCGAAAAGAATGAATTTCAGGAACAGACACAGCGCATATTGTCGTGTCGGAGCATCCCACTGCTTGCGGGGGAAGATGCGTCTTAAAAATCGTTTCATATCTATTGGTCTTTGCTTCGATCAAAATTTCGTATGCAAAAATACATAATTAAATTCATAATTCACAATGAACGATTCATAATCGGTCGTGATTATTCTTTAATCGGAAATCGAACGGGGAGAACGAATTATATTCATCGGTCAGTATTTCCTGCCTTTTGAAAAGAAGCTGGCAATGAGTCGACTTTATACTCATATCCAATTGAATGTCAGTTAGATACAAAGGTGCTTGCAATTAACTGTTAATCACCGTGCAATTAATGATTAAACGCATGCCGTTTAACGGCTTTTCGCTGTGCGATTAACGGTTAATTAAAAGCGGAAAAACGGAAACATAAAAAAGAGAATGAATGCGATGGGATAAAAAGTAAATTCTTATATAATATTCAACGACTGTCATTCGTTCTTTTCTTAGGTTTGTCCGGACTTATGTCGGAAACTTCGTTAATGAATTATCAACGGTTCATTACCAATCGTCAATTATAAAAACAGTATACGATTTATGAAATTTCACCCATCTAAACCGCTCTTTTGGGTACTCGTTCTCAGCATTATCGCTACACTGCCGTTTATCGGTCTGACTGATTTTTACTCCAAAGGAGAACCTCGCGAGGCTGTTGTGGCCCTCTCGATGCTCAAAAACGGCGACTGGATTCTGCCCGTTAACAATGGCGGCGACATACCTTATAAACCGCCGTTCTTTCATTGGTGCATCGCAATTTGTTCGCTCCTGCCGGGCTATGTCAGTGAGTTCACCGCTCGGTTGCCGTCGGCACTGTCGCTAATTGTACTGACCGGAATCAGTTATATGTTCTTTGCACGTCGCAAAAACGGGCAAATCGCCTTGCTGACAGCCTTTCTGTTACTGACGGCTTTTGAGGTTCACCGGGCCGGAATGGCGTGTCGCGTGGATATGATGCTTACTGTTTTCATCGTGAGTGCACTCTATTTGTTCTATCGTTGGTGGGAAAATGGGATGGAAGGACTGCCTGTCGGAGCTGTCCTTTGTATGAGTGGGGCTGTGCTTACCAAAGGTCCTGTGGGCTTTTTGTTGCCTTGTCTTGTGATGGTTGCATTCTTGTGGCTGCGTGGTAAATCATTTTTCGATACGCTGTTTCGTTTTATCGGCTTCGCAATCTTGTCCGGTCTATTGCCTGCCTTGTGGTATATCGCGGCTTATTGGGAGGGCGGAAGCACCTTTTTCGACCTTGTGATGGAAGAGAACTTCGGCCGTTTTCTCGGGCGAATGAGTTATGAATCGCACCGACATTCGTTCATTTATAATTTCATTACGCTGCTTACGGGATGGTTCCCGTGGACTTTGCTGTTGCTTTTTTCATCATTAACATTGCCGTGGAAGCGTTATCTGCATCGGTTGAAATGGCCGAAGCCTCGGTCGATCAGGCGCGGATGGTTTGTGCTTACTGGCAAATGCAGAGACGCCGCACCGTTACAGCTTTTCGTGTGGATTGCTTTTCTGTCCATCCTTTTGTTCTATTGCATCCCTTCGAGCAAGCGAAGTACGTATTTGTTGCCCTGTTATCCCTTTATGGCTTACCTCATTGCAGAATACATCGTGTGGTTGCTCGCATCTGGAAGAGGTCGTATCGTACGTCTCTATACAGGCTTCTTGGCCGTTTTGGGATTTGTTCTTACGGGGCTGTTTGTCACTGTTCGGACGGGAGTAGTACCCCATTCGATTTTCCACGGCAAGCACGCAGCAGATAATCAGGCGATGCTCTCGGCCTTGGAACATGCGGATCTCATCAGTTTCAATGGCTTGTTTCTTGCCCTGTTGCTGTTTGTGACCGTGTCAACGGTGGTTTTTCTCGTCGGTAAAAGTGGTCAACTGCGTAACCGTCGCCTGTTGACCACTACGGCAGCAATGGTTTTGGCGCTGTTTTTTGCCGTTGATGGTGTGATTCAACCTATCGTTTTAAACACCAAGTCAGACCGGCCTGTCGCAGCATTCATCACGAAGAGGTTCCCGAACGACTGTATTTACAGTTACATTAAGGCGCCGAAAATGCACTTCTTTGCTACCAATTTCTATACCGGAGATCGCATCAAGCAGCTGGATTTGTCGAAACCCACCGCGGGAATATTGATGATCGGTGCGCGCGATACGGCCGAGTATTTTGCTGAGAAACGCCGGTTCTTCGACTTCAAATACGTTACCCATATTTCGAAAGAGGTGACAGAGATTCGCGATCAAATCTTTTTCTATCGGTTGGAACGCAGTAAAGGACTCTATAACGAACGCTGAGAGAAGAGTATCTACGGTATTTTTTCTACTCTAATTGCGGTGATTTGAATAATTTCTTATAGTTAAAAAAAAAGAAAAAGAGGCTCGTGAAGTAACATTTTCACCTTATCGACGTATTATATAATAACGAAGTAATCAAGCCTCAAATACAATTATATATGAAAAAAATGATGACTCTGGCGACGCTTTTACTCATTGCGTTGTTCGCCAATGCTCAAATGCTGAACCCTGTGAAGTTCTCCACGCAGCTGAAAACCAACGGAACGGCCGAAGCCGAGATTGTTTTCAGTGGGAAAATCGATGCTGGGTGGCATGTGTATTCAACTAACTTGGGAAGTGACGGGCCCATTTCCGCCACGTTTAATGTGACGAAGCTCGATGGTGTTGAACTTGTCGGGAAGCTTACTCCGCGTGGAAAGGAGATAGCACAGTATGATAAGCTGTTTGAAATGAAACTCCGTTATTTCGAGGGTAGCGTGCAATTCGTGCAGAAAGTGAAATTCACGAAACCCAATTATACCATTGATGCTTATTTGGAATACGGTGCTTGCAATGATCAAAACTGTATGCCGCCGACGTCGGTCAGTATCAAACAGAGCGGGAAATCGCCTGCCGTGGCTACTGATAACATAAAAAAAAACGAATCGCAAGGCACTGACGAACAGATAGATCCGAGCACCTCTGCTGCGGTAAAAGCTGATTCGGCTGTGTCAATGACTGAGAATGCCGCCGGAGCTCGCGTCGATTCAGCTGCCAATGTACAGTTGTCGGCGGGAGAAGA
Organism: Hoylesella pleuritidis JCM 14110; assembly: GCF_000613725.1. GTDB lineage: Bacteria > Bacteroidota > Bacteroidia > Bacteroidales > Bacteroidaceae > Prevotella > Prevotella pleuritidis. The sequence goes on from NZ_BAJN01000010.1 coordinate 67,627, forward strand.
ACAGGCGCTTTGGAATCCCGTCGTTCAACAGTTACAGGCTTTCGGCGGTACAAATGATATTGCGAACCATTCATTACTCTACATCTTTTTAATGGGGTTGGTGGGCGGTTTGTTGGCTTTGGTAATGCCGTGTATATGGCCTATCATCCCGATGACGGTCAGTTTCTTCCTCAAACGGTCCAAAGACGACAAACGTAAAGGTATCCGCGACGCCGTTACTTACGGCATCTCGATTATCGTTATTTATTTAGGTTTGGGCTTAGTCATCACTGCCCTCTTCGGTCCCAGCAAGCTTAATGAACTCTCTACGAATGCAGTCTTCAACATCTTTTTATTTGCATTGCTCGTTGCTTTTGCCTTTTCGTTTTTCGGTTGGTTTGAAATCAAGTTGCCGGACAGCTGGGCTAATTCCGTAGATTCTAAGGCTTCGCAGGCCACCGGTCTCATTTCGATATTCTTAATGGCGTTTACGCTGGTGCTGGTATCATTTTCTTGTACCGCACCTATCATCGGATTGCTGCTTGTTCAGACCGTAACGTCGGGCAATTGGGTCGGACCTGCGATTGGAATGTTCGGTTTTGCAGTGGCATTGGCACTTCCTTTCACCCTGTTTGCATTGTTCCCGTCGCTCTTGAAACAAGCGCCGAAGTCCGGTTCGTGGATGAACACGGTGAAAGTCGTGCTCGGTTTTATAGAACTTGCATTCGCTTTGAAGTTCCTTTCAGTAGCCGATCTCGCCTATGGATGGCACATTCTCGACCGTGAAGTGTTCCTTTCGCTGTGGATTGTGATATTCGGCGCACTGGGACTCTATCTTATCGGCTCGCTGAAATTCCAAAGCGACACCATCGGCGGAGAGTTAAATAAGCCGATGCCAGTGGCTTGTATTATGCTCGGATTGTGTTCGTTGGCTTTCACGATTTATATGATTCCCGGGCTTTGGGGGGCTCCTTGCAAGGCTGTCAGCGCCTTTGCACCGCCTATCAACACGCAAGACTTCAATCTGAATACCAAGACCGTGGAAGCGAAATATACCAATTATGAGGAAGGAATGGCTGCAGCCAAAGCACAAGGAAAGCCGGTTCTGATCGACTTCACTGGTTTCGGCTGTGTGAATTGTCGTAAGATGGAGGCCGCCGTGTGGACAGACGCGCGTGTCTCAGATAAACTCACTAAGGATTATGTGCTCATCTCGTTGTTTGTCGACGATAAAACGCCGCTCGCTCAACCGATGGAAATCGAACTGAACGGGCAGAAGCGTACACTAAGAACTATCGGAGACAAATGGAGTTATCTGCAAAGTAGCAAGTTCGGAGCCAACGCTCAGCCTTTCTATGTGGCTGTAGACAATCAAGGAAACCCACTAACAGGATCGTATTCTTATAAAGAAGACATTCCCGCTTACTTGGAATTCTTAGACAAAGGATTAGAAAACTATCGCCGCTAAAATGCTGACCAAAGACACACGAGATAAGATTCTCACCTTAATTAATAAAGAGGTAGTCCCCGCCGTAGGCTGTACGGAGCCTATGGCGGTGGCTCTCTGCACGGCTCGAGCGACTGAAACGCTTGGTCGGAAACCTGAAAAGATCACGGCACTATTGAGTGCCAATATCCTGAAAAACGCAATGGGAGTAGGTATTCCAGGTACGGGAATGATCGGATTATCTATTGCTATCGCCCTTGGAGCTATCGTAGGAAAGTCTGAATATCAATTAGAGGTTATTAAAGATCTTACTCCCGAGACGCTCGAAGAAGGTAAAACGCTTACCAAAGAAAACCGAATCAGCATCCAACTGAAACAAAACATCACGGAGAAACTTTATATAGAGATTGTCTGCGAAGCCCAAAATCATAGCGCGACAGCTGTTATTGCTGGCGGACATACAGACTTCGTATACATTGAGTCAGATGGAAATGTATTGTTGGACAAACGTAGTGAGACTTCAACTGCAATCGAAGAGGGAGGCATCCAACTCAATATGCGATTGGTATACGACTTTGCTACGACTGCGCCGGTTGATGAACTCCGTTTCATTTTGAAGACACGCGACTACAATATCAAGGCTGCTGAGGAATCGCTCAAAGGCAATTACGGCCACTGTTTAGGAAAAACGATGAGCCGTCCACTAAGTCACGGCATCTTCGGCGACAGCATTTACTCGCACATTATATCGCGAACGGCCTCAGCCTGCGATGCTCGTATGGGTGGCGCAATGATTCCTGTGATGAGCAATTCGGGGTCAGGTAACCAAGGAATATGCGCTACCAACCCTGTCGTTGTTTATGCGCAAGAGAATAAGAACACCGAAGAAGAACTTATTCGGGCATTGGTGTTAAGCCATCTCACAGCCATTTACATCAAACAGAGCCTCGGCAAGCTTTCCGCTTTGTGCGGTTGTGTGGTGGCGTCTACGGGCAGCAGCTGTGGCATTACGTATCTAATGGGTGGCAACTACGAGCAAATCTGCCACTCAATAAAGAATATGATCGCCAATTTAGCAGGTATGTTGTGTGACGGAGCCAAGCCAAGCTGTTCCCTGAAAGTTTCTTCCGGTGTGTCGACAGCCCTTCTTTCGGCCCTTCTTTCGATGGAAGGCAGATGTGTAACGTCGGCCGAAGGCATCATCGATGACGATGTTGACCGCTCTATTCGGAATCTGACAAGTATCGGAGCAGATGCAATGTGCACCACCGACGAAATGGTTTTAGATATTATGACACACAAAGGTAACTGCTGATTGACACATTAACCTTTAACGATTCCTTTTCCAAACGGAAAAATTGAATTATCAATTGTCAGGTCTCAATTATCATTCGGAATCACTATCTTTGCAGAGAATTTCGATAACCAATGATAATAAGGAAACAAAACACAATGCTTTCGCGACATCAACGTTTAGAAATGCGAAAGCTATTCATATTGATTTGTATTGTAACGGCCCTTTTCTCGGCCGTGCCGATATGTGCTCGGAGCATTCACTTGTTGCCTGTTCCGCAACAGATGAGATGGGATCCAGCAGGGAAATGCTTTGTCCTGGGGCGACCGGTGAGCGTTTCCGATCCGACGAATTGTGCACTTTTACAAGACTTTCTCAATGAAAACAAATGTCTCCCGGTGCGGAAGGCCAAGCAGCGGATTGTAGTCTGCTTAGTCGATTCTATCCCGGGAGCTTGCGATGTACCGTTGGCCGGCTACGAAAGCGAGACGTATGCACTATCGGTCACGCCGAATGAGATCCGTATTCAGGCTGTTTCGCCCACGGGAGTGATTCGAGCCGTGCAGACTTTACGGCAACTGGCTGAAGGATATGTCACGACGACGGCCGTGGAATGCGGTGAAATCCGAGACTGGCCCGCGTTTCGGCTGCGCGGATTTATGCACGATGCGGGGCGCTCTTTTATCCCCGTGGAGGAGCTGAAACGTGAAATTCGACTGCTTTCGCACTTTAAAGTCAATACGTTCCACTGGCATCTCACTGACAACCAAGCGTGGCGTTTTGAGGTGAAAGCCTTTCCCCGACTCACTTCCGCACGTTCGATGACTCGCCATCAGGGACTTTTTTATAATCAAGAAGAGTGTCGTGAACTGTCGGCGTATGCCCGTCGTTACGGCATCAGCATCATTCCTGAGCTCGATATGCCCGGACACAGTGCCGCTTTTACGCGTGCAATGGGCTTTCCAATGCAAAGCGAGCAGGGCATTGACTGTTTAAAGCAGGCACTCAACGAGCTGTGCGCCGTCTTCCCCGATGCTCCTTATATCCATATCGGAGGCGATGAGGCTGACAATATGCCGCCCGATTTCCTACGTGTGATGATCGAACACATACACGGTTTGGGTCGGCGAGCCGTAGTTTGGGTACCGACAAAGGGCGATTTTACGGGTGTTGATATGGTGCAACTGTGGAGTTCGGCAGGTCATCTCGTGCCAGGTATCCCCAATATAGATTGTCGTTATAATTATGTTAACCACTTCGACACGTTCGCTGACATTGTAGGTATCTATCGAAGCAATATCTACGGTCGGCCGAAAGGCTCACAGGAGTTGGCCGGAGAGATATCGGCCGTGTGGAATGATCATCGTTTGCACAGTGCGCGCGACATCCTCCTGCAAAATAATTTCTATGCAGCCGTCGTTGCTTCGGCCTCTCGTGCGTGGACAGGCGGCGGTCGGCAGTATATTGAACAGGGCGGAGTAATGCTTCCGAACGACGGCGATGAGTTTCGGGATTACCGTGATTGGGAAGCTCGTTTTCTATTTCACAAAACACATTCTTTGCGCGATGAGCCCATCGCTTATGTGAAGCAGACCGATGTCCGATGGCGGATTACCGACCCGATGCCCAACGGCGGCAAAGCCGATAGCATTCTTCCGCCCGACACTTTGGGCCCACAAGCGTCGTATTCCATTGCTGACAGCACTTACCGAACACATCTTGCGACAGGTGCCGGCATCTATCTCAGACACACGTGGGGCGCCCTTGTGCCGGCATTTTATCCCGACCGATACCTCAATCACACGGCATATGCGTGGACATTTGTGCATTCTCCGCGGGCGCAAAAGGTCGGAGCGCTGATCGAATTGCAGAATTACAGCCGGTCGGAGCAAGATTGCGGGCCTCTCCCCGGGCATTGGGATCGCAAGGGTTCACGGCTGTGGATCAACGATGTAGAGATTATTCCGCCCGTATGGAAGCATTTCGGGGCCCGCATAGATAATGAAACACCCCTTGAAGACGAGAACTTTGCAGGGCGAAATCCTGTCATTATTCATCTTAAAAAGGGGTGGAACAAGATTTTTTTCAAGCTCCCCTACGTGCCTGCCGACGGCATTCGTCTCAATAAATGGATGTTCACTTTTGTTCTGACCGATGTCACCGGTCGTATGGCTCTGCGCGGAATCGAGTACGCCCCCAATCTTTCCACACCCTGATTTCTCCTGTTTCCTTGTTTATTTTGATAAATGCTGAATCTCAATCAGCGTTGAGACGCCTGACTTCTGGTGCAACGCATTATATATATGCTGATTCAGTATCATAGGATAGAATAAAAGACATGATATCACTTTCTTCCAAATATGACGTCTCTTTTGTTCAAATATGACGTCATTTCCTCCCAAATATGACGTCATTTTTGCTCGAATATGATATCATATTTCTCCAAATATGACGTCATATTTACCCGAGGGCCTGAAAAGTTGATTCAAACACCTTATAATGTGTTTTCTCTGCGCCTGGCCTTTAACCGTGATCGTTTGGATTCATCCATAAAAAAAGCGGCGTAACCCATCGCGAGTCCGCCACTTTTTTAAAGATAAATTGTTCGCTATAATGTTATTTATCGTCTGAGTCGGGGTGGTTTGTGAGGAAAGAGGTAATCATCCAAACAAGTTTCTCCTGCCCTGTAAGGAAGTCGTCCATCAATGCAACCGTCACCTCATCATTGGCTTCTCCGGCCAACTCTACTGTCTTGCGTTCCTCTGCAATGAGCACTTTCAGAGCCTCGAGAACCTTTTCCAAACCGGCGTGTCCGGTCGGAATGAAACCGTCTTCTTGCAGAGTTGCCACGCGAAGATAAGCACTGAAGCGATTCTCGGGCGTGCTTCCCAATTGCAACAAACGCTCGGCAATTACGTCAACTTTGGCTGCTGCGTCGTTGTAAAGCTCCTCATACTTAGCGTGCAGTGTAAAGAAGCCCTTGCCTTTTACATTCCAGTGCAAGCCGCGGAGGTTCATATAATATACTTGAAAGTCTGCAAGCAACTGATTCAAAGCGCTTACTACGCCGTTGACTTTCTTCTCGTCCAATCCTAAAACATCAAGTGTCTTCATCTTTTTTGTTCCTTTCTATTTATTATTTATTCGTTTCTGATTTCTGATGCAAAGATAGTTCTCTTTTTCGTTCCGCACAACAGATAATGACAATAGGTGTATAGATAATATCTATAAACTGCCAATAAATGCCCTGTTTATCGTGTGTCGTGGAGTGTTGAGAAATCTTTCGGCTCGTGAAAAATTATTGAACGGGATGGTTCGAAAACTTAATGGCCGGCCGGTTTAGCCGGTTCGATCAGTTTGATATAAGCTCCGTAACCTTCTTTTTGCATCTCGGCTTTGGGAATAAAACGCAGAGATGCACTGTTTATGCAATATCTCAGTCCGCCGCTTTCTTTCGGACCGTCGTTGAAAACGTGCCCCAAGTGTGCACCTCCGATGGCGCTGCGCACCTCGGTGCGGTCCATTCCGTGAGATGTGTCGTGCTTTTCTGCCAGCAGATGGTTATCAATCGGCTTGGAGAAAGCAGGCCACCCGCAGCCCGATTCAAACTTATCCGTAGACAGGAAAAGCGGTTCGCCGGTGGTTATGTCGACGTAAATACCCTCACGAAACTCATCGTAATACTCGTTCTGATAGGGTCGCTCGGTGGCTGCATTCTGCGTAACTTCATACTGCAAGGGGGTGAGTTTCGCTTTCAACTGCTGCGGGTCGGCCTTGGCATACGTCTGTTTGTCGGCTTGTTGCTTGTTAGCCGTGCGCGCCATATCAAAAAGTGCCTGCGGAATATGGCAATATCCGCTTGGGTTTTTCGTCAGATAGTCTTGGTGATAATCCTCTGCCGCATAGAAGTTCTTCAACGGAAGTACCTCAACGGCTAACCTTTTGTGGTGCAATGCAGCCTGTTTTGCCATTTCGGCCTGTATCAACGGGCGGTCGGTTTGGTCCGTATAATAGATTCCTGTGCGGTATTGCGTCCCTCGGTCGTTGCCTTGTCGGTTGACGCTTGTGGGATCAATGGTCTGGAAGTAGAGCTGAATAAGCAACGAAAGCGGTAGTTTCCGCGGGTCGTAAGTTACGTGAACGGCTTCTGCAAAGCCTGTCTTATCAGTGCAAACTTGCTGATACGAGGGGTCTTTTCCATTCCCGTTGGCATATCCCACTTCTGTATTGAGCACACCGTCAATTTGTTTCAGGAAGTGTTCCGTACCCCAGAAGCATCCTCCTGCCAAATAAATCTCTGCTTTTGTAGTCATCTTTTGATTCTCCTTTTGTTTGTTTTGACCATTGCTTGTGCAGCTCATACACAGTAGGGCCACAAGCAACAATGTTGTTTTACGCATCCATTTTCTCATAATCCTGAACTTAAAAGTGAGCTACAAAGCTACATAAAAATCTTTCTTCGACGTCGATTCGTCTTCTTAATAATTCAAAAATGCCGTATTTCCGGGCCGTATTCGTCTGATTAAAGCAGATGTATTGCCGCTCTGTTTTATAGTTTTTGTCTCAGCTTCGTATGCTTTTATTTCGCCGCAGTTCGCAACCAACAGTATGTGAGCCATCTGCGCACAGGCTCGTCATAGGTTTTCAGGCACAACCAAGCCAACAAAATGCAGCCCACGGCCAAAGCTATCGCACTGGGAAGTGAGGCTGCGAACGTGAGATTTTCATTCTTAATCCACGCGTAATACCAGTAAATGAAAGGATAATGAACAATGTAAAGCGGATAAGAAACATCTCCCATAAACTTGCAAATACGTGTGGTGAGCGGGTCGGTGGTCTGTCCCGACGCTCCCAAATACACGATGACAGGCAATAAAAGGACAGCACAGAGGGTGTCGTATATGCCGTTCAGCCACAAGTTTTCATAACCTCCGATGCGCGGAAAGGCCAAAAGCACGACGACGGAAATACTGCATAACCAGAAGGCGGCTTTGATTTTGACGGGTCGGAAGACGCGAGCCATCAGGAGTCCGGCAGCAAAAGCAAACAGGAGTCGTAACGAACCGCCGAGCAGGTCATAGCCTCTGAGGGTGAATCCGGCCCCGAGATCGCCCAATTCGCCGCCTATTGCAAATGCTGCCAACCCGCATCCGGCCATTAAGACCCATACAGCGAGGGCGCGGGTAGACAGTCGTCGGAGGATGAAAGCATATAAAATGTTGCCGATATATTCATAAAACAGCGACCAACTTGGCCCGTTCAGCGGGAACATCTCACCCACTCCGCGGACCTCCCAGCCCGGAGTGGCAGGGAAAAGACACATTCCCGCCACCGCGGCCAATACCAACATCGCTGGTGAAACCTTTGAAACGTCCCAGACTTCACAGCCTTGCAGGTAGAAGAGAGCTGTCCCGATGAGCGTTCCCATCACCACCATTGGGTGCAGACGAATGATGCGTCGCTTGATGAAAGTTGCAATGGTGAGTCGCGACCAGCGGTCGTCGTAAGCATAACCGATGACGAATCCCGAGAGGATGAAAAAGAAATCAACACCGAGGTAACCGTGATTGACGTGTTGGTCGACGTGACTTGTGGCATAAGCTTCAAAAATATGGTAGCAGACAACCGTCAATGCGGCCACGCATCGTAGTCCGTCGAGGATGTGATAATGAGGTTTGGTATCGGCAAAAGCAGCCGATGGAGCGTCAGATATTGATAAAGAGGCTGTCCTTTTATCCATTTCCGTATGTTTCTTTTTGATGAGGCAGTTGTCGGATTGGGTCCGGCCGTCATCGTTTTAACCTTTTATTTAAAGGCACAAAGATACGGAAAGTTTCTCGAATGAATTGTTTCTATGGTAAGAATCATTTGATTGGTCAGTAATAATCCCATTATCCGGAAAGCGAATAGTAGGACATTATAATACGACTCATCCTTGAAAACTTATTTTTTGATAAATAACAGTAGAATGACGAGATAATGATGGCTTTTCTTTTGTATTTATTTGATTATCAAAGATATATGAAAGAGTTTGCGATTAACGGCTAATCGCCTTGCAACTAACCGTTAAACGCCTTGCAACTAACGGTCAATCATCGTGCAAAAAGCCGTTAAACGCAAAACGATTAACCGTTAGTCACAAGGAGATTTGTATGTTGTTGATTTTCAATTATATACAGGCGATTTTTATTTCGGAGTCTCTTCTGCTTTGGAGGGAGATGGATTGAGGGCCTCGTTCAATATCCGTTGTGCATTGTCTACACGCTCCTGCGTGGGCGGTTCGACGTCGCGGAGGGTATAAGGAATACCGAGTTCGTCCCATTTATACACTCCAAGGGCGTGGTAAGGAAGCACTTCGATACGCTCGATGTTGTGTAATGTTTTTAGGAAATCGCGCAGACGGTAAAGGAGTTTGTCGTCGTCGGTGATGCCGGGAACCAAGACGTGGCGGATCCAAACGGGCTTTCCGATGTCAGACAGATAGCGGGCACAGTCTAAAATGTTGCGATTGGTCCAGCCGGTAAGCTGCTTATGCCCTTCGTCGTCGATGTGTTTGATGTCTAAAAGTACAAGATCGGTGTACTTCATCAGCTCTTGAAATTTCCCGAAAAACGGTTCGCGACAGGTAAACGGGCGTGCAGCTGTGTCGAGACAAGTATTGACTCCCTGTGCTTTTGCCTTGCGGAAGAGGTCTGTAAGGAAATCGATCTGCAAGAGAGCTTCGCCTCCGCTCGCCGTGATTCCGCCTTTCCGGCCCCAGTAAGAGCGATAATGGAGTGCCTGTTCGAGCACTTCGTCGGCCGTACGAAGGTCGTCTGACTGCGGATCCCACGTGTCTGGATTGTGGCAGTAGCGGCATCTCATCGCGCAACCTTTTAAAAATACGATGAAGCGAATGCCCGGACCGTCTACTGATCCGAATGTTTCGACGGAGTGAATGCGGCCGAAAGGAATCCTCTTCGGCTGTTCGGGAGAAGGCAAAGAGGAATCAATCGGGTTTTCTTTTGAAGTTAAATCACTGTAAATCATAATGCTATTTGTTTTCGGAAAGAAAAAAGTCCTCCTGTAAGAGGAGGACTTCTAAACAATTACTAACTTTAAACTGTCCTCCGAAAAATAATGACGGAGAATGTGGCCTCTCGTCACCGAGAAGCTGGCTGAAAACAATCTTACATCCGTTGGTGAGCTTGACGTGCAATGACATCGAGTTGTTGTTCTTTCGTCAAGTCGATGAATTTCACGGCATAACCGCTTACCCGAATGGTGAAATTAGCGTATTCCTCCTTTTCAGGATGGTTCATCGCATCGATTAACTTGTCAACTCCGAAGACGTTCACGTTCAAATGATGTGCACCTCGGTCAAAATAGCCGTCCAATATGCCGACTAACGTGTCTACTTGTTCGGCTTCTGAGTGGCCGAGAGCAGACGGGCTGATGGTCTGAGTATTTGAAATGCCGTCGAGAGCGTATTCATACGGCAGCTTTGCAACAGAGTTAAGAGAAGCCAATAGGCCATTCTTCTCTGCCCCATAAGATGGATTTGCACCCGGTGCAAGCGGTGCTCCGGCGGGCCGTCCATCAGGCATCATACCCGTATATTTACCGTATACCACGTTGGAAGTTATCGTCAGGATACTCGTTGTGGGCTCAGAATTACGATAGGTGTGGTGCTTTCGGATCATCTTCATAAACGTTTTGAGCAACCAAACGGCAATTTCGTCGGCGCGATCGTCATCATTTCCATAACGCGGGAAGTCTCCTTCGGTCTTAAATTCGACAGGGAAACCGGTCTCATCACGCACGATCTGCACCTTTGCATACTTGATTGCGCAGATGGAATCAACCACATGGCTGAATCCGGCGATACCGGTTGCAAAGGTTCTACGCACATCCGTGTCAATGAGTGCAAGTTCGGCAGCCTCGTAGAAGTACTTATCGTGCATATAATGGATAAGGTTCAGCGTGTTGACATAGATGTCGGCGAGCCACTCCATCATATCTTTGAAACGTGGCATAAACTCTTCGTAGGTCACGATATCACCCTCGATAGGACGTAAAGCAGGGCCGCACTGCTCGCGAGTACGGGCATCTACGCCACCACTGATGGCATAAGTGAGACACTTTGCTAAGTTAGCGCGGGCTCCGAAGAACTGCATCTCCTTGCCGGTTTGCGTTGCGGACACGCAACAACATATCGAATAGTCGTCTCCCCACACCGGACGCATCACGTCATCATTCTCATATTGAATGGAACTCGTGGTGACAGAGATCTTCGAAGCATAGTGTTTGAAGCCTTCCGGAAGGCGAGAGCAATAGAGAACGGTAAGGTTCGGCTCAGGCGACGGCCCCATATTCTCAAGCGTATGGAGGAATCTGAAATCGTTTTTCGTTACCATCGAGCGGCCGTCTTGTCCCATTCCGGCCACTTCGAGAGTAGCCCATACGGGATCACCAGAGAACAATTGATTGTAAGAAGGTATACGAGCGAACTTCACCATACGGAATTTCATCACGAGATGATCGATGAGTTCTTGTGCTTCCGACTCCGTTAGCGTGCCTTCTTCGAGGTCTCTCTGAATGTAAATATCAAGGAATGTAGACACGCGACCTACCGACATAGCGGCTCCGTTTTGTGTTTTGATGGCTGCAAGATAACCGAAATAGAGCCACTGTACAGCCTCTTTAGCATTCGATGCAGGCTCGGAGATGTCGTAACCGTAAATCTTTGCCATCTCTTTCATTTGCTGCAAAGAGCGGATTTGCATTGAAACCTCTTCACGAAGACGGATAATATCCTCGGTCATCACACCGCAACCGACATGCGCCAAGTCGTCTTTCTTCTCCTCGATAAGGAAATCTACACCATAAAGAGCTACCCGACGATAGTCTCCTACGATGCGACCGCGACCGTAAGTATCAGGTAATCCCGTGAGGATATGATTGTGACGGACCAACTTCATTTCGTCCGTGTAAGCGTCAAAGACACCGTCATTATGGGTCTTATGATACTCACTGAAAATCTTGTGCAACTCTTTCGAAGGTTCATAACCATATGTTGTGCACGCCTGTTCGGCCATCTTGATGCCTCCGTAAGGCATAAACGCACGCTTCAGAGGCTTATCTGTCTGCAAGCCTACGACTCGTTCGAGCTCTTTAGTGCCCTCACCAATATATCCCGGGCCATAAGCCGTGAGACCAGAAACCACTTCCGTCTCCATATCGAGCACTCCGCCTTTGGCGCGTTCTTCCTTTTGGAGTCCTTTCAAGATAGTCCACAGTTTGTCGGTGGCTGCTGTCGGACCTGTAAGAAAGTCTTCGTTGCCATCGTAAGCGGTGTAGTTGTTTTGAATAAAGTCACGGACATTCACCTCATCTGTCCATTTGGTTCCTTTGAACCCTCTCCATTGCTGTTTCATAGAGATACTTTTTGTTTAATGATTAAAAGTGCCTTGCGACACCCGTTGTCTGTATTGAATTTGAATTTCGCTGCAAAGATACTACTGTTTTTTCATAATTGCAATACTTATAAGTGATGATTTTGCAATGTAGAGATTGCAAAACGGAAAATGAACGTGGATTGGAAAGGAAACCGGAAGTGTAGTCTCGGTCACTGGAAAATAATTTGTCAGGGGCAGAATCTGTACGATTTATCCGATCTGTGCAATCTTTTTGGATACCCCTTTGTACGTATTCTCCCTTTATATTAGGCCTTTTCCGCATATGAATAAGTGCTTACTCATTATAAGTGAGTATGGGCGCATAGGTCCGACGATTGTTTACGTTACCGAATTTTCGGTTGCTCTTTGATAAGTTTTCTGTCAGTTGAAAACTGATTAGATGTATTGCAAAATTAGGAAATATATATGATACAATCTATAAAACAAGTGTTAAAAAATGGATTTACCATTAAGTCGTTTCTGATTAACGGTTAAATGGTGTGTGTTTAACCGTTAAATGCACGCCGTTTAACGGCTTTTCGCAAGGCGATTAACCACATCTTCCGCAACGCCTTTATATAAAGGCATTGCGGAATGGTCGTAACCCAAGTCTCGGTAAGAACTGAATTCGATTCCGACAGTCGTCAATCGCCCTTGTTCAAATCACCACTTTTCGGTATTGTTACAATGAATGAAACGTCTTAAATTTGCAAACAAAAATTCATTTTTATACAATGGAACAGAACAACAATAGAAAACCGGATTACGGCAATTGGATTCCGATGCCGTTTATGCGTATTCTTTACAGTGTATCTGCTGTACTTTTGCTGTTTACGGCGGTTTCCGTCCTTGCACATTGGAGCTTTATCATAACTCTTGTTGCAGGCGTTTTGCTGCTTGCGTCGCTCACCGTGACCATCTATATGCAAGTGTGTCGCAATGCATTTTCATTTGAAAGAGGCGGTCTGATGGGCGAGATCCATCAGTTTCTTATAGATCATCTCGACTGGGATGGACACGGTCGGTTGCTCGATATCGGGTGTGGTGCCGGCGCACTCACCATCCGATGTGCCCGCAAATTTACCGAAGCATCGCTCATCGGAATAGATTACTGGGGCTTTGGATGGGACTATGCCAAGGAGCAATGTGAACGAAACGCCGACATCGAGGGTGTTTCTGGGCGAACGGAGTTTTGTAAAGGCGATGCGTCGAAGCTCGATTTCGCGGACGGTGAGTTTGATGCTGCTGTCAGCAATTTTGTTTTTCACGAGGTGAGAACGCAGCCCGACAAACGTCAGTTGGTGCGCGAGGCATTGCGGGTGGTGCGCAAAGGCGGCTTGTTTGCATTCCAAGACCTTTTCGGAAGCAAGTCGATTTATGGCGATATCCACACACTTATCGACGAGTTGAAAGCTGAAGGTGTCAGCGAAATACATTATGTTAGTGCCGTGGGACAAATGAATTTCATTCCCGGTTACATCCGAACACCGTGGATGTTGCGCACGGTAGGCTTGCTTTACGGCCGTAAATAGGAACGAGTAGGAATTAAGAGGGGAAAAGCCTTGCAGCAAAGCGCTGTCGGTCTCACTTACAACAGCACCCGACTTCATTTCTTTTCCGATAAAGAAAAGGGACGAAGTCGGGTGCTGTTCGGGTAAAACAAATCAATCAAGGGTGGGGGAATGAATTCTTATTAGGTATAAAGGCTGGTACTCATTCACGCCCGACCCTTGCTCCCTGACGCCCGAGGCGCCAAGGTTTTGGTCTTGATGTTATCCCCATCGGTCCATTTTTACCAACCTTTCTGCACATACGAAGGGAACGTATGTGCCCTGTGGGGATATCAGAGTGTGCATAGGTGTGGCGGCAACTGCGGCATAGCACCGTTCTGTGTGCACACATATGCGCTGACCTCAACGGCCAAACGGTGTGCTTCTGCTACGGGCTGACCTCTCAATACGGCTGCACAGAAAGCCGCAGTGAATGAATCGCCGGCGCCGACAGTATCTGCTACGTTTACCTTCGGCGTCTCCCGGAACGACATTGTGCCCGGAGTAAAGACGTAACTGCCGTTGATTCCGCAGGTGAGTACGAGCATATCAAGGTCGTATTTACCGAGAATGAGCCAGCATTTATTCTGAATATCTAAGCCGGGATAGCCGTATAAGCGGCCGATAGCAACTAATTCCTCGTCGTTTATTTTAAGAACGTTGCACAGTTTCAATGATTCCTGAATGATTTCTTTGGTATAAAAAGTCTGCCTTAAATTGATATCGAAGATTCGGAGACAATCGTTTGGGGTTGTTTTCACTAACTGTCGAATCGTGTTTCGCGATACAACGTTGCGTTGGGCGAGTGATCCCCAGCAGATGGCACGGGCATTTCGGGCAGCGGCAAGCATCTCGTCGGTAAGCGGAATGTTATCCCACGCCACGTTTTCACGGATGTCATAGGTGGGAACTCCTTCGTTATCGAGCGTCACTTGTACGGTTCCGGTGGGATAAGGCACGCTGGGCATTACGTATTTGAGCCCTTTGTCGTCGAGCTGTGCAATGGTTTCCTCGGCCAATTTATCCTTGCCGAGGGCACTGACGGCGATCGATTTCTCGCCGAATTGACTAATATGATAAGCGAAGTTGGCCGGTGCACCGCCCAATTTTTTACCTTCGGGCAACACGTCCCATAGTGCTTCGCCCACGCCGATGGCGTATTGAGGTTGTTGATACTTTGTGTTCATTGTCGTATTTGGTTGTTTAAAGTTTTATTTGTGGTATGAAAATAGAGGAGATAAGTCACACCGATGCCCATCACTAAGACGCCTCCCGCTTGGCGAAAAGCAGTAATGTGGTGACGACTCCGATTAATGTATAGCTCAAAAAGGGTGCTTGCCATTGCAGACCGAATGTGGGCAGCGATGCAATCGTTACGAGAAGACTGAGCAAAACGGTGTTTTGCATCCTCGTGTTGTTTTGAGTGCGGACAACACCGACGAACAACAGTAAAACAAAAGCCACTGTCTGCCGTCTGTTGAGGTGTAGATTGAAATGCATCATAGTTGTATGTTTAGATGTGATAGACCGTAAATTTCTGTTGCAAAAATAGTAAAATTTTTCTTCAATCGATGTCAAAAATCGTTCAGAAATGATCATATTTGTTGTAGCGTAACATTTTTATGATAAACCGCACGATATTTTGCATCCGACTGAACGATAGGAAAAGAAATTAAAAAACTTGTTTGTCAAGCATCAATATCTATTTTTGTATTGGCAAATAATAGCTGTTCACGGCGCAATGTGTAATGAAATGATTTCGGCTCGTTGTGTTTCTCATCATTATTTATCACATAGAATCCAGGGCGATTGTATGTTGCTGATAATCAGATGAATGCAAGTCCTTCGGCGATTAATCGTTAATCGTCGTGCGTTTAACCGTTCGTTGTCTTACAAAAGACCGTTAAACGGCGTGCATTTAACGGTTAGTTGTACTGCGAAAAGTCGTTACTTGAAAAGTGATTCGTATTTTATTGATTCACAATAAGATATGGATGATGTGCCATCGAAATTTAATCATTCTCATTATTTACACTCGACGGATATGCGTATGACGTGCTGTAAAACAAGAAAAAATACCTATTTATAGGTAATCCGATAGT
Organism: Hoylesella pleuritidis JCM 14110; assembly: GCF_000613725.1. Classification (GTDB taxonomy): domain Bacteria; phylum Bacteroidota; class Bacteroidia; order Bacteroidales; family Bacteroidaceae; genus Prevotella; species Prevotella pleuritidis. The sequence goes on from NZ_BAJN01000010.1 coordinate 83,436, forward strand.
TTGGAAGAATATGAATCGTTATTTTTAGGTATTGTTTAAATATCTAATTTCTCTTAATTTTGCATACCTATCAAGAGAGTTACTAAATGAGTAAAGTAAGGATAGGATTTCTATTCGTATGCTGTTTATATGTGTGTTCGGGCTTGGCACAAACAAAACTCAGTGCAACGGTTCTCGACCGGGAGAGTCGCGAGCCGATTGTCGGGGCCACCGTTACGGTCGACGGGCAGAAGAAAGGCAGTGCAGTGACTGATGTTTCGGGCCGGTTTGTACTGAATGTTGCGGTCGGCAAGACACTCATTATTACCTATATCGGCTATCAGCGACTGTCAGTAAAAGCTGCCGAAGGGGCCTTTTATTATCTCACTCCTGATGTAAAGCGTCTTGGCGAAGTCGTTGTCACGGCGCAAGAGTCGCGTGGTTTGGCCGGCGCTTCTGTTATTCAGCGCCATGCAATGGAGCATCTTCAACCCTCATCGTTCGCCGATTTGCTCGAACTTTTACCCGGTGGACGGGCGCATGACCCGTTACTCACGGCGCCGAATACCATTCGCCTACGCGAGGCTCTGCCTCTTGCAAGTTCCAATTACGCCACTTCGTCGCTCGGAACGAGCTTTATTCTCGATGGCGCTCCTATCAGCAACAATGCCAATATGCAGTTTCTTGCCAGCTCGTGGGAATCGAAAGCCACCACAAGAGACTTCACCAATCGTGGCGCGGATATGCGAACCATTCCTACAGACGACATCGAACGCGTGGAGATTATCCGCGGAATACCCTCTGTGGAATATGGAGATATGACCAGTGGAGTGGTTCGCATCGAGCGGAAAAGGGGTGGGCACGATCTTAATGCACGGTTAAAGGCCGATATGGGAAGCAAACTTTTCCACCTGGCCAAGGGCTTTGAGTGGGCTGATCGACGCACACTCAACCTCAGTATTGATTATCTTGATGCCCACGCTGACCCTCGAAACACGCTCCAAAACTATCAGCGCGTAACGCTTTCGGCCCGTTTCGGGAAGCTGTGGATGGGTCATTCGCATACCGTCCAACTGTCGACCAATCTGGATTACGGCGGCTCTTTCGATCGCGAAAAGGTCGATCCAGATCTCAATTATGGCAATGTCGACCGCTATCGATCGGCCTATAACCGTGTTGCTGCACTCACTTCGGTAGAGTTGAAGCCTATGCGTGTCCTCTGGTTCAAGTCATTTCTCGCTTCCGTTTCGGCTTCTTACCAACACGATTTGCTGTCGCGCACCCGCTTGGTGCAACTCCAACGCGAGACACCTGCGGCCACAACGCTCACCGAAGGCGAGTCGAACGCCGTGCTGTTGCCCTTTACTTACACGGCAAGCCAGGATGTAGACGGTAAGCCTTTGAATCTTTTCGCCAAGCTGAATGCGCGTTTTCAGGTACCTGCACGCCGTATTTCCAACACCCTTCTCATCGGAATCGATTGGAATATGGATAAGAATTACGGGCGTGGTCAGGTATTCAATCCGCTCCGTCCACTGTATCCTGGTACCTCGTCAAGGGCTCGTCGGTTGTCGGGCATCCGTGCGATGCATACCGTTTCGGCCTATGCCGAGGAGCGAATAGCAGTCTCTTTGGGCCGAAATACATTCGAGTTGGTGGGTGGATTGCGTGCAAGCGAGATGCTCAATCTGCCTGTTCATTATGCGATGCACGGCCAGGTATATTGCGATCCGCGCGTTAATGCGGGTTGGACATTCCCTAAATTCACCTTTGCTCACCGTCCTTCGTTTATCCGAATTGCTGCGGGTGTGGGCCGGCACACCAAGACTCCTACGATGGATCAGCTCTATCCGGGACTCGCTTATCTCGACATCACGCAGCTCAATTATTACCACAGCAACCCAGCTTACCGTTTAATCAATCAGCAAACCTATATCATTGACCCCACAAACGAGGCTCTTCGCCCTGCACGTAACCTGAAATGGGAGATCAGTGCAGATGTGAACGTCGGCGGAAACCGCCTTTCCGTCACACTGTTTCGTGAAGATATGCGTTCGGGTTTCAGGTCTTCTACCATCTATTCGCCCTTTATGTACAAGAAATACGATGCTTCGGGCGTAGATGCTTCCAAGTTAACGGCTCCGCCGTCTGTGGCCAATCTGCCCTATTCCACGATGAGTGAACTCTTCGGTCACAGTGAATACACCAATGGGAGCCGTACGTTGAAACGCGGAATAGAATATACTTTCGCGTCTGAACGTATCCGTCGGCTGCACACCCGATTGACAATTACAGGTGCGTGGTTTGTTACTCTCTATCATAACTCTATCACTTTGATGCAGCGCCCGAATGCAGTCGTAGGCGGAAAACAGATTCCTTATGCCGGAATTTACAAAGACAATGAGGGCGTCAAGCGCCAAATGGCCAACACAAACTTACGTTTGACACCGATATTCCTAAACTTCGGTTGGCCTTCTCACTGTCAGCGCAATGCTTATGGTTTACTTCTTCGCAGCGCCAAAGGTTGAGTAACGAACCCGAACAGTATATGAGTGCTGACGGAACGGTGCACGACTGGAAGCCCGCCGACGCCCAAGACACGTATCTCCGATGGTTGGTGAGGAGATATACGGATGCTGATTATCGCAAAGATACGGTGCCTTTCAGTATGAATCTCAACCTAAAAGTAACGAAAAAGCTGTTTGGCGATCGCCTCAACATTGCGTTGTTCTGCAATAAGATATGGGATTATACGCCCGATTATGAGAATAATGGTACTACGATTCGCCGTCACGTAAATCCTTATTTTGGGTTGGAGATGAATGTGAAGATATGAACAGGGAGGCAGAAAAGAATGAAAAAGCTCTTTTATACGATATGTTTTGCGGTGGTAATAGCCGTTACTGCCTGCCACGAAGACAATGAAGAATACTTCGCCGAGGCCGATATTACTGTGAATGCAGGCGATACGCTCACGGTCGATCGCGTGCAGGCAACGGCTGTTCTGACCAATCTCAACACGCGACAGGTGACGACTTCGGCCGATTTCAACGGTCAGACACTCCGTATCTCGTTGCTGCGCGGAGCCTATATGGTCAGTATCGAGGGCTTGATACAATACAAAGACGTAACTCAAACGGTGCATACCCGACGCTTCCGGGCTTATACCGACTATGCCGAAATGGCTCAAACGAGCGGCAACCGACTTGTACTGAACTTGATATGGATGGACAGATGAAACGCTTCCTGTACGCAATCACGCTGGCATTGGCCTGTATTCCTGCAACGAAAATGAGTGCATCAGATCTCGATTCGGCCCGGACGGAACGCGCACGGATGTGGAATGACACGCGTCGTGCAGGTTGGACGAATCCCGCACTCTATGGAACGGCATTCCGAAAGACGCATTCCGCGCTCTTCTTTCAAAGCGATTGGGGGCACGAAAAAATACCCGTGGTGATGGAAAAAGGTTCCGGTCAGCTGTCGGGAGTGCTGAAAGCAGTTTCGTATATCCGTCTTTCAGACCGCACCACGGTGTGGGGAGCAGCCTCGTATACGACTGGCGAGACGCGAAACATCACTTGGAATAGCACCACTGATTATCATTTGCTGGCGCCTTATGTGTTAGCCGATACCGTGGGAGGCAACACCCGCAGTGAGCGTTACTGTTTTAGCGGGGGCTATTCGGCACGAATGGGCCAATGGACTGCGGCCGGCGAACTGCTGTTCAGGGCTGAACAGGAATACCGTAAGCGTGATCCGCGGATGCGAGGTATTGTCTCCGACCTTACGTTACGCGTCGGTGCGGCCCGCGATTGGGGCCTGGAGCGATGGGCACTGGCCGCAGAAGCCAACATCTATAAGCAGAATAACGACGTTGTTTTCCATCAAGAAGCAGGCGGTGTAACCGAATATCAGATGACAGGATTGGGCACTTACAATGCTCGTTTCACGGCTTCGGCCACCAGTATGTATTACAAAGGCGGCGGTATCGGCTTGCAAATAGATGCCCACCCGATATCGGCAGCGGGCTGGTTTGGCACCGTTGCGCTTTCGGCGCATCATTATGAGCGCATTTCCAACGAGTATAACTCGCTGCCGCTGACCACCCTTTATGTTGCGCGCGTAGGTCTTACGGCAGGTTGGAAACGCGAAGGCGCACGCTGTCTGGCCGTTTTCGGACACTTCGATCATACCCGGAAGAGCGGCGACGAACACGTGCTGGTAACGCAGTAGGCGGCGAATACCCCGTGTTAGCAGACTTAACGATGTATAAACATCGGCTGACGGATGCTTCGCTCCACGCTGTTTACGGTGAGCAGAACCGCATTTGCTGGTATGTACGGGCTGCCGTGGGTTATCGAAACAGCCGCGAACGCTATGCATATCCATTACGACAGATGGACGACCGACGGCTTTACGGTCGGTTGGATACCCAATGGCTCATCCCCGTTACACGCCGTTTCACTTTCGAATGCGTGTTGGGCGGTAGTTATTCAGCCAACATCGACAAGGCCATTACAATGCCTTACGCCAATATGGAAGCATCGTTTATCCGAAAAGTCAATGCTACCTACCGACAACTGACGGCTAACTGCACGGCGATTAATGGCAAATTGCGAGGCGATTACACGTTGGCCGCACGGCGATTAACGGTGTATTGTGAGTTGGTTGGCAGTCAGTGGTTTAGCAACGTACAAAACAACGGACAGCAAGTAGGCCTCACGTTAGGGATCACTTATTAATAATTGTATAACAAATCAATAATAACAGAACAATGAACAACAAAATTTTGATGAGCTTTTTGATGCTCCTAACCGTGTGCACGACGCTTATTTCGTGTAAAGATAACGACGAACAGACGCCCACTGTGGCTCAATCGGTAACACTGCAAATGCCGTTGAACCTCACGGATGCCGTTCTCAGTAATGCCACAGCAACGTTTACGAACGTTCAGACGAGTCAAACCTTTACCATAACGACCTTTACCAAGATGGGCAATGACTATGTGGCAACCACCAATTTGCCCGTAGGCACTTACAATGTGAGTGTTGCCGGAACCATTACTTACACCATTGCGGGTACCAAAACTACCAGCAACGTGAAAGCACAAACGCAAAACGTGACCATAAAAGAGAGTGGAGCGAAGCCGGGTAATGTCTTGCTGACGCTCAATACCTATACGGCCAAAGAGGGATTCGTTATTTCCGAAATCTTTTTTTCAGGCAATCTGACACCCGAAGGCAAGCAATATAGCAACGGTCAATATATTAAAGTGACTAACAACACTAATGAAACGCTTTATGCAGATAGCTTAGCCTTTGTGGAATCGGCTTTCAATACGGCATTGAAACACGACTATACGCCTGATATTATGTCACAAGCCATCAGTGTAGATGCCCTCTATATGATTCCCGGTAACGGCAAGTCGGTACCTGTTCAGCCTGGAAAGAGCTTGCTGTTAGCCATTGACGGCATTAATCATAAGGAAAAATGCACCACTGCTTACGACCTAAGTAAAGCAGATTTTGAGTTTTACGATGTAAGCAGTAACAATGTAACGGATATTGATAACCCGTCAGTTACCAATTTAGATAAATGGTATTGCTACACCAAATCGATTTTTATACTGCACAATCGAGGTTATAAAGGCTATGCATTGGTGAAGATGCAAGCGTCGAAAGAGGACTTTTTAAAGAACAATTTCTACACGGCGACTTATCAATTCACCTTTGGTGGCTTCAACAAAACAATGAAAGAAGAGGCTTATAAGATACCTAACTCGTGGGTAGTAGATGCCGTTAATCTGGGTGCTAAGGGTAGATATGAATGGAGTGTGTTCTCAGCTGCCCTCGATGCAGGCTGGACTTACTGTTCGGAAAAGGATAACGACAAGACACGTTACGGTTTGTCGGTGATTCGGAAGATGGAAAACGGCAAGTATGTCGACACCAATAATTCTACCAACGACTTTATTCCGCGTAGCAAAGCGAGCTTAGGCAACTAACAAATCAGTGCGAATGAAGATACAAAAGGGCTTTTGGGCCTTTCTTCTTTACATCTTGTTGCCCGTCGTGTCAGCAGCACAGACGGTGCAACAAGATGGTACTTATCGTATGGGTAAGTTGAAGAACGGCCTGACTTATTATATTCGGCATAACGGAAAAGAGCCGGGCATTGCCGATTTTTACATCGCCCAGCGCGTGGGTTCTATCTTGGAAGAGCCTCGCCAACGCGGATTGGCTCATTTCTTAGAGCATATGGCCTTCAACGGAACGGTAAATTATCCAGGCAAAGACGGTAGGTTGGGTATCGTTCCATGGTGTGAGACCGTGGGAATTAAGTTCGGAACCAATCTGAATGCTTATACCAGTGTCGACCAAACTGTTTATAACATCTCCTCGGTGCCCGTTAAACGTGAGGAAATCCTTGATTCTACGCTGCTCATTCTGCACGACTGGAGCCACTATTTGCTGTTAACAGATAAGGAAATAGACAAAGAACGTGGCGTGATTCACGAAGAATGGCGCACGCGAAGAGCCGGAAAAGCCACTCAAAGAATGTTGGAACGCGTGTTGCCGATAGTATACCAAGGTACGAAATATGCTGACTGTCTACCCATCGGTCGATGGACATCGTCGATAAGTTCCCTTACAAGGACCTGAGAGACTATTATCAGAAATGGTATAGGCCCGATTTGCAGGCTATTATCGTTGTAGGTGACATCGATGTTGCCCGTATCGAGACTAAGATTAAGCAGCTTTTCGGGTCGATTCCGATGCCGAAGAATCCCGCAAAGCGTGTGTATTATCCTGTAACTGATAACGAGCGGATGATCGTTGCAGTAGACAAAGACCGTGAACAACCTATTATCCTGGCCAGTCTTTATATGAAACACGCCGCAACGAGCGATGATCAGAAGGTTACAGTGCGTTATTTGCGTGACGGATACATAGAAAACCTCGTCGCATCGATGCTTAATGAGCGACTCAGCGAGCTGCAACACCGTACTGATCCGCCTGTGTTGAGTGCCACAGCACGCACCGGACAGTTCTTGGTTTCGCGTACTAAGGATGCTTTTTCGTTGTCGTTCGGTTGCCGACAAGAGAACATTCGCGGCTCGTTCGATGCTGTTCTGACCGAGAGTGAGCGTGCCCGTCGTTACGGTTTTACGTCGGCCGAACTCCAACGAGCTAAAGCCATTCGCCTGAAAGCGGCCGAGCGCTTGTTCAAAGAGCGTGATATGCGCAAGAACGGATACTATGTGCGCACGGCATTAAGTCATTTCCTCGAAGCAGAACCGATGCTTTCGGCCGAAGAAAATCTGCGACTCATAACGCAGTTCGATTCACAAGTGACGCTCGCCGATGTCAATGCGGCTGCCAAAGCACTGATTTCCGACCGCAATCAAGTACTTACCGTCTATGCACCCGATAAAGAAGAGTTGCACATTCCGACCGCTGCGGAGTTTGAAAAATACGTTCTTGATGCACAGGCCCGCACCTACACGTCTTATCAAGAGTCAGCTGTGCCCAAGGAACTGATGACCGAACGACCAACGCCAGGTCGTATTTTGTCGGAGCAAGACTATGGGAAGCACGGCGTGAAAGTGCTTAAACTAAGTAACGGAGTTGAAGTTTATGTCAAGCAAACGGACTATAACAAAGACCAAATTACGATGCATCTCTATGCTAACGGCGGTACTTCGCTTTATCCGGACAGTGATGTCGTCAATTTTCCGTTGATTACCAACGTTGTAAAAGATGCCGGAGTGGGGCGCTTCAATGCGTCGACGCTGCGCAAAATGTTGGCTTCCAAGGTTGTCAATGTTTGGCCTTCGATCGACGATCGTACACAAAGCATCGAAGGTTCATCGTCGGTCAGAGATCTGAAAACAATGATGGAGCTTACCTATCTCTACTTTACGCAACCTCGGAAAGACTCAATCGCTTTCCGATCCCTCATCAACCGCATGCGATCGTTCCTTACTAATCGCGAGGCTAATCCCCAAGTAGCATACAACGACTCGTTGCTGGCCATCCTATATGGCAATAGTCCACGTGTGCAACCGATGAAACGAGCCTCGCTCGAACGTGTGTCTTACGACCGAATGATGCAGATTTATCGTGAACGTTTTAGCGATGCATCGGGCTTCAAGATGCTTCTCATAGGCAATGTAGACCTTGACACGCTTCGGCCTTTGCTCTGTCGGTATATTGCTTCGCTGCCAGCCATGCATCGAAAAGAGACTGCTGCCGATACGTATCCGTCTTTTCGAAATGCCGACGAGACGCGACTCTTCCGCAAAAAGATGGAGACTCCCTCGGCACTTGTCAGTATTTTCTATCCTTTCTCAGTGCCTTTCACGGCCAAAAATGATCTGATTCTGGATGTATTAAAGCGTGTTTTGACCATCGCTTATACTGATTCGGTACGCGAAGAAAAGGGCGGAACCTATGGTGTTAGCGTCGGTTCGAGTCTTGAAAAAGATGCAAAGCCTACGGCAATGGTGCGTATTTCGTTCCGCACAGCCCCTGCCAAATATGCCGATCTCATCCCAATTGTCTATCGACAAGTAGAAAATCTCGCTCTGAAAGGTCCCAACCAAGCCAGCCTGAACAAAGTAAAGGCTTTCTTGCTAAAGGCTTATTCGCAGAATATTATTACCAATGAATACTGGTATTACATATTATATAACGAGCTTCGGAACGGTGTCGATTTTCACACGGACTATGAGTCGTTGCTGAAAAGCATCTCGCCTGCTGACATAAAACAAATGGCTCACACTCTGCTCAATGCTCACCGCCGCATCGAAATTACGATGATGTCAGAGTAAAAATATTCAAACGGAATAACATAAGGAATATAAATAATAAGGGATTTGTATGTAGTTGATTTTTAGATACATACAGATCCCTTTTTATTGAACGGTTATTTGTAATATGATTAGCGGTTAATTGCACGGCGATTAACCGCTAATCGTCGTACGTTTAACTGTTAGTTGCAATGTAATTAACGGTTAATCGCAATGCTGTTTGTATGTTGTTGATTAACAGAGAGATACTTGCTGATAGAAATTCTACCTCTACTCCCTTCCACGTAGGGATGGGAGCGTTATGTTGTTGATGTATTGTAGGTTTTGTTTGCAATATATGTTAAAAACAATTAGCTGTTAACTGTTAATTCTCGGGTAATATATTGTGCATTATGTATTATGAATTGAATTCTCGTACGGAGTTTCCTGACTTCTTAATTTAGGAGGCTTGGAAGGATTATCAATTAGGAAAGTGCTCTTATATTTAGGCTTTCCATTGCATTTTGTACGATATGTGAACTTTTTTGTATGGGTAAGACGCTTCTTTTTCTACTTTTCTGCTTACATTTGTCACACGTTTGAGACGACCGATATTGAATTGAATCAAATTCCCGGAAAAATGAAAATGAGAAACCTGATATGGACTTTGCTGTTTCCTATGGCATCTTATGCCGGCGAAATCAGCGTGAGTATCACGAATCCTACGGCTTTACAACGAAGTGAAGTTGTGGAGATTGACGCTAAACGGATATATGATAAGCTCGGAATCAGTTATGGGTCTGCGCTTATTATTCGGAATGCTTATCGGCAACAGATTGCTTATCAGCTGACAACAGATAGTTTGTTGCTTGTCGACAGTAAGGTGCGACCGATGGGAACAGTGACTTATACGGTTGTTCCGGGGCAAGCAGTGCCGATGAAAAGTGCTGTTGACGGGCGACTTTACGCTTGGCGTGTAGACGATTTTACGTGGGAGAACGACTTGGGAGCGTATCGTGCTTATGGTCCGGCACTGCAACGCACGGGCGAAAAGGCTTTCGGCATAGATGTTTGGTTGAAATCGGTACCTCGTTTGGTGGTGGCAGAGCGTTATCATAACGTGTTCGTTGCTAACCGACAAGGGGCAGAATGGCGTAAACAAGGGCGAAATGACGAGGCTGATAGTCTGAAACGGGAGAATTCTTTGCACTTGGATCACGGCAATGGACTTGATTGTTATAGCGTGGGTCCGTCTTTGGGGTGCGGTGCTCCTGGCGTATTGATCGGCGATAGCATCGTGATGCCCTATTGTTTTCAGCGCTATAAGGTGTTGGAAAACGGTCCGTTGCGTTTCACCGTGGAGTTTGTCTACGGTAAAACGACAATCGACGGGCAGAAAGATGTTGTGGAACACAGGCGCATCAGCCTTGACAAGGGCAGCTATTTCAATCGTACTACTGTTTGGTACGAGTATTTACGCCGTCCGATAAGGGTGTGTGCAGGTGTCGTCATTCATTCTGCCGATACGAAAAGCATACGTTTGGGCAAGGATTTTGTGCAATATGCGGATCCCACGGACAGTCCTGAACGGCATAGTTTTCAGATTTACGTGGCGGCAGTTTTCCCATATGGGATAGAGAAAACGCGTTTCGTACCGTGCTCCCGATTGCAAGGCGATATCGCAGGGCACGCTATCGGAGAGAAGATTTTGCGAGAGAATGAACGTTTCGTTTATTATTTCGGTGCAGGATGGACGGGTCGTGGTGTCGAGAATCAAGATGTTTGGCAACAGAAAATCGACCTGTTCAGACAGAATTTAGTCGCTCCGCTGAAAGTGTCGATAGCTGTAAAGGGAGCCTGACCAATACATTAACTTGTTCGTTTGTCAGCTCGTTGATCATTGTTTAAAATATAAACTCATATAAATGAAAATCGTAACATTAGGAGAAATTATGCTTCGGCTTTCTCCGGAAGGTAACGGTCGCTTCGTTCAAGCCGATTGTTTTCGTATCATTCCGGGAGGAGGTGAAGCCAATGTGGCTGTCAGTCTGGCTAATTATGGGCATCAGAGTTGTTTCGTCAGCAAGTTACCCGAGCACGAAATCGGGCAAATTGCCGTGAATGCACTGCGTCGTTACGGTGTAGATACACAGTACATTGTCCGTGGCGGGGCACGTGTCGGGCTTTATTATGCAGAGACCGGTGCATCGATGCGGCCGAGTAAGGTGATTTATGACCGTGCTCACGCGGCCATTGCAGAGTGTGATCCACAGGAATTCGACTTTGATGAAATAATGGATGGAGCTCAGTGGTTTCATTGGAGTGGCATAACGCCTGCACTGAGCAATCAAGCTGCACTGTTGACAAGGCTTGCTTGCGAGGCCGCCCATCGTCATCACGTAACTGTAAGTTGTGACTTGAACTATCGTAAAAAACTTTGGACTTCTGAGAAAGCAATCTCTGTGATGTCTCCTTTAATGCAATACGTGGATGTATGTATCGGTAATGAAGAGGATGCTCAGCTCTGTTTAGGATTCCGTCCTGATGCCGATGTAGAAGGAGGAAAGACAGATGCCGATGGATATCATCGTATTTTTGAACAGATGATACGGCAATTCGGGTTTCAATATGTTGTTTCAACGCTTCGTGAATCTTATTCTGCGACTTGTAATGGATGGAAAGCGCTTATCTTTAATGGTAAAGAATTTTATGAGAGTAAGCGTTATGAGATTAATCCGATCATTGATAGAGTAGGGGGAGGAGACGCTTTTTCCGCCGGACTTATTCACGGTTTGCTGACTAAGAAGACTCAAGGCGAGGCGTTGGAGTTTGCCGTTGCGGCTTCGGCTTTGAAACATACGATCGGCGGAGACTTTAATCTTGTTAGTGAAGATGAAGTAGAGTCGCTTGTTAAAGGGAATGCAAACGGTCGAGTACAACGATAAAGAGAAATATAGGAAATATAATGGCAAAGTTTGATAAGATAGAAGTCTTGCAGAAGATAGGTGCAACTGGTATGGTGCCTGTCTTCTATCACAAAGACGTTGAATTGGCAAAGCAGGTGGTGAAAGCTTGCTATGACGGCGGCGTACGTGCTTTTGAGTTTACGAATCGAGGCGATTTCGCCCACGAAGTATTTGGAAATTTGGTGAAATGGGCTGATAATGAGTGTCCTGAATTGGCTCTTGGAGTAGGCTCTGTCGTTGATCCTGCAACGGCGGCATTATATATTCAGCTCGGTGCCAACTTCATTGTGGGGCCGCTCTTTAATCCGGATATTGCCCCGATTTGTAATAGACGTCTGATACCTTATTGTCCGGGATGCGGCAGTGTCAGTGAGATTGGCAAGCACAAGAGTTGGGTTCCGACTTGACGAAACTCTTTCCCGGTGACGTTTTGACGCCGAAGATGGTGAAAAATATTATGGCTCCGTGTCCGTGGACAAAGATTATGGCGACGGGAGGCGTCGAACCTTCGCGCGAAAACTTAGCAGAATGGTTTAAGGCAGGTGTTTTTTGTGTGGGAATGGGCTCTAAGTTATTTCCCAAAGAGCGGATTGCTGCCGGTGATTGGGCGTATATTACGGAACTGTGCAGGGCGTGTCTTACCATTATTAGTAGCTTGAAATCATAAGATAAGTAAGTTTTATGAATGTATTCAGTTATATAATTCAGTTAGGAGCGAGTGTAATGATGCCGATTCTCTTTACTTTAATCGGTCTCATTATCGGTATGAAGTTTGGTAAATCACTAAAATCTGGTCTGTATGTCGGTGTCGGTTTCGTTGGATTAGGCATCGTGACGTCTTTGCTGACGACTAATTTTAATGCTCCTTTAAGTAATATCTCTGAGCTTTATCAGCTGCAACTCAATATCTTTGATATGGGATGGCCGGCTGCGGCAGCCGTTGCTTACAACACAGCTGTCGGTGCTCTTGTCATTCCTGTGTGCTTAGGTGTCAATCTCTTGATGTTACTCACCAAGACAACACGCACTGTTAACATTGACCTTTGGAATTACTGGCACTTTGCTTTTATTGGTGCTGTAGCTTATTTTGTGATGGGAGAAAGTCTCTTTTGGGGATATTTTGCAGCCATCATCTGCTATATTATAACGTTAGTCAGTGCAGATCTGATTGCAGGAAAGTTTCATCGCTATTATGAGAATTTAGATACCATCTCTATTCCGCAACCTTTCTGTCTGAGTTTTGTTCCTTTTGCCATTGTCATCGACAAGGTATTGAATCTTATTCCGGGTTTCAATAAGTTGGATATAGATGCCGAAGGCTTAAAGAAAAAGTTCGGAGTGCTTGGCGAACCACTTGTATTGGGCGTTATAGTGGGGCTTCTCATCGGTGTCTTTGCACATCAAAATCTGAAAGGAATACTCTTTTTGGGAATCACGATGGGGGCTGTAATGGAATTGATTCCGCGCATAACGAAACTCTTTATAGATGGATTGATGCCTATTTCAGAGAAAACCAAGGAGCTGATTGACAAACGTTTTCACGGACGTAAGATATTTATTGGAATGAGTCCGGCCCTTGTTATTGGTCATCCTACAACGTTGGTAGTGTCTCTTTTACTTATTCCGACTGCTCTTGTCGTGGCTGTTATCCTGCCCGGAAACCAGTTCTTGCCTTTGGCTTCATTGGCAGGAATGTTCTATCTTTTCCCTTTGGTGCTTCCGATTACTAATGGAAATGTTGTCAAGACCTACCTGATAGGACTTGTTGCAATTGTCATCGGCTTATATTTCGTTACGGATATGGCATCCGATTTCACAATGGCGGCCAATGAAGTATATAAAGCTACGGGCGATTCAGCGGCTAAAATACCCGAAGGGTTTGATGGTGGAGCGCTGGATTTTGCCTCTTCGCTTTTCGGATGGACGATATATAAACTCACATGTTACGTGAAATACGTCGGTCCGACAGTGCTTGTGGTTCTTACACTTGGTATGATGCTTTATAATCGCAGACAGATTATTGCAGACGAAAGTCAATCTCTTTAAATCCATTTAATTAATAAATCAAGAAACGATAATGAAAAAACTGACGACTTCTATTGCTCTCCTGCTTTTCGTTTTAAGCAGTATTGCTCAGACAACAAATTATAATGTCCGTTGGGCGAACCATCCCGCAGATGTAAAAAACTATGATACGCAACGCCTTCGCAAAGAGTTTCTCATTGATAAGGTGTTTGCGCCTAACGAAATCAACTGGACTTACACGATGTATGACCGCTTCTTGATTGGCGGTGCAGAGCCTGTTGGAATGCCGTTAGAACTGAATCCCATCGAACCATTGAAAGCTAAGACGCTATTAGAGAACCGAGAGCTTGGCATTATCAATGTCGGCGGCGAGGGAACGGTTACAATAGACGGAAAGGTTTATAACCTCGGATTCCAAGAAGGAATCTATATCGGTCGCTCCACAGTGGAACATCCCAATCGCATTGTACTTTCGAGCAAAGACAGTTCGCGGCCGGCTAAATTCTATATGAATAGTGCCGTTGCCCACAAAAGCTATCCGACGAAACTTGTAACACTGAAAGATGCCAAGAATATCAAGGCTGGAAGTCTTGCCGGAAGTAATGACCGTGTCATTTATCAATTGATTATCAACGGCGTTGCAGGCGTTCAAACCTGTCAGTTACAGATGGGAATAACAGAGCTCAAGACAGGTTCCGTTTGGAATACGATGCCTGCTCATACGCACCTTCGCCGTATGGAGACTTACCTTTACTTTAATGTTCCCGGCGATCAGATGATCTGTCATTTGATGGGAGACCCCCAAGAAACTCGTCATATTTGGATGAAGAACGAGCAAGCCGTTATTGCTCCTCAATGGTCTGTCCACTGTGCGGCAGGTACAAGCAACTATACCTTTATTTGGGGAATGGCCGGTGAGAATCTTGATTATGGTGATATGCAAGTCGTCAAGATAACGGATCTGAGATAAATGAGTAAATGAGTGAACTCGTTGGTAAGTAAACGAGTTGGCAAGTGGGTAACAGACAAGTTAACAAATTGACGAATTAACAAGCAAACGAGTTATCCGGAGCCTTGTTTACTTGTCGGCTTGTCAACTCGTCAACTATAAAATAAATAACAATGGATACTTTTTCAAAAAACTTTTCCTTAGAAGGTAAAGTCGCATTAGTTACAGGTGCGGCTTACGGAATCGGTTTCGCCATAGCAGAATCTTTTGCTTTGGCAGGAGCAAAAATTGCTTTCAACTGTCGTGATCAGAAACATTTGGATCAGGCTTTGGCCGATTATGCAGCCAAAGGTATTGCCGTTAAGGGTTATATCGCAGATGTTACGGACGAAGAGCAAGTAAAAAATCTGGTGGATCAAATCACTCGTGAGCTTGGCACCATCGACATTCTTGTCAATAATGCGGGTATAATCAAACGCATCCCGATGGAAGAAATGAGTGTGGAAGACTTCCGCAAAGTCGTGGATGTAGACTTAAATGCACCGTTTATTGTGTCTAAAGCCGTCATTCCCGGTATGAAAAAGAAAGGTCGCGGGAAGATTATCAACATCTGTTCGATGATGAGCGAGTTGGGCCGTGAGACCGTTTCGGCTTATGCTGCGGCCAAAGGAGGCTTGAAAATGCTTACACGTAACATCTGTTCTGAATTCGGTGGCTATAACATTCAGTGTAACGGAATCGGTCCGGGATATATAGCGACACCTCAAACAGCCCCGTTACGTGAGCTCCAATCTGACGGAAGTCGTCATCCTTTCGACCGTTTTATTCTGTCGAAAACGCCTGCCGGTCGTTGGGGAACGCCCGAAGACCTGATGGGACCTGCCGTATTCCTTGCCAGTGAGGCTTCCGACTTTGTCAATGGACACATCCTTTATGTAGACGGTGGCATCTTGGCCTATATCGGAAAACAGCCATAGACGCTTTTGCTTTATTGAAACGGCGGACGTGTTGTTGGCTGATCGCCCGATGAGGTTAATCAAAGTTAAAGTCTAATTTGCATATCCTGTATAGGCAGTTAATTCCTACCAAAAGGTAACTGTATTACGGCTGTGTAACTGCTTGCCTGATTTACGGAAAAGAACTATCTTTGTACACAAATTCATTTTAAACGAAACAGAAAGATTATGAGTAAAAAAGTAGCAGTATTGGCAGTCAATCCGGTAAATGGTTTGGGACTTTTCACGTATTTGGAAAACTTCTTCGAGAACAAAATAGAATATCGTTTGTTTGCCGTTTCTGACTCGACGGATATCAAAACTAATTCAGGTGTCGCGTTGAGAACAGATGATGTTATCGAGGGTTTAGTCGGCCACGCAGCTGATTACGATGCTTTGGTTTTCTCGTGCGGTGATGCTGTGCCGGTGTTTGCACAGAATGCGGACAAGCCTTACAATCAATTGCTGATTCAAGTCATTAAAGAATTCGGGGCTGCCGATAAATTATTGATTGGCCATTGCGGTGCAGGCGTATTCTTCGATATCGCCGGTGTGGATTCCGGAAAGCAGATTGCGTGCCATCCTTATGTGAAAGATACGATTAAAAACGGTTCATATACTGCTGCGCCTTGCATTGTCGACGGCAATATTTACACTGCAGCTGAAGAGAAAGAGCTGCATTTGCTGATGCCGGAAGTGATCGATGCGCTGAAATAAAGAAGCTAAGAGGAGAAAAGGGGCTGTTAGGACGAAGCCTCATCCTAACCCTCTCCCAAGAGAGAGGGAACCGGAGCGCTGATTTATTTGTATCTGCTTGATTTTCAGGTAGATGGAGAATACATAATGATTAACCGTTAGTTGCATTCCAACTAACGGTTAATCATTATGCGAAAGGCCGTTAAACGCACTGCGTTTAACCGTTAGTTACACTGCGTTCAGCCGTTAGTTGGAATGCGATTTGATGCTTTCCGGAAAGTGACCGCCGATTCTCCCGGAATTCAACAACGATTTCTCAACAGTCAATGTCCGATTACTTTCGAGAGAAATCGTTCTCTGTCGACGATAAAACGCAGGTGAGTACCCTCGCCGATCACCGTCGTTCCCTCGCGTGCAACGACGGAAAAATAGAGCTTTTTACCATTAATCCGTGTCACCGTAGCCGTGGCCTCCACCTCCGCTCCTATCTTCGAAGGTTTCAAATGCGACGACTCGATGTGTCCGCCGACGGTCGTTGTCCCCTCATCCAACTCCTCTGCAACGGCCAGCATTGCCGCATTCTCCATCAATGCCAGCATCGCCGGCGTACCTAATACAGGCATATCGCCCGATCCGAGGGTAATAGCACTGTTGTCATTACATACCATCAGCCGACTGGTGTGGCTTAATCCTTCTCGTAACATATTGTTTTCTTTTATCTGATTTTAACCGTAATCACTGCGGGGAATATAAAACTCAAGTCGCCTCTGTCAGCCAATGTCTTGCGCAGATTGGCCTCGGTGCGGGGCACACGCTTATTAAATACTTTCTTACCTTGATATTTTACCACCACGGGACGGTCTAAATCGACCATCTCGTCATTCAACATCAGCGTGAGCGAAGAATAATCACACCGACTGATATCAATTTCATTGCCGCGAATTTCGGCTCTGACGGTCATTCCCCGACGCATCTGTTTGGCAGGAATCTCCATCCAATAAAAACTCGGTCGACGAACTTCTTCCTGCTGCCAGACAATTTTTCGAGGATAAGGATTGCGCTTGAAACGCGGCAACCAATGCACGGCTGCAGAGTCTTGCCGATGCATCCAGTGACCTTTATCAGCCAAAATGTGTGTCTCGTGGATATAACCCTCAGGATCATCGCGCTGCAACGAGTCTAATTGCAGCCCCCGTTCAGTATCCAACCGATTGCGGTCGTAAGCCGCATCAAGCCCTCCACACCAAATCATAAACGGCGTGTTGCGCAGATTCAGCAGTGAAACGTCGCCCGGATGGCCTGCCATCATCGAGGCAGCAGCCCATCTGTCAGCCATCCGAGGTGCCATTCGCCATACTCCGTCACCGCCAGCCGAATAGCCCATAATATATACTTTGTTGGGATTTACATCGAGATAAGCCTCGCACATTTGTATAACGGTCTCGTAAAGCGTATCAATGCCGCGCCGACACCACATATTCCAAATGTTCCACGGTGCCCGTGGCGCCACGTAAACACAATCGGCAGGACGATAAAGGAGCTTCTGATTCTCCCATTGTTGGTCATTGTCGGTTGCTGGAACGCCTCCGCCGCCGTGCAACGAGATATAAAGACTGTAACCGTCTGCGGGTTTCTGTCCGTAGACTCGCCACCAAAGAGGCATCGTGAGCGTATCGCTCTTGGCCACCTTATTATTATATACCGATGCCAGTCGTACTTTGGTATCTGCCAGCCACTGTGCTTTTATCTGCTCGGCCACGGCTTTTGCCTCTGTTTTCGACAGTTTCTTCTCTGCTGTCTTACTGCCGGCCGCTACACCGGTGGGGTACAATACGCACACGATTGCAAGTACAAGAATGAGCTTGACGAATCTCTTCATCTTATTCAAAATATTATTTTAATGTTAATAATGCCGCAAAGATACGGTTTTCCGACCAAATTCTGCTATAAAATCGGCAGTTTATCTCATCTGTCAACATCGCAAGTCGGGAAAGATTAAGTGTGAAATTATTCTTTCCTTATGCCTTTCCAGTCTTCTTTCCAAGGAATAATTATGCTGTCAAGATGCTGTTATTTGTAAATAAATTCATAGTTTTGCAGTCGAAAATCGTATAAAAA
Organism: Hoylesella pleuritidis JCM 14110; assembly: GCF_000613725.1. GTDB lineage: Bacteria > Bacteroidota > Bacteroidia > Bacteroidales > Bacteroidaceae > Prevotella > Prevotella pleuritidis. The sequence goes on from NZ_BAJN01000010.1 coordinate 101,958, forward strand.
TACAGAAATGGATACCAGAAATCGCAGAATAGAACTATTGAAAATGCTCCTTGCTCAGCAGGAATTGGGTAGTCAGGAAGAGATTTTGCGGGCACTCGCCAAACGAGGATTTAAGATGACGCAAGCCTCAATGAGCCGCGACTTGAAGCAGATGAAAGCGGTGAAAATCACCGGAAAGGATGGGAGAAAAGTTTATGCACTGCCCAACGAGACAGCTACAAGCGTATCTCACAATCATATTCGGTACAAGGAGTGCCTCTCACATCGGGATTTCAGTCCATTCATTTCTCTGAAAATATCGCAGTCATCAAGACAAAACCTGGTTATGCCGGTTCGATTGCATATAACATCGACAACGGTGGAATAGTAGAGGTTCTCGGAACGATAGCCGGTAACGACACGGTTTTCATCTTGCTCAAAGCTGGCACGATGCCTTCGGAAGTGCTCAAAGCCCTGAATCGGATTATTCCTGATATCAGGTGAAGAAAAAAATGATGTCCCGTGCAACTTTCGGGGTTGTATTTTCGTCTAACGAATAAATATCTAAAAAAGCAAGAATTATGGCAAGAGGAAAGACATTATATCGTTCCAGAGATCGCATTATTGCAGGAGTCTGCGGAGGAATAGCTGATTATTTCGACTTCGATCCGACGATTTTCCGCATTATTTACGCTATTCTCACGATATGTACGGCATTTAGCGGTTTACTCATTTATTTGATTTGTTGGATCGTAATGCCCGAAGAAAGATAATACCCTGCTCTTTACGACTTTCTCCGAAAGTGGAATCTACGACATCAATTAGGGTTGTCTACAATTTTGTTTGCCCGTATCTGCTTTGCGATTTCGGCGAACAGGTGTTTAAAGTCAGGCTTTTTAATAAACGATTATACATTTTTAGTTAGGTTATCAGTGGGAAAGCTCTCGCCTGGCGAGAGCTTTCTTCGTTTCCATCCTCTTTATTTCGACGGGTAAATTCTCTTCTTCCATTCTCTTGTTTTTATCTTTCACTGTTTGAAGAAAGAGTTATCCATTTTTTCACATATCCTTTTCAAGTGTGCAATTATGGAGCATTCTACTTATAAAATGTGTAAAAGAAATATCGAAAAACTATCTTTCCGAAAAATAATTCGTAATTTTGGAACGTACAAATAACCAAAATATGGAAGAATCAATACGACAAATAGGAGAGCGATTGAAAGGCCTTCGCGAGGTCTTCAACATCCCAGCAGAAGAAGTTGCAGAGCTTTGCGACATTTCATTAGAACATTATTTGAAGATAGAAGCAGGTGAGGCAGATCCTTCTCTCTATCGACTCTCTAAAATAGCCAAGCGTTATGGCATCGGCATTGACGTGCTGTTGTTCGGTGAAGAACCGCGAATGAGTACTTATTTCCTTACTCGTCGGCAGCAGGGAATGAGTGTGGAGCGTACCAAAGGCTATGCTTACGAGAGTCTGGCAAGCGGCTTTCGCGGTCGTAAAGTTGATCCGTTTATGGTCACGGTAGAGCCTTTGCCGGGCGAAAAGAGGCATAATAAGAACTCGCATGCAGGTCAGGAATACGACTATGTGCTTGAAGGTGATCTTGAAATCACCATCGGCGAGAAAGTGATGACGCTTCATCCGGGTGATAGCATCTATTTTGATGCGGGTCAGAAACATTGTATGCGCGCACTCGGAGACTGCGCTGTACGGTTTCTTTGCGTTGTAATCTAACGGAGGATAACACGATGATAGAACGTTTTTTGAAGCAAATACATTTCTCTTCCGTTGAAGATTATAAGAAAAATCTACACTTCATTGTTCCCGAAAACTTTAATTTCGCTTACGATGTAATGGATGTTTGGGCTGCCGAAAAGCCCGATAAGACGGCAATGATATGGACGAACGATGCGGGTCAGGAGATTATCTTCACTTTTAAAGACCTTAAAACCCTGAGCGATCAGGCTGCGAGTTATTTCCAAACGCTGGATATCGGATATGGAGATAGGGTAATGCTCATCCTAAAACGTCATTACGAGTGGTGGATTTCGATGCTGGCGTTGCACAAACTCGGTGCTGTCGCCATTCCCGCTACACATATGCTGACTACCAATGATATTGTTTACCGAAACAATCGAGCTGGTGTCAAGGCTATCGTTTGTGTGGGCGAAGACTATGTTTTAACACAAGTGAGCGAGGCAATGAGTGCGAGTCCTACGGTAAAAACATTAGTCTCGATAGGTCCGGGGATACCCGATGGATTCCACGATTGGCATAAAGAGATAAATAATGTACCTGCTTTCGTTCGTCCGAAACACGTGAATGACAATAGCGATACGCTTCTTATGTACTTCACAAGTGGCACAAGCGGCGAGCCGAAAATGGTTGCCCACGATCACCTTTATGCGCTCGGGCATATCACGACAGGTGTATTCTGGCACAATCTGCGTGAAGACAGCATTCATCTCACCGTTGCTGACACAGGCTGGGGTAAGGCCGTGTGGGGAAAACTGTATGGACAGTGGTTTGCAGGAGCTGTTGTTTTCGTGTTCGATCACGAGAAATTCACGGCCGATAAACTATTAAGACAGATGGAGAAGTTTCATATCACATCGTTCTGTGCACCTCCGACGGTCTATCGTTTTATGATTCGCGAAGACTTTTCACAATATGATCTCTCCTCACTTCGTTACTGCTGCACAGCTGGTGAAGCACTGAATCCAGCCGTTTTTGATAAATTCAAACAACTCACAGGTATTTCTTTAATGGAGGGATTTGGGCAAACTGAGACTACGATGACACTCGGCACGATGCCGTGGATACGTCCGAAGCCGGGTTCGATGGGTATGCCCAACCCGCAATACGATATCGATATCCTTCGTCCTGACGGTTCTTCGTGCGAAGACGGAGAAAAAGGCGAGATCGTAGTACGTATTGGCGAGCATAAACCTATCGGTCTTTTCAAGGGCTATTATCGTGATGCCGAACTGACAAAGCAAGTTTGGCACGATGGCGTTTACTATACTGGAGATATGGCTTGGCGCGACCAAGACGGTTATTACTGGTTCGAGGGCCGCATCGATGATGTTATCAAGAGCAGCGGTTATCGCATCGGACCATTTGAAGTGGAGTCGGCACTGATGACACATCCTGCTGTTGTGGAGTGTGCCATCACCGGAATTCCCGACGAGGTGCGCGGAATGGTGGTGAAAGCAACCGTTGTTCTCGGTGCAGAATGGAAGGAGCGGGCTGGCGACGAACTGGTCAAAGATTTGCAAAATCACGTCAAACACCAGACGGCACCGTACAAGTATCCTCGCATCATCGAGTTTGTCGATGAGCTTCCAAAGACCATCAGTGGCAAGATTCGTCGTGTAGAAATTCGCGAAAGAGATCACCAGAAGTGATACCTCACTAATTGAAAATCGATGATTGATAGCTGATCATCCTCTTAGCCCTCTAAATGAGGAGATTGATAGCCCTGAACAAAGGATGGCTTAATTTTAGACAGAAGATCAAAGGGTACAAGCAAAGGATTATCTTATTTCTATCTCCTTTCCAAAGGGAGAGGAAAGATAATTATCTTGATATCGTATGAAAATCAATTATTGTATGATTTATATTGTGATTAATGGTCAAATGCAATATAATTAGCAGCTAAATAATATACGATTGATCGTTAATCAAAAAAAAAAGTTATTTGTATCTTATTGTTATTCAATAAGATACAAATGCTTAGGCTCTTAAACTTCAATAGCTCTTTTTCAATTACCTATCTCTTCCAAAGATTCGCAATAGATAGAGGAATAGATTGATGAAATCGAGATATAGAGAGAGAGCTCCCATCAATGCGATTTTCTGTGCACCCTCATCTATATTGTCGCATTGGGCCAGCATAAGTTTGATTTTTTGCGAGTCCCAAGCGGTGAGTCCGATGAAGATTGCAACACCTGCGTAACTCAGAATCATATCGAATCCCGAACTGTGCAGGAACAGATTGACCACTGTTGCAATGATAAGTCCAATGAGTGACATATAAAGTATGCGCCCTATTGAGGATAAGTCGCGTTTAGTGAAGTATCCGACGGCGGCCATTGCGGCAAAAGTTCCTGCCGTGATGAAGAACACCTGGGTGATGACCGTTGTAGAATAGACAGCGAAGATTGCGGAAAGCATTGCGCCGTTAAGTACCGAATAAAGTATAAAGAGCAGGGTGGCTGAGGTAAGGGAGAGCCGGTCGATAGCCCTTGTTACGCCTATCACTAATGCCAATTGTGCGATAATTAGTATCCAGAAAGTCATTCTGCTGGAATAAATCGCCGTCATCAGGCTTGGAGAATTGGCCACACCATAAGCCGTAACACCTGTAATGACGAGTGCTAAACTCATCCATACATACACTTTGCGCATCAATGCGGGAAATGCCAACGATATGACATTTTCTTTCTCACGTATCATTCTTTCTAAGTCTTGTACTTCCATAATTTTGGTGGATATTGTTTTGTTTATTGCCGCAAAGTTAGTCGTTTTCGGGAATATTCCCAAATAAAATCCATATTCTTATCGTTTATTGTCAGTTTTGTACTTTTCTGTTTTTCTGGAAATGCTGCGGAATGGTACACTAAATTCACAGGTGCTCGTAACAATTTATTGAAATAAAAGTAGTCTTGTATATGTCGAGATATTAGAGCTTTCAAGAGAGTGTTTTAAGGTCAATTATAAATAGACTGAAATCTTGGGCCGATATACTTATACTGCATCTTTATACCTTTTTATTAAGGTTTACAAGGAGATCGCTATGTTTATGAGAGGGTAAAATAGATAGTATTAGTTATACTAAAGTGAATCCCATTTAAATAGTTATGTATATTTTCTATCTTCTATTCTGAAACCAGTTGGAAATTGAAAGAAAGAGGGGGGGCTATCTTAATGAAAGAGGAGATATCTCGTGCAGTGCTCTTTTATTTTGTTGCTTTTGGTTGCCGATTTGTGAGAAATGAGAAGTATAGGAGGAGACGACGAGTGGTATAGGACTTCCGGACGTCTCCTCCCATACTTCTCGTTATCAAGTATAAGATTCAAAATTGATATATAGGTTTTATTCAAGCTTGGAAGTAATAAATAGATTGAATATTTAAAATCGAAGTACAGAATCTTTGGTGTGTGGTGCTGCGTTGTTCATTTAGGTAACTTTTCCTACACTTTTCTATTGAAAAATGCTTGCGTTTGGAATAAAAGTACTAACTTTGCATCCGCAATCGGGATGTAGCGCAGTTGGTAGCGCACTACGTTCGGGACGTAGGGGTCGGGCGTTCGAGTCGCCTCATCCCGACAGCGGAGCGACAAACAGGAAAATTCTGTTTGTCGCTTTTTATTTGCTATTAATTGATGCTATATAATATATAATAAGGTATAACTAAGAGTATTGTCTCT
>NZ_BAJN01000009.1 GCF_000613725.1 Hoylesella pleuritidis JCM 14110
GATCCTCCCAAGCCTCCCTATACCTTTTTCTATCCCGTTTCTCCTTCCTTATTTATACTCTTTTGTATTTGTTGCCTTTGGTAAAGTGCAGGGATTATGGTATCTTTGCAGTATGAACATTTTTGGGCAAATTTTCCGGCGGCTTTTACGGATTCCTCGTTCGTATGGCTTCGGTGTGCAGTCTCCCTTTGCCTACGAGTTCGTGCGATGTGTGGTCAATGAGAAATATCCTTATTATGCCTATGAGGAGTTGTACGATAGAGAGGCCGTAAGAGATAAGACTGAGCTGAAGCGCTGCCGGCTTTGTTTGCGGCTGGCGAACTATGTACAGGCAAGCAGTTGGGGGATTGCACAGGAGAAAAACCAAAGATATGAGAAGTATATCAATGCCGGATGCCGAAAGACGAAGGTGCTGACGGGCTGTTCTGCTGACAGAAGATCTGAACTTGGCAGTTGTCAAGTGTTATTGATGACATTGCTGGACGATTGGAGACCGATGTTCGATTCCTTTGTCGAAACAGCTACATCCCGATCCGTTTTGCTGGTGATGAATATTGATGTCACGAGGGAAACGAGGCAGGTGTGGCGGCGAATAATGGATGACAGTCGGACAGGCGTTACTTTTGACCTTTTAGACTGCGGAATCGTGTTCTTCGATTTGAAAATGCACAAACGGAATTATAAAATCAATTATTGAGACGTGTCGATGAAGATTTATACCAAGACCGGCGACAGTGGTACAACGAGCCTGATCGGGGGCCGACGGGTGGCTAAATGTGACAAACGAATAGAGGCTTACGGTGCGTTGGATGAGCTCAATGCTCATCTTGGAATGCTTGTCTCGCTGACGGCCGATGAAGATGTGAGGGTGTTTGTTGAACAGATTCAGTACGATCTGTTCGACATCGGCAGTTATTTGGCTGCCGATCCGCCGGGAAACCTGTGTCGGGGTGTCTCCGTTATTGATGACGGTGCTGTCCGGAGACTTGAAGAACAGATCGATGCGATGGTGTTCTCAATTCCTGAACAGACCAGCTTTATCATTCCCGGAGGCTGTCGTGAGGCGGCGTGGACTCACGTTTGTCGAACTGTTTGCAGACGAGCCGAGCGTCGGATGGTAGATTGTGGCAAGGATGTCTGCCTTTCTCCTCAGATTCTCCATTATATGAATCGGCTCTCCGATTATTTGTTTGTCTTGGCAAGAAAATTGAATTTTGTTGCCCATACAGCAGAAAAAAAGTGGCAAAGTACTTGCAAATAGCGCAAAATTGTTTATTTTTGCACGCACAATTAATGATAAATCAGAAAACCGAGAGATATGTATTGGACACTGGAATTAGCTTCAAAGTTGGAAGATGCACCTTGGCCTGCAACGAAAGACGAATTGATTGACTATGCGATTCGTTCGGGTGCACCTCTTGAAGTGTTAGAGAATTTGCAGGAAATTGAAGACGAAGGCGATGTTTATGACAGTATCGAAGACATCTGGCCCGATTATCCTACTAAGGAGGACTTCCTTTTCAATGAGGATGAATACTGACGAATAACCGACGAGTCGGTTGTTTCGCCGAGTGTGAGGTATGCTGTTGATTTGTGCATACCCTGCTTTTCTTTGTGGGAATTTGAATGAAAAAACACTGTATAAAGAATATTATAACTCTCTAATTTATTTTGGTGGTTGGGCGTTGAGAGAACGTTCAGCCATTTTTCTTTGGTTGCGGGTTAGGTAAATAGGCATCGGCTGTCCTCTTGGATTTCTGAGTTGGGAGGCTGAATATATCTCTCAGTTCGGAGTTTAGGGAACTAAAAAGCAATGTCGGTTACTTACTCGTGCAATCGTTTGCACACTGTCTGGATGCAATTAGAGAGCTTTTGCGTAGCGATTCTGTGTGAATAATGTGTAACTTTACGGCATATTCACTAACTTAAACCAATGATTTTAGATTTCAGTATTGACTATAAAACAGTCTATGGAGAGCAACTCGTTCTCAATGTCGTGGCTGACGAGACTGCCGAAACGGCGGAAACAACCGCGTATAGAATGGTAACGACCGACGGATTGTATTGGACTTGCCGAATGAATATCAAACAGGCGGATCTACAACCGCGGTTAGATTATTATTACTCCGTATTCAATGCTGATGGAGAAACAACTCACGAATGGCTCACAGAGGCTCATCGGCTCGATTTCTCTGCGCTCAACGGCACGCATTATGTCGTTTACGACCATTGGATCGATATTCCCGAGGACACCTATTTGTATAGTTCGGCTTTTACGGAGTGTATTCATCATCGGCGAGAAACCGATGTCAAGGTTACTCGTTTTGGTAAAACGTTGCGTCTGGCGGTGCGGGCACCACAGCTCAGGACATCTCATCGTCTGGCGATTGTGGGTGCGGGTGAGGCACTCGGAGCGTGGAATCCTGCGCGGATGATTCCGATGTGCGAGCACCATTACAATGAGTGGGTGGTAGATCTTGATGCTTCGGAACTTGAAAGTCATCAAATCGAATTTAAATTCATTGCTTTCAACGCCACTGATAAGGCTGATGTGCTATGGGAAACGGGAATGAATCGAACGGCGGAAGTACCTCGGATGAGCGCAGGTGATGTCGTGGTGTATAGTCTTTCACAAGCATTCTTCCCGCTGTACGATGTTAGACTGGTCGGAACGATGGTTCCCGTATTCTCGCTTCGGTCGAAAACGAGTTTCGGAGTGGGTGATTTCGGCGATCTGAAAAAGATGATCGATTTATAGCTCTTACCCGTCAGCGCGTGCTTCAGGTGTTACCCATCAACGATACCACCACTACCCACACGTGGACAGACTCTTATCCGTATAGCTGTATCAGTATTTTCGCTATTCATCCGCAGTATGTCGACCTCACACAGCTACCTACGCTCAAAGACGAAAACGTAAGAACGCATTTTGAGGCATTGAGAACGGAACTCAATTCGCTGCCGCAGATCGACTACGAACGTGTTAACGAAGCTAAGACGGCCTACTTGCGTGCCGTCTATGAACAGGAAAAGACGAAGGTGTTGAAGTCTTCCGGTTTCAAAACTTTCCTCAAAGAGTCCGGTCGTTGGCTGGTTCCTTATGCCCGATATTGCAGCCTTCGCGATGCATATGGTACCGCAGAGTTTGACAAATGGCCTGCACACAACACGTGGGATGAGGCCGATCGCAAGGTGCTTACAACCGCTTCGACCAAGGTTTTCAAAGAAGTGGCATTCTATTATTTCATTCAATATGTGCTCAGTGAGCAGATGTCGGCCGTACACCAGTATGCACGTGCCAAGGGAGTAATCCTTAAAGGAGATATTCCTATTGGTGTGAGCCGTTACGGTTGCGATGTTTGGATGGAGCCGAAATACTTTAATTGCAACGGACAAGCAGGTGCCCCACCTGACGATTTCTCTGTAATGGGACAGAACTGGGGCTTCCCTACCTACAATTGGGATGCTATGCTGAAAGACAACTGCCGCTGGTGGGTGCGCCGTTTTAAAGCAATGGCCAAGTATTTCGATGCTTATCGCATTGACCATGTACTCGGATTTTTCCGCATTTGGGAGATACCTATCGACTCGGTACACGGTTTACTGGGTCAGTTCTCACCCTCGTTGGGAATGACTCGTGATGAGATAGAGGCTTACGGACTGCATTTCCAGGAACAACAGTTCACCAAACCTTTTATTGCCGACTGGGTTTTAGATCGCGTTTTCGGTCAGCACGCTGCCGAAGTAAAAGCAAAGTACCTCGTTCATACACACGATGACATCTACGATTTACGGCCGGAATACGACACGCAACGCAAAGTCGAGGCTGCGTTCGAGGGCAAGTTGTCGGCAACGGACATTCAGATTCGCGACGGTTTGTATGCACTCATCAGCGATGTGCTGTTCGTTCGCGACCGCAAAGACCGTGATAAGTTCCATCCCCGCATATCCGTTCAGTTCAGTTTTGTTTACGAAGCTCTTTACGACAGTGATAAAACAATCTTCAATCGCATTTATAACGACTATTATTATAGGCGTAACAACCGGTTCTGGTACTATGAAGCGATGAAGAAACTACCGCGACTCGTTGAGGCAACACGTATGTTGGTGTGTGCCGAAGACCTTGGAATGGTGCCCGATTGCGTGTCGTGGGTGATGAATAAATTGCGCATTCTCAGCCTCGAATTGCAATCTATGCCCAAGGATTCAAGTGTTCGGTTCGGTAATTTGGCGCATAACCCATACCGAAGTGTATGTACCATCAGCAGTCACGACACCCCGACGCTGCGCCAATGGTGGCAAGAAGACCGCGAGCGCACGCAAGTCTACTATAACTCGATGCTCTATCGCGGGGGTGCCGCACCTCAACCGCTGCCCGGTTGGCTTGCACGCGACATCCTTTCAAACCATCTCGCCTCTCCGTCAATGCTTTGCATTTTCAGCATCCAAGACTGGATGGCCATTGACGAACGGCTACGCATTGCCGATCCTGATGCCGAACGCATCAATATTCCGGCCAATCCGAAGCACTATTGGCGCTATCGGATGCATGTAAACATCGAGGATCTTATTGCCGATCGCGATTTCCGCGACAACATCTCAGAGTTGGTGGAGCAGAGTGGGAGAAGTAATTAGGAGTTAAGACATCGGAAATTAAGGAGTTGAGCCATTGCTTTTGACTTCTTGTCGGGGCGCGTCGGCGTGTTCTCTCGCTGTTAAGAGACACCCCTCTCACCGTTTATCTCTCATCGCTTATCCGTCCACAGCATTGCAACTAACAGTCTTTCGCCTTGCGATTAGATGCTTTTCGCACGCCATTTAACGGCTTTTCGCCTTGCGTTTAACAGTTAATTATCGTGCGTTTAACGGTTAATCGTTGGAGGATATACGGTAACGGAGAATTTAAACAGATATAACGATGCTGATAAGAAAAATGTTTTTCACGGGTCTTTTATCGCTGATCATCGGCCAGACGACGGCCGGACAGCCCTTTGAAGAGATGATATACAGTAAGAAAAAGACTGTTTTCAGACTCTTCGCACCCACGAATGCCAAGCGTATTGTGGTCAGATTGTATGCTGATGGACTCACTGGCACACCGTTGAAAACTGTTAAGATGAAATCGACTGGTGCTGATCGATGGGAAGTTTCAGTACCAGGCGACTGGCGAAATCGCTTTTATACGTTCGAGATTCCAAGTTTCGGACGAGGTGAAACACCCGGAGTCTTTGCCCGTGCAGTAGGTGTCAACGGTAAGCGTGGTGCTATTTTGCCGCTCGGAGCGACCGATCCTGTGGGCTGGGAACACGATGTTCGACCGGCATTGAAGTCGCCCGCCGACCTCGTTATTTATGAAATGCACCACCGCGACTACTCTATTTCGCCTACGTCGGGCATCAAACACAAGGGTAAATTCTTAGCTTTGACCGAACCACAAGCCATCAATCATTTAAAGGAGTTGGGCATTAACGCCGTTCATTTGCTGCCTTCGTTCGACTATGCATCGGTTGACGAAACGAGACTTGATACTCCTCAATACAACTGGGGCTATGATCCGCTCAACTATAACGTACCCGAAGGCTCGTATTCTACTGATCCTTACGACCCTGCCGTGCGTATCCGTGAGTTCAAACAGATGGTGCAGGCTTTGCATAAAGCCGGTATTCGCGTCATCTTAGACGTGGTTTATAACCATACGTTCGATATAAATGGCAGCGGTTTTCAGCGTACTTACCCCGACTACTACTATCGCAAGCGTACCGACGGCACTTATTCTGACGGGTCGGGATGCGGCAACGAGACTGCCAGCGAGCGTGAAATGATGCGCCGCTTTATGATAGAGTCGGTGCGTTTTTGGGCCAAAGAGTATCACATTGACGGTTTTCGGTTCGATCTGATGGGCATTCACGACATCGAAACGATGAATGCCGTGCGCCGCGCTGCCAGTGAAATAGATCCTACCTTATTTATATATGGCGAGGGATGGAGCGCCGGAGGCTGTGCACTTCCCATCGAAAAATTGGCCGTCAAAGCACATATCAGTCAGCTTCCGGGCATCGCAGCCTTTTCAGATGAGCTTCGCGATGCCCTGAGAGGACCTTTCTCGGACGATCACAAGGGTGCTTTCCTGGTCGGTTTAGCCGGTTCAGAGGAAAGTATCAAGGCCGGAATTGTCGGTGTTATTCGTCATCCGCAGGTCGATTATGCGCAAGTCAACTATACAAAAGCACCTTGGGCCACATCGCCTACACAAATGATAGCGTACGTAAGTTGTCACGACGATATGTGTCTTGTGGACAGGCTACGTGCAAGTGTGCCCCAAATCACCGACGACGAACTGATTCGCTTGGATCTGTTAGCGCAGACTGCCGTGCTCACTTCACAAGGAGTGCCCTTCATTTTGTGTGGAGAAGAGATGCTTCGGGATAAGAAAGGCGTACACAACAGCTTCAATTCGCCCGACAGCATCAACCGGCTCGATTGGCAAAACTTGGCAAAATACCCACAGGTTTTCCGTTATTACAAGTCGCTGATACAGCTTCGAAAGCACCATCCGGCCTTTCGGTTGGGCAATGCAGACCTCGTTCGGCGTCACTTAGAGTTTTTACCCACGCAGCCATGTGTGGTCGGTTTCCGACTAAAAGATAATGCCGGCGGCGATGAATGGCGTGATATCATCGTCATTCTGAATGCCAATAAGGATGCAAAGATGGTCGAGATTCCGGCCGGTCGGTATACAGTCGTGGCCTGCGATGGTGTGATAGACGAGCGCGGTTTAGGCGAAATGGAAGGTGGAAAAGTAGAAGTTGATCCGCAATCGGCGCTGATTCTCTATCGAATGTAGCCCCTTCCTAACTTATAAACTTGTGAACTTATAAACTTAAAATAATGAAATGGCTTTTTCTTTCTGCCCTCATAGCAATGAATATGATGGCTAAGGCTGCTGTAAATATCGATAGAATCGATCCCGCCTATTGGTTTGCGGGAATGAAAGATGCGTCTTTACAGCTGATGGTTTACGGCAAAGATATTCGCAATTGCACGGTAACGGCAGGTAACCAAAGTGTTAAAGTAGACAGCGTTGTGCGTTTAGATAACCCCGATTATCTGCTTGTTTACCTCGATGTAAGTGCTGCTAAACCCGGCGTTGTACCGTTGAATTTTGTTTCGGGAAGTGCTAAACGGCAAGTGAAATACGAACTTCGGGCCCGCGAGATGAGCGGAGAAGACCGTCGCGGATTTACCAATGCCGACGTGCTTTATATGCTGATGCCTGACCGTTTTGCGCGAGGCGGCAAACAGAAAGATCCTATCAAAGGGCTGAAGCCCTATCGTGTGGATCGCAATCAGCCCAGTTTACGACACGGAGGCGACCTTGAAGGCATTCGCAAACACCTCGATTATTTCAACGAACTGGGTGTAACGGCGCTGTGGTTTACGCCTGTTTTGGAAAACAATTCACCCGATCGCGACGGGCAAAGTACCTATCACGGCTATGCAACGACCGACTATTACCGGGTAGATCCGCGTTTCGGAACCAACGAAGAGTATCGAAATCTCATTCACGAAGCCCATCAACGGGGCTTGAAAGTGGTGATGGATATGATCTTTAACCATTGCGGGAAAGACCATCCGTGGCTTGTTGATGTTCCATCGAAGGATTGGTTCAATTCGCCCGAGTATTTGCAAGGCGGCAAATACTCGCAAACCAGTTACAAACTGACGCCTGTACTCGATCCGTATGCATCCCAAATAGATAAACAGGAGGCCGTAGACGGCTGGTTTGTACCCACAATGCCCGACCTCAACCAGCGTAATCCGCACGTTATCAAATACCTGATTCAGAACAGTAAATGGTGGATCGAGACCGCAGGAATCGACGGAATACGAATGGATACCTATCCTTATGCCGACCGAAAAGCAATGTCTGAGTGGATGAAAGCGATTGATTGGGAGTATCCCAACTTTAATACCGTAGGCGAAACGTGGGTTACCGAGCCTGCATATACGGCTGCTTGGCAAAAGGATTCGAGGTTATCCGCGATCAATAGTTACCTCAAAACAGTGATGGATTTCAGCTTTTTCGATAAGCTGAATCAAGCTAAATACGAAGAGACCGACGGCTGGTGGAAGGGCTATAACCGTGTTTATAATAGTCTGGTTTACGATTATCTCTATCCCGATCCATCATCGGTGATGGCCTTTATAGAGAACCACGACACCGACAGATTCCTCGGATCAGGACAGAATGTGCCTGCTTTGAAACAGGCATTGGCGCTCTTGCTCACGATGAATCGTATTCCCCAGCTCTATTACGGGACTGAAATCTTGATGAATGGAACGAAAGAAGTGACCGACGGTAACGTGCGTAAAGACTTCCCCGGAGGCTTTCCGGGCGATAAGCGCAATGCTTTCACCGCTGCCAGTCGCACCGAAGCGGAGAACGAAATGTTCTCTTGGTTGAGCCGATTGTTGCATTGGCGCAAGGGAAATGATGTAATTTCGCGAGGTCGACAGACGCAGTTTCTTCCCTATGAGGGCGTTTATGTCATTGCACGTCGTTATCAAGGGCGTACTGTTCTGACCATTCTCAACGGTACAAATAAGGCTGCAGTGATGCCTGTGGAGCGTTATGCGGAAGTCATCGGAGCCGCCACCGAAGGCACGGATATTCTCACCGGCACCTCGATCCGCTTAGACCGAGACATCCGTTTACAGCCGCGCCAAACGTTGGTTGTAGCGTATTGATGGCCGACATATTGTTTTATATTTCCTCTTTTTTGGTATTTCGCCATAAAAGAGGTAATTTTGCAGCGGATAATATATAAGAAGATTATGGCTTACAATTTATTAAAAGGTAAAAGAGGTATCATCTTCGGCGCATTGAACAATATGTCTATCGCCTGGAAAGTAGCTGAACGCTGTGCCGAAGAAGGTGCCAAGATTGTTTTGAGTAACACTGAAATGGCGCTCCGAATGGGCGAGTTGAACGAGCTTTCAGATAAGATCAATGCACCGATTATCGCTGCCGACGCCACGAACTATGATGATTTGGAGAACGTTTTCGTCAAAGCGCAGGATGTTTTGGGCGGAAAGGTCGACTTTGTACTACATTCCATCGGGATGAGTCCTAACGTTCGGAAGCACAGAACATACGATGACCTTGATTATAACTGGCTGAACAAGACGTTAGACATATCTGCCATCTCATTTCATAAGATGTTGCAAGCAGCCAAAAAGACGGATGCCATTGCCGAATACGGCTCTGTCGTGGCGCTGACTTACATTGCTTCGCACCGCACTTTCTTCGGATACAACGATATGGCGGATGCAAAGAGCCTCTTGGAAAGCATTGCCCGCAGTTTCGGTTACATCTACGGTCGTGAGAAAAGCGTGCGAATCAACACCGTTTCGCAGTCTCCCACGCCCACGACAGCAGGCAAAGGAATCAAGGATATAGATAGTATGATGGACTTTGCAGATAAGATGTCGCCGTTAGGTAACGCCTCGGCAGACGACTGTGCAGACTATTGCGTAACGCTGTTCAGCGATTTGACGCGTAAGGTTACGATGCAAACGCTGTTTCACGACGGTGGTTTCTCGAATATGGGAATGAGTCTTCGAGCGATGAATCAGTACAGTAAAGATTTCGATGCCTATAAAGACGAAGAAGGAAAGATTATCTACGGATAAGTTAAGTGATAATTAAGAATTGAAAATCGAGAGTTGAGAGGACTTTGATTATCTTTTAAACAGAAAGATATCATAGCTAACTTGTAGGGGCGGATCGGTATATCCACTCTCAAAAAAGCATATAAACGATCATCTCTTATCTCTTACCATTCATCCGTTAAAACCATAAATAAAAGGGGATTTGTATGTGCTTGATTTTTAGTACATATAAATCCCTTTTCTATTAACGGTTACTTGCACGCTGATTAATGGTTAAACGCCGCGCGTTTAACGGTATTTCGCACGGTAATTAACAGTTAAATGCACGATGATTGACCGTTAGTTGTAATTGGAATTATATCTGTTTGATTTTCAATGCAATATAAGTTCCATTCAATTCTGATTCTATTATTTCCTTGTTTGAGATGCAACGCGTTTGCGTAACACTAAAAGCAGCACGGAAATAATGATGAGCAGGAAACCGAAAACGATGGGAACGGTGAGGTGTTCGTTGAAAACGAGGATGCCGATAACCATTGCCGTCATCGGTTCAAAGGCTCCAAGAACCGCTACCATTGTGCTGTTTGTCTGTTTAAGGGCGATAATCAGTGTAACGTTACTGATTGCCGTGGGGAACAAACCGAGCATTACAAGATTGAAAAAAGCTTGTGGTGAGGAGATGGGTTGGATGTGACCTGTGGTGAACGAGGTGTAAAACAGCATCAAAATCATCGTGAAAAAGAAGATGTAAAATGTGAGTTTCAACGATGGCATCTTGCGAACTTTTATCACGGGAAATGTCACCATATAGACGGCATATAGCAAACCTGCCAACATTTCAAATACAGGTCCGAGGAAAGACTTGATTTCTCCGCCTCCGCCTAATCCCGAAAGTAATGCCACCCCACCTACGGCAAGGATGATGGCAATAGTTGTTCGCCGAGAGAGATGCTCGTGGAGAAAAGCTATCGAGAGTAAAGCCGTCCATACGGGATAGGAAAAGAGCAATGTGGTAGCTATGCCGCCGGGCATATATTTGTAACCTTCGAGCAAGGCAATAGCCGACACTGCATAGAGGGATGATAAAAAGAGAATGCGCAGGAAATCGCCGAAGCCGATGTACATTCGCGTTTTATTGAACATTAATACGCCCAACATTATCAGACATCCGAATGCAAATCGATACATCAGAACGGATGACGACCCCATCCCTTCATTCAGAACGGGAATCGTAAAGAGTGGAATCAGACCGAAAGAGGCGGCCGAGAGAATTGCGTTGCTATATCCCTTGATGGTTGTTTTGTCCATTTTCGTTTTGTTTTAAATGCCTGCAAAGGTATTGCTTTTTTATGAGAACGACAAGTTGTAAGTGCTATTATCCTTGCCGAAAACGATAAACGAAAATCCCCCGCACGCTCGAAAGCAGTGCGGGGGATCATAAATGGTGTGGCCATTGGGCCGCATACGTTTATCGATAGACTTTCACTTCACCGATAGCCATATATCCACCGGTATAAGTTTTAAGTGGAATTACACGGATATAAGGATCCGTTACAGGATTGTAAAAGCGAATATGGAGCGGTGTCGGCGCATCAACTCCGGAGAGTGTGATGGTTCCTTGGTCGGTCCACGTTTTCCAATCTTTGCTCGTTTCGACCCGTACCTGTGTCAGGAAATACTCTGAATAGCTCCCGTATGTCGTAGGATAAATGGTGATTCCGGCCACAGACACACCGCTTCCGAAGGTGAATATCAACTTGGGATTGCGCCTGAGATAGATGGAATAATAGGTTTCCATATCGCCGTCGACCAGCTGACTGAGCGAGCGATTATAGGTATCATAGAGTCCGAAAGACGAACCGAGAATCTCGGTGAGACCGTCCATCTTGCCGTTTGGTACGATGTTGGTAGACCGTACGTCAGCATTGATCTGCACTTTGTTGTAATTCGTACCTACGGAAGCACCTTCGGCCGACTCGATCATCACTGCCGTGACGCCATTTTTGCCGCCGGCTGCCAATTGATCGATGCTTTTTCCTTTCTTGATCACCACTTTTACGGGAGCCGCAGATCGCATTTCACCTTTGGCTATGGTAACAGTGGCGTTGAGAATATGGATGGAACCGGCATCCATTACGACTGCTCCATCTTTCTTGACAGCCGCAGACGGCGCTTCCTTGACAGTTACTTTCACGTCCTGTGCTACCGGTTTGTTCAGCTTTACATAAAAAACGGCGGTGTCGTTAGGCACGATTGGCCCTGCGGGTGTCTGGAAAACACGGAGCGAGAAGTTGTTGCCTTTGGGCGTATTGGTATTGATATATGCCTTGGCATCATAGTTTTCGGCCGGCGTGGGATACAGTGTGCTGCCCACTTCGGGGTCGCTCTGGCAGGCCGCTAACAGTAAGGGCAGTGCCAACAGGGCGGGAGTTGTTTTCTTTATGATCTGTTTTATCATTTTCATTTTCATCTAATGGTTTGTTGATTGATTACTTGCCGTCGATGCGAACATCCTGAATCCATTCGGGAACAGATACCACTTTACCCGTGTTCCTGTGTCCGGTAGCGTCGTTAATGATGTCGCCCTTGCCTTCGTTCATCTTCCAATAAGCCTCAAGTCCGGGCGTTTTCGGAGTGCATGAATACATATTGTTGATGATTTCGGACTGTGTGCGGGCCTTGGTCCATAGTCTTAATTCACTCACTTTCACATTGGCTCTGAGGTAATCGGTGTTACCGAAGTTGATATTCTTAGCCAAATTGGTCACCTTTCCGGGTAAATCCATCGACGAGTCGAGCGCACCGTTGACGTAAAGAGAAAGTTTTTTGCCTTCGCAAACAAATGCCAAGTGGTACCATTTGTTCTCTTCAAAGAGCATTTTACTATTCATTTGTGTGCCCTGTGTCTTGATTTGGAGTCGGTTTCCTTCGATGGGGGCATCGCCGAAGCGAGTATAAATCTCGCCGTCTTTCCCCTTGGGAGCCCATCCTCCGAATAAAGCTTGGTTGTTATAGGCACCGATTGTCTTACCCAGCAGACTCATATTAACACACATCTCCAATGTCCACTCGGTGAGGGCGAGTTCGGTTCGCATCGTGAAATGGATGTTATGGGTGCTGTTGATGACAGGAACGGGCTGGATAACAACTTGATCTAAGATATAGACAATGGTGCTCCCGGATGCCAAGACGTTCTTACGACCGTCCTTACTTGCGAGTTTCAGCGCTACGGCATACTTCTCTCCGCTTTTCTTTAAAGCAGCACTCAGCGGGTTAACGGTGAGTTTCAGCGCCTGCGAAGCAGACTGTCCGGGCTCGATCGAAATCTCGCTTGTAGAGAGACTGAACTGATCTGCGGGCAGCGCTTTGTACGAAGTCTCGTTGCGTCGATTAAAAGCCGTGACGGCGGCAGTGTCTGCTGCAATCTCAAACGTGCATTTTTCGTCGGTCGGATCAGAGAGACGCACATTCAGTTCTTGTGTCACTGCCTCTTTACCGAGTGTGATTTTGACAGACGTATTACCATCTGTCTGCGTCTGTGCAATATAGGCTTGATTGGTCAATACGGAATATTCGGCGTTGTTGCACGATGAGAGCGCAAGGGTTCCGGCCGTCATTCCGCACAGTATCAATGATGCTATGTTGTGTTTCATTTTGTTTGTTGTTTAGTGATTAGTGAACGGACGGGTTCATAATTTGAATGGCCCGACGCAGGAAAGGATAAGTAACGGCTGCTGACGAACCGTATTCATATTCCATATGATAGGTTCCTACGCCTCCTTTTCGATAAGACTTACCGTTGTATTCGGGGCTCCAATAAGCGAAACCAAGCAGCGACGGCACCACAGTTCCATCCGGAGTGGTGAAGTTTACACCGCCGGAGCTGGCGTAACGTTCGAAGTTTTCACAGACGATCAGCTTCTTGGCTACTTGCTCGGGAGTAAGATATGCCTTGAAATGTTCGACTTGTCGGGCATAGCGTCCATTCAAACCGCTGTTAGAACTGCCGCCATACGCCTGCAAAATGAAGTAATCGAAATGCGAACCGAGTGAATCTAAGAATGCTTCGGGCTCTCCGTCGACCACCAACAAACGGCCGGTGCCCGACTTGGGACCGATTCGTTTCGAGAGCGTTTGCACAAACTTGGTCATTACCTTCTTGTTTTCCCAAAGCTCTCTATCGGTTGCAAAGGGTTGCGCATAGCTGGGTTCGGCATCAATATCGAAACCATCGTAGTTGTATTTGTCAATCGTATCGCAGATGGCATTTGCAAACTTCTCGGTTGCTGCGAGCTGAGATGCTTCGTCTTTACCCCATCCCCAGAACTTGTGTCGCCATTCCTTAAAAGTCATTCCGGCTGCTTTCTTATCTGCGGGAATCTCTGGTGTGATCTGATCTCCTATGTCGAAGACGAGGAAACAGATAAGAGCTTTCGTACCTTTGGTTTGTTGTACGAAACGAAGATCACGCAATTGGGCCTCCGACGGATTTTTCCAGTTGCCCCAAAGAGAAACGAAATCGGTGCTGTCAGGCAGTCCGGCAAGTGAGTTTTCAAGTACAACGCCGCTACCGGTCCAGTTTCCGAACCAGCCGAACGACATCTGGTGATCGCTCTTTTTGTATTCGCGAAGCTGCGCATAGTAGGCTTCGCTCTTGTTGGTTTTTGTTAAATCTGCCGGGTCTTTAATCTCTGTGTCGGTCCAATCGCTGCAAGACGATAGGGCCATTACGCTGCAGGCAGATAACAGAAACGTCTTCAATATATTCTTCATTGTGTATATTCGTTTTACGTTTTACAATTATTTCTTCTGCCACCACATTTTGGTTGCATAGTCATCGGCACCGCCCAAGAGTTCGACTGCCTTGACATAGTTGGCCGCATTGTTGATGGTCTCATCGTTATCGAATGGGATTCGGTTCGGCACGCGTATGTTATAGCTGCCCGTACTCTGTGCAACGGGGAAGACTTTTGGGTAACCTGTGCGGCGAATTTCATTCCATCCCTCTTGTCCTTCGGGAAAAAGTGCAATCCATTTCTGCGTAATCAGACGCTCGAGTTTCACCTCGTCGGATGCCGAGTCATCCCATTTGATGGTGATGGTACTCACTGCCGATTCGTCGTGTCCATATCCGCCGTTGGCGTCTTGATAGTTAGCTCGGTAGAAGTAGCATCTGCCAGGTAAGCATCTGCACCTGAAGCACCCCACTGATCGAATGAAAGCTTCACGCCTTTTTCATACAGCGACTGGGCTGTTCCGCCCATTCCGCTCCATCCGATCAATGCACCCTCGGCGCGGCAGAATGCCATTTCAGCTGCGGTTAACCACACGCCGCGCGTGTTCTGCTTGACATTGGCTGCCGAATAGAGTTTATCGGCATTAGCTTTGTTACCGATTTTGGCACCGGCTAAGCATCCGATAATTTCGCGTGAGCCCGAAGTGGCAGGCGTATTGAAGTATTTCGTGATGCGAGGATCCTTGAATCCTGTCATAAAACTCTCCAAATCAGCGCACGCCCGACTGTCACCCCACTCCACGGAAGTCTTATATTGTCCGTTGGGAATATATGTGATGGCACAGTTTTCGGCGTTTTCCGTAATCACGCCGGCCTTAACGGCAGCCTCACCGACCTGCTTTGCGAGCGCTGGATCAACGTAACGGATGCGGATTGCAATGCGGAGCTTCAGCGAATTGGCAAATTTGAGCCAGCTACTGAACTTTCCTCCGTATACTTTATCATACTCTTCGCTCGACTTCAAGTCAGGATTTGCAGCCAATAAAGGCTGTAAAATCGTAGTGGCCGTATCGAGACAAGCAATCAAATGCTTGTAAACTTTCTCCTGAGAAGAATACGCATTGGGGTCGCTTTCGGCTCCGATGGGTAGTGGTCCGTACATATCCGTCAGGCGAAGAAACTCCTGACTACGCAGAATCAGTGCCCAAGCGTAGTTGATTCCCTGGCGATTGGTCAGGCGGGCAACTTCATTAAAGGCTGAGACTACCTTTGGCATTGCATCCTTGAAAGGGTAACGCACCCAACTGTTGGGGGCATTGAAGCGTGCGAAATTCTTCTCGGCAAAGCCGTTGTTGGCGTAAGTCATATAGCGACCCAGGTAATTTCCGATGAGGTCTATATTCATTTGGTAAGCGTTTTCCTGCTCGGGGAACGCCTCATTCTGCATCTGTGTGATGAAGGATGCTGTGATATAGTTGTCTCGTTTGAGCTCTTCGGCCGACGCTTTTGTACCCGGTCGGTTGGCTGACTCAAAGCCGTCGGTGCACGAAGTCAATGCTCCGAAACCCGCAGCAATGATTGCACAAGAGGCGAAAGCTTTGCTTATATTGTTGTATTTCATATCAATCTTGTCTATACATTATATATATGGTTGCTTAAAACTTCAACTTTATGTTGAAACCTAACGTGCGGAGACTCGGCTGCATAAAGTAGTCGAAACCCTGATAGTAGGTTCCTGTGGACGCAGTTGACTCGGGATCGAACGGTGCCTTGCAGTAAATCATAAAGAGGTTGTTAGCCGTTAAGCCCAACGACAACTCTGTTCCACCGAGCATCTTGCGCGGGAATGTGTAGCCGATGTGTGCTTCTTGCAGGCGTGCATTGGTGGCACTGTAAATGTATTCAGACCAAATTGGGTTGTCGCCACCTACTACTGAGTAATAGTTTTCGGCTGGAACGCGCCCAGTGTTGACGGGAACACCGCCGGCGTTACGGGCCTTTGCTGAAGCTTTAGATACACCGTAAGCGTCGAGAAGAGCCTGTGTCTGCGAGAGAACGATGCCTCCGAAGCGAGCTGTAATGACGAAACCAAGGTTGAAACCACGCCAACTGAAATCGTTGGAGAAGCCTATATTGCCTTTCGGTAATACTGAACCGCGATATTGCGGATTGGAAAGGTTCTCCTGAATGACGTTACCTTTTGAGTCGAGAGCGATATTTCCTTCTGCATCGCGCTTGAAATCAGTGCTCGTATAGATGTCACCCATTGTGCCGCCTTTCTTCAAAATGACTTCGGCTCCGCTCAAACCGCCTTGCTTTACTACCTCATTGGGATCGTCAAGAAGGTCTATAATCTTGTTGCGATTGGCACTGTAAGTCAGCGAACTGCTCCAATCAAACTCACCCCAAGACTTGTTATAACCGATAGTTAGCTCGATACCGCGGTTGCGTACGTTACCGGTCTGGATGTATTCTGCATTATAACCTTCGGCCGCTGTAATGGAACGGAGGAACGTTTGTTTGCGAGTGTTCGACTGATAGAGCGTCAGATCCAACGTCAAAGCATTCTTAAAGAAGCGTGCTGTGATACCGGCTTCCCACGAATCGGTACGTTCGGGATAAAAAGTTTTAGGGAATTTGTAAGTCACTGTCCTGTAAGTGCCCGACCTCGGGTCGTATTCGTAACGCCATTTAGACGTGATATTAGGTTTGATAGCTGAACCAACCGATGCCCACGAGCCGCGAACTTTCAAGTAATTGATGAACTCCGGCAACTGCGCCATTGATGAGATGACAGCCGAAGCACCCACAGAAGGATAGAAGAACGACTCGTGCGAGGTGCCGTCGAGTGCCGAATCCCAGTCGTTACGACCTGTCAGCGTGAGGAAAAGCATACTGCGCCAACCCAATTCAACGTTTGCAAAGAGCGAGTTAATATAGTGTCTGTTGTGATCATAGATAGGACGGTTATCATTGGTAGGTGTTCCATAATCGATGGAATTAGGCGTGAAGATATTCGACGGAGCCTTCAAACCACCCTGAAAACCGGTTACATCATATTTGGTTCGTGAAAAAGAGCCACCTAAGTTGGATGCAATAGAGAAAGTCTCGAACGACTTATTGATATTGAACATCAAATCGCCGTAGAGCGACTGGTCGTTGATTTTATCGTAACCATAGAATCCGTACTTCGAGTGTGCAAACAAATCGATAGTTGAAGCATAGCGTTTGTCTTCCTGTTTGGTAGCTGCATCGTCCCAACGCAGACGTCCGGTGATGTCCACCCAATCTGTAATCTTGTACTTAATACTACCACTTACCATATAGCGATTGCGCTGGTTGGTGCGGTTCATACGCTTAGCCACCCAATAAGGGTTCTGCATTTTGAGCGCATCTCCATAGTTCCAGTTCTGCACGTGGATGCCGCGTGCAGGATCGAAAATCTCGAATGTGCGGATGGCATCAAAGCTCTCGCCGCGTGGGAAAGATAAGTCGATGTCAGCGGGTTGAAATATTGGCCCTGCGCCGTTAAGTTACGGTCGTTCTCTTTGATGTAGTTGAAACTGAAATCGACAGTCATCCGATCTTTCAGCAACGATGTGGTGTTACGGAAAGTGAAGTTGTAACGATCGTATTTGTTATTGGGAATGATTCCCGAAGCGTTCGTCGTACCCACCGAAAGATAGGTTTGGTTCTTGTCGGTACCCGTTGTCAAGGCTACATTATTCTGTATGTTGGTACCCGTATTGAAGAAATTCTTCGGGTCGTATTTGCCGTAAGCCGATGCCGTACGCGGCCCCCAAGACTTCACTTCACCCGGTCTGTTGATGTATTCATTCTGGAATTCGGGCATCTTGAACGGATTGGCGAACTGCGAACTATGACTGATCGTTACGCTCACCTTACCCTCTTTACCTTTCTTTGTTGTGATCATAATCACGCCCTGAGCTGCAGCCGAACCGTAAAGAGCAGCTGCGGCCGGACCGCTTAATACGCTGATAGACTCGATGTCTTCCGGATTCAGGTCGGCAATACCCTCTGATCCCGGTTGGTTTGCATAGATATTGCTCGACTTGTCACCCTGAGACGTGTTGGTGATAGGCACACCGTCAATGACGTACAGCGCCTGGTTGCTCTGCGTAAGCGACTTCGGACCGCGCATAACGACGCGTGTTGCGCCACCCATTCCGGCCGAAGAAGCATTGATGTTGACGCCGGCCACCTTGCCGGAAAGCGAATTCATAAAGTTGGCACTCTTCACTGTGGTGAGGCTTTCGCCACCAACCTTCTGTACATTGTAACTCAACGCCTTCTCTGAACGCTTGATACCGAGGGCCGTTACCACCACTTCTTCGATTTGACGAGACTCGGGTTGCAGGACGATTGAGAGTCGGCCGTTGGCCGGAACAGTCACTTCCTGGGTCTTATACCCCAAATAACTCACTACGAGGACGCCTCCTGCGGGGGCTGAAATGGTAAATTTCCCGTCAAGATCGGTCACAGTTCCGCCTTGTACTCCTTTTACTCTGACGGTCGCTCCGATGACAGTCTCACCGCTGTTGTCCGTTACCACACCCGTAACTTTTACGTTGCCGTCTGCCGGCAGCATACGCATTCCGCTCGCAGTAGTGCGAGGACCGTTCGCCGCCAGTGCCAAAATGTATCTTGCCGAGGTGCTGCCACTGATGTGGGCAGAACTTTTGGCCGATGCATTTATGCACAGACAAGGCAAAAGAACGGCTAATGTTAGGATCTTTTCCTTCTTCATAAATGATGTTAGTGAATGTAATGTAATGTTGTTTAAGATATCTCTTTTTACGCGTGCCGCACTGATTTCGCAGTCGGCAAACTGTCTGCCGGCATACGTTTCTCACAAAACACGATTATTGTTGTCTGTCAAATGTAACTCAGTTAGGCTGATTGCGGTTTAAAGTTTAATGCTCCTAAATACCCTTATTAGTATATATAGATGCTTGTTTGTTATCGTTATTTGGTTTATTTATTATACCCTCTTTTAGTTATCTTTGTGCAAAAGTACGACAAAAATGTAAATGTACCAAATAGTTTTTCAATTATTTGCGTTTTATTGTTCCCTAATTCGGCGTATCGGTCCACAGTAAGATGCAGGTCCGTTGCATCTCAAACGGGGAAATATA
This sequence comes from Hoylesella pleuritidis JCM 14110, assembly GCF_000613725.1. Lineage (GTDB taxonomy): Bacteria > Bacteroidota > Bacteroidia > Bacteroidales > Bacteroidaceae > Prevotella > Prevotella pleuritidis. The sequence continues at coordinate 19,564 of NZ_BAJN01000009.1, forward strand.
GGATTAGAATTAAATGAGAATTGTATCTTGTTGAAAATCAAATAGATATAAATTTATTTCTAATTAACCATTAATCACCGTGCAATTAACCGTTAGTCACACTGCGAAAAGCCGTTAAACGCACGCCATTTAACCGTTAGTCATAATGTGTTTAACCGTTAAATAGGAATAGATTTGTATGTAGTTGAGAATTAGTTATATACAAAGCTAAATTTATTTATATTCTTTTGGCTTCCTTCTTAAACCACAGTGACTCTCTGTTTACAGCCCCTTGTCTCTCTAATTTAGGGGGCGAAGAAGAATTATAAATGCTGAAACGCGAATTAAGAATTATTATTTGGATATTTTACAAGAATCCATTAACTTCGCGACTAAAAGCAAAGCAGATATGGGAAAGATGAATAATAGAGAAGAACAAATACTGATTAATATTACCGGTCAGGACCGCCCGGGACTCACTGCATCGATAATGGAGATTCTTGCACACCACGATGCACAGATATTAGATCTCGGACAGGCCGATATTCACAGTTCGCTGTCGCTCGGAGTGCTCATTCGTATCAACGATAAACAGTCGGGCGATGTGATGAAAGAGTTGCTCTTTAAGACCAGCGAACTCGGAGTGAACATCGGGTTTGCCCCCATCACCGACGATAACTACGAAGATTGGGTAAATCAACAGGGCAAAAATAGATATATTCTGACCGTTATCGGGCGCAGTCTGTCGGCTAAACAGATTGCGGCTGCAACCAAAGTGATTGCCGATCAAGGGTTGAATATCGACTCGATACTTCGACTGACGGGGCGGATGAGCGTCAAACGTCCTGAACGTAACGTGCGGGCCTGTATCGAGTTTTCGCTTCGTGGCACGCCGCACGCGCCTTCTGACTTGCAGGCCGAGCTGATGAAGTTGTCTACTTCGTTAGGAATCGACTTCTCGTTCCAAAGAGATAATATGTACAGACGTATGCGTCGGCTCATCTGTTTCGATATGGACTCGACGCTGATACAGACAGAATGTATCGACGAATTGGCCAAACGGGCCGGCGTTGGCGAGCAAGTGGCTGCCATTACAGCACGTGCTATGCGTGGCGAAATAGACTTCAAGGAGAGTTTTAAAGAGCGAGTGGCCTTGTTAAAGGGACTTGATGTGAGCGTGATGCAGGACATTGCAGAGCATCTTCCCATAACGGAAGGAACCGATCGGTTGATGTCTGTGCTTAAAAGATGTGGTTATAAGATCGCTATTTTGAGCGGAGGCTTTACTTATTTTGGTGAATTCCTGCAACGAAGATACGGTATTGACTATGTCTATGCAAATGAGTTGGAGATCGATGAAGATGGAAAACTGACAGGAAATTATGTCGGTGAAATCGTGGACGGCCATCGCAAGGCCGAACTTTTGCGGCTTTTGGCGCAGGTGGAGAAGGTGAATCTCGCGCAGACTATTGCCGTAGGGGACGGTGCCAACGACCTTCCGATGATTGCAGAAGCGGGTCTCGGCATTGCATTTCACGCCAAACCGCGTGTCGTAGCCAATGCAGAACAGAGCATCAATACCATCGGTCTCGACGGCATTCTTTACTTCTTGGGATTTAAAGACAGTTATTTAGGCGAGCAGGGAAAACTCTGATGCCGAAATGCGGACAATGTTTGATATGGTAAGTTTTATCTCTCCTTGCTTTATAAATATGTCAAACAACTTGTGCTTTTTTCTTTTTATGAATCAGCATACTGATAAACGATTGCTCGGCCATATACGAAGAACGAACCAACGGACCGCTTTCGGCATTGTCGAAGCCTATCCGTAGCGCCTCCTTTTTATATAAAGCGAAGACGTCAGGATGCACATACTCTTGCACATCGAGTTGCTTTTCGCTTGGTTGCAGGTACTGACCGATGGTGATCATACGGCAACCTGCATCGTAAGCCTCGTGCAACAGCGTGATGACTTCATCCTGCTTCTCGCCTAATCCCACCATTATGCCGGTCTTGGTAATGATTCTCCGTCGGGCGATTTCCTGCAAAACGCCCATACTGTTACGGTAAGTGGCTTTACTGCGAACGCTCGGCGTAAGTCTCTCTACGGTCTCCAAGTTATGTCCTACGATGTCGGGTTGCTCGTCGAGAACGACATTCAGGTTCGTTCCTCGATAGTCGGGGATGAGTATTTCGATGATAACGTCGGGGTTGGCAAGTCTCACTTCGCGGATGGTTCGGGCCCAATGGGCAGCCCCTTTATCTGGAAGATCGTCCCGATCGACCGAAGTGATGACGCAATGACGCAGCTTCATCGCTTTGATACTGCGTGCAATCTTCATCGGTTCATTGGGATTCGGGGGTAGAGGGTGCCCCGTTTGTGTGGCACAGAACCTGCAAGCGCGAGTGCATCTGTCGCGAGAATCATAAAAGTAGCTGTTCCCATCTTCCAGCAATGCCCTTTATTGGGACATTTCCCACTGCTACATATCGTGTGAAGATGGTTCATTTCCAACGTCTCTTCTACGAAACCGTACTTCTCTCCGCTCTCAATCGTGGTGTAAAGCCATCTTGGTTTTCTTAATATCGGCCGTTTCCCGCCAGTCTTGTCTTCCATTGTGATTACACTTAACAACGTTACTCTGCTTGCAAAGTTACAACTAAAATCTGAGAAACAGCATAGATCCGTTTGCCTTTTCTGTGGTAAACGGGTGGCATTGGGTTACATATGATACAGTAAGTCGAAGTATAATGAATTCTCAAATGTGTTTAAAAAAATACGGTTTTTATACATATCGACAATAACGTGTTCAAAAAATGCGTTTTTTTTGAACACGTTCTGATGCACATTCTCATAAGATCCGAGATTTTAGTAAACCCAAAAATTGTCTCGTAAAACAAATAATTCAAATAAAGACCGGCTATTATTCGTTTGCCTATTCAGCTCTTTTACGATACGGATTCAATTGTAGGAGTAGCCGGAGGGACTTCTCCTTTCAATAAGAATAATCGTATAAGAGGAAGATTCATATAATAATTTTCTTTGCCGTACTTTACTTTTCCCAAGAGATTCATTGCCACAAGTCGATCTAAATACTTAGCTGCGGTAACCCTACTCACCATTATATCTCGCTGCATAAACTCTATTTTCGTGTAGGGATGAAAGAAAAGATTGTTGATTAAACCGTGATTGTACCGATTACCGAATACCGGTCGGAGTTTATTCTTAAACTCATTCATTAGCTTTCGAATACCTTTGACCAAGCCAAGTGTATAATCTGACATTTCTTCGATACCTTTCAGCATAAACATTATCCATTGAATCCACTCCTGTAAATTGTCTTTATTCTTGTCACGAACAGCTTGTATCAAACGATAATATTCTGCTTTGTTGTGCGTAATATAACGACTTAAATAGAGAATGGGCATATCCAATCTTTTGGTGTAGACGAGATAGAGAATATTCAGTATCCTCCCTGTACGTCCGTTGCCATCATAAAAAGGGTGAATACTTTCAAATTGATGATGAATGATGGCCATTTTAATCAGTGGGTCATAATCCGATAAAGAGGGATCATTAATGAACTGCTCTAAATTATTCATATACCCGGTGATGTCTTCAGCATTTTGGGGCGGTATATATACCGCAGAACCATCAGCGCTACTCCGCAATATCGTACCCGGATTAGTTCTGAATCCGGCTGTATTCTCTTCTAAATGCTGTTGAACAGATTTGAGAATATTATTCGTTAAAACTCCTTTTGTCTTAACGGCATTATATCCTTGCATTATAGATTCACGATAACGTAAAATCTCTTTGGTAGCTGCATTGATGATGTTTATATCGGTTATAACACTCGATCGATACAAATCATCGTGTGTAGTCACGATATTTTCAACGGCAGAACTGTCTTTTGCTTCTTGCAAAGTTAGACTACTGATCAATATGTCTTCGTTAGGTATGTTCCTTGCTTCCGCATTCAGCTCTGCTAATTTCATATTAGCACGATTCACTTGTTTTAAACTTCCTTAGTTTCGAGGTCGTAAGGCAAAGGTAAATGCGGAATATGATAGTTTTGTTTCATATCGATTGTGTTTTGCTGCCTATCTTTTCACTAAATCAGCAGCCGTTTCCCATTTTGCAAAGTTACAACTAAAATCTGAGAAACAGCATAGATCCGTTTGCCTTTTCTGCGGCAAATGAGAGGATCTTCATATCTATTCACAGGGAGGAAAACATATCGGTGACAGTTAATAAATACATATCGGGCACGAGTTTAACTTTCGAATTTTACTCTGTATGATGTCTTCTGAAAGGAGAAAGAATGTCGGCCGATTGTCAAAATTTATGATAATGAAGTGGTGTTGATACTTCGATATTTCTCAATAAACAATCACTCGGTTGGAAATATGCGAGTTTTGGCGAAAATAGAACAGGCTGATTATCAGATGATTGAATGCTGCTGCTTATTCAAATGACTATGAAAATGAGGCGAAAAGGTGTTTATCGCCTTTCGGATAAGGCTCTTTTGCGTGCTCATTCACGGTTTTTCATAGGATCAAATGCTGTCTTTTGCAATCGAAAAGGTATTTGACGGATGTCTGATAGGCGTTTTCTGAGTTGATAAATGCAATTTTCCGCTCTGGATGATAACATTTGCTCGAGCGTCTTTTGTCAATTAAATTCATAACAATTAATATGAAATCTCAATGGCGTGAAGATGAAGATAAGATATCTTTGAGGGCAAAGTTGGCAAAGACCGATGTCGAATGGCTGAGCATTCGGATGAATTCCTGTGCTGAGTTTTTGATATATGAGTCTTTCAAAAGGTGAATGCAGCCTACCATCTCATTGTCGTTGCACGCGATGGGCACTGCTTTGAGACCCTCTTCACGTACAACTGTCGATTCGGAAAGTACGGTTACGTAATTGGTTCGATGTAAAAGATGGAATATTATGTCTACATTGTTAACCTCAACTTTGATTTTGAAGTTGAGATTTGCAGCTTCTGCCAGTTTCTCGAACGTATTCCGCGCCTGCAATCCGCGTGAAGGCAGCAGCAGTTCATACCTCTCTAAGTCGGTCAGTTGCACCGAAGTTTGTCGTGCCAATGGATGTCCGGCGTTGACGATTGCTGCCAATCGATTGCTGAAAATTATGCGGCTATCGATTGATTTATCCGTTACGATCGGCTTGAAAGCCAAGACAAAGTCGAGTTCTCGTGCTTTCAGCTTCTCCATCAGATCCTCCATTGTTTGGTAATAGATGTTGAGTTTCACGCCGGGATGTGCCCGAAGAAAGTCTATCAACGTCTCAGACAGAATTGTACTGAATGAATAGGTGACGCCGATATGCAGTTCACCGGTGAGCATTTGTCTCAAATTTTCGATGTGATTGAGACAAGAGTCAGCCGCAATGATTGTCTTTTGTGCGTAAGGCAGTAACTCTTTGCCTACTTCGGTGAGGCAAACCTTATGACTGTTTCGCTTAAACAGCGGTACGCCTAATTCCTGTTCGAGGTGGCTGATTTGCTGAGAGAGCGTGCTTTGAGTGATATATAGCCTACGACTTGCCTCTGAAAAGTTGAGCGTTTCGGCTACTTTCAGAAAGTATTTCAGTTGTCTGATTTCCATAACATCACGTTGTTTAACATTGTTCCGGGGCAAAGTTACGGATTATTTCTTGTATTCCGCCGTTTTGCCTTGTCGTTTTTCGGATCGGGAGCAACTGTATTACGCGGCTTAATTCGTCCCTTTATCCAAGGGCGAAAATCATTATCTGAATCGTGATAATACGTAAAAACATCGCGAAAGGATAAACAGTCGAGTAGCCAACAGCAGGCGAATCGCTTTGTGTCATATCTCCCGCATAGGCTTGAGCGGGTGGATTCGTATTGGATCCGGCCAATACTCCCATCAGCGTATAGTAGTTAATGTGGAACACATAACGACCGATCAGACCGCCCAATAGTACAGGAACGATTGTAATCAGCAGTCCGTAGCCCACCCAAATGAGCCCCGACTGGCAGGCAACAGTGCTTACGAAGTCGCGACCGGTACCTAATCCCACGCAGGCTAAGAAGATACAGATGCCCACTTCACGAATCATCAGATTGGCACTGATGGTGTTATAGGTCACGAGATTATATTTCGGACCGAAGTATCCGATAAGAATAGCCACGATTAAAGGCCCTCCTGTCAGGCCCAGTCGCAGCGGTTCGGAAATGAACGGCAACCTAAACGGAATGTTGGCAAGGATACATCCCAATACAACTCCGAGGAAAATAGGAATCAAGTTGGGGTTATTGAGCCGTCTCATAGAGTTTCCGAGCACTGTCTCCGTATGACTGATGGCCAGCTCATTGCCTACAACCGTCACGCGATCACCCATTTGCAGCCGTAGGTTCGGTGCTGCAACGAGTTCTATTCCGGAGCGATTCACCCGCGTGATATTGGCTCCGAAGTTAGAGCGTATGCGCAACTGGGCCAGCGATTTACCGTTCACCTCGGGCTTGGTAATCAAGATTCGGCGAGAAATAAACTCTTTTCCGGCTTTCGTCCAATCTTCTTCGACTGGTGTTCCGAGCAAAGCACAGATGGAATCTTGGTCTGCCGGACGGGCAACAATCATCAAAACGTCTCCCAAATGCAATTGAGTGTCTCCGTCGACGACCCCATACGGATGCTCACAATCTGCTTTTCGGATACGGGAAATGATGAAATCGCGCTTGAGCAGCTTCTGAATGTGCTGCACTTTATCGCCATCCACCATCTCGTTGCTGACTTTGACGGAGAAAGTATTCACTGTCATCGCCTCCAAATAGCCGCGCCCACGTTGCGCATCAGCCTCTTCCGTTTTGGAGTTTATCCTGAGCACATAACGCAGAAGGATGAAAGAAAGAATCACGCCGAGTACACCCATCGGGTAAGTAACGGCATACCCTGTGGCTATCTCAGGTGCATCGATGTGGCGCAAGTCGCTGAATGCCTGCTGGGCGGCCCCGAGTCCCGGTGTATTTGTCACCGCACCCGATAGCATTCCGGCGATAGTCGTTATCGGAATGTCCGTTATATAGAAAATAATCAATGCTATGATGATGCTGAATGCAACCACCATCGTCACCAATCCGTTGAGAGTTCGCCCGCCGTTTTTGAATGATGAGAAGAAGCCCGGTCCCACTTCGAGTCCGATGGAATAGACGAACAGAATCAGTCCGAATTCTTTCAGGAAATGAAGCAGATGCTCATTCAGATCGAAATGGAAGTGACCGAATACCAAACCGGCAAATAATATCCACGCCATTCCTAACGAAACGCCTTTCACTTTGATTTTTCCGAGACACAATCCGATGGTGATGACCAAAGAAAGTATCATCACCGAGTGGGCAACTCCACCTCCCCACAACTCCGGGAAACCACGGAAAAGGTTTTCTATTATATCCATATGACAGTAATTTGATTTCTTTTGCAAAGGTACGGAGAATCCGGAATGCAGAAAAACATCGGCATTGGATAAAGCCGATACCGGCTATAAGTATTTCCGATATTCAACGGATAACTGGCAATGAACGACCGGTTGCTTGCCGATTGCTTTTCGGATAGAACGACAAACGAACATAAACGAAAATAGATTTGTATCTGGTTGATTTTTAATCAGATACAAATCTCATTTCAATTAATGGTTACTTGCTCTGCAAAAAGCCATTAAACGCACGGTGATTAGTGGTTAATCACCCTCCGTTTAACCGTTAGTTGCACGGCAATTGACGGTTAAACGCAGAGTGATTTGTATGTGCATAGGAATCAGGCACTTACAAATCGCTCTTTATGTAGGCTCTTTTGTTGCCCGATTTAAAATACATCGGCTCAGCCAATCATCGTTTTGAGGTCTTCTTCAACGGTTGTGATACCGCCCAAACCGAACTGTTCTACAAGTACTTTGAGCACGGCCGGAGAGACGAAGGCGGGCAATGTGGGGCCGATGTGAATGTTTTTCACACCGAGACTGAGCAGCGCCAGCAAAACGATAACGGCCTTTTGCTCGTACCAGGCAATGTTGAAAGCGATGGGCAAATCATTGATATCGGCAGCCCCGAAGATTTCTTTCAACTTCAAAGCAACTACTGCCCACGAGTAAGAATCATTACATTGGCCGGCGTCGAGCACGCGAGGGATTCCGTTGATGTCGCCTAAATTCAACTTGTTATACTTGAATTTGGCGCACCCCGAAGTAAGAATGACTACGTCTTTGGGTAATTGTTGCGCAAACTCCGTATAGTAATTGCGACTCTTCATACGGCCGTCGCAACCGCCCATAACGACGAATTTGCGGATGTCTCCACGTTTCACGGCCTCTACAATCTTATCGGCCAGGGCGAAAACCTGGTTATGTGCAAAGCCGCCAACGATATGGCCGGTCTCGATTTCAGTCGGAGCGTCGCATGTTTTAGCCAGAGCGATGACCTCTGAGAAGTCTTTATGTCCGTCGGTTCCTGCTTCGATGTGTTTCCATCCGGGATAACCCGTGGAGTTCATTGTGAATACTCGGTCTTTATAAACAGCGTTAGGTGCAGGCGGAACAATGCAATTCGTGGTAAAAACGATAGGTCCATTGAAGGTGGCAAACTCTTCTTTCTGCTTCCACCAGGCGTTGCCGTAATTGCCGACAAGGTGTTTATACTTTTTCAGTTGCGGATAATAGTGTGCTGGAAGCATCTCGCCATGGGTGTAAACATCGATACCTGTGCCTTCGGTTTGCTTCAAAAGGTCTTCTATATCGTGTAGATCATGACCGCTGATAAGGATTCCCGGCCGCGTGCCTACACCGATATTGACCTGCGTTATTTCAGGATTGCCGTATGAAGAAGTGTTTGCCCGATCGAGCAAAGCCATCACATCTACACCATATTTACCCGTAGCGAGCACGGTATTGAGCAATGTTTGCAGGTCGGCATCAGGATCAGCGATGGTCGAAAGAGCCTCGCACATAAAGTCGATAATATCTTGTTGCTCGTAGCCCAGACGCGAAGCGTGTTCGTAGTAAGCCGCCATTCCTTTAAGTCCGAGCACGGTTAACTCTTTCAGCGAGCGTAGATCGCGTCGGTGTTACGTAAAATCGTCTCGCGTTCGCCCTCTGCATCATAGTCGGTTTTCTCTCCGCCCCATTCCACTTCGTGATATTTAGGCAACTCGACACCTGCCTTTTGTGCTGTGTTTAACAACTCGCGTTTCAGTACAATGCCTTTATCGACACGCCGCAGGATGGCCGCATCGTCGAAGTTTGCATTGGTAATGGTCGAGAAAAGTGCGTCTACGATGAAGGCGCCCACACCTTGCGGCCTTTCCACTTCGGCCTTTCGGAGCGCCGTGTCGATGGCTCCGACGCCACGAACCACACCTAACAGCAAGTCCATATACTTAGAGGTGGAGGGCAGTTTGCCGCAAACACCCTTGACAGTGCAACCTATTCCCTTTGCCGTTTCTTGGCATTGGAAACAAAACATTTGATTTTCCATAATCGTTTTTGTATAATACCGTTATTCAATTTTACGTGCAAAATTATCGTCTTCACCGTGAGCGACCGGTAACAATTGTGCCGACAACACGATAAAAAACGTTAAACTTTGATACAGCTTCATCCGATTCGGCGTATCTTTGCGGCACGGATTCACTCAAATTCATTCTCGATTGCGATGATGACAACTAAGATATTGAATGCCTTGGGTCGTTGTCCACTGTTCAGGGGACTGACTCAAGCAGAGATAGAGACGATGATGGAGGGTGTGGCTTATCGTCTCGTGGCTTTTGAAAAGAAAGATATTTATGCATTGACAGGCTATCCTTGTCGTTATGCCGACATTATTGTGAGCGGCGAAATGGTGGCAAGAATGGCGGGATTGTCGGGTAAATCGGTTGAGGTCAGCCGTTTGGTGCCGGGCAATATCATTGCACCCGCGTTCATCTTTGCGCAAGACAAACGGCTGCCTGTAAGCGTTGAGACTGATGTTGATACCCAAGTGCTACGTATGTCACCGCAAGAGTTGAAACGACTTATCGATACCGAGGAGACGATTCGGATGAATTTTATTCAGTCTTTGTGCGACATCGATGTCTTTCTTACCCGTAAAATGCGTATCCTTTCATTGTTGACGGTGCGCGAGAAAGTGTCTTACTTTATTCTGACAGCCGCCAAAGAGCAAGGATCTGACACGATTCGGTTAGACAAGTCGCGGCAAGAGATTGCCGATTCGTTCGGTATTCAGAAATTCTCTTTGCTACGTTCGATGTCCGAACTGGTAGAAGCCGGCGCCATTCAAGTGGATGGAAAGACTATCACAATTATCGATCGAGGGAAGATGTGACGGTTTGCTGTTTTTTGTTTTATCCCGATGGGTGTATAGACAGGTAGAGAAGAAGAAATGAAAAGACTTTTGTTGATAGCCGTCAGGGCTTTGGCGATGATACAAATTGACGTGAGTAGCTTATCGGTCGCAATTCGAAGACATGCGATTAACAGATAAACGTGTCACGTTTGTTCCTTTCCGATAATAAGATGATGAGTCTTTCGTCTTCTGACTGTATCCGACTTAAAGTCGGAACTCTGGTTTCCGACCGCACGTTTATCGACAGTATGCGCACTTATTCCACTAATATCGAAATGCAAACACTACGCATTTACAGTGCCAATCCGGATAAAGCACCGGCCACTTGCAGTGGAGAGGTCATCGAAAGTCATATCTGTTGGTTTCACAATGACAGTCAGTAAGATTCGCGAGAAATACAAATCAGGTAAATAAATCCATCATTTTTAGGTATTGCGAGTGTCTGCAAATATAGTTACTTTTGCACGCAAAGTGAGTAAATTACAATAAACAGAATCATTCAAACGTATGAAAAGATTAGTAATTGTCCGCCACGGGGAGAGTGAGTGGAATCAGAAAAACCTCTTTACAGGTTGGGTTGACGTAGAGTTATCAGACAAAGGGCGCGCTGAAGCCAAGCGTGCCGGACAGGCATTGCGTGCTGCCGGCATCGACTTCGACATCTGCTTCACCTCTTATCTGCGCCGCGCCATCAACACGCAGCAGATTATCTTGAAAGAGATGGACCGCGAGTGGCTACCCGTTTACAAGTCGTTCAAACTCAACGAACGTCATTATGGTGCGCTGTCGGGCCTGAACAAGAAAGAAACAGCTGCAAAATACGGCGATGAACAGGTGCATATCTGGCGCCGAAGCTTTGATGTTCGTCCCCCGAAGATGGAAGATGATAACCCGTATAACTCTCAGAAGAATCCCGCTTATCGTGATGTGCCGGCACAGGAAGTACCTATGTGCGAGAGTCTCAAAGACACAATAGCCCGCACTGTGCCCTATTTCGAGAAAGAAATCAAGCCGCTTGTAATGGCCGATAAGCGTGTAATGATTGCCGCCCACGGTAATTCGCTGCGTTCACTCATCAAGTATTTCGAGCATATCTCCGATGAAGAGATCATCAATGTGGAGATTCCCACGGGCACACCGTTGGTTTATGAATTCGACGACGACTTCAATGTCGTGAAGAAATACTACCTGGATAAATAACAAGACGTTCTTACTTCTTTCTCCATTTCTTTCGAGAAGAAGGAAGAGTAATGCTTCAGTCGTTTCCATTTTTATATTGATCGCGCCCCATTTTATTAAAAGTGGGGCGCGATTTTTTTCTTATCTGCAAAATAAATGCACTGTTCAGGAGGTACGATTATCCGCTTCGGCATTCAATTATGCTTGTGCGTCGATAACCGAGTCAACACCATCGGCATTGCACGGTTTGATGATTTAAAAGACGGGAAAGATGGAACGATTTTGTATGCAGTCGTTTCTTCCATTCTGAAATACCGTTAAACGGCGTGCGATTAACGGTTAAACGCACGCCGTTTAACGGTTAATTGCAAGGTGATTAACTGTTAATTGGAAATGGATTTATATCTATTTGATTTTCAATGAGATGTGACTCTCATTTAATTCTTATTCCTCTATTTTTCTGTTTGGATATCAATTAAAGGATGAGCAATTGTCAATCATCAATTAGGTACAGCCCACCAGCCTCTAACTTAGGGTGCCAAGAAAAATTATCAATGATTTTCCGTACTATAATAGAGACTTTTTCGGAAAATATTTTTAACTTTGCGGACGTATTGCTCATTTGCGGAAGCAAGGTCAAGAGAGACGGAACAAATGAGAGAAAAGATGAAAACGACAATTATTCAATATGTATAAACTTATAAAACAGTAAGCTATGAGATTAAGAAAGCTACTTATTGTGGTCCTGTTGGCGGTGGTTTCGCTGGCCCGGGCACAGATGGAGATGCCGCCGATACCCGTAGATACGGCCGTGCGCATCGGTAAATTAGACAATGGATTGACTTATTACATCCGTTACAATAATTGGCCTGAACACCGTGCTAACTTCTATATTGCCCAGAAAGTGGGTTCGATACAAGAAGAAGAGGCACAACGCGGACTGGCACATTTCCTTGAACATATGTGCTTTAACGGTACAGACCATTTCAAAGGCAATGAACTTATCCGTTATTGCGAGTCGATCGGCGTGCAGTTCGGCCGCGATTTGAATGCTTATACGGGCATTGACCAGACGGTATATAATATAGATAATGTACCCACCAATCGCCAGAGCGCACTCGACTCGTGTCTGCTTATTCTGCGCGATTGGGCCAATGGGCTGACACTCGATCCCAAAGAGATTGACAAAGAGCGCGGTGTGATCCACGAAGAGTGGCGTTTGCGTACTAGTGCCAGCAGCAGAATGTTCGAGCGAAACTTACCGACACTCTATCCAAACTCTAAATACGGCGTTCGTTATCCTATCGGATTGATGAGCGTTGTGGATAATTTCAAACCGAAAGAGCTGCGTGATTATTATGAGAAATGGTATCATCCCACTAATCAGGGCATCATTGTCATCGGCGATGTGAATGTCGATCACGTTGAGGCTGAAATTAAAAAGCTTTTCGGAAGCATTAAAAATCCTGCGAATGCAGCACCTGTTGTGAACGAGTCTGTGCCCGACACGGCCGACCCGATTGTGATTATCGACAAGGATAAAGAGTGTACTACCAGCGACGTTGATGTGCTATTTAAGCACGATGTGTTCCCCGACTCGATGAAAAACTCAATGATTTATCTGGTCAACAATTATGTGAAGAATGCCGCAATGAGTATGCTTAACGACCGATTCAGTGAAACCGCACAGAAAGCCGACTGCCCGTACGTGAATGCTTCGGCATCGGACGGCAATTATATCTTTGCTAAAACCAAAGATGCTTTTACTGTTTCAACCACGCCTAAGGATATTTCACAGGTAACTTCATCGTTGAAAGCTGCAATGATCGAAGCTCGCCGTGCTGCCGAATTCGGCTTTACACCGACGGAATACAGTCGTTATAAGGCTAATATGCTGAGTTCGCTCGACAAGATGTACAGCAATCGCGACAAGCGTTACAGTTCTCAGTTCTACGCCGAATGTAAAGGCAACTTCCTTTCCAATGAGCCGATGCCTTCGATCGATTATTATTATACGACGATGAAGCAGCTCGTGCCTAACATTCCGCTTGAAGCCATCAATGAATATATAAAAGAACTGTTGCCTGCTAACGACAGTAATATGGTCATTATCAACTTCAACAACGAGAAAGAAGGTAATGTTTATCCTACGAAAGCCGGTTTGTTGCAGGCCGTGAAAGAAGCGCGTACAACGCAAATTGAGGCTTATGTAGACAACGTGAAGGACGAACCGCTGATGGCTACGATGCCAAAAGCCGGTCGAATTACCAAGGAGGTGAAGAATGCTAAATTCAATTACACGGAGCTTACACTGTCGAATGGTGCACGGGTGATATTGAAAAAGACTGATTATAAGAAAGATCAGGTGCTGCTTTCGGGTCAAGGAGAAGGCGGGAGCTCGCTCTACGGACCCGCAGACTATGTCAATGCGCAAGTGTTCGACAATGTAATCGGCATCAGCGGACTTGCAAACTTCTCAAGTACAGAACTCGAAAAGGCGCTCGCCGGTAAGATTGCGAATGCTAATCTCTTAATGGGCGACGAGTATATGGATATCGGTGGCAGTTCAACTCCTAAGGATGTGGAGACAATGTTGCAGATGGTCTATCTCTATTTTACCAAGATCAACAAAGATCAGAAGGCTTATGACAACCTCATCAGTCAATTGGAAGTATCTTTGAAGAACCGTTCTATCTCGCCGGATGCAGCTTTCAGCGACTCGCTTACGGCCACAATCTATGGCCACAATCCGCGTTTGGTGCCGTTGACAACGGCTTCTCTGAAATCCATCAACTACGATCGGATTCTCCAAATGGCCCAAGAGCGTACGGCAAATGCTGCCGGTTGGACTTTCACTATTATCGGAAACTATGACGATGCGACCATTCGACCGCTCATTTGTCAGTATCTTGCGGCACTTCCGACCAAGGGTAAGGTTGTCAAAGGTCATCGCACGAAAACGATGCAGGCCGGAATCATCGACAATCAGTTTGTCCGCAAGATGGAGACTCCTAAGGCAACGTCGTATATGGTGTGGCATAACGAGAAACTGCCTTATACACTTGAAAATGCCATTAAGGCCGACATTGCCGGTCAAGTGCTCAATATGGTCTATCTGAAAAAGATTCGCGAGGATGCCAGTGCAGCTTATTCGTGTGGCGCCCGGGGCTCGGCCTCTATTCAAAATGCCTACCATAATATTGTCATCTTGCTTATTGCCCGATGAAACCGGAGAAAAAACAATTGGCATTAGACATTATGCGTGCAGAGGTTCCGGCCTTAGCACAGAGCTGCGATGCGTCAATGCTCACCAAAGTAAAGGAATATCTGCTCAAACAAAACGATGATCAGATCAAGACCAACGGCTATTGGATGGGCGTGATCGATATGTATCGCAAGTATGGAATCGATATGCACACCGACTTCAAACGCCTTGTTACGGCGCAAACGCCACAGAGTATCTCCGCATTTGTCAAAGAGTTCCTTAACGTCAACAACCGAGTCACCGTGACGATGTTGCCGGATGAAAGCAAGAAATAATTCTTTTGAGAATTAAGAATACAACGATAAAGGAGTTAAGCTATTCGTTTTTACGCCAGGCTTAACTCCTTTATTTCTTTTATTCGTAAGTCTTTTATCTTATAATTTACGGATAATCGTCAGTCCGTCGCGCAACGGAAGAATGACGCGTTCTACCCGGCGGTCTGTTGCAACGAAGTCATTGAAACGCTCGATACCGCTTGTTTGCCGGTCGTTGTCATACGAACGATCAATTACATGACCGTCCCAAAGCGTGTTATCGGCCAAGATGTAGCCGCCACTGCGGGTGACAGAGAGTGCCATTTCATAGGTTTCGAGATACGTTCGCTTGTCACTGTCGATGAAAACCATATCGAATGTGATGCCCAATCGAGGCGCTTCGACATTTGCATCACCGATAATGAAGTTGATGCGGTCGGCAAATTGACTTCCTTCTAACCACGGACGCGTGAAGTCTTCCATCTCATCATTCACCTCAAAAGTCCATACTCGGCCTCCCTCCGGCAGTCCTTCGGCCAGGCAAATGGCGCTGTAGCCGCTGAAAGTACCTACTTCGAGGATGTTCTTAGGCCTGATCATCGTGACCAACATTTTGAGAACGCGGCCCTGCAAATGCCCGCTCGCCATTCGTCCATGCACCGTATGGATATTCGTTGCACGATAAAGACGATGCAGATAATCGCCCTCGGGGTCGCTGTGAGCAAGGATATAGGCGTCGAGAGTCTCCTCCGGACTCTCCGAAAGCGAGGAGATCTTCGTTGGTTTTATCATACTTCTACTTACTTTAAGACTGAGATCGTGTCTCCTTTCCTATTGAAAAGGACGTGGGAAGCCTGTTGTCAGATACTCGATTGCCAGTCGATAAGACTCCAATCCGAATCCTGCAATCACGCCGATGCAGGCACAACTGAGCATTGAATGATGCCGGAATTCCTCGCGCTTGTGCACATTCGAGATATGAACTTCAATCACCGGGCACGCCAGCGACCGAATACAATCCTGCAAAGCGATGCTCGTGTGGGTGTAAGCGCCCGCATTCAGCACGATGCCATCATACTCGAAGCCTACTTCTTGCATCTTATCGATCAGTTCGCCTTCGATGTTACTTTGGTAGAAATCAAGCTGAACGCCTGCAAATTGCTTGCGTAACGCTGCGAGATAGGTCTCGAACGACTGGCTGCCATATATCTCCGGCTCGCGCTTTCCGAGCATATTCAGATTGGGGCCGTTGATAATCTGTATTTTCATTTCACTGTATGGATGATTCGTTTGCAGCGCAAATATACCACAAATTTTCAAAAATCGCTCTCCAACTTGCACTTTTTCGTGCGCCGTACGACTGTCTTCAAGAAAATCCGTAACTTTGCATTGCAACACGAAACGCAAATGAAGAAAACGGATTCAGCTCCCGACAGCATTGTCAAAAACTATCTACGCTATCTTAAACTCGGGCGAAACTATTCGCCGAATACCGTCGATGGCTATCACAGAGACCTCCGAAAACTGCTCGATTATCTCCATCGGGAAACTGTTTCCGTGCTCGATGTCAAGCTCGAACACCTCCAACACTTTGCCGCTACGCTTCACGAACTCGGCATCGGTCCCTCATCGCAGGCACGAATATTAAGTGGCATCCGCGCATTTTATCGTTTCCTGCTGCTCGACGGCTATCTCACGGCTGATCCGACGGAGCTTCTCGAATCGCCCACTTTGGGTGAACATCTGCCCGAAGTGCTCTCAACCGCCGAGGTAGATGCCCTTGAAGCGAGCTTGGATATGTCTAAACCCGAGTCGCATCGCAATCGAGCCATCATCGAAGTACTGTTTTCCTGCGGCCTGCGCGTATCTGAGCTCACCCATCTTCGCCTTTCCGATCTCTTTCTGAGCGATCGTTTCATCCGTGTTTTGGGTAAGGGCAACAAGGAACGACTCGTCCCCATCTCGCCCAAAGCTATCAAAGAGCTTGACCTCTGGTTTGAAGATCGTCGCCGAATGGATATCAAACCCGGTGAAGAAGACTATGTTTTCCTCAATCGCCGAGGCTCACATCTCACTCGAACAATGATTCTGATTATGATCAAACGCCAAGCCTTGCAGGCCGGAATCACCAAGACTATCTCCCCGCACACCCTCCGTCACTCATTCGCTACAGCTCTTTTGGAAGGCGGAGCCGACCTGCGCGCCATTCAGGCGATGCTCGGTCACGAAGATATCAGTACTACCGAGATTTACACGCACATCGACACGCACACCCTCCGACAAGAAATCCTCGAGCATCATCCCCGCAATCGCCGTGAAATCATACGCGGACAAAAGGCTGATTTGCCAATAGATCATTGATCATAAACTGTTAATCGTTTTTCTTCTCACCTCTCTCCCTTTCGGGATGAGCCCGAAGGAGCCGGTTAAGAGTATGTACCCAATTGGTGATTGACAATTAAGAATCCTTGGACTGACATTCAAGTAAGAGCGTAAAAGGGCGCAAGAGAAAGAAGATTTGTATCTTACTGAAAATCAACAACATATAAAACGCTTTACAACTAACCGTTAATCATCGTGCGTTTAACCGTTAATCACCTTGCAACTAACCGTTAAACGCTCGCCGTTTAACGGTTAATCAGCGTGCAAGTAGCCACTATTTGGAAAGGGATTTGTATGTCATTAAAAATCAATGATATACAAATCTATTTTTATTTGTGACTTTCTGCTTTTCTACTTGAATACTGACCGAAGAACTTTCAATTATCAATGAGTGTTTGATTACATATCCCCAGCCCCCTAACTTCGGGAGCTAAGAAGGATGATCAACTGTCAATCATCATTTCTCAATTGGAAAAGTACTCCGCAACAAACCTGCGATAAACTTCCTTTTTGAGTGCCAACGCGGTGCTGCCCATCGTCTTTTGTTCGGCAATCGTTATCCGACGACCGATCTTGACGGTAATATCGCCGCGGTCGCAGAGCATTGAACCGCGGGGCATTATCGTGCGCAAGCCGTATAAATAGACCGGAATGAGGTCGACATTAAGTTGCTGTGCGAGCAGAAAAGCACCGTTGTGGAAACGCCCGATGCCGTCGGTCAGTGGCCGTTCGCCCTCGGGGAAGATCGCAATGCTGTATCCTTCGGCTATGCGTTGGCGGCATTGGGTCAGTAGAACATCTGCTCCCTGCTCTATCGAAAGGAAGTCGGCGAACTTTAAGATACGATGAACCACGGGATTATGCCACACCTTTTTTCCCGTGATAATCACGATTTTGGGCGACAGGGCCATCAAACAAACGGGGTCGAGAATAGACTGGTGATTGCAGATGATAATGCCCGGACGCTCGAAGTCTTCGTTATCGGGGTTTAGAATGGTGGTCTTTACGCCGGAAATCCGATGTATGTCGAATTTGAAAAAGCGGTACATCCGGTTATGAAGCGTACGTACCCGAGCCGGCGTTTTGCGGCGAATCTTGAAGAGATACGTACTCAGACACAACCCGTAAAATATCTGCCCGAGATAGACCATAGCGGCAAACGACGTAGCCGCGAGTCGCCGGACGGTGACGGGGAATGGCCTGTCGCTACCGTCGCTACGTGTGTACAGCCATCCGAAAACTATCGGAGGAAGCACGTAAGTCATTGCAACCACCGAGGCCATACCCACTATCGTAATCTCACCTAACGAATGAAGCGCCGGGTGGCGGGCAACAATCAGTGTGCCCATACCGATAAACATTATCGCGGCCGATAGCAAAATGCTGCGTGTATAAGAGGCAAGCATCCGGCGATGGTGCGTGCGTTCGTAAATCAAACCTTCTGTAATGAAAATGCTGTAATCGTCGCCCTGACCGAAGATGAATGTTGCCAGAATTACATTTACCAAGTTGAAGCGCATTCCGAAAAGGTGCATCGTGCCAAGAATCCATATCCACGACACCGCCATCGGTAAGAAAGCGACGAGTGCGTGTTCGATTTTGCCGAACGAAAGCCATAAGAATACGAACACGATCAGTCCGCAGGCCCAACCGATGTAATTGAAGTTGTCGGACAAAGAAACGGCTATCGTGCTGTTCATCGACTGTACATCGAAAGCCCAACGGCCGTTATTTTGGTCGGCACAGGCTGTAATGAGGCTGTCGGCAACAGCTGTCGGCACGTTCGTTACACGCACGGCGGTGCGCCCGATGATACGAGTCCCGATTCCGTTGGCCGTGAGCGGTGCAAAGAAACGGATGTCTTGGGGATGAAATGGAGTGTTTAAAAGGGAATAAAAATCGGTGAAAGCCTCGGTCGAGAAGCCGATTCGGGCAGCCGTTTGAGGAAGATGGATGTAGAATTCGGCGTGATGTCGGTGCACGAAAGCATTCCATCGGTCGATTCGGCGTTGCTGTTCGCGCCGGCTGGTGATAAATACATCAGCACTGTCTTGCTCACTCCGCGTGAGCGCTTCATTAACCGTCGCGCCCTCGGAAGCGATATATAGCTGTGTTTCGCCGGGTATTTCGTTGCGCATTTTGCTGAGACCGGCCAGCAGCTCACGCTGATTGGGATCGAGATAGTTGATGTTTTGCATATTCGTATCAAACGACGTGGAAAGACTGAAATAGCCCAACACGAGCGTGATAACGATGAGCGAGCCGGCTACCCATTTGTTACGGGGATAAGTGGGGGTGTATTCCGCGGTCTCGTTTGTCTCTTCCTGCAGCTGGCCGACCACTTTTTGCACTGCGTTTTGCTTGCAAAGGTGGGGCAAAAAGACCATAACGAAGAGGATAGTGCCCATTAACATCAACGCAGCAAATATACCCAAGTCGCGCAAAGCGGTAGAATCGAGCGGTATCAAGGCGCAAAACGCTCCCACGGTAGTGATGTTTCCGATGACCAAAGGCTCGGCAATATCTTGCAAAACAGCGCGAGGCGAAGGTTGATGAGATAGATGCGAGACAAAATGTAACGGATAATTGACAGCAATGCCGATGATAATCGAGGCGATGCCGAGCACGATTACCGACACGTGTTGGTGCAGAACCGACATCCCTGCCATAGCAATGAGCCAGCCGAAAGCCAACGAAACCACGATGAATAACATCTTGCGGAGGCTGCGTAATGCGTAAAAGAGCAGCGAAAGGATAAGAACGGCAGCGATACTCACGGCCCAAAGACTGTCGGTTTTGATCTGTCGGGCATTCTGAACAGCGATAACGGGGGCGCCGGTAGCTTGTATCTGCACGCCCGGTATGGCTTGTTCAACAGCCGAGGCAGCGGTGTTTACCCGATTGATCAGCGCCGTATTCTTGCTGGTTTCACTCGACCCGTAAGGCGAATCGATCATAGTGATGGCGCGTTTGTTATCGGGTGTGAAGATGAAACCGTCGTTGAGCGCATAGCGAATGTTGCTATTGGCAGTTTGAAGTCGAGTTATCAAGGGTGTGAACAGTCCCAAAGGGTCGCGCTGAATGTTGTTACTTACAAGGCTGCCGGTCGGAAACAGCAGTTGTTCTTGGGCTCGTTGCAGGGCCGAAGCAATGCTGTCGGGTGCCAGTTGGCGTTCCATTCGCTTGTAGTCGGCCGCTGTCAGGAAGAGTGGTGCATTGCGATAAACGAACGAAGCAATGTTTATCAGCTTGTCATAGTCTACTTGCGCCGTCATTTTCCAATGCTCTCCGGCTGTCTGTTTGCCGAATAACTCGACGGCAGAGATCAGCTTTTCGGTGTCGGTTTGCGATGAATCGCGCAACTGGAAGACAACGAAGATGCGGTCGGCCGCATTGATTTGCCGATAAATCGACATCGATTTCTGATATGCCTCATCGTTAGGCAGAAAGTCGCTGATGTCTTCATTGAAACGAAGACGCAGCGTGAGCAATACTGATCCAACGACAATCGCGGCCAAAAGAACGTAACATAGCCATCGGTTTCGATGCAGATAGTCGTACAAACGCAGTACAAAGGTCGTCATCTTCCTACTTATTTGAGCGTTCGTTGAGAGATAACGGGGTTGGCATAAATGCCCAGAAAGATTTCGCGCAATGCCGAGTCGGACAGCGAATTCATTCTGTCGACGAACGCCGAGCGCTCTTCTACCGTGTAAGGAGCAGTCGGTTTGGGTGCATTGTTCACCAAATCATAAGCAATGTAATTGTTTGTCATCAACCGATAATTGCTGATGATACGGCGATCGATGAGCCTTGCCACGCTGCTTACGGCGTCGTGGGCCGGCAACGAACGGTAAGCGAACAGCTCATCGGCCGTTAAAGGCTCGCAAACCTCAAAATGTACGCGCCCTTTCGGCTGTAAAATGCCCGTCAGAATACTGTCGATGTCTTCGCCGGGACGCTTTACATACTTTTCGGTTCGTGTCCGATGGAGTTCTCGAACCTTTAAGATGTCGCAGGGTTCCCACTCATAACTCACGGCAACGGGCACGATGTGAAGTTCCGAAAGTGCTTTCATCTTATCGTGTCCGCCTGCTATCGAGAACATCTTAATTAGTCCTTGGTCGGTCGCATCGATGCCGTTCTTGGTGCGCCCGTTACGCTGTGCGATCCAAACTGACGACTTCTTGTGCGTCAAAACATAGTGAATATATTGCGATAAATGCAGCGAACTGCGATAAAACTCGCGTGCATTTCCACCGCGTTCTACACGAAACATCTTGTTGCTTTTACCTATATCGATGAGCAATGGATGGCACATCAGATTGGCGCCGAACGTGATTTCGCTGGTCGGAAATCCCGCATCGGTGAGTGCCATTTGCAAGAGTGATGCGTCGAGAACGATGTCTCGATGGTTGCTTACAAACATATAAGACTGCGATGGCGATAAATTCTGCAAGCCGTTGCAGGTGAATTGCGTTACCGAATGTTTGATTACCTGTACGTTGAAATCGTACATCACCTTGTGTTGAAACTCGTCCGATGTCTTGATTTCACGCAACAGGGCTCGGATTTTGTCGACAGAAACGCCGGGAAAGATAAACGCTGCCAACTTCGGCAACAGTTCGCTGTCGGCAATCCGGTGCATTGCTGCGGGTATTTCTGCGTTGTTATAGGGCCGGATATCATCGAAAAAGCTGGGCGAATAATGGTTTTCTGCGGTGTGTGTCATTGTTTTTTGCGTTCGTCGATGAATTTAATGGGCTTGCGACTTTTGGCCGGAAAGTTGATTTTCTGCACTTCTCCGACCGGCAACAGTTCGATAATCGGTGCCACACGAATGCGTGAACGGAAGTGATCTTTAAGGTCTTTGACGATATTTTCGGCCGACTTGTTTGTTGCGGTGGGCTTGATTCCGACGCGAATAACCACTTCGTCGGTACCGGCTGCCGACTCTCGCACGATGACCACATAGTTCTCTATGTAAGAAGTATTGTCAAGTACGTCGTTGATAGCGGGCGGATAGAGCGTGGTTCCTTTGAGTTTGATGAGGTTGTTTTTACGACCCACGAGCGGAGTAAGCCGATATGCCCACCTGCCGCACTCGCATTTGTCCACACGTTTGGCTGCAATGTCACCTGTTCTGAATCTTAACAGTGGCATTGCTTGCACGCCGAGCGTGGTCACGACGACCTCACCCGCTTCGCCGTCAGCCACAGGCTGGTCGTCGTTGCCAATGATTTCGACAATGATTAACTCGGGATGGACGTGTCCGCCACAACCAAACGCACACTCGGAAAACGTTGCACCCATCTCAGTACTTGAATAAGTGGCGAAGAGTTGTACTTCGGGCCACTTCTCTTGAATGCGCCTGCCAAGCAGATTGAGTGTGAAATCCTGTTCACGAAGTCCCTCGCCGATACCGATAATGCGCCTGATGGAGGAGTGTCGGTAATCGATTCCGTGTTCTTCTGCATATTCGATGAGCCGCAAAATAAATGAAGGCACGCACATAATGGTGTCCGGATGGATGCGCATTACGGTGTCCCATTGCAGTTCGGGAATGCCGTTGCCCACGCGAATAACGCCTACGCCCAACTTGCGTAGCCCGAGAAAGTAAGCCATTCCGGCCATAAACCGCTTGTCGAGTGTGGTCATCAATTGCACGATATTGCCCTTTTTGAGTCCCGCACATTCAAAAGACTTGGCCTCATTGAAGGCCAATCTATCCAGGTCTTGATCCGTACAGCCGAATGTTACGGGGTCGCCCAAGGTGCCGGAAGTGGTAATATAGTCGATGATTTCATTCTTCGCGACACACAAAAAGTCGTCGTTGAAGAGCTGTAAGTCGCGTTTTTCGGTGAAGGGGAGACGTGTTAAGTCTTCAAGATACCGCACCTTTGCGATGTCGATACCGTGCTGATCGAACATCCGTTGGTAGTATTTTGAATGTGTGTTGAGGTACGCCAACTGTTTATGAAGCAGCTTTTCTTGAAAGCATTTGATGGCTTCAGGCGATTGAAATTCGATGTCTTGTGACATACTTATTGGTTGTTTTCTTATACGTTGATATTTATTGCATTTTAATTAACGGCTTTTCGCACGTCGGTTAACGGTTAATTGTCGTACGTTTAACCGTTAGATGCACAGTGATTAACCGTTAGTTGTAATGCTGTTTCTATCTTATTGTTAATCAGCTAATTATAGAAGTGTTTGGCAAGCAGATCTTTTGCCGGAATGTTTACAATCTGATTGTTCTCATCTCTAATCGTAACCGACTCGTTATAAAGGGTTTTTTCTTCTAACATTTGCCGTTTGGCAGCCTTTAACCCTTCATCGAGTGTTTTGAGATATAATTCTATTTCTTTATCCGACATAACGCTTTACTTTCTCGCTTTTCTCTTTTTCTTTTCTGTTAAAAGCATTTTCTATATCATCAGAACAATGCTGCAATCTTCCGAATCTCGGCAAAACGACCTGCGATTTTCCCATTTTTTCTTGCTGTTTGCAGATTATAGTCGCTCTGCATTCGCGTCATAGCATATCTTTCTTTGCAAAAGTAACACTTTGTTTTTACATTCGCGAATAAAGTGAGTCGTTTTTATTCATTGCTGTGTTGTGTCGTATCGCGAGTCGAAAGGTCGTGTTGCGCTTGGCGGCTTAAAATCTCCTGCAACCACGACAGGAACATTTCTTTCCATCGGCGACACTCCTTTGTGCCACGCGTGGCACTTGCTCCGAAGCCGTGTCCGCCCGTATTGAAGCGGATGTAACGGTGATTGATATGGCGAGCGGTCAGTGCCGAGTCGAGCAAAGCGGCGTTTGCGGGATGCACGACAGGGTCGTCAGCACAGCAAGCAATGAATGCCGGTGGACAGTCTGATGGCACGTGACGCTCTAACGAGAGTGAGTCGCGCATTTGTCTATTGTTCTTTCCCCACTCACCGAGCAGTCCCTTGCGCGACCGTTTGTGCACGAATCGCTTGTCAGAAAGTGTAACCACGGGATAAAGAGCGGCTACAAAGTTGGGCCGTAACGACACGTTGGCGTGTATTCCGATTGGAGCCAGGAAGTCGGTTGCGGCAAATTCGGCCGCCGCCATTGCCAGATGTCCCCCTGCCGAGAAGCCCATCACGCCTACACTGTCGGTTGCTATGTTCCACGTTTGTGCCCTTTCGCGCACCAATTGGATGGCACGCTGAACGTCGCGGAACATATCCGGATGTCTCACTCCTCTGAAAAGGAGGCGCGAATGGGTGATAAACGGGATGATGCCCACTGTCCGATAGCTCAATACAAAGGCCGCAATGCCTTGTGACTGCAACCAATGCGCCACGTCGATACCCTCTGCCTGACGGTCGAGCCAGTGATAGCTGCCGCCTGGACAGATGATTACGGCCACGTGTTTACCGCCCGTGGCTGGGAGATAAGGCGTTAGCGTCACACTCGGTGCACGTTCGTCAGTATCCGCCCAAATACGAATTTGGGCGCGAGCGGCGGTGGCTGAAAGGATCAACATCCATAAAATAATGGTTTTTAGCATCGATCTGATAATGTAACTAATATCCATATAAATTCAAAAACTTACCAACTCATTGCCTCACTTTACATTTTTCGGATAATCTGATTCACTCCCACGATTGCCTCGGCGGTGTTAATCGCCGAGAGAGGAACGCCGCAAATGCCGTGAAGTCCGATATTCTGGCCCGTCAACAAGAGGTTGCTTACTTTGGTGAATATCGGTACTTGCGAGCGCAGAAAGTTCTCGCAGTCTTTTTCATAACCGTACAACGAGCCGTGTTTGGTGTGGAAATAGTCGCGAACAGTAAGCGGTGTAGCTGTGTAAATGTGCTTGATGGCACGGCGAAAGTCGGGATAACGCAGTTCCATCAGCCGGATAATATCTTCCTGCCGGGCTTTTTTCCACGCCTCATAGTCGGCTCCCCGCCGACCCGTCAATGTATTTTCCCATTGCGCCACGGCCTCATATGGCATAATACTGTTGATGATCATATGCGTGGCAAACGGTCCTTGACAGGCCGAAGTGGGCGTCATAAACATAAAACCGACAGGCCATTGGCCCTCTACATACTCTCCGAGGCGCCAAATATGACGGTAATCGCGCTCGTAATAACACGTGTGATTGATATAGGGGAACGCTCCTTCGTGCAGCTCAATGAATAAGTTGAAGGTGGAATAAGTATTCGGAAGGCTCTCCAAACGATTGCGATAAGCACGCGGGAAAGCGTTTTCGTCGGTGATACGGAATAGTTCTGATGGATGAATAGCAGCTATATAACGATCGGCTTGATATTCGGTTCCGTCGTGTGTTACCACTTTTTGCACTGCTTTCTCACGCACTTCGATATGCTCTACGGGTGCATTGGCAATGACACGACCGCCTGCCTGCTCGATAACCGACTGTAAAGCCAGGGCCATTTGCAGACTTCCGCCCTCGAAACGAGACGGTCCTTCGATGTAGAGAACATTGATCAGTGCGTGTATGTAAGCAGGTGTGTGTCCCTCAATGCCGCCATACATCGGATTCATATACGCCAGAAGGTCGCGCAGTTTTGGGTCGGTGACATAGTGGGCAATGAACTTATCGACCGGCCAAAGAAACTGTTCGCTGTGCGAAACAATGTTTTCCGGGGCGGGACGAAGATGAAATATGTCGATTTCATCAGTGAGTTTGTAGAGCGCTTCGACATAATTGTGCAACTGTTCGCGCTGCTTAGGGAAGTAGACTGCAAGACTTTCGGCAAATGCTTGTCTGCCAGCCGCAATGCGATAAGTGACGTTATCCTCGCCGTAAGTAATCTCATCCATACACCACTCGTCCATATCGCGCAGCCGAAGACGGTCGATGATACCGAGATACGTGCAGATTCGGTGCAGGGTTCCACCCTTTCGGAATCCTCCGAGTATGTGCATTCCGGTCTCGAACTCGATGTTTCCGCGTCTGAAAGTCTGCAAACCACCGCCGATAACGGCGTTTTTCTCTAAGACGATAACGCGTAATCCCTCTTTGGCTAACAACGCTCCGGTTGTCAGTCCGCCCAAACCGCCACCTATTATAATAATGTCTGCATTCATTCTTTTATCTGTTGATAAATGGTTTCGGCCGTAAGTAGCTCGCTGCAAGTGATAATCGTGCCTACAAGTACGCCCAACATTCCGTGCGAATTGATGTTCTGCCCGGTGAGTAAAAGGTTCGGAATCTTCGTCTTATGCTGTACGTGACAGGCCGCTCCTTTGTTAATGTCTTTGGCAACACCGTACATCGAGCCTGCTTCCGTACCTGTATAGTCGAGGTAAGTGAGTGGAGTAGATGTCCAATAAGCCGCTATCGCCGCCCTCAAACCGGGACACTGGCGATTCGCTTCATCGATAAGCCGCTCGGCTTTAGCCTGTTTGAAGGCTTCGTAATCGGCTCCGCGATGTCCCACTTGGGTGCCTTTCCAATGTTCTACTTCATCGAATCGCATATAACTCAGCAGTTCGCCACACTCGGCAAAACGCGGAATCGCACCGTCAGTTACGGTCGGACACATATGCATGTATAAGAATCCGCGGGGCCAATCTTCGTCGGTGTATTGCTCGCAAGCCCACGGCGAGGGATCGCGATAGCCGTAATAATTGTGGTTTAAATAAGGCATTGTACCCGGTTTGAATTTCATATAGACTGCGAAACCACCCATGGTATTGGGCAACTGATGTATACGGGCCCTGTAAGCAGGACGTATCAGTGGTATATCGAGTAGCATTTCTACTAATCGGGAGGGATGAACAGAGGCTAAAATGAGGTCGGCTGCATAATGGCTTTCGTCTTCTGTGACCACACCCGTAGCTTTTTCGCTATCGCAAAGAATGCGGGTGACTTTCTTTCGAGTCATCACATCGCCACCATAACGTCGCAAAGTGTCGGTCAACGAATGTGCAATAGCATCGCTTCCGCCAGGTATTCGGAAGGCACTTTGATTGTAAAAGTCGGTAATAAAGGCGTGAGTGGCAAAGGGAGTCTTACCTTTTTCGGCAGCGTAGAGCGGCAAATTTCCCACGAGAACATTGCGAAGTATTGGGTCGGTAATGATCGAGTCGACGACGTTGTCGATACTCCGTATCTGGTACTCGGTATTGATGGCAGCATTGTTGTCGGCTTGTCGCAGGGAGTGGAGCGATGAGGCGCGGGCAATTTCTTCAATTAAATCGTAGTATGTAACAATGTGATCGGTTTCATGCGGGAATCTTTCGGATAATTGTTCGATGAAAGGCCCCCGACCGTTAGCCAGCCGGAAACATTCGCCTGACAGTGAAATAACGTCGTAACCGTGCTTGTCGAGCCTGCTCAAAGGTATATTATCCATTTCAAGATAGTGCATCAGACGGTGCAAAGTCTGCCCTCTTTCGGCACTTCCGATGAAATGCATCCCTGTCTCGAACTTCACTCCGTCTCGCCGGAAACATTGAAGACAACCGCCGATTTGTGTTCCTTGTTCGAGAATCGTTACCTGATAGCCGTTCCGAGCGAGGATAACGCCACACGAAAGACCGCCTAATCCACTGCCAATAATAATGCAACGCTTCATTGAAATATCATTCGTTTTGAGTCCATTCGATATATTTCCGACGGAAAGTCTTGGCTATTTCCATCGGTGTCGAGCCGTATTCAGAGTCGGTTATGCGTATTCGGGGCTTGATTTCGACCGTAATCTCGCCGGGAGTGATATGCTTTGCCCGTTTGTTGAGCACCACTCCGGTACCGTGAAGTACGACAGGCACAATGTCGAGAGCGAACTTTTGTGCTAAGTAAAACGCTCCTTGCGAGAACCGATGCACGTCTAAATCGGCCGAACGGGTGCCTTCTGGGAAGATCATTATCGAATAACCGCGCTCGGAAAGACGTCGAAGCAGCCGCTCGTTCGTATCGAAATCGTGTGTTACGGGTAGATATTCGGCGTAGCGAATGGCCAAACCGTAGAGCGGATTTCGCCAAACCCAACGTTTGGTCATTATGACTAAGCGAGGTGTGAGCATCATAATGCACAGCAAATCGAGGTGACTCTGGTGATTGCTGATGATGACTGCGGGGCGGAGAAAGTCTTCTCCACTTTCGTTGAGAACGCGTGTCGTAACGCCAGGAACGTGTTTCAGCAACCAACGCGATACTTTTTGGATATACGAATGATAGCGAAGTCGCTGGTGTTCGGTTACTCGATGCGAGTTGAAGAAGATGAAAAGGGCCAGCTGAACGAACAACATCACGATGAAAAGAAGCAACAACGTACCCACGGTGAGCACCGTTCGGATGAGTCGTTTGGGCCAAGCGTACACGAGAGCAATGCCGCACAGCACGGTATTCAATACAGAGATGCGGGCGAAGTCATAGTAAGGTCGGAAGTGACTGACGCGCTCCGACTGTGGTGGATAGTACACTTGAACGGGAATACTGCGGATGCCGACGTTGTGCCAAGCGGCAAACACCAGCAGCTCTAACTCGGCTTCGTAACGCGAAGTGATGCCATTCAGCCAGCGAAGCTGCCTGAGCGGATAAGCGCGGAAGCCTGTTTGCGTGTCGTCTAACCGTATACCGGTCTGCAAACGAAACCAAAAATTGCTGAATTTATTGGCAAATCGGCTCTCGGCATTCATATTCCGGCCTGTGGTTTCATTGAAAAGGGATGGGTCGAAACGGTTACCGACGATAAGATAGCCCGCATATCGGCGGATGGCTGCGATGAATTTGGGGATATCTGATGCGTAATGCTGTCCGTCACTGTCGATAGTAATGGCATAATCGAAGCCTTGTCGGCGTGCTTCCTCAAATCCTTTGCAAAGCGCTCGGCCCTTACCTGCATTACGCGGAAGCGTGATCACGGTGATGGGTAACGTGCAGTCGGCAAGCAGTTGAGCCGTAGCGTCGGTCGAACCATCGTCAACTACGATAATATCGGCCACATATCGGCTTACTTCCTGAATCACCTCGGACAACGTTCGGGCGTTGTTGAAGGTAGGAATGACTACACACACGCGTTTATTCATATGTAACAGACAGTTTGGCAAATACTTGTTCATCGCCGAAGATTTCGCCTTTCACGGCATATTTTGCGGTTTCTCCGGTTTCGACTTGATAGGAAAAAGATATCGAAATAACCGGAACGGCAGCCGGACTCAATTTATTCAGGAACTTGATGTTCCTTACTTTACACAGGAACAACGGTTTCCCGATACGTTTCTCCATCAATTCCGTAAGCATTTCGATCATACATACTCCCGGCGTTACGGGTTGATTGGGGAAGTGAGCACGGTAAATCACATGCTCGCTGTTGAGTTTCAGTCGGGCTACAGCACCACTTTTACACTCTTCGTAAGTCTCGATACGGTAGAAATCATTCGCTAATCGCATTGTGTTCTTGTTCTAAGGGTTTGAAGATATAGTCGATCCCGTATTTTAGATCAGTGTATTCGCATGACCCGCGGGTGATGAGTTGCGGAATGATTTTCCGCAGATCGCGACGCAGAATGTGACGGATGTACCACTTATCGAGCATCGGCATTATATCGATTAGGCGTACCTTGTGTTTCCGTTCGTTGTAAATGAAATTGAAAGCTTTCACTCCGAACTCGTTGATAACGGCTCCTTTGATCATCCGATTGCTATCGATAGCCATTATACAGATGCCCGAAAGTACTGCTTTTTTCATTCCGATCTGCACCGAAAGCTGCAAAGTGTCTTGCCGGGAAGCCGCTGTCGAGAGACTGACCAACAAGCAGATGCTCAGTAAGAGACACTTAATCAATCTTGTATTCATTGCCGTTGACAGATGCATTTTTAATTGGGTCGAGTAGTTCTATCACTGTATTGTCGCCTTCTTTTTCAATCATCTCAACGCGAACGGCCACCATCCGCTTAGTATCGAACGTGATGAGGAGTTGTGAAAACAGCTGTCTCAGTTCCTTTTTAACCGGTGTGAGGCGTGCAATCCAGCTTGTTCCGCTCGTCGACATCTGCGTTTTGAAGTTCTGATGATCTGTTAAACACTTGCCGGTAACGCTACTCATCATTATGGATGTTATCTGTTTGAACACTTTGTTTTTGTTCGCGTCGATGACATCGGTACGTTTACTGTTCTTCATTAGTACCTTGTTGCCGTTCACAATGAATACATACTGATAAGGACTCGTATATTCCCAGCGCAGTTGCGAGGGCTGACTGTAACACATCCGGCCCTTGGCCACCATCTTGTTTTTCAGTATTCGTAACGTCTTTGTCTGTCGGAAGGTGCATTGCAACGTCTTCATCGCCTGTGCGGCTTTATTTACTTGCTCCGTCATCTGTCGTGCCTGCGCTTCATTGACAGGTGTCTGCGCAGTTGCACTCACAGTGAGAAACTGTATGAAGACTATCAAAAGAACTTGTTTCATACTGTTTGAGTTTCTGAGTTTATCAGTTTTTAAGTTTGTGAATTATGCTTTAATAGCCTTTTTGAACAACTAATACTACTCCGATGATTATCAATCCAAGTCCGATCCAACGTGTAACGGGTACGTGTTCGTGGAATATCAGTACGGCGGCAAGCATCCCCATCACGTAGCTGAGACTAATCATCGGGTAGGCCATACTTAATGGATAGTGCTTGATAATGTACATCCAAAGGAGCGATGACACACCGAAACAAAGTCCGCAGAGGGCAAACCACACATTGGTGAACGTGCGCGCGAAAAACTGCCAAGACCAACTGAACGTGCCGATCTGCTGTAATGAGATCTTCAACGTTACTTGACCCAAGGCCAACAATGCTGATTGCAGTAAGGCTAATGGCAATAATCCCCACATAATTCACAAATTTTCGTGTCGTCAAGAACGACTGATTGGCCGTCGTTATCACCACTCAGGAAGATGCATAAGCTTGTTTCGTCTTGCTCGTCATATAGACCTACAAGTGCATTACGGCTTTCTCCCATTTCGATTTGCAGTTGGGCATCGAGCAACGCACTGTGCAACGACTCCCGTCCGTGTGAAAACGTGTTGTTATAACCGTGCGAATGCGTGTAGATTGCAATGAGGCTACCGATCGTATTGTGTGTAGACTGCATAAAATGAGTGGGTTTCAGCAATTCTTCTCCGCGTTCCTTGATCTCTTTCAAGAAGCAAACTGTGTCGTGAACACAACCCATCGCCGTGCCCGTAACAATGGCATCTGGACTTGATATACCCACTCTCTGCAAGGTGACAAGTGCTGTCAGTAAGGCGCGTTTCAATAAACTGCTCAATCGACGGGCCACCATCGGCGGAATCTTAGGCATTGTTTCGGGAGCAATATCTTGATACTTCACCACCGTTTTCACGTAAACAGGGCGGCGCTCGACCATTTGAGGTATCGCTTTCGCGTGCTCATAATCGGAGAGAATGAGTGAAGTATCGTTGCCACCGAACCCGAACGAGTTGCAGAGAACGTGCTGTAAGCGTCGGTTGCGGATGGTTTTCGTCACGGGTATAATGCCGTCCGGCATCGGCGTTTGCCAATGGAGTGTAGGCGGAATGAACTTGTTCTGAATGGCCAAAAGGCAGATTACTGATTCGATAGCCCCCGAAGCACTCGTGGTGTGCCCCGTCATCGACTTGGTAGACGATATGGGTGGCATTGCGTTTGCAAATATCCGTTGCAACGCCCGACACTCGCTGGCATCGTTGTTAGGCGTTCCCGTGCCGTGAACATTGATGTAATCGATGTCCGATGGGGTCAAACTGGCCCTTTCGAGCGCCTTTGTCATAGCCCGAAAGGCTCCCTCGCCTTCATCCGATGAGGCCGTTTGATGGAATGCGTCGCACGCATTGCCCCAACCTGAGAGTACTGCCAAGGGCTTCACACCGCGTCGGTGAGCGCTCGCTTCGGTCTCCATCACGAGGAAAGCAGCGCCTTCGCCCAAGTTGAGACCGGCCCGATCGGCATCGAACGGACGACAAGGCGCCTTGTCGAGAATCATCAACGTGCGGAAGCCATTGAAGTGGAAGCGCGACAAACATTCGCTGCCGCCGACCACAACACGTTCGAATCGGCCGCTACGCAACAAGTTGGCGCCCACCAAAATGCTGTTGGCAGCTGACGAACAAGCTGTGCTGCACGTCGTAACCAAGCCCCAATCGCCGAAATAGGAGGCCATATCTTGCGTAGTCTTTCCACAGTTTCCGATGGCCGATTCGTCCTGACCGGCAACGTAACTAAGCTCTGTCAGATCCATACTTCCGACCGTCGTGCCGGAGATCAAAGCCGTAGTTGCTAAATGATTAACCGTTAATGACGCTGCATTTAACGCTTCTTTGAGTGCCAATATACCGTTAATCGTCGTGCGACTAACAGTTAGTTGCGATGCGTTTAACCGTTGTTTGATTTCCGCATTGCTCATTTGCACTTCGCCGACAGGATATTCGCGGTGCTCGGTAGCTAAAAATCGCACGCCACGAATGCCTTCCCGACCTTCGAGTAGGGCCTGGCAAACCTCTGTCTGATTGTTGCCGATGGCTGAAACGATGCCGGCGCCGGTGATAACGATC
Source organism: Hoylesella pleuritidis JCM 14110 (assembly GCF_000613725.1). GTDB lineage: Bacteria > Bacteroidota > Bacteroidia > Bacteroidales > Bacteroidaceae > Prevotella > Prevotella pleuritidis. The sequence continues at coordinate 52,561 of NZ_BAJN01000009.1, forward strand.
ATTGTTTGCTGTGGGTTTTTATGTAATCGGTCATCGAATTGATGGAAGTGAAGATGGCTTTTCCTTCTTTCGGGTTGTCGAGTCGTATACCATACTCTTTCTCCATCAATACAATCAGCTCGAGTGCATCGATTGAATCGAGGCCTAAACCTTCACCGAAGAGCGGTGCTTCATCGTCGATGTCGGCAGGAGTCATCTCTTCTAACGACAGCGCTTCAATGATTTGCGCCTTTAAAGTGTCTTTTAATGTGTCCATATTTTATTTGTTTATAGTTGACGAGTGAACGAGTTGGCAAGTTGACGAGAGGCTTCCGCCTTGTTAACTTGTTTACTTTGTCTACTCATTTACTTCTCCTTGCCTCCTTGTTTACTCGTTAACTTATCTCCTTATTTACTGTATATAATCCGAGCGAAGCCTCGAAATTGTCGTCATTATCATATTGAATCCACCCACCGATGATTTTATCTGTCTCGGCGTCATCGAATGTCGACGTGATGATTCGGTGGAAAAGCGTCTTGTTGAAAGTACTAAGTGCATAGTAAGCTGTCTCTCCGTGAATCTTGTGTCGAATGGCAATCTCGCCCGTTACGATGTTGGGCAGGGTGTAAACGAACACGGCCGGACTGGGGAAAAATTGCTGTTGGTCTTGTATCGTACGTTGATAGCGCTTGTCAGTAGCCAGACATCCGGTGTTGCCTACGAGTACGATAGCGCTGTTGGAGATGTCGATCGCAGGGTCGATCGTGGTGAGTAGGAGCTCAGTAGCGATGAATCCCAACTTGCTTAATCCGTCCATCTTGTGGAATTTTGGGTAATCGCCGATGTAGGTCTTATATAAATAGGTGAGACGAGTAGCTCCTTCGGGTACGTTCGGTATCGGTTTGTGGTCGCGGACGATATGGGTCGCACTGAGGTAAACGGTGTGCGAAATGTGGCCTCGCATACTTTTAACCGGTTCCTGTATGCGTTTCGCCGGTCCGTTGGTCCATCTTACGGCGGCATTGCAACCTCCGAAGCCCGAGAGGAGCTTGATAAACTGGTGCTGATCGGTAGCTTCAAGGTTGTGAACGATGTTTACCGGGTGTGTCACTCCTAACTGTCGGAACCCCCGCGTGGGCAGAATGACACCCTCTTCGACGGCTTTCATTGAAAGGATCGTCTCTAAAACGCCGGCCGCTCCCAATGTATGTCCGTAGTAACCTTTCATTGCATTGACTGGAACTGATGTGAGACGGGCGCGCGAAAGGGCGATAGCTTCCATCTCATCGTTATATGGCGTGGCCGTGCCGTGCACATTGACGAAGGCGAGTTGCGCCTTGTTGCGTGGTAAGACATACTTCAACGCCCGGTAACTGCCCTCTCCTGTGCGTGAAGGACCGGATATATGGTTGGCATCATTACGAACAGCTGCGCTTTGGATGACCCAACTTTGCGGTCTCGTTCGCTTTGTTCCGCAGGCTTGCAGGACGATGGTTGCAGCGGCTTCGCCTAAGTTTAGCCCGCGCCTTTCGCTGTCGAAAGGTCGGCATTCGGCGTCGGACAGCGCTTTGAACGACTGAAATCCCGACACGATAAACTTGGAAAGGATATCGCATCCGCATACAACGGCACGACGATAATAGCCACGTTCCAAGAGTCTTTTGGCTATAACCTGAGCCGAGACACCCGAAATGCAGGCGTTGGAAACGACTACTACGGGGGCGTGAAAGCCGAAAAAGCTGTTGATTTGTTGTGCAGCCGCACAGATAGAAGCCCGTTCGCGAGGGATGTTCGGTTGCTGATCGGGGTCGAGGAGTTCGACATTGGCCTTGGTGGTAGATAAAATCAAGACCGTCTTTGCATTGATAACGCTGAATGAAAGTCGGTCGATGGCCTCGCGAATAGACAAGATGGCGAGTTTCTCAAACCGTGTATAAGCGTCGCCGTCAGGGCTGATGGCGGCGAAACGGGCCTCAATGGCTCCGTCGTCGAACATCGAACCGACAAATGATTCTGGCAATCCCCACAGGCTGTCATATCGTTTCAAGCGTGTATCTCCACGCTTTACGTGCTCGAAATTCTCATTGGTCGTCCAGCCGAGAGGCGAAGTGATATTATCGCTAATACATTCAATCATTGTTGTTTGCTGTTATTGAATACGTCCCAACGGGTTTGCCATGCGGCGTAAAAGTCGGGACGATACCACATCAGGCGGTATTGCTTGTCCATAAACGCCTGCACGCTACGGCCTTTTGCCATCAACTCGTCATCGGCTGAACTATGAATCTCGTAGTCAAAGACTATTTTTGCTGCCTCGGTAGGGCGATAAATAATATCTACGCGACACTTCATTCCGTAGCGAATAGGCCTGAGATATTGGAAAGAAAGGTCGACAAGTGGAGCGAAACAGCCGTTATCGGCGATGGTCATATACGCTAATCCGAATTTTGCTCCGAATGCTTCGCGGGCGTCTTCAAAGTAAAGCGCGTACGAACCGTGCCACACTACGTTCATCGAATCAACCTCGCTGAAACGTATTTCAAACTCTTTGGATGCTGTCAATGTTGCCATTTGCAATGCGTTTACGGGTCAGATGGTTTGTTCGGCGAGTGCAATTTTGATCTGTGTCGTGGCAATTCGCTCACCATCTACTTGTATCTCGGCCGACGCCAAGGTCATTCCCATTACGCTTTCTTCGACATCGACGGTGGTGATGAGCGTTTCACCGACACGCGGTTCGCGAGAAATCACGAGATTGCGCACGGCTCCGATGTAGCCGATCTGCACTGAATGGCGAAGAATATACTTGTTGATGAAACCCAGACGAGCGGCACATGACTGTGCGATATTCTCGATCAGGCCTGCTGCTTTGAACACACCTGCTTCGCAAAACAGATTGTCTTCCGGAACGGTGAAACTGCAAACTGTGCGCGTCTCATCGTAATGCAACAAGCGATCGATCATCACAAAGGGCGGTTGTTGCGGCAACAGCGTGTGTATGTCAATGCTCTTGAAAGGCGGAAAATGATTCGGTTGCATCTGATTCATTTATTTTTAGCATTGGGATCGGCCCAAAAGTCGAAGAAGTTAAACCACTGCGTAGGATACGCCCGCACGGTTTTCTCTACCCAAGCGGCGTATTGCTGTGCGATATTTTCGATCAATTCGTGCTTGGAGACGTCCTTTTCGGGCATCGAAAGACGATGAACGAAAACGTGATAACGACTGATAGACTCCTTCATAACAAAGATGGCGAGGGCCGGAACATTGCGTTGGGCGATTGTTGCAAACGGTCCCATCGGGAATTTGGCCGTCTGTCCGAAGAACATACACGGCACCGTGCGCTCTGACCCGTGGCATCTGTCGGCCGGCATACTTACTATTTCGCCGTCGCGCAACGCCCGATTGATGGCGAATAGATGACTCATATCTGGGCGAATGGGAATCATCCGGATGTTAGTTCGGCCGAACTGGAGCGTGCGATTGGTCATAACAGTCTCTGTTTCGCCAGCAAAGACAATGGCATTAATCGGCTTTTGCTCGGAGACAAGGCTGTAACCGGCCATTTCGTAATTACCCGTATGGGCGCTAAGCATCATAAACGAATCCGGCTGTGCGGCCAACTTGGCGAACGACTCATAATCGTCGACGTCTATCCGGAATCTTTTGCCGGCGTAAGTAGCAAACCGATCGATCATCACTTGCCCGAAACGGAAGAAGTTCTGATAGGTCATTGCAAACGCACAGAATCTTCCGCAGCCGATACGATGCCTGAAAAAGTTATACGATGAACGGAATCCGCGTCCAAAAATCATATAGAACGGCACGACAACCGCTACTCCCGCGTAATAGATGCGGAGGTTAAGAAACCGGAAACAGTTGATGAGTTGCTGCTGCATCCACCTGTTGCCGTCGGTCGATCCTTGCCATTCTTGCTGCATCAGGCGTTCACTTTGCGCTCGATATAATCACAGAAGTCTTTAAGGGTGACAACTCCCGACATCTCCTCGGGCTTGATTTTGAAGCCGAAGTTGTTCTCGACGATCACCACGATGTCTACAAAATCCAAACTGTCGATGCCGAGATCGTCTTTCAGTTTGCCCTCGGGCTTGATCTTTTCTTCATCGATTTCGAGATCCTCAATCAAAAAATTACGTACCTTTTCTTCTATTTCTGCACGTGTCATAATATTTGTTTTATTTTAATGTAACATCTAATATTGTATGTCCTTGGCCCAATCCGTCGTGGACTTCGGCTACTCGGAGACCCGCATCAGCAATCAATCGGATCATATCATCGCTGTGATACATTTTCGAGTTGCCGTTGGCCATCACCGTGAAATAAACGCTTGTCATCGTGAGACACAGTGAGGCAGGTTCGAAACGCTGTCGATCCCAGAACGTTTCCATAATCAACAGATGCGTATTGGCTGTCATTGCCTGTGCTGCACGACGCAGGATACTGCTGATTTCGGCCTCGGAAAAGCAGTCGAGAAACTGACTCATCCAGATGATATCCCACTGGCCGCGGGGCAATTCGCTATCCTCATCGAGCAGATTGGTGGCAAAACCGGTGATGCGATCGGCTCCGGCACACTCTGAAACATTGTTCTTCATCATCTCGATTTGCCCGGGTAGGTCGACGATTGTCACCTGTACGTCGGCATCGAAGCCCACACAGCGCAGCGCGAAACGTCCCGTATTACCGCCGACATCCATCAAACGCTTGGGCTTTCGAGTGAAAACGATGGGCAAGGCTTCGTCGAACGAGTGATCACTGTAAAAATGATCGAAGCTGAACCAGCTCTCTTGCACTTGCTTAGGCAAATGAGACAGCCCTTCGTAAATCGTCGACCATTGGCCTAAAGTCTTCAAACCGGCAGGCTTACTGCGGCGAAGCGCCTCCTCTAAATAGAACATTCCGCGGTAGTTGACATCGTGATTGAAATTGAGATTGACGCGTGTGGCAGGGTCGGTGAGTAAAAACCAGCCTGTCTTCGACAATGTGAAGCGGTCGGTTTCAGCGTCTACGAGAATTGTTCCTGCACTCAGTGAGGCATCCGTAAGTATCTTCACGGTGTATTCTGACAACTTCGTATGCTTCGAAATGTCGCTCACGGTGAGCCCGTCACGGTTATCGCGCAGCAGATCGAGTATGCCCAACTTCACCATTAGGCGTGAAACTTGAAACACAATAGGTCCCCACGCGATGAGTTCAGCCTTCCGTTGCGCTTCACGCGCTGACAGATGCTCTCGCGTATAGGCGTCGGCGATGGGAGGAAATAGATTCATTGGTGTTGCCGTTTAGGAATAATGTCTGTTCAACCGGTATGAGTCGATTACTCGCGATTAAATACATCGTCGTTTGATTCACGTTTCACCTTCTTGGCAGAAAGGAACTTTGCGAAATCTTTTCCATTCTTTTCACCAGCATCTCCGATAAGATTCTTGAAGGTTCCGAATGTTCCTCCCTTAGGCGAATCCCATTGCACGACGGCGATTTTACGGCCGCCTTTATCGGTAAAGGTATATTCTGCCGATGCCTGTCCATTGCGATCCAATCTGTTATAATCCACAGTCAACTTATAATCGGCTTTTTTCGATGTGAATACCGGTAGGTTTTTGCGATTCGCTATCTTGTTATAGCCTTCGATGAAGCGATAAAGAAGCTCGGGTGCAAGACTGCGATTCCATTCGTCTTTGAAGTCTTTGTAGTTGCGATTACTGAATTCTCGTTGTTCTTTTTCCATAAACTCAGCATAGGGAAGTCCCTGCACGACGGCGTTCTTGTACTCGAACACGACTTGAATGGCTTTTATCTGTGTTAAGTTTTTCAGCGAACCGTCGATCAATCGTTGTGCATTAGCACAAAGCGTGGCCGTGAAAGCCAATGCTAATAATATCACCTTCTTCATATCTTTATTGTATTTTGAATAACCAAAGCGCTGTTCGTGCCGCCGAACCCGAATGAGTTGGAGAGCACGGTATGCAGTTCTGTCTCTATGGTTTGCGGTGCAATGTGTAACGGTGCGGAGTATTCGTCGGGGTTTTCAAAATTGATGTTGGGTGCAACGAAGCTGTTTTGCATCATCAAAATGCTGTAAACGATCTCGCTGGCACCTGCCATCCAGCACTCGTGACCGGTCATACTCTTAGTCGAAGATATCCAAGCGCGACGTCCGGAGAACAGTCTTGCAAGAGCTTTTGCCTCAAACATATCGCCCTGCGGCGTTGAGGTGGCGTGTGCGTTGATGTAATCTACATCGTCGGGTGTGATTCCTGCGTCGGTCATTGCACGTTGCATCGCCAGCACACTACCGTCGTCCGAGGGCTGAGAGATGCCCCCTCCGTTACTCGAAAAGCCGTAACCGGTTACTTCGCAGAGTATTTCGGCACCGCGTGCAACAGCGTGTTCGTAGTCTTCAAGTACCAAAGCGGCAGCTCCTCCACTCGGAATCAGTCCGTCGCGATCGCGATCGAAAGGCCGAGATGCCTTTTCTGGCTCGTCCATTCGTTTGGAGAAAGCATTCAAAGCATCGAAAGTGGCCATCGAATAGCAATTAACCTCTTGCGCGCCACCGCATAAAACCATCTCTTGCAGGCCCTGGCGGATCATCATATAACCGAGCCCAATGGAGTGACTGCCGCTTGCGCAGGCTGCACTTATGGTAAAGTTGACGCCGCGGAGATGGAAAATGGTGCTGAGATTCATCGTAACTGTCGAGTTCATCGATTGAAAAATATAACCGCTTCCGAGCAATGCCGAGTCGTGTTTGGCATCCATTATACGGGCGGCTTCAATCACCGGCGTAGACGAAGAGTCGTTGCCGAAGATACAACCGATTTCGTTTTTCAGCATATAAGCATCGTCGATGCCGGCCATTCTGAATGCTTCGCGACTCGCCATAAAGGCATATTCGCCTTCTTCGGGCAGTCCTGTGCGCACGCGTCGGTCGAGAAGACCTTTTAGTTTGGGCCGTTCTACGAGGCCGGTCAGCCCCGATTGATAGCCGTATGTCAATCGGTCGCGATCCAATCCGATGCCGCTGCGCCCCGCTTTGAGGCTTTCCGTTACTTCGTCGATATTCTTTCCGAGGCATCCCCATAGTCCGATGCCTGTGATCACTACTCTTTTCACCATTATCAATACATTCCTCCGTTAATGCCGATAACTTGTCCTGTGATATAAGCCGCCTCTTCTCCGGCGAGGAAAGCGACCAAAGCTGCCACTTCTTCGGGTTTACCGAAACGGCCGACAGGCACGAGTCGTTTAAGTTCCGACTCGTTCAGGTCTTTCGTCATATCGCTTTCTACAAAGCCGGGAGCTACTGCGTTGACTGTGATTTTACGCGGAGCAACCTCTTGCGCCAATGCTTTCGTTGCGCCGATAAGCGCTGATTTCGAGGCCGAATAGTTCACCTGGCCAGGTAATCCTTTCAATCCCGAGAGCGACGAGATGTTGACGATGCGCCCGTCACGCTTTGTCATCATCCGCTTTAATAGTCGGCGCGTGGTGTAGAAGAATCCGTTGAGCGTTGTGTCGAGCACTTTTTGCCACTCGTCATTCTGCATAAAAATCATTAAGTTATCGCGACGGATGCCTGCATTGTTCACCAATACGCCGATGAAATCATCAGGATGGGCATCTTCCCACGCATTAATGGCCTGCTCGATTTCCTCCGGTTGCGACACGTCGAAGCGTAAAAGCTCGGCTTGTCCGCCCACTTTCTCTATCTCGGCCTTCGTTTCCGTGGCTGCCGTTTCATTCTGAACATAGTTGATTACAACGGGAATGCCAGCCTGTGACAATCGAATGGCGACGGCCCGACCGATTCCTCGGCTTCCGCCTGTTACCAAAGCATATTTCATTTTTTCAAGTATTCTATTACGTTTGCTATTTCTTCGTAGAACGGTGTGTCCTCAACAAACTTGGGACAAATATCTCTTACCTTATTATATATAGCTCTTGTAGCGGGTGCTAAATCGTCGGTAATGGCCAGACAATCCGTCGCCTGTGCCAACGCAATCATCTGAATGGCCATCACTTGATAAGCATTTTCGATCACTTCTTTGCATAATAGCGCGGTGTTCGTGCCCATACTTACGATGTCCTGATTGTCGTTGTTGTTGGGAATAGAGTGTACATAGTTGGGCATTGCCAGTGTCTGACACTCTGCCGTGGTAGAAGTGGCCGTGAATTGGCAGGCCTGCATTCCGTAGTTCAGTCCTAACTTACCGAGGTTTAAGAACGGAGGCAGGATGCCGTTAATGCGGTCGTGGAAGAGATAATTTAGTTGCCGCTCGGTCGTCATAGCAAGTCTTACCACGCAATCTTCACTTTATCCTCTTCCAACGATATGTAATCGCCGTGGAAATTGCCGCCGTGATAAACGTTGTTCGTATCGGGATCGATGACGGGATTATCACAGGCAGAGTTCAACTCTTCGTCGATGACCTGATGGGCAGCAGTCAACGTGTCGTAAACAGGGCCAAGAATCTGCGGCGTACACCGTAAAGAGTAGTACGCCTGTACCTTATCGCGGAACACTTTCTCCGTATGTCGGCCCTGCGCATACAGTTCGTGTTCGCGCTTTACGAGTCGTTTACTGCCCTGTGCAACGGCTCTCATCCGTTCGGCCATTGCTTGCTGACCGGTGTGCCGGCGACAAACGTTGAGCCGTTCGCTCATCCAGTCGTCGTAAGAAGCCGCTATTTCGTTCATCCAAACGGCTGAAATCACGCACCAATCCAATAGCTTTTCGGCATAGATTTGATTGACAATACTGATTCCGGTCATCACGCTTGTGCCGTTGACAGCCGACAAACCTTCACGGATATAAATCTGAATAGGCTTGATATCATTCTCTTTCAGCACCTCTGCCGTAGGTCTCCACGTACCCCGGTAATGCACTTTCCCCTCTCCGATCAACGTCAGTGCGATGTGGGCCAATTGTACAAGATCGCCGCTCGCACCTACACTTCCGTGGCGGGGAATGAATGGATAAATGCCCGCATTAATCATTTTGACCAGCGTTTCCACCACACTCGGGTGAATTCCGGAATGTGCTTGGACGAAAGTTCCTACTCGGGCGATCATCGATGCCTTGACATATACATCCTCAAGCGGCTCTCCTGCGCCCGTGGCGTGACTGCGAATGATGTTGTATTGCAGATCTTTCAGGTCTTGATTGTCCACTCGCCATTGTGCCATTGGCCCAAATCCGGTATTGATTCCGTAGATAATCCGATCCTCGGCAAATGTTTTCAGAAAATCGTAACAGTGCCGGATATCTTGATAAATACCGTCATCAAGTACCACCTTTTCATCATAGAAAAGGTTTCTTTGAACCGAATTGACGGAAAACACACGTTCTTTCATATTCTTCTGACTATTCTCTCGGCAGCTCTCTATCTTTCTTCTCCCTCCATATGACGTGATAGAGCTTTGTTCTAATTGATTGCAAAGGTAGAGATTAATTTTTAAAATACCAATATCTTTCAGTACTTTTATCGGTGTTATACCGAAAAAGGAAAACGGCAAATCGTAATGCGCTTTCCAACTAACGGTTAATTACCTTGCGAAAAGCCGTTAAACGACGGGTAATTAACGGTTAAATACAAGGCGGTTAACGGTTAGTTGGAAAGCGCTTTGCATCTTGTTGATAGTCAATGAGATATGGGGATGCTTTGATCTGTATTCTTGTGCTTTTCTGTTCGGGTCGAAATGAGTCTCTGTTTACAGATCTCCATCCCCCTAACTTGGGGGCTTAGAGGGGCGAGTACACCTGTTCTGACTTACGAAAGGAGAGGAATAGCTTGATGATTTGAAACATAATTAAACTCGATAACCGAATTTTTATATAATAAATTGAAATAAAAGGCGTTGTTGTCAATGTGCTGAAACGAGTAGGAATCATAGGGATGTTGCTGGCACTTGCTGTCGGAGAGGCAAGGGCGCAGTATGATGTGGCGTTCAGTCACTACTTTGATATGGAACCGTCGTTCAATCCTGCCGCAGTGGGTAAACAGCAGTTGCTGAACGTGTCAGGGGCTTTTGCGCTCGACTTTGCAGGTTTTAAACACAATCCACGTACGATTTATGTTGCAGGAGATGCTCCTTTGCCTTTTGCTAAGGGAGCACACGGGGCTGGATTGCAACTGACGGATGAGAAGATCGGGCTCTATACGCACCGGCGATTGGCTCTGCAATATGCTTATAAACGGCCTTTCGGAAGCGGAACTGTGAGCTTCGGCATACAAGCCGGACTGCTGAATGAAGACTTAGATGCCACAAAAGCGGATGCAGAAGACAGCGGAGATCCGGCTTTGTCGGGACAGAAAGTGAGCGGAAACGGGCTTGATTTCGCACTCGGTGTGTATTATATGCATCGCAAATGGTATGTAGGCCTCTCGGCACAACATATCAACCGACCTCGGATCAGCCTCGGAGAGAAATCGGATTTGCGAATTGACGGGACGTATTATTTCACTGCCGGATACAATATCGGACTGCGAAATCCGTTCTTGAAGATAAAGACTTCGCTGCTGGCTCGCACTGACGGAAAGAGTTATCGGGGAGATGTGACCGGCCGATTGGTCTATCATCGCGAAAAGAAAATGCTGTATGCGGGCATTGGTTTCAGTCCGATGAACTCGGTAACGGGTCTTGTCGGCGGTACATTTCACGGTGTTGTAGTGGGTTATAGTTATGAACTTTACACCTCGACAATCTCTCCCGGTAATGGCAGTCACGAGTTTTTTGTGGGCTATCAATGTCCTGTCAATGTCTTGGGAAAGGCGAAGAACAAACATAAAAGTGTGAGAATACTCTAAGAAAATGATGAAAATAAAAGGCATTATTATGCTCGGTGTCCTGTCGCTGACCTTCATTCTGACAGGATGTTTCGGCTCGCGGTCCTCGTCTTCGGGCTCTCGGGGCGGTGAAGTGGTAGGAGTGAGCGGTCGGGTGATGCCCGAACCCACACCGTATGGGATGACTCGCATCAACCGCGGGTATCTTCGGATGGGGCCGGAAACGCAAGACAGTCTGTGGGGTAATGATCTTTCACAGAAAGATGTGTCCGTAGACGGCTTTTGGATGGATGAAACCGAGGTGACGAATGCCAAGTACAAGCAGTTCGTAATGTGGGTACGCGACAGCATTTTACGTACTCGCTTAGCCGATCCGGCGTATGGTGGAGACGAGACTTATATGATTACGGAAGATCGGGAGGGTAATCCTGTGCCTCCGCGGGTGAATTGGAAAAAGTCGTTGCCGCGTAAACCGAATGAAGACGAACAGCGAGCCTTTGACAGTATGTATGAAACTAATCCTGTAACCGGCGAGAAGTTGTTGGACTATCGGCAATTGAACTTCCGCTATGAGATATATGATTATGCCTCTGCTGCGCTTCGTCGCAATCGGATTCGGCCCGAAGAGCGTAATCTGAATACGGATATTGCAGTGAATCCTGATGAAGTGGTGATGATATCTAAGGACACGGCGTATGTTGATGAAGATGGTCGGATTGTCTCGGAAACCATCGATCGGCCACTTACCGGGCCGTGGGACTTCCTCAATACTTATATCGTGAATGTCTATCCCGACACGACTTGCTGGGTGAATGATTTCAAAAACTCGGACAATGAGATTTATTTGCGCAACTATTTCAGTAATCCTGCCTATAACGATTACCCCGTTGTGGGCGTTACTTGGGAGCAAGCCAATGCCTTTTGTGCGTGGAGAACGGAGTTCCTTTTAAAGGGATTAGGACCTGAAGCACGCTATGTGCAGCGCTATCGGTTGCCTACTGAGGCTGAATGGGAGTATGCCGCGCGAGGCAAAGAAGGCAAAGAGTTTCCGTGGGAGATACAAGATGTGAAGACCGGCGACGGCTGTTTCTATGCCAATTTCAAACCCGACAGAGGAAATTATACCAAAGACGGCAATCTGATTACAAGTAAAGTGGGAGTCTATTCATCCAACAGTAACGGGCTGTATGATATGGCCGGCAACGTGGCAGAATGGACCAGTACGGTCTATACGGCCTCGGGCGTAGACGCAATGAATGATTTGAACCCGCAATTGACTTATAATGCTGCTAAGGAAGATCCTTATCGATTGAAGAAAAAGAGTGTTCGCGGAGGGTCGTGGAAAGATCCTGAAACCTTCATTCGCAGTGTGTGGCGCTCGTGGGAATATCAAAATCAGCCGCGTTCGTACATCGGATTCCGTTGCGTTCGCAGCTTGGCGAACACCGTTAGCATTAAACCGAAAAAGGGAAAGAAATGAGTTCATACAGCAAAATCAATGTAATCTATCGGCTGCAAAAGTGGATGGATAGCGTGCCGGGGCAGACTTTCCTCAACTATGCATATAGTTGGGGGGCCTCGATAGTGATTCTTGGTACCTTATTTAAGCTCACTCATTTGCCCGGAGCTAATCTGATGCTCTTCATTGGGATGGGAACGGAGGTGTGTGTGTTCTTTATTTCGGCTTTCGATAGGCCTTTTGATAAGACTGCCGACGGCCGAGACATTCCCGTACACGTCACGGATGAATATCTGAAAGCATCCGAAACGGATATGGAAATACCTGTTTCGGTAGTTCAGCAGACGCCTCCTGTACCGCAAAAGACGGTTATGCGTCCTGCCGAAACGTGGATTTCACAACAGCAGGAAGTGTCGCCCGAGTTGGCTGAAGCGACGGCCGACTATGTAGATGCATTGCAACGGCTTACAGAAATGTTATCGAAAGTGGGCGAACAGAGTGCTCGTCTCACCCGCGACAGTGAGGAAATGGAAAATCTTAACCGTACTTTAACGGGCATTTGTAAGGTTTATGAGATGCAACTCAAAAGTGCCAGTCAGCAGATCGGCACCATCGATCGTATCAACGAACAAAGTAAGCAGATGGCGGAGTATATCGAACAACTCAATGGTATATATAATCGGATGATCGAAGCGATGACAGTGAATATGCGAGTCACGGCTTCCAATACTCCTTAATGTGGCAGATAAACATACGTGTAGTCGTCCGTTTAATTCTCGAACAATAATGGCAATCAAGAAAAGACCGGTCTCTCCTCGTCAGAAAATGATTAACCTGATGTACGTTGTACTGATGGCGATGTTGGCTTTGAACGTCTCTACGGAGGTGCTCAACGGCTTTTCGATTGTCGAAGACAGCCTCAACCGCACCACGGTCAACGCTACTCGTGAGAACAAAGCTATCTACGGCGACTTTGAATCACAGTTGAAGGCCAATCCGACAAAAGTCAAAGTGTGGTTTACCAAGGCTACACGGGTGCGCGAAATGAGCGATTCGCTCTTCGATTTTGTCCAAAGTCTGAAAGAGAAAATCGTGCGCGAGGCCGACGGAAAGGATGCAGACGTTGGGAATATCCGCAATAAAGAAGACCTCGAAGCAGCTAATCGGGTGATGCTTGCACCGGGAACGGGACAGGGAAAACGCCTTTTCAAGGCCATCAATACTTATCGGGAACGTATTCTTTCGATGCTGACCGACCCGCAGAAAAAGGCTGTTATCGAAAGCAATCTTACCACTCGGTTATCCCGAAAGGCACATACGATGGGACGAAACTGGGCTGAATATATGTTTGAAGATATGCCTGTGGCTGCCGCTGTGACGTTACTCAGCAAGCTGCAAAGCGATATTCGTTATGCCGAAGGCGAAGTTTTGCACACATTGGTAGCTGAGATAGATATCAAAGACATTCGAGTCAACAAGCTACAAGCGTTTGTCATTCCCGAATCTCGTACTGTGGTGAGCGGCGATCAGTTTGCTGCACGCATCGTGATGGCGGCTGTCGACACCACGCGTCAGCCTGAAATCTATATTGGCGGACGCCGAATGAACTTGCCGGGCGGCCTTTATCGTTTTACGACAGGCAGTGTGGGAGAGCACAGTTTCGGTGGATTCATCGCAATGCAGACTACCAATGGCGGGTTCATTCGTCGTCCGTTCGTGCAGAAATATACCGTAGTGGCACCGAGTGCGACGGTCTCTGCCGACTTGATGAACGTTCTTTACGCCGGTTATGATAATCCGTTAAGCGTCAGTATACCTGGAGTTCCGCTCTCGAATGTGACGATTCGTATGGAGGGAAGCAGTTTCCGAACTGCCGAAAAGGGCCGTTTTATCGTGCATCCGACAACTGTCGGGCGCGATGTAACCATTACCGTGCTCTCCACACAGGGCAATCGGGCTCGCGAAGTGGGGCATTTCGCATTCCACGTACGCAAGTTACCAGACCCGACAGCCTATATTCAAATCGGTGCTGACCGTTTCCGGGGTGGCACTTTGTATAAAGCCGCACTTGTCGGAGCGCAAGGTATCAAGGCTGCTATTGATGACGGTATCCTTGATATCGACTTTCGGGTAACCGGTTTTGAGTCAGTCTTCTTCGATAATATGGGCAATGCCGTGCCTATGACATCTAACGGTGCACTGTTTTCAGACCGCCAGCGTGACGCTTTGCGTAAACTCGCACGCGGCCGACGCTTCTACATCTCGCATATCACGGCTGTCGGTCCTGATGGAATTACCCGTAGACTGCCCGCCTCGATGGAAGTGATTGTAAAATAAGTCTTCTTTGCTTAACAGACAAGCCATAAAATGAAAATAGAATGATGAAAAAACTCATAGCAATCTTGTTGCTTGCAACTTTCGTGCAGACATTGTTTGCTCAGCCCGAAGCCCGTCGTCGCGAGCAGCAAACAGCCCGGAAACAGCGTAACGAACGCCTTACCACACGCGCACAAATCTCTTTTCCTGTGGCGGAAACGATGCCCGAGGACGTTGTTTGGCGGCGAGACATCTATCGAGAAATCCGTCTTGACGATGAACTAAACGCCGGATTGTATTATCCCGTGGAGCCGGTGGGTGGACAGATGAACCTCTTTTGTTATCTCTTCAAATTGGTGTTGAGCGGCAATGTGCCTGCTTACGAATACCGACTTGATGGCAATGAAGTCTTCGCCGACAGCTCGCGTGTTAAGCCTTTGGCCTTTCTTGACAACTATCATATCTTTTACGAGCGTGTGGGTAAGGGCATCCACTTAGACGACAGTGATATTCCCTCACGCGAAGTAAAAGGCTATTATATTAAGGAGAGCACCTTTTACGATCAGACTTCGGCCACTTTTCATACGCAGGTATTGGCACTTTGTCCGATAATGGAGCGTGAAGACGACTTCGGTTCGACATCTACCAAATACCCATTATTCTGGGTTCGCTATGCAGATCTGGCCCCGTTCCTTGTCAATCGTACGATAACAGCGAGCAGTCTTAACAATGCTTCCGTGATGACACTTGATGATTTCTTCACCGCCCATCGCTACCGCGGCAAGATATATAAGACTAATAACCTGCTTGGAAAGACTTTGGCACAGACTTGTCAGACAGATTCGGCGGTGGCAAAAGAACAGAAACGCATCGAGAATGAGATGAAAGCGTTTGAGCAAAGGATGTGGGGTGATCCGCAAAGAAAGGCTATGTCCGACAGCATCGCTAAGAATAGCGCATCGGGTAAGGAGAAGACGACTATCAAAAAAGGACGGCGTGTCCGCTCGGCAACGGCCACTGTCAAGGCCCGTCGTACCAAGTCGGAGAAAACTTCGACAGTTTCGCCTGCCCGTGTCTCCGTTCGTCGCGCGCGCCATTGATGTCAATCTTTCCCCGAAAAACATTTCGGCGCTTCTCATCTCAGTCATAATGGATAAGGACTTTATGTCGTAATCGATGTGTTGACGTGTCTCAAAAAGTGTCAAGAGAACCTTTTTTTATTGTAATTTTCAGTGAGTCAGAGATTTTCTTCTTATCTTTGTTGCGTTTCAAATAAGCGTCTTGCATAGGGATTTACCATTGCGAGGCGGAGTCAAAAACCTAAAACTTAGAGAGATATGAAAAAAATCACAGCAGTATTTACATTGGTTGCAGTGCTGATGTTTGGTCTTTCCGTACCTGTTCAAGCACAAGTTCAGTTCGGTGTTAAAGGCGGTTTGAACGTCGGTAGTATGTCTTTGAACAATGATTTGCTCAAAGCCTCCAACCGTACGGGCTACTATTTCGGTCCGACCGTTAAGTTTACGCTTCCCGTTGTGGGTATAGGCATCGATGCAGCAGCCCTCTATGATCAGCGCGAAACTAAACTTTCGAATGACAAGTTGAAAGAAACCTCATCGTTTGAGAAGACTGTTAAGCAGCAGCAAATTGTCGTTCCGATCAACCTGCGGTATAATATCGGACTGAGCAAGATGGCTGCTCTGTTGTTCTATGCAGGTCCGCAGTTCGGCTTTAATGTAGGAGACAAGAATCAAAGTATAGACGGTAAGCGAATAGATTGGCATTTCAAGAATTCCAATTTGAGTATTAACGCCGGTGCAGGAGTGATGTTACTTAATCACCTTCAAGTCTCAGTGAACTACAATATAGCGTGTGGCAAGACAGGTGAGGCCACGGTCGATAACACCATCGATGCTATAAAAGCCCGCAACCACGCGTGGCAAGTAGGTGCAGCGTATTATTTCTAACCGATGATTGATCGTCGATAATCTTTCTAACTCTTCTCTCTCCCCTTTCGGGAGAGTTGGAGAGGGTGGATTGAGGAGTTGTTCCGCCCTCACGATAATATACAAATACTCATCCATCACCGTTCATTATTTATCCGTTAAGAATATAAATAAAAAGGGATTTGTATGTTGTTGAAATTCAATGACATACAAATCTCTTTTCAATTAATGGTTACTTATCGTGCAACTGACGGTTAATCGCAATGCGATTAACCGTTAAACGGGCTGCGTTTAACGGCTTTTCGCACGATGTTTAAACGTTAATCGTAATGTCGATTGTGTATGCTTGATATACAGTGGAATACAAGTCTTATTGTGACTGAAAGTGATTCTGTACGAAAAAGTCGTTCCGACAAGCACGTTCTCTTATCTTTTCTTCTCCTCCACACCGCTGATGAGATAGCAGTTTTCCGTTTTCCGCTGCAACGGAAGACGGACAACCACACGCTTTTTGCTGCCGGGAATGCGGGTGTAAAACACTTCACATATGGGCGATGAGCCTGAAATGGTATCTATCTCAATACTGTTCAGCCATTGGGGATTGAACTTCGGTACACCAAAAGCAGGATTATTGCGCAGCGTGTGGGCAGCCATCTGCTCGGAAAAGGCGGGTGTACAATACTTGTCTAATATCTTTTTGATTTCCGAACGATTCGGAAAGGATTGGTTTAATTCGGTTGCATATAAGATGTAAAATGTCGAAACGTCTATTGCAATACCGTCAAGACAACCGTCTAATGTACTCAAAAGCGGATACTGATGCATCTTTCCGTCACGCGAAAAGACCAGAATGAACTCTGCACAATTGTCCGTTTCGGGCTCGCAACAGCCTGTATAGAAATAGAGTGATGATGTCGTGGCATACCATAAAGATAAAGATGTGAACGCTAAATAGGGATGAAAGCTCTTGCCTAACAGCTTTTTGGATGTGATTTGATAATCTGTAAAAAGCTTTTTGCCATCTTTTGAAAGGTTGATAAAGCGCATATAGTTAGGGTAGCAGGTGTCCGTGTCCTTGTAAGCCACACCTTGATAGAGTTGAGAAATATGTATGTCCCATCCTAAAAGCGTTGTATCCCACTGCCCGATAGAAATGTTGGACAGGGCGATATCTGTCGTATTGCTATCCACCGGACGATATTCGGCTGTCTGTGCGGTATCTGCTCCCGCTTTGATAACATCCGCCCGACGTCCTTGCCCATACCCGAGAGCAAATGATGCGACCGTTATCGACAAGGGTAAAAGAATTCTTCTCATAGGTGAATCGGCGTGAATGATGGTGGCAAATATACGGAAAATACCCCTCGGAACTGCTTTTTTTTCTGTAAATTTGCACGTGATGAATTTCGCAGATGTGATATTACCGCTGCCGCTCGATGGTGTTTTCACTTACGTGGTGCCCGATACGCTGACCTCGCAAGTGCGGTTTGGCGTGCGCGTTGTGGTGCCATTGGGGCGTTCCAAAACCTATACGGCGCTTGTAGTACGAGTACATCGCGATCAGCCAAACTTTGAGGTGCGCGACATTCTCGGCGTTCTTGATGATAAAGAGATGCTCCTCGAACGGCAATACAGGCTTTGGCAGTGGATCTCCGACTATTATATGGCGCCCCTCGGCGATATTTTCAAGGCCGCATTGCCGTCGGGATTGAAAGCTGAAGACGGTTACCGGCCGCGCACTGAGACGTATGTCACACTGGCTGAAACGCTTCGGCACGAGCGGTCTTTGCACGTGGCGATGGATGCTTTAGCGCGAGCCGAGAAACAACGGAAGGCTTTTGCCGACTTTCTGAACATTACCCACTGGGACAGTTTGCAGGCAGACACGCCCACGGAGGGTATCACCGAGGTGACGCGTGAAGAACTGATGAACGTCGCCCATTGCACATCGGCTGTGATAAAAGCTCTCACCGAGCGTGGATTTCTGTGTACATACGAGCGTGAAGTGGGCCGACTTAACGACGCGGGAGCATCTCATCTCGACAAGATCAAGCTCTTGGGCGAGGCTCAGCAGACGGCTTTCGACAGCGTACTGCGGCAGTTTCAGCAGAAGAATGTGGTACTTTTGCACGGCGTTACGGGCAGTGGCAAGACCGAAATATACATCCATCTTATCGCCCGTGCACTGCAAGAGCACCGGCAAGTGCTGTATTTGCTACCCGAAATCGCCCTCACCGTACAGATAATGTCACGTCTGCAACGTGTCTTCGGTAATCGACTCGGCATCTATCATTCCAAATATAGCGACGCCGAAAGGGTGGAGATATGGCGCAAACAGATCTCCGATGCTCCCTATGACATCATTCTCGGCGCTCGCAGTGCTGTCTTTTTGCCGTTCCAAAACTTAGGACTCGTCATCGTGGATGAAGAACACGAGACCTCGTTTAAGCAGCAAGAGCCCGCTCCGCGATACCATGCTCGCTCGGCAGCTATCGTTTTGGCGCAGCTCTATGGCGCCAAAACATTGCTCGGAACAGCCACACCTGCGGCCGAAACTTATGAAAATGCTCGGCAAGGTAAGTATGGATTGGTTACGCTCAACACGCGATTTCGCGATGTGGCAATGCCTGAAATCGAGGTGGTTGACATCAAAGACTTGGCCCGGCGCAAGATGATGGCAGGCCCGTTTTCGCCCCAATTGTTGGCGGCTGTGCGCCAATCGCTGGCCCGGGAACAACAAGTGATTCTCTTCCAGAACCGTCGCGGCTTCGCGCCGATGGTCGAATGTCGTGTATGCGGATGGGTTCCGTACTGCACGAATTGTGATGTGGCTCTCACATTGCATAAGAATATGAATCAACTCACGTGCCATTACTGCGGGTTTACGTATCACGTGCCTGCGGTTTGCCCCAACTGCGGCAGCACCGAACTGCGAGGGCGTGGCTACGGAACCGAGAAAGTGGAAGACCAAATACGTGAGTTGCTGCCCGAAGCACGCGTGGCCAGGATGGATCTCGACACAACACGCACGCGAAATGCCTATGCACGACTCATCGGCGACTTCTCGTCGGGGCGCACTAATGTGCTCATCGGTACGCAGATGGTAAGCAAAGGGCTTGACTTCGACCGTGTTAGTGTGGTCGGAATACTGAATGCCGACGCGCTGTTGAATTATCCCGACTTCCGTGCTAATGAACATGCGTTTACGATGTTGGCGCAAGTCAGCGGGCGAGCTGGCCGTAAAGGCGAGCGCGGGCGTGTGATTTTGCAGACCAAGAACCCCGACTTGCCTCTCATTCGACAAGTAGTGGCGGGCGACTATGCATCGTTCTATGCCGACTTGATGGACGAACGCCGCACGTTTCGCTATCCGCCGTTCTTCCGGCTCATCTATGTCGTACTGAGACATACCAAAGAAGAGGTCGCAGAAACAGCTGCACAAGAACTCGGTAGCAGGCTCAGACAAGGCTTTCAAGACCGTGTTCTCGGGCCAGATAAGCCCGCTGTAGCTCGTGTGAAAACGCTTCACATCCGCAAGATTGTGCTCAAATTCGAAAACAGTATCGATCTTTCCTGGGTGCGTCGCTACCTGCGCGCTGTCCAAGAAGCCCTCCTCCACGATCGGAATTACGGCGGTCTGCAAATCTATTACGATGTAGACCCTTTGTGACTACAAGTTATTTGTTTTATGTGTGCGGGCACAATGGCTGCTTGATTTAGGTCAATAAAGATGATTTTCAAGTAAAAAGTTTTGCATTTTTGATAAGAATATGATAGAATCGTCGTATCTTTGCACCGTCAATAAAGACATTCAATAGGTAAAAAATAGAGAGTTAGGTATTAGTTAAGGTAAAAAGTCAAGGGTATTAGTCATAGGTAGAAGATTGCATTTCAGTGGATAACAAAGGTATTAGGTTAAGGTTAGCATTAAGATTGTAATAAAGGATACTCTCATAGGTTAGTGACAGCGAGGAGAAATGCCGTGAGGCAACAGTTCCGAGTAATGAAAAGGTAAAAGGTTTAGGATAATATTCAGGTATGCTTTGTCCGTAGTAACCCCTGCGGCAAGTACAGATGATGGGCGGATTTATTTCCGTCCCTGATTTGAAAAGATTGGTTTTATAAATAATGGGACAGCTTTCGTTTAGCAAACGAGAGCTGTTTTTTATTACATTTACTAACTGCCCATTCTCCTTAGCTCCCTAAGTTAGAAAGTTGGGAGACAGTGTTCAATAGATAATTGACAATTGCTCATTCTTTGATTGGTATTCAAATGGGAAAATAAAGGAATAAGAATTAAATGAGAATTATACCTTATTGAAAATCAAATAGATATGGTTTAGATTGCAATTAACGGTTGATCATCATGCGTTTAGCCGTTAATTGGCGTGCGAAATACCGTTAAATGCACGACGTTTAATGGTTTAGTTGCACGGCAAGTAACAGTTAATTGAAAAGGAACTTGTATGTCATTAGAGATCAACGATATATAAATTCCTTTTTATTTATATTCTTTTGTCTTTCTGTCTGAAATATAATCAACTTCTGACTGAGATCTTTTGATCCATAAAAAATACCGTATTCACAGATTCCTCACGGATAAGTGAATACGGCTCACTATAAATAATAGAGAGAGTTGTTATTGTTTTTTATATTAGAAATCTATGTCAATACCTACGCCGAACACCTTATTGGTGCGTGTGAAATCATCTGTGTTGACAGCGGTCAACGTCGAGTAAGTTTGCTGATATTCCTTTTTCAGGTGCTCATAATTCGTCCAGAAGTAGGCTACATTGACCGAAGCGTTCTTCATTATGCGGAATTTGGCACCGAAACCGATGGAATAACTGCTTGTTACAAAACTCATATCGCTGAGATAAGAGCCATCACCCAGCCCGTATTGTGTGCGTTGCATACCCGCACTGACAAGTATTCGCTCGGTGATATCCCATTCGGCACCTGCCAAAAACTCCTGTGTGTTGTGCTTCAAAAGCTTTTGTTTGTTGTCTGCCATCCTCGCACCTTTGTCGAAGAAGTAGTGATAGCCGGCCATTACGCGTACTGATGGCAGGATGGAATACTGTGCACCGAGAGTCCAAAGACCCGGAAGATCGTTGGGAGTATTCACTCCATTGCGGAAGAGTCCGGTATCATCGCGCTTCGTATTGTTCTCAATGTTGAGATGAGTGTTGAACTCTAAGCGTGAGGCTACATTCCACCGGCCATACTTGAAGTCGATACCGATGATGGGAGTGATGCCCCATCCGGTCTGCGTACAGTCGAGATAACGGTCTTTTACTTGGTCTTTCGTCTTGTTCATCTTGGCTGCTCCTGCCTCATATTGTGCTGCTGCAGCTGCCAATTTAGCTTTGACTGTTGGATCTGTGGCAGCTTCGGCCTGTGCTTTGAATGCTGCTGCTTTGTTTGAAAAGTCCTTTGCCCGGGCATCGAAGTAGGAATGCAACTTTACGTTTTGGCCGCCAATGTTGGCTGAAATGTCGGTAATGCTGCCTTGGTATTTATTATATACGTAATTGAAACGCATTCCGGCATAGGCCGACAGATGGTCGGTAAATTTGTAAGTAGCACCCAATTGTACACCGAAAACATATTGTTGCCCTTGAATATAGCTGTTAACGGAATAGCCGGGTGTATTGGATGTTAGTCCGCTGGCTGCAAGTTGGGCGGGAATCAGTGCAATCTGGCGTTCGAACGAGCCCAAACCATTGTTGTAAGTAGACTTTCCGCCACCTCCGTTGAGGGCAAATCCGATTTGGAATCCCCATCGGTCGTAATTCAAGGCAGCCTGAAATGAGGGGAGAGCGGGTACTGATGCTTTCCCCACAAACTCTTTAATGCCCTGCTCATTACCGCCATTCAGTTTGAAAGGTTGGTAATACGGTGTGCCTTTCAGTGTCGGAACGGTGATGCCGCTCTGCACAATGCGGGTCTGATAAACGTTTTGCACGTTGAAAGCAAAATGAAATCCTTTATTGAGAAAAGCTACTCCGGCCGGATTACTGTATACTCCGTCGATGCCGATAGCACCGTCTCGGGCCGGATTTCGTAAGAAAGCAATATGATGGTTGGTGTTGGTGAGCAGGCCACCGGCATAAACTGAGGCCCCAGATACCGTTATCAATGAAGCTATAAGGGCCAATTTTAACTGATACATACTAAAAAACTCGTAATAATTTGGCCGCAAAGTTAGTATAATTGTTCTTTATTACCGCAATGGGAGGCTATTAATTACGATTCATTAACGATAAAACAGATGATTACTGCACAAATTTTACTATTTGTGCAGTAATCATTCAGTTCTGATGTAACTGTTATTCTCTCATTATTTGTCTATCATCCGCTTCTTCTCCAACCTCGTTCTTTTTCTTCAATTCAGGATATTGGATACGCGTATGATAGATAGACTTGAGTCGTTCGATGGCAACCTGCTTGGCAACAGCGATATCTCGGAACGTGATGGGGCATTCTTTGAAGAAGCCTTCGGCCACTTGACCGTCTATTAACTTGTTAACCAGCGTGCTGATACTGTTTTCTGTGTATTCGGATAACGATCGAGAGGCAGCCTCAACGGTGTCGCACATCATCAGAATAGCTTGTTCTCGTGTGGAAGGATTGGGTCCCGGATAAGAGAATAATGCCTTATCGACCTCCTCATTGGGGTGTTCGTTTTTGTATTTGATGTAAAAATACTTCGCCATTCCGGTACCGTGATGTGTCAAGATGAAGTTTTTGATAATCGCAGGGAGGTTTTCCTGCTCGGCCATCTTTACTCCTTCGGTGACGTGACTCACGATAATACGGGCGCTTTCACGGTAATCCATCCCGCGATGAGGTCTATTCCCACTTGATTTTCAGTAAAAAAGACTGGGTTTGCCATCTTACCAATGTCGTGGTAGAGTGCTCCCGTACGCACAAGTAGACTGTTGGCACCGATCCGGTTGGCAATTTCGGCTGCGAGATTACCCACAGTTATAGAGTGTTGGAACGTGCCCGGAGCCACTTCACTGAGGTCTCTGAGGATACCGCGGTTGGTATTCGATAACTCAAATAATGTGACACTGGACACGAATCCGAATGTTTTCTCAATGACAAACATCAATGGATAGGCCAGCAGAAGCAGCACTCCGTTGATCATAAAGTGCATATACATCGTATTGTCGAGCTTGGAAAGATCGTTGCTTTGAATCAATTGAAGAGCAAAAAAGACCAGAGATGTGACCAAAGTAACGAAGAATGCCGTCTTGAACACTTGTGCCCGGCTCGATAACTCACGTAGTGAAAAGATGACGACAAGGCCTGCTGCGATCTCGATGATAATAAATTCGTATTGGTATTTTACAGCTGTGGCACAGATAAGAATCATCGTTACGTGTGTGATAAATGCCGTACGCGAGTCCATAAAGATACCGATGAACATCGGAACAATGGCCAATGGGATGATGTAAACACTCAGAATGTTATGCTCCATCATCAAAGACACGATGACGGGAAATATCGTTATCAAGGCGTAAAGCATCGAAATGCTGTGTGACTTGTCGAAATAATTCTTGCGAAAGAGTGACAGATAAAGCGTGAAAAGAATCATCATCACTGACACGAAGATGGTTTGCCCGGTTAGAGTCATCGTTACTTCCTCCGAGGTTGCACTCCTTCGCTTCATCTCCCGTTCAAAAGATGCGAGTACACGATAGGTATAATCGTTGACGATATCGCCCCGATCAATGATCTTCTGACCGCTCATCACCATACCGCTTGCTATCGGAATGCTGCCGAGAAGGTCGTTTCGCTCGGCTTCGCTACGTGTCTTGTCATATGTGAGATTAGGAGTAAGATAGTCGTTGAGATTGCATCGTTGCAAGATTTGCCGTTGAGGAGCCAGCTTTTCATCCAAAAACAACCGTTCATAAGCCGCCATCGTGGAGTAAATGCAATTGATTTGCACGCTCTGAGCTTGCTTCCCGTTGACCACACGCACCATATTTGTCGAGTCTTTGATGATGTGATTGTAGTCGGGTGTGGCCATAATGCCGGCTTGATAGAGCCTGTGCAGTCTGTCGACAATGACTGTCAGATAGTCGTTGGACAGTCCGGGAATACCTGATTTGAAATCTTTCAGGAAATTACCGATTTGTTTTCGTTCCACGGTCGGGTCGCAATTATAATACGGTTGAAACACGGCGAGCATTGAATCTTGCTCTGCTTTGATCGCCTCATCAGTCTTGTAGATGGGGAAATCGAATTTAGCGATGAAGGAATTATACATCCACGGCTTGCCCATATCATAGTGAAAACGTAGTTCTTCTTTTCTCGGCAGCACCCAAACAATGATGGCCACGGTGCCGATTATCAGTCCTGTGCGAGCGAGTAGACTGTGCCAATAACGGCTATTGTATGATTTGAATTTCCTCATAATATGTTTTCTTCCTCCGATTTACCTTGCGAAAATACGAAAAAAACGGCCAATATTCGAATATTTATCGTAATTTTGCACAAAAATCAAGCATCGATCACGTTTTGACAATGACAGAAAGAAAAGTCAGAGTGCGGTTTGCACCGAGTCCAACAGGGGCTTTGCATATCGGCGGTGTACGCACCGCGCTATATAATTATTTGTTTGCGCGACGACACGGAGGCGATTTTGTGTTCCGAATTGAGGACACAGACAGCCATCGTTTTGTGCCGGGTGCAGAAGAATATATCATTGAATCGTTTCGCTGGTTAGGCATTCAATTCGACGAAGGTGTGTCTTTCGGAGGCGAGTACGGCCCTTATCGCCAGAGCGAACGACGTGAAATATATAAGGAATATATTGAAAAACTGCTCGCAAACGGTAAGGCTTACATTGCGTTCGATACTCCGGAAGAGTTGGAAAGCAAGCGAAACGAGATTCAAAACTTCCAATATGATGCCCGAACCCGTATGCAAATGCGCAACTCTTTGACACTTTCCAAGGAGGAAACAGACCGACTTATCGAGGACGGTGAGCAGTATGTAGTGCGTTTCAGGATTGATCCGGGCGAAGAAGTGCACGTTAATGATATGATCAGAGGCGATGTAATGATCAAAAGTGACATATTAGATGATAAGGTATTGTATAAGAGTGCCGATGAGCTTCCTACTTACCACTTGGCTAATATCATTGATGATCACTTGATGGAGATTACTCATGTTATCCGCGGTGAAGAGTGGTTGCCCTCTGCTCCGCTGCATGTGTTGCTCTATCGAGCGTTCGGTTGGGAAGCGACTATGCCGCAATTTGCCCATCTCCCGCTGCTTTTGAAACCCGAAGGAAAGGGAAAACTCTCTAAGCGCGACGGTGATCGGCTGGGTTTCCCGGTGTTCCCGCTTGAATGGAAAGACCCTAAAACGGGTGAGATCAGTACCGGTTTTCGTGAGAGTGGTTACTTTCCCGAGGCTGTAATCAACTTTCTTGCCCTCTTGGGTTGGAATCCCGGAACTGATCAAGAATTGTTTTCGCTCGACGAATTGGTGGCTGCTTTCGACATCACACGCTGTTCCAAAGCTGGCGCTAAGTTCGATTTTCAAAAGGGAATCTGGTTTAATCACGAGTACATCCTGCGTAAGAGCGATGCCGAAATAGCCGGACTCTTTGCTCCGATTGTGGCTAACAATGGTGTGGATGAGACCTTGGAGCGTGTCACTCAGGTGGTTTCGATGATGAAAGACCGTGTAAACTTCGTGAAAGAACTATGGCCGCTGTGCTCGTTCTTCTTCATTCCACCTACCGAATACGATGAAAAGACGGTGAAAAAGCGCTGGAAACCCGACTCGGCCAAGGTGATGTCAGAACTTGTCGAAGTGCTCAGTGGCATCCAAGACTTCACCGTTGAAGGACAGGAACACGTGGTAATGGCGTGGGTCGAACAGCAAGGCTATAAATTAGGAGATGTAATGAACGCATTCCGTTTGGCTCTTGTCGGTATCGGAAAAGGGCCTGGAATGTTCGATATCTCTGCTTTTCTCGGCAAAGAAGAGACCTTAAAGCGTCTCCATAAGGCCATAGACACACTGAAATAAACAATCTAAAACTCTCTGTTCAGCAGTGTATCACCTGTTTATTTACATCTATCTTTTAGGCGTTGCATAGCAAGTCTGTTCAATACAAAGGTTAAACGGATGTGGCGCGGTGAGCGTCAGGCTTTTGATGTGCTGCGATCGAAAGTGGATCCGCAGGCCCATTACATCTGGTTTCACGCTGCTTCCTTAGGTGAGTTCGAGCAAGGCCGCCCACTGATAGAATTTATTCGTCGCCGATTTCCGGCTTATCGCATCCTGCTTACTTTCTTTTCGCCGTCGGGTTACGAAGTTCGGAAAGATTATCAGGGTGCAGACATCATCTGTTATCTGCCGATTGATACCATCAGCAATGCCCGGCGATTCCTTCGTTTGGTACGACCCGAAATAGCATTCTTCATTAAATACGAGTTCTGGTATAATTACTTGCATATTCTGAAACACCGCAACATACCCACGTATAGCGTGAGTAGTATTTTCCGCGAGGGTCAGGTGTTCTTCAAATGGTATGGCCGCAGCTATGCAAAGGTGCTCAACTGTTTCACGCGTTTCTTCGTTCAGAACGAGCAAAGCCGTCTGTTGCTGGCCCGAATCGGCATTACCGACGTAGACGTTGTGGGCGATACGCGTTTCGATCGGGTATTGCAAATTAAGCAAACTGCTCCCGAGCTTCCCATTGTAGAAGCTTTTCGGCAGAATCATCCAGTGTTTGTTGCAGGCAGCAGTTGGCCTCCCGACGAAGACATTTTTATCCGTTTCTTCAATGAACACCGTGATTGGCGATTGATTATAGCGCCTCATGTCATCGCTGAAGACCATCTGCAACAAATTCTTTCCAAGCTGAATCGCAAGGCGGTGAGATACACTTGTACCACACCTGGTGATGCCCGAGAGGCCGATTGCCTGTTAATCGACTGCTTCGGACTGCTTTCCGGCATTTATCGTTACGGCGATGTAGCTACGTCGGAGGCGGTTTTGGCGTGGGGATCCATAATGTTCTCGAAGCGGCCGTATGGGGAGTACCCGTCATTTTCGGTCCGAACAATCGGCGATTTCAAGAAGCGCAAGGCCTGTTTGCTGCTCAAGGTGGCTTTGAAATCGATGATTATGCTTCGTTTGAACACACGATGCGCCATTTCGTTGATGACTCATCTATTCGGCAAGAGGCCGGAACACGGGCCTCGACATTCGTCAGCAGTCTTGCCGGAGCCACTGAAACGATTTTCGACAACGTATTTCCGGCCGGAAATCAGAGTCCTCTGAACAAGGGAATCTAAGGCTTATATCCAGTTGAAAATTGACAAAGCCCACTTCTTTTATTGAGTTTCAGACAAACGAATAAAGGACTATAAGATGCAGACTATAAGTCGGTGGCGACTTCAAAAGCGTGTTTGTATCTTACGTCCTTTTGTCTTTTTGTAGGAAACTCATTGTTTTTCTATCTGAAAAAGACCAAAAACAGTAACTTTATTATCATTATGTATAAAATGTTTAACCCTTTTTTATCAAGAAAATCATAACTTTGCAGACGTAAATGAATATTTGAAGACAAAACTATCAATAGACGATTATGTATATAGAAACGATTCATTCGCCCCGCGATCTGCGGAAGTTAGATGTTGCTCAACTGCAAACCGTGGTCGATGAAGTGCGTGCCGGTGTACTCAATAGGGTGAGCCACTGTGGCGGACACGTCGGTCCGAACCTCGGTTTCATCGAAGCCACGGTGGCATTGCATTATGTTTTCAATACGCCCGATGATAAATTGGTGTTCGATGTATCGCATCAGAGCTACCCGCACAAGATGTTGACGGATCGTGTCAATGGCTTTTTAGATGTGAACTGTATGGATTCGATTTCCGGTTACAGCTCACCGCGAGAAGCTCCGGACTACGATCATTTCGAGATCGGACACACCTCTACGTCTATTTCATTGGCAACGGGATTGCAAAAAGCCCGCGATTTGCTCGGTGGTAAGGAGAATGTGATTGCCGTTATAGGTGATGGCAGCTTGAGCGGAGGCGAAGCTTTCGAAGGACTTAATACCGCTTCGGAACTCAATTCTAATATTATCATTGTCGTAAATGATAATGAAATGAGCATTGCAGAGCCTCACGGAGGTCTCTATCGCAATCTACGATTACTCCGTGAGACGCAAGGTGCGGCCGAATTGAACTTCTTTAAGGCTTTCGGTTTCCGTTATCATTATCTTGAAGAGGGTAACAATGTAGAGGCATTGGTGGCTATATTTCGTATTGTTAAGGACACGACGTGCCCCACTGTGGTACATATTCATACTGAAAAAGGTTACGGTTATGCGCCGGCAAAGGCTAATAAGGAGCTGTGGCATTATCGGATGCCTTTCGATTTGACGACAGGCGATTTGACATATAAGGATGATGGCGGTGAATCAATGTCTCAAATGTTGGGGCAATACCTGTTGGATGAGATGAAACGAGACCCGAAACTTGTGGCCGTTACATCTGCCGTGCCGATGGCTTTGGGTTTCGGACCGGAGCAGCGCAGGCAAGCGGGCCCGCAATTCGTCGATGTGGGCATTGCCGAAGAGGAAGGAGTGGCCATTGTCTCGGGTATGGCCAAACGCGGAGTGCATCCGGTTTATTTCACGTATGCGACGTTTCTGCAACGCACTTACGACCAAATTGCACAAGATCTTTGTGTCAACGGTAATCCTGCTGTTATCAACGTGATGGGCTGTTCGATTTTCGGAATGAACGATTTCACACATATTTGCTTCTTCGATATTGCGATGTTGAGTCACATTCCCAATCTCGTCTATCTGGCTCCGACCACATATGAGGAGTTGATTGCAATGGAATCGTGGGCCATCAAACAGGATAAATACTCGGTGGCAATACGTGTTCCCGTGGGCAAAGTTTATCACAGCAGCAAGAAATATGATGCGGATTATTCGTCGTTGAATCGTTTCAAGGTAACGAAACGAGGCGAGCAAGTGGCTGTTATCGCTGCGGGCAACTTCTATCAAAAGGGTGAATGCGTAGTAGAAGCATTGCGGAAAGACGGCATCAAGGCAACACTTATCAATCCGCGTTACCTTACCGGCATCGACGAAGTATTGCTCGAGAAACTCAAACAAGACCATACTGTCGTGGCAACGCTTGAAGACGGCACCCTCGACGGCGGTTTCGGCGAACGCATCACGCGTTTTTACGGTCCGTCATCGATGCGTGTTCTCAATTTCGGAGTGAAGAAACAGCTTTATGATCGATATGATGTCGATGAGTTGTTACGTGAGAACCACCTTACGAATGAGCAGATTGTGGAGGATATCAAACGCCTTCTTGCATCGTAAAAGTCAATGAACGAAGTCTCGGTTGCACCTTCGCTTTCTTTCCAAAGATTGTGAAAAGGAGAGGGTAGAAATGCAACCGGTACCTCGTTTATAATACCCCGAAAAGCAGTTGATTGTCCCTTATAGGGCACTTCAATTATCGCCTTATTGCAATCATAAATGAATGGCTTTTCAATTTGCCGTTAAACGTCGTGCATTTAACCGTTAAATGCACGACGTTTAACCATTAGTTGCACGGTGATTAACCGTTAATTGGAAAGAGTCTTATATGTAGTTGAGGATCAATGGTATACAAATCTCTTTTTATTTATATTCTTAATAGATGAACGATGATAGATAATGGATGGGCATTGGTGTGTTATTGTGAAGTCGGATATGCTGATCCGCCTCTATAAAAGAATGGATTCTCTTCTCATTCGAATATCAATCAAAGAATGAACAATTGTCAATTATCTATTGGATACAGTCTCCTAACTCCCTAACTTAGGAGGCTTGAATGGGCAGGTAATTGTCAATGAACAGTTATCGACGCTTTTTTCAGCTCTGTGATGGGGCCGAAAGTGCGCTCCAACAACGGCATTATCGTGTCGGCATCGATATCTCCGTAGAGCACAAGTTCCATATTCCCAGCCACGTAATGCCGCTGATAGAAGGCTGACATTTCGCTAATCTGCGGATTCTTGATGCTTTCCGTGCTGCCAAGAATAGGATAAGCGTAAGGTGTTCCGGCGAAAACGCGATGCTGAATATCGTCTATCGCACTGTGAAAGACATCGTCCGACGACCGGTTTTTCTCTTCGTAGACGGCTTCGAGTTCGTTTTGGAAGAGACGAAAGACGGGTGAAAGGAATCGTTCGCTGTTGAGTTCGCACCATTGATTGATGTATTGCGGCACGAAAAAGTTATGATAAACCGGCTCGTCCGTTGACGTATAAGCATTGAGTTGGGTACCTCCGAAGCGCTGAATCAGTGTCTGAAACTCATTAGGTATGGCGTATTCGCCGGCTTGAAGACTCAATCTGTTGATATCTTTCTATATCAACGAGCGGCGCACAACATCTTTCGTGCGGCCCAATTCATCGTATTTTGCTGTGATGGAGTCAAGCCAAGGTTCTCAGATTGATAGTCAGCAGTGCCTATTTTGTCTGTTCCCTTGAATAAAATATGCTCGAAATAGTGGGCGATTCCTGTGTTCGGACAGTCTTTGGAACCTGCTTTTACCACCACGGCACCGAATACTTGCGGTCGGGTATGGTTTTTGTTGAGCCACACTTGCATCCCGTTGCTCAGTCGTTTTTCAGTTACTTGTAACGGGTTTCGTGTTTGTGCAAGGAGCGATAAAGTAGTAAGAAACAGCGTGATAAGGGTGAGATATCTTTTCATTATTGGTATAATAAGGAGAAAATAATGAAGAGTGAGTAAAAAGGAGCAATGAAACGAGGTTGTAAATTGCAGCTTATAGCAATTGTGCAATTGTGTTTTTAACGCGTTCAGAAGATGTTATCTCACGTACATTCTCATCTACTCCCGGTGCGCCCATATACACTTTGGGATTGGAAAAGAGCATTGCGCCGGGCACTTTAACGCGTGCCGAGAAATGAAATTCTCGTATATCGGTGGCTTCTGAGATGCTCCGGATATTGCCTTCGTTTACACCACAGCCTGCGAGCAGCGTGATACGGCCGGCGACTGAATATGAAGTGCCGTGAGCAAAGGTACGCCTTGCTCGGCCGTGGGCTGCTGACCGGAAGTGAGAACACGGTCGAAGCCCAACTCAATGAGTTGCTCCAAGGCTGCCGAAGGGTCTTTACAACAGTCGAAAGCACGGTGAAACGTGGTTGACATACCGTGTGTATGCTCCATCAGTCGTGCGTTGACGTCGAGGTCGATACCGCCTTCGGGGGTGAGACAACCCAATACTATGCCGTCAACTCCAAGTTCGCGAGCTATGTCGATGTCTTCTTCCATCCGCTCGATTTCTAATGGCGAGTAGACGAAATCGCCTCCGCGAGGCCGGATAATCACGTGAAGACGGGTACGAGTGAGCACGCGTCGCGCCACTTTTATCTCTCCGTACGACGGCGTTGTACCGCCTTCGGGAATACCGGCACATAGTTCCACGCGGTCGGCTTCGCCCTCTTGAGCTGCCAAACAGCTCTCAACACCATTGGCGCATACCTCTATTTTAAATTCGTTTCTTATCATCTTGCGTTCTCCTCATAATCTTTTTTGATATCCATATAATGCCGGGCGAACGTCTCGGCTTGCCCTTCTGCCACGCGTTTAATCAGTTTTGCGGGAATGCCTCCCCATATTTCGCCGGGTCCGATGTGTGTTCCCTGAGCCACGACAGCACCTGCCGCCACGATAGAACCTGCTCCGACGTCGGCCCGATCGAGCACAACGGCCCCCATACCCACTAATGATCCGCGTCTCAACGTACATCCGTGAACTGTCGCGTTATGTCCAATCGAAACGTCATCTTCAATCGTTACGGGATAGTTGTGCGTCTGATGCACACACGCTCCGTCTTGAACGTTCACCCGTGAACCCATCGTAATGCCATCGACATCGGCTCGCAACACGGCGCCGAACCACACAGAGCAGTCGTCTCCCATACGAATATCACCCGCGATTGTAGCATTTTCGGCAAAATAACAGCGCTTACCCCACGTCGGTTTCTTGTTTTTTACAGTTTTAATGAGTGCCATTTCTCTTGTTTTTGATGATGACCGATTGTCCCTGCAAATATAGTTCTTTTTATTGGAATATTTCAAATGGATGGACAAAAGAATACCATTCAAGAACAAAAAGATTTTTTTCATATTCTTGTAGGAATTGATCGGCGTATCAATTTGCAATGGAATGCAAACCAGTTGTATCTCAAACGGAAAAATAAAGAAACAAGAATTTAATGAGAGTTATATCTTATTGATAATCAAATAGATATAAACTCGATTGCGATTGACGGTTACTTGCTCTGCAAAAAGCCATTAAACGCACGCCAACTAACGGTTAAATGCACTGCGTTTAGCTGTTAGTTGCACGGTGATTAACCGTTAATTGAAAAAGGATTTGTATGTTATTGAAATCCAATGATATACAAATCCATTTTCAATTGTGTTCTTTGGGAGGTATGTCTGGGATAAAACTAATCTCTGTTCACATCCTCTCGTCTCCTGACTTAGGGTTCTTGGAAAGATTATTGATTGTTGATAACTAATTCTCAATTGGTAATTGATAGAGCACTTGAATGACAGTTTGCCCCACAGCTTTCAGTGTTTGCGGGTCGATGTGCGCCAAATCATCAGACACGGTGTGCCAAGTGGGGCCGAAACTGCTTTGTACACAGTCGGGATAATAGGGTATAATATCTATCGTCGGGATGTTGGCAATCTTGTTGAGAGGGACGTGGTCGTCGGTGATCATCCCTCCTTTGCTCATCGGAAAATAGCTACCAAACCCCGCTTGGCGGGCTGCTTGCCATACTTTTTGCAGCACTTCGGGCGCGTATTGAGCCGACATAGCTTCTTGATAGAACTTAGCGCCTTGACCGCCGACCATATCCAACAGAATGCCGAAACGTGGACGAGGATTCAAACGGAAGTTGCGTGCAAAGTATTGGGCACCCAACGCCCAGCTATCTTCATTGTCTTCAACGTTTGCCCAACGTGGTGTACCCCAGTCTTCGGCATCGAAACAAATGAAGTCTACACCGATTTTCAATTGCTTGTCGGTACTGATCAGACGCGCA
The DNA here is from genome assembly GCF_000613725.1 of Hoylesella pleuritidis JCM 14110. Lineage (GTDB taxonomy): Bacteria > Bacteroidota > Bacteroidia > Bacteroidales > Bacteroidaceae > Prevotella > Prevotella pleuritidis. The sequence goes on from NZ_BAJN01000009.1 coordinate 86,217, forward strand.
ATCTCCATCATCACGGCTACGCCACTGGCTCCGTCGTTGGCCGCAAGGATAGGTTTGCGCCAGTTGGTAGAGTCCGGATCGTTGTCGGCCCACGGTCTGGCGTCCCAATGGGCACATAAAAGTACACGCACAGGAGCCGTCGGGTTGAAGCGTGCAATGATATTTTGGCTTTGCAACGCAGTACCGTCGTAACCTTTCAATGTGGCTTTCTGTACCTCGGTTTTACATCCGTACTGTTTGAATTGGCTGATAATCCACGCTGCACAACGGTCATGCGCTGTGCTGTTCATCGTTCGCGGACCGAAATCGCACTGCATTTTAACAAATGTATAGGCACTGTCGGCATTGAAAGCAGGCCCCAACGGATTCGGTTTCTCAGCCTCTTCGACAGTTGCCGACTTGTTTCTGTCGTCGAGATGAGCCATCAATGGCTTGTAGCTCAAGGCCACAACGACAAGCAATGCGATGATAGATGACATTATGATTGTTCTCTTTTTCATACGGATTTCAGTCTTTTTGCTGCTGCGCTTGCGTCATCACGCGCAGCCAATTGCCGCCCCATATCTTAGCAATATCACGTTCGCTGTACCTGCGTCGCAGTAGTTGGAGGGTGAATTGAATGAGTTCGGACGAGTCTGCAAGCCCGATGATGCCGCCATCTCCATCAAAATCGGTTCCCAGACCTACGTGATCGATGCCCATTATACGGATAGCGTGCTCGAGATGAGTAATGGCATCGGTGATATTTGCAGCTCCGTCTTTGCGCAAGAAGCCGCCGTAAAGCGTGGTATGTGCCACTCCTCCTTTGGCCGCGAGCGCCCGAAGCTGGTCATCGGTGAGGTTACGCGGTACGTCGCAGAGCGCTTTACAGTTACTATGACTGCACACAATGGGCGTCAAACTGATGTCGAGCGCATCGTAAAAGCTTTTTTCTGCGCCGTGACTCAGATCTACCAAGATGCCGTATCGGTTCATTTCGCGGATCACCTGTTCGCCGAATGCACTCACACCATTATGCGTTTGACTGCCACGAGCACTGTCGCAAATGTCGTTGTCACCGTTATGACAAAGCGTGATATAGGTTACTCCGCGTTGCGCAAAGTGTTTGACATTGGCCAAATCACACCCGATTGCCAGTCCGTTCTCGATTCCCAGAACGATAGATTTTCGTTCTTGACGTTTGTTTTCATACAGATCGGCCGGCGTTCGGGCCAAACTCAGATATCGGTTGTTGTTACGCACGATCTCTTCAATCCTATCGAAGATGAGATTTGCATACTCGGTGGGTCCCGAAACATCAAAATCTACCTTTGAAGAGAAGCTCTCTCCCGCCTTCGGTTGTGGTAAATAAGCCACCATTGTTACTGCATCTTGCCGCCCGTCGGTCATTTTATGCAGGTCGACTAATATCCGTTTATCGCGTTGATCGAAGTGAATGCCCTGCGGAAAGAACATCGGTGTGTCGCAATGAGTATCGAGTGTGAGTATCTTTGCGTGCAAATGCTTGGCCGAACGGAAGTCATTCGCCTCGTCGACGAGCCATTTGAACACGCGCATACCGTCTTCTTCCAACCATTCGGGATGCCATTGCACACCCAAAACAGACTTAAACTCGCTACTTTCGATGGCTTCAATGGTGCCGTCGGGTGCCGTCGCGGTAACTCGGAAACGCTTGCCCGCATCGCTTACAGCTTGATGATGCAGCGAGTTGACATAGATTTCGTGGCGCTGGTATATATTATATAAGGTAGAATCTACTTCAATCTTCACCGTGTGAGTAGGCTCGCTGTTGTCTGCTTCTTGCGAATGCTTAATGAGTTTTTGAGTTTTTGAGTTTGTAAGTGGATGAGTTTCTGAGTCTTTTTTAAGCTCATCAGCACGATTTTCGGCAATATCTTGCATCACCTTTCCGCCCAAAGCGAGGGCCAAAGTCTGTATTCCGCGACAGATTCCGAGCATCGGAATCTGTCGGTTATAAGCCAGACGAGTGAGTAAGAGTTCTGCTAAGTCGCGCTTGGCATTGATTCCGTGTAGATGAGGTGACGGTTGTTCGCCGGCCCAAAGCGGGTTATAGTCGCCACCACCGGTAAGAAGTAAGCCGTCGATTTGGTCGAGTGTATTGATGATTACATCTTTGTCGGTCACCGGCGGGATAATAACGGGTACGCCTCCGGCCGCAACAACCTGCTCGTAATAATGATTGCGAAGCATCGCATTGCCGTCGGCGAAATTGGCAGTAAGGCCGATCAGCGGACGATGCGATGCCTCGGGATAAGTCGAATAGACAGGAGCAAGCCTGGCATCTAAGTCAAAATTCTTTGTCATTGCAGCTTACTTTCTGTCCTCGTCGATGTCGATCGGAATCTCGCGTTTGATACTTTGTTCGAGCGAAATCAGCGTTTCGGTCGACACTACACCCGGAATGGTTTGCAATTTATTGTTGAGTAGATCCATCAATTGCTCGTTATCGCGTGCATAGAGTTTGAGAAGCATTGTGTAAGAGCCTGTGGTGAAGTGGCATTCCACGATTTCCGGAATCTCCACTAACCTGCTGACGACATTCTTATACATACTGCCTCTTTCGAGATTCATCCCCACATACGTGCAAGTTGCATATCCGAGCAACTTCGGATCTACCTCGAATCCGCTGCCGGTGATGACTCTATTCTCCACCAAATGCTGCACTCGCTGGTGTATTGCGGCCCTCGACACCTTGCATTCTGCTGCTACATCCTTGAACGGAATACGTGCGTTGTGTGAAAGAATGCCCAAAATCTTTCTGTCAAGATTATCTATTTTCTCCATCTTTACATCCGTTTTGTTTAGATTGAAGTTATACAATGTGGTAGCAAAAATAGGTATTTTAATTGATATAGACAACATTTTGCCCCGTTTTTTATTCCTATTTTTACAATCTGAAAGCAGGAATGGGAAAGTAAGAGGGGATAAATAGAGGGCCAACTTCCCAAAGTTAGCGGGATGGAGGACCTGTATCTAATTGCTCATTGACAATTGCTCTTTCTTTGATTGATGCCTAAACGGGAGAATAATAGAACAAGAACTTAATAGTATCTGTATCTTGTTGAGAATCAAATAGATATAGCTTAGATCCCAATTAACGGTTAATCATCACGCGTTTAGTCGTTAATCGCAAGGTGAAAGACGGTTAAATGCATTGCGTTTAACCGTTAGTTGTGCGATGATTAACCGTTAATTGGAAAGGAATTTGTATCCAGCTGAGAATCAACTATATACAAAACTAAATTTATTTAGATTCTTTTGGTCTTATGTCTGAGTTGAAATGAGTCTCCGTTTACAGTCTCCCAACCTCTAACCTCGGGGGATAAGGCTATTATCCGAAGCTTGTTCATCAAATGTTAATAAATAAAAAGGAAGGGATATCGTGTGGGGATTTTTCCTGATTTGCCGTCTTTGAAGTAAAAAGTAGAATGTAAATGAAGAAATTGAAACGATTCATCAAACGGCCACTTCTGCTGATTCTCTTGCTGCTTACATCACTTGTGGCGGAAGCTAAGCCGCCAACGACTGTCAAACAACAGATGGATTATCTGCACAAAACGCATCACATGAACTTTGTTTATGATGCAGACATCGACGTGGAACGCCCTTACTACGGTCCGAATATCAGCGGTATGAAACTCACTGATGCTTTGCGGAATGTCTTTCAGGGAACGGATATTGACTGGGAAGTGCAGGGGCGATATGTCTTATTACATAAACGGGAGATCAAGGTGCAGCAGAAGAGAGTACAACAACGGCATACTTTGAGCGGATTCGTGCGTGATGGCAACGGCGAATCACTGATCAATGCCACGGTGTTCGACCTCACCACGCGGCAGGGAACAACTTCCAATGAGTATGGTTTCTTCTCGCTCACGTTGCCCGAAGGATCGCATCACATCCGCATCTCTTACATCGGATTCGACGATCGGATAGAAAACGTTTTGCTTACGGCCGATAAATGGATCACCGTTCAGCTGAAAGAGAATGCTCGTCTGACCGAAGTGGTGGTGACGGGCGATATGAATTCGCCGCTGCTTAACACGCAAACAGGCAAGCGTTCGTTCTCAACGCACGACATTAAGACCGAATTTTCGTTGCTAAGTTCGCCCGATGTGGTGAAGACTTTGCAAAAAGTGTCGGGCGTTTCGGCAGGAGTCGAATTGATGTCAGGACTTTACGTGCATGGCGGAAGCATGATGAGAACCTTTATATGATTGATGGTACGCCGCTTTATCAAACCAATCACCTGCTGGGTCTGTTCTCTTCGTTCAATGTTGACGTGATGAAGAATGTGGATTTTTATAAGAGTGGCTTTCCCGCTCGATACGGAGGGCGTCTTTCTTCGGTAGTAGATGCGCGCACGAATGACGGAGATATGCACAAAGTTCACGGCACTTACCGTATCGGTTTGATTGACGGAAGCTTTCAAATAGAGGGTCCTATCAAGAAGGGTCGTACTTCGTTCAATTTCGGTATACGTCGTACGTGGCTCGATTTCCTGTTAAAGCCGGCCTTGGCAATAGCCAACCATTACAACAAAGAGGAGAAAGTGAATCTTGGTTACGCCTTTCACGACATCAACGGAAAGGTGACCCACGTCTTCAATGACCGTTCAAAGATTTATCTTAGTTTGTATTCGGGCAACGACGCGTTGACTGTTAAGGATAAAGATAGAGAAGAAACGACACGGCAAATGACGTATAGGGACGACACGGAGAATGTATTCAGTTGGGGAAACTTCAATGTAGCGCTCAACTGGAACTATATTTTCACACCCCGACTCTTTGCTAATTTCAGCGCCATTTACTCGCACAACCACGCCAAGTTCAGTAATTTGGAAGACTCGCGGACTGAAAAGGACGGGCAATTTGTAGGGTATCTCAGTCACACGGAGCATACCTATCGCTCTACAATCTATGATTTCGGCTATCGTTCAGCTTTTGATTATCGTCCCGTTCCGCGTCATCACATCCGCTTCGGGCACGATTATATTGTCCATTTGTTCCGTCCTCAGACCCGAAGTCAGCTTAATTTCTATGGCCAAGTTGGGTCTGTCGACACTCTATCAAGTGCCGGAAGCAACCGACATACGGCTCACGAGCTGAGCGTTTATGCAGAAGACGAAGTGACACTCACTGATCATTGGAGTGCGGAAGCAGGTCTCAATGCGGCTCTCTTTCATATAAATGGCAAGAGTTTTACTTGTGTTGACCCGCGACTGGCCGTGAAATATCAAGTGAATCCGCGTCTTTCGCTGAAAGCTTCGTATACGATGATGACGCAATTCGTGCACAGAATTTCCAACTCTTACCTCAACTTGCCTACCGATTACTGGGTTCCCACCACTCGCCGACTGCAACCGATGCGCTCGTTGCAGGTTGCTGCGGGTGCGTATGCCCAGCTTTCGCCCCGCCTTTTCGTGTCATTGGAAGGCTATTACAAACGTTCTGCACATTTGTTACAATACAGTAGCTGGATGGGTTTGGAGCCTTCGGCCGACAAATGGGACCGAAATGTGATGGAAGGAAAGGGTGTCGGGTACGGCGTTGAGGCTGATCTGCAATACCGTTCACCGTGTTTGGACATCAATGCAAGCTATACGCTCTCGTGGAATAAGCGCAGATTCAATGACTTCTATCCATCTTGGTACTTCGATAAGTTTGATAATCGTCATAAATTTGATATCGTCGTGCGTTACAAGTTTACGCCGAAGATCTCGCTTATGCCGCTTGGACCTATCATTCCGGCAATCGAATAACCCTCCCTACACAGTATGCCGCTATGCCGGATGTACCGACGGGCTTGGAAGAGCGCGCGAGGGCGGCTTCGTTTATTCGCATCCTAACAATGTTTCTATGCCTGCTTATCATCGGTTAGACCTCGGATTCGATTTCCATCACACGACAAAGAAAGGGCACGAACGCATTTGGAACGTCAGCATTTATAATGTTTACTGGCATCTGAATCCGTTATTCGTAGATGTGAAGTTGCGTGAAAACAAGACATTCAACGTGCGGACGAAAGGTTTTATACCATTGATTCCATCGGTAAGTTATACAATTAAATTCTGAAAAACAATGAAATCTACATCCAATTATATTGTATATGTCGTGGCGGTAGTTGTTGTGCTGGCCTTCACTTTCAGCTCCTGCAGGGATCAATTCGATATAAACGTGCTGCGAGAGAGCCCTAAGATGGTGGTCTATTGTTTCCCGTCGACAGCTGATACCACGTTTATTAATGTCAGTAGAAGCATTCCCGTACAGCAGAAAAAGATCGCCGACGAGGTGAAAGCTATCAATAATGCACGCATCTCTTATCGAATCAATAGGCAAGAGCAGGTCGTTCGGCAGAAGCGTAGCGGTCAATACTACGTGACAAGCCTGCAACGACCGGGCGATCAGATTGACTTGGCTATCTCGCAGACGGTATCGGCTCTGTTTATGCATCTACAACGATTCCCAAAGAGGTGCCGATTGCACAGCTGAAAATGCAGGAAGTCCGGCGGTATGATTATGAAAGTGGGAGAGCTCAGAAGTATATACAGATGCAACCCACTTTCACCGACGATGCAGCGAGCGATGACTATTATGCTGTGAGCGTGTCGGCGAAGGGTTATTTCAGAAAAAACGGAGGGCTTTATCAGGCTATCTGCCGATTGAAATTGCCCTTGATTCAGCGTGGTTTCGTATGGAAATCAACTCGAAAGACGAACCTTTGCTCAAGCCTTTGTCTGATCTTGACAGCAATTTCGGCTTTGAGAGCGGGTCGTATAACCGTTTTTACATTTTCGATGATAAACAGATCAATGGGCAAACCTATACAATGCATCTCAATGTCAGTGATTGGTTTAACGATTATCAACTGAAAAATATAAAGTATTTTACAGAACTTTATTGCATCACTCGCGACTATTACCTGTTCATTAAGTCGTTGAACGATGCTGCAAACAATGGTCTTGCACGAGTAGGTCTGGCTCAAATCAGTCCGATTTATTCAAATATCGTCGGCGGAATAGGCCTTTTGGGTGCTTACACCGTAAACCGAAAGGAGCCCGATAAACGCTGACTGCCTCTGTCATCTGCTGCTCCTAACAGGGATTTTAATTCCTGACTACAATGAGAAAAGAAGTAAGTGGTAAGAGTGTAAAATAGCAAGTATTTAAAAATCAATCTCTGACAACAATGGAAAAAGACGAAAAAAAGAAGTTGGATTTCGTGCTCCGATATTATCAATCGGGTAAACTTGATACACAGAAAGCCCTCTGTGAAATCAAAAAACGCAATCATCGGGCCGTTGAACGTCGTTTGTGGCGATACGTTTCGATGGCAGCCGCCCTACTGATTTTAGTGATTGGCGGTGTGACATACCTTTTGCGTGATAAACAAACGGTGCTCAAATCAGGTGAGACGACAGTTGTCTATCTCCTGCCCGACAGTTCGCGGGTTACGCTTGCACCACATTCCACGCTGTCGTATGCGACAACAGACTGTCGCAATGTGCAGATGTCGGGCCGCGTTTATTTTGAAGTGCGGCGCGATATAGCCCGTCCTTTCAGTGTGAACGACCGTATCGGGTGCGTTCGGGTGCTTGGAACCAAGTTTGAAGTAGACGAAAAAGCACAGGCTACGAGTGTGCTTGTCAACGAGGGGAAAGTACTTTTTACTGCTCGTTCGACAACTGACGGCCTCTTTCTGACACGTGGGATGAGTGGAACTTTGTATCGGGGTGCCCGTCGCCCCGAGCTCAATCGTCGTCCCGATATCAATCGAACGGCGTGGGCTACGCATCAATTTCATTTCCGTAACACCCCGCTCAGCGAGGTACTCCGTACGCTTTCAGCCTATTATGGCGTATCACTCACGACAGATCAGTCGCAAAAACGCCTCACTGCCGACTTCCAAACGGAGCGTTTAGACAAGTTAGTGAGAATCATCGAGCATACATTAGAGGTTGAAATTCGCTCTTTTCCAAGCCCCTAAGTTAGGAGCTTAGGAGTGTCTGAGAAGTACATTTGCTACATCATTGGCGCAGTTTTCGAGATTCAATTGCCGCTCGGCTATCTGCCGACCACGCTTGCCCATTTCGTGGGCAACTGCCGGATGAGTAGCTAAATAATTTATGGCATGCTCCCATCCGCGTGCATCGGCTACGTTGACAGCGATTCCGCAGCCGGTCTTTTCAATGTTTACGGGCATCTGCGGATTGTATGTGTAAACGAGCGGAAGGCCTAAGGCTAAGGCTTCTACAATCGTAGTGAGCCCCACGGTATAGTCGGATGAGTGACAACAGACCACAACGCACTGTGCGCGATTGACCAAATGACTCATTTCCTGATGCACCATTCCCTCGACAAAGTGTACTTTCACGTTTGGCATAAGCTGCAATTCACGGAGCTGCTGTTCGTAATCGTCACCGAGATAACGCTTACAAATATAGATGTCTAATGCTTGCCCCGCGTTGTTGAAAGCCGTTACCAACGTCGGAATATCACGCAACTCTCGACCCGTAGAGATGAAACCGTGGCGATTGGTGATGTCGAATTGCGTTGCCAGTCGGTCGTAATAGTCGAGGTCGGCGCCCCATCTCGCCACGCTCATACGGTCTTTTCGTGCTTTGGGTGAGCGCAGAGAGTCGTTCAAAAGTTTATCGGAGAAGAAGAAAAGATGGTCCATTCCTCGGTAGAAAAGCCGTGCGATGCATTCGCGCAACGGGTTCTTTGCCTGACGAATGGGCTGGTGGTGCCACACAAAAATGGGTTTTCTGTAAAGTCCCAAGGCGCGGAGAAAGATAAGAATTTCTATTCCTCGGAAAGTCGTTGCATAGATCGTGTCGAATCGTTCGCGACAAGTGAGGATGCACCAAGCCGTATGCAGCGTGAGCATCCACCGCCTACGAGGACGGATAGGACGATGAAACACGACGTCAATGCCGTACTTCGGCAAGTGCGTTGCACCGTAAAGGAAGTGTCCGGGGAATCTTCCTTCCTGCCAATCGGCATAGACTCGCTTTGTGTCTATCGTGTGATAATAATATACTTTCATTGTTCTCGTGTCTGCAAAAATAGCTAAAAATACTTGATTTATCCGTTATTTAGTGCTATTTTTGCAATTCTTAAACAGGTAAATGGGCGCTTTCCGCCTTGCGACCGACAATGAGCGAGCTGAAAGATAAGACCGCCAAGGGACTCCTTTGGGGGGCAATGAACAACGGAGCAATGCAGATTCTCAATGCTGTTTTCGGCATTGTGTTGGGGCGTTTATTATCTTTGAGCGACTACGGATTGGTCGGAATGCTTGCGATCTTTACTGCTGTGGCGAGTGCTTTACAAGAAAGCGGCTTTACATCGGCGCTCGTTAACAAGCAAGATGCAGACGACCGCGATTTCAATGCAGTGTTTTGGTTCTCTCTGTTGATGGGAACGGGGCTGTATTTTGTTCTCTTTCTTTGTGCACCTCTCATTGCTTCGTATTTCCACCAGCCCGATATCATTGTGTTGTCGAAGGTTGCTTTCCTTGCGATTCCGCTCTCGGCAATCGGCATTGTGCCTCAGGCGTATATGTTCAAGCACTTGATGGTGAAAGAAACAACGGTTATTCGTATCTCGGCTCTGCTCATTTCAGCCTTGTCGGCATTACGATGGCGCTATTGGGAAAGGCTTATTGGAGTTTGGTTTGGCAGCAGCTGCTGCTGTATGTTTCGATTACGAGTTTCGGTAAATTTTCCTGCATTCGGTGGCGCCCTACACGCAAAATAGACTTCACTCCGGTTCGGGCGATGTTCGGGTTCAGCTCAAAGATGATGCTGACGACGATTATCAACACCGTGAGTAACAACATTCTGACTGTCATTTTCGGTCGGTTGTTCTCTTCAAGCATTGTAGGCTGCTTCACGCAGGCTTATAAATGGAATACGATGGCCTATTCGTTGGTGGCCGGAACGGTGGCGCAAGTGGCCCAACCGGTGTTTGCCCGGGTGACGGATGACGACAGTCGGCTGGCTCAAGTGTTCCGAAAAATGGTGCGATTCACGGCTTTTCTGTCTTTTCCCGTTATGTTCGGACTGGCCATTATAGCACGAGAGTTTATCGTGTTGACTATTGGAGAGAAGTGGATTCCCAGTGTCCCGCTGTTGCAGATACTGTGTGTCAGCGGCGCGTTTCTACCTCTTCACACTGCATTTCAGAATCTTTTGGTCAGCAAAGGGCGGTCGGATGCGTATATGTGGGGCAATATCGGACTGATACTGACATCTATCGGCACTATCCTTGCATTCCATTCGCAGGGTATTGAGGTTATGGTGGCAGCTTATTCGGCGTTGAACATCGTGTGGGTGAGTGTCTGGCAGGTTCTCGTCCATCGTTTGATTTCGGTCAGATACCGTGATATGGCCCGCGATGTAATGCCTTTTTTTCTCACATCGGGTATCGTTATGCTGGCCGTTTTTTATGGAGCGGCGTTCATCGAGCCTATGTTCTTGCGAATGATCGTTAAGATATTGGTGGCTGCTTTGGCTTATTTTGCCGTGATGAAGCTGGCTCATGCGAAGATATTAGACGAGAGTTTGCAGTATCTCTTGCATCGAAAACGATAACTGTTTGTTGTTTTTACCGTACCAACAGGCGGTAAGGCGTGAGCAGATGGGTAATGAGCAGGCTGCCGTTCCACGCCAGAAGATAGAGCGTGAGACTTGCCGTGATAAAACGGAAAATAAGTCGCGGCCCTGGATTCAGTATCCGAATGAGATACGCCATACCGACAGGAAAGATGAAAATCCAATCTGCCGACATTATGTAAACCTCGTTAATGCCAAACCCCAAGATGATATGGAGGGTGAAATCGATGGCAAACCACGATGCACACATCTGTAAAAGAGAAGACCGACGGCCACACAGCAGCCCTATGAAAAGCAATGCCAGCAAAGTAAATTCGATGATATAATTGTGTATCGAACGATAAGTAACGAAGACGGGTCGCGTAAAGGCCATATCTTCTAACGGGTGATCACAATGTAACTGAATGGATTCGCCGAAGAGATTTTCGATAATTGAGGGTACGCGCGGCGTTGTTACGTCAGTCATTTTGAGCAAAGGCAGGTTGCTGATAGGTCTTCCTGTGTGTTCGGTTTCCCACTGCTTGCGTTGTGATTGATGGAGAGCCACGCCCACACTATCTTTCTTTTGCTTCGCTTCCGTAATCTGTCGGACAGTCGTTTGTTGTGGAATCTCATAGACTTTGTACTGGAAACGCTGGATGGCGAACAGTAAAGCGAGGGGTAACAGGGCGCCGATGAAGATGAATTTTATTGTCGGCACACGGCGGCCATTTATAAAGAGGGCGGCCAAAAGGGTTTTAGCCCCGTTGGTAACGGTGACTCCTGCGGTAAGGAATAACAACAAAGCTGACTGCCAAAGCGTGAATGTTTCGCCGCGTTTACATTTCATTCCCGCCACATATAGTGTTAAAGTGAGTAGGAAAAGGGACAGGACGAAATGGTCGGGAACGATCATTGCGACCATCACGTGTGCCAAACTGAAAAATAAAAGTGTGAGAAGTAGGGCGTCGATAATGCCGAGTCCGATGACGTCTTTCATCGTTCGGTAAAGGAATATGAGTGCGTAGACGGCACAAAAGGTGGTCAGTGCACCCATTAAGAACACCGCGAAGTTAACTCCTGTGGCATCCATCAGCCATTGATTGATTTGAAACAAGGGTAGAAGAAGCGACAGAAAGAGCGGGTGACGCATTGTTTCAAAGTGGATTCTAAGGTTTGACAGCGTGATGTAAGACCAACAATCGTAACCCGACATACGGAAATTGCGCGAGAAAATAGACCAATATCCCAATGCGCCTCCTTTGAGAAAGAGGGGCGAATATTGGTAAATCATCAGGCCGAGCAGTGTTGCGATGACTACAAAAGCTGTGAGAGCGATCCACCGCTCTTCGTTTTTCAACTTGAAAATGCGTATCATCGGAGGAGGTATTGCACAATGAGTGTTACGTTATAAACCAAAAGCGAACCGGCAAGACACGCCATAATGCCACGTAAAAGTATGCGTTTTCGTCCCTGTAAAGTTTTAAACAGAAAACCCGTTGTTATTGTCGGGACAAACGCCCAATGCGGAGTCATAATGTAAACTTCATTGATTCCGAAGCCGATCAACAGATGAAGCAGTAGGTCGAAACCGAAAAACGAGAGGCTCATCCACATCAATCGGCTTCTGCGTCCGCACCAAATACCGCACAGAAAGAGGCAGATAATCAGCCTTCGGCGATATAGGGCAGGGCCGAACGATAACGAACGATGACCGGTCGGCCTGCAAGTGTGTCTTCAAGGAGATGTTCTCGGTGTAGGATAAACGACTCGCCGAAGAGATTTTCGATGCAAGTGGTGCCCCGCGAAGTGCTGATGTCGCTCCAATTTAGGAACTCTACTTGTGCGATGGGTGTTCCTTTGTGTGCTACATTGGGCTCTTGCTGCTGCTTTTGATAGGCTTCTAAGGCGCGAAGTCGCATCACCGAGTCGACGATTGCAGCGATTTGGACTGAGTCTTTCAGCTCATTCGCTGTTTGATAGGCCTGAAACAGTTTCGCACGTTGTCGTTTTTCGCTTCGTACTTTGAATGCTTCACGTCGTTCGTTTTTAGGCTTTTCAAATGTGTCGAACTCCCATTGAGCGAACACCCCGAGTCCGATAACGGGAAGAATGACGGCCGGAAGCAGAAACGAAGGCTTGAAAAAGCGGCGGCGATTGGTGAAAAGTGCGGCAAGAAACACCTTTATGCCGTTGGTGAGCGATATGCCCGCAGTGAGCAGAAAGAGGCCAACGGTTTGCCATCGGGTCAACGGTCGGCCTGCCATTTGTCGTCTTCCGTTGACGTAAAGGGTGAAGATCAGTATGAACATCGATAAGATGAAATGGTCGGGAACAATCGAAGCGACCAACACATAAGCAAAAGAAAAGGTGAGAAAAGCGAGCAATAGCGCATCGACTTGCGGCAAACCGATAAGTTCTTTGAAGATTCTTAACAGAAAAATAAAGGTATAAAGTGTGCAGAAAAGCAGCAAAACGGCCACAACGAATTGTACGCAGTTAAGACCGGTAAGCGTTATTAAACCTTGATTGAGCCCGTAAACAGGGTACATCAAGAATGCCAACAGCGGATGTCGGTATATGTTATAGCCCGTGGTCCACTGTGAAACGACTTCATAAGTCAACGGATCGTAACCTGAAATGTGGAAAGTCTGAATAAAAAAAGCCCGATAATTCTTATGAAATAAGGTGAATTGGGTTGCGTACTTGTGAATAACAAGCGCGTTTAAAACGGTGAAGAGTACGATGAGCAGCAGTGCAGGCCATCGCTCTTCTCGGTGAATTTGAAAAAGACGGAGGATTTTTCGCATCGTTTCAATGTTTTAAAAAGAATCGCACCAAGATGAAATTGACCGGTACGCAGATGCAGAACATCGGAACAGGAGCCCATTGTCGGCTTATGCCCAACCATAGAAAGAGGTTTAATGTGCCTATTTGCAACAGGTAATTGATTACGTGCGACAGGACGAAACCGGCCCCGCGGCGAGCGTTTGCTTTCACTCTGAATGTGTAATGGGTGCTTGCCAGAAAGTTGAAAACAAAGCTAATGGCATAGCCGATGCTCATAGCTACGGTGGAATATAGTTGTATTTGCGCTGCCGAAGCTTTGTTTGGGATGAATAAAATCAATGCACTGTAAATGCCATATTGCAACAGTGTGGCTATAATTCCGACGATAACGAAGCGTAAAACCTCGCCCATCTGGTGTCGTTTGGTCTCATCTAAACGGGCGAAAGTATCCTTGATCTGCATAGTTTAACATCTCTTTGTCGCCCCGACTGTCGCCATGGGCAATGAGTTTGTATTGTTCTCGATAGGGTAAGAGGGCCTGAATGCGTCGCACTTTCTCTGCTCCGTAACAGTTGGGAGTGCTGAATCGGCCCGTAACCAACCCGTTTTCGACTTCAATTTGCGTGCCGATGACCGTCACATTAGGCACGTCTCGAAAGAAGGGAAGTACCCAGCGGTCGACGCTTGCACTGACAATGAAAATTCGGTAACCGTTAGATGCAACCTCATTAACGGCTTTTCGCGCTGCATCTAACAGCAAATCGGCACGCGAAAGACCGTATTTCGCACAGAGATCATCAAACACTCGGATGCTCATTCCTTGAAAGAAGTGTGTAAAGAGACGCTCTTTCGCCCGACCATTAGCGTATAATCGCAGTTTCATCAGTATTAATAACGGGCTGAATAATAGTAATCCACAGTATAACGAGCGACTTCCGCACGTGTAGCGAATGAAATCTAAGAATGAGTCTTGCCGTGTCAGCGTGCCGTCAAAATCGTATATATAAATTTGTTCTTTCATCACTTACAAAAACTACTGTATCTACTACACTTACCAAACCTACTTCACAACAAATAAATCAACACAAAAAAACTCACGCTCCAACCCAAAACGATGAGTTGTGTAAAGCGGTCGTGCAGGATGACTTGTGTTGGATCGCCGCTCTTTCCATCGACAACGGCCAGCTGGATGTACCTTAACAGTCCCACCAACACAAATACACTGGTGAGGTAAAGATAACGTGTGTGAAGTCTGCTTACCACTTCCGGTGACACCGTATACATCACATAGCATACCAAAGTGACCGAAGCCGTAATGGTGATAGCCTGATTAATGAACGTAAGATTATATCGACTGGTGTTCATTCGCGGTGGTTCGCCTGTCTGATTCATTCTAATCACATCGTCGCGACGCTTAGCGAAAGAGAGAAAGAGCGTTAATAGGAAGGTCATCAGCACCAACCAGTTGCTGAGAGCGATGTCGGTAGCCTCGCCACCGGCCAGAATTCGTAAGACGAAACCGAATGCAACAATGCACACATCGATGATGGCGTAACGTTTCAAAACCTTACAATAGGCGATATTCAGCAACAAATAGCCCAGCAAAACGCTGCCGACACGCCAACGATTAGGACCGAGACTCAGCACTAAAACAACTGAGCCGGCCGTGAGTAATGCCATCATCACATATGCTTGGAGTATACTGACAGCACCGGAAGCAATCGGGCGGTGGCATTTTACGGGATGTTTGCGGTCGACTTCTATGTCGATGACATCGTTAAAGCAATAAATAGCCGAGGCAATCAGGCTGAAAGCACAGAACGTAATGGCACAAGTCGTGATGTCATGCACGTTTAACAGACTGCCGCCAAAGAACATCGGGATGAACACAAAAGCGTTTTTAATCCATTGTTGAGGCCTGATCAGGCGAAAGATTTGTTTCATTTTGCGAGTTTTCTTTCTATCAAACGTACCGTCTGATGCAGCAACCAAGCTGCCGGCAACGTGATTCCCACACAGACAAAGAAGGTGGGCCAATAGCCCAAATGCCATTTCTCGATATATGCCAAAACAAAGTTGAGGTGGAGAAGATAGGCTTCTAAGCTGAGTGCTCCTATGAAACGGCACGTCTGATTGAACCATTCGGGGGTGTGACAAAGCACTCTATTGAGGATGAAAATGGCTGTAACGGTGAGCGGAATATACAACATCCGCTCCACATAAAGTGGGAATTGGCCGTGCAATTGCTGTTCGAGGAAGACAGAAGCACATAGAGCCATCGTGAATATAAGGACTATCAGCCAGATGGAAGCACCGTCCATCGTAGCTTGTCGACGCACCATCTCACCGCAGTTGATGCCGATAAAGAAAATGGGCAGCCTGCTCCAGAAGATCTCCAAATGGCCCACGAGATCGTGAATGGGCGTTACCCACTGCACGAGTATGCACCACATAATCATCACTACGGGTAACCAGCGATATATCGGATGCTTAATAATAAGTTGCATATAGGCCGGTGCGACTGTGTAAAGCATCATTATGGCGGGTATATACCAAAAAGTGAGTTCGCCGTTGAGCCAAAAATCCCAGTTGATAGTAATGTCGCCGACAGTGTCTGATAGGCTTTGGCTATGTCCCTCGCCGTGAATGAAATCGGGAATGTAGTACAAACAGGCCACGATCAGCCAAGCGGGATAGATGCGGAGATAGCGACGGGCAAAGAAATACGTGATAGACGGATGCTGAGTCCACGCAAACCAGAGTCCCACTCCGCTCAAAAAGAGAAATATATCGACACCTATGTTGCCCATCCTACGTAGTCCGAAGAATGCATCCGACTGTGGAAGGGATATGTGAAAGAGGATAATGAAGAGCATCGCAATGCCCATCAACTCGCCGCGAAACCTGCTGATATTATGCAGTTCGATGTCTTCGATCTTCCATTTCATTTCTTTGCGTATGCTCACAGTTTAGGATTGGAAATTCGTTTTATCAATGCTCGGAATAGCCACGCTATCGAAACGGAGGCGATGAGATAGAGCAACAGTCCCGAATAAACGTCGCCTCGGTGACTCATCGGTATGAAAATCTTGCGCGTAATGGGGTGGCATACGAAGAGAGCTGCGGATATTCCGCCCATCCACGACAGCGGATCAGTCAGCCATCGGGGTAAAAATCGGATACCGCTCACAGCAAATGCACAGACGAACAGTGGCACCCAAAACCACGATTGATAATTGATGCTGAAACTGACAACCGCCACCGACGACAGAATAAGAATTGTCCACAGTGCCACTGACGGCCAAGGGCGTTCCCATCGGGCATAAAGCAGGCCTGCACCGAATGGTAATACGCCGCCGATGAAGTTATATCGCAGGCGGTTCAGCGTCTCTCCGTCGGGCTGACAACCTGTTTGCAATAACCAGCAAATGGCTATCAAAGCCACTGTAAAGCCCCAATGACGACGGTAAAGCAGCAGTCTGTACACGCAATAGAGTTGCAACATTAGTCCGAAAAACCAATAGGGTCCCGGCCAAATCACTTTATCAGGATGGGGGAAGAGATTACTTATCATCGCGAGTTGTGCCAAAACGTTCCCGAATTGATAGTGGAATGTGCCTGGGGTAATGCTGTCTACAATCGTAAAAGCCACAAATCCTACCATCATTAATTTGAAGAGCTTGAGGAAGTGGGGATAGATGAAAGAGTCTCCCCAAGACTCTACCAAGGAGTGGAGACGTTTTTTAGAGGATGTCTCTTGGTTCTTTTCCCCTCCTTCGGAGAGATTAGGGAGATCATTTCATACTTTCTCACTAATCCGTAAGCACTGAGAAAGAGGAAGATAGGGACTCCGTAATGGCCGAAAAATGATAAGAGATGGAGTGGGAAATAAAGATCGGGATGCTGAACGACCTGTATCAGTTGTGTTACATTGTATCGGGAAAACGTGTATTCATTTTCTTTTACGATGGGACTGAGCCAATGACAGTAGTTGTGTAATACAATGCCGAGGATTGCCAAACCGCGAAGTGCTGCACATTGAGGGCGAGTAAGCATGCCGGTTTCCCCTTTCCCCTCCGAAAGAGGAGTGATTTTTGCAGTGTTGGGACAGGCTTGCACGTTATCGGGTTGCTTATTTTTATAGTCTTCCACTTACTTTATTATATGTAGGTTTATCATTAATGTGCGTTCCCTTCTCTTTTGGAGAGAATCGGTTGGGCTTGTATTTGCATATCCATTTACCACTAATGCACGTTCTCCACTCCTTTGGAGGGGGTGAGAGAGGCCGCTGTTTGAGACCTGAGTTTATCGTAATCCACGCGCCCTTTGAGCAGTCTCGGGCGACGTTCGTCATACTTCGGCGAGAGTATATTGTATTGTTCGTGATAGGCCGGGGCGTGAATGCCTGCGAGATAAAGCAACAAATGGGGAACGGCATCGGTCATCAGGCGACGCCGACGGGCCATAACAATTTTGCGAAAGACTTCGGGATGGTGTACGGCATACTTGTGTGAACACCAGATCCAGAACGGAATCTCAAACTCATAGCGTGCCAAATCGTAATCGATCTGTGCCGAATGATTGCGACAAATGAAGCCGCGCATCCCCTCGTAACACTCTTCGCCGTGGTCGGGCATATAGATTACGACGGCATCTTGATGTTCGAAGCGACGGCAGATTTGGTCAACAATTGAGTCGTTATATAACACAGCATTGTCATAATCAGCCAAAACGCGTTTTTGTCGATTGTTCAATTCGGGCCGTTTCGCATCATAATCCTCTGTATGAAAGCGTCGGCGGTCGCTCGGGAACCGTGTCCGATAGTTTACGTGTTGTCCGATTAAATGAAAAATAATCAGATTATGCTCGCCGTTTTGCACTTTTAAGCGTTCGTAATCACGCAAGAGTCCGTCGTCATAAGCGTGCAGCGAGTCGTTGCGCGTGTCGAATTGCGCCTTGCTCAATGTAGGATTGTTCAAGAAGAAGCCGCCGCTGAAATCGTAAACGGCCTCTTTTGCCTTGGGTAGAAACTGATTGGTGAGGAATGTTACGTGGTAACCCGCCTTGCGGAATAGCTCTGGGAACAAGGGATAATCACACCATTCGTGGGCTTGTCCGATAACGTGCGTCGAGAAAACGTTCTTAAATACGAAGCTCGTTAAGTTCCAAGGAGACACCACATCTGTGTATTTTACGAGCCGTCCTGAGACTTCGCGCTTTACTTGTCGGGGTGTTGTGGGCATAAAATAACCGTATTGCTGCGAGTGAAGACGGCCGTAACTCTCACCGATAATCAATATGATATTCGGTGAACGATAGCTACAGCTGTCTACTTTTGCCTTATTCGCGGCTGCAATCAACTTCTTGATTTGCTGCGAAGCCAATGAGTTGGCATAGAGACTGAATACCAATCTACTGATGGGGGTATAGAGAATAGCGTGATCTTTCTCGGTCAATGTATGCTCGACGGCGCCTATCGTTCCGGCCGACATCAGTTTCCAAGTGGCCGACTTGTTGTGAGCCGTTACGGCAATGCCGTAAATCAGCAGTGCTATACAAAGCAAACCGACTGCTGGTTGATACCTCCCAAGCCTGTTGTGCAACCGTTGTCGGTAGGCTTTCAGGAAGATTTTCGCGCGATAAGAAAGATATTTTTGCAGTCGTGGTATAAATATTTTGGCTATGTGCAAAAGTATCAACAGCACGATAAAGCCTACCGGAGAGAAGAGAAGATCAGGTGAAAGATAAGTTTGGAGGAACTCACTTGCCTCGCGACCGTCGGTTTCTCCCACGAGCAGAAGCATTGTCGGTGTGATGGTCGAGTCGAATTTGACGAAGCAATAAACGTCTATTATAGCTGTCGAATAAAGAATCAGATAGAGCAAAGCCTTTATCCACAATCGCACTCGATGCGGAATGAGTGCCAACAACACACAGACGGCATACAAATCGACGAAAAGCTCGGTGTAAGTATGCTCATAAAGGTGCGCCCCTCGCGTATTCGGGACAGTGAGCCAAGCACAAATCACCCCCAATGCGTACATAAATGCGAAGAACGCCGCATTGATGTGCACGGGGTAAAAAGCCCAACTGAAAATTCGTCCCACCCAAGCCAGGATCTTCATCTATGCTTTTATTTTTCTGCAAATGTACGCCTTTTTTAGCTTACAAGCAATAATTCGGTCTGAAATTTGCGGCTGCTCGTCCACATCTCCTGTTGATTCGCTCTACAATGCATGTTTCACGGTTACTCTGGGGTTGGTTCCTTTCGTGATTGGACGATGTGTATTTCAATTATGTTGCACGGCCCGGCCACGAAGGTGTGTACCCCGCTCCTAACGGATTGGATACCTATTAACGCACACTCACTAACCATCGTTACGATTCGGTCAAAGGACCGTTCATTTCGCTGTATAAAACCGATGGAAAACTGTTTATCAAACTTCCGCCCACTTCTTTGGGGCGGGATATGCTCATCGGTGTCTAACCCGCAAATAGGCGAGTTGGGATTCAAAAACACGAGCTTAGTGCATATCCGATTTGTCGGGAAAGACAGTTCGGTGGTGATGTAGGTGGTCAACTCTGAACTCCTTACCACGACTATCAATGCACGTGCTGTGGCCAATGCCAAGCTTAATTACGACAATCTCGACTTTCAGAGTTGCCAGGATTGAGCGGTCATCCGTATCGAATGCTGGCCTGAGACCTGCAAGCGATGGCGATGGGAGCTGTTCACCGCCTGGCCATTTCTATTATTTAGACTCTACTTCTTACGCCCCGATGATCTATTGTGAAGACGTTTATCAAGATGTTTTCCGGAAAACACTGGCCGGCGACGAGTCACTTACAGAGACGGACATCACAATGCAGCGCCTGTATGTAGGTCTGTTGAAGTCGGGGTGAATGATGTCTATATCAGCAATGTTCGCGGTCTGCATTCGGCGGTTGACGATTGTGCGTTTTTTACTTTGGGCGCGGTTATGGAGAACCCGAATCGATGTGGACAGTTACCATCGACCGCACGTTTGAGTTTATCCTGCACTATGCGTAGCAGTTAAAAATCCTGTCTGCACGTATCAAGAAAACCTGAAATGCAGACCTGCGTATCCATTACACACTTCTGCAAAGGCGCCTGGTGCGGTATCTGAGTCCCTAATGGAGTCGAGGTTTGATAAATAGGAAGTCGCTAATGGCATTATATATAAGTAGATAAAAGTACAAAAGTATAAGGGTAGAAATAAGGCACACCTTTAACTCTTGTACTTTTTTCTTTTGAGTGGGACTTAATTTACGAATTATAAGTGTTTGAGAGTTTAGTAATTCGTGAAATTATCGTGATAGTTCGTAGTAAAATATAAAGAATTATAAATAATAATTGCTATTATGATCATTGTGATTCCACAATGTCAAAAAGGGAGATAATCCCCATTATAATCCTTATTCTATAATCTCGATTACTGGTGTTGTAAATATTTTGGATTCATCGAACTTCCGTTAATATGGGGTATCGCTTGTATTGTCTTATTGGCAATAAACATTATCGGGATTGAAACTAAATAGCTAATGAAAATAAGGACAATATAGATAAGTAGTGGATATTTGAATCCATAGATGAAATCGTGGAATAGATAGTAGCAAAAGAAAGAATGGGTTAACCATATTATCAGTGAAAGTTTTCCCATAATAAGCAAAAATCGTTTTAGTATTCCAGTAAAGTTGATATGCAATAGAAGAAAAATATAAGCGAATTCGAAGAAAGGTGAGGTTATCGCACTTGAAATGAAACAATTTAAGATAAATAAAGTAAATAAAATTAAAGGGGCAGTAACACTATTAGATTTAAGAAAAGGGATGTTTGTCCGTCCTTGTTCTACTTGCCTATGAAAAATGGCGCCAATAACAAATGGAAACAAGGTATTGAAATATATTAAGATATAATTATACCACGCTGTATAAGCCTGAGTCGGGGCAATATAACGGCTAATTACATAGCAGCTAACAACATAGAGAAAACCTGAGATGATGAGACTAAATACACATCCTACTTTATCAATAGTTTTGAATATCCATATCGAAGTAAAGGATAACAACATATATGGAAATAAAAACCACGTCTCGGAGTTATAGCTACTGCTGAGACTCGTAATGTTCAAGATGATGTCAGTAATGCTACCCGGGTATTTGCTTGCATTAACGAAGTGTCCAATACTAACGAATATCAACAGAATAAGCCAATAATGGATATAAAGTTTCAACAACCTCCTCGACTGCCCTTTGAAAGAAAGGTTGCTATGAAAATAGGTATAACTTAATCCATAGCCGCTAAGCATAAGGAAAATTCCAACTGGATTGCAGGCCCGACTAATGATATTCACTAAAGGCACTCCACCAAGGAATATTAGCGGATCACAAAAATTCCCAATATCGGGATTGTTGAATAGATGAAGGAATAACATCATCAAAATAGCGACACCTTTTAATATGGTCGTCTGTTCTCTTGTCATTGCATTAAATGTTTAATGCGATGCTTTTTACTCGAATTACGAAAGAGACAGCCAAGTACCTAACGTGAAGCGTGGACGAAATCACCCACGTCCAGAGGTACTTGGCGGAAACCTACAACAAGGAATGAGAGACGCCCACGCTATCGCGGACGTTCACATATTCATTCTTGTTGTTCATTCTACCGCCAAGTTTCCTGAACGTTATTGAATAAATAGCAAACGCTAAATTATTAACCCACAAAGAAAGATTTGGGCACATCTGTGCACCAAGTCCAATGCAAAGTTACGATTTTATTTCTATTTTTATTACTTGATGTTAAATTATTTTGTTTTCTGTCTTATACTTTTTATTAAACAGGCTTATCTATATAAATCAATAATTAATATAGAATTGATTGATGGATTTAAAATAATGCAAGCTGTGCGTCAAACTCTCTGGATATTGATACATACCTTACTTTGAGTTCACGTTAAATATTTTCAATCTAAAATGTATTTGTGGAATTCTCAATTGGCAAATTTTCATTACTTTTGCAACGGTTAAGGAAACAGATTACGGTAGAATGCACGATATCGACCGAATTTTCAAATGTTATTACAGACCGTTATGCCTTTACGCCATCCATTATTTGCAGGATGTGGATGCTGCAGAGGACGTTGTACAGGAATGTTTTACCCGGTTGATTGAGCGTGGACAAACAGGACAACGACCGGAAAATGTCCGGGGCTATTTGTATGCGTCTGTGAGAAACGCCTGTGTCGACATGCTTCGCAAGGGACAATCTTTTGACTGTTCTATTCAACCGCAAGATTTAGATGAGCGTATCAGCGATGAGGAAACAATAGAACGCTCTGCTCACGAAGCCGAGCTTTGGGCTGCCATAGATTGTCTTCCGCCCAAACGCAAACAGGTCTTGCTGATGGCAAAACGCGATAATATGACGTATCAGGCTATTTCAGAAATTCTTAAAATCTCCGAAAAGACTGTCGGGAATCATATTTCGCGTGCCCTTAAAGGACTTCGTGTTAAGTTCAATTTAAGTGATAATTGGGGTGATAATCTGTTTATTCTGTAAACCAATTCTCTTCATCTATGACTGAATCCGAAATATGTATTGTCAAAGGATCCAACGATAGTACTGTGATAGGGTATGTTAATAATCTAAATACCAGCTAAGGAAAGGCTATGATATTTCCTATATTTACTGTTAACAAGTCGTATACTTGTGGGGCAGAACTTAGGGAGTTGTAAGGGTCTACTCCTATACTTCTCGTTTGATACAAATATGTATTAAAAACGAAAGAAAGGTTTGTTTTTATTTGGAATATTCGACAGTTTGGTGTTTTTTCGGAGGCTTTTTCTTTCGAATTTTGACCGTTTCCTGGATCTTTAAATAAAGTCTCTATCTGAAAAGTATTCAGATTTTTAAGTTTTTTATTGATTAGGAAAAAGCAAATCCAAAAATCAAGTGCAAAGTTGCAGGATTTTTCGAATGTTTGTAGCATTTTGGCTGTTTTCATCATACTCTGATAGCCATTATTTCTTAATTTTAAGTCAGAAATTTGCTGCACGTACCATTATTTTGTATACCAGGTGTCGGCATAATTCAATGAGGAAAGCCAGCTTCGCCATTTTACTCTTTTATTTAACTTAAAACCAAAATAATGGGCTGAAGTTAATAGAAATTCTTTCAGACTTTCATTCTTTTGAAGTCTGACTTTTTCTGACTTTTCAAATGGGCTGTCTTCAAACAAGTCTAATTTGTAACCATCTTTAAATACAAATTGTATCGCTATTTTGTATTGATTTGTATTTATATAATCAAAACTATAAAAGCCTAATAAATCTGTTTTCCTATAACGTTTTTCTTTCTTTCCTATTTGGAAAACGACATTTTCCTTGGTATACTCCACGATTACGGTCTTATTGCAGATTTTCTGCAACAAATAGATGCATATACACACAATAGCACAGAAAGAGCAGGATATGGTCCACCAATTATAATATTCGGCAGGGCAACAGAATTTGACTATAAAATAACTGAATATGATGAATACGCCTATCCATATCATAGACATATAGGGAGGATAAGTTAAGACATTGGAAAACTTATATTTATAATGAATATCCATAAATTATACTTCTGTTCCTTTAAGTGTTGTTTTCCCAGTTGTATCTTCAACAATTGCACAAGCTAACTGGTATCGTGTTGATTCCGAAAAAAGAGTTGACACAAATGGCAGCCAACAAATAATACCACTAATTTTTTGCTTAGTATCATAGAAAGAGGCAGCAAAATAGTAAATAAGATGTCGATGCCTATCTCGATAACTGGTAATAAAGTTGGCATCCAGTTGATCGATGTTGGTTGGCAACTCTATGCGGATAATTCTCGAGTCTCCAATATAAGTTTCTAAATATTGTAAATTATCAGTGTCGCCCGAATTGGCAAAATAGCTATATACATTATAAATTAAGGGGGCTATCACAAAGAAACCAATAGCCCTCCAAATGCCACCGGAATAAGATGCCATAAATAACAATTTTTCTTTATTCATTTGTCATTCCTTTAATGAATAAGCAGCAGCAACCCCCAGGCCCTATTTAGTAATTCTACCTCTGCCGATTACAATATCATTTCTTCCCGAATAGTCTCACCAACTCGTCTTTGTCAATGATACGTGTAAGATACTCCGTTACAAACAGTCGATTTTCCTCGGCTGTGACGTTATCTTGAACATCGAAATAAGGGATTGACTTTGTGGAGCGGTCATAGGGGGTGCCGTCATCATTAAACTTGCGATCAACTTTACCTGAAACAAACTTGTGCCAGAATACCGGGACAGGATTCTCTTTCGTTCCATATTTAGGATCATTTAGCTGCGTCTTATTCACATGAACCAGGAAGACATTGTCGGGATTGAAGTACGACTTTATTCTTCCTGCTCCCAGGTCACCTCCGCGTTTCTCCTTATTGAAGAAATCTACGCCCTCAAACATATAAAATGATATATACTTTTTTAGGGAATCATTATAAAAGGATTCTGTATGACAACGTTTCCTATGTCTATATCGGTCGCTATAAGTTTTATTTTTGAACCATGTCTGATCATAACCATGGGGGAAACTGACGGAAATGATTTTGGAATCTTTAATATAAGTATCCACATACTTCAACCCGTCTGTATTACCGGTGTTGAAGAGGTATTCACAAGCATTATACAGCAGTGGTGCCAATACGAAAAAACCGATGGCCCTCAAAATACCACTGGGACAAGATCCTATAGTTAAAACTATAGCCAACCATTTTTCTTTATTCATTTGTCATTCCTTTAATGAATAAGCAGCAACCCCCAGGCCCTATTTAGTAATTCTACCTCCTGCTTATTACAATATCATTTCTTCCCGAATAGTCTCACCAACTCGTCTTTGTCAATGATACGTGTAAGATACTCCGTTACAAACAGTCGATTTTCCTCGGCTGTGACGTTGTCTTGAACGTCGAAATAAGGAATTGACTTTGTGGAGCGGTCATAGGGGGTATTATCCATTTTAATTTGGCGATCAACAGTTCCTGAAACAAACTTGTGCCAGAATACTGGGATTGGATTCTCTTTCGTTCCGTATTTAGGATCATTTAGCTGTGTCTTATTCACATGAACCAGGAAGACATTGTCGGGATTGAAGTACGACTTTATTCTTCCTGCTCCCAGGTCACCTCCGCGTTTCTCCTTATTGAAGAAATCTACGCCCTCAAACATATAAAATGATATATACCTTTTAAGGGAATCACTATAAAAGCTTCTTGTGTAGCAACATTTCTTGTGTCTATATCTGTCACTATAACTATTAAATTTAAACCATGTCTGATCATAACTATGAGGAAAGTTGATGGAAATAATTTTGGAATCTTTTATATAAGTATCTACATACTTCAACCCATCGGTGTTACCGGTGTTGAAAAGATATTCACAAGCATTATACAGCAGTGGTGCCAATACGAAAAAACCGATGGCCCTCAAAATACCACTGGGACAAGATCCTATAGTTAAAACTATAGCCAACCATTTCTCTTTATTCATTTGTCATTCGTTTAATGAATAAGCAGCAAAACAATACTCAGACCCTTTTAGTAATTCTACCTCCTGCCGCTTACGATATCATTTCTTCCCGAATAGTCTCACCAACTCGTCTTTGTCAATGATACGTGTAAGATACTCCGTTACAAACAGTCGATTTTCCTCGGCTGTGACGTTGTCTTGAACGTCGAAATAAGGAATTGACTTTGTGGAGCGGTCATAGGGGGTGCCGTCATCATTAAACTTGCGATCAACTTCACCCGAAACAAATTTGTGCCAGAATACCGGGACAGGATTCTCTTTTGTTCCGTACTTAGGATCATTTAGCTGCGTCTTATTCACATGAACCAGGAAGACATTTCCGGGATTGAAATACGACTTTATTCTTCCTGCTCCCAAGTCACCTCCACGTTTCTCCTTGTTGAAGAAGTCAACTCCCTCAAACATACATATTGCGACATGTTTTTTTAGTCTAGCATCATAGAAAGAGGCAGTAAAATAGTAAATAAGATGTCGATGCCTATCTCGATAACTGGTAATAAAGTTGGCATCTAGTTGATCGATGTTGGTTGCAACTCTACGCGGATAATTCTCGAGTCGCCAATATAAGTTTCTATATACCGTAAATTGTCAGTGTCGCCCGTATTGGCAAAATAGCTATATACATTATAAATTAAGGGAGCTATCACAAAGAAACCAATAGCCCTCCAAATACCACCGGAATAAGATGCTATAGCTAACAATTTTTCTTTATTCATCTATTTTTAGTTTAATGTGTAAGCTGTTATTGGGTCAGTTGTATTATTCCCATCCTTCTTGATTTCCATGCTTAAATTTTGTATCATTTTTTGTTCTTTAAACTCTATCTCTTCATCATATGCTTCAGCTATTTTCATGGCAGCAAATCCACCAAGGACGCCTAAGCCAATTTTAGCAATATTCGCTCCAAACTTTTTCCAACCATTGCTTACTTCTTTGGCATGTTTGGCAGAAATTTTCTCAACGTTTTGCTTTTGTATAGAAGCATGTTTTGCAGCAGCTTTTGTATTCTTCTCTGCGGCTTTCTGAGCTAACCGTTTATATCCCCTTTCCTGTGCAGCAAGGTCCTGAGAAATCTTTTCCACAGTCTCGTATGCTGCCTTAGAATCTTTAGCTGTTTTCCAGCTTCCTTCAGCTACACCTTCGCCTATCTGCAATTCATTCGAATGTTCCGTAAGCCATTTATCATGGTATTTCTCATCCTTGTATATTTCTTTATGATGTGACTTTGCTGTAAACCAGTCGTAGAAGTGAAAACCACTGGATATAGTCAGTGACACGGGATTCAGTCCGCCAGTTGCTCCGCTGACCATTCCCTGCCAAAATTCGCTCTCACACTTTTTTGAGATAATTTCTTTATTGGCGGCTGTTAACATACTGGCAGCCTCTTGTGCAATAGCATCATCCATGATAATCGTTATCAAGCCTCCTTGTGGGCATTCCAGTAAGGAACGATCGACAATCACATAATTGCCTCCCACCTTTATGTTCCGATGATATGCATCCCATGTCATGCTGGATACTACATCACAGTCATTCTCCTGCTTATAGCCATAGGTTATAGCTGTAAGCGCGAGTGTAGCTCCTGCAATGACACCTGCTGCTGCCAAACTTTCTCCTACAAGAAAGCCGACAGTTCCAAGAGCAAGTGCACCGAGTCCGCCTGTTCCAACAACAAGAACTCCTACCGCTGCTACTACTAATACTGCTGCAGCCAAGCCAAGTAACATACCTCCCAAGTTGCTCAAAATGCCCAAAGCAAAACTTTTGGTCAGCCTGCATTCAAAACATGCTGATATCTTGGTGTCTTTATAGGTCATAATAGGTGTAGGATCAGTTGCGCGGTATTGTTCAAAACGTGGTTGTTCAATGCATCCTATTTTACGAGGGACACCGCATGTCATGTTTGTGCAGACAATGTTTGTTCCCAAATATACAATTTCAAAGGTCATATTCCTATTCTATTTTTCTCAATTTGCAAAGTATCGTTAAGTCAACATTGTTTACCACCTCTTCGATTAGACGTACTTCAGCATTTTCAATATGCCGTTCTGCCTCATTAACTGTTTCACGGATATTGAAAGATGGTCTGTACTGCGTAAATTTATATTGGATAGTCGGTTTGAACTGCTCATCATAGAATCGAACAATGTCTGATGACGAAGTCACATGTTCATCCACACTCCCATTCCTGTCGTAAACAACTTTATTTGGAGATTCCTGATGTATTTTAGGTGTCATAGTCATTGGGAATGAGATTCCCTTGAACAATTGAGAGGGAAAAGTTATGGCATAAGGTTCATTATACTCTTGTTTTCCCACGAGATAATGATCGAAAACAAGCATATAAAACATCTTGCTGTTCATTTCTGCTTTCATCATTTCCTGGTCAAGAATCAGCTTGTCCTGAGTTTCTAGAAACTGTTGAACAGCATTTTGAGTAGCGCTCGATCTTAGGAACTTGTATTTATCCCTGAAATGTTCTTTATAGTCTTCCCATGCCTCAACAACTTCTTTGTGGTTTACTATTTCACCAATATGGCCAGTATTCATATCCACGTTTATGACAGCCTTACATTTTATCTTCTCAAGATCTACGACCATGTCCATCCCTGCTTGATATTGCGTTGGAAAAACAGAAACGATATTGTCATCGATGTTGAATGCAAGCTGCATGATGTCGTGGCGAGAATTATAGACCTTTTCAACAGTATAATCTGTTTTCAGCCTATTAGTACTGACAGGCATACCATTTATCTTCATAGCAACGGTTTGCTCATTTCTGTATCGGACTTGTTGAAACTCAACATATTCTTTCTCTTTAATTTTCTCTTTCAGTTCTTCCCAATAGCCCATAGTCAGAGTTCTAATTGATATTAACAGGTTTTCCTTTGATCGTTATGGTCTTACCTTCAATTGTGGTCTCTCCGTTCACCTCGTTCTTATTTCCAGTAATCTTATTATTCTCTCCATCGAGTTCTATATTCTTGCTTTTGATGGTTACCTTATCCTTGGTAATGGTAAGTACACTGCTTCCGATAGTCAGTGTGATTTTTGTCTTTCCCGACAGGTCGATATTTCCGTCTTTGTCCATCTTCAGCACACTGGCATCTTCGCCTACGTTTGTACACGAACAGGAACCGGCATTCAAGCTGTGGCTTCCCCTTCCATCGAAATTCATATTTACTCCTCCGTGGTCGTGCAGGGTGACACTTCCATCGGAATCGTCCAGCAGTAGCGAACTACCGCTCCGAGTGGTAATACTCTTGAGCTTGTTGCCCTCGCTGCCCCCTCCCGCGGTGGTACCATTAAACAGACTTCCCATCACATAAGGTCTTCCCGGATCGTTGTATCGGAATCCCACTAACACGTGGTCG
>NZ_BAJN01000008.1 GCF_000613725.1 Hoylesella pleuritidis JCM 14110
AAGCCGTTCATCAATGTGCAAAGGACTATTGATACACAGCTTGCATTGTTCTGAATTCGTCGAACTCATGTTAAAATAAATCATTGAACATCATAAGGGGTGATATCTCTCAACAAGATATCACCCCTTATTTTATCTTCTTTCATCATCGAAACAGGATGTCGAAAATCGTCGTTCCACTCTCGAAAACATCCAGATCTACGGGTGTAGAAATACCATCTACGACACCTTGATAGCTATGTTGCCGACATAATGCCTACCCGCGCCATTCACAATGGGTGAATTAGAACTGCAACACACAGTAAACAGAAGATAACCATTAAATTCCGGAGCTAAGTTTCCATTATAGAATCTCGAATAACCGTACAGAAGCGGGGCTCGACCATAATCCTCCTCAACGAGATTCATAAAGCGTAACAGACAGTCTTGCAACTGTTGGCGACTCCATAGCGACCAGCGTCGGTCATAACGATGTACAGACATTCCAATAACAGTTCTCCGACTCTCAACGCTCCTTGTCCAGATTCAACATACCGGAAAAACTGACCGACTCACGATTTTGCGGCGAAACATCCAACAATACACGTCCGTTGTCGAACACATCTATCATATAATCATAGGTATCTTCATCATTCTGCACTCGTAATTCAATACGTGTCATATCTTTCTTGCTCCGTGTTACCTGATAATTAGACAGTAAAGCTTTGAAATTCAATCCCTTTCCACCACCATAAGGTACGTGATAAGCCCGACCGAAATACGGTAAATACGAAATCACGCTATCACCGCGCACCTCCAAAGAATATCCATAACTCAAATGGCGCGAGCTTCCTCGTTTCGGCATTATATAATCGACATCGATTCTCAAATGCCGCTTTTCAAGAACCTCTGATACACGCAGGGCTAACATTCGACGCGCCTCTTCCTTTTCTGCATATGTAAGTCGTGATGTTGTACACGCCGACACTAACAAGCCCAATGCACCAACAATAATCCATCTTTTCATCTCAGTCTCCTTTCTTTTACACGGACAGTAAGGCGATTCTACTCCTCCCCTTCTATTTCTGTGCTAAGATACCACTATTTACGATATTCGACCATTTTCCTACAATTATTTTCATCACCTTTGCTTTTATTTATTTCACTTTACACCTACCGACTTCTTGCATCTAAATGCTGATATTTTCAACATCTGAAGTACAACACCACACAGTGCTGATAAAATCGTCGAACTCACTTAAACACAATAGAAAAAGGCGAACATCACTGCCCACCTTCCCTAATCGAAAACATCAAATCTTATCTTATTATTTAAGTTTTAATATAGCATCGTCTAATAATCCGATCAAAAATTTATCCTTGGAACTCGACTGCATATTCCGCAACTCTGCAATACAAACCTCACGCAGATGGGGCGAAAGCAGATAACCATGCTCTTTACACAGGCGGAGCAGTTTATTGACAATCCCTGTTTTGAGAGACAGATTACCTTTGTCGGTATACATCTTATAAGCAGTGCGCAGAGACGTAAAACGATGAAGGAAATCAAGGTCGGTCTTCACGGAGTCTTCTACGAACGAGAAAACCCTGTTTAAACGATATTTTGACAGGTTCTTCGGCCAAATCTTGTCTGAAAGAATCATCCACATCCGTGCTTTCTCATCAAGATTCTTGGGCAAGTCGCGATAGAGATTCCCCAATGAGTCGAATACTGCACGATATTCATCGGCATTAAAATCGATTGTAAAATTGTCAAATACTGACTGCCGATTGGTTTTCATTCGCGGAT
This sequence comes from Hoylesella pleuritidis JCM 14110, assembly GCF_000613725.1. Classification (GTDB taxonomy): domain Bacteria; phylum Bacteroidota; class Bacteroidia; order Bacteroidales; family Bacteroidaceae; genus Prevotella; species Prevotella pleuritidis. The sequence goes on from NZ_BAJN01000008.1 coordinate 1,790, forward strand.
TTTTGCTATAAATCTTATAGATAGAACCAGTGAATTTATCTGTTGCTTTGTTTTCATTCCACACCAATGCATAGACAAAACGGTGCAACGAATCGGTAGGGTCGGCAACGGCCATTACAAGATAATTATTCGCTTGCCTCGTGCCAAACAGCACGCTCTTCTCTAATCTCGCACCATAAGAAACCCGCATCTGCTCACCTCCCGTATTTCCGGACATTTTAACGAGTGTAGAATAGGCTTGGGGCATATCCTCATAAAAGGCTGCGCGGAGATCAGCCAAGGCTTTCTGTTTGCTGCGCGGTATCTCAAACGTATAATGATAGCAATAGGCTATTGGGTTGCCAGTCCGCGAGTCGTTCTCTCGTGAGACAGACGGCGTGATATACTGTGCATAACTTTTATTTGAGACAAAGTGATCGATTGCTTTTACGACATTCTTCTGGGCTGCTATGCCAATAGGTATCAGCAGCAGTGCAATCATCAGTGTCAGTGTCATTAATCTTTTCATATCCGTATCTTTTAGTAAACATCTTCGTTTTTGCTGGCCGACATACTCGCCACTATCAGTTCCAAGCCTTGATTTTGAGTATCAGCCAAGGCTGAAATCAGCTGTAATATATATTCTTGTCCCGCTTCGATACTGCTCATTTTCTCCTCTATCAATTGTTCTGTTGCAGCATTCATCTCGTTCGTCCGAACAGGATTGATTGCCATCAATTTACGCGAAGACCGAATGGTATAATGCGATCGGCGATAAACGGACCGCACAGATTTTCCTTGCAGCGTACTACGTACGGCCTTGTCAGGAGTCGACTTATTGCTTATTTCAACGGGATTTACCATTTCGGACGGTATTTGTTGCACGATCTTCTGATTCGGTTGTGCCTTAGGCCATATCATCAGCAATAGTAGGACAAGAATTGCAGCAGCCATTGAGAGCAAATAGGGACGCACACGTCGGCGGTGAGTATGCGTATCCTGCATCCCGCGATCGAAATAGGCAAACATCTCCTGATAGGGTCGTAATTCTTCTTTTACTATATTCGTACGGAAATATTCTGCCAATCGAGCCTCGTCTTCGATAGAAGTTTCACCAGCCATAAACCGATCTATCTGTATCTTAATATCTTCGTCTGTCTTCATTTACTTTTCCCCTTTCATTCTTTTCTTAATATCGTCTAACAAACGGTGGCGAGCACGTGAAAGCATCGTACACACCGATGTCGGTTCAATTCCCAAGATAGCAGCAATCTCGTCATTCGTTCGTAACTCAACCTGCCGCATCCGCAGAATCTGTAACTCCGTAGCAGGCAGTCGGTCAAGCCGACAACGTAACCATTCTTGATCTTCATTCGCTTCCAAGGCTATGTCCGGTGCAGGCTGACAATCATCTATTACAGTGTATGTCAGATCGATCGGCTCCGTGTGTTGTCGTCGATGACTGTCAATGGTCAATCGCTTGGCAATTGTAACGGCTAATGCCCTCATCTCCTTTTGTCCCGAAAGCGTGTCGTGTATCATCCAAAGTTTCAGCATCGTATCTTGTGCGATATCTTCGGCTCCGACCGAATCGGCACCGCAACATTGACTTACATTCACCGCTTGCGCACGGATTGTTTTGGCGATATGTTCAAACTCGTTTTGCGTCATTGGTTTGCTGTTCGTTTATAAAACGCATAAAAGAGAAAAAAACAAACAGCAGTTAACATTAATTATCTATATATGCCGATAATCGGGACAAATACTCGACCACTTGATTGCTTTCATATCAAATCTTACTAATTCGGATACGCGTGCAATCGTTTACACACCGAATCCTGTATATTGATCTGCATCAAGGTTCGTTATTCACAAAGTAATGGCTAATTTAGTAGCGAAAATCAAACGCCATTTATTTATGAAACAGTTTCTTACAATTTTATTTGCGATGCTTACCTCATCTGTATGCGTATTTGCACAGGGATGGCCTGCCAATTACGGCGGTGTAATGTTGCAAGGTTTTTATTGGGACAGTTACGATGACACGCAATGGACGAAACTCGAGTTGCAGGCCAACGAGTTGTCACAGTATTTCAATCTGATTTGGGTGCCTAATTCTGCTTATGCTGGCTCTTTAACAAAAAATATGGGGTATCATCCCGTTTACTGGTACGATCATAAGAGTGCATTCGGAACTGAAGCTGCACTGCGAAAAATGATCCAAACGTTCAAAACAAAAGGTACGGGGTTTATCGAGGATGTGGTGATCAATCATCGGAACGGTGCCAGCGACTGGACAGATTTTCCCACAGAAAAGGTGAACGGCGTAAGTTGGCAACTCACACCTGTCGATATTTGTTCTGACGACGAGGCTGCTCAAAACGGAAAAATTGTCGGACCCAATAAAGATACCGGTGAAGGATGGAGCGGTGCACGCGATCTTGATCATACAGGGACCAATGTGCAGAAAAACGTTATCAATTATCTGAAATATTTGCACGAGAATCTCGGTTATATCGGTTATCGTTATGATTTTGTGAAAGGTTATGCACCTCAATATACAGGGCTTTATAATCATACGGTCGGCGCCGCTTATTCAGTCGGTGAATATTGGGACGGTGACGCGGCGAAAGTCAAGAATTGGATTAACGGAACCAAATATGATAATGTAATCCAAAGTGCGGCATTCGATTTCCCGATGAAATATGCAATCAATGATGCACTGGGCAATGGAAAATGGAACAGACTTGCCGAAAGCAGCCTGACCAACGATGCAGCATACAGTCGATATTCCGTCACATTCGTAGACAACCACGATACAGGTAGATCTTCCGAAAGCGGCGGGGCACCCCTCTATGCCAATGTTACTGCTGCCAACGCTTATATTCTGGCAATGCCGGGTACACCGTGCGTGTTTCTGAGTCATTGGAAGGCACATAAAACAATTATCAAGAAGCTCATCACGGCACGCAAAGTCGTGGGGTTGAACAATCAAAGTACCATTCTCAACGCTATGGCACAAGCCGATGGTTTTATTCTTAACGTGCAGGGTACAATAGGCAAAACTTTGTTGCTGCTCGGTACTACGACAGGTATCGATTTGGCCGGTTATAAACTTGCGGTAGAGGGAGAGAATTTCAAGTACTATGTGAGTGAGAATGTGGATATCTCGACCATTAATGACATTCAAGAAGATACACCGCCATTCACTGCTCCCGATTTTTGTAAAGTCAACGAAGGAGAGACCTGTGCTTTCTTTGAGGCGCCTTCCAATTGGACAAATACTGTCTTCTGCTGGCGTTGGGATAAAACCCACAACTACACGGGCGGTAAGTGGCCGGGAACGGCCTGTACCAAAGTGGGAACGACCACGGAAGGAAAAGCCGTATGGAAATGGACTTGGAATGAAGTTTCCATCAACTCCGTCGCTTCCAATGAAGGTATCATATTCAGCAACAATGGTAACCCACAGACGACGAACCTTACTTTTGTCAATGGCGGTTATTATAGTTTAGATGGATGGAAAGGCACGGTAAAAGGTACAACAACAGGGATTTCTCGTACCATAGGGACAGACGATAAAAGAAAAGCAATGAAAGTTTACACGATTGACGGGCGCCTCGTGCGCCACGATGCCAATCCAGTAGCTCCCCTGCAAGACCTTGATAAAGGCATTTATGTCGTAGGAAAGAAAAAGTATGTAGTGAAATAAAGCATACAAATCATAGCACTGATCTGTGGGAATTTCCCGGACGATCGTTCCACCCACCTTTCAGGATCTGCTATCTTATCGGGACCCTATCGTGAGAAGTATACGAGGAGACAACGAGAAGTATAGGACTTCCTGTCGTCTCCTCATATACTTCTCGTTTATTACAAATAGCCGATTAAAAACAATAAAGTATATAATTAATCAGCGCATACCTTCCCGATCGTAAAAATACCCCTGCTTTTCCTTTCTGTTTTTATATATTTTCAAAACAGACGTATAAAAAACAATTTAAACATTCCTTTTACGGATTTCATTATCAATAGGACTCTTTTATCTACCTTTGAAAGAAAACGATAAAACAATGCACAGTATTTAACCGTCAGTTGTGTTGCGATTAACTGTTACTTGGGAAGTATCTTGCTTACTAATGAGCATTTACTTATGGAATCCACTAAAGAAGCTCACAGTATTAATTTCTTCTATATTTCATCATTTTTACTCTATCATCTTGTAGCTGTTTTTATCTATTTTTGAAATCGAAACAGACAAGGCTTTGTATCTTCTTTCTCTTTCCTCACAAATCTTGTCAATTTGCTTTTTAATATGATTATTAATAAATATAAAATATATGGGAGAATTAATAGACAAAAAGACTTCCGTCAGCATCGATGGCCGTCGGCTTTTTGCTTTCAAGTCCTTCGAACTTAAACAGAGTCTCAATACACACCACTGCTTCGAGCTGGTCATAGACATAGAAACAGGCGCCAACCGGTATGTGCACGACTTGAAAGACAGTGCTGCGTGGCTGGGAAAGCCTCTGACACTGTACACCTCATCGGCGAGAAAGCCGACTCTCTTAAATGTGATCATATCTTCCAGTGATACTGACATCGTTTAAGAGAGAGTCATGGCAGATCAGTTGGAATATATCGTCAGGAATGTTCTGATGATGTGCGACAAGGAAGCCGCTCCTGCGTTCTTCCTCCCGACCCACAACACGCATATCAAGATACAGAGATGCCTTATTGCCAACAAGCATCCTTTCCTTACAGAAAACGGTTGGAAAGATGCGCTGATCTGCAAACAGGCGACCGGATAAAGAGCAGAAACAAGGAAGATGTCGAAATAAAAGATGTAAAGTTCTCGTATAAGCCGAGGAAAGTTTATAACTTTGAGGTCTCTAACTGGCATACTTACTTTGTGAGAGTGTTAGCATGGATCGTGCATAATGCTAAGAATGTCTTTCCGGAATTATAAAGAAAGTAAGTAATCGCCTAAAATATATGGGGCGAACACCTGGGAAAAACAGTAAAACGGGGAAAGCAGTATTTGAGAGAATGCGGAAAGAGGAAAGTTGTTTTCCTGCCGGCGGAACAAACTTTTTCGTTTTTCGATTCTCGATCTGCGGAAACCGATCGAAAAAATACTTTTTTTTCTCTGTTTCCATCTGGAATTGTTCATAAATCTTTGTTTTTCTTCTAATTCCATCGGAAACAGCAAATGAATTTAAATATATTTACACTTCCCAATGGAAAGAAGAAATTCGTTTATGTTTATTTGCATTTTACGATAGAAAGAGAGAAAATATATCTTATTATTAACGCTTCCTTGTCGTCTTGAGAATATTTCTTTTTCTTTATTTTCTGATGGATTGAGCCGCTTTCTCACAAAAAAATCTTCTCTTTCCATTCGCAGATAAATGATAGAGTTGCTTTTGGGGTATTTTCTTATCCCGAATTGACGTAAGATACGGAAGGATGAGACGACAAGTCGTATACCTGTGGGGCACTCCTATACGAGTAGTGGGGCACTGGTCGTATACTTGTCAAGAGAGCCCCCTAATATAAGCACTTATTTTATCCAAAACTCACGTCTTGACGGAGAATCGGCGTAATTCGTACAATGGCGAAACAAAATTACAAACCGCCGATTTGCGAAAAATAGCCCCTGACTTTCTGGTAAGAATGAGAATCGGTTGTGTGGAGAATGCCGATCAACTCTTCTAACAAATAATCGGGGCGGAATGGCGTCTCTTCAAAATAAGGTCGCTCTGCGGTATTACAGACAAAGATCTGCTCCGTTTTAAAGGCTTTCAGTGCACTGTATCCTTGATACTCAGCCAACAGATCTTTCTTAGACGACATCTTCTCGCCGAATGTTTTGATGAGCCAGACATCCGAATCTCCCGCTTTGTCGAGCACGGTTTCAAACGGTAGAGCCAACGATCCGCTATGTGCGTCAGCTGAAAAGACGTAACGGGCGTTGGCATCGGCAATCATACGGCCGATCGTGCTCTGTCCACCGGGACAATACCACACGCTTCCAGTCTTGCGTTCAAGCAGCACCGAACGCCCGAGCGACATCTTCCGAGCTATGGCTTTCAAACGATTATAATTGCTTTCTACGACTGCAAACAGCGAGTCTGCACGCTGCTCACACCCATAAAGCAATCCGTAGAACTTCATCCATTCGGCTCTTCCCAAGGAAGAAGTTTCCATATAATCGGCACACTCAATAATCGGAATATCGAGCTTATCCAACTTTCCGAAGCCACCGCTATTCTCAAAGGGAGAGGCTAACAAAGCCTGCGGATGCAAGTCGATGATCTTCTCTATTGCGGGTGTCATTCCTTCGCCGCAATCAATAATCTTTCTGTTTTCCACTCGCTGCCGAATTGTCGGTATCAGGATGTACTTCAAGTCGCAAACACCCACGATGGCATCGCCCGAATGCAGATATTCCAACAATTGACAATGCGCTGTCGTAAACACAACACTATGCTGTACGGGGATATATACTACCGTTCCGTGGGGCAAATTCTTTACACGAGCCGAATCGGCTCTGTTCACCAAGACGTAGGTATGCAACACTTGACCTGCCCGCCATGGATTTTTCAGGGTAACGACCGTATAGTCTTTATACCTGACAGCTGCGATCTGAGAAGCATATGTAAAGCGAATGGTATCGCCATCACCGCTTGGTCGGTCGATTTTCCGACTGCCGCACGATGACAGCAATGCCACTGCCCATAAGAGAAAACAAAACGTTAGGCGCATCTGTTACTCCTCGTGAGATGCAAAGAGTAAGGTCCCAGGGCCTATACCAACCGAGAATTTACCAAGAGAAGCACCCGTAGGGGCATATTCTACGATATATCCGTCGGTGGTATAACTGGTCTTTCCGGTATCGGGATCCTTGCTGTAAGAGGTGATAAATACTTTGCCTGTAACGGGATCTACACCGATAGCGTAAGGTGTGAATAACTCTTTCCCTTCTGTAAACGTAGAGGTGGTCGACTTAGCCAAGTCATATACCGTGTAAGTCGGTTTGGAAAAGGCGTTGCTCACGAGATAGATCTTTCCCTGCCGATATGCCATATAAGTAGCTCCATCGGCTAATTTTGTCACCTTGTCGGTCGGATCAATCTTCTGCAAGCAGGGTGACACATCCTTATAATTACCCCAACTGATGACATAGACATTGGTTCCGTCGTTCAATATCCGGTTCGGATTAGCCGCAACGGTAATGTCCGTCTGTTTAGACAGATCAGAAGCACTGAGTTTGACAACATTGGTATTATAGGTATAATCGGGATTATAGGCATTGCACACATAGAGTCGACCGTTCAAAATGGTAATACCTTCAAGATTGGCACCTATCTTGACCGATGTCGCAACAATTTTCCCGGTAGATGCATCAATTTTAGACACCGTACCGGCGTAGCTCGTCACATAGACGAAACGATTGTCGGCGACAAGAGCTCGGGGCGACTTGATTCTAACGGGAGTCGCTGCTTTCAGCGTCTTTACATCCAATATCTCCACCCGGTTTTCATCAGCTACTGCCACATACATCTTTCCACCCACAATAACAGCATCATTGGGTGTTCCACCTAACGAACGACCATTAATTCTTTTAAACGCATCGCGAGTTATGATGTTCGTAGAATAGTTCAGATAATCGAGCGAACCGTCGATCTTAGAATAGAAATTGCCCTGATTCAGAACGAACACACCATCGGTCACTGTTACCGGTTCTCTCCTACCCTTATTATCATCATCGCTACAAGACGTGATTACCGAGAGGGCTATAAACAGCCACAAGAAATTTAATACATACTTCTTCATACTTGATTATTTTGAGTTTGTGAGTTTATAAGTTTGTAGGTATCGATCCTTACGCCAGTTCGAGATAAGCTGGTATTTTGCAAGTGAATTCCGAAAGGGTATAACAGATATCATCAGACAATGCTTTTTACCCCACTCATAGGGTGTCTTTGTATACCACCCGCGGGGTAAGCCGGGCGATACCTCGTCTAAGAGGATGCTTATCCCAAACTTGCATAATCCTTTATCTTTCATCTATCCTAAAATTCATACTTTACCGCAACTCGCCACGAACGGCCTGGCATCGGATAATGGGCCACAATGCTGTATTGCTTGTCCGTGGCATTCATCATACCTACCCTTGCCGTCAAAATACCCTTGCCTAAGGAGAACGATCGATAGACATTAACATCCATTTCTGTATATCCGGCAATAGAAGTTCCCGTGCTATGTTCCCTCGTCGCCCATCGTTCGCTCTGCCCGTCCATTGAAACGGCCCAATTGGCCCACGGGTTTAGCCACGTCAATGTAACTGAAAAAGAATGTACGGGTGTGTAGGCAATCTGGTTCTTGTAATATTCCGACTCCGGATTAATGCGATTCTCGGCCCGTTGCCACGAATAATTAGCCGTGAGACCAATCGATTGACGCATAGCGATTCGCCGTTTGATATCTACCGTCACATCCGTCCCGTAAGCTCTGACCTTCGCCATATTCATCATCCTCCATACGAACATATTGAACGGAATAGCAATAATTTTGTCTTTCACATTATTCACATAGACATCGAGCGTAAGCCGCACAAACCAAGAAAGCTGCCTGTCGGGCGTAGCATAAGTTATGCCGAGATTGAACTGCTCGGCCTTCTCGGGCTTCAAATCGGTACTTCCGATGTGATAATAATAAAGTTCGTTGAAAGTGGGAATACGAAAGATACTTTTCCAAAAGGCTCTGAGGTAAAATTCCTGGTGCGGTATCAATCGATAAGAAAGGCTTATCGAGGGTGATAATCGGCACTCATCCTGTCCTGATTTTCCACCTTTGGCCCCATTGAAGTAAGCAGAACCAAGCAATCGAGCTATCGCGGTGACACGTCCGAGTGTCATCTTAGACGAAAGGCTCTGTAAAAGAGAATGTCTGAACGGACGTTCGGCAACAGACAGGCTACTGTTTAAATTCTGCCAAACGTAATCTATCGAATAGTCAACAGCTAACCAACGAACGGGTGTATAAAGCAATGCGGTCGAGCCATAACTTTCTCTTTGCCAGTACTGCGCACTGATAACGCCTCCGCCAGGCTGTCCGTTGTGATAGTCGGACATAGCCCAATTGAATTTACCTGTCATTAGCAACGACCAGTGGTTACCGAATCTGCCGCGGTATTGCAACTGAACGAAAGCGTTACGTTCACGCAATGTCTCATTGTTTTCATCGGTATAGTAATGCACAATGCCCGGCAATTGCCTGTCATTGTCGTAATAATATATTTTACCGAAGAGCGAATGACGATCATTGAAATCGTAAACGGCATTAGTCTCTATGTGTCCCGCATTCATCCGACTGTTGTTCCGGCGTTCGCGTGTAACTAAATCTACATTATAAAGCGTAAAAGGATAATTATTGTTTGAATAAGTATATTCGGCCATTGCAACACAAGCGAATTGTCGACTGAAACGCTTGCCGACATAAAAAGATGGATTCACCGTACCCCAAGAGCCCAAGGCTATCTGTGTTCGAAGATGTGCAGAGCGATCGCCGGTAGGAGGCTGAAATGTTCGAAAGCTCACATTGGCCGCAGCGGTCACATTACGTGCCGGAATGAAAATATCATCACCGTCGCCGATCGTCAGTGAGAGATTCGATACATAATCAAGGGCATAACGCGAAAGATCTATCTCTCCCGTTTGACAATCGCTCAAAGCCACACCGTCATAAACCACACCTGTATGTCGACTGCCTATTCCCCTTACCGACACAGTTTTCATACCACCGGCTCCTCCGTAATCTCTAACCGTGATTCCCGCAATATGCAATAAAGCATCTGCAATCCCTTGAATGCCTAATTGCATCATTTTCTCATTGCTCAATGCTTGTACCGGAACTGTTGATTTAATCGGACTATCTGCTTTGGCAGCTGAAATCTCTACACTGTCAAGCATATACGCACGCAATGTATCTATCTGCTGACCGTAAGCAGGAAACCCTACTAACGACAATAAGAACAGAATATGAAACCTGAATCTCATCTGTCGGTCTCTTTTATTCTACAGAATGAATTATTAACATTTTCCCGTTCTTTCCTCAAGTTGTGGGAAATCACACGCGATGGGCAGGTCTTCTAACTTTGCTGCCCGAACACGAACGCCTTCCCGAAAAGAATCAGTGGCATCTTTGTTCGTACTTTGATAAAGGACAGCTTACAGCAGCGGGACTGTTCAGGATTTACACCTGATTCCTTTTTAATCACTGATGATGAACCGATCACACCACAAAGGTACGAAAAAAATACCTTTCTTGACTAAAATACAAATATTTTTGCTTACAATGAGTCCGCTTTTCGGTGAAAAGTACTATCTTTGTGCCCATTGAATCTTTTAGTTAAACGATCAAAACTATGTCAGAAGAAAAATCAAATGTACTGACCAACCACATCGAAAGTAAGAAAGTCATTGAGTTGATTGTAATTGCCGTTATCACGGCTATTGTATGGAATCTGCCACAATCGTGCTTCGGTATTGACGGACTCACTGTCATTCAGCAGCGAGTTATTGCGGTTTTCGTATTCGCCACACTGTCGTGGCTGACCGAAGCTATCCCCTCGTGGGCAACATCATTAGGTATCATTACCCTGATGTGCCTTACAATATCCGATAACAGCATATCAATCTTCAAAGGAGAAGAGAGCAGTACTTTCGGAAAATTGCTCAGTTCGAAAGATATTATGGCTACATTCGCCAATCCAGTCATTATGCTTTTCCTCGGCGGATTTATTCTTGCAATTGCTGCCACCAAATCGGGTTTAGATGTTTTGCTGGCCAAGAATCTCATCAAACCTTTCGGCAAAAGGAGTGAGAGCGTTTTATTGGGTTTCCTGCTCATCACGGGCATCTTTTCAATGTTCGTCAGCAATACTGCCACGGCAGCAATGATGCTCACTTTCCTAACACCAGTCTTTGCCGCATTGCCTGCAAACGGAAAGGGACGCATTGCCTTGACGCTTTCTATTCCCATTGCTGCCAATATTGGAGGAATGGCCACTCCTATCGGAACCCCACCAAATGCAATTGCTTTGCAGACGCTGAATAATCCCGAGGGACTAAATCTCGGCATCAGCTTCGGACAATGGATGGCATTTATGTTCCCGCTTGCCATCACATTGTTGGTCATCAGTTGGGTGGTACTTAAAAAACTCTTTCCCTTTTCCAAGAAAACAATCGAATTGGAAATAACGGGTAATGTGCACCACGGATGGCGTATGTGGGTTGTAGCCGGTACGTTTATCGTTACCATTCTGATGTGGTTGCTTGACATTTTTACAGGTGTCGACGCCAACAATGTCGCATTGATACCCATCGGTGTCTTCGCCATCACGGGCGTAATCAACGGTAAGGATTTGCAATCTATCGATTGGAGCGTTATTTGGATGGTGGCGGGCGGTTTCGCACTCGGCCTCGGGATGAACGGATCAGGACTTGCAGACGCCGCCATTGCCAGTATTCCTTTCGGACAATGGTCGCCACTCGTGATTCTGATCATCTCAGGATTGATTTGTTATTTCCTGTCGAATTTCATTTCAAATACAGCTACGGCTGCTCTGCTTGTGCCAATTCTGGCCGTAGTATGTACCGGAATGGGCGACAGGCTCAATGCCATCGGAGGCACCTCTACTATTATTATCGGCATTGCTTTGGCTGCATCCAGCGCGATGTGTTTGCCGATCTCCACGCCGCCGAATGCCATAGCCTACTCCACCGGCTTGGTAAAGCAGAACGATATGCTGAAAATCGGACTTTTAGTAGGTATCATCAGTATGGCATTAGGATACACCCTACTCTTCTTTGTAGGGAAAATGCACTTCTTGGGCTAATCTTTACATAAGTGAAAAAATAAACAAGTGAATGAGTTGGTGAGTAAACAAGTGAACGAGTTGATCTCACCGACTCATTCTCTCTTATTGATATAACAGAGCGCTGCCCCTATTGCAGTGCAGAACTCGCTATATTTGGGTATGCTGAAATGCACGTCATAGAGTTGCTCCATTGCCGGGAAAACCTCCATACATTGCGGAAGCAACGTGAGATTTCCTATCAGCACGAAGTCGCGAATGCCGCTACCCAACGACGAAAGAATCGTACTGCTGCCGATAGCCTGCAAAACCATACAGATGATTCCCAGCGCAATGTCTTCACGAGAGGCATCACTGTTAGCATTACCGAACAGAGATGCCGTGGCCGACATCGGCAGTCCGGGCAACGGATGAGCACTGATATCTCCGATCAGAACATTGATATTCGAGATGTCTCCCTCTTGCGCCAGCATCGAGATCTGCTTGATATCATCCGTTTTAAGCATAATCCGCGCCAAACCTTGCAGTGTTCCGCCGCCAATTCCAATACCGCCGATATGCTCGATATGGTCACCATCGCATTGAACAAGTGAAGTTCCCGTGCCCATACTCACCACAATCATTCGGTCGAGTGCCGACTCATAACGTGCCCCCAAGCCATCAGCGATAAATTCCTCAGCCTTTCCCGTGGGCAAACCATAAATAGGTGAGTCGATATAGGCACTGCCTACCCCTGTCAGCATCACCTGCTCTACATTTTCCAACCGAATATTATTGTCGTGAAGATACTTTCCGAAAGCACCGTAAAGCGATGTCACGGGGTCGGTTGCCTTGATACGGATGGGCGATACCACAATCCCATCTTCACGAATTCCCACGATCTTGGTCGTACTGATGCCTACATCAATTCCTATTACAATAGCCATTGTCTGATATTTTTATGTCGCAAAAATACGAAAAAATATCTGCTTTTTACACTTCTTCAAATAAAAATAGACGCTCCAAGAAAAAAAATATGTAGCCAAAATGACTTGAAAGAAAGGCGGAATAAAAGCAAAAAGACGACAAAAGACCGTAAATCAATAAATGTCAAGATTATTTGAATAAGATTCCGTTAAAAAAACTCTGTGAAAACATCTTGTTTACACACATTGATAAAAAACATAATATAAGTAATTTCGTTTTCATTGCTCTGAATTATTAGAAATTAATGATTCTCTGAAATTCATAAAGAGGGCCATCAGCTGCTACATCATCGAATATTTCCAACCGGTTGCGGGTGAGAGAATAACCATGAGCTCCATTGCCGATACGTATGTAACCTTTATGCTCAGGGATAAAAGCATAGTTGTAATTTCCATCTTTCAAGAATGGAGCCCGTCCCTGTGTATTCTTGACTTCAAGGTTTCCCTTTACATCAAAGATGTAGACTACCTCTTGGGAATGATACTCTTCTATCCGGCCGAATCCTCTGTGAGCTTTCATCAATTCCCAGTAACCACTGATCATTTCCATTTCCGGCTGTACAGGCGTGTCATCCTTATTCTTGTCACACCCCATCCACGTGCCCATCAGAAGCAAGACACAGGACCATAAGATAAATTTCCGTTTCATTTTCGTCGTTTTTTAAGTCATTATTTATATAAGTTTTCTCGGCAAACTGCCACATTCCCCCTCCCAATCATTATCTTGGGAGGCCTGAATGATCAGGCGGAGTATCAAAGGTTTCATTCATATTAATTCAAACGAAAATGATGTTGCGAATATAAACAATTTAATGAAGAAAAACAACTTTTAGCTGTTAATTTTTCCTTTTAGCTGTTAATTTTTCCTTATAGGACTAACACGCCTACGAAAAGCCGTTAATCGGACACTGATTAACGGCTTTTCATCGTGCAAGTAATGATTAATCGCAGCACGTTTAACCGCAAATTGCAAAGCATCTTGTATCCGGCTGGTTTTCAATTCATTGCAAAAGGATAAAGAACGAAAGATGATTGATGAAAGTTTAAAAGAAACGGAAAAGTGTGAAGTTATCACCCGTACTTTGACAATAGGTTTTCAGCAAATTCTGAATGAACCCAACATTAGCACAAACACGCTCCTCATCGCCGTCATAACCGTTGATCACTATCAAAAGACGACGCGTTTTAAGGCTGATTTTAGTCCGTTCGTTGTCACTGGTAGGTGTTCCGATACCGCCCACTCGGTCTCGATAAACGGGTAATCCCTCTATATTGATAGGGCCTCGACCGATTCCTTCGTAAGGTTCTTTGGCCTTACCAACACCCAAGGTCAATTCATTGCCGACGATTTTATCGGCGTCGAAACCGCCGATGCTGTATCCATAGACAATGCTGGCCAAATTGATCACATCCACCAACGTATTGATTTGATAGAGATTCTTCCCTTGCAAGAGTCGCCGAATAAGCGCTTCTGCCGACGGACGATAACGCGACGGGTCTTTACCGCACGCCCGATAGACCTGCCGCGTGGCTGCAACAGCACTGAGATTTTTCAGCGTTTCTGTGGTCAACATTGACCGATAACGTGCGCCCCAAGCGTCGATCTCGGTCCAAAGAGCTGCCGAATAAGGTGAATTAACAACCTCTGCCTCGACTACCGCACCTACGAATCCAGGGCAAACAGCCTCTATTTCTTTTGAAACAATCACTTTCATCGGTACAAAATTACTGATTATCTGCGAGAAATCTCATATTTTATCAGTATCTTTGTGGCGTTACTTGATTTGGAAAAGCAATGAGAAAGATTAAGAATCCTTGGTTGCATAAAGAGGGATATGACTGTTTCGGATGCGCACCGGACAATCCTATTGGCCTGAAAATGGAGTTTTTTGAAGACGGCGACGATGTGATCTCGTTCTGGCATCCGCAAACTCATTACCAAGGTTGGGTGGGAACGATGCACGGCGGCATCTTGGCTACGCTGGTCGACGAGACAGCCGGTTGGGTGGTTACACGTAAGTTGCAGACCACAGGAATGACTACACGCCTCGATGTGCATTACAACCATCCTCTGCAATCAGATGATTCGCAGCTCACCGTACGCGCTCATATCACCGGACAAAAACGTAATCTCGTGTCGATTGCAGCCACGATAGAAAACAGCAGGGGTGAAGTCTGTGTAGAAGCTGATCTCGTATATTACGCAATGAGTACGGAGCGTGCCCGCGAAATGGGTTTCACACATTGTGATGTAGAAGACGAACAACTTTTGTCGATGTAGAAAGCAGTGCCTTTTTATTCCGTTTCTTTCACATATTCCGTAGGCTTGACACCGCAAATGTTCTTAAATGCGCGAACGAAAGTGGAATAGTCGGAGAAACCGCTCAGTTCAGACACTTCCTTGAAATTCATCTGGGGATTCTTGTCAAGTAGCTGTCTCGCTTTCCTGATCTTGATGTATTGGATGAAAGTTGTAGGCGTATAGCCGGTCAGAGCCGTCATCTTGCGATAAAACTGGCTGTTGCTCATACACATCTTCGATGCAATCTGCGTAACGTCCACATTTTTCCCGGCGTTCAGCAGCAGATAGATATGGTCTGTCACGGCCAGTAGGAAGCGGCGATCGGCGACATCTTGTAATGTATTTTCTTCCTTATTCTCCGTTCCCTGCGAATATTTTTCCCGCAGCAGTCGGCGCTGTTCCACCAGCTTCTCCACACGCATACGTAATTCTTGGCTGCTAAACGGTTTGGTAAGATAGGCGTCGGCCCCGGCTTCCAACCCTCTGACGCGGTCTTCTTCACTAATTTTCGCCGTAACAATGATAATGGGCACGTGGTTGATAATCTCGTTGCCACGCACCCGCCGGCACACTTCCAACCCGTCCATACCCGGCATCATTAAGTCGGTAATGATGAGATCGGGCACGAGCTCCTTTGCTTTTTCCAATCCCCCACGGCCATCCGATGCATAATAGATGGCGTAACGGTCGGCCAACTGTGAACCGATATAGGCAGCCACATCGCTGTTATCTTCGATAATGAGCAACCTTTGACTGTCATTGTCTTCTGCTTCGCTGTCATTCGGTGTGACGGGACATTCGGGCAACAGAGGCGTGTTCACAGCTTCTTCTGTTCCGACAGCAGCATGAATGTTTTTACCATGACGGACGGGAATGGAGAGATGAAATGTCGTGCCCTTACCCAATGTACTTTCGATCTCAATAGTACCGCCCACCGCATCAACAATCTGCTTTACCAAAGCCAATCCCACACCTGTGCCGAGATGGGCCGCTTCGCTTTCGGCCTGATAAAATGGTTCGAAGACGTGGGCGAGACTTTCTGCCGGAATACCTTTGCCCGTATCAGCTATATCGAGCAGTACACGTTCACCTTCGCGCCATACGCTGAGGCTCACTTTGCCGTATTGTGGCGTGAACTTCAAAGCGTTGGAGATCAGATTGTTCAGTACCTTATTCACATAGTCGGGCACGAAATCCATCACGGTATCGCCTTTCGAGATAAACTGCAAATCGATGCCACGGCTGTGGGCATAATCGCGATAACTCTCCACTATCATTCCTACCTGTACGGCAATGTCACCGCAACGCAGATCGGGGTTCCCTACGGCCGACTTCACCTTTGATATATCCAAAAGCTGATTGATGAGTGTGAGCAGACTGTTGCCCTGCCGCTCGATGGTAAACGCCCGCTTACGTACCGATTCGGGTGTTTCGGTATCTTGGGCGATATCACGACTCAAACCAAGTATCACACTAATCGGTGTACGAAACTCGTGGGTGATATTGGTGAAGAAGTTTTCACGCAGGGTACTCATCTTTTTCAACAGCAAGTGATTTCGTCGTTTCATCCGACCCGAATAAAACAGGAAAGCCACGGTGAGCAGCAACAATAGAACCAACAGAATTCCCGTATAGAGAATACCGAGTTTCGCCGTGCGTTCCGATTCTAATTCTTGCCGTGCCTGACTCATCCGCTCTGCCTGCTGCCAGTGCTCAATATTCAGACTCACGTTCTGTATCCGGTTCATCTTTTCTGCACCCGCCACACTGTCTTGCAATGCCGATGCCTGTACATGATTCGCCAAAGCACGACGATAATCGCCCTGCTTCTCATAAATGCGAAAATAAAGGGCATAAATATCGGCAAGGTGCTCCTTCGACTTGATTTTCCTTGCCGTAGCTTCTGCCTGATGCAGATTGTCAAGCGCACGCGTCTCATTGCCTGTTACATAATCGATATGTGCTAATGCAATCAGCGACTCCAAAGCGTGCCACTCATCTTTCGAGACTTCCATCAACCCATAAGCCGTTCGATATTCAACATAAGCCTTGTCGTATTGCTGCGCCTCCTCATAGAGCAAACCATAATACGTATGGCAGAGCGCAATACCTATATCATTGCCGGCCTTTTGATTAAGTTCCATCGAACGACGGTAATACACCCAGGCCGAATCGTTCTGCCGGCGATGCTTGAAAATCGAACCAAGGTTGGCGTAATTGATGGCCTGCCCTACAGCACTACCCAATGCTCTTTCCCCTGCAAGAGCCAGACGGAACGCACTGTCGGCACGCTCGTAATTACCTAATGTCAGATAGATATTGCCCAATCCGTTGAGAGATTTCACACGGTTTTTCTTTGCCGTAAAAGAGGTGTCTGTACACGCTTCGCAGAGTTTCAACGCACGGTAGTGATATTCTTGTGCAGCGTCGAGTACACCGAGCCTACGATAGTCTGTACCGATATAATTGAGTGCCTGCACCCATTCGAGCGTATCGCCTAATGATTCGGCTTGTTTCAATCCTTCTCCATGTACACGCAACGACTCATCGAATCTACTCTCATTGCGCAAAGCTTTACCCCATTCCCGAAGAGCGGCGATACTGCCAAGGCGATTGCCCTCAGCTTCCAAGCGTTTTTGCAGCAGAGCAAGCGAGTCTACCGAGTGTACTGTACTTACAATACTGTCGGCTGCACGCCGCTCCTCAGGTGTAAAGCCGACAGATTTCTTTCCACAGGAAACAAACAGAAACAAGATGATTAAGACGCTTACAATCAAGCGTGGTCTCTCTTTCCATCGGAAAGATAAAGGCACAAAAAGGTTGTAAAGCAGCTTGGCAATTGTATTTTCCGTATAGTATCGGACAATTGTTTCTCGTCTGATCATTGGGCGTATATTAAAGATAAAGTAAACTTCTCGCCAAAGATACAAAATCTTTCGATTCCGACCAAATCTTTACACAAGAAACACCATAAAATCACATTCTTGCATTTTCCACGCCCACTTTCCTTTATATAAAGGAACTCCAAGCGTTTTATGCACGATTTTGCAAGAATGGCGGAAGTGAAGATTGCACGATTTTGCAAGAATTTTGATTGATTTTGCAATGCCTCTTCCCTCGTTCTGCCCCTATATTTGCAAAAAATAATCACCATGCCGACAACAGTCGACCCTCCTTATTAATATACAAGGTATGGAACAAGAGAAAAACGACATGTCGTCTCGGCAGGACAAAAGCCTGACTACCGCAGACGACCGCATCCAACTCCTCGATACCATCAAAGAGATGGTCAAAACGGAAGTGGACAAACGCATCAGCGAGAAGCCCTGCACCGAAGAAGGGAATAATCCCCATCCCGAAAAACCACCGCCACGAAGACCAAGGGAGCATTCCCTATCGTGGCAGGGCATCCGAGATTTCATTTACGAACTGTTATTCTAACGACAGATGAATGATATCCGGCCAGTGTAGTCATATTCATTTCGTTTTCATTTAACTGATGTTATAAACATTGCGCATTTCTTCCTCATATACAAACATATTCTAATCTTCAACAATCACCCTAACGCCCGAACCTCCGATACGGCGTTGCTCCGAAAGGAGTTGCAACAGGGAGGTATCTTAAACAATATGAACAAAAGACGGACAAAACCGCTCATCCCGCCGCTCAGCGGCCGATGGGCACGAGTGGGTCTCAGCGTCCTGTTCTCCGCAACCGTAGCCGTCAGCGCACAAGCGCAGACTGCTGACGGGGAAGGAACACAGCCACCACGAGACCGGAACAGCGAGCTGCGCACCCGCACCTGGAGTATCTACACCGAGGGCGGACTGTCGTGGGCAAGCGACGTGTGGTATCAGAACCTCGATGCCAAATGCAGTTACAAACAATCGCCCGCCGTGGGTGGCGGCATCGACTTCACCATTCGCCCTTGGGTGCGTGTGGGGGCCGAGTATCTCTGGTCGCGCTACCGCCGTGAGCAACGCTTCTCTACACTCAACACCAAGACGATGCCCGTCAAGATCTACGGCAACTACCTGATGAACTACCACAACGCCAAACTGGGTATAGGCTTCAATCTGATGGAGCTATGGCCTCACCGACGCGCACAGTGCTGAACATCTGGTTGAGTACGGGCATAGGCTACACCTTCGCACGAGGCAATGAGTACACCATTACCTTCAGCAACACCAAGACGCAAGGCGGTAAGACCACGCCTATCGGCGAAGACGAGAACATCGGCAACGACTCAGAAGTGACCGTCACGGGCAATGTGCGCACCACGAACCGGCACGAGCGCTTCAACAAGCTCTACATCCCTGCCTCGCTACACATCGAAGCCGATATGAGCCGACGCTTCACCATCGGACTCAAAGGCGAGATGGACTGGCTGCTCAACCGCAAGACGACGATGCCCAAGAGTCTCCTCTTCGGTCTGGCCACTCTGCGCTACAACTTCGTGGCGAGCCGCGCCAGAGTACTGACAAAGTATTACACCGGCGAGATAGACGCTCTGAACGACCGCATCAACACATTGCAGCGGGAGACTGAAGCCGAGCAGACACGGGCTAACCGGGCTGAGGCTGACAAGGCAAAGCTCCGACAGGAGTCCGAAGACCTACAACGCCGCTTGGACGACTGCCAAAACAGCAAGGCCACGAGAACACAGAAACCCTCGTACGTTGTGCGGTTCAACAACGACAGCCACGTACTGACGCACAAGGAAGCCAACCGCCTGAAACTCTTTGCACAGGTGATGATGGGGAACAAGTTCTCCATCGTAGCCGAAGCCAGCACACCCGGCACCGACGAACACAACCTGAGGCTCAGCGAGCGCCGTCTGCAAAGCGTGGTCAACGTGCTGCGGGCAGAGGGCATTGCCCCGGCCGACATTGAACCACAGACCGCCATCGGCGCACGAAACGGCATTGCAACCGCCGAGGGACGAAGAGTAACCATAAATGTAAAAGACTAACAAACGTGAGTAAAGAAAGAATTGAGTAAAAAGAAAAAAGGAAGAGCAGGGCAGACCATTGTCTTAGCTCCTTCAACTCCATCAATTAAACTCCTAAATTTAAATAATTATGAAACGAATTCAATCTATCCTGCTTGCCATCGCGATGCTGTTGGCAGCACCCGCGTTCTTCACCGCATGTCAGGAGGACGCACCCGAGATCAATTACACGATGAACGTGTCAGTCATCAACGATTTCACCAAGGTGGTGGAAGCTATCAACAACGGCTTCCTGAAAAACGAGGAAGCCATCAAGAAGCTCACCGAATCCATCGACAAGATGAACGTAGACCAGGCTGCCAAGTTGCAGGCCATCACCGACGTACTCAACTCCGTGAACGCCACGCTCAAGACCAAGCTCGCAGCCATCGAGGCAGCGATGCAGGCGCAGACGCTCATGCTCGAAGCAAAGCTCGACCTCTTGGAGAAGGCCGTGAACAACCAGACCATCAAGATTGACGAGATGGGCACACTAATCGCCACGGCCATCGACAAATCACGTGACGAACTCGCCAAGAAACTTGCGGCTATTTACGACATCATCGAGAGCACAGCCAAGACGCAGGCCGAGAAGCTCGCGGCCATCCAGGGAGCCATCGAGGCCCAGACCCTCTCGCTCGCAACAAAGCTCGGTCTCTTGGAAACAGCCATCAAGAATCAGACTTTGAAGATTGACGAGATGGGCACGCTCATTGCCACGGCCATTGACAAATCACGTGACGAACTCGCCAAGAAACTTGCGGCTATTTACGACATCATCGAAAGTACAGCCAAGACACAGGCCGAGAAGCTCGCGGCCATTCAGGGAGCCATCCAGGCGCAGACCCTCTCGCTTGAAGAGAAGTTAGGCCTCTTGGAAGCTGCCATCAAGGCGTTGCCCGACTACAGCTCGCAGCTCGCAGCCATCGAGACCGCCATCAAGAACCTACCCGACTACGGCGACAAGCTCGATGCCATCGCCACGGCCATCAAGGCCATACCGGACTATAGCGACAAGTTCGACGCCGTGACGGCCGCCCTGGGTGCGATGAAGGCGCAGGTTGAAGCACTCGGCACAGCACAGGCCGGCATCGTTACGGAAATCGGCAACACTACTGCCGCCATCAACGCCCTTATTGCAGCCGTGAACAGCGGCAACACCGCTGCAGCTGCAGCCCTTGCCGATATTGTCAAGAAGCTTGAAGAGTTGAAAGAGAAAATAGGCAACGGCAGCGGAGGTTCCGGCGGCGGCTCTGGTGGCGGAAATAAAGATGATGAATACGGCAGTAACCCAGACTTTAATAGGATCACATTTGTGCAAATCATCCAGTTAGCTAACAAGATGAGCAAAAAGAGCTTTAAACTACATAAAGGTATCTTCCTATTCAAAACCAATGAGGGACGATTAGGGAAAGCGGAAGTGAAGATCTATCCGGAAATGTATGACATAAATAAGAAGAATAGACTCCTATTCGAACTTGCGTATGTGCTTTATAACCCAGACGGGACCCTTTATCGGAAAAATTACTGGCTCTTTAATGCTAAGCTGGGATCCAGCAGGAGTGTTGATTTTGACTCTGGTAGCGTTGGGAGCGGTATCGGCACTGATTGCCACATAACATTGAATGTAAAGGAATTCTCCGATCCCTTTTATCGTGTAATTGAGAGCGAAAAGTTCACCTCCAAGAATGGTGCCAGATTTATGACTTATCTCAAATATGACTGATTATATGCTCGTAACCGAGATTCCGTAAGGTCAAGGATATTAGCTGATGATGAATAGCAATCCCATCAAGTTTCTCACCCTCCCGCCGCTGTGGGCGGGAGGAGAATATAAGCCCTTCGAATCGTACGCGACGGGAAGGCAAGATAAAAGCGACAAACATTTCAAAACATTCAACAACAATGAGAATAAAACAATTCTTTGCGAACGCGGCAAGCAAGGCTCTTGCCCTTGCAGCAGCAGTGATGATGAGCATGGCGTTCACCGCCTGCTCGAGTGATAACAACGACGAGCCGAAGCCCGAGATGTTCAGCAACACCGTGACCTTAGACGGCGTGGAAAAGCCCATCCTCAAAGCCAAATACGACGACAGGGGCAAAGGCAACTACTTCCTCTACCTCAACCTCTCGGCCGATGGTAAGGAAAGGGTGACGATCCAACTTAACAAGAACCTGCACATGACCGGCAGCCCCATCAAACTGACCAAAAAGGAAGAGCAACACGACGGAAAGTGGTATTGGGGGGTAATTTACTCTGACTACGGCAATAGTTTGTTTGATACTTGGGGTGCCTTCGGCAGTTCTAATACCATCTTCGACACCGGCACCCTCACCATGAGCGGCTCGCCCGACGGCACCGCCAACATCAAGCTCGAAAACGGACACGTAAAGGGTAGCGACGGTAAGGAGCACACCTTCGCCATCAGCTATAAAGGCACTGCAACGGAATAAAACAGAGCAACAAAACAACGCCTTCGGTATCCCACGAGTGGGGTACGATGATACCCCACGAGTGACCTATCGAGATACCCCACGAGTGGGGTGCAAAAGGCACGATTACAGAACAAAAGTCATAAACCAATTAACAGAAAACAGCTATGATAGAATTTGAAGTAAAATCAAGGAAACTCAACATCGGCAAGCGCAAGGGACAGACGGTTTATTTCGCTTCGCCCAAGTCGAACCAACACCTGACCAACAAGATGGTGGTAGACCGCATCGTGCGCGAGACCTCGCTCTCAGCCGGCGACGTGTCCAACGCGCTCATCTCGCTCGGCGCCATCGTGCGCGACGCTCTGCTACTGGCTCAAGCGTCGATCTGGCTGACCTCGGTTCGTTCCGTGTCGTCGTCCCGCCGAAGATGATAGACAAGGAAATCGACGTTACCGCCGAGACGCTCAAGTCGCCCAAAATCGTCTTCACGCCTAAGATGCAGATGCGCGCGGCCGCCAAGGCCGTGGAGCTGAGCGTGGACAACCCCAAGCGCAAGAAGAAAGAAACGATGCCCAAACCGTGAGGAGGATGAGAAAGAGTTGACGAGTTTTTTCTCGTTAACTTGTTAACTCGTCCACTCGTATACAAGTTAAACCTAAACGCCCAAGCCCCCACACGGCGTTCCCTCCCCCCAGGGGGAGGGTCATCAGGGGGGCACCTTTATGATGAACAAACCATTACTCAGAAACATCTACGCCACGATAGCCGCACTCTTCATCTCTATATTTGCATTGCCGCAGCAGGTGCAGGCGCAGAAGTCGGAAATGTCAATGAGGCTTTGCGGAAAGGTGTACTACGCTGACGCCACCATCCCCCTCGGCGGCGGTACGGCAAAGTGGAACCAAGCCACTACCACGCTCACCCTCAACAACGTCAAGGTGAAAAACCAGGACGACAGTTTCCTCCATTGCAACAATATTCCCAAACTCAAGATCGTACTCGTGGGCAAAAACACCGTGAGCACGAAGTGGCAGACACTCTATTGGGAGAATGGCAACGTAGAGATTTCGGGCACAGGCTCGCTCACGGCACGCAGCGAAGCCAATGCTGCCATAACAAATGGAAGCAAGCCCTGCACGCTAACCATCAAAGACTGCACGCTCGATGTGCAGGGAAAGGATTATAGTATCATCGGATATCACAATGGAGAAAATACGGAGATCCTGACCCTTGTGGTGGACAACGCCACGGTCAAGGTGAAAGGCGCCACCGGCGGCTGGGGCTGGAAGTGCTCAGGCATAGGCTATCTCAAACACTACTATCTGAAAAACTGCTATGTCAGCACGCCCGGTGTGAAGTTCGGCAAGACATACGAACACAACTACTACGAGTTCGTCGGCACAGACGGCGACACCTACTATGGCGAAGTAACCATCAAACCCGCAACCACTTACAACCTCTGGATTGCCGGCACGCAGGTAAGCTCGGGCAACTGCGCCGACCTCAGCACCATCCCCGGCATATCGGGTAAGGCAAGCTACAACCCCGAGACCAAGACACTCACCCTTAACAATGCCACCATCAATACGACCGCAGGGGGCAATGGCGGTATCGGGATTGAGAACGACATCAGTGGCCTGACGCTCCGCCTCATCGGCAAGAACACCATTACTGCCCAAAACAGCGGGGGTATACGAAATGGCCAGGCTGCGGCGCTCAACATCACAGGCGAGGGCAAACTCACAGTGAATGGATCAACGACGGCAAGCAATGAATACTACCGTTTCGGCTTTATCAACTATGGCACAGTTACCGTGAGCAATTGCGCCCTGGAAGTCGTCGGAGGAACGGACGGACTCTCGCAAGGCCATTGGAAGTTCGACCACTGCAACATCCGCGCCAAGGGCAGCGGTTCCGGAAGCCTCTGCAATATGTATGATACCCCCGAGTTCACCGGCTGCACAATCACAAGTCCCACGGGAACATACTGGAAAAAGTACGATACCAATGTAGCCTACTCCCTCTTCGGCACAGACGATAAGATAGTAACTGACTGGGTGGTGATCACCAAGGATGCTACCGGCATCGAGGGCGTGAAAGCGACATGCCGCAGAAAAAGCGCGGCATCTATACCCTCGGCGGTGTGCGCCTGTCGGGTGAGCTGAAAGATCTGCCCAAGGGCGTGTACATTGTCGATGGTAAAAAAAGTGGTGAAAAAGTAAGAACATTTCATAACCCCAAACGCCCACAGCCCCCGACACGGCGTTCTCGCACAAACACAAATCACGCGGGTCATCAGGGGGGCACAAGAATTTATGAGAACAAAAAAGTTTTTTGCAAGCGCAGCGAAAGCAGCTTTCGCCCTTGCAGCAGCGATGATGATGAGCACCGCGTTTACCTCGTGCTCGAAAGACAATGACGACAAGCCCGAGCCAAAGTTCACCAACACCGTAACCATCGACGGCGTGGAGAAGGCCATCCTCAAGGCCGAATACGACCCCGAAGGCGACGGCAACTACCGTATCTACCTTGTCCTCTCGGCCGACGAAAAAGAACAAGTGGTGTTGCATATAAACGAAGACGTATTCGGCACTCCCATCAAGCTGACCGAAAAAACAAAGAAAAACGCCGACAACTTTTATTTTAATTGGACGGTAGACTACTATAAGTCCAACGGCGAAGGTGGCTACACCAGGTTCATCGAAGCTTCAGGCAACCCCGAACAGGCCGTACCTGTCTTCAACACCGGTACCATCGAGTATGCGGGCTCCATCAATGGCACCCTCAACATCCGGCTGAGAAACGGCCGCGTGAAGGGCAAAGACGGCAAGGAACACACCCTCACCATCAGCTACAGCGGCAAGATAACGGGGTTGTAAACGCCCGCGCTGCACTCGATAAACAAGATTGATATCATAAAAATCCCTCACCTGGCTTCTGCAAAGCGCTAAGACAGGTGAGGGAACTTTTGGGAGGTATATGAGAAGTATACGACTACCGAGGCAGAAGTCGTATAGGGCTGGGGCAAAAGTATAGGAGGAGTCATCGACGATCATCGGGGGCTTGGATTGCACATTTATTGTATCATCCCAAGTATTTTATTCGCATTTTACAGTGCTTTTTCGTAACTTTGCAACGAAATGGCCCCGAATAGGAAAGAGAGAGGTAGCCTTTCAGAACAACAGGATGAGATTCAACGAAGTAATCGGACAGAAAGAGGCACAAAACCGACTGTTGCAAATGGTCGGCGAGCAACGTATTCCACACGCGATATTGCTCTGCGGACCGTCGGGCTGCGGGAAAATGGCGCTTGCCCTGGCTTTCGCCTCATACCTCTTGGGTGAAAACGACAGCGAGCCGACACCACAAAAACGCAATGTAGAAGCAATGCTTCGCAACTGGGAGCATCCCGACCTGCACTTCACCTATCCCGTGATCAGACCGGCCGGCACTTCGAGCGAGCATAAAATGGTGAGCGGAGACTTCGCCCTGGAATGGCGCGAGATGCTGATGAAAGGGCCATATTTCACAATGGACCAATGGCTCGACTGTATGAAAGCTGCCAATCAGCAAGCACAGATCGGTGCGGGAGAGAGCGATGAACTGATGCGTAAACTGAGTTTGAAGTCGAGTCAGGGCGGATTTAAAGTCAGTATCATCTGGTTGCCCGAACGAATGAACGCAGAGTGTGCCAACAAACTACTCAAACTGTTGGAAGAACCACCACATCAGACGGTGTTTTTGCTGATTTGCGAAGCGCCGGAACTGCTCCTCGACACCATTCGCAGCCGCACCCAGCGCATCGATATACACCGAATTGCCGAAGCTGACATAGAAGAAGCCCTTGTCACACGGCGCGGCATCGACGCCGAACCAGCCCGTTGCATCGCACGAGTGGCTAACGGCAGCTGGCTGAAAGCCCTCGAAACGTTAGACGCCGACAACGAGAACCGCCGGTTTCTTGATATATTCATCTCGCTGATGCGCCTCTCTTATCAGCGTAATGTACACGAATTGAAAACGTGGAGCGAAACGGTTGCAGGCTTCGGAAGAGAGAAACAGCGGCGTATGCTGTCGTATTTTGCACGGATGATTCGCGAAAACTTCATTTATAATTTCGGCCTTTCCGACCTAAATTATATGACTGCCGACGAAGAGAATTTCTCTAAACGCTTCGCCCGTTTCATCAACGAGGCCAACGTAATAGAGATTTCCGAACTGTTGACGAAGACTCAGCGCGACATCGGGCAGAATGCAAATGCCAAGATCGTGTTCTTCGATTTGGCGCTGAAAATGATCGTATTAATTATGAGAAAATAATGACCTATGAAATATGAAGATTTGAATTACAAGATATGCAGCGATTGCGACCGCGGACTGTGCCATTGTGCCTGTGGACGACAAGATCGCCAACTCAATACATACGACTGGCTGGCAGACGTTCCAGGTAATCCTTACAGCACCGATTTGGTGGAAGTTCAGTTCAAGAACACCCGTAAAGGATACTATCACAATGTGAATAACCTTGACCTGCACAAGGGTGACACTGTAGCTGTCGAAGCCAATCCGGGTCACGACATCGGTGTGGTGACACTCACGGGGCGCCTCGTGAAGTTACAGATAAAGAAAGCAAACCTGAAATCGTCGGATGAGATACGACGTATATATCGTATTGCCAAGCAGGTGGACATCGATAAATACACTGAGGCCAAAAGCAGAGAACATGGCACAATGATTCAGAGTAGGCAAATAGCTAAGGAACTCGGACTGCAAATGAAGATCGGAGACGTGGAATATCAAGGCGACGGCAACAAGGCCATCTTTTATTACATTGCCGACGATCGCGTAGACTTCCGGCAACTGATCAAGATCCTGGCCGAGACGTTTCATATCCGTATCGAAATGAAACAGATCGGAGCACGACAGGAGGCTGGCCGTATTGGCGGTACAGGTCCGTGCGGCCGCGAACTCTGTTGTGCCACTTGGATGAAGAATTTTTCCAGTGTCAGCACCAATGCCGCCCGCTTTCAGGATATCTCTCTCAATCCTCAGAAATTGGCGGGTATGTGTGCCAAGCTCAAGTGCTGCCTTAACTACGAAGTTGACAGTTATGTGGAAGCGAGTAGGAAACTGCCCGGCAAGGAGATTATCTTACAGACACAAGACAGCGATTATTATTATTTCAAGGCAGACGTGTTATCGGGACAGGTAACCTATTCTACCGATAAGAACCTCGCAGCCAACCTCGAAACGATCACAGCAGTACGTGCCAACGAGATTATCGGACTCAATCGGCAAGGCGAAAAGCCACTCACGCTTTTGGCGGATGGCAAACAAAAGGTTCAGAAAAAGTCTGTCGATCTGCTGGCCAATGCCGACATCAGTCGCTTCGACAAGTCTAAACAAAACAGGAAAAAAGACAATACACGACGGAATAAGCGTAAAGCAGAAGGCGAGAAACTGACAGGCGGAGAACAAAAGGATGGCAATCGTAAACCTAACAACCGTCCTCGGGAAAACGGCGAGTCAGCAACAGGGAACAGGCGGCCGGATTCGGGCAGACAAACACGCAATAATGGTAATCCCAATCGGCGTAACAATAATGCAAATAGAGATCAAAAAACCGATACGCAACCGAGAAATGCAGAGTAAGCCAATGAGAAAGGGGGTTCTTACATCATTCGCAATACTGGCGATACTCACTGCTGCATGCGGCAACAAGGTGTATGATCGATATGCCCATACGCCAGTTGCCGGTTGGGAGAAAAACGACACACTCTCGTTCGCCGTTCCCCGAGTCGCTATTGCAGGCGTTTACGGTATCAATGTGGCGTTGCGCACGAACGGTGCTTACCCTTTTCAAGCGCTGACACTTATCGTCGAACAGCATATCCTGCCGGCAAAGCGTATGAAAACAGATACGATAAACTGTGTGCTCACCGATCGAGACGGCAAGGCAAAAGGGCAAGGCATCAGCTACTATCAATACCGATTCCACGCCAGCAATCTGCATCTCTCTCCTGGCGACAGTCTCTTCATCACTGTCCGACACGATATGAAACGCGAAGTCTTACCCGGCATCAGCGATATCGGGGTGATAATTGAAAACTGAGAGTGATTTTTACTGATTTGAACTTATCGTACCCCTACGCCGAATCCGTTTCGTCGATTTGAAGCTTTCCCAATATTATTAGGAAATATCGTTTTTCTATTTCCTGATCATTCCTCTTCCCGCATCAATACGCAGGAAGATGAACAACAACAGAGTGAATCCCCACAATGAGGATCCACCATAACTGAAAAAGGGCAAGGGAATACCAATAACAGGAGTGAGTCCGAGTACCATCCCCACATTAATAAAAACGTGAAACAGGAATATGCTCAATACGCAATAGCCATACACACGACCGAACTTGAAAGGCTGCCGTTCAGCTAAATAGATGAGCCGTAAGATCAAAGCAAGGAACAACAGCAGTACACCTGCCGAACCGACAAAGCCTTCCTCCTCACCCACAGTACAAAAGATGAAGTCGGTATCTTGCTCGGGTACGAATTTGAGTTTGGTCTGTGTACCATTCAGGAATCCTTTTCCCCGCAGTCCTCCCGAACCAATGGCAATTTCGCTCTGATGCACATTATAGCCGGCACCGGAAAGATCTTCATCTAAGCCGAGCAAGACATTAATGCGGACACGCTGGTGAGGCTCCATCACATCATTCAAGACATAATCTGCGGAATAGAAAAAAGCTATCGACCAATAGCAAACAACGCAATATAGAAATAATTGGTCAAACGCGAACTGATACTCTGATAAACAAGGTAACCAATCAGCACAGCACTTACACCGAACTGTACCCACACAATGTCAAACGGAATAACATACTCGGAAAACAACAGAGCAATCAGCGTAATACCTATCGAGAAAGCTACTAAACGAAACGCCCGCTTCTTATTGTTACAATAGACATAGACCATCGCTGCTGAAAAGAGTTGCACCAAAAGTAAGACAACGAACTTTCCGATCGAAGTGGGAGTATCGCCAAGGAAAACTTGCTCGTATTTGATACCTGCCACGAAATAGATGACCATTGCAACACCTGTAAAGAGGATACTTCCCGGCATTCCTTCACGATAAAACATCAGGAAAAAAGCCAGATAAACAAGTGCTGAACCAGTCTCTCGTTGCGCCACAATGAAGAGCATCGGCAGCAACACGACACCGCACGCTGCGGCGAAATGTTTCCATCGATGGATGTTGAAACCATAGGTGCTCATCAGCTTTGCTACGGCTAAGGCCGTAGCAAACTTGGCAAACTCGGCCGGTTGCAATCGGAGCGAGCCCAACACGAGCCAAGAACGCGATCCTTTGATTTCGTGCGGGTTGAAGATAGTGGCAAAAAGCAACAGCAGCAGCAAGACATAAATGACATAAGAAAAGGTGTCGTAAAATCTGTCATCGAGCATCAGTAAAACGAATCCCAAACAGACGGACGTGCCAATCCACACGATCTGCATTCCCGAACGCGTGCCGAGACTGAAAATATCGGTATCGCCGTATGTATAACTCGCTCCGCAAACACTGACCCATCCGAAGATGAGCAACGACAGATAGATGGCTATCGTCCACCAGTCGAGCGATGCAAGCACACTGTGCGGTTTATCTATTCCTCGCTCCATACGCAATTCTTCGTCGTTGAAAGTCTGCCGCACGCTTTTCAGAAGCGGCAGAGAGTTTACCTTTTATATATTGTTCCATCATCAAAGAGCCGATAGGTACACCATAGTCAGCACCGAAACCACCATTCTCCACATATACAGCGATAGCGATTCGGGGCTTCTCCATCGGGGCAAATCCCATAAAAACAGAATGGTCCTGTCCACGATTTTGCGCTGTTCCTGTCTTTCCGCAGACGAGATAATCGGCACGATTAGCCTCTTTACACGTTCCCTTAATTACTGATGAACGCATTCCGGCTACGATATAGTCGTAAGCACGTCGACTCGCTCGGGTGTAATGCCTACGCGTGAACACAGTATCCAAGGGCTCGTCTTGCACTTTCCGCACCACGTGAGGCACATAATAATAGCCGCGATTGGCGATAGTAGCTCCGAGATTGGCTATCTGCAACGGCGTAAGATTGACTTCACCCTGTCCGATAGCAATACTAATAACAGTCAGTCCGTTCCAAGACCCGTGATAAGCTTTATCATAAAATGTGGCATTGGGTATCAATCCGCGTTTCTCTCCGGGCAAATCAATGCCGAGCTTGTAACCGAATCCCATACTAACCATATAATCACGCCACGTATTCATCGCCCTCTCCACATTCCTATATTTACGTCGGTTGGACATCATATAATACAATCCCCAACAAAAATAAGCATTGCAGGAGGTACTGATGGCTTCAACCAAATTAATCGGCGAAGCGTGTCCGTGGCATCCCACGTGCAGACCGCGATAGAAAAAGCCGCGATGACAGGGGAACATCGTATATGGCGTAATGATTCCTTCGGACATATATGTCAAACCTTGAGAAGTTTTAAAGGTCGATCCGGGCGGATATTGCCCCATTATCGAGCGATTCAGCAAAGGTTTCCGAATATTGCGCGACAAGGTAAGATGATTCTTTCCACGTTGGCGCCCCACCATAACTCGCGGATCGTAAGTGGGTGACGA
Organism: Hoylesella pleuritidis JCM 14110; assembly: GCF_000613725.1. GTDB lineage: Bacteria > Bacteroidota > Bacteroidia > Bacteroidales > Bacteroidaceae > Prevotella > Prevotella pleuritidis. Next base: position 33,024 of record NZ_BAJN01000008.1, read on the forward strand.
AACCATACACAGCACTTCACCGGTGGATGGTTCAATGGCGACGATACTACCGATTTTTCCTTCCATCAATCGCTCTCCAAGTGCCTGTAACTTAATGTCAAGACTTAACGTGAGATCTTTCCCTGCAACTGGTCGGTGATCGAAGCGCCCGTTCTGATAGCTCCCTTGTATTCTTCCGTGGGCATCACGCAAAAGTATCTGTACACCTTTTTCTCCGCGGAGCAGCTTTTCGTAAGATCGCTCAACACCCTGTTTACCGATATAATCGCCCGATTGATAATAATCATCCTCTTCAATATCACCTTCCGAGACCTCCGCTACATCTCCTAAAACGTGCGCAGCATAGGGATATTGATACTGACGCACACTGCGCTTCTGTATATAAAAGCCCGGAAAACGAAACATCTTCTCTCGGAAAATACTGAAAACCTTGTCGGGGAGCTGACTCATAAACTGCTGTTGGGTGAAACGAGAGTAACCGGGATTTTTTGATCTGTCCTTGATATCATTCATTCTTTTGATAAAGAATTCCTTGGTTATGCCCAAAGCATCACAAAACTCAGCAGTATCAAGCCGACCATTCTCTTCATTCATCACCACCATTATGTCGTAAGCAGGTTGATTGTAAACCAGCAATTTACCGCTGCGATCAGTAATAATGCCACGTGAGGGATATTCTATTTTCTTTTGAAAGGCATTACTGTCCGCATTCTTCTTGTAGTCGTCGCTCATCAGTTGCAGCGTAAAGAGTCGCACAATATAAATGACCACGATTGCCACAGCCACTCCACCGATTACCAAACGACGATTTTCAAGATTAAAATCCTTCATTAATTGCGTTCCCTCATATTCTCAATCACCAAAATCAAGATAACGGTAAGAACCGTACTTCCGCCTACACACGCTATCCATTGCTGCCAATTGAAAAAGCTGAATGTCTCAAACGTGAAGAATAACAAACAGTAAATCATAACTGAAAGGATGGTATAATAAACAAACTTTGCTACTCCCAGCGATTTCATCGTGGGCTTGAAATCGTCCGAATTATCGCGGGAAACGAACAGCATCAGCAAATAAGGCTGAATGAGTCCCATAAAAGTCATTGACAAAGTTGCCACACCAGGCGTATTGGAAAATATATCCACAAAGAGTCCCGTTAGGAAACACCACATCAAAATACCAGTCCGAGGATAATCACGGCGAAACAACAATACGATGTAAACATAAAGGAGCGGAGTCGCACAATTGAAAAGATGGATGTGATTTAATACCAACACTTGTACCAACAAGAGGAGAATAAATCCTAATAACCTTTTGATTAAATTCAAATTCATAGCTGTCTCCTTTACTGTTGCTTAGAAGTTAACGAATCTTGAGCAGCTCTCAATAATTGCAAACGTTCTTCCATCGGTGCATTGTCAATAACACACACATCACGAAGTTTCCCAAAATCGGTAGACAACTGTACTTTTAATCGATAAGATAGACCATCGGCGGAATTATAAACGTGCTTGATCGTACCTACTAAGATGCCCGGCGGAAAAATCGAAGAATAACCACTGGTAACCACCTTTTCATAGAGTTTGAAGTGCGCGTGACGGGGAATGTCATCAACATAAGCCATATCGACAGCACCGCCGGCCCAATGCAAAACTCCGAAATAACCCCGGCCCTGAATGGCACAACCGATATTCGACTGCAAACTAAGCACAGGAATCACTACAGAATAATGCGTCGATACCATATAGACAATGCCCACGACACCACTTCCGCAAGCTACTCCCATATCTTTATGAACTCCGTCGGCCGCTCCTTTGTCTATGGTGATAAAGTTATCGGCCTTATTAACGGTGTTGCTCACTACCTTAGCAGGTATCAGTCGGTATTGTTTGAGCACAGACAGCTGACTTTGAGACAATGCCACACTATCTCTTCCCATCTTTACAAGGGAATCTGAAAGAATTCGTACTTGCTGTTCAAGATACAAATTGCGCCGCGTCAGTTCTTCATTTACTCCGCGCAGTGAAAAAAAAGCTGCTGCTTCGGAACTCCATCCATACAATTTGCCGCTCACGATATTAGCTGAAGAAAACCACACACTGCCCTGATAGTTGTTGTATTGGAACAACAATACCAGACCAATCACTTCGAGGATAATGAAAACGAACCAATGATTGTACTTTGCAAGAAACTCCAAGAGATTCCGCATAGCCCTATCTCATCAGGAACGAGAAACGATCTACGTTTTTCAAAGCTATGCCGGCACCTTTCGCCACACTGTGCAACGGATCTTCGGCAATATGGAACGGGATATTGATCTTATCCTGCAAACGACGGTCCAAACCTCGAAGCAATGCTCCGCCACCACTAAGATAGATCCGTTCTTCACAATATCAGCATAAAGTTCGGGCGGCGTATTCTCCAAAGCAGACAAAACGGCATTCTCTATCTTAGCAACCGTCTTGTCAAGACAATGTGCAATCTCTTGATAACAAACCGGAACCTCCATCGGAAGAGCCGTAATACGGTTCGGTCCATGCACGATGTAATCCTCGGGAGCTTCTTCTCCAAGATCAGTCAGTGCCGATCCCACATGTATCTTGATACGTTCGGCCATTCGCTCACTCACCTTCACATTATGCTGACGACTCATATACTCCTGAATATCAGCTGTAAGATCATCGCCGGCAACACGAATCGAATTGTTGGAAACGATTCCGCCCAAAGAGATTACAGCAATCTCGGTACTTCCACCGCCGATATCGACTATCATATTACCCTCCGGAGCCTCAACATCTATGCCGATACCAATAGCTGCAGCCATTGGTTCAAAAATCAGATAAACGTCGCGACCGTCGGCGTGTTCGGCCGAATCACGCACGGCACGAAGCTCTACTTCAGTACTTCCCGATGGCACTCCGATGACCATTCGCAGCGACGGAGAAAACAAACGACTCCCAGTGTGTACCATTCTGATCAATCCGCGCATCATTTGTTCGCACGCCGTAAAGTCAGCTATCACTCCGTCACGCAGCGGACGGATCGTTCGGATGTTGTCGTGAGTCTTCTCATACATCATCTTTGCCTTCTCCCCGACAGCTATCATCTTGTCCGTACGGCGATCAAGGGCTACGACCGACGGCTCATCCACCACGATTTTATCATCGCTGATGATGATGGTATTAGCCGTTCCGAGGTCCATTGCAATTTCCTGAACAAACGAAAAAAATCCCATTTCTTAGTCTTTTGAATTATAGCGATAAATATTTCTTATTCGGCAAACCACGTGTGAATAGCCATATCATAACGACTGCTCACACCAAATGCACGCGCTGCCAGCATTTTCCGATCTTCAATATCGGTCTGTGCACCTTTTTCGTTCAGCAGATCGAGCAATACGCGATACTCGGCTTTACTCGGAACGATAACCACATCATTGAAATTCTTGGCACCAGCACGTATCAGTGAGATACCGCCAATGTCTATTTTCTCAATAATTTCGGTCTCTGATGCGTCTTCAGCCACAGTCTGCTCAAACGGATACAGGTCTACAATAACCAGATCAATGGTCGGAATCTCATACTGTTTCATCTGCTCCTGATCGCCATCATCGTCCCGCCGAGCTAATATCCCACCGAAAATCTTCGGGTGCAAAGTTTTCACTCGACCACCTAAAATCGATGGATAAGAAGTCAAACTCTCAACCGCCTGACACGAATATCCCAATGATTCAATGAACTTCTGCGTACCACCGGTTGACAAAAAGTGCACACCCTCGGCACTCAATTTGGCAAGTAATTCCTCCAAGCCATCCTTATGATAAACGGAAATAAGGGCCGTTTTGATTTGTTTGATCCCAGACATACGTTTTCGTACTTATATATAATGAGATTGCAAAGTTAAGAAAATCTGTTGACTTCACACGATCTTCGAATGTAAAAAAACATAATTGCAGCCTTGAAATCAGTTTGATTTCTCAAAAAACGTATAGATTCCCTTTATAAGTCTTCACTTCCGTCCTATTGATAGCACACCCTCTCCTACCCTTTTACAGCTTCAAGGTATCTTCATCAATTATAGTCAGTATTGCGAACAAATACTTAAATTATTAATATATATATCATTCGTACTCAAAATTTATAATTTATCCGATATTTATTGAAGCATATATCTTCATTGGAAATGAATATTTGATTTCGTTAATTCAATTTTTTCAAATAACGAATAATGGTTAATTATATTTTTAATTACTGTATTCGCAGAAAAATCAAGATATTTTCTCTAATAACGAAGATACACTATCAGAAGTTTTTTCGTACCTTTGTACAAATCAAAACAGAAACAAACACTTAAAGACAAAAACATTATGCTAAAGAAAAAAATTGAAGATGCACTCAACGTACAAATCAATGCAGAGATGTGGTCGGCATATCTCTACTTATCGATGGCCGCTTATTGCCACGCACAAGGTCAACCGGGAATGGGCCGTTGGTTTGAAGTCCAATTCAAAGAAGAGCAGGATCATGCCAAGATTTTATTTAACTACATTATCTCCCGCAATGGAAAGGTAGAACTGAAACCTATTAATGCTGTTCCGACAGAATGGGACTCGCTACTCAATCTATTTGAAAGCACATTACATCACGAGCAGAAAGTGACTGATATGATCAATGACTTGTTCGCTCTTACGAGTGCAGAAAAAGACTATGCAACGCAGAGTATGTTGCAGTGGTTTATCGATGAGCAAGTCGAAGAAGAAGAAAATGCCAAGACGATTATCGATAATTTGAAGATGATTAAAGATAACGGCTACGGCATTTATATGCTTGACAAAGAATTAGGAGTTCGCAAATATTCGCAGGCTGCACAATTATCAGAGGCCGACGCCTAATTTCTCGTTAGAGAAACAAGAGCCGCCCCGATCATTATTCGCTGCCGATCTGAGCGACTTTTATATACAGATACATAACAGCTGACAATAAAAAAAGCAGAGGATCATTGTTATAAATCCTCTGCTTTTTCATAATATGTCAAACTAAAATGTATCTCTTAGTCTAATTGAGCCAGTTTGTTGTCAGAGCCAAGCACATCAATGATCTTATGTTTGTATAGTTCTGTCATCAGATCGCGTGCTGGACCGCAGTACTTACGCGGGTCGAACTCGCCCGGTTTCTCGTTGAACACCTTGCGGACAGCTGCCGTAAAGGCCAGACGAGAATCTGAGTCGATATTAATTTTGCATACAGCACTCTTGGAAGCCTTGCGGAGTTGTTCTTCGGGAATACCCACTGCATCGGGCAACTTACCGCCATTCTCATTGATAATCTTCACATATTCCTGTGGAACGGATGAAGAACCGTGGAGCACGATAGGGAATCCAGGCAACTTCTTCATAATCTCATCGAGCACGTCGAATGCCAATGGAGGCGGAATCAGCAGACCAGTCTTCGGGTCGCGGGTGCACTGTTCCGGTGTAAACTTATAAGCACCGTGGGATGTTCCGATGGAAATAGCCAACGAATCAACGCCTGTCTTGCTGGTGAAGTCGATCACTTCTTCCGGCTTTGTGTAATGAGATACTTCCGCAACAACCTCATCTTCTACGCCTGCAAGCACACCTAACTCGCCTTCTACGGTCACATCGAATTGGTGCGCATAATCAACCACTTTCTTGGTCAGGGCTACATTCTCATCATAAGGCAGCGAAGAACCATCGATCATCACCGAAGAGAAACCGTAATCGATACAACTCTTACAAGTCTCGAACGTATCTCCATGATCCAAATGCAGAACAATCTCGGGATGTTTGCACCCCAACTCTTTTGCGTACTCAACGGCTCCCTGAGCCATATAGCGCAAAAGTGTCTGGTTAGCATAATTCCGAGCGCCCTTGGAAACTTGCAAAATAACTGGCGATTTCAGGTCAGAAGAAGCCTTGATAATGGCCTGCAACTGCTCCATATTATTGAAGTTGAATGCCGGAATAGCATAACCGCCGTTGATGGCTCGCTTAAACATCTCACGAGTATTTACCAAGCCTAATGATTTGTAATCTACCATAATTTATTAATTTATTTGAAAAGCCTGAATCTAATCGCGTGCAAAATTAACACATTAATTTGTCAACGCAAAGTAATAGCAGAGTTTTTAATATGCCGATGAGGTTAAATCTATTAACAATTCAATATTTGTCAACCGGGCTTTGCATTTTAGCGCTTTTCGAGTACCGCTTTGTTTTATACAGACAGACGGCATAAGCCAAAACTATCATATATCCGAAGAATGGCAGGAGGAACGGAACCACTGGTCCGACGTGGTCTGCCGCATAACCCATCAACAAGAAACCGCAGCCTCCGATAGGTGTCATCATCAGCAACGAAGACGCACTCTTGGTGAGATTTCCCAATCCCGACAAAGCCAAAGAGAAGATTGTAGGAAACATTATGGCCTCAAACAAATAGTTACCGATCAATGCCACCATCGAAATCGGGCCAAAATCATTCAACACTAAACCGATACACACCACGCAGCCAACCGCACAGCAGAGCAGTACAAGCCGTGCATCGATCTGCCGCATCATCCAACTACCTGCAAATCTACCCACCATAAAGAAAGCCAAAGCTATCGTCAATACCACCGAAGCCGTGTTATCATTCATCCATCCCTGGGCTGTTACAAAGTTGATAAAATAACTGTTGATAGATATTTCGGCCACTTCATAAGCAAGCAAAGCTATCAATCCAAAAACAAATAACTTGTGCCGCCACAGTCGAGCGAAGTTTCCGCTCATTTCATTCTCCTTTTCTTCTATTACAGGATGAGGTATTTCGGGCAGATTCACGCGTGAAAACACAAAGGCAATGATCAGTACCAACACCCCTAAAATCGTGTAAGGAACTGTCACATCACCACCGGTCCCCGTCTGCCGAAAGAAGAATTGCCCCACAACAAACGTTGCAAAGAGGCTTCCCAAACCGTTGAACGACTGCGAGAGATTGAGTCTGCTTGTAGCTGTAGCTCTGTCTCCCAACTCCGTTACATAGGGATTGGCAGCCGTTTCAAGAAAAGTGAGGCCGCAACCGATGATGAACAGGGCCCCCAGAAAGGCATAAAAGGTACCAATATAAGCACCGGGAATAAAGAGTAGAGCCCCCATTCCGAACAGCAACAGCCCGAAAACGACACCTCGTCGATAGCCGAATCGATTGATAAATAGTCCTGCCGGAATAGCCATCACGAAATATCCCCAATAGGTTGTAACTTGGATCAATGCCGATTGGGTAATCGTGATATGGATCTCGTTCTGCAAATGCTTATTCAGCACATCGAGAATGGCCCGTGCGAAGCCCCATAAGAAAAACAATATCGTTACCAACACAAATGGCACTACATATCGTTTATCGGTCAAAGCGGATTTAGAAGTATGCATCATCAAGTAAAAGCGGTTAATTTACAACGACATATGACATCCTGAAATACCGCCAATCGTATAAACCATAACTACTACTGAAAGGCTGAAAACCATTGCCGTGCCAATAACCGTGCTTACATTGGCCACATCTGTACAGTCAGAAGAACAATTCAGACTGACAGCTACGCTGCAACCTATCAACACCAGCACCATCGTACCGACTATTTCTGCTAAATATTTATTCATACTATCTTATCATACTTAAACAAACGTGTTACCGAGGATGATTCATTCATCCACAGAATCTCATCCGAAATAACATAAACAGAATACAATGCCGATGCCCCACTTCTCGAGATATCGTCTATTTCACCGCAAAGGTAGTTTAAGTTTTTTGATGATCCAAATTTATTTCATAAAGAATCTATCCTTTGCTTTCACTTCATCATCTTTTAGGTCACAAAAAGTAACATTTAAAATAATTGAACTTGAAAGAGCGGAAAACAAAAATCAGATACAGTCTCTACTCACCTGATTATCAATAACATAAAAACGGTTTTACAAGTAACAGTTACTTGCATTGCGAAAAGCCGTCTATTGGCGTGTAAATAACGACTTTTCGCAACACGTTTAACAGTTAAACGCAACGCGACAAAGAACTAATGAGAACAAATACTATAATGAATTGATATACAGAACAATACAAATGCAATAACAAATTATCACCGTTCTCCGCTTCAAAAGAAGCAAAATTTATCTGTATTCATTTAATTCGGTCTTTCAAATACGGGTAAAAAAATGGGCCCCGCTGGGCCCGACCTTGTTAACCTTAAATCTAATACTATGAAAAACACGTTGCAAATATAGGTAACTTTTATAATAACTCCAAATATATAAGCAACAAACGTCCAATTTTTACATTTTATTTACAATAAAGTTCTTCATTTTAATATATCTACACAGATAATCTGCTGTTTTCAAAAGCTACTGAATCGAATCGTAGCCCCATACCACGTCCGGCCTGTATCGACAAAAGATGAAAGCCTCTGACCATAAATTCGGCCGTGTCGATAGGCATAAAAGAAATCAAAGTAACCGTATTCCAATCCCAAAGAGACACGCAACGGATGTTTCTTTCGCTTAAAATCGTGATAGATTCCACCGCCGATAAAGGCGCCGGGAGAGAATCCCGTGAACAAGAGTTTGCCCCGATTGTGATTCTTTGAGTCACCGACATCACGATGAAGTTTCGCATAGTCAAACGGCAAAATATCCGCCATCAATGTTCCATCGACATAAAAGCCCGACTGAAACGCCACGGGAATGTTCCAAGTAGCGGTAAGTTTGCCCGCAAATCGATACACCGTAGAAGCATCCATAGAGTAACGAACTCCGTCTTCTACCTTTGTTCCACTTGCATCCAACCGCGACATCAGCCAAGTTACACCTACACCGATGAAGAGATTCTTCTTGATTTCCTTTTTCCCTAATATGGAAGCACCGAAGATACCGTTATCACCTCGTTGTATATAAATACTTCCATCAGCCTCGACCCAAATCTTGTGTTGGGCGATTACGGGTGACGAGCAGAGCAAAAAGACTCCGACTATCATTACAAATCTATTGAACATATAAAAGACTTTTAGTTAAACTTCTCGCCATTCAGGTAATAAATCGTCACAAAGATAATCACTTATACGAATAGAACAGAATAAATCTCTGAGAATTTCATTTCTGCCGATACGATCATACGTGATCTATCTCTTGCAGCATCTGCTCTAACAAGAACGTGGCATTCTGATTACGGGCCACGCCGGGAGTGATTTTGTAAGTATAAGTGACGGCCGTTCCGAGTTCGATCTCAAAACAGTAGTTGTGGAAACGAGCCGGAAACGCATCGCTCATTTTGGATAATTCGAGGTCGTGTGTGGCAATAATGCCGCTCACGGGCAACTTAGCAACAGCTTGAAGAAACAGACGCGAGCCGTTGAGTTTATCCAACGAATTGGTGCCTTTCAGTATTTCGTCGAGAATAATCAATGTGCGAGACTGCCGTTGACAACTGTCGATGAGCTGTTTGAGCCGCAACAGCTCGGCATTGAAGTAAGAAATGCCGTGCGTAAGATCGTCGGTGGTTCGCATACTGCTGAACAATGAGAAACAAGAAACCCGCAAACGGTCGGCAAAAACCGGCATTCCGTTCCGGGCAAGCACGTAATTCACCCCGACAGAGCGTAGGAATGTGCTTTTGCCCGCCATATTCGCACCCGTTATCATATAATAGTTTCCATCACGTATAACGAAATTATTGCGTACGGCTTGTGGCCCAAGGAAAGGATGATACAGCCCTTCCGTCTCATAAACGATTTCATCCGATTCTACGATTTCACCCCACCCTGCCTCGGGATGATTATATCGGAATGTACCCATTGACACCCAAGCATCTATCGTACTCACGCTGTCAATCCAGTTATCAATCCGATTGAGATAGGCGGCCTGCCATTGCAAGAAACGACGAATGAGGAAAAAGTCACTCAGAAAGAATGCGTCTGCAAAGAACAAACCAAGTATATTGCTACGTCGGTCGAGTCCGTCGAGTACACGATCCAGCTGTTCAAACGATGCCATTGCTTCCGAAAGAGACGCAAAATGAACTGCTGCCCCTCGCGGAACATCTTTTTTGATAGCACAATGACGTATCATATCGATGTACTTTTTCAGTTGCGCGTGCAGCGTATTTACGTTTTTGGAGATGTCGCCGAGTGCTCGTTTAGTCAGTATAAATACAAAAAAGAACTGTAACAAGGCCCACCAAATCGGGATATCGGCACTCACCCGGCCCATTATTGCCAATAAGAGAGATACGAAAAGCCCTGTTATCAACGCATAGGCTGCAATCAAAAATGCCTTAGAACGAGCTTTTGGAACAATCTTCACACGGCTTACGAGTCTCAAAATACGTTTCATCTCGGCAGTATCGATCTTCATTCGCTTACCAAGCGACATAAACACGGCCCGCCACGGTTCGTCTTCGGCAAAGGCATCGATGATTTCCGACCGGTCATTTACATCCGAAAGCGACAGGTATCGGGCCAGACGATCGCTGCCACCCGAAGTTATTGTACGATTGATTCGGTTGAAAAGTGAATCGCGTCCGAATATATCAAGGTCGAAAGTGAACGCGTGATGTGGGTCTACATATCGTTCACCGGCATCGAAACACGTAAAATCGCCCCTGGCACCAGCCACCTCGTCCACATAAACTGTACGCAAATCTTCCAACTGCTGCATTTTCTCACTCGTCTGAACATCCATCCGACGAATCACAATATATGCCGCTAACGACAACACCGACAGTGCCAATGTCCACGTACTGTCGGCAAACACCGTGTAAAGTACAACAAAACCGATCATCGCCAAGAATGAAACGATTTCGCCGCCCACAAAAAAGCGGCTACGATTTCGCAACAAGGCAATCTCGCGTGTAAGGTCATCGATCCTGTTATTATAATAAGATATTCTTGTCATACCTATTCAAATTTTCAATTAATAGCCTGCCGAGCTTTCATTTCTAAATATTTATTGATAACGGCCACGGACAGATTGGCCGGCGTAGTAAGCAGAGATGAGATGCCGTTCTGCTGCAATGTAGAGACGACAAGCCTCTGCTCGTAGGCAAATTTCTCGGCAATCACATGCCGATAATATTCTTCTGTATTCGTAGCCGGTGTACGAATGTAGGCTTTCAGCTGCTCATCCTCAAAAAAAACGACCAATAACCGATGGTGGCGATTGAGTTGTCTGAGGTAAGGTAACTGCCTTTTCAAACTTGATATGCCGCTAAAATTGGTATAAAGAACAAGCAACGAACGTTTGTTGACGTGCAGGTTGAGATTGGCCGAAAGCGCTGAGAAGTCTGTTTCGCCGAAAGTCGTCTCTTGTGCATATAGAGTTTCTAAGATGTTTTGTAGCTGTCCGTGACGTTTCGAGGCCGGAACAAAGGTATCGAAACACTCATTAAACGTAACGAGGCCCGCCTTATCATCGCGGTTCATTGCAACAAACGAAAGTACAAGTGCAGCATTGATGGCATAATCTAACAACGTCATACCCAGGAAAGCCTGCTGCATCACGCGCCCTTTATCGATAAGATTGAAGATTTGTTGCGACCGCTCATCCTGGTAAACATTCACCATCAATTGATGCCGACAGGCACTTGCTTTCCAATTAATCGTGCGATAGTCATCGCCTTTGACATAATCCTTAATCTGTTCAAACTCCGTATGATGCCCCACTCGTCGTATTTTCTTAATCCCAAGCTCTGTCAATCGATTGCTAACAGCCATCAATTCATATTGCCGTAGCATCAAATAAGCCGGATAAACTTTAATATCCACGGGAGTTCCACAGGTGAAACGGCGCTCGATCAAACTGAGACGTGTAGACGCAAATATACGAATCCTACCAAATCCATACACACCTCGCTTAACAGGATGCAGCCGATAACGGATGGTCTTGCCTTACCGGGACTCAGATTCAGCCGGAAACAGACATCGCGACGCTGGAAAACGGCAGGTATTTCATCGATTACTGTCAAACGAACAAACATCGGATAGCTGCTCTCTACACGTATCTTCACCTCATTGTCATCACCATTTGAAAAGCGTCGGGCACACGTTCGCTCGGCTGTCAGGCCATCTCGGGCATACAGAAACACTGCTTCTGTTAACACAAGAACGATAAACGCCGCAAGCATCCACCGTCCGATATCAAACAACGGACCGTAAAAATATCCTCCGGCAATGAGCAAAATAAGGATGACCGATGCAATATAAAACCTGCGGGAAAGATACATCACTTTGGTACTTCAACCTTATCGATCAACTTGCGAGCTACTTCGAAGGGCTATAACCTTCCATTTCCGCTTCGGCTGTCAGTATCAGACGGTGCTGAAGCACTGCCGGCGTTACAAATTTGATGTCGTCCGGTGTCACGAAATCACGTCCTTGCAACAGTGCCGATGCTTTGGCAGTCTGCAAAATGGCTACGGAAGCACGAGGGGAAGCGCCCAAATACACCGCTTTACTGCTTCGCGTCTGCTGCACTAACTGTGCGATGTATCGCAGGAGCGTGTGATCTACGACCACACTGTCTGTCAATGCACGCATCTGTAACAATTCATCACCTGTAAGAATGGGGGAAATACCGGCGAGTTTCACCAACTGAGCATTATTCTGATGCCGCTCCAAGATGTGCACCTCTTCGTCGGCCGAAGGATAACCGATGTCTATTTTCATCAGAAATCGATCTAACTGGGCCTCCGGCAATTTGTAAGTTCCCTCCTGCTCCACAGGGTTTTGCGTAGCAAGAATGGTGTAAAGATCACCCATCTTGTGTGTCGTTCCGTCAATCGTCACCTGCTTTTCTTCCATCACCTCAAACAAAGCTGCCTGCGTTTTGGCCGGAGCGCGGTTGATTTCATCTACCAACACGAGATCGGCAAATATCGGTCCCTCGTGAAAATCAAATTCAGAGGTCTTCAAATTGAATACAATCGTACCGAGAACATCACTCGGCATCAAATCGGGTGTAAATTGCACGCGACTGAAACGGGCATCAATCAGTCTTGCAATAAGCCTTGCCAGCAATGTCTTTGCTGTTCCCGGCACACCTTCTAACAAGATATGACCGCCCGAAAGAATGCACGTGAGCACGAGACTCACGGCCTCGTCTTGCCCCACAATCACTTGAGCAATCTGCTGTTTCAGCTGTTGCATCTTCTCGGCAAAGCTGTAAGATCTATTCTTTGTTCTTCCATCATCTATATTTCATTGATTATTTTATTCATTTTATCGATATATTGCTGCATTTCCTGTTGCGAAATATTGGCTTCGTAATGGTAAGCCAGTCGCAAGTCTTTGATAATCGCGTCGATTTCTTCCCGTGCAATGCCCGTCTTCTGTGACAAGACGGAGACTGTGCAGTTGTTATCGGCTGTATCTTCCACATCCACCATCAATCGCTCACGCAGTGTTTCGGCAAAATAAATAAACTTTTTACGCACCAAATCGGCATTGTCGTGCTGCTGATAATAGAGTGTTCCGATAAGCTGAACAAACTCCAATGATTTATTGTCCGGTGTTTTTACTACCGGAATTACACGCTGGCGACGACGCGCCGTGAAACCCATCATTAGGAGAACGGTTATCAACGACAGATACAAAGCCCATCGAAGCGGTGGTTGTTGCAGGAAATATCGGAACGGAGAGGTCTCGTTTCGCCCTGTTTGCAAGGCCAATGGACTGGTGTCGAGACGCACAACAGGCCGGTCAGCGACCTCATTCATCAGTCTCATTATATAATTTTCGGCATGTCCGTTGAGCAATCCGAAGTTGGTAAAGAGCAACGGATGACCCACCAAAATCAGTTCGCCATGCCCCACTTTACGCTTTGCAGCCAAGAGATCCTGCCTTAATCGACCATTCGAAAGACTGTCAATTGCGACCGCAGAGTCGGCAATCAACTTATCACTCAACAGTTGTGCATAAACAGAATAAACGGCTTGCGGATAGGGCGCAGAAGTTCCTCGCCAATAGACTGGCGTATAGAGTGCCACCTCTTTGCCGACGAATTGCTTTCTCAGTGCGGTAAAATCAAAATAATTTCCGTTCGATTTGACATCCATCCCGAAGTTTTTGAACAGCAGACTATCAGTATCTTCACCGTAACGACGACACGCAACGAGCATCACTTTGCAGCCCTCTGCCAGGAGTTTCTTAATTTCCCGGATGTCGGTTCTATTCAAATCTAACTGATCAGAGACGAGCAATACTGCCTGTTTTCCCCTTTCCTTACTCATCTGATAAAGTGTCTTACGCTCTACCCGGTAGCCGTGCGGCATCGTTTGAGCCATTACGCTGTCGAAGACAAGACATCCGAAAGGATTCGAATCGCGGTGACCGAATGTGGGAGTCCAGTCGAACGGCTTCGGCATCTGCATCTGAACAATGAAAAGTAAGACCGCCATCACGGCGATGACAATAAAGAAAATACGACTACCTCTCATTCTGGCACCTCCTCTCTAATGACTGCTTGCAAACGCATCATCTCTTCACAAAGAGATGGCGTGGCTTCGAATCCGCCATAACGAATGCGCAGGAAATGGGTTGTAAATACCCGGAAGAGCGATGTATTGACTTCCAACGTGTATTGTGTAGGTGTCTTATAAGGTTGCCAATCAATCTGTCCGCCGTCGCTGAGCATCTTCAACGTCTGTAAATAAATAAGTCGCACGGCCTCGCGATAGGCTTTTCGCTCCATCGCTTGACGGATTTGCGCCGAAAAGTTGATACCGTAAATGGAGTCTTCTTCCACTGAATAAGCTATTGCCGACCGCTGATTGCGACCGAACTGGCGTGGTATAATGCGCCAAAAGAAATACATGAGCAGACCGATACACGCTATACCGAGGACAAACCATATCCACCTACCGTTGATTTGATAAAAATCGTTGTGAAATACCGACCTGATGAGCTGTGAAAACCAGGATGCCGCACGATCCGAAAGGTCTGAGTCCGCCTGCACCAATTCACGTGCATAGTTATAGTGCTCATCTGCCCGCCACGCATTCAGCGCAGTAGTGTCGACAGTCAGCGTGTCAATGGCAGTACCGGTCATCGCTCCCTGTTACAGATTTTCAAAGTCATCGATATCCTTTTTAGGACCCTCAAACTCTTCAAAATCATCTGTATTCTTATCAGCCAATATCTCAAAATGGTCTATTTCCTTTTTCACGGACACCGAATCTAACTTTTCGGCTGCGTGACCATATTGAAAAGTCATTGCAATCAAAATCAACGCGGCACCGAGATACATACCGAACGATTGTACGATACCTGCCAAATAGGCAAAGAAGCTGACGAAAACATTCTCAGAGACACCGTTACTTGCAGCGGTAGACATATCAAACAGACCTTCACTCATAACAGCAATACCCCACGGCAAAGACAAAACACCAATCAACAGATAAGCGATGATACTCACAACGAAACCTAATGCGAAGATACCGCCCCACGTATTGAAGCCCAATCGGAAAGTTTTCTTGACATTCCCAATCACATCTATCTCTTCAAAAATAAATATCGGTGTGAGCAAAGCCAATGGAATGACGCAGATAATAAGCCCCGGATAAGTGACAATGAGCGTTAACGGCGTGATAAGTGTCAATATAACCATCGCCACAGAAACCACAATCCCCAAGCCGCAACCCACAACTACGGCCACAACTATACGCAATGCGCTTTGCTTCAACGTGGGTAATAGTTCACGAAAAGTAAGTCCTTGCAAACGGTTCTCACGTCCGAAATAGAGTTTAAGCAAGCTATATACAACAATATTCATCAGAAACGACGCGACGACAAATGTCAAGAGAACTGCCACATAGCCCATTATATAGGTCTGCATCATATCGTCTGCAATCTGTCTTGTGTAAGCCTGGCGCATCATCTTGAACATATTGCCGAGCCACGAATTGAAAGCGATAGACTGAATCAAGCAAAACGGCAATATGAAATAAGCGAGATACTTGAGCAAAACGCGCCAATTCTCAGATACGAAGTCGAATGTTGCCGAGAACTTCTCGCTGAAAGTGCGAACCCGATAGAGTTCGATCTTAGGTGTATTGATTTCCATTTTTATTATAATTAATTCTTTGTTGATAATTTGCCGAGGTATGATATCCTATATAATAAGGTAAAATAATGAAGTAAAAAATAACGAATGCCAGCGACACTAAGATCACCGCAAAACGGATTCTGTCGTCAACCTCGGTGTGACGGGTAATAAAGCCCTCGATAAAACCGGCTACAACGAACAGCGGAATAATGCCGACGACTATCTTCAAGCCACGCTTCGCACCCCTCTGAAACGACTCCAAACGTGAGTAAGTGCCCGGGAACAGGAAACCATTACCCAATGCCAGACCTGCCGCTCCGGCCACAATGATGGCCGAAATTTCCAATGTGCCGTGCTGGAAAATGGTCAGCAGCGACTCGCCCAGCAAGCCGTGCTGATAGAAAAGCGACCCGAAACAGCCGAGCATCACGCCGTTCCGGAACAGTTGCCAGCCGTTCCGATGCTTGTCAGCAATCCCATCGCAAATACAAAGACAGCTACCGTGATATTGTTGAGCGTGATTTGCAGGAACATTCCCATCTCGGGTGCATCGGCATAAACATCCATCGGCCGTCCGTGCGCAATATTATCGAGCGTCATATCCACATAACGGTCACCTAAAATAAGGCGCACGAAGTCGATATCTGCAAGTTGAGAGATAACACCGATAAGCACAGATACACTGAAAATGACAAAAGATATAAGCAACAAGCGGCGCTCCTCAAACATTGTCTGCGGCACTTCGCGCATCCAAAAAGTAATGATGCGCCCCCATTTTTCACGTTTATTGCGGTAGATTGCGTGGTGTAATGTTGCAGATAAATTATTAAGATAGATCGTGATGCGCGACGAGGGATAATGTGTCTGGGCAAAAGCCAAATCGGCCGTTATATCCATATAGACTTCAGCCAACCTGTCGGGCGACTCTTCCGCAGCATCATCGGCCACAGTTTCCATCTGTTGCCATTTCTCGATATGTGTACGTATAAACGTCAGTTCTTTCAAGGTGATAATGAGATTTTACGCAAATGACACCGCAAATATAAGAAAAATATTCTACTTTTGCAACAGTAACAGACATAAAATGGCAACAACTGACATCATTACAGGTCAATTCGTACGCATCAGTCAGACACCGGCCAGTATCGGCGACCGTGTCGTAGCACGACTCATCGATATGTTAGTTCTGCTCTGTTACCTCTTCTCCGCCATCGAGTTTTACAACTTTTACGGCGTATCTGCCAATAGAACAGCCGAATGGTTGATACCGCTCCTCATCTTATTACCTGCAATGAGTTACACGTTTCTTTGCGAAATGTTTTTCCACGGGCAGACAATCGGCAAGCACATCCGCCATATTCGCACTGTGAAAGTCGATGGATCGACGCCTACGATGGGGGCCCTCTTGTTGCGATGGATGCTCAATCTGATCGATATTTACTTCTATTGTATAGGGCTGTTATTCATTGCCTGTACCAGAAAGCACCAACGTTTGGGCGATCTTGCTGCCGGAACGATGGTTGTCCAACTACTTGATTATAAGCATTTGCACATTACATTGGATGAGTTCGATTATGCCCGCCGAAACTACCACCCCGTCTACGTTTCCGCCCAACGGCTTTCCGTCGGCCAAGTAGATATCATCCGTAAGACGATTGACAGTTACTCGCAAAGCAATCAACGGCAAATCGACACGCTTGCGGATAAAGTGCGGTGTTTTTTAGAGATAGAGCAGCAAGACCAAGACAGTTTAACCTTTCTCACCACCCTACTTCACGACTATCAATATTATGCCTTGGAGCTAGTGTGAAAGATTAAACAGCGGCTGCAAAAATTACAATTGCAAAATAAAGAATGGTTTTCGAATAAGCAAATATTTATCATCAAGAGTGCGGTTCGTTAACTTACGGATATAAAAAAAGGGGCTCCGCTGAGTCCCAACCTTATTAACCTTAAATCTAATACCATGAAAAACACGATGCAAAGATACAAGCATTTCCGACATATTGCAAGTATTTCAGCTATAAATATTTCTCTTTCACACTTTTCTTGACTTAAATCAAGGACTCGTTAGCAGTATTATACGGAAACACTTATTATCTTTCGCTTTTATCCAAGACACCGTAACATCACATACAAGGCTACGATTGTCAACAGAAGCAGCAAGAACAATTATATCTTCCAGATGATGTGGGCTTATAATGAGCTCACGTTATATTTATCAATATTCCATTGAAAGGACAGAGTAGGAGAGCACGATGACAAGTCGTATACTTGTGGGACACTCCTATACGAGTAGTGGGGCACTGGTCGTATACTTGTCAGAATACCCCAGAAACATAGGTTTCAGCACAAACACTAATTCTATAATCATGGCCACGTCTTCCAAGATTTCAGTCTACGTCTGCATTACCTCTTCCTCGAATACAGCGACACGTTTTATACGAATACCAGAACTGCCGTATTGGGCAACGGTCATTGGATATTGGACGGTTGCTGACGCCGCTGCCAAATAGGTTTGCAATACACATTCTGATTAGAACCAGGACAATTATTAATAAATGCTAATGATAAAATCCTTTCAAATGGTATAAAACCGCTTGAAAGGATTTTCCATATCCGAATCTGATAAGTTTCAAGGTTGACTCTCACCTTCGACATATTGTTCAAGGAACATATGTTCGCCATCGAACACGGCATAGGTGAACTGCCAGATCCAGTCGCCGAGAATGATCATCCGGGTTTTACGAGACAGCATCAGGTCAAGCTCAATATGGCGGTGCCCGTAGAGATAAAAGTCTACGTTACTGTGTGTCTTCATATAGTTTTTGGTGAACTGAACCAAATATTCTTTGTCTTCGCCGAGATAAGGCAACTCTTTTCCCTCGGCACGCTTCAACCGGCTGTGCTTGGCCCACGTCAGTCCCAGCCACATTCCCCAACGGGGATGTACTGCATTGAACAGACGCTGACAGGTACGGTTATGAAAGACTCGTCGCAACAGTTTGAAACGATTATCAGGGTCGCCCAAGCCATCACCGTGTGCCAAGAAAAATACCTTGTCATAGATTTCTGTGGTAAGGGGACGTGCATGGACCATCAACCCGCATTCTTCTTCCAAGTAACCGTAAGTCCAAATATCGTGATTACCCGTAAAAAAATGCACTTCGATACCCATATCAGTCAATTCGGAGAGCTTGCCGAGAAAACGTGTATATCCTTTCGGAACAACATAACGATATTCATTCCAAAAGTCGAATATATCGCCCAAAAGGTAGATTGCGGCAGCTTTATACTTGATGCTGTCGAGGAATCTCACCAATCTACGCTCTTGCATCCGTCCGTGCTCAATAGCCAACGAGCCCAAATGTGCGTCCGAAAGAAAATAAACCTGCTTCATTCAAATCCCAGCTCTACCCTTGCTTCTTCGCTCATCATACTCTGATCCCATTCCGGTTCAAACACCAGATTGACATTGACACCTTTGATTCCGTCAAGACTCTCAATCTTGGTACGCACATCATCAAGGATGAAATCGGCAGCAGGACAAGCGGGAGAAGTGAAAGTCATATCAAGATCCACAGAGAAATCGTCCTTAACATCTACCTTATAAATCATTCCCAAATCCCAGATATTGACGGGAATCTCAGGGTCATAGACTGTCTTGAGCACATCCACGATACGCTCTTCTATCTTTATCTTTTCTTCTTGTGTCATAAAATCATAAAAGTTTGTTTTGCAAATATACTGAAAATGTCAGATAATGCAAAACAAACTTTATGTTTTTTACCCTTTCGCGGGATAGGTGTCGATTTCAGACTTGAAATGGCTTATAGCCAGATGGTCCCCGACTCAGCATCGCCCGAAGTGATATATTTCGTGCAATAGTCTGTCAATGCCTCATCCCACGAGATATTGAAAGCCTTCATAATGGAGTGAATCAAGTTGTTACCTACCTTATCTAAACTACCATTGGGATGTTTCTTTACATAGTCAGGCACTTCTTTGAGCGTCATTGTCGTAGGATAACCTTCGATATAATCCTCATTCTCTGCATAAACCACTACCGGAACAGTAATGTTAATATCCCAAGAACCGATTTGAACCTGACGAGACGAAGGACTATCGAACGGGCTGAAGCTACCGGTCTTGGGATCTTTCTTACCACGGTTGTCATGCAACAGACGAATACGGAGATTCATTGTGACACGATCTTTAAGGAATCTGACAGCGCCTTTCAGCCCAATCGGATTGCTCTTACCTGTCAATGTTGCAGCGCCACTATGGTGAGTCTTATCCCAAGGTGTCGTATCCACATACTTATATTCGATGTAATCGGTCGTTTTCACACCATCACCAATAGCCGCATCAGTCATCAGATTCTTAACGTTTTCAACGGTGAAGAAGTGCTGATGAATAGCGTCCTGCCCGTTCTGAACGAACTGCTGGTTCATCAACTCGCCTTTCACGTTATAATACTTAATAAACATCAGATAGATAGGAGCAGGATTCGGATCGTCTTTTAGAGGATATTCGTTAGCTTTAATCACGTAAAACTTACTCTGACTACCCTCTGCAAGGCCCCATCCTTTCCCGGGTTTCACCTCATAGGTAATCTCTTGTATACGTTTCAGATACTTGGCTTTGCTCTCGGGATTCTGATGAGGGCCGCCATTGGTTTCAATCTTATTCCACGCGCCGTGCATATGGCACTCCACCAACTGGATTGTAACCTTAGTAGGGTCTTCGTGGAGTTTGTTTTCAGGCTCATTATTCGGTTTGTCAGGCTCATTGCTGCAAGCAGTGAACGACACGGCAAACAGAGCTGCACCCAGCAGCACCAACACTGATGTTAATACGTTCTTTTTCATATTGTTCTGTTGTTTAAAATAATTATTTACTGTTATTTACTAAATCTTACCTGTTAACTTGTCTACTCATTTCCTTGTAAATTTCGTCAGAAAAACCACCCTATCGAGCATCGAATATCACGCCCCATATCGTGAGCATAATATCGCGAGCGATTGGTATACTCTTTATATTCCTTATTCAGAAGGTTATCCGCGGCAATCAATACACGAAGTTTATTCGTTGCCGACACCTTCCAGTCGGCCCCGAGTTCAAATCCCCAAAGACCGTACGATGCTGGTGTGAAAGCAATCAGGTCGCTATCGGGATTGAAGCGTCTCTGCTTAAACACGAATCTATGCTTCAACTGCGCCCACACATCAATACCACCGAGTCGTATCCCCGACCAAGTCAGATCGTGATCGATACGTGCCGACGGGATATAAGGCAGATAATTGTGCGTCTTCTGTTCATTAGCCCAAATAAGTCCCGACAACAAATGATATTCAAGATGTGCCGTCGGACGCACCTTTACATCCAAATCGATACCGCGGAAGAAAGCATCCGTCTGCTTGTATTGGAACAGTGGATAAGACCCGGAGATAATAGTAATATACTGATGAGACGGTTCATCATAGATGTATCCGTTGATCCATTGCAAGTAACCGTCAAGACGCACATCGGCAAAAGTGCTCCGATAAGTAACGGATGTAATCCATTTAGTACTCTGCTCAGAGTGCATCGTGGAGTCTCCTATAACAAACATCCCCGAACCCAACTCATTTCCGTTACTGTAAAGTTCGTAAACGTGAGGGGCACGCCACGCCAATCCAAGGTTAGACATGATTTTCCAATGCTCATCGGGCCGATAGTTAGCACCCAAGTTATATGAGAAATTACTAAAAATATGGTGCCCACCATAGCGTTTACCCGTATAATCATAACCCGCAGCACGTGTTTCCTGATTATCGAAACGAATACCGGCCTCGGCATCCCACATCTTATTGCGATATTTCTGTATAGCATAAATGCCGAGATCATACTCGGTGTAGTTAGGAATAAGCGGCACCACTCCCGTACCGGCCTGATTCTTATTGCGAATATGCAGGTAAGATGCACCTGCCTCGGTGTTCCACCGGCCGTAACCGAGCGTCCATTTCAATTGGTTCTGAAACGAAGTGAGATCCATACTCACTGCTGGAATATTCGAATGATTCATCCGTCGCACGCGGTTTTCTTTCCGATCATCGGCTTGGAAAGCAGTCTGCCAAAAGAAATTACCATATTTTCCCGCATCATAATATACCTTGCCGATAGCCGTGTGATGAACAACATGCTGGAAAGGATAGGTGATGTGCCGGTATAAGGCTCAATCTCGACCGGTCGCCCCAATGCGATGCGCTCTTTCAAAAGGTCTTCACTACCCAGCTGAGCACTGAGCATTACGCCCAATTTCAGATTATACATACTGTAAAATCCCTCCAATCGCAACCGTTGATACTTATAACCGAGTGTAGCTGAGATATCGTGCTCACGATAACCCGTGTTATTGAGCAAATAATGGGCTGTCTTTTGGTCGCCCGAATTGGCATAAGTGCCCTGCAATCGCCATGCAATATCTCGATTGAAAGGCATCGTCCCCTCGGCCTGAGCTACTGCCGAATAGCGCAATCCGTTGCTCCCATAAAGCGCCCGGACGTGCCCCGTCGTTTGTTCCTGCCCGTAAGGCAGATACTTTTGCTCCATCACGATGATGCCACCGAGTGCTTCCGAACCATACCTCACCGATTCTGCACCCTTGACTACCTCTATCGAGCCACTGCTGTTTTGGTCAATCTCCGGTGCGTGATCGGCTCCCCACTGCTGTCCGGTCTGTCGTGCGCCGTTGTTCACAATCAAGATCCGATTGCCATACATACCGTTGATGACAGGTTTAGCCACCGTCGTACCCGTCTGTATCGAACTCACGCCACTTACGTGTTCCAAAAGCGACGCGAGAGATTTACCCATCGATCGGTCAATCATATTCGATGTGATTTTCTCGCTCACACTGTTTACACTCGCCTGCCGGCGTTCTCCTGTAACAACGATTTCTTTAATCTGCTGTTCTTTTCCGAGAACAGACTTCTGTTTTTTCCTTTTTTGTGCAGTCTTTGTCGTGTCTGCGTTTGCTACCGATACCTTATCAGTACTACCATTTCCTGTTACCTGTTGTGCACGTAATGACACAACGGGAACAGACAGTAACAAGACGCACGACACACATTTGCAAAACTGCAATGCACTGTGTTTCATCTGTTTATGAATCTGAATGAATTACGGCTCTGACTCATCGTTATTCGCCTTGTAAGCAACGGCATTTCACACGATGAATAACCGTTAGTTACATTGCATTTAACGACTTTTCAGGAAGCCCGTAAAAATCAACGAAAAAATATCTGGATTTTAAGGGTTAAACCACCAAAGGCGGCGAGTGACTGTTTATAGCATCAATATGGCGGTAAACGGTCTGCGAAGTAATGACATAAGGGGTGACAACGGTAAAGCACAATAACGGATGAAAGTCGTCAATAGACACCTGCGCGGCTTCGTGCAGCGTGAAATCACAAATCACACAACTACTTTTCATCGTTGTCCCGTCATCGTTTGCCGAAGCCTCAACACCCGCTTCTTCCATCGAGTGGTGCAAGTGTGCGTCTTTGACAATATGCATCAGCGCGAATATTGCCAGCAACATCCACGCTAAAAACACTCTTCTATGTCTGTCGATACGCATCTTTCTGCTTATTAAACGATGACTTCCACTTTGCTTCATCGTCATCAAAAGACGAATCCACTCAGCTAATAAATATGTTACAAAGATAAGTTTTTTATTGAATAATACTGTTTTTCTTAGATAGAATTACAAGACATTAACATTCTTTGCAATCAAAGTGCCTCACAGACTTTTTGTGTAACATCAAAGGATAATCTAAATAACAGTATTAAAATGAGATGAAAAATGGAGACCGATGTTTTCGATTTCATAGATTGTTCCAATCTAAATTAATTGATGAGAATATAACAAAAAACTCCCATATCTCAATACTGAAAATCCTCGGTTTAAGAATATTTGAGAAGTATACGACCACTCCCCCACTACTCGTATACTTCTGCCCCACAAGTATACGACCTGTCACATACCTTTCTACGAAAGCCACCAACGCCATTGAGTTTACAGTTGGAATCGCATTGATATCCATAGCGTATTGTCTCTCGTCCTTATTTGCAGACGGACAGACCGGATAAACTATACGCAGTGAAGCCAGAATCTACTTATGAATCGCATTCCTTTTCAAACTCCTTGGTTACATATCGTTGCCAATAAGCAATGATAAGCGTTGTGAGCGGAAGTGCGATAATCAGTCCGATGAAACCGAGCAGGGCACCCCAAACGGAGAGAGAGAGCAGCAGAATGGCAGGATTAAGCCCCATTGCCTTACCCATCACCTTGGGAGTGACAACCATATCGCTAATAATCTGCACGATGATAAACACCAATACAGCCAAACCGAAAATCATCCAAAAGTTCTGTCCGGTATCGGCAGCCTTAAGCAAGGCCAAGAATGCCGTAGGGATGAGGGCAAAAGTATGCAGATAAGGCACGAGGTCGAGAATGCCGATGAGAATACCAAGACCAATGGCCATCGGGAAGTCAATGATAGTGAAGCCAATACAGAACATTATGCCCATACAAAGAGCAACGATTCCCTGCCCACGAATATAGTTATTGAGTTCGCGCTCCACATCCTTGGCCAACTCCTGCCAGAATGGACGATTCTTCTTGGGGAAAATTTTGATCCAACTATTAGTGAGATATTCGTAATCCAAAAGAATAAAAAACATATATAATAAGGTAATACACGAGGCAATGATGCTGATAACCACACTGGCAGTCTGTCCGATAATAGAGAACAGGCGTGGCATTGCCTCTCTGAGTATATTGCTAAAATCACGACTACGGAAGAAGCGCTCGATTTCAGCTTGGTTTTCGTGCAGCCATTGCTGAATGACAGTAGCAATGTGATTGGTATGTGCCGTTTGGTTGAGATAGTGCGTGGCCACGGCTTCCAAACGTTGAAATTGATCGATCATCGGCGGAATGATGAGATAGACGATACCGCAGATAATCCCGATAACGAAAAGCATCGTGATGATAATAGCCAAGGCCCGAACCCGCACGTGCAGCTTATACTGTACGAATTTCACAATGGGATAAAGTAGATAAGCCAAAAGCCACGCCACGAAAAAGGGTAAGAGTACGGCACTCAGATAATTGAGAATGAGAAAAACAGTGATTACCAATAAGGCGCCGAGCATCCAACGGATGAACTTATCGAAAGTGATTTTCTGGTTAATCATAGCTCGTGGTTTATCGGGAGTGAATCGGTTACTTTCGTACAGACTTCTTCGGCCAAAACTTTCCGATAACATTCTCGGCAGAGCGGCTCATATTCAGTCTGCTCGCCAAGAAGTACGCGCCGCTCATTTTGCACGAGCCGGTGACTGACATAGGCTAAGGCACCACACTTCACACATATGGCGTGCACCTTGGTCACCTCGTCGGCAATGGCGCATAAGGACGGCATCGGACCGAAAGGACGGCCCCGGAAGTCCATATCAAGCCCCGCCACGATGACGCGCACACCTCGATTGGCCAGTTCGTTGCACACATCAATGAGTCCGTCATCCAAAAATTGAGCCTCGTCAATACCCACCACATCAATATCCGATGCGAGTAGCAGAATGGTCAATGATGATTCGACAGGTGTCGATGGGATTGTGTTACGGTCGTGACTCACTACATCCATCTCTGAATACCGCGTGTCAATCGAAGGCTTGAATATTTCCACCTTCTGCCGGGCAAACTCTGCCCGTTTCATCCGCCGTATCAATTCCTCTGTCTTACCCGAAAACATCGAGCCGCAGACCACCTCTATTCTGCCGAAACGATGCTTTTCTCCTGTTAAATACTCCATCATAATCAGTGGTGTTTGCCCCGAATCAATATCTATAAATATGGTGCAAAAATACGAAGATGTTTTAAAAAATCGCAAAGAAACAAGTACTTTTTTTGTCGTTGTTGATTATTTCATTATATTTGCCCGTAAATTTGACAGTAATGGGAATGTTATACATCGTGCCGACTCCGGTTGGAAATATGGAGGATATGACGATGCGAGCCATCCGAATACTGCAAGAGGCCGATCTGATTTTGGCAGAAGATACGCGTACTTCGGGCATTCTATTGAAGCATTTCAAGATAGACAGACATCTAATGTCCCATCATAAGTTCAATGAACACGGCACCTCAGCCGGAATTGTCGAGCAACTAAAAGCGGGACAGACGATTGCACTCATCAGCGATGCAGGTACTCCGGGTATCAGCGACCCCGGTTTTCTCTTGGCTCGTGAAGCTATCAAGGCCGGAATCACGGTACAGTGTCTCCCCGGTGCAACGGCTTGCATTCCGGCTTTAGTCTCATCAGGACTGCCATGTGACAAATTTTGCTTCGAGGGATTCCTTCCGCAGAAAAAAGGAAGACAGACACTCTTAGAATCGTTGACGGCAGAAACGCGTACGATGGTGTTTTATGAGTCACCCTACCGACTGCTCAAAACTTTGCAACAGTTTGCCGCAGTCTTTGGAATTGATCGACAAGTAAGTGTTTGTCGTGAGATCTCCAAAATACACGAAGAAAGTGTACGCGGCTCATTGGCAGAAGTTATTGCACACTTTACAAAACAAGAACCCCGCGGTGAGATTGTAATCGTCTTAGCGGGAATAACAACAAAGAACAAACCTAAAAAGTGAATAGTTATGAAAAAGCTACTGTTTTTTACCTGCTTAGCGCTGATGGCGTTAACAGGCTGTAACGACAAGAAGAACGGCTCTGATTTGTCTAATATGGCGCTGACCGACTCTTTGCAAAGAATCATTGCTCAAAGAGATAACGAGATCAACGATATGATGGGCACTTTGAATGAGATTCAGGAGGGTTTTCGTGAAATCAACGAAGCTGAAAATCGTGTAGATGTCGTGAAAGACGGAGAAGGAACCAATAAAACCAAGCAAATCAAGGAGAATATACGGTTCATTTCCACCACAATGAAACACAACCGTGAATTGTTAGCCAAGCTGCAACAACAGTTGAAAGCGAGCACGATTAAAGGCGATCAGCTGAAAAAGACCGTTGAGAATTTGATGAAGCAATTGGATGAAAAAGAACAACAGCTTCAGCAATTACGCGCTGAGTTGGATGCAAAAGACATTCACATATCTGAGCTCGACGAAACTATCAACAATCAGAATACAAATATCTCGAATTTAAAAACGGAAAGCAGCCAAAAGACTGATGTTATCAACAGCCAAGACAGACAGTTAAATACGGCGTGGTTTGTCTTCGGAACAAAGAAAGAATTGAAAGAACAGCAGATTCTTGTAAACGGAAAAGTATTGCAATCCAACTTCAACAAGAGCTACTTCACGAAAATCGACATCCGGCAAAACAAGGAAATCAAGCTCTATTCTAACTCTGCTAAACTCCTGACAATGCATCCGGCAAGCAGTTATACCTTGGCAAAGGATGCTACAAAGAAATATGTTCTCACTATTACGAATCCTCAGATATTCTGGAGTACAAGCAAATACTTGGTAATTTTAGTCAGGTAAAGAAAAGACTCTTTACCTTCCCAAGGAAAAGGAATCATAAAATAACTCCGCTTTGACACAATATCAGAGCGGAGTTTTCGTTTTTTATCGCCGTTTCTGAAAGAATTGTTGCATCAAAGTTCGACATTCATCTTCCAGGACACCCGCAGTCACTGTGGACTTAGGATGCAATGCTTGTGGCGCAAAATGTTGAAAACCACGCTTCCCGTCACTCGCACCATAAACAATGCGTTTTAGTTGCGCCCACCCCAAGGCTCCCGCACACATCACACACGGTTCAACAGTAACGTAGAGGGTACAATCGCTCAGATATTTGCCGCCCAACGTATTAGCAGCAGCCGTTATCACCTGCATTTCTGCATGTGCCGTTACGTCGCATAAAGTCTCTGTCAGATTGTGGGCACGTGCAATAATGCGATCTTTACACACCACGACCGCTCCTACCGGTACTTCTCCCACAGCACGAGCAGCCTCTGCCTCAACAAGTGCCTTCCGCATATACTGCTCGTCTTTTACTTTCTGTTCTTCTGTCTTATCCATAGGTTTATTGTTTTTGCCTACAAAAATACAACAATCCTTTTGATGTGTGGAATTAAAGTCGTATTTTTGCACATAAAGAGTAAGCATTATGGCACAACACAATGATTTGGGTAAATGGGGAGAAGAACAAGCAGCCACATTCCTGGAAAGGAAAGGTTATACCATTTGCGACCGCGATTGGCGGGCCGGACATCGTGATCTCGATATCATTGCACTCAATGAAGATCAAACAATATTAGTCATTGTGGAAGTGAAAACACGGACATCTGCCGAGTTGAACGAGCCCGAAGAGGCTGTGAATAGAAAGAAAATTCGAAACATTGGCAATGCCGCTAACCTCTATCTCAAACAATTTAATGTGGAATATGATGTGCGTTTCGATATTGTTTCGGTGACAGGCACAAGCGATTCAAACGCTAAAATTGAGCACATCATCGATGCTTTTAATCCCCTTTTGACGTGAAACGATGAGAATCAAGACACTCAGATTCAAGGAAATAGATTCCACTAATCGTTTTCTTTGCAACTATCAAGCTAACGAAAGCGAAGAAATGACCGTAGCCGTGGCCGATTTTCAGACAGCAGGACGTGGTATGGGTACTAACACTTGGGAAAGTGAAGCGGGACAGAATCTGCTTTTCAGTATCCTCGTTCATCCCCGAACGCTCCCTATTACACGTCAATTTCAACTGTCAATGGCACAAGCCATCGCTCTAAAAGAAGTACTCGACGAATACACTGACGGTATTACCGTGAAGTGGCCCAATGATATCTATTGGCAAAACAGGAAGATTAGTGGTACAAGAATAGACACTTCGATATCTTCGCAAGGCATCAAAAACTTCGTTTTAGGTACCGGTCTTAATGTCAATCAACGCGAGTTCCACAGCGATGCTCCCAATCCCGTGTCACTTTTTCAAATATTGGGGTACGAGATAAATCCTGATCTACTACTCAATAAAATTATCACAAGATTCGAAAAGTATTACCACTTAGTTATCCAAGGATACTATTCGCAGATTTCGACACAATATCACGCTGCCTTATACCGTACAAAAGGACTTTATAAATACAGCGATAAAACCGGTGATTTCCAGGCTACTATCCTTCGCGTAGAAGATAACGGACATCTTATTTTGCGTGATTCTACTGGCAAATTACGCCAATATGCTTTTAAAGAACTGACATTTATCATTTAAATTTACAATATATGGCAAAGTATAAAAGAATTCTCCTTAAACTTAGCGGCGAAAGTTTGATGGGTAAACAAAGTTTTGGAATTGATCCTGAACGTCTCGCTGACTACGCGCGTCAAATCAAAGAAGTGCACGAAATGGGTGTTCAGATCGGTATAGTAATCGGTGGTGGCAATATTTTCCGAGGTTTAAACGGAGCTTCCGAAGGATTCGATCGCGTGAAAGGCGATCAAATGGGAATGTGCGCAACGGTAATCAACTCTCTCGCTTTAAGCAGTGCATTAGATGCGAATGGAATCAAAACAAAAGTATTAACAGCCATTCGTATGGAGCCCATCGGTGAGTTTTACTCTAAATGGAAAGCTATTGAGGCAATGGCAGCAGGTTATGTCTGTATCTTCTCGGCTGGGACAGGCTCTCCCTACTTCACAACGGATACAGGAAGCTCGCTTCGTGGTATCGAGATCGAGGCTGATATAATGCTCAAAGGCACACGAGTGGATGGCATATATACGGCTGATCCCGAAAAAGACCCAAATGCAACAAAGTTTGATGAAATTACTTTTGATGAGATTTACACCAGTAATCTAAAAGTGATGGACCTTACCGCAACCACAATGTGTAAGGAAAATAATCTACCGATTTATGTCTTCAATATGGACATTTTCGGTAATCTGAAACGCGTAATGAACGGAGAACGTATCGGAACACTTGTTCACAATTGAGTATTCCATAATTTGTCGAGAAACAGGCGACCGATTCACCACAGTGTATTTACTTGCCTGCTTTCTCTTTTTTATTTTTACCTAAATCGTAAACTGAGCGAATTGTATTTGACAATAAATCCAATTTGCGTGTAAGATACCGTTAGATGCACTGCAAAAAACCGAGAAATGGTGTACGTTTAGCAATTAATTACAGTGCATTTAACTATTAGTCATAACACCTCATATATCTAATACCCAAATGAATACAAGGTAGAACCGTTTTTCCCTTTTCAGAGTACAAAGAATCTACTCTATAAATCTTCAAGTTCGTGTAATCTAAATGTATATCAATGAAGACATACTACACTTTAAAAGACATTGATAACCAATAAGATATAAAGGGAAATGCTATGGTGTAATTAAAATAGGGGAAAACTGTTCTCAGAAAATAATAGGATATCATATAATCTATTCATCCGTGCTTTTTAATTAGAAAGCATTCCCACAACCGATAAATACAGCAGTTAAAAATTCCGAACTTAATATCTTAGATTTACTCCTGCCTCCAACCATTTCTCTTCCGAAAGAAAAAATTAGCGAAAAAGGCACAGAATATTTTGCAGTTTATGGAAAATGTTGTATCTTTGCACTCGCTTTTAAGAATAGAAAGTATTATTGGAGATCCGTTAGCTCAGCTGGTAGAGCACAACACTTTTAATGTTGGGGTCTTGGGTTCGAGCCCCAAACGGATCACAAGAATAGAGAGAGGATTAACTTATCAGAGTTAATCTTTTTTATTTTCCATTTGGTTTATCAGGTATTTAATACAACCATTGGTATGAAATAGTATTCTTGAATACAGACTTTATTAAGAACCTGTTCCTAATGCAGATACGTCAGCTACTTCCCCCACTGCTTATTGAAAATAATATGACCTAAAATCCTCTACCATACAGTAAGACAGAACTATAACAACACGCTTTCCTTTTATCAGAATTATCAAAACAAATATAGGATATTTCTGATATAATATGATCAATTCTTATTCTTCAAGTTCATATGGAGTAAGCTGAGCATAGATATAGTTAGCTCGTCGTTGCAGCCAGGTTTTCATATTTTGAACCACGAGTTGATAGTCATCCTTGTTGTTCCATTTTTTATCATTGTTCAGAAAAGAGGGACGTACATACCGATAATACTCATCGCAAAAGCTGAGTAATTCCTGTAACTGATTTCTCATAAAGTTTGTCCAAACCCGATAATAAGCCTTATCAACTGCTTTATCCTTAAACCGGAGATCTCGAATGAACTGCTGTCCCTTATAAAGACTTGACGGAACATTCCAAAAGTCTGTCTCAGGATTGGCAGTCCCATAGTCACGATTAGTCTCATAACCGAAAGCCAGATCGAAATCCCATACCGGCCCGAAGATGTACTTACTGTTTGCCGAAGTAAAATCTTCCTTGTACAAGAATGTACTTTTAGGGTGCATAATCTCATAATTGCAAAGAAGTTCGTTTACCATCAAATAACGGGCAAGCTGATCTACATCCGCGAGATGAGAGATATGACCATCTACTTTCAATGTGAGACAGAAGCGATCGAAATCGCTTCGGATAATGTCGAGCATATTGGGTATTTCATCTTTTGCAAAATGGAAATCTTTGACATTGACAGGCAAATTGTAGAAAGTAGAGTAAAATTTGTACTGTTCATCATAATATGTATCGAGTTCTAAAAGAGCGGCTTTCGATTTGTCTTTTACTTTCACACTGTTGTCCGATATCCCCACTTTCTCTGT
This sequence comes from Hoylesella pleuritidis JCM 14110, assembly GCF_000613725.1. Lineage (GTDB taxonomy): Bacteria > Bacteroidota > Bacteroidia > Bacteroidales > Bacteroidaceae > Prevotella > Prevotella pleuritidis. The sequence goes on from NZ_BAJN01000008.1 coordinate 64,912, forward strand.
GAAATTATAACTCCCTCGATAATTTCCGTTGATGTACAGCTCCACAGGAATGATATGGTTTACAGCAGTTGTTTGCACCAAAGCGGCGAGCTTCATTCCAATAGCATTCGACAACATTGAGCGTCGCCGCTTATTGGAAAGTAAAACCCAGTTTTTACCTTTGGCTAATCCGAATGGCGTTACTGCCTTTTTGAACTTCAATCGATAAGGATTCTTATCATAAGGATTCTTATCATTCCAACTGCTATTACCTCTTCCTTTAATCTGAACAGTTTCGGTTATATCGGGATAAATCCCCATTCCGCTTATTTTAAACCGCGCATTGCGATATGTTTTCTTATCCGTAACGAATGCGCCGCCGTCAATATCGATATCAATACGAGGAACACGTGCCTTGGCATCGTTGGCCGAAACATCTAATTGTGATTTGATATCATAATAATTGTTCGCTTTATAATCAAATGCTTTAAGTGTTTTGACAATAACTCCTTCTACATTAGTCAGCCTGTCTTTCACGTGATATTTCACCGTAAGTTTATGCCTTCCCGGAGCAATTACCATAAAGGCCCCATTCTCTCGGATTGCCGGGGAAGTATTTTTCAGAGGAAATCCTTTTTCATCATCACTAATCCCTTTCGTAATGAGCGTAATTGTCTTTCCACTCCCCGATCCGACCAGCTTTTCATCAGTGGGACTAAGCATATAGGTTCCGGCAATATTGTCATCGGAAATTACCTCGATTGCTGTGATATAAGTATTGACACGTTTTTGTTTCGCATAAGGCAAGAAACAAAGATAAGCTGCTTTGTGTTCCAGCTGAAAAATGAATTGTCCGCTCCGAGTCTTTGTTGCGAGTCCCACAGAACAGTCACCTGATTCCCCGAAATGTTTGCTGTTATAGGGAGTCTCCTGTATTTGCTCGGCAGCGATTGTCACTCGATTTCCGTAACCTCCTTTACCGGGATAATAGACAATATATTTACTGGCTGTGTAGGTTCCAGGCATCATAAAATTAAACAGAGATGTTTTGTCAATAACAACATTGTTGCTCTTTTGGAAGATGTTATCATCATCCTTCACATAAACCTTGTCGCCATTCTCCCAAAAAAAATATCCGCTTCCATGATCCAAAGATGTACGCGTGTCCGTTTTATTGAGACTCCTGTCTGCAATGAAAGTAGTTAAACGAGTATTCTCTTTCTTTACAATTGATTTCTTTATTATATCTTGGGTAATATCATCAATTGAGCAACTTGCAATAACCATCATCAACACAGATACAGCAGCAAGTGACAAAACATTTATTTTCATTATTATTGCCTATTTTATATATATTTCTTATACGTTTATTCCTGTCTCTTTCTCATATATGCTAAGGCTGGTATTCTTTCCTGACAGATGGCCGAAAAAAAAATCAGAAAAACACATCCATTCCTATTATCATATATTATCAAAAGAAAACTTATATTTTCAATATTATCTTCTTCAAAAGACGCTCCTATCTTATTACGCGCTGCAAAATTAGCCAATAAATTTTAAATATACAAGAAAGAGTTAAAGAAAAGATTATTAAATTTAAGAGATAAAACAGGATTCCATTACCTTTTCCATAGAAACAATTATAAAGCTTATAAATATAGCAATCTATATCATTAATATCTTTTTAAGGAGGTCTTCCTCTCCTAACATAAAAGACGAACCGAAATCTGATAGAAAAGTAAGAAAAAACGTACGAGTCTCATTGCCGAATCATACGCCACATTTCATTTTCACACATTATCAAATATAATTGTATTAAATAAGAACTCGTATAGGAGTGAGGCAGAAGTCCCTTAGTACAGCTCCACAAGTATAGGACTTGTCACATTACAATATAGGAGATACTGCCGACCAATACAGAAGAATTTTTTTAACGACCATATATTAGCGATATTTCAGTATCAAATTGATTATCGCTTCATTTGAATAATAATAAAGGCCGATGCATTTTCAATGTTTAGACTTCTCGAATATCTTTAACCACTTGTTGGTCTCATCTTTCTTGAGAGGAACCTGCTTAGCCTGTTGCTTAGAATCGCTCTCAGGAGTTAAGACCGACTTGATATGTTTCTCAGAATAGCTTTTCGGAAGTTTTTTACTTAATCTATCTGCCGGTTCTTTCTTTTCCTGACTCTTTTGCCTCCACGCATCAATGAAACTATAACCGGCTGTCGACACTTCAAAATCTATTTCCGGGAGCTTGATGGGGCTGTCGTTACGATACGGAATAGATACACTCGTCACAGGACTGATTTCTACCGTTGTAACCCCCTGAGCCAACATCCCTAACTGTTGGGCTGCTCCCCACGAGAGATCAATGATACGGCCGCGACCAAAAGGACCGCGATCAATAACTTTCACGACAACCTCCTTACCGTTGGAAAGATTCCGCACCCTGAGCAACGTACCAAAAGGATAAGTGCGATGGGCACAAGTAAGACTGTCGTGGTGAACTCTTTCACCGCTACTCGTTCGTGCTCCGGTGGCACGTTTAGAATAAAAAGAGGCTTTACCCCTTTGTTGAGCTAACATAGGAGTAAAGCCTAAAAGTATTGTTACGACCAAGATCGTCTTTTTAGTAAAGGTGTTGACAAATTGACGAGTAAACAAGTTGACACGTGAACAAATTCCTCCTTGTCCACTCATACGATTATTCCCTCGTTTACTTGTCCACTCGTTCACTCGTCTACTCGTTAACTCCTTCACACAATCCCTTGTGCCATCATTGCATTTGCCACTTTCATAAAGCCGGCAATATTAGCACCCTTTACATAGTCGATATAACCGTCAGACTCGGTACCATATTTCACGCACTGCTCGTGAATCGAGTGCATAATATGATGCAGACGTTCGTCTACTTCCTTACCAGTCCAGCCCAAACGCAGAGAATTCTGTGTCATTTCTAAGCCCGATGTTGCTACACCGCCAGCATTAACAGCCTTACCCGGAGCAAAGAGTGTCTTCGAAGCAACAAACTTCTCGGAAGCCTCTGCCGTGCAGCCCATATTAGAAACTTCGGCCACGCATACCGGTTTCGAAGCCAGAATCTTGTCAGCATCTGCGCCATTGAGTTCGTTCTGCGTTGCACAAGGCAAGTAAATGTCTGCCTTTGCCTCCCAAGGTTTCTTACCTGCGAAGAATGTTGCCGAAGAGAACTTATCTGCATAAGGTGCACAAATATCGTTTCCGCTGTTGCGAAGCTCTAACATATAATCGATTTTCTCGCCGCTGATACCATCGGGATCGAGGATATAACCGTCGGGGCCACTCAACGTGATAACTTTCGCACCCAGTTCGGTTGCTTTCTTGGTAGCACCCCAAGCCACATTTCCGAATCCGCTCAATGCAACGGTCTTGCCCTTGATGTCGATACCTTTGGTCTGCAACATTTGATTTACAAAGTAAAGAGCGCCATAACCGGTAGCCTCAGGACGGAAAATAGAGCCTCCCCATTCGAGACCTTTGCCCGTGAGCACACCCTCAAACTGATGTGTCAACTTGCGGTACATACCGAAGAGATAGCCGATTTCACGGCCACCTACACCGATATCGCCTGCGGGAACATCTTCATTCGGGCCAATATGACGATATAGTTCAGTCATAAATGCTTGACAGAAACGCATAATTTCTGCATCACTACGGCCACGAGGTGCAAAGTCAGAACCTCCCTTACCACCACCCATAGGCAAAGTAGTGAGTGCATTCTTAAATGTCTGCTCGAAGCCCAAGAACTTCAAGATAGACAAATTAACCGACGGATGGAAACGCAGACCACCCTTGTACGGGCCAATGGCACCGTTGAACTGCACACGGTAACCGATGTTCACGTGCACTTCGCCCTTGTCGTCAGTCCAAGGCACACGGAACGTAACGATGCGCTCCGGCTCAACCATACGCTCAATAAGCTTTGCTTTCTCAAACTCCGGATGCTGATTGTAGACATCCTCGATTGAAATTAACACTTCTCTTACTGCTTGTAAGAACTCCACTTCACCTGGATGCTTACGCTCCAGGTCTTGCATAATTTTTTCGACTTCCATTGTTAGGTAATATATTTAAGTTTAGGTAACAGGTGTCATATTGTTATTGTGACACCGCAAATGTAGTTCTTTTCCAGATAACCACCAAATAAAAGGAAAGGAATTTCATTTTATTATCTTCCATTTTGTCAAAATTCATCTGTCGTTTGATAATCATTCAATTACTGTAATGCTACAAATTAACATAAAATATTTGATATTTGCAAGTAAAACCGTAAAAAAGATTTATCTGTGAGAGGATAATGGGAAAAATGGCAGAAAAGTGACTATCGCAAAACATCTTTGATTCAAAGAATAGAGAAATAGATTTTTAACAAGAAAAAACTTCAACCAAACGATAAAAAACATTATAAAAAGCACTTTTTTGATTTAACGATATATTCCCCAGTATGTGATAAATTCGTCAAGAAAAGTTCAAAATATCAAGCGCATTGAAAATAGAGAAACTCGGGCAATATAGAGAAGTCTTAGTACGAGAATAACAGACAGTCACATTTCTATGACCGTCTGTTATTATCATTCATTTACTTCACGATCTGCCCGTCAAACAAATGGATTGTACGATGGGCAATGGAAGCATCGTGTTCGTTGTGGGTTACCATCACAATAGTAGTGCCATCTTGATTGAGTTCCGTCAGCAGGCGCATCACTTCGGCGCCGTTCTTAGAATCCAAATTACCCGTAGGTTCATCAGCAAGAATGAGTTTCGGACCGAACACTACAGCACGGGCGATGGCCACACGCTGTTGCTGACCACCGCTAAGCTGATGCGGGAAATGCTTGGCACGATGACTGATATTCATACGTTTCATCATTTCTCTTACTTTCTCTTTGCGTTCAGACTTGGAATAATCCAGATACGTGAGCGGCAGTTCGATATTTTCCTCCACGTTGAGTTCGTCTATTAGGTTAAAACTTTGGAAAACGAAGCCTATTTCGCCTTTGCGCACATCAGTGCGTTCCTTCTCTTTCAATTCCGACACATCCTTATCGCCCAAGACATATTTTCCGCTTGTGGTATTATCTAATAAACCAAGGATATTGAGCAGAGTAGACTTTCCGCAACCAGATGGCCCCATGATGGCTACAAACTCCCCGTCTTCCACGTTAAAACTTACATTGTTGAGTGCAATTGTTTCCACTTCTTCCGTGCGAAACGATTTGCTTAGATTTTCAGTTTGAATCATTTGAATTAAAATTTATAGTTATATTTAATACTTATTCTTGTTTCAGGAAATCAACAGGATTTCCATTCGCCGCTTTATAACAATTGAGCACGGTCACTGCCGAAACGATGGTCAACACTGCTGCAACGGTGCCGACAAAGAGCCAGGGCGTAAGCGTGATGCGGTTGTCGTAGAGCACCAGCCACTGGGCAGCTACGGCGTAGGCAGCTACGGCACCCACTATTACAGCAGGGATAGCCGTCTTCATAATGTCTCGTTGAAAGATGTTGAGAATATCGCATACACGTGCTCCGTTGACCTTACGAATGGCAATTTCTTTATGGCGACGATTGATTTCGTCGTTAACGTAGCCCACCAAGCCTATCAAAGCAATGAAGAGTACAATGATACCTGCCGTCATCACACCGTCGCGGAAATTCTTCTGTGGCGTGTATTGCAGATTCTTCAGATTCTCCATACTTTCCACCAACACTGTATTGGTAGGGAAGAACCGCTGCAACTGTTCCTGAATAGCGGCTAGTTGCTCAGTCGTTGGATCAGCAAGCTGAATCATCAGATTATTTTGCATCGGCGAGGTATAGCTGCCGTAGAATAATGCCGAGGGGTAACTACTGCTGCCGTTTGTGGCGCTGCCAATGTAGATATCTCTATAAACACCGATGATTGTCAGTGGATGTTCGGTATTAGCGTGCTCAGTAATAACAACTTTTCGGCCAATGACATCATCCCATCCGCAAGTTTTCTTCATCATTTTGGCAAAGCTCTGGCTCACCATCACTTCTTGCAGGCTGTCACCTTTATGCTTGAATGTGCGACCAGCTGTCACAGGGATGTGCATCATTGCAAAATAATTATCGTTCACGGTATAAAGATCGGCGATGTTAAACAGTTCCTCTTTCTCGCCGGGTAGCCTCACATTGTTGCCGCTGGAGTTGTAGAATGGTAGCGTATTACAGGCTGCAACCCGCTTCACACCAGGCATCTTGCGCACTTCGTCGGCAGCGGTCTGCTTGTCTTTCTGCGCCAATGTACTGATGTTAACCACGGCAATGTCTTCACAACAATAACCCATATCGAATCCGATGATGTGGCAATATTGCAGAGATACTACCACCAGCAATCCCAAGAGGAAGCTAACCATGGCAAACTCCAGTCCCAATAGGGCGACTTTCCACCGGTGGCGCGCTTCGATAAAACCTCGAAAAGCAATGGCCACGGGCATTCTGTTGTAGAATATGGCGGGAACTAAGCCGCCTACAACGAGTACCAAGAGAATAATAAGGCATAGAATCCATGCGCCGCAGTTGAATATCAGGACGGAAAGCGGTGCCGAAAGCAGCTGCTCGATGGTGCCCTGACAGCTCCAAATCAAAGCCCCGCCTAACACAAGCGACAAGACGAGGTGTACCGCAGTTTCACCGAATGTGATACCAAATATAGATAATCGACCCGCCCCATAACATTTTCTGACAGCCATCTCGCGTGCCCTACCCACTAAGTTGCCCACCACGATAAGCACGTAATTGAGCACGGATGCTGCTAATAGCACGAAAGCCAGCAAGGAAAGTATCCAAAACATTTTCTTTACGTCGGGCTGATTGGTGAAGAACTCAGAGATAGGTGTGAGCCGATAAGACATCTCTACGCCAGCCTGTTGTAAATCCTTGACAGGATAATTGGTCTGAATCATACGATGAATGTACGGCTTAAGCTCGTCGGGATCTGTCCCCTCAGCCAATCGAACGAAACTGCTATAGCGGTCGTTACCCAGCAGATTGTCTTGTCCGTCATAGTTAAAGGCCTTCTGTGTGTTCATAGCTCCGATCACATCGTAATGATGGAACGAGCTGTTATGCGGGAAATCCTCATATACGGCCATGATGGTGAGTTTTATTTCGGGTATCGATTTATCGGTGAGACGTTTCCCCACGACATTGCCACCCAGCCGTTCAGCCGTGGTATGGCTGACCACGCAGCAGAACGGATCAGTGAGTCCTTTGCGTGCATTGCCCTCTAATATCTTGGCAGGGAACATATCGAAGAAACAACTGTCAGCCAGATAGATGTCGGCTTTAATGCGTGTTTTGTTATCGAGTTCTACTTCGGCAGATGAGATAGGATTGATCCGAGTAGCAAGTTCCACCTTGGCGATGGTCTTCTTCATAAGCGGAGCCACACCGCCCGATGTCTTGGCGTGTTCTCCAAGCTCTTGGTTCTTAGTCTTGAATGCTTCGGTAACGCGGCAAATTCGCAGATGATCAGAGAAGCATTGGTTATACGTTTGCTCATAATACACCTCGGCGATGATCACAGCACTCATGCTCAGACCGAGCGCCAGACAAAGAATCTTCACCACGTTGTGTTGGCCACGTCGTGGAAGATTGCGCCATGCGAAGTTAAGGTACTGAAAGATTTTCATCGTTATTCTATTTTTAAGTCACTTACTCGTTCACTTCCGCTTCTATTCTTGTTTGATATGCTTCACAGGATTTTCATTACTCGCCATATAACTCTGAACGGCCACAGCAGAAAATGAAATAATCAACACAATGATGCCAGCTACGATAATCCACGGCCACCATGTGATACGATAGGTATATTGGCTGATCCAACTACTCATAAAATACCAGATGGTGGGCACACTGATTGCAAAGGCGATAAGCACATAATGAAGGAATGTGCGAATCAGACTGCGGCGGATCTGATTGCTCGTAGATCCGAATACCTTGCGCACGGCAATCTCCTTGCTCCGTTGTTGGATAAAGTAAGTAGACATAGCAACGAGACCGAGTAGAGAGATCAGTATGGCAATGAATGCAAAGACGGACACGATACGGGAGATCTTCAAATCCTGTTCAAAGGCTTGTTCTATTTGCTTGTCTACATAAGGATGAGATTCCACTAAGTCTTCTCGATATATTTCCTTGTAAATGCACTGAATCTCACGGTAAGTATTGACCAAATCACCTTTCACTTGGATGGTAAGATCCCAGGGATTTTCTATCTTATCCTTTATACACACCAAGATCGGTAGATTGTCCATTTCCATAATATTGCGGAGTCGAAAGCCATTGACAATACCACCGAAAGCTGCATCCGGAGGGAAACAATAGAATTTCTTTTCCTTATAATATTCGCTCATACGCACATCGGTCGGCTTCATCTCCAAATCGTACAGAGCATGACGGTTGAGATAGACAACAGGACAATGCGGCACGCGACGATTGTCTGCCAACGTAAGACCATAAATTTCCATAAAGCCCGGTTCACCGATCAACATCTGAAATGAAGCTTTCTTATTTTTCTCTATTACGGTATTATTATTGCCGCCATCCTGTGGTGTGCCCATCGAAGGGATGACCATAGAGACAGCGGGGAGCTGCCACAATCGGTCAAGAAATACAGGGAATTTCGGGCTGGCAAAAGCCTCGCCCTGACTGATACAGATAAGATGCTTGGTGTTGAATCCCAACGGAGCCTTGATCAAATGCTGCATTTGCAAAGACATAATAATGGCAGAGGCTAGCATCACGATGGTAATAAAGTTTTGAAACGTGATGAAAGTCTTGCTCAAAATCATCTTAGTTTGCCTACGGAACGTACCTCTCACCACTTCAATAGGCCTTGCTTTCGACAATATCACAGCGGGAATGATGCCCGAAAGGAAACCGACGAGCAACGTAGAGAATATCAGAAGGAGGATAGTGGCAGGATGACTGAGTACTTCCATCTTCATCGACACACCGAGTAACTGTCCCACTGTCGGTGCAAAAGCTAAGGTAAGCGCAATGGCAATAAGCAGAGAGAGCAGACAAAGCACCGTGCTTTCCATCACCAGCCGCAAGATGACATTGCCGCGGGTGGCTCCGAAGAGTCTGCGTGTAGCCACTTCACGGGAGCGATAACTCGATTGTGCCACAGTAAGATTGATATAATTCATTATAGAGAAAAGCAAAATCACCAACCCCACGGTAAAGAGGATATTCACTAACTTCTCATTACCAGTACGCAAATTCTCATTAATACTTTCCAGTCCTGAGAAATAAAGTTCATTCAGTGGTATCAGGATAACCTTACACGGGAAGGTCTTATCATTAAAAAAAGGCCAAAAAGAGTGGAAAAACTTTGTCAACTCTTCTTCACGCCCCTGCATTTCAGTTCCTTGCCGCACTTGGACAAACACACTCGCTCCTGTCATATTCACCCATTTTGGGAAATACTCATCCATATTGCGACATTATCATATTTGCCCCAAGAGAAGTCTGTAATTATATCTACATCGTCATTGATGATTGTATTATCGAAATTCTGCACTACACCAGTCACACGGAATCTCGTGCTGTCATTCCACACAATTTCACGCCCCATTACCTGATCTGTACCGAAATATCGGCGGGCAAACCGTTGTGTCACGACAGCGTTGTTCTTATCCTTCAAACAAGTTTGTCTGTCTCCTTGCAACAGAGGAAAATCAAACATGCTGAAAAACGTAGAGTCTGTCTCCAATATAATTGCCCGATAAAAGAAACCTCCCCTACCTTTCAGTCGCATACTTCCTTTAATGAATCCGCAAGTATTCTCTATTTCGGGGTATCTGTTACGCAGATATTTCAGTACAGCGTGGTGAGACCCCAACACCCTACCTCTGTCTTTATAGAAATCTGTTCCTACAAGATAGATACGTGAAGACTTGCTGTGCTGGCGATCGATACTCTTCTCCTGCCACGTGTAAACACAGATGAGCAGCACGAACATCAATGAAATGCTCAAACCGAAAACATTGATGGCCGTATACACCTTGTTTCGTGAAAGAAAGGTGACATAAGACGTAAGATTGAATAGCTGTCTCATTATTGATTATCTTTAATATGCTTCACAGGATTTTCATTGCTCGCCATATAACTCTGAACGGCCACAGCAGAAAATGAAATAATCAACACAATGATGCCAGCTACGATAATCCACGGCCACCATGTGATACGATAGGTATATTGGCTGATCCAACTGCTCATAAAATACCAGATGGTAGGCACACTAATTGCAAAGGCGATAAGCACATAATGAAGGAATGTGCGAATTAGGCCGCGGCGGATCTGATTGCTCGTAGATCCGAATACTTTGCGCACGGCAATTTCTTTGCTCCTCTGTTGAATAAAATAAGTGGACATAGCAATGAGACCGAGCAGAGAGATCAGTATGGCAATGAAGGAGAACAGTTGAACGATCGTAGCTATACGCGTTTCCGATTGGTATTCTGCTGCTATTTGCTGGTCGATATACGGATTGTCAAGTTCTAACGGAGTCTTGAATACTTCTTCAAAGACTCTTTGCACATCTTGATAAGCGATCACGGGATTACCTTGGATTTGGATCACCGTAGACCAAGACCTGAAATCCTTACGGTCTAAAATTCTCAAACACAGAGGATGTTGCAAGGATTCAAGACCGCGAATGTGGAAATCCTTTAAAATACCGTCGATAGGTATACGCTCTTTTCCACTGTAATAGTATCTGCTGTTGGCAGGTAGCCCTTCTTCTGCCAGCATCTGCTTGTTGACATAGACTTTCTCCTTCTTATCGGTTGCATCGGCCCGTTCCAATCCTAAGCCGAATATCTTCATATATTCCTTATCCCCGATCAATTCCTGTTTGGAGATAGTCTTGTTATTCAAATCAAAAGTCTCATTATTGCCTCCGCTGTAAGGTGTGCCTGCACATGCTGTTACATTCTTGATTGACGTGAGGTGTTGCAACTGATTGAACCACCTCTCCATCAGTGTTTTGTCGGACATACTCACGGGAACTTCTATCAATCCTGTCGTGTTAAAACCCCGAGACAGCGTTATCATATGATGAATTTGGTGCGACATTGTGAAAGTAGCGGCAATGAGTACAATCGTGATCGTATTCTGTACAATGATAAACATTTTGCTGAATGTATGTTTATGGGCCAGACGGAATGTTCCTCTGACAATATCGATCGGGCGCGCACGGGAAATGATCGTGGCGGGAATAAGACCAGCAAGCAAAGCCACAATAAGAATAAATACTATGTTCAGCAGAATGCTTACGGGATGAATAAGCCAGGCAAGTTGCAATTCCGTATTGAGCAACTTGCGACATAAGGTGTGACAACATAGACAAGCAGTATCGCTACAAGCATTGAAATCAAACAGAGCACACAACTTTCGATAATCAGTTCGCCGATAACACCTTTCCTTTGCGCTCCCATCAGACGCCGTGTGGCCATCTCACGTGCTCGTCGGTTGGACTGAGCCGTCGTGAGATTGATGTAATTGAAGATGGCGAATAAGAGTATCACTAATCCCACGACAAACAATATCTTGACCAATTTTCCGTCGCCGGTCTTCAAAGTGCCGGAACTGGAACTGATACCTGCGAAATAATACTTGTTAAATGGTATAAAAAATGATTTTATATTAGTGTCTTTCAATTGGAAGAACCAAAAGAACTGTTTCTGAAAAGCATTCATATCTTTCACTTTGCTCAATAGATCGGTATTGGGTTTAGCGAGAAAGATAACCTCTGCACCAGTAGCATTATTCAGACCGTCTGATGTTAGGGCAGGATTGAATAACCCCACATTTTCATACCTTATATAAATATCCGAAGAGGGGAGACAGGAATTCATGATCTTAGGAATCACGCCCGATATGCGGAAACGAAGCGTATCTTCCATATTAAGCTGCTGCCCCAAGGCCTTTTCCGGTGACCCGAACAGCGAATTAGCAAACTCTTCACTCACCACAGCAGATAATCTGTCTGCCAACGCCTGCCGTTTACTGCCGCAAACGAAAGGAATATCGAATATGTCGAAAAAAGTACTGTCTGTGAAAGTTGTTTTATATTGTTTACGATCACCGTCTTTCATAATATAGCCCACTTCACCTGTGCCGCCTAATGCACAGGAACTCTCTATCTCCGGATACCTGCTGCGGAAGTGTTCTTGCAGCTTCCAGTGTCCGCCACTGAATTTGTTGCCATGTGCTTCCACTGCGTATACAAAGATGCGGTCGGCTTTGGAGAATTGCTTATTAACCGAATATTCTTGCCATGTGTAAATACCAATAAGCAGCACGAACATCAGCGAGATGCTCAGTCCGAAAACATTGATAGCTGTGTACACTTTGTTCCGTGAGAGGAAAATGATATAGGATTTGAGGTTGAATAACTGTTTCATATTATATGAGTTTATTTTAAGATCAGTATTTCGTTATCTTTATATCCCTCGTAGCCGCTGACTATCACACGTTCACCAGGTTCCAAGCCTTCGATGACTTCATAATAAGCGGGATTTTGCCTGCCGATACGAATGTTTCGACGGTAGGCTTTCTGTCCATTTTTATCAAGTACGAATATCCAGTTACCGCCTGTGACGCTGTAAAAGGTGCCTTTCGGGATCAGCACAGCTTGCTTGGATTCACCCAATTGCAAGTCTACATAATAGGTTTGTCCTGTGCGAATATTATTCGGTCGTTTACCTCGGAATACGAAATCTATTTTAAAACGCCCATCTTTCACTTCGGGATAAACCTTGCGCACGGTCAATTCATAACGTTTGCCATTTTGTTCAAATGTGGCAGTCAGACCCGAATGCACACGATCGATATAATGTTCATCAATCTTTGCCTCGACCTTGTAGTCGCTCAAATCATTGATTACGCCGATCTTCTGTCCCGGGACGATGCTCTGTCCCAGTTCGATATCCAACTGTCCCACTTCACCGTCAATCTGCGAACGCACATCTAATCGCTCTTTGCGCTTACGCACCAACTGCACATTGCGCAGCATCGACGACAAATTCTCACTCATCTGTTCCATCTGCGAGCGGCGAAGCTGAGCATCTTTCTTCAACCGCTGTTGGATGAGAGCATGCTTTTGAGATGACAATTCATAATCTTCTTTTGATTTGAGATATTCCTCCCGGCTGTTCAACTGTTCTTTCTGTAAAGCCGTCTGATGCAGATAGGCACGCTTCTTAGCCTGCATATCCATTGACAGTTGGGCTGCTTCGGTCTGATTATTGAGCTGATCTTGTTCCATCGTAATCTGCGTATTGCGTAGCATATTCTGCTTTTCGGCCAGTTCGCTCTCTGCATTCAGAATCTCGAGATCTAAGTTGCTGTTGCTCAGTTTGACGATAATGTCGCCTTTTCGGATGTGTGCACCTTCTTCAACTATTTTCTGTCGGATAACACCACCTTCTTCGGGAGAAATCTGAACTACTTGAATGGGTACGACACTACCGTCTACACTTACATAGTCGTCGAACTGTGTCCGCTTCACCTCGCCGATACTCAATCCTCGCCGCTCCACTTTCAGCGTGGATGAGAGATTACCCAATGCCAACCAAAGCAAGATTGCAGCCAATACCGTACCACCTCCAATCCATGTCCAATACTTTCGGGGCACAAGATATTTCTTCTGTTTTATTTCAATGTCCATAGTCTGTTTCCTTTATAATAGTTTACTAATCGTATTTTCATCTCAAGTGTAAGCTGAATCTGCAAGAGTTTAATGCGACTTTCGAGCAATGTTTGCGCCGCTGTATGCAAGTCGAAAGCCGATAGCATTCCTTCTTCATATTTTCGTACAGACAGACGATAAGCCAAAGAATCAGATTCCACTTTCTTTTCCATTTTCACTATTTCACGAACGCAGCCGTCACGATCAGAAACAGCCTGCACAATATCAGCATTCAGTTTCTGCTTGGTATCTTCTAACACAAGTTGAGCTTCCAGCCAATCGCTTTTAGCACGATGCACAGTGCGCCAACGACTTGGAACGAAAATAGGAATAGATAGTTGCAAATAGATATATTCACCGATATTATTGTGAAACTGCCGGCCGAACACCTCACCTATCTTGGTTTTCTGAGAGAGATTCCGATAATAATTAGTGGAAATTCCACCGCTCAAAGACAGGGACGGAAGAAGCAGACCACGCTGGATAAGATAAGTATAACGAGCATTTTCTGCTTTGAACACAGCCAACTTTACATCCGGCGACTCACTTCCGAACATTTCATAGATATGTCCGGCATCATCAGTCGATATGGGACAAGAAACAACCGATGTGTCTAACTCAAGCGAATCTTCAACAGGAAAATTCATTTCGGATTTCAGCGCTAATAATGCTGATTGGGCAGCATTCTGCTGATGTAATAAATTATAGTCATCTTCTGCAACCTGACTTTCTATTTGCACAACGTCGGGCCGTGACTTCTCACCAAGTTCGAAAAGACTGCGCGTTTTATGAAGCAATGCTTTACTATCAGCTAATTTACGTAAGGCTAAGCCGATACTCTTTTGATGATAAACAGCCTCAATAAACTTTGTCATCACCACGACAGCCTTATCGTCAGCCGCCTTTTGCAGGGCCGTTTCACTATTGAGTCGAGCAAGCCGGGCCTGACGAAAAGCATTAAATGTTCGTCCGCCGTCGAAAAGCCGCATCTCCGCCCCAATACTATAATAATTATTAAAGGTAGTAATGGTATTGTAGGTATTTGTCTCGGGATCGATATTGCGTCCCCAGCTGTATTGCCCCGACAATTGAGCCGAGATGGTGGGAAGAAAATCAAGTCCAGCCATCGTCATATCGTACCGACTCTGCCTTATTTCGATGCGTTGTTTACGAACACTATTCGCGTGTTCTATCGCATAACTGATACAACGATTCATTGTCCATTGCTCTTGAGCAACGATAGATAAACTATTCAGACCAATGATAAGTAAATTAATTGTTCGTTTCATATCATTATTTAATACTAAAACGGTGCCAGAAATCAATTTGGCTAATTATCAAACAGTTATATGAGAATCGTCTTTAACGATGTGCCTAAATATTTGACATCATTGCCTAATTCTTTGACAGATATATACAATTGTTGTTCTCCATTCTCCCAGTATATTTTTTCTAATCAATCTTAGATATCGCCAATTCGGGATAAACTTGTATCTACGACTGAGGAATGGGCATAACAGACAAATTTAGACGATGCTTTTACCTCAATCGTGGGGTATCTTCACACCTCACTCGTGGAATAAGACGGACGATGTGTCATCTAAGAAAATGCTTATCCCGAACTCGCATTAAATAAGGTAATATTTTTACCTTAATTTCTCATCCTCTCGGTATCGGAAAGATAAATTTTATATGCTTCCTGATGATAATATGGTACAGATTTAAAAGAATATCAGAAAAAAGATTACTTTTGCACTATGAAGAAGCAAGGAACTCTACTAATCGTAGATGATAATCGGAATATCCTCACAACAGTGAAGATACTTCTCGAAAATGTGTTTGCGCGTATCGTCACAATTGCCAATCCTGACAATATTCTCACGAAACTACACGAAGAGCAACCTGATGTAGTATTGCTTGATATGAATTTCCGTAGCAGTATCAACAACGGCAATGAAGGGCTCTATTGGTTACGCAAAATCAAGCAGACAAGACCAGCTACACAAGTGGTACTTTTCACAGCCTACGCTGATATCGAACTGGCCGTAACAGGTATCAAGGAAGGTGCAACCGATTTTATTGTAAAACCTTTTGACAATGATAAACTAACGAAAACACTCACAGACGCTTATCGTAAGACAAAGAAAGAGCATATAAACGAAAGGCACGCCGAGCGTGAGATGTTTTGGGGCGAATCAACAGCAATGCGGCGTCTCAGGCTAATCGTGGAGAAAGTAGCAGCCACCGATGCCAACATCCTCATTACGGGCGAGAATGGTACAGGTAAGGAGGTATTAGCAAACGAGATTCATCAACTGTCGCATCGTGCCGGTAAGAAAATGATGCCCATTGATATGGGTACGATCACGGAGACATTATTTGAAAGTGAACTGTTCGGACACGTAAAAGGAGCTTTCACAGATGCCAAGGCAAATAAGATTGGGAAATTTGAACAGGCAGAGGGTAGTACCTTATTTTTAGATGAAATCGGTAATCTTAGTTATGGTTCACAAGCAAAACTACTCACAGCCTTACAGCATCGAAGTATTGTAAGAGTAGGTGGAAGCGAACAGATTCCGATCAACGTACGATTGCTCTGTGCAACCAATCGTAACTTACAGCAGATGGTCGATCACGGTGAATTTCGTGAGGACCTACTCTATCGCATCAATACAATTCATCTGCATCTCCCACCACTGCGCGAACGGCGGGAAGACGTCATTCCTTTAGCTGAAATGTTTCTCAAGCGTTATGCTGATTTGTACAATAAGGGCGAAATGACATTCGCCCCTATGACTGAAAATAAAATCCACAGCCTGTCGTGGTATGGCAACATCCGAGAATTGCAACACGCTATTGAGAAAGCTGTTATTCTGAGTAATGGACAGATCATCCAAGAAAACGATATTGATGAGGTTATAAACCGAAAAGAAAAGCCATTGGGCGAGATACAGACTTTGGACGAGATGGAGCAGCGACTGATTGAAAAAACGATACGCGACTGTGAAGGAAACCTCTCACAAGTAGCATTCCAACTAGGAATCTCCCGGCAAACACTGTACAACAAAATTAAAAGATACGGACTGTAACAAACGATATATGACTTATATATTATTGTTTTCGTTGATCGCACTTATCATTGCTTATATACGGCTCGCCAGGAAATACCATCGTACCATCCGTAAGGTGACATTCATTTTCGAGGCATTAGACAACGGAGATTATACTTTCCGTTTTCCCGAAAATGAACAGCATGGTTACGAGCGCGTTCTGAACACATCGCTCAATCACATTAAGACAATTTTACAACACGCACGCGATGAACAAATAGCTCGCGAGAAATATTTCGAACTGATTCTCAACTCGGTAGATACGGGTATCTTGGTTACTGACGAAGAGCGGGGCCTTGTACTTCGCAGCAATCAAGCCGCCCACGACTTATTGCAAATGGAATCCGTGACGCATATCAACCGAATTAAAGAAAAGATGAAAGGGTTTTCCACACGTGAGACACACACTGTATTAAAAAACAAACGTGTACGCATTATCAGCTTCAGTGACATCAAAGGTGAATTAGCTAACCAAGAAATAGACAGTTGGGTGAAACTTATACGCGTACTCACTCACGAAATTATGAATACCGTCACACCGATCATCTCACTCAGTGATACGCTTCTGAAAAACTCCTTGGGCGAACAGCACAGCAGATTACAGGTAATCAATCGCACAAGCAAAGAACTCGTCCAATTTGTAGAGAATTATCGCAAATTCACCCGTATGCCCCCCCCCACACCTAAACTGTTTTATGTCAGAACATTCTTAGAACGTATGACCGAATTCATCCGGCCTTTATCGAAAACCGATTGCAAAATCTGCATCGATGTTCAACCGCAAAACTTACTGGTCTATGCTGATGAAGGACTGATCAGTCGAGTAGTAAGCAATATCTTGAAAAATGCAACAGAAGCTGTCGGCGAAAACGGACGTATCACCCTTCGTGCTTATAGCAATGCTCAAGAATCCGTAGTCATTGACATAACCAATAACGGACCTTTGATTCCCGATGAGATTGCCTCACATATCTTCATCCCGTTTTTCACAACCAAGCCCCAAGGCAGTGGCATCGGCCTTTCCGTTTCCCGCCAAATTATGCGCATCAGTAACGGGTCTATCCTTCTTCTCTCCGATAAAACAGCCCGACTTACCACATTTCGGCTGATATTTAATTGATTGTCAAGTATAAGAAACACATTTATACCCCAGTTCGAGATAAGAAAGTTGTTTTTCTGTCGGCGGAACAAACTTTTTCGTTTTTCGATTCTCAATCTGCGGAAACCTATCGAAAAATACTTTTTATCTCTATTCCCATCTGGAATTGTTCATAAATCTTTATTTTTCTTCTGATTCCATTGGAAACAGCAGATAAATTCAAATATATTCACACTTCCTAAATGGAAAGAAGAAGTTTATTTATATTTATTTACACTTCACAATGGAAAGAAGAAATTCGTTTATATTTATTTGCATTTTACGATAGAAAGAGAGAATATATCTTATTTATTAATGCTTCCTTGTCGTCTTGAGAATATTTCTTTTTCTTTATTTTCTGATGGATTACGCCGCTTTCTCACAAAAAAATCTTCTCTTTCCATTCGCAGATAAATGATAGAGTCGCTTTTCAGTTACTTTCTTATCTCGAATTGGCGTATTTATATTTTTACTTATATCGCTTTTATCAAAATAAATTATATTTTAAAAGGCACCGATATACAATGATATATCAGTGCCTTTTTGCTATATTGGTCTGTATCAACTTACAACAGAGCCTTGAACTTCTCATCAAGAACATCCTTGCTGGTAGCGCCTACAAATTTATCAACCAATTCGCCGCCCTTAAAGAACAAAATAGTAGGAATATTCCGCACGCCGAACTGTGCTGCAACTTCATCATTCTCTTCAACATCGCACTTACCGACAACGATTTTCCCATCGTAATCATTAGCTAATTCAGAGATGATCGGCCCCACCATACGGCACGGTCCGCACCAAGTTGCCCACAAATCCACTACTAATGCTTATCGCCTGTCCTGTAACTCTCGAAATTTTCAGTTGTAATCTTTACTTCCATTGCTTCTTTCCTTATAATGATTAATATTCTTTGCAAAAGTAACTAATTATCCATATAACAGCAAGGATTATGCCATTAAATATGATCCTATAACGCTGACATATCAGTTGACGTAATAAGACATCTCGGGATTAGCTTCGATATAAGCCATAAACTTGTGTTTCAAACTGATAGGCCCCATTTTCGAGCGTAATAGAACATAACTATTGCTCGTCACATCGTTTATTTGGAAATACAATTGCGTACTTCCAGGACTATTGCGAAGCATTGTCGAAATATCATTCACCACAGTTTCATCAATAGACGTACTATCCATCGTGATTGTAAACTTCTCGATTCGCTGGTCTTTAATTGTTTGGAGATACTGTATATCAGCTATTTTGAGATCATAGTAATTGCTGTCCCGATATTTTTGTACACATTTCGCAGTGATAAAAACAGTACTACCCTCGACAAGCATACCCTTCCATCGTCCCCATTCTTCACCGAAGAATGCAAGTTCTCCGGAGCCTTCGAAATCTTCAATGGTAACAAACCCACACGGCTTTCCGTTCTTAGTAAACTTAGATTTGGTACCGGTTACAATACCTCCGATAACAATCTGGTCTTTTTTTGACAATGACACTTTGTCATCTAACTCTATGCAATGTGTGTTGCACATCGCTCTAAGAACGATACCGAATTCATCTAACGGATGGGCCGACAAATAGATCCCCACGAGATCACGTTCGCGATTCAGCGTTTCGATTGTACTCCAAGGATCGACTTGCGGTACTTGCGGCGTAGCTATCTCTATGGCGTCGGTCGACCCGAACAGAGAGTTCTGTGCTTGGACCTGCTCTTGCTGATACAACTGTCCGTAACGGATGAGCGAATCGAGGAAGATGTCACCTTTCGCATTCGTTCCGAAGTAATTTTGTCGTTCTATCTTGAAACTGTCGAAGCCGCCACTGAGCGCCAAACTTTCAAACGCCTTGCGATTGACCGCACCGAGATTGACACGCTCCGCAAGATCGAACACACTTTTATAAGCCCCATTTTTTTCTCTCTCATCAATGATCGCTTGCGCTGCGGCATCCCCCATTCCTTTAACAGCAGCTAACCCAAAACGGATGGCCCCGTGCGAATTGACACTGAATTTCTGCCGACTCTCATTGACATCAGGGCCGAGACATTCGATACCCATTGCCCGGCACTCGTCCATCAGCTTGGTGATCTCGGCAATATTAGCCAAATTTCGGCTCATCACCGCAGCCATATATTCTGCCGGATAATGTGCTTTGAGATAGGCGGTTTGATAAGCTACCCACGAATAACACGTGGCGTGACTCTTGTTGAAAGCATAAGATGCAAACTTCTCCCAGTCTGTCCAAATCTTCTCTAACACTTGCGGACTATGTCCGTTACGCTTCCCGCCCTCGATAAATTTAGGTTTCATCGCATCGACTATAGCCTTTTTCTTCTTTCCCATAGCCTTTCGGAGAGCGTCGCTCTCACCTCTCGTGAAACCGGCAAGCTGCCGTGAGAGGAGCATCACTTGCTCCTGATAAACGGTAATACCGTAAGTGTCTTTAAGATATTTCTCCATACACGGTATATCATAGGCTATTTTAGCCGGATCTCGCTTACGAGCAATGAAGTCGGGAATATAATCCATAGGCCCCGGTCGATAGAGTGCATTCATCGCAATGAGATCTTCAAAGACCGTAGGATGCAATTCTCGCAGATACTTTTGCATTCCGGCAGATTCGAATTGGAATGTTCCGATGGTACGACCTTCACAATATAATTGGTAGGTAAGAGGATCGTCCATAGGAATTTTATCAAGATCTACCTCTATTCCGGTACTGATCTTGACATTCTCAACAGCTTCTTTCAGGATCGATAAGGTTTTCAGACCGAGAAAGTCCATCTTGATCAACCCCGTAGACTCGATGACATGTCCATCGTATTGCGTACAATGAAGTTTGTGTCCGGGATCGGACTTATCTTCAGCAACCGACACCGGAACCCAGTCGCTGATAGGATCACGACAGATAATGAATCCACAGGCGTGTATTCCCGTCCCTCTCACCGTTCCCTCCAACATCTTGGCATAAGTCATTGTATTGCGAAGTCGGGTGTCATTGCTGGCTTCCGCCTCTCGAAGTTCCGGTATACTTTTGATTGCATTGGGCAAATTCATTTTCAATCCATCGGGGAGTTTGTCGGGAATTACCTTGCAAAGATGGTTTGCTACATCCAAAGGCAACTTCTCAACACGAGCTACATCCTTAATGGAATTCTTCGTTGCCATCGTTCCGAAAGTGATAATGTGGGCACAATTATCGTGTCCATACTTGTTTTCTACCCACTCTAAAACTCGCCCCCGACCGTCATCATCGAAGTCAGTATCGATATCCGGCAATGAAATTCGATCCGGATTGAGGAATCGCTCAAACAGAAGATCATATTTAATCGGGTCAATCTTAGTAATACCTAAGCAGTAAGCGACCACTGATCCAGCCGCAGAACCACGTCCAGGACCTACCATTACATCAAGATGATCACGTGCCGAGTTGATGAAATCTTGCACAATAAGGAAGTAACCGGGAAATCCCATCGTCTTCATAATGTGCAATTCAAAGTTAATTCGTTCCTTAACTTCATCCGTAAGAGTCTCTCCGTAACATTTCCGAGCACCTTGATAAGCCAGCTCAGACAAGTAATCGGCTTCGAATTTAATACGATAAAGTTTATCGATTCCACCTAATTTCCCTATTTTCTCCTCTCCTTCCTCACGAGGTAATTGGTTCTCACCGTTCTCATCACTGGTAAATTCGTCGAAGAGCTGCTGCGGAGTGAATCGCTTCCGCCACTCTTCTTCGGTACCGAAAGTTTCCGGAATGGGGAAGAAAGGCATTATCGGCCCGTGTTCAATGTCATAAACCTCTACCTTATTTAATATCTCCAACGTATTAGCCATCGCTTCGGGAATATCCGAGAAAACTTCGTTCATTTCCTCACGAGTTTTAAACCACTCCTGCTTTGAGTATCTCATACGATTCGGGTCATCAAGATCCTTACCCGTAGAGATACACAACAAGTGGTCATGAGCTTCTGCATTCTCTTTATCTACGAAGTGAGCGTCATTAGTACAAACCAGTTTTATACCATACTCTTGCGCAAGTTCAATCATCACCCGATTAGCTTTCTGCTGCATTGGAAAGGCTTCTCGATTAGCAATGAGGTGCGGATCTTTCACCTCGTGACGCTGAAGCTCTAAATAATAATCCTCTCCGAATACACGATGATACCACTCTATAGCTTCGCGCGCGCCCTCAATATCATCCTTGATAATCTTTCGCGGCACCTCTCCCGCAATACAAGCCGAGCACACGATAAGTCCTTCGTGATATCGTTCAAGATCTTCACGATCGGTACGAGGACGCATATAATAGCCATCTACCACGAACGCGAGACGAGTTTAATGAGGTTTTTATATCCTTGATAGTTCTTGGCAAGCACGATTAGATGATAACCGCTCATATCGCCATTCTCTTTCACCTTGTCGATTTTACGGTGACGAGCCACATACATTTCACATCCGAAGATCGGCTTGAAAAGCTCTTTCCCCTCCTCTCGTCGTTTGCCATTAACCTTATTACAATAGTCAAAAAACTCTTTAATGCCGAACATATCGCCGTGATCTGTAATCGCCATACCTCGCATACCGTTATTCACAGCCTTGTCTACCAACCGAGGAATACTCGATTGGCCGTCTAAGATCGAATAATAAGTATGAACGTGCAGATGTACAAAGTCTTCCATCTCTCTAAATCCTGATTAAAATCGAGCTGTAAAGTTACTGCTTAAAGCCGAAATGACCAAAAGAAAGAAGGCAAAAATTTGTAGAATCGACAAAAAAAACTATCTTTGCAGACAGTTTTACACATAGACGCTACTATGGGCAATAAAATCAAGAAGCTGAAAAAGATACGAATCCATCGCGAAGGCACGTCAACACTCCTTTACGGAGGCATTGCTGTCGCTGTCATTGCCGCCCTTTCATGGTTCGTTTTCGACTCGAAGATTCCTTTCGGCGTATGTCTCGTGGTATTGGGAGCGGCCTATGCCATCGTCGTAAACTTTTATCAGTGCCCCATCAGATATTTCAGTGAAGATGAAACCGATAAGATCGTCGTAGCTCCGGCCGACGGTAAAGTCGTGGTTATTGAAGAAGTGGAAGAAAACACATACTTCCACGACAAACGGGTGATGGTATCTATTTTTATGAGTCTCTTCAATGTACACGCCAACTGGTTTCCTGTTGACGGTCGAGTCAAGTTCGTTCACCATCAGAACGGTAACTATCATAAAGCGTGGTTACCCAAAGCCAGTGAAGAAAATGAACACGCAGACATAATGATCACTACTCCCGACGGTGTGGATATTCTCTGTCGACAGATCGCTGGAGCCGTAGCACGCCGCATCGTAACCTATGCCAAGGAAGGCGAAGAATGTTTCATTGACGAGCATTTAGGCTTTATCAAACTCGGTTCGCGTGTAGACGTCTTCCTTCCACTTGGAACCCAGATATGTGTCAAGATGGGACAGAGCACTGTCGGCGACCAAACCGTAATCGCAAAACTGCAATGATCAAGAGGCATATTCCCAATTCGCTCACGTGCTGCAACCTGATTTCAGGCTGCGTAGCTACTGCATTCGCTTTTGGAAGCAATCCGAAGACTGCTCTCTTGCTGATTGTCATTGGCGCAATATTCGACTTTTTCGACGGAATGAGCGCCCGACTACTGGGCGTTTCGTCACCCATTGGCAAAGAACTCGACTCACTTGCCGACGTCGTTACATTCGGGGTGGCTCCTGCAACAATTGTTTTTTCAGAATTGTGTGTGCTTGATTATCCGGCATTATTAGAACCACTGTCCAAGATTCTGCCGTTTTTTGCTTTTGTGATGGCGGCATTCTCGGCACTGCGTTTAGCCAAATTCAATCTCGACACACGGCAAACCACCTCATTCATCGGCCTTCCCACACCAGCCAATGCACTCTTTTGGGGGGCTTTAATCGTAGGAGAAGCCGATCTGTTTGAGGCAAACCGCTGGGGACTTCCTTTGCTCCTTATCCTCGTGTGTATCAGTAGCTGGCTGATGGTTTCAGAGATTCCGATGTTCGCATTAAAGTTCAAACACTGGGGATGGAAAGGTAATGAGGTGCGTTACAGCTTCATTTTATTGTCTGTACTATTATTAATACTATTTTACATTACAGCCTTTGCTTTGATCATCATTTGTTACCTGCTAATTTCCCTATACGTAAATCGGAAACAACCGACCGTCGACCACGCACCTCAAGAACATTAAAATCGAATCGATGGTAACTCTTCTCCATTTCATTTTGATAATGATCCTTACTGCCGGTATCATCGGCGGTATTGCAATTTACATCATTTATACCCGCGTGAAGAATGCTTCACGCAACTTCCGCGCTCAATTCGGCGGCTCATCCAAGGGCCAACGGCGTCCCAAACAAACCCACACCGCCAACGGAGAAATCATCATAGACAATCGTACACAAAACGGAACCAGCCGTAAAATATTCTCAAAAAATGAGGGAGAATATATCGACTTTAAAGAAGAAAAAAGTTCCTGACATTTTATTATCTGTTCTTTACAGGTAATATCTCATCCTTTCATAAAATAAGATCTACTTCTTTACAAACTTAATAATCTCATAACCGGCTTTCAACAGATAGATTCCCGTATTCAGATTACTGATATCCAACTGGCAAGATACAGAGTTAACCAAGATACTCTGCGTAACCTTACCTTGTATGTCATACACGCACAGTAATTGTCCGGGGCTTGTTCCTTCAACATTAAGCACCTTACCGTGCAAGCCACATATTGACCTAATCTTAACTTTGTCCAAATCTATACCTGAAATCAAGTTCGCGATAGCCCTTGCCATCCAATCGCTCACAACGGTTTTATCATTCCAGGATAATGTAATCTTGTCTCCATCATAAGAAATTTCTGTTACAAATCGATCGGTAGAAGCACCGTCAATCCGTAATTCATCAGTTTTCTCTTCGGCTAAGCATATCGTCGTTCCCCAACAAAACGCCAAGAAAAGAATCAAAGTTCTCATATTGAAATTCCAAGATTAAACGTTGCAAATATAATAATAATTTCTTTACCTTCCAATAAAATAATTACTTTTATTTCATTCGCCTTTTATGACAAGATGGCAAGAGTTGATTCTATCATCTTTTATTGCTTGGTGAGAAACAAAAGAATAGTCTCCCATTTTTTCATTACATTCTATTTGGGAATAAGATCCTTACCCCACGATGGCTCAAAATTTGTCTTTTGTTCCTTGTCAAACAAGGATTTGATTTTCTGCAAATCTTTTTCAGCGTTAAAATTCGTTCCTCCTGTAAACTTGTTCATCTGCTCATTGAAGAGGTAAAGCAGTAGTCGGGGACGGGGATTGGCTACATTTTGGTGGATGGCTCGTTGATAATTGCCGATTGCATCACTGTAATAGCGCATTCCGTTAACAGACGGATTCTGCACAATCAGTGCCGTGTCGTAGAAGCCTGCCAGCGTGTAGACTTCCGAGAGGTCTGCTCCGGCAAGATGTTCTGCCTTGTCTATGTTCTGTTTCGCATCTATCAGCAGGGCGCAGATGCCTTGTCATCGGGCCGCTGTATAGCATATTGAATTGCGAATAGGGCCTGATAGTAAATAGGAAGCCATTGTTCGGGATAGATTGTGGCAATACGCTTCAGCTCGGAGATGCCTTGCGTGACTGATTGAATGTCATTCGGCCGAATCTTTTGCAGCGAACTGCCCAGCAACCGATTCATCTCTGCTGTGGATTGGGCGCTAACCGGACTTGCCGTTAAGGCGAATGCGAACATGAAAAGATTAAAAATTAGCGATTTCATAAGCTTTAGTATGTTTTAGTGAAACGAAAATTCCGATGAAAAACATCCTGTTATAGGCGGTTGTTACGGGCTCGCGACGAGTGCCATCGGCCGAATAAGTGTAACCGAAAACATTCTTGTGGTTCAGCAAATTAATGACAGACGCATAGACGATGACCTTCGGACTGACCAGTACCGAGGCGTTAATGCCCAGGCTCTGATAAGGTTTGGTGCGGGCATTCATCGCCCCCGGAAGTCGCGGATCGGTATATGGCCGGCCGCTTGTGATGTTCTCGCTCACACCGATATAGGTTTTCAGCTTATCGATGCCATAGGTTGCCGAGATACTGAGATTGTGTCGGGTGACATAATGAGGACAAACCGATGTGAGATAGTTTAAATACCGACGACGGGAATCATTGTAGGAATAAGACAACATCGTACGAAGCTGAGGCAGAACAGACATATCTTCGAGGAAAAAGTCGATGCCGCGACTCATTCCGTGACCGTCGGCAGCATAACCATCGGCCGTCGACAGGGGCAGATGTCTGTACCTTTTATAATAAGGTTCAACACGAATGATGGTCTTATCTGTACGCCATTGCAGACTTGCAATGAAATGATCGGCCACGGACTGCCCCAGTTTCTTACCGCTGCGGAGGATATATTCGTCATCGACCGACTGACAATAACGACCGTACATCAATGCAAAATGGAGTCCGCGGCGGGTAATATAATTGACAGACAAGCGCGGCATCCATCTCCATCGATGGTCGCAGGTGAAATATTCCGTCCGTTCCGAGAGATTGACAAACCAATTCCGGGAAAGTCGCAACTGCCCTTCTGCGAATACAGAAATAATCTGATAATGAGAAATACGTTCGCTACTGTTCTGCAAGGAATCCCGATACAGAATGCGGAAACGACGGATATAGTCCTCTGTTCCTGTCAAAAGCCTGAATGAATTGCCGAAAGTCTTGCTGAATGTAGCTTTAAGATGCACCTCGTTTTGGTCGTGTTCATAAACGTCTCCGGCTTTCCGGGCACCGTTGATGCGGTTGAAGACCAACGAATTGGCCGCACCTGCAAACACGGAACAGCCCCGACCGAGTGCAGCTTTGTAAACGGTATTGATATAAATGTTATGTTCCCGCAGACTCAGATCGCGCTCCGCGAGATGTTGTCCCACGCTGGTCAGATCGTAGCCGACGTAAGTTTTGAGTACGTTTGACGGCGAAAGCTCGGCTTTATACTGTGTTTCGCCCGACAACCGACGGTAAGGCCGTTTCCAGGAGACGCTACTCGGAAATACGGCATTATATAACCCCATATCGTCATACAGACTGTTGAAAGACCAGGAACTACTCCGGAAGGCTTTGGTTCCGCCGAAATTGAGTTCGATCGGCGCCACGCTGAATCCCAACTTATCGCCCGTCGCAACATCGGTAGTTTCCATCGGCAGCACGGATGACAGTGCCTGACCGTACTCTCCACCGTAACCGCCGAGCGAGAAACTGATACCTTTAAAGAGGAAAGGAGAGAATCGGCCGCGGACCGGCGAGTTGCCGGCGTTCGTCGCATACGGATTCAGCACGTGCATACCATTGATATACGCCTGGCTCTCACTACTTTCGCCTCCCCGAACATACAGTCTTCCACTCTCTCCGACCCGCTGTGTACCAGGCAGCGACTGCAAAGCGGCATAAATATCACCATTGGAACTGCCCTGCATCACGACATCCAATGCACCCAGCTTACCCACATTGTCGCCCGTTCCGAAGTTATAACTGCTCGCCGAAACCACGACTTCATCAATCGTCGCCGTCTTTTCATACAGTATGATACGCAGCCCCGTCGATCGTTCTGCCGTTACTGAAATCTTCTTATCTTCATAACCGAGAAACGTTACCATCATGATTACGGTGCCGTCACGGTCTGTCCGAAAACCAAATCGTCCCAAACTGTCGGTGGCACAACCGTCGACTGTTCCGTAGACAAAGACATTTGCACCTGCGATCGGTTCGCGGTGACTGTCGACAACAATGCCGGAAATAAGACGCCCGGCCATCAGTTGCGTGGCAACCGATAATAAGATAAGATATAGCAAAAATCGTTTCATACGCCGTTTTATTTCATTTGTTCGAGAGCAAAAGTATGAAACAATCAGTAACTCGCCAAATATCAGGGACACACAGCTAACAAACAGGACGAAGAACTAAGAATGAATGCGGGCCGCTAAACCTCGTGACGAATAGCTAACCAATAAAACTCTTCAAGCCCCTGACAAACGTTCGCGAAACGGGTATGACATCTTCGCAATTGCCCAAACGCAATTGGTAACCGTTGGAATTGCCTTTCGCCGATGTGATATTGTTGACATTGACCACAAAAGAACGATGACATTGAAAGATATTCGGATATGGAAGTTCGGCCAAAAGCCCCGAGAGCGTGGATCGAATCTCGCGTTTCACCACTAGCCCCGCCTCTTGATAGCAAACGGAAACATTGTTTTTACGTGCTTCGGCATATAGAAAATCATTGATGAGAAGGCTTATATGAGTACCGCGAACAGTCTGATCGTGGATAAGAATGGCAATCCCTCGCTGCGACTCATCTGTCTTTTCAAGCAAAAGATTCAATTTTGTACGTAGGAAACGATTGTATTGGATGGACATTGAAATGACAGTCATCACGATTCCCACGATAAGTCCCCAATAAAGAAAGATGAAAACGAGCTGCCAACTGAGTGACACGTGAAAGACATAAGCGGCATAAAAGGAGTTGGCTAAGGCAATCAGGAGCATCAACGCAATGCTGAACAATCCGAAAATCAGCACCGTTACCTTGGTTATTTTCCTCAAAATGACACCGAAAAACAGATAAGAAAACACACCGTTGCAAATGGACGTGATGACGCCGAAACCCAACGCGACAAGGAATTTATTGCCTCTGAACTGGCTGAAACCGAACGGTTGCAACAGGTAAAGCATCAAAAAGATGACAATTCCGGCTGTAATATACCAGCTGAAATCTGGTACTCGCATCGGCAACGGATATTTTCGGTTAAGTAACGACATTCAGAGGAACATATAAATAAGGTATAGTCTAAAAACGAGAAAACTATTCCGAGTCGAAATAAGGTGCCCGATCTTTATAAATACTACACCAGATGAAAAAACTAAAAACCATTATCGATATCCCAAGGACGGTTACATGCCATTAATATAAGCGTTAACGTATCTGTCATTCCCCCCATTATACCTGATAGAATAATACCGCCGAATGTCAGTTTAGATAAATCCAGCAAGTATTTACGAATCTCCAAGTAAGTCTTTGCACCTATGGATTGATTTAATGTAACTTTCTTTTTCATACCGCAAATATATAAAATTCCCGTTGAAAAACAAGCAACTGGATTGTAAATAATCGTTTCGGAGTCTCAATAACATATTCTCCTACCTACGACTAATAATTTTCGTATCTTCGAGCACCCATTACTTGCTCAATCGAAAAAAAACGATTACATTTGCATCTGTTGTTAAAACGAAAGAGAACAGACGTATGAACAACGAGAAATGCACGAAATGGTTGATCGAACACGGTATCAAACCCACGGCCAACAGAATTGTTATCGCACGAGCTCTGGCCTCGGCCGACCGACCGATGTCGATGACCGAATTGGAAGAAAGTATCCTGACGATCGATAAATCGAATATATTCCGGGCGCTAACCACGTTTAAAGAGCACCACTTCGTACATGTAATCGAGGACGGAAGCGATGGAGTGAGGTATGAATTGTGTCGCAGTCACAGTCGCCAAAACGATGAAGACGTACACGTTCACTTCTTTTGTGAGTGCTGTCATCGTACATTTTGTTTAGAAGACACGCCCATTCCTGCCATCGATTTGCCCCCAGGCTATCGGATGACAACCATCAATTACATTGTCAAAGGGCTGTGTCCGGAGTGCGGCAAGTGAATTTTAGGTTAGTGAGTTGGTAAGTTTTAAGTTCAGACAGAAACTGATCAGTGACAGGTTGTGAGTTATTTCAGCTAACGAGTTGATAAGTTTTAAGCAGTTTTACACCCAATCACTTATCAACCCGCGAACAATCAACAAATGAATGATTCTTTCGCAATTATCAATTCGTAATCATTCATCCTCAACGATCAATCACCCTACCCTCGAATCATCGTTATCGCCATTTTGAAACGTTCATTGGCATTCACCGCATGACGTGCACCGGCAGGGATGATAATCATTTCACCGGTTTTCGGGTGATAGAGTTCATCTTCTATCATAATCTCCGCCACACCGTCGATAATGCTCAGCACGGCATCATAAGGTGCCGTATGTTCGCTCAACCGCTGCCCTTTGTCAAAAGCGAACAGCGTCACACTACCTGCATTCGAATGGATAAACTCCTTACTCACAATACCGCCCTCGGCATAATCTATCACATTGTTGGGTACCAAAACGGTCTTTTTCTCAATCTTGTTGTCCATAATTGCTATGTTTAAATTATTGAATAATGTCTCCGTTTATGCTAAAAACAAACTCTATACCAAATCATTCTTTAAGCAGAAAATGGTCACATTTGTGCTTAGAAAAAGTAAAAGAGGAAAAGTTACACCCTAAATCCTTTTCAAAAGGAGAAAGGAGGAAAAATATAATTGTATTTAGTTGAGAATCAGACATATATAAAAGTTATTGTAATTAACCATTAAATACCGTGTAATTAACAGTTAAACGCACGCTGTCTAACAGCTTTTCGCAACGCGATTAACGGTTAATTAAAACGTGTTTTGCCGCCCTCTCTTGTTTTAAGAGAAAGAAAGGTAAAATTCGGTCAATACAACTTATTCATTTCTTATATTCTTTCCATTTTCCATTTGAAGTAAATCTCATTCCTCTCCACAGTACCCTACTCCTGAATTTAAAAAGGTTGGACCTCTGTCTGAAATGCAATCAAAAAATGATCAATGGCCAATTCTCAATGACCAATCGATAAATAGTCTCCTATTTGGAGTACAAAAAGAAAGGACTTACGAATCTCTTCGCAAGTCCTTTATCATTTTTGTAGCGGGGGTGGGACCCGAACCCACGACCTCCGGATTATGAATCCGACGCTCTAACCAGCTGAGCTATCCCGCCATTGTCGCCTTATTAGCGGGTGCAAAGGTAAGACAAAGTTTTTAAATAACAAAAAAAATAATGGGCTTTTTGCCGAGTTCTTCAAAAAAACAACTACTTTTGTAACCGGTAGTTCGATATAATATCTGCCTAACCACTTATGAACAAGCAGACAATACGCATTGAAAGAGAGTTGAAATCGAATTCTCTGCCGATTATTTGGAATATTATCAGTACACCAGCAGGGCTTTCCAAATGGTTGGCCGACGAGGTGAGCCAAGACGAAAATAAACTGATCTTCACCTGGGGAAAGTCGTGGAGCCATCACGAAACAAAGACTGCCACCATCGGCGAAACTGTTAAGAACAGTCATTTCAGGTTTCATTGGGACAGCGAAGAGGATAGGAATACTTTCGTTGAACTGCGAATAGAACGCGGCGAACTGACTAATGACCACATTCTCATCATTACGGACCACGCCGAAATCGAAGATGTAGATTTCCTTGAAGGACTTTGGGAAGACAATTTAGATCGCTTACACCGCACCTGCGGATTGTAAGAGAAAGCGAGAAAGTATCCAGCCGTCAGACAGTCAGCCCCGTATCAAATAATAAAAAACACAAAATCGGGATGTTTCTGATTTTTTTATACTAAATTTGCAGACCGATCCCAGCAACGGATTCATCAATTCTGAATGGTAATGTTTCGTATAAAGAAGTTAGATATATTCATTGCACGCCAATTCGCACTCCTCTTCGTGGGCACTTTCTTCATCTGTCAGTTTGTGCTGATGATGCAGTTTCTGTGGATGTATATCGACAAACTGATTGGTAAAGGGCTGTCAATGGAAATTATGGCACAATTCTTTTGGTATATGGGGCTGATGCTCGTGCCACAAGCATTACCGTTAGCAATTCTTCTTTCGTCATTGATCACATTCGGAAACTTAGGCGAAAGCTCGGAGCTTACAGCTATCAAAGCCTCTGGCACATCGCTGATGCAGGCGTTCAGATCACTGATTCTCATATCGACTTTCATCTGTTTCGGGTCATTTTATTTCCAAAACAACATCGGGCCGGAGGCCAATATGAAGATCGCTCAACTGTTGATCTCCATCAAACAGAAAAGTCCTGAGGTAGAAATACCCGAAGGCATCTTCTATGACGGCATCAGCGGCACTAATATCTATGTGCAGAAGAAAGACGTCAATACAGGGAAACTATATGGTGTGATGGTTTATAAGATGTCGGACAGCTATGAAGATGCAACCATCATACTTGCAGACTCGGGGATGTTACAATCTACGGCCGAAAAGAAACACTTGATTATGACGCTTTGGAGCGGTGAGTGGTTTGAAAATATGCAAGCCAGCGAACTGGGCAATACGGCTTCAGTACCTTACAGAAGAGAGTCGTTTATCACGAAACAAATCGTGGATAACTTTGACGGAGACTTCAATCTGACGGACGCCACATCGCTTTCCAATAATGCTAGAGCTAAGAGCTTGACACAGATTCGCCAAGACATAGACTCCTTGAATCACGAATACGACAGTATCGGACGGGCGTATTATCAAGATGCTAAGCTCTCCCTTTATCGTACAGACAGTATATCCAAAACCGATTCCGTACGAGCTGTCAGGATGGCCGGAGCCCAAACATTCAATTATGACTCCCTGTTCAACAAACTGTCTATGGACAAACGACAGGAAACTGTAAATCAGGCACTTGCTCAAGTACAAGCAGCAGTGAAAGATCTTGAATATAAAAGTATGATCACCGACGACGGAGACTATATCATCCGACAGCATCAGATCGAGACGATCAATAAATTTACGGTAGCGCTTTCGTGTTTGATATTTTTCTTTATCGGTGCTCCATTAGGTGCAATCATCCGAAAAGGCGGCTTGGGCGTTCCCGTCATCATCTCTGTTTTGGTGTTTATCGTCTATTATATCTTGGACAACTCGGGATACAGAATGGCCCGCGGAGGGATGTGGGCAGTATGGTTCGGTAAAGGATTGGCACCGGGCGTGTTGATTCCTATTGCCATTTTTGTAACTTACAAAGCCAATAATGACTCGGTGGTATTCAATTTTGACCTTTACCGCGACCTCTTCCGACAAATGTTCGGGCTGCGTGTGAAGCGACATTTCTTCGGCAAAGAAGTTATCATCAACGACCCCATTTATCCCGAAGATGCAGTCCGACTGCAACAGATTACGCAAAAAATACGGATATACTCAAAAGAACACAACCTGAAAACGGCACCGAACGTTATCAAAGTGTTCTTCAAATACCGACCGGATCACGAAATAGAACGTATCAATCAGTTATTAGAGACAGTGATTGAAGACCTCTCCAACACCAAAGATAAGCAGATCCTCAAAGACTTGAACTCCTATCCTGTACTCGCAGTCAAAGCCCATACTCGACCGTTCGAGCGTAAATGGATGAACGTCATAGGAGGCGTTTTCCTGCCTACCGGCATCTTTTTCTATCTTAGAATGTGGCGTTTTCGATACGACTGTTGCGAGATCTCCGCATCATTATGCAGACCAACAGTGAAATTATTAATAGAATTCAAGAAATCAGTGACCGAACGGTCACTCAAAAACAATAAATAATAATTAAGGATATTAAGCTGAAACACTATGGAAGAGCCCAAACTGAACAGCGTAGAAGAAGCTGTGAGAGACTTCAAAGAAGGAAAATTCGTCATCGTTGTCGATGACGAAGACCGCGAAAACGAGGGAGACCTAATTATTGCAGCTGAAAAGATAACACCGGAAAAGGTAAACTTTATGCTGAAAAACGCCCGTGGAGTGCTCTGTGCACCCATAACACTGTCGCGTTGCAAAGAACTTGACCTCCCACATCAGGTGATGGACAACACATCTGTCTTGGGAACACCTTTCACTGTTACCGTAGATAAATTAGAGGGGTGTACCACTGGCGTGTCGGCTCACGACCGTGCCGAAACCATCAAGGCATTAGCCGACCCAACATCTACTCCTCACACGTTCGGCCGACCGGGCCATATCAATCCTCTATACGCACAAGACAACGGCGTGTTACGGCGTAGCGGACATACGGAAGCTGCCATCGACCTCTGTAAGATGGCCGGTCTCTATCCCGCCGGAGCTCTGATGGAGATAATGAATGACGACGGAACGATGGCCCGTTTACCCCAACTCAGAAAGATGGCCGAGCAATATAGCTTGAAAATCATTTCAATTAAAGATATGATAGCATACAGATTAAAGACGGAGTCATTGATAGAAGTGGGTAACAAAGTGGATATGCCAACAAAGTATGGTACATTCAAGCTGATTCCTTTCCGTCAAACCAGTACGGGAATAGAGCATATGGCCCTTGTGAAAGGCGAATGGAAACCTGACGAACCGATATTGGTACGCGTCCATTCATCGTGTGCTACGGGTGACATCCTCGGTAGTATGCGTTGCGATTGCGGTGAACAGCTTCATAAGGCGATGCAAATGATCGATAAAGAAGGTAAAGGCGTACTGATTTATATGCAGCAGGAAGGTCGTGGAATCGGCCTGATGAATAAAATTGCTGCCTATAAACTGCAAGAAGAAGGATACGACACAGTAGAAGCAAATGTGCATCTTGGCTTCAAACCTGATGAACGCGATTATGGCTGTGGAGCCCAGATGCTGCGACACCTTGATGTACACAAGATGCGACTGATTACGAATAACCCCACCAAGCGAGTAGGTTTAGAGGCTTATGGATTGGAAATCATTGAGAATGTACCTATCGAAATCAAGCCAAATCCCTATGATTATAAATATCTTAAAACTAAACAAGAGCGTATGGGACATCGTCTTCACCTACAATAATTAAGATAAAAACGCGCTATGGAGTTCGCAATCTGTTACAAATTAGTTGTTTTTCGTGAAATAATTACACGATTCTTTCGTTATAACAGATAATTTGCTTACTTTTGCAAGACGAATATTCATAAAAGTCAAAACAAGATATGAGAATCGAACAAACAATATTCGATGTCGTTATCGGAACTTAACAAAAAAAACAGGTGCATAACGATAATCAGCGTAGAATGCCCAAGGAGCATAACGGATATTCA
Organism: Hoylesella pleuritidis JCM 14110; assembly: GCF_000613725.1. Classification (GTDB taxonomy): domain Bacteria; phylum Bacteroidota; class Bacteroidia; order Bacteroidales; family Bacteroidaceae; genus Prevotella; species Prevotella pleuritidis. The sequence continues at coordinate 99,970 of NZ_BAJN01000008.1, forward strand.
TTAAAAATAGAGGAAGACACCGTTAAAACTCCTTAATTACTATTCGCTTAAACACGAAATTATTATCTTTGCCCTGTCAATATTCCACATAGCGAACATATATAGACACAAAAATAACATTAAATCAAGTAAGGCATTAACAACTTAAATTTATTAACAACTAAAAGATTAAAGTTTTAAATTATGGCAACAACACAAAAGACAGCCAGCCCTGTTAAGAAATCACAGGGCTTCCAAGGAGTTAGAGCAGCTTTCTGGATTATCGTATTCTGCTTTATCGTCGCAGTTTGTATCTTCAAATTCTTGCTGGGTAATCCTGCAAACTTCGTTAACAACGACCCAACTGGTGCCGTGTTGAACGGAAACTTGTTAGGTACGATTTATAAAGGCGGTATGGTCGTTCCTATCATCCACACTTTGTTGCTCAGCGTGCTCACCCTTTCCATCGAGCGCTGGTTGGCTCTCCGCACCGCTTTCGGAACGGGATCTCTGACCAAGTTTGTGGCTAACATCAAGGCAGCAGTAAGCGCTAACGACTTTGCGAAAGCTCAGCAGCTCTGTGACAAACAGAAAGGTTCTGTAGCAAATGTTGTTTCAGCTTCTCTGAACGCTTACAAGGAAATGGAAGCTACGACCGGTATCAAAAAAGGGCAGAAGGTTTCCAAGATTCAGCAAGCTCACGAAGAAGCTACCCAGCTTGAAATGCCGACATTACAGATGAATCTTCCTATCATTGCAACTATTGTAACATTGGGTACACTTACAGGACTTCTCGGTACAGTAACCGGTATGATCAAGTCATTCGCAGCATTGGCAGCCGGTGGTGGTGGCGACTCTCTCGCTCTGTCAACTGGTATTTCTGAGGCCTTGATCAACACCGCATTCGGTATCTTGACATCTTGGTTTGCAGTTATTTCGTATAACTTCTTCACCAACAAGATTGATAAGTTGACCTACGCCCTCGATGAGGTTGGTTATTCAATTGCTCAGACATACGAAGCCAATCACGCAGAAGAAGCTTAATTTTTGCTAACCCTCTAAAATTTTATCGCTATGGGTAAAGTAAAAGTTAAGAAACAATCGGTCTGGATCGATATGACACCGATGTCGGACGTGATGGTTCTTTTGCTGACATTCTTTATGTTGACGTCAACGTTTGTAAAGAATGAACCAGTGAAAGTCGTGACGCCAGGTTCGGTTTCTGAGATCAAAGTTCCAGAAAAAGACGTGCTGAATATCCTTGTCGACAAATCTGGCAAGATATTTATGAGTATGGACAACCAGATGCAAATGGCTAATGTACTCTCCAATATGACCAACCAATTTGGGGTGTCATTGAACAACGCACAAGTCAAGAAGTTTCAGAAAGACCCAATGTGGGGTGTTCCTATGGATAAACTTTCGGCCTATTTGAATCTCGATGAGAGTCAGATGGCAAACGAAATCAAAAATCAAGGGATCCCCACTGACAGTATCGAAGGCAAGAAGAGTGAGTTTCAATTGTGGGTTGAGCAAGCCCGTGATGTGAATCCAGATATCAAACTTGCTATCAAAGCCGATGCAGACACTCCTTATAAAGTGGTAAAGAAGGTGATGTCTGAACTTCAAGATATGAGTGAGAACCGTTACTATCTCATCACTTCATACAAAAAGCAGGAGGATTAAAGGATGAAAAAGAAAGAAAGCAAACAAAAGAAGATGGATGTCCGCGTCGACTTTACGCCGATGGTAGATATGATGATGCTTCTGATCACATTCTTTATGCTCTGTACGTCGTTAGCTAAGCCACAGACGATGGAGTTGAGTATGCCGAGTAACGATAAGAATCTGACAGACGAGAACAAATCTGTAACGAAAGAGTCTTACACGATTACGATTTACGTAACGGGTAACAATGGAATTTACTACATTGCCGGTATCCCGAAATACGACGATCCTTCATGTTTGAAAAAGACCACTTGGGGAAAAGATGGAATCCGAAAAGTACTCATTACACACGTTACCGAAGACGGAACTCAACCCGTCCAGCAGGTAATGTTAGCAAAAGCTAAACTTGATGAGAAGAAATTGAAAGATTCCAAATTCCCACAAGAGAAATACGATAAGGAGCTTGCTAAGATTAAATCCGGTGAGATTAATGGACAACATATCTCCACGATGACTGTCATTATCAAAGCAACCGATAATTCGCTATACAATAACTTGGTCGACGCTCTTGATGAAATGCAGATTTGCAGCATTGGTAAATATGTGATAGACAAGGTTAAACCCGAAGACAAAGTCCTTCTTGAGAAGGCTGGTATTAAGGAGTAACAGTGTAAACTATTAAAAGAAAAAAGCTATGTCAAAAATAGATTTGATTTCGAACGATTGGGTTGACTTGATCTTCGAAGGCAAGAACCAAGCTTACGGAGCCTACAAGCTACGCAAAGGGACTTCCAGAAGAAATATCATCTCAATCATTATAGTAGTTGTCGTTGCCCTTCTCGCTTTCTCAGTAATCGCTATCAAGAAGATTGTTGATGCAAATACAGAGAAGGTTGCTTCAACTCAGGTCACCGAATTGTCTAACTTGGAGCAGAAGCAAAAGAAAGCTGAAGTCAAGAAACAAATTAAGGTACAAGAGCCGGAAAAAGTAGTTGAACGCGTTAAGAGTTCTGTCAAATTTACCGCACCAGTCATTAAGAAGGACAGCGAGGTAAAACCTGAAGATGAAATCAAGACGCAAGACCAGCTGATGCAGAATAAAGCTGCCATCGGTTCATTTGATGTCAAAGGTAACGATGATGCCAACGGTGAAGTCTTAAAAGCTAAGGAAGTCATTGCACAACCCGAACCTCCCAAGGTAGAGGAGAACAAAGTCTTCGATATGGTTGAAGAAATGCCCTCTTTCCCTGGTGGTCAAGCAGCCTTGATGCAATTCCTCCTAAGCAATACTCACTATCCAGCAGTAGCACAAGAGAATGGTGTGCAAGGCCGTGTAACCGTTTCTTTCGTTGTAGAAAAAGATGGTTCGATTACCGATGTGCAAGTCGCGCGCTCTGCCGACCCGTCGTTAGACAAAGAAGCAGTACGTGTTGTTAAGAGTATGCCACGTTGGACTCCGGGCCGACAGAATGGTTCTACCGTACGTGTGAAGTTCAACGTACCTGTTACATTCAGACTCAATAATTGATATGAATAAAACAACATCTTACATCATCGTAGGATTAACACTGCTCACCACCCTCATCGTATCCTGCAAACCGCAGAAACATAAGGGTGGACGAACAGACACATATTCGTCAGGGGTGATTCACTTCGCCTCTGACGAAAGTTTTAGTCCCATTATAGAAGAAGAGCGTGACATCTTCGAGAGTATCTATACAAAAGCAAGAGTAAATCCTATCTATACCAGTGAATCCGAAGGAATCAATTTACTGCTCAAAGACAGCATATGTTTAATGATTGCAGCACGAGATTTCAAACCCAACGAAAAGAAAAATTTACAAGACCGCAGGTTTATGCCACAATCATTCGCCATTGCCTATGACGGTTTGGCTTTGATTGTAAATAAAACAAATACAGATACGTGTATTACGGTGAACGACATCGCTCGTATTCTGACTGGTAAAGTCAAGAAATGGAGCGATATTTATCCCTCTTCTAAACGCGGAGACATCGTTCTCGTTTTCGACAATAAAAAGTCGAGTACTGTTCATTTTGCCGAAGACAGCATCCTCCACGGTAACCCCATTACCAGTCCTAATGTCATTGCAACCAATAAAACAGCAGATGTCATCAACTATGTAGAGAAAAACGCCGGTGCGATCGGTATCATCGGCAGCAATTGGTTGAATGATAAACGCGACACAACCAATCTTACATTCAACAAGAATATCCGTCTGATGTCGGTAAGTAAGTTGCAAAAAGCAACGCCGGCCAATAGCTGGAAACCTTACCAATATTATATATATAACGGCAACTATCCGCTCATCCGAACTATTTACTGCCTGCTCAACGACCCCATCAACGGTCTTCCGTGGGGCTTTGCAAACTTCATCCGATCACCCAAAGGCCAGATGATTGTGATGAAAACAGGACTTTTGCCCGTTGCTGGCAATATAAATATAAGAAACGTTAATGTCACCGAATGAACAAAATATTTATAGCATAGGAACATCTAAGATCATATAGATTCAGGAATTAAAACAGAAGAAACGATGAAAACAAGAAAATATTTATTAGCAGTAGCGCTGATGATAGGATTCAGCACTACAATGATGGCACAAGATGTCAAGAATCAGGTAGATGCTATCACCAAAGTGATAGCTGCGAATAAGTCTAATCCTGCTGCGGCAACAGAACAGGTAAAAGCTTTCTACAAGCAAAACAAAAAGAATACAGAGGCTTTAGTTGGCTTAGGACGCGCTTACCTCAACATTCAAGACACCCTAAACGCTAAAAAATATGCGGAAGAAGCTATCAAGAGAGACAAGAATTGCGCCCCCGGTTACATTCTGTTGGGTGACATTGAAGTTGTGAAAGACAATGGCGGGGCAGCATCAAGCTGGTATTCAAGTGCCATCTATTTCGATCCCAAAAATCCCGAAGGTTACCGCAAATACGCAATGATTTATAGCAAAGTAAGCCCGTCGGCATCTGTAGCCAAGCTCGAAGAGCTCCGCAAACAGCGCCCGGACTATCCCGTAGATATCATCTCTGCCGAGATTTATGACAAGGCTGGTAACCTTACAAAGGCGTTGGAATATTATAATAAGGTAGATAGGAACAAGATGGAACCGCACCAATTAACCAACTTTGCATTAGATTACTTCCTCAAAGGTGAATTCGACAAGAGTCTCGAAATTGCACAGTTCGGTAACCAAAAATTTCCGAGAAACCCGGCGTTAAACCGTATTTCGTTCTTCGATCTCACCAATTTGAAGCGTTATCCCGAGGCTTTGAACTATGCCGACAAACTGTTCAACCAGAGCGACTCTACTAAGATCACTGAAAGCGATTACCTCTACTATGGCTATGCTTACCTTGGGAATAAGGAATACGACAAGGCTATCGATATGTTCAATAAGTCGTTGGAAGAAAACAAAGACAATGATGCCGACAAGAGCGACGCCTTGAAAAATATTGCAAATGCCTATAATGAAAAAGGCGATTTTACCAATGCCACGGCTACTTATGATAAATATCTCAAAAGTTTAAAGCAGATTACGGCAGTTGATTACAATACATTGGCTACAATGTATATGGCACAAACCGAGAAACTGACAGGTACAGCCCAGAAGGAAGCGTACGACAAAGCCGACGGAGTATATGCAGAGATGGCTGAGAAATTTCCAAGTGCAGCTGACTTTGCTACTTATCAGCGTGCCCATATCGGCTTTGCCCTCGATCCTGAAACCAAGACCGGCGCAGCCAAGCCACATTATGAGAAGTTGATTGAGATTATTAAAGGTCATACGGAAAAAGGGAATCGCGATGACGAACGTCTCATTGAGGCCTATCGTTATTTAGGTTATTACTATATGCTGAAGAATGATAACGCCACAGCCAAAGGCTATTGGGAGAAAGTATTAGAGCTCGATCCCGAGAATACAGTAGCCAAACAGGCCTTAGGTAAATAAAGATACATCATTATACCACAATACAAGGGGACAGGAGAAAGGAATTTTCTCCTTGTCCCTTTTCTTGTTTCACACAAAATTAAGCTCCCAATGTACTCCCACAAAAGACGAATCAGCAGCACCAACACTACGATATAAAAACATTCTCTTCCATTTTTACTACACTCCTACATCTTATTATATACATACCAGACGATCAAACACTTAAATAATGTAAGTAACTCGATTTATCTTTACACGCCCTAGATTCCCTTGACAAGAACCATTCGACTATTAACTTTCAAATGAGTGATTTACGATCAATGACAAATGAGAAATGAAAAAATAAGTCTCATCTTTCTTTTTTCATCTTTTCAAATTCAATCGTATTCTTTTTGTTTTGCCATTCAAATAACTTAGCGTATCTTTGCAACGTGTTTTACAACTGTCAGTAAGCTATGAAAGGAGATTTAACACTGCTTCTTGAAAAAGTAGAAAAGAAAGTAGGAAAGACAATCGAACTGACTTCCGACTTTGAAAAACTGGCTGCGGTCTTCTTAAAGGATCATATCCACCTGAACGCGACGGGACTGAGACGAGCTTGGGAACATCTTCGAGGTACCGGAAAACTTTCCAAAGAGACACTTGATAAGATTGCTCTCTTTGTCGGTTATCAGAGTTGGGCAGATTTTCAAGGTGCTCTTCACGGAGAAGACAACGGTCAAACGAATTATGAAACAGAAGAAAACTAACGTAAAAAAGAGGTTCAATCATTAATGATTGAACCTCTTTTACTTTCTTTCTTAGAATTATAGAGAGTGATTCTTCATATCTCTTCTCTCCTCTCTTATTCCTTTTAAGACTATCAACCTTCTCTGCAGCAACTCTCTTTTCTTTAATTCGAGCCTTCTTACCGGTAAGCTTACGCAAATAATACAGTTTAGCACGACGCACTTTACCATGCTTATTCACCTCAATAGAATCGATATTCGGCGACTCCAACGGGAAAATACGCTCCACACCAATCGTTCCTGACATCTTACGAACGGTAAAACGTTTCTTGTCTCCGTGCCCAGAGATGCGGATTACAACGCCGCGATAAAGCTGAATACGCTCTTTTGAACCCTCGATAATTTTGTAAGCGACAGTCACAGTATCTCCGGCTTTGAACTCCGGATGCTGTTTGCCGGTTGCAAATGCTTCTTCAGCAACTTTAATTAAATCCATTTTACTTGATCATTAAATTTGTTATCGTTCCAACGCAACATAACCAGGCCACTCATCTTCCTGCCAGCGATTACGCCGAAAAGCGCTGCAAAGATACGATTTTTAGTTGAACGTTCCAAATTTATTCATTCGTTTCTTTCCGAATACCTTCTTTTCGATCGTACCCGCTCAATATTTTCGGAAAGAAATTCGTATCTTTGCACGCAGTTGTTACGCCTTTTCGCTCTGCAAGAGACCATCAGGCACAATCAAACAGACATAAACACCATAAACAATGCATAGACCAATACGATATTTCGGACTGTCGGCGACTTTCATACTTGCCACATCCTGCGGCTCACATTACACACTTTCGAGTGTGGAACGCAGCCGAATCCTCATCGACAAACGGTATGACGCACAGCCGGATGCCGCTGCCGCCGCTTTCATTGCACCCTATAAGCATCGTGTCGATTCAATAATGAGCCCCGTTGTAGGATCAGCAGTCCGCACGATAACGGCTCATCGCCCGTGGAGTCCACTTTCTAACCTGCTCACCGACGTCTTGGTTTGGGGCGGAAAACTGTTTAATGAGCATCCCGATTTCGCCGTTTACAATATGGGTGGCATCCGTGCTGCCCTCGTTCAAGGACCGGTGACCTATGGAGATGTGGTAGATATGGCACCGTTTGAGAACAAGATCTGCTTCGTCACGCTGTCAGGGACCAAAGTGTTGCAACTATTTAGCGAAATCGCTTCTACCGGAGGAGAAGGCGTGAGCAGCAGTGTGCGATTGGTGATTACGCACGACGGAAAACTGAAAAGCGCCCAAGTGAACGGCCAAAACATTGATCCGGCCAAGACATATCGCATTGCCACACTCGATTATGTAGCGCAAGGAAATGACAAGATGGAAGCATTTAAAAGTGCAACAGATGTTGTTTCGCCCACCAGTAATGAGAACAACATACGCTTCATAATTATAGATTACTTCCGGGAAGCTGCCGCGCAAGGCCGAAGTGTCGACGGACCGAATGACGAACGAATAAAAGTAGAATAGAGAATGAAACGAATTTATATCCTGATAACTGTGTTCTGTGTTTGCATTTTGAGTGTATCGGCACAGCGAAAACTGATGATTCTTCACACAAACGACACACATAGTTGCATTATGCCACTCAATACGAGCCTCACAGATACAATGTTAGCGGGTCGGGGAGGCTTTCTTCGGCGCGTAGCAATGATCAAGGAAGAACGCAAGAAACATCCCGATCTGTTGCTATTCGATAGCGGTGATTTCTCACAAGGCTCTCCTTACTACACCCTTTTCAAAGGAGATGTAGAGATAGGGTTGATGAATGAGATGGGCTACGACGCGTCGACAGTGGGCAATCACGAGTTCGACTTCGGTTTGGAGAATATGGCTCGCATCTTCAAAAAGGCCAAATTCCCTATTCTTTGTGCCAACTACGACTTTACAGGAACCCCTTTGGAAGGTATTGTCAAGCCTTATACTATCATCAAAAGAAATGGAGTGAAGATCGGCGTATTCGGTATCGATCCAGAAATGGACGGCTTGGTGATTCACAAGAATTATGAGGGCGTGAAATATCTCGATCCTGTTTCAAGTGCAGAAAAAATAGCCTCGCTACTCAAAAACAAGTTGAAATGCGATGTTGTGATCTGCATTTCGCATTTAGGTTGGGGCTTGAAAGGGATGGATGACCAACGAATGATCGCCGGTTCGCGTAACATCGACCTTGTACTCGGTGGTCACTCACATACTTATTTTGAGACATTGAAGTATGCAAAAAACCTCGATGGTAAAGAGATTCCAGTCGACCAGAACGGCAAAAATGCTGTTTTTGTAGGGAGACTGATTCTGAATTTCGACAAGAAATAGCTTTTAACAGAGTAGAAAAGTTAAAGGAGTGAAAACCTAAAAGCGTTAAACTTGCTTTAAGAGGTTAAACGTAAGAGCAAAAAACAAAACAAGCGGCGCACAAAAATCTCTCAAAACAACTATGTCTCTGCTTATTACTTACTCTCTTTACTGCTTATTTCCCTTTGCGACTTATTCAAAATAGAATGTAAGTACAATCATCTTAGTGTGTGCTTCCTTTACCGATAAGGTGTAAGGAAGCATATTTTTATCTTTCATCCGCTTGCCATGGCCCTTATCAAGACTGTTAAGCGGACTGAAAAGGAATTTCAATTCAGGACGAAGTTTGAAAAAAGGAAGATACAAATCGCAGCCGATTCCTACTTCAAAATAGACATCATAGCGTTTCAGGCGCAGATAGTCGTTATGTTTCCCACTGAGATTGAGCATCGGATTAAAACCTGCCAACAGATAGGGACGATGATTATTGAATCGCGGAGCGGCAAAAATCAACTCGGTAGCCGTCGATAAATAGACCGTTTTCAAATCCTGATGGCGCTCCGTAGGACGACCTTCGGCATCGGTCACGGTACTGTTTCTGAACATGATATGCCGCGATCCGAAATACATTGCGGGTGCAATACGCAGCTGAAAATGCGTGCTCAACCGCAGCTCTCCCGCCACTCCCACGGTGAAACCAGCATCCCAACGGTCTTGATCGGTATTGATAACAGTCTCAGTAACCTTTCCGTCATCGCCAGTAATGAGTTGCGAACAGACATTTTGCAGTTCGATATCTTGCAAATGCGTACCGACCAGAATACCGAAATGGAACGGGCGCAAATCAATATACGGTTTATTCTGCACTTTCTGCACCTGAGCGGCAGCCCCGACCACACTGAAAATCAGTGCTAAAAACGTGAAATCAAGTCTTTTCATCTTCTCTTTATAACGCGCAAAAACAGTTGTTATTGTACCAAAACCACGTGAGAAGAAACGTTAATTAACAAAAAATACATACCTAAATGTAGGTATATCAAAATTAATTTGTACCTTTGCATCGTACAAAAGTAGGTATTACACCCCGGCATTGTACAAAACATTATGAACATTTAAATATTAGTGATTATGGCTTACGTAATTAGCAACGACTGCATTGCTTGCGGTACGTGTATAGATGAATGCCCGGTAGAGGCGATTTCAGAGGGAGAAAAGTACTCGATCAACCCCGATCTGTGTACAGAGTGCGGCACTTGTGCTTCTGTTTGTCCGAGTGAGGCAATCAGTCTGCCGTAAAGTTACATTCCTTCTCGAGTGGAATAAAAGGGTGAGCCTTGTACAGGCTCACCCTTTTTCTATATCTATACCCTATCGGCTGGTTATCCTTTCCGGCCCGTTCGTTAACCTAATACTTTGGCAATACGCTCTAATCCTTCCGTCATCCGACGACGTGGACAAGCAATATTGATACGAATAAATCCCTCGCCGGCCGTTTTCCCATACATCGTTCCACTGCTAATCATCACACGACCATCGTCCGATAGCCGACGAGCGACTTCATTCGAAGTTTCGCCTGTGGCCCGAACATCCACCCAGACTAAATAAGTTCCTTCCAATTTCGTCACTTTCAGCTGCGGTAAACGATTCCGAAAGAAATCGCACAACATCAGATAATTCTCCCAAAGATATGCATTGAGCTCGTCAAGCCACGCTTCCCCTTCATTGTAAGCAGCTTGGAGAGCCACCACGCCGAATGGATTGACGTCGCAAACTTCATTGATATTAATGGCTCTATCTATTCTTCGGCGCACCGAAGGATTGTTACTGATAATGTTGGCAATCTGCAATCCCGCCGTATTGAACGATTTTGAGGGCGAGTTCAGGATAATACTGTTATTCCGACAGGCAACAGATATGGCCGCAAACGGTACAAACGAATGCCCCGGCATCACCAATTCGCAATGTATTTCATCAGAAACAACTCTTACTTTATGGCGTAAACAGATGTCGTTCAGCCTCTCTAATTCTTCACGTGTCCATACCCGCCCTGCCGGATTATGTGGGTTGCAAAGCAGGAAAAGCCGTGTTCGAGGATCGGAAGCACACCGTTCAAAGTTTTCCCAATCAATTTTATATGTGCCGTTTGTATAGATCAACGGACTCTCCATTATCTTACAGTCATTGTTTCGAATAGAAGAGAAGAAGCAATTGTATACCGGTGTCTGCACCAACACGTTGTCTCCGGGTTGACAAAAAGCCTTGATGACAGCCGAAACAGCGGGTACCACACCCGAGGTGTACAGTATCCAGTCGCGTTCGATGTGCCAACCGTGCCGCCGATTAAACCATCGGATAACGGCCGAATAATAACTTTCGGGTACCCGTGTATAGCCGAAGATGCCGTGATCTACACGCCGACGCAGAGCCTCAGTGATGCAAGGGGCCACCGAAAAATCCATATCAGCCACCCACATCGGGATGATATCATCAGCCGAAGGCGTATCCCACTTATAGCTATCGGTGCCTCGGCGCATAGGAGAAGTATCGAAATTAAACATTGTTCATCCTGTTTTTCGTCAGTTTAAACCACTTATGCACATACATCTTGCTGTCCTCTGACCACGATTTCACAGTCGGCAGGCTGTTTGATATACGCATCTATCGTCACCGATCCGACAGCATCGACTATAATCCGACCGCTGATAGGATTCTTAATATTGGTAACCGCACCGCGAATATCAGCCTGAACGGTAGAGTCTTCAAACATTCTGTCACAGTCGGAACCGAACGAACAGTTTTCCAAAACAAGGTTTTCGACATAGCAAAGAGGCTGTTCACCGGTGATACGACAGTTTACCAAACGCAAGTTTTTTGAATGCCAACCTAAAAATTCGCCGTTAAGTTCACTGTCGTAGACAGTCACATTCTCAGTCTCCCACAGTGCATCCTTTGTCGTTATCTTAGCATTCCGTATCTCGGCGTTCTTTATATATTGGAAGATATATTTAGAGTCGCTCACCAATCCGTCGACTTTCACGTTGGTACAGAACATAAACGGGTAAGTACCTTCGTGCAATGTGACATTGTTAGCTATCAATCCGTCGACTTTCCAAAATGTTTCGTCGGCGTCATTGATGGTGACATTCTTCAATGCCAGATTCTTCATCTCTCGGAAAAACTTAGGTCCGTCAATCACGCAGTCTTCCATTCGCATATTATTCGAATACCAAATGGCGCTGCGCGATCCTTCGGCGAAATAACAATCAGTAATCACCGAACCGTCGACGTGCCACCAAGGATATTTCCCATAAAACCTGCACCCATCGGCTTCAAGGTTGGAACAGCATTTGATACCCGATTCTCCGTCGGTGATCCCGATATTCTCCAAACGCGTATCGTGGATTCCGAACAACGGCCTTTCGCCCCCGAACGTCTCGTTTTTAATCAACTTCATTATCGTTTTATTATCGTAATACGTTTGTAAAGCTACAAAAAGCGTACCAGAAAGAATATAAACAAATTACGGATAAAAATGCTTTATTCCTATAATAAGCAACCGATACCTTTCCATTAACCATTAATCGCCTGGCGAAAAGCCGTTAAACGGCGCGTGATTAACGGTTAAACATAAGGTGATTAACAGCTAATCATACGCAGTTTAACCGTCAATCGCAAGTACTTTTGTATCTATCTGATTTCCAAGCATATATAAACCTGTAATTCTCCCCTCTCCTATCGGATAAAAATTGGGGATGAGGCTTATCGCAAAAAGACAGTCATCATCTGGTAAAAATCATTTTTTTACATTATCTTTGCACACAGAAACCAATACGCTTATTATGAAAGAGTCAGCACTCAAATACGGCTGCAACCCGAATCAAAAGCCCTCGCGCATCTTCATCGATAAAGGAGAACTCCCCATTGAGGTGCTCAATGGCCAACCGGGCTATATTAATTTTCTCGACGCTCTCAACAGTTGGCAACTCGTGAAGGAGTTGAAAGCTGCCACAGGGACTGCTGCTGCAGCATCGTTCAAACACGTCTCACCCGCAGGAGCAGCTATCGGGCTACCTCTGAACGACACTTTGAAACGGATATATTTCGTAGATGACATTCCGATGAAACTCTCTCCGCTGGCCTGTGCCTATGCTCGCGCACGCGGAGCAGACCGTATGAGCAGTTACGGAGACTTCGTTGCTTTGAGCGATACGTGCGATGCTGCCACGGCAACACTTATCAAACGTGAAGTGTCCGACGGTGTGATTGCACCCGATTTCAGTCCCGAAGCTCTTGAAATATTACGAGACAAGCGTAAAGGAACATATAATATCATTAAGATTGACCCTGACTATCGTCCCAATCCGATTGAACGCAAACAGGTCTTCGGCATCACTTTCGAACAGGGACGCAACGAAATCCGGTTCGATGCCCCCACTTTATTCGACAATATACCCACACGAAACAAAGCATTTACACCCGACGCCAAGCGAGATCTGATCATTTCGCTGATTATTCTGAAATACACGCAGAGCAACTCGGTGTGTTACGTCAAAGACGGGCAGGCTATCGGCATCGGAGCGGGGCAACAAAGTCGCATCCATTGCACGCGATTGGCAGGTAACAAAGCCGATATTTGGTGGCTCCGTCAACATCCCAAAGTGATGAATCTGCCATTCAAAGCTGACATCAGACGGGCCGATCGCGACAATTCCATTGACGTTTACATCAGCGAAGACTACAATGACGTGTTGACAGAAGGCGTTTGGCAGCAGTTTTTCGATATCCGTCCTACCCCATTGACACGTGAAGAGAAATACGATTGGATAGCGCAGAATTGCCAAGTATCTCTCGGCAGCGATGCCTTCTTTCCTTTTGGCGACAACATCGAGCGCGCCCATAAGAGCGGAGTAGAATACATTGCCCAAGCCGGCGGCTCGGTTCGAGACGACAATGTGATTGAAACCTGCGATAAATACGGTATCGCTATGGCATTCACAGGGATAAGATTGTTTCATCATTAAAGATGAGCCTCCTCTCTTTCACACCAAAGGAGAAAGAGGGAAATGATGAAAAAAGAAGTAAGTGGAAAATAAATAAGAAAAAACTTCAAAACAGTAAGGACTAGTTCCGTAAGTCTATCTCCTTTCGGGAGAATCAAAAAAAGCCGATACTTATTATTTTATGACAGACATCGACGACATAATCGCAGGCGGCGGAATCGTATTTCGAGGAGCCCCAAAAGGTAACAACGCCGATAAAGGCAAAGTAAAGACTAAAGCAAAAAAGAAAAAATACATCACAGGTGCACACGGAAGCGGATCTGCGATGCAAAAAGCCAAATATCGAACGCAACGTGCTAACAGACGGAAAGGGAAATAGGATTTATTGCGCTACGCGCAATAAATCCGGATGAAGGATGAATGATGAAAGAGGAGAAATTAATTCTACATCTATTCATTAATCATTGCGCATAATGCAATCCATTCGTCATTTCATTTCCCGCGTGCATAATAATTGGTCTTAGACCGTACTTTCCCATTAGAATAAGTTAAAGTAGCTTGTCTGAGCGACTTATTGAGATGGTCGAAGACCATTGCCGGGTCTATGCGTCGACTTTTGAAATAGACCTCGAAATGTAAATGCTCAGTCGTGGCACGACCTGTTCGCCCCGTTAATCCAATCACTTGACCGGCTTTGACGCGGTCGCCCACCTTGACAAAATTCTTGGATTGGTGGCTATAAAGCGTTTCCAAGCCATTAGGATGTTTGATAACAATGCAGTTACCATAGCCGAAATAGGGACACGAACGGGTAACAACACCATCGAAAGCAGCCAAGATTTCATCGTTAGGTTTGGTTTTGATGTCTACACCCGGGTGCCGACGTTTGCCACCGTAAGGGCTAATCACGTGACTGCCGGGCAACGGATAACTCCACTCTCGCTTGCTGAAATCAGACAAATTGAGTTTATTCGGCGTGTCGCTTTTAGCCATTTCGCGTTCAGTTTCTTTCTTCACAGGCTTGCTGTCATCCCAGTCGTCGAAATAATCACCCTTTTCCACAGTGATATTAACACGCGAACCACGCTTCTCGCAGAGTAAAATCTGCTTGCGTAAACGGTGACTTTTAAGTTCGAAGATCACGTCAGGTTGATCTTTCCACCGTTTATCATTACCGAAAAACGACAGAACACCCGCTTGCCGTCACCTCCCACGATGGCGATAGTTTGTCCGGCTTTAACCCGTTGACCTACGGTTGCCAGATTTTGAGCATTGTGTGCATAAACGGTTTCAAGTCCGTTGTCGTGACGAATGACAATAACATTGCCCTGTGAAAGCGTGCTTCGACTCAGTCGGACAACGCCTTCAAACATCGCTTTCACAGCATCGCCTTTGGAAGTAACAATATCTAAGTCGCCGTTTCCGGCCTGTTCAATCTTACCCACGGGCAAAGGAAACGAGTATTCACGACTGCGCAGCTGGCCAAGATCAATATTGAAAGCATTGGAACGTGCAAAAAGTCCCGGTGTAGGAATACTGATCTGCCGCGTTTCAGCAGTTGTAAACTTATCTTTAGCAGCTGATTGAGCCGATAAAGTGATAGCCAACAGTGTAGCAGTGATGATTTGTCGTGAATTGATCTTCATTTTTTCAAGCGTTTCGTAATTGTTGTTCATCGGAGCAAAATGCCCGAATAGATGCGTCCGGAGGCTGTTCCTAAGCGACGAGCAGAGAAATAATCAGCTGCCCGCTTGTAAGTACAGATGCCTGAGACATAGATTTGCGCAGGACAAACACCGACTTCTACTAATTGAAGTCGATTGCATTCCCAAAGATCGATATGCCATTTGGTGTAACGACGAGCGATAGTAGACATCTCGAATCCTGCTTTTTCAAAGGCAGAATAAACTTCATCCCCTACCTCAAAGTGATCCGAAGAAATGCCGGGACCTATACAGGCTCGAAGCTGTGTAGACTCGGTACCATAGTAAACGTGCATTTTCGCAATAGCTCTTTGCACAATGCGTTGCGCAGTTCCACGCCATCCTGCGTGCACAGCGCACACAGATTGATGTATCGGATCATACAAAAGAATAGGAATACAATCAGCTGTCGACACGCCGACACATACATTCGAGACATCGGTCATTACACCGTCGACGCCTTCCAGCAGTTGGTCGCGGTCTGCCTGCGGTTTCATCAAAAAGGCAGTATCTACTTTTTGCAGTCCCACACCGTGTGTTTGGTGGGGTACGATCAATCTTTCGGGAGCAATATTCAGCTCTTCACAGAGCGCAATGCGATTAACTCGAACAACCTCTGCATCATCTCCGCAAAATAGGTTGATGTTAAACATACTGTAATTACCAACACTTGCGCCTCCGTGTCGAGTCGATGAGAAAGCCGTAACGCCCTCGCCAAGCGTATAATATGTGAGCTGTGGCAGTTTCAATGCAAATATTTCCTGTTATTTTTCAGCATTCGATACAGGGTCGTCTTCATATTCAAAGTCATCAAGATCTTCGATATCGTCTTCATCAAGATACTCAATATTATCGTTTTCTCCCTCCTCCCGCAATTCATCGGCAATACGTTGCATATCCTTGTCGCGATGAACGAGCGTCTCTTCGGCCATAATATCCTGTATCTTATTGCTTTCACTGTTGAGTTCCTGCCACAAAACATTCTTCAATTCATCCAATCCTTGTCCGGTAACCGACGATATGAAAAGGCAAGGAAGATCATTGGGGAGTGTCTCACGAAGCATTTCTACGAGTTCGGCATCGAGCAGATCGCTTTTCGTTACGGCCAAAACGCGATGTTTGTCGAGCATCTCGGGATTGAAGTTTCGTAGTTCGTTGAGCAGAATTTCGTACTCGCGCTTAATATCATCGGTGTCGCCCGGCACCATAAACAGCAGCAAAGAGTTACGCTCAATATGACGTAAAAACCGCAAGCCGAGGCCCTTTCCCTCGCTCGCTCCTTCAATAATGCCGGGAATATCGGCCATTACGAACGACTGTTTGTCGTGATAACCCACAATACCCAGCGATGGTTCGAGCGTGGTAAACGGATAATTGGCAATTTTTGGGCGTGCACTCGACAAAGCCGAAAGTAATGTCGATTTACCTGCATTGGGCAAACCGACGAGCCCGACATCAGCCAACAGCTTGAGTTCGAGAATAATCGTCATCTCCTCCATCGGTTCGCCGGGTTGTGCGAAACGTGGAGCCTGATTGGTAGCCGACCGAAATTGGAAGTTGCCCAAACCTCCGCGACCGCCTTTCAAGAGCAAAACCTCTTGCCCGTCATACATCACATCACAAACGAATTTTCCCGTTTCGGCATCATAAACCACTGTTCCGCACGGCACGTCGATATACCGATCCTTGCCATTTGTACCGTGACACTTGTCTCGTCCGCCGTTTCCGCCGTGCTCGGCAAAGATATGTCGCTCGTATTTCAGATGTAAGAGCGTCCAATAATTATGGTTCCCGCGCAGATAAATGCTGCCTCCATTACCACCGTCTCCGCCGTCAGGACCTCCATTAGGTTGATATTTCACGTGTCGCAGATGCATAGATCCCCGGCCACCTTTGCCCGAGCGGCAATATATTTTAACGTAATCGATAAAGTTGGAATCGGACATAGTTTCTTAGTTTTTAAGTTCTTGGGGTTGTAAATCGATAAGTTTTTAGACTTCTAAAGCTGCCAACTAAAACTAAAAAGCTCATCAATTAAAAAACTCAAAAACTCATAACCTATCTACAACGGCACAAATATCGGCAAAGATGCGGTCGAGTTCGCCCAAGCCTTGTATATGGTTGTGAATGCCTTCACGCTTATACCAATCGATCAACGGTGCAGTCTGACCGTGATAAACATCGAGGCGTTTCTTGATTGTCTCCTCGTTGTCGTCAGAACGACCACTCTGCTGACCGCGAAGAATCAACCGTTTCATCAGTTCTTCTTCCGGAACGTCGAGTTCTATCATTGCAGCCACATTATGTCCACGCGTGGCCAGCATCTTTTTCAGTGCCTCGGCTTGAGCAATTGTACGTGGAAAACCATCGAAGATAACACCTTTGTGGTCCTTGCCGAAGCTATCATAAACACTCGCAAGAATGTCAACCATCAGTTCATCGGGAATAAGCTGTCCTTTATCGATATAGTTTTTGGCTGTCTTTCCTAACTCTGTTCCATTCTTGATTTCATTTCGCAGCACGTCGCCTGTCGAGATATGATTCAACCCATATTTATCAATTAGTTTATCACTCTGCGTTCCCTTGCCGGAGCCCGGTGCCCCAAAGATTACAATATTCCTCATTTTAGTTTTTTGTTTATAAGTTTATAAGTTTCTTCGTATGTGAATTGTCTACACAACAACGCAACCCGAAGGCCCTCACACCAATGTATATATATCGCGCAGATTACGTCCCTGCTGATCATAGTCAAGTCCGTAACCCACGATAAAGTCATTCGGAATCTCTATGGCTACATACTTGATGTCCAAAGGCACTGTCAATTTATCCGGTTTCAGCAGCAACGTACAGATATGCAATGCCTTAGGATTTCGTGTTCCAAGTGTTTCGATCATCCGTTTCATCGTCGCTCCCGTGTCTACAATATCTTCTACGATGACCACCGTACGGCCGGAAATATCCTCATTCAGACCGATTACCTCCTTAATTTCACCCGTCGAAGTAGTGCCCTGATAAGAAGCCAACTTGACAAAAGAAATCTCACAGGGAATGGTTATATACCGCATCAAGTCAGCAGCAAACACAAACGAACCGTTTAACACGGCAAGCAACAGCGGATTTTTCCCTTCCAAGTCTCGGTTGATCTTGTCGGCCACCGCTTTGACACGTGTTTGAATTTCAGCTTCTGATATGAAAGTCTTGAATGATTTATCCTTGATTTTGATGATACTCATAGTGCAATTAAGAAGTTTTTGCGACAAAATTACTAAAAATATAGCATACATTGGCTATCGATTAGTATTTATTTCGTATTTTTGCACTGATATGAAAATATTCAATAGCACGCAAATCCGAGAACTTGATGCCTATACCATCGAGCACGAACCGGTGAGTTCCATTGAGCTAATGGAGCGAGCTGCGAAAGCAATCACTTATGCCATCACCGAGAGATGGGCTGTACAGACGCCCATTATCGTGTTTGCCGGTCCGGGAAACAACGGTGGCGATGCACTGGCCGTAGCTCGGATACTGGCAGAAAAAGGTTATCAAGTGGAAGTTTATTTGTTTAATATCCACGATAAACTGTCGGACGACTGTGCTATTAATAGACAACGACTTATCGATAGCAAGCGTGTCAAAAACTTTACAGAGATTTCTGTCAACTTCGATCCGCCTCAACTCGATGACGATATGTTGGTGATCGACGGGCTATTTGGTTCCGGTCTCAATAAGCCTTTGGCCGGAGGGTTCGCTTCTTTGGTGAAATATATCAATCAATCGCCGTCAAATGTGGTAAGTATCGATATTCCTTCGGGGCTAATGACAGAAGACAACACGCAAAATGTACGTGTAAATATTGTCAAAGCAGACCTCACATTGACACTGCAACAGAAGAAACTGGCAATGCTGTTAGCTGACAACCAACCCTATTTAGGCGAGTTGCGCGTACTCGATATTCGTCTGTCTCAGGAGTATATCGCCCAGACGAAAGCCCATTTTTCTATTATAGAAGAGAATGATCTTCGTCCGTTGTTACGTAGGCGGGATGATTTTGCACATAAAGGAGCGATGGGTAACGCCCTAATCATTGCCGGGAGTTATGGTATGTCGGGTGCAGCGGTGCTGGCCACACAAGCTTGCCTACGCTCAGGTGCAGGTAAGGTGACGGTTCATACGCCCAAACGCAACTATGATATTATGCAAATTGCCGTGCCCGAAGCCGTGATGCAGATGGATCACGAAGAAACTTGTTTCTCCGAACCGGTAGATACCGAAGGCTTCGATGCACTTGGTATCGGACCGGGATTAGGTCAACAAGAGAATACAGCCATTGCAATGATCGCTCAATTACGCCGAACCATATGTCCAATTGTGGCCGATGCCGACGCACTGAACATCCTTTCAACACACAGAGCGTGGATGCAGCAACTACCAAAAGGCATTATCCTGACGCCACACACCAAGGAATTAGAGCGATTAGCAGGTGCCCCGTGTACGGGAGATTATGAACGGCTGGACAAGGCGCGTGAGTTGGCTGACCATTTGCAGGCTTACATCATTTTAAAAGGGCATTACTCGGCTCTGTGTACCCCCGAAGGAAATGTTATTTTCAACTCAACCGGTAACTCGGGAATGGCTACTGCGGGGAGCGGCGACGTTCTGACGGGAATCATCACAGGGCTTTTGGCCCGTGGATACCATCAGAAAGAGGCTTGCACTTTGGGTATGTACCTTCACGGTTTGGCTGGAGATCTGGCTGCAAAAGATCTCGGTAAGGAAAGCCTTATTGCCGGAGACATTATCAAATATCTGCCTTCGGCATTCCGAAGAATGAACGATTAAACCAAAATAAATGATGAGAAAACAATTCACAACGGCACTTTTAGCTTTGTGCACGATGACAATGGTTCACGCACAACGCACGGTTGAGGGAACCACTTATTTTTTACCACGAACGGCTTTACGCCTGACCTTTTTGATAGAAAAGACCACTTACACACCGGGACAATTTGCGCCGTATGCCGAACGGTATATGAAAAAGACGGGAGTAGAGTTAAATCCCAGTACCACCTATCGCATCATCAACACACATTTATCATCCGTCGGAGTGCCCGATTCTGCCAAACAGTTTACGTTAGCATTGGACAAAAAGCACAGTATCACGGAAGTGAGCCGCGACCAAAGCGGTATTTTGTTGGCGATCAATGCTCAAGGTAAGAAGCCTCAGCAACCGATGGCATTCGTTCCGGCTCGCAAACCCGAACCGCTTAACCCCAAAGACTTTATGAACGAAGATATTCTGACGGCGGGAAGTACGGCCAAAATGGCCGAGCTCTGTGCCCAAGAGATCTATGATATACGTGACAGCCGCGATCAATTATCACGCGGAAAGGCCGAGTCTATGCCCAAAGACGGACAGC
The DNA here is from genome assembly GCF_000613725.1 of Hoylesella pleuritidis JCM 14110. Taxonomy (GTDB): domain Bacteria; phylum Bacteroidota; class Bacteroidia; order Bacteroidales; family Bacteroidaceae; genus Prevotella; species Prevotella pleuritidis. Next base: position 120,784 of record NZ_BAJN01000008.1, read on the forward strand.
AATTGAAATTAATGCTCGCCAATCTGACTACACAAGAGCGTGGTTTATTGCAGGTTTTCGAGGGTACAACCGTTAAAGACACTATCGAAAACGTACTTACTTACATTCCAACTAAGGAGGTAAAGCACCAATTGTTGTTCCGTTTCTCCAAACGATTCGGACTCACTGACAGTGACGATCTCAGTGGCACACCTTATTATATATGCGTAACCGATGAGCATGTCATAGCAGGAGCGAACGAGAATACTCTCGAACAGAAGAAATCGAAAGATGACATCGGCCTGAACGTAAACCTTCCTGGCAAAATCAAAGTTGCCCTCTACGAGCAAGAGAAGCTGCGAGCCGACTTTGAATTATATGCAGCTCAATTCGGAAGAGTAGAGAATTTAAGCGGCGAATTGTTCGGGAAGAAACAGACAACGCGCATCATTCTTAATCCCACTACGGGCAGTATCGAAAGTATCCAGACCAAAATAGTAAAGTGAACGGCAGAAATTAAGGAGTTAAAGAAGTTAAAGAGACAAGACAATAGACAAGTATTCACCTATACTCCCCAACTCTTTTAACTCTTCAACTTCTGTCCCCGACAAAGACAACTTGTAAGTACGAAATTTCATTTTAACGCAAGTTAATGCAGATTTTCTTACAGATTGTCACAAAATCTTTTGCACATATACTTTTATTTTGTATCTTTGCAGCGATAGAAAGGCCTAATTTTAATCATTAACCAGTATATGAACAACGACGAACTTTTAATGAACGCCAACGAGATTGTGGCGTATTTACAGAAACCGGCAGCTGAGTTTACCAAGGCCGACATTATTAAATTCATTCAGGAAAAGGAGATCAAGATGGTCAACTTTCTGTATCCGGGCGGCGACGGCAAGTTAAAGACACTCAACTTCGTGTTGACTAATCTCGATTATCTTAAAACCATCCTCACATTTGGTGAACGAGTAGACGGATCAAGTTTGTTCAGCTTCATCCAAGCAAGCAGCAGCGACCTCTATGTTTTACCTCGTTTCAGCACGGCTTTCGTAGATCCATTTGCCGAGATACCGACACTTGACCTACTTTGTTCTTTCTTCGACAAAGACGGGAACCCCTTGGAGAGTTCTCCCGAATACACACTTGATAAGGCCGCAAAGGCCTTTACCAAAACAACGGGAATGGAATACCAAGCTATGGGCGAGTTGGAGTACTATGTTATCAAGCCCAACGAAGGCGTATTCCCGGCTGTTGACCAGCACGCTTATCACGAGTCAGCTCCTTATGTAAAGACAAACGAATTCCGCGCAATGTGTATGGAGCATATCGCCCGTGCAGGCGGTCAAATCAAATACGGTCATTCCGAAGTAGGAACATTCACACTGAACGGTCTCGTTTATGAGCAGAATGAAATCGAATTCTTGCCCGTAAAAGTTCAAGAAACGGCCGATCAATTGATGATTGCCAAATGGATCATCCGCAATCTGGCTTATCGCAACGGTCTCAACGTAACTTTCGCACCAAAGATTACGGCAGGTAAGGCCGGTTCAGGTCTCCACATCCATATGAGAATGATAAAAGACGGCAAGAATATGATGATGAAAGACGGGCGTTTGAGCGATGATGCACGTCGTATGATTGCCGGAATGATGGAGCTTGCACCCAGTATCACGGCTTTCGGTAACAAAAATCCGACCTCTTATTTCCGTCTTGTCCCGCACCAGGAAGCACCGACCAACGTTTGTTGGGGCGACCGCAACCGTTCCGTTCTCGTACGAGTACCGTTGGGATGGACTGCCGGTGTGGATATGTGTAACAAAGCTAACCCCTTGGAAAAAGCAGAAACACCCAACGCATCGTTTAAACAGACCGTGGAAATACGTTCTTCCGATGGTTCAGCCGACCTCTACCAGCTTTTAGCCGGACTTTGTGTTGCTTGTCGTTATGGTTTTGAAATGCCCGACGCACTTGATATTGCGAAGAAAACTTACGTTGATGTCAACATCCACGACAAAGAGAACGAGGGCGTACTCAACCATCTTTCACAACTTCCCGACAGCTGTGTTGCATCGGCAGCGTGCCTCGAAAAGCAGCGCAAAGTTTATGAGGAGCAAGGTGTGTTCAGTAAAGATATGATCGATGGAATCATTGACCAGCTCCGGTCTTTCAATGACACGACACTCCGCAAAGAAGTAGAAGGAAACCCCGAAGAGAATCTCAAACTCGTCGAAAAATATTTCCACTGCGGATAAAGATCGTCTATTGATAGTAAAAGATTTACTATTCAAAACTCATACACAATTAAAGCCGCCTTCTCAATAAATGTATTGAGAGGCGGCTTTTAAAATATTATGCTTGAAAAAAGATCTTCTAAATCAGTCGATAATTACATAATGTAGAAATTCGACAGTAGAATCAGCTTTTATTTGTCGTTTTTCAGAGGGAACATCTGCTCTGAAACGATTGTATCTTCGCTCAAAACATCCATAGAATCCACGCTTAGACATAATGGAACGGATAGTATCTATTGACATCAATCCTTCATTATTATAACTCAAAAAAATATATTTTGCTTTTGCCTGATCGATCAGCCGTTCAAAAGCTGACGCCACTTTACTACGTGAACAATACTCAGATTTCTGCAAATGGTAATCACGCATTCCCGTTTTTCCCTTCAATTCAGGATTGTCATATCGTGCAATCGTTTCTAATAGATGGTAATTAGCTCCGTATTGTCGCTGATTATAAGGCGGATCTAAATATAGGATATCTGCGGTAATATCACAGATAAGATCATTTGCATCACAGTTATATACCCTATTCTCATATTGATTAAGAATTGTTTCAGTAGGTCTCATTATCAAAGGTCGCCTTGCAGCAGTCTTTAACTTTTTGAGAAAGGCACCATAAACGGAAGCCGTATTTGCAACTTTATCAATGTTTTCAATCAATGTAGCCAATAAAAAGAAATACTCATCCTGATAGATTAATCCTTTGCTATACCACTCTTCTATTTTTATCCGAATGCTATCGCATCTCCCCCCATTCATATCTGAGAAATATAGCCTATAATTTTCATTCTCCGAATGACTTCCTTTACAATAGTTTTCATAAAGAAAACCCTTAGTAGCAGGCAATCCATCTAAAAACTGACACACGATTTTCGCCCTATCTTCATCGAACATTACATTCCTGAGAACAGGGATTTCGTCTTCCAAGCCACGAAATAGTAAGACACAATTATTACCGATATATTGTCTATTCAGCACATAGCTGTAATATTGTATATCATTTGCAATAATCTTACATCCTTTCTTTTTAAAGAACTTTCCAACAGATCCCGCTCCTGCAAACATATCTGCAAAAACAAGTCCTTCGTGCAAATCACCGACAACTTTTGATATACTTTCGTATAAAAAGTTTAATAAAGAAAATTTAGAGCCAATATAATTCATCTTAATATCGTACTCTTTGAAAGTTTAGACTCCCATTCTTTACGGAAAATTCTATATAAATCAAAGATAAGAATCGACCGTTTCTTCCTGTTGTATAAAAGATTATCAAATCATTCTTTCTTATCCGACATCCATCAGCCATCATCTCAACAAGCTCCTTTTCAGACGTTGGATGTAACACTGAATAGGGATTCTGGTTAAAGTCTATATTTTGTCCTTAAAGCCTGTTCCTGCAAATAGATAGCGCAAATGATATTGAAATGTATTTGTATCTACAATGAAAACGTGTGTTGTCATATCAGCCTATATTATCGAACTATGAGAACCTTTTTCAAGAAATATCTTTGATATTCGTGTATCTGGAATCATAAAGACAGATAAAGACAAATGCGACTCACAATTACTTTTTATCCGTTATATTCATCCACAACACAATATCTTCTGACAAAGTTACTACTTTTTTATTGATAACCAAGAGAAGAAAGCTGAATATATTTGAGAAAATGAATAATTTAAATACTAAGGATATCCAATGAGAAAACATAAACAGTCAAGTCATTTTCTCATTAACGCTTTTCGCCTTACGAAAGACCATTAAACAGCGTGCATTTAATGGTTAACTACAATGTGTTTAACAGTTAATTTACACGTGAAAATCTTCGTTATTTCCCTCTTGCGCAGGTTGGCAAAAGGGCATAAAAAAGGAAAGAACCCAGCACGATGCCAGGTTCTTTCTCAAATAGTTACTTGTAAAATTTCAGGTTCTCGATACCGAAGTTCAATGTCACTTCTTCTTTAGTATCACGCAAGTTCAGAGGATTCCTCGCTGTATCATAAAGCTTTTTCACTTCTCCAGGACCTAACCTCTTACCTTCTCTTACCAAAGTTTCGAACAGAGGTACTTCAAAGATATACTCTTTCTTAAATCCGTCATTCTCCTTTTTCCTATCGAACACTACGAAAATTTTCTCTCCGCTTTTATAATTGGGGATATTGTAGCGCGTACGCTGACTCCAGTAGTTAAAGAAGAACTCTGTTCGCTGCTTAGGATCGGTACCGAACTGTATAAAGCCTCTGCCTGCATTGAGCTTTTTACCCGACAACGATTTTAGTTCATCCAAAACAATCAGGTCGAAGCTGATTTTCGAGAACTCGCCTGCATAGGGATCGTTCTTAGTATACTTGGAATAGATTACCGTTTTGAACGTGCGGTTCGTCCCAAGTTCCTTCAACTTATAAGCAATGGGCGCGCCGGGGTTTTCAGTACTCAAGCGGGCACCTTCTCCGATGAACTTCTTCACATCCTCCAAGTTAATGGCTGCCAGCGAGCCTAACTTGGCATCACCACCCAAAACACGTCCCTTGATGGTAGACTCTTTAAGCAAGTCTTGGTAAGCAGCTTCTGCTTTTACGCCAATCTTTCCGCCCAACACAGACGCTTGCAGCTTAGCTTCCGCCTCTTTCTTCGTCATATTTGTCTCAATGCCCAAAAGCAAGATGCGACCATACTTGACAGAAGAAACAAACAGTGGCTTTTCAGCTCCAAACTCCTTCTTGTAGTCAAACTCCTTGGCAAAAAGGTCTGACGGTTTTTTGGGAAGGTCGATGCTCAATTCATAGAATACCTGCTGCACTTTCACAAGAAAACGGTTCTTTTCCTTGTCAAAACTGAAGCCGGTACTTGCCTCCACGTTATTGGCAGCACCCTTGTAGTTGCCACCCATCGCCATTTTAAGGTGCGCTTTGTCGTAAACCTCTTCGATAGAGTAAGTAAGATTAGCCGCTGGAGCGTTAAACCCGCGACTAAGCAACTCGTTAATTCCCTTTCTTACGCCTGAAAGCGAGGGATTCTCTATCCTGATCGTGGGGTCAGAACTACCAGGAAGATCGGTAGAAAGGACAATTGGAGCGCGCTCTGCCTCAATGGGATCATACTCTCCTTCAACCACACTCTTCGCCCGAAGCAGTGCACCGGGATAGAAAACGTTCTTGTCATCCGAGAAGAGAAGTTGCTCTTCAAACTCTTTCGCTTGTTCGTAGAACTCCTTTGTCGAACCTGCCCTGGTTTCTGCAAATGCATATCCGAGGGATGCAGGTTTGGCTTCGCCCACCTTTCTCTCCGAAAAAGGATTCATCTGCTTCACCGACGGCATCGTGTTCACATACGAGTTAATTGCAGTTGGGAAAGTTCCATCCCCTGCATTTGTTCCCAAATCCCCGTCTCTATCATTGCCACATGCACACGCAAGGATTGAAAACATAACCATTAGTTCTTTTCTTAATGCTAACTTCTTCATTTCATTTTGTTGATTAGTTACTAATTTAATCCAATTATTTAATTTGTATGTAGCTATTAACTAAGGATTTTGATAAATCTTGCTTCTATGTTGTAATTATTACATTTCGTTAACACCGATAAAAAAATTCCGGCAAACATATACCAAGAGATAGCAACAAAGAATACGAACATAAAAAGGTCGCCCTGGATTATTGCCGAGGCGACTTCAAAAATACGTCAATAACAATCTCTGACAGCGTTAGTTTTTCGACGAACCGGCTTCGAGTTCATCAGTTCCTTTCCGTCCCGTTTCCTCTCTTACGATTTCTTCACAGGCACCTGTTCGTAGACGACATCTGTCAGGGTGAAATACTTGCGTGAAGGAACGAGTCTGACAACCGGTTTCTCGATATGCTCCTGTACCCGGAAAGGTTTTCCTTTCTCCACAGCCCGACTCTTGAACGAGGGCTTGAGCGTGCCGAGATCGCCAAAATCCACGATATCTCCGTTAGCTACGATATTACGCGCCGTTTCCGTTGCCAAATTAAGCACTGCTGCAACTTCCTGCGGGCTGAAAGTAGTAGATCTAGCCACCCACTCGCAAAAATTGCGGAAATCCACGCGGTGTCTTCCCGTAGGCTGGGCAATCAGCACGATCTTTTCAGCCTGTTTGCCCACATTGAGTTTACGCTCCGTCAAAATGAATTGCAAAGGTTTATTTGCCATAGCTTCAAAAGGTCAGTTTCCTGTTGTTTGTCCTGTGCGAGCCGGAAACCGTAAAACCCGCAAAGGCAGTACCGAAGCATCCGGAGGCAAAGATAGCAAAAACAAACCGAAATGGCAAGCATTTTAGTAAAAAACTCTTAAGCTTTTTCCAAAAAGATTAAGAGCTTTCTTCAAAAAGCTTAAGAGTTTTTCTTATAAAACCCAAGAGTTTATTATGAAAATATTAAGAACTTTCTAAGAAAAAGTTAAGAATTTACTATGAAAAGATTAAGAGTTTACTTCGGAAAGATTAATAGTTTTAAGGAAAAACTCTATACTCTTTGCACATAAAATGTAATATCTACGTATTTAGCAGGTCAGCTCAGCATAAGCAACAGCTTTGCAGAAAAGTGTCAGCAGCGAGTGGAAATATTATAAAAACTCATTTATTCGGGAAATGAGTTTGCACAGTTTGCCTCGGTGATAGATATGAGTTTCTCACTTCCGATAGGCCTCCAACGCCCCCTCGACAGAGCCGTAAAGGAGAAGAAGCGACTTGGCTCTGTCGTAATCTAAACCCAACATCTCGACGAGCATACGCGCTCCTCGATCGACGAGTTTCTGATTGCTGAGCTGCATATTCACCATTTTGCTACCTTTGACACGCCCCAATTGAATCATTACTGACGTGCTGATCATATTCAGAATCATCTTTTGGCCCGTGCCGGATTTCATTCTCGAACTGCCGGTTACATACTCCGGGCCTACGATCATTTCAATAGCCACATCCGATTCTGCTGCCATCGGCGAACTGGGATTGCTGGTAATGCACGCCGTCAGGATATTATGTGCGCGGGCATTGCGTAATGCTCCCACCACATAAGGCGTGGTTCCGGAGGCTGCAATGCCGATGACGGTATCGTTGGTATTGATGTTATGCTTGACAAGTTCAGCCCATCCGCGCTGCGAATCATCCTCGGCACGCTCCACGCATTGCGCAACGCCGCATCGCCACCAGCTATCAGTCCGATAACCAATGTCTTAGGAACCCCGAAAGTGGGTGGAAGTTCTGAGGCATCGAGCACTCCCAATCGGCCGCTTGTGCCTGCACCGAGATAGAAGATACGGCCGCCACACCTCATTCTCGGTACGATTCGCTCAACAAGTTGCTCAATCTGAGGAATCGTTTTGTGCACGGCAAGGGCCACTTTTTGATCTTCTCGATTGATATCTTCCAATATTTCGTGCACCGACTTGTGTTCTAAATCGTCGTAAAAAGAGGCTTGCTCGGTAATCTTCTTGAAACTCATAACATTTGTTTTAATATCCCCGTCAACTCATTTATTCATCTCCTCGTTCACGACAGTGGTACTCGAGCAGCCCGTCCATCGGTGTCTTGCAAATCGTGCCGATGCGAATTCCCAATTCGGTAGCAGCCTCTGTCAATTCAGGTCGATAGATGTGGGCAATCGTGCCGATGCAATTAAGCGGGTGATTGGCATAATCGTAGAGCATAATATTGCGTCGGAGAAAAGCCTGAAAAGCATCGATGAGCAAGCGATGTACGGCAGGATCGGCACGATTCTGCTCTAAAAACACGTTCAAGCTGGCTAAAAACCGATTGGGGAAAGGCGCCCGATAGACGCGTTCGATGATGCTTTCCTGGGTTAGAGCGAACTGTTTGAGGAAACGTTTTGCCAACTCGGGCGCTAACTGATGCTTCAAAATATCGCTTACCAAACACTTTCCGAGGTAAGCTCCGCTGCCTTCATCCCCGAGAATAAACCCCAAAGCGGGCGTATTCTGAATGATTTTCTGCCCATCATAAAAGCACGAATTGGAACCTGTTCCGAGTATTCCGGCAATTCCCGAGCGATGCCCGCACAGACAACGAGCTGCTCCCAACAAATCGGAATGCACTTCGACCGGACCTGTCACGGGCAAATAGCGCTGCAAACAATCGGCAACGACAGCGCATTTCTGTGTTGTACATCCTGCACCATAAAAGTAAACGGCTCGCCACTGGTCATCGGGCAGATGAGGAAGAAGGTGCTCGCGTATCTCGACCTCCATCTCTTCGGACGTTTGAAGATACGGATTCATTCCTTTGGTGGGAATCCGTCGGACCGATATTCCGTCTCTCACGACACACCAATCAGTTTTGGTCGAACCGCTATCGGCAATTAAAAGGAGATTATTCATAAGTCGTTTATTTTTCCTTTCGCCCGTAGTCGGGATCTACCTTGATGACAAACGTCGCAGCAACAGTAGCCAAACAGCAGACGATGACAAACCAGAAGAAGTGCGAATACCCCAACCACTCTTGCAGATAACCCGCAAACATTCCCGGGATCATCATACTCAATGCCATAAATCCGGTACAAATGGCGTAATGAGCCGTTTTAAATTCGCCCTCTGAAAAGTACATCATATAGAGCATATAGGCCGTAAACCCAAAACCATAACCGAACTGTTCTACTGCGACGCACGTACTGATGACAACCAAACTGCTCGGAGTTGCCGCACTGAGATAGACAAACGTAAGGCAAGGAAGTGTCATACAGGCTGCCATCGGCCATAAAGAACGTTTCAATCCCCACTTAGATGCAGCCACACCGCCGATAATTCCACCAACAGTCAGTGCCAAGACACCGATCGTTCCATAGACTATCCCCACGCTTTCGGTAGCCAATTCAAGTCCGCCGTGTACTTTCGCATCCAGCAAAAAAGGATTGACCATTTTCAAGAGAAAGGCTTCTGGCAGTCGATAAAGCAACATAAAGACAACCGCAATAGCCACACCAGGCTTCCGAAAATAGATTGCAAAGGTGCGCCCGAACTCCGAGATAATATCCCGGACGTGTGCACTTGTTGCACCAAGTCGCACAGAATCCTCCACCGGTCGAGGTATAAAGAAAGCGTGATAAATACTGATGAGGGTGAAAATCGCTGCTGCAAAAGCCATCGTCAGTGTCCAAGCTAACGGTATACTGCCTGTATGTGTCTCTAAAAGACCCGCTATCAGCACCAAGACTCCTTGCCCGAAGATAGACGAAAGGCGGTAGAACGTGCTGCGAATACCGACAAAGAACGATTGTTGCTGATGATTCAAGGCCAGCATATAAAAGCCGTCGGCCGCGATATCGTGCGTTGCCGAGGCAAAGGCTGTAATGAAAAAGAGTATCAAAGTGAATGTAAAAAAACTCACGGGCGTTTGCATCGAGCCGATCAGATGTGCCGAAGGGTGGGGAATCGAGAGCGTAAGCAGAATGAAAATAATGCTTATCAGCACCTGCATCGCCAGAATCCACCAACGCTTTGTACGCAAAATGTCAACGAAAGGGCTCCATAATGGCTTGATAGTCCACGGCAAGTAGAGCAAACTTGTAAACAGTGCCATCTCGCCGTTGGGTACCCCCATACGCGTAAACATCGTTACCGAGATATTGTTGACAATGAAATAGGGAATCCCTTCGGCAAAATACAGCGTGGGAATCCATAGCCACGAACTCGTGTTGCGGATGAGCTGCTTCATCATTCTGTGGTTTTTAAGGCTTCGCGATTCATCCGGATACGGGCTTGGAGTTCCCAAGTACGAATACGATCTTTATAGACGTTGTTAGCGTTCAGCCGTTCGATACTCAGCGCTGCATCCGAATTACCGCCCCACCGACGACAAAGATAAAGTACATCATAGATTCTCCCGATTCGGAATCGCCGTGAAATATTCAGCCCCATTGCATAATCCTCTCCATAACTTGTATTGGGAAGCGTGATGCATCTCAATATCGGCGTGTAGAAAGCACGTGGAGCGCCGAGCCCATTAATGCGCAATGCATTATTGCGTCCGTTTTCTTCGGTCCATTCCCGATGGTCGATGATGCCGGGCGGGAGAGGATTCAGCTCGAAGTCGGTCATCTGATACGCTCCGATAACCATTGCACACTGCTGCTTGTAAAAGGCATCTACGATCGTCTGCAAGGTATGTTCGTCCTTATAAAGATCGTCGCTATCCAACTGAACGGCAAACTTTCCGCACGCTGCCGACTGTACACCGAGATTCCAACAACCACCGATACCCAAATCATTACGTGTGGGGATGAGATGAACCACCCGTTCGTCATCTTTGAATCGATCGATCATCTCAGTTGTTCCATCCGTAGAATGATTGTCGATAACGATGAGATTGAACTTAAATGCGGTCTTTTGACACAACACCGAACGGATAGCCGCCTCAATGGTAGTGGCTCGATTACGAACAGGAATAATCACCGAAGCCTCTGTTTCGAAACCATCTGCACCGAAGTCGATGCTTTCAAAAGTAGGTTCGAGCCATCCCCCGATCGCTTTCAGATGCTCGGTGCAAGCTTGTTCCATCTCAATCTGCCGCTCACGATTGCGCGGGTCTACATAATCGAACTGTCTTTCACCGCTCGTGCGACAGTCTTCTTCCACTTCACTGTATAAGAATTCGCCCACGTGCAATAACTCATAGCTTCGGCTAAGCACTAACCTGAGGTCATAAAGCCCTGCAAATCGATAGTTGGCAGTCAACTTCTCAGCACTCTCTTTGAGTGCTTTCGTATTGAAGAACAGCATCGAACCGAAATCGAAATCATCTCGCAATGCCCCCGACTGATAGTCGATGACAGGAGCTTTCTGTTCTTCGCCATCCCTCACTTGGTAATGATCGGCATACAAAAGTCCTGCCCCCGTATCTTCGGCAATGCGAATCAGTCGCTGCAAAGCCAAATATCCCAATCTCAACGGCGTTTCTTTCGTATAGATCAACGTATATTCGGCCGTGGCTTGGGCGGCAATCTTCTTGATGGTCTGCGTGCGAAAAAGACTTGTCTCCACCCTATTCACATCGTGCACTTCGGTTTCCGCCTCGAGCGCTCGTATCGTTTTATCGGCTTGTTCCTTACTGGCATAAGGTATAAAGCAACTGATTTGTTTCATAATTTAAGTTGATGAGTTTACGAGTTTTTGAGTTTATCACAATACGGAGTCGTATCGATAGATGTGACAAAGGTACTGCCTTTTTTAGAATCGAAAATAAAAAACTCCGTGTTTTTTATCCATTTTCCTATTATTTAAGATGAATTCGATTAATACTTATGCAATGGATTCTGCTTTTATCAATGATATCGATGTTCAAGATGGCTCTTTGGTAGTAGATTATAAACTATCAGTCTCACCAAAAGATTTGTAGCAAAATTCTCAACGGAACAATATTTTGTGTATTCAATCTGGCAGATATTCTCGAGTTCATCCTTCACGGTCTTAATGATAGAACGCATTCTGAGCATAATTATATCAGAGAATTCTTCATGTTCTTCTTGATTCTGATAATCAGACGAATATCATCCACAAAGAGAATCTCG
>NZ_BAJN01000007.1 GCF_000613725.1 Hoylesella pleuritidis JCM 14110
CATCAAGCCGGCGTGGAAACAAAAAAAGAGAAAACCTCAAACAACTTCTTGAAGTCTCCTCTGCACATTCGAAAGACAGTCTTGCTCTTGGAAGAAGAGGAGGAATTGCAATCCGTTGTCTTCGAAAGCAAAGATAGAGATTAATATGCAAACAACAAAGAAAAAGAAAACACATCTTCCGGGAATTAATGATATTTAATAATATCTCACTAATTCATTGCAAAAAATAGGGTAATTCGTACTTCGCCACTCCAAGTTCATCACTTCATCATCTAAGAAGCACGATGAGAGGTCGTATACTTCTCGACCACTCCTATACGACTGTTGCCCCACTGGGCGTATACTGCTCGAAATGATACATCATTTATTACTTTTATACTTCTTATCAACATTGTGTTTTTCCTTGTTTAGATGAATTAGATAGGAGTGGATAAACGATAGAAATCGGAAACTGCATCATCGCCTAATTCAAAGTGATGACAGCCCCGATCTATCAGGTAATTGACAACAACATGGCATGTCCATTCCAAAGTGCGACGGAGAGCTGTTGGGAAATCTTCCGAACGAGAAAAATATAGGCTATCCCGACTCAAATCCCCCAGTCTATATGCTTATTGAGGCGTGTGTCGTAATGAATACCGGATGTTGTGGACTCTCCGCCGATTTCAGCAAATAGACACTACTTCCATTGTGTAACGGTGGGGTAATACACAAATAATAAGAAGAGCCATAAATAAAGTTTTTATATCATTGCTATTCTATATTTCAACAGAATTGCCAGCTTCTCTATTTATCATTCCCCCAAGATTTTCTACAGCTCATTTATAAAACAATGCTCTGCACTAAATATGTCATTCTCCTATCAACTCACGTAATGCGCTTTCCTCACCGACGACCCAAATGATATCGCCTTGCTCAAAACGACGGGCGGGATCAATAAGAGCAAGATTCTCTTGGCCTTCTTCTACGCCTATCACCATACAATTATATCGATCTCGGATGCCGCTTTCGCGAAGTGTCTTGCCGATAAACGGACTGGCAGCTGTGAGAATCAACTGGCGCAATTTCATCTCACGCTTCTCGATGTCAGGATCTTCAGCAACCTGCTCGCCTTTGAGTGCCTCACCAAAAGCACGCAACTGGTCATCATCACCAATGATTTGAATCTTGTCATTAGGAAAGATCACGTTGCTGCCATTAGGTATATTGATGCGCTGTCTACCGCGAAGAATACTACTGATATGCACGCCGAAGCGATTGCGAAACTGTAAGTCACGAAGTGTTTTACCAGTCCACGCCGAGTCTTCGGGCACATCGAAATCTGAGATATGAATGTCTCGATCTAAAAGATGCCCCTCAAAAAGCGGTTTCTTACGACCTTTGACCTGCGCTGCAATATCTCGCGAACGAAGATTCTGTACGAAAACACGCTCGAGCATTATACTGCGACGTTTCAATCCACGCGAAAGCACCATCACGATGATGGCTGCCGCAGCGATACTGATCATCAGTGCATTGGTAAATCGCGTAAGGAAATTGCATATATAGAAAACGAATGCCACAGCGATGGCTATACGTACGAGAATGGTAAAAGTCAATGGGAGACGATTAAGACGGCTTTGCGTCCAAAGAGACTTAAACTCTTCACTATGATTCTTCTTCATTATCATCGCCCGAAGAAACGGAGCGATGAGCCCGACGGTCAACACACCGCACACGCCATTGGCCCACCAATGCGGAAGAATATGCCGAATGAATGGCAGAAAGAAAGTAAACATCAATGCAATCACGGCCGCGCTCAGAATGGAAAAGACCATAACATAAAGCAATAATTGACGAAGAAGTATGCGCCAATTGTTGACTTCCGCCGCCGAAGAATGATGGGCAACGCCGAGATGATTTAGTCTGCGCGTCCATTTTTTTGGCAAGCGTCGCTCAATCTGATTGTAACAAGGCTCCGCAAAACGTATCATATAAGGTGTGAGAAACGTAGTAATGACCGAGACGGCCACCACCACTGGATAAAGAAACCGCCCTATGACACCGAGCGAGAGTCCGAGTGAGGCGATAATAAAGGCAAACTCGCCAATCTGTGCCATCGAAAAGCCACACTTCATCGATGTTTTCAGCGGTTGACCACTTAGCATAAAACCTGCCGTTCCGAATACTCCTTGCCCTAAAAGAATCGTGAGTACGATGATACCGATGGGAAGTGCGTATACTACAAGAATCTTCGGGTCGACCAACATACCAACAGACACGAAGAAAATAGCACCGAAGAAGTTCTTTACCGGCTCTACAAGACGCGTGATCTTATCAGCTTCGATCGTCTCTGCAAGAATACTTCCCATCACAAAAGCGCCGAAAGCACTACTGAATCCGACAGCTGATGAGAAGACAGCCATTGCGCAGCAAAGACCTAAGGAAACAATAATCATTGTCTCATCGCTCATCAGTCGACGTGTACGTCGGAAAAGAATGGGAATAAGGAAAATGCCGATAACAAACCAAAGAACAAGGAAGAAAACGATTTTCAAAACGATACCGGCCATCTGACCGCCATCGGGACTTGATCCGTCGGCTACAGCACTCAGCATCACCATCATCACAATAGCCAGCACATCTTCGAGAATAAGCACGCTCATCACCAATCCTGCAAACCGCTGCTGGCGTAATCCCATATCATCGAAAGCCTTATAGATAATGGTAGTAGACGACATTGCCAACATACCTCCAAGGAAAATACAGTCCATTCGCCCCCACCCAAAAGCATGTCCGACGCTTGTTCCCAGCGTCATCATACAAAAGATGATTGTGAGTGCAGCTATCACGGGGGACATCCCCATCCTGATAATCTTCTTGAAAGAGAAATCCAGTCCGAGCGAAAACAGCAAGAAGATTACGCCGATGTCTGCCCATGTCTGTATATCTGCCTCATCAACGACCGACATCGTATAAGGCATATGAGGCGAAACGACAAATCCTGCAACAATATACCCCAGCACCAACGGCTGCTTGAGACGCTTGAAAATAAGCGTTACGATTCCCGCAACGACCAAAATCAGTGCAAGATCTTTGACCAGGTTTGGCAATTCGGCCATAGAAGAAAGTATAAAGGCCACAGACCGAAGTGTCCGTGGCCGAATGAATTAATCGTTATAAGCAGCGGTGATTTCGCAAATCTTCGTAATTACCTGTACTGCTTTCTCCATCACTTGAATGGAAACAAATTCGTAAGGACCGTGGAAATTCACACCGCCGGCAAAGATATTGGGACAGGGAAGCCCCTTGAAACTGAGCTGCGCACCGTCAGTTCCACCGCGAATCGGTTCCACTTTCGGCGGAACCCCACACTCTTGCATCGCCTGCAACACGATTTCGATGACGTGCATATTGGGATCAATCTTTTCTTTCATATTATAATACTGATCTTTCAGCTCAACTTTTACTGTTCCTTCGCCATATTTCCCATTCATCTTACGGGCACATTCTTCAATGAAATCCTTGCGATCTTCAAACCGTTCACGGTCGTGATCACGAATAATATAGGTAAGTTTGGCCTCTTCTGTGCGACTTTCAATGCCCAAGAGATGATAGAATCCCTCGTAACCTTCGGTCGACTCTGGAATCTCCGTATCAGGAATAAGTGCATTAAACTCGCAAGCCAGTCGGTTGGCATTCATCATCTTACCTTTGGCATAGCCCGTATGAACACTCACACCTTTAATATATACCTTAGCACCGGCTGCATTGAAGTTCTCGTATTCTAAGTCTCCAAGATCTCCTCCATCGATAGTATAAGCCCATTGGCAACCGAATCGCTCGACATCGAAATGGTGAGCGCCGCGCCCGATCTCCTCATCGGGATTGAAACCAATGCGTATATCGCCATGTTTTACCTCGTTGTGGTCGCGCAACCAACACATAGCCTGTACGATTTCTGCAATTCCTGCCTTATCATCGGCACCTAAAAGCGTAGTCCCGTCAGTAACGATGAGATCTTCGCCCACGTGCGACAGTAATTCAGGAAACTTCTCCGGAGACGACACAATACCCGGAGATAACTCGATATCACCGCCGTCATAGGCTTTCACAATGCGCGGTCGGATATTTGCTCCGCTGCAATCGGGACTCGTATCATAGTGAGAAATAAATCCAATCGTAGGTATTTCTTTCTTAGTATTGGCTTTAAGTGTAGCATAAATATAGCCCATCTCGTCCATCTCTACATCACTGAAGCCCTCCATTTCGAGCTCCTTTTTGAGATATTCGGCAAAAATCAACTGTTTTGAAGTACTGGGTATACTCTCCGATTCGTCGTTCGACTGTGTGTCGAATCGCGTGTAATTGATGAATCTTTCTGATAATTCCATAAAGTATTCGTATTTGTTGGTTCTGAAATTCGGTTCAGACACACGTCCTGTTTCACCCGACTCCGATAGCGTCCGGACAAAAGCTGAATTAAAATTTGATTTCGACATTCTTTTGTTCTTCGGCCGGAAGAAAGGAAGAACCTATGTCAAAGAGAGTGACCTCGGCGGGATTCAAACCCGCGATCTCAGGAACCGGAATCCTGCATTCTATTCAGCTGAACTACGAGGCCTTAGTGTTTGCAAATTTAAGAATAAAAAATGACATGAGCAAATCTTTCTACTAAAATATCGATTCTGTGTAAAGAGAAGCCCAGTGGACAGCAAGGACAAGTAATATTATATATAATTGAGAACCAAACAGATACTAAGAATCTTGTAAAAGGTCATCAAATGCATTTCAATTAACCGTTAGTCACCGCACATTTAACTATTAATCGCAATGCATTCAATCGTTTACAGACCGTTTATCAAGAGTATCTACCCATATTAAACACAACATCCAGTTTGCAGCTAAATAATCAGTTACCCATTCACGAGCTGTGAGCATATCAACGTATTTACTACAATCTCAACAAGAACTGATGTTGTTCCCCTCTCCATAAGAGAAAGATTAGGAAGTGAAATCACTATCAAGACAATTCTAAACTAAGCAACTCGCTCAACTTTCCGATAGCAGGATTTTTCTGTTTCATCTCTTCAAAGAGTTCGCGTTTGGTCAAAACCTTGCGTACCTCATTTCCTTTGGCCAATCGGATATTTAGCTGAATGTCATCATTATGTAAATTTTTGATCAGCGTCGACCGTATGTCGCCTTTGATTTTATTGATTCCGTCAAGTATCAAATCATTATCCACGACCACTTCCACGTGTGGAAAGGTAGTGATTCGCAGCATCATATTCTTCATTCGAGCTGCAAGACCGGTCATTTCCTGTGGCATTCGGTTGCACATCATCATCCATTGTAATTCCAAAGCATCCTGTGTAAAGGTCTGATGCTCACCCGTGGTGGTGTCATCTACCGTCTCTTGGGGGTTGACCGCAGTGGAACGCCGACGCAGATCGCTGAAAGTCATTCCCATAGAGCCTAATTTCAGACGCGATCTGGTGGCTAACGACGGTGCAGACGCCGCTGTCTCTGAATGGGATTTCTCAACTCCAGCTACCTGTATAGCCGGTTTCGGTTGAGGAATGACAAGGTTTTTGAACAGGGATTTCAATCGTTTGGGGCTATGCCCCGCGCTTTCGTCATCGTCGGGTTGCGTGATCTGCACGACCTGAATCAGCGTCAGCTCCACCAACAGGCGCTTGTTACTGCTCTGCCGATAGTTAATGTCGCAACGATTCATTATTTCCAAAGCCTTATAAAGGAATTGAGTAGGACACTTCTCAGCCTGTTCTCGGTAACGAGCACGTTGTCTTTCGCTCACTTCAAGCAGCGGAAGCGTAGCTGAATCCTTAGCCATCAGCACGTTACGAACGTGCGTTGCGAGTCCGTTAATCAGATTCCCACCATCGAATCCTTTACCTATCACGGTGTTTAGGAGCACCATTGTATCACTCACTCGGTTTTGAAGAGCCAGGTCGATGATGCGAAAATAATTGTCACTGTCCAACACATTGAGATCTTCTATCACCTTCTGATAAGTAATATTGCCCTGGCTGAAACTCGCAACTTGATCGAATATCGACAGCGCATCACGCATTCCGCCATCCGCTTTTTCAGCAATCACGTTAAGTGCTTCCTCTTCACAGGCAATACCTTCGCGTTCAGCCACCGTTTTAAGATGATTGATGATGCCCTGAACGGTCATCCGCTCAAAGTCGTAAATCTGACAACGGGAGATAATTGTAGGCAAAATCTTGTGCTTCTCAGTTGTTGCGAGAATGAAAATAACGTGTGCTGGCGGTTCTTCAAGTGTTTTCAGAAAAGCGTTGAATGCCGCCGTAGACAGCATATGCACCTCATCGATGATGAAAACTTTATACTTCCCCACTTGCGGTGGTATGCGAGTCTGGTCCATCAGGGCCTTGATGTTCTCGACAGAATTATTACTTGCGGCATCGAGTTCGAAGATGTTGTAAGACCGCTGTTCATTAAATGCCCGGCAACTCTCGCAATGATTGCAAGCCTCTCCGTCTTCGGTGGGTATCAAGCAGTTGATAGCCTTGGCGAAAATACGGGCACAAGTGGTCTTACCTACACCTCTGGGACCGCAGAAAAGATAAGCGTGCGCCAGCTTACCACTCGTTACCGCATTCTTCAAAGTCGTCGTCAGAGCCGACTGACCGACAACAGTGTCGAACGACATAGGGCGATATTTGCGCGCAGAAACAATGTATTCGTTCATATAGAAATGAATTTTTCGAGGCAAAAGTACGTAAAAAAGTCGAGAATCTCGATATTATTTCCTACTTTTGCAACCATAAATCAATCAGAATGAACAATCGTTTTGGCTTTATATGGAGGTTCATCAGTCGTCACAAATACTTGATTGTAGTGATAATCGGTGTGCTCGTCGTGGGATTTCTCGATGAGAACAGTTTTATGAAACGCATACAATACGAATTACAGATCAATGAATTGGAAGATCAAATCAGCAAATATAAAACGCAACACGAGGCCGATTCCAAGAAACTCAGAGAACTGAGATGCAATCCGAAAGCCATTGAAAAGATTGCACGTGAGCGCTATTTTATGAAAGCTGACAATGAAGACATTTATGTTTTAGATGACGACGAACAACAAACAGATAAGAATGATGAGACAACAGAGTAATATTCAGAGTGCCATTTTCCTGATCGGAGGTCTGCTGATGGTGATCGGAGCAGGCTGTTATGTATTTATGTGGCAACAAAAGGTAGTATGCTGGTTTTTCGCCGCAGGCACATTGATGTTTACTTTAATCCAGGCTATGCAGCTGTATGAAGGCAACAACTTCGTGATCAAACGCTTGAAACGCATCCAAGCAGTAGCTGACATCTTCTTTGTTCTATCTGCCATTCTGATGATTGATTCTGCCTATCAGTTTCTTTTGCCGCTTTTCGGAGGGCGCGGAGGCACCGGTTATATGGATTATATACAATATGTGTATAACAAATGGGTATTGTTGCTACTCATTGCAGCCCTTCTCGAGATTTACACTACACATCGAATCGGCAACGAATTGAAGAAAGAAGTTGATCAATAAGCCTGTGTTGCGTATCTCAAACTTACTTTCATAAAAAATACTTAAATGCAAGCAGGAATCAATTAAATAGCATAAAAATCTTTTCTGACATCAATTTTACACATTACCTTTGTGTAGAAGAAGAAGAAAATTGTTTATGAATAAAGTCTTTTACGCTTTTATCTCTTTGCTGACTTTTACCTCCTGCGCGAGTTCTTACAACATACAGGGCTCCTCGAATGTTGCGACATTGGACGGACAGAAGTTGTATTTGAAAGTCCTCAAAGACAATGACTTCAAGAAGATAGACTCTTGCGAGGTGGTTCACGGCATCTTTAGCTTCACCGGTTCGATTGATTCGGCACGTATAGCGAGTATCTTTATGGATGAAGAAAGCGTGCTACCCGTAGTCTTAGAACGTGGAGACATCGTTATCAAGATAGACAACACCCAACAGATTGTAAGCGGAACACCGCTGAACGACAAACTGTTTAAGTTCCTGAACAAATACAATCAGTTGAAGAATCAGGAAGCAGAGCTTGTTCATAAACACGATCAGGCAATTATGGACGGCCTCAATATGGAAGTGGTGAACGCCCGACTAAGTGCCGAGAGCATTGCCATCTCGCAGCAAGAAGACAGCTTAATCACCGGATTCGTCACCGAAAACTTCGATAATGTACTTGGTCCTGGCGTATTTCTAATGGTGACCATCGGTTATCGTTACCCTGAATTGACACCTTGGATAGAAGATATTATGAGTAAAGCAACCGACCGTTTCAAGAACGATCCATACGTAAAGGACTATTATAAGAAAGCTCAAGAGAATCAACAGATCATGAACGGAATGAAAGAAGTACCCTCTTCATCTTCCGAACAGACTGTTCCCGGAGCTTATCCAGACCGTTCCGTATCGCCACAAGCTGCCCCGACACCTAACGAATTGGCCAAACCTGCCGGCGAAGCACAATAACCTAACAAGCCGATCGGATGTCAACACTCATTTATGGCGGCACGATTATCAATGAAGGTAGAGCTTTCGAAGGTTCTATCGAGATTGATAATGACCGCATAATAGCTGTTATGGAAAACGTAAAAACACCCCGTGGTCATTACGATAAATGTGTAGATGCCACGGGATGTTTCGTTCTTCCGGGTATCATCGATGACCATGTGCACTTCCGCGAGCCTGGACTTACATCCAAAGCAGATATCGAGAGCGAGAGCAGAGCTGCTGCCTACGGCGGTGTAACATCATATTTCGAAATGCCGAATACTGTTCCGCAGACAACAACTATTGAGCATTGGGAACACAAAACAGCTTTGGGCAAGAAGAAAAGTTATGTAAATTATGCTTTCTTCTTCGGTGCGACGAATGACAATTCACTGCTTTTTGAACGCTTAGATCGCCATCGCACACCGGGAATCAAGCTCTTTATGGGTGCAAGTACAGGCAATATGCTTGTAGATCGGCGTGAATCATTGGCTCAAATATTTGAAACAGCTGCCCGAATAGATCTTCCCATAATGACGCATTGCGAAGACACAGAGCTCATTAATCGCAATATGACGGCAATGAAAGCCGTTTATGGCGATGATCCTGAGGTCTTTCTACATCCACAGATACGCTCGGTCGAAGCTTGTTATCAATCTTCTTCTTGGGCCGTTGAACTTGCCAAGACTTACGGTACACGACTGCACGTGGCCCATCTCACCACAGCCAAGGAGTTGGAACTCTTCGGATCAGACAACCGAATCACCGCAGAAGTTGTAATAGCACACCTCAATTTCACCGCCGAAGACTATCTATCAAAAGGTGCTTTGATTAAATGTAACCCAGCAGTGAAATCTACTGCCGACCGCGAAGCACTTCGGCAGGCCCTTACCGATGGTCGGATTACCGTTGTCGGGACCGATCACGCACCGCATTCGATGCAAGACAAGCAGGGTGGATGCTGTAAAGCAGCATCGGGAATGCCGATGATCCAATTCTCATTGGTCACAATGTTGGAATTGGTCGACGGCGGCATACTTTCTATCGAGCGATTAGTCGAATTGATGTGCCACAATCCAGCCCGCTTATTCGAGGTGCGCGAGCGTGGGTATCTGCGCCCAAACTACAAGGCAGATATTACCATCGTACAGCCAAATAGGCCGTGGACTGTAAGTGAAGAGATAATTCAGAGTAAATGTAAATGGAGTCCTATGACCGGGCATTGCTATCAATGGCAAGTGCGACAGACGTTTTGCAACGGTCGATTGCTTTACAACGACGGCATATTTGATACCAATTGCCGCGGAGAGGAGATTGCATTCAGATGATTGCACGAATTTTCATACCGATAATATTGGCTATTGTATTGCCGGATTTGTATTTCGATCTCCATTATCTGCGCCGTTCCTCGTGGCGAATTTGGTGGAAACGGCTGTTGTGGTGGCTGCCTTCGATAGGTCTTTTGGGATATACCGTGGCATTGGCATCCATCCGCAACTTCGCACCTGATGATCTTTTTTGGCTTAATCTCTATCTGTTTCTCGTCGGATCGATCGTTACCCCCAAAGCCATTTTTGCCTTTTGCTCCGGTCTCGGACTGCTATACTGCCGGCTGACACATACGCGCAACAATTGGGGTAACCTCGTTGCACCACCGCTCTGTCTCTTTTCTCTATACATATTAATATATGGATCCACACTCGGTTTCCGCAAATTGGAAGTCCGCCACATAGACATCTATTCGCGGGAACTGCCCAAAGCTTTCGACGGTTATCGTATTGCGCAGTTCACCGATGCCCATGTGGGCACACTGACGGGCAACAGATACAAGATGCTTACGCGTGTTATCGACAGCCTTAACGCGCAAAATGCAGACGCAATCGTCTTTACCGGCGACTTGCAGAATATGCAACCGTCTGAGCTTTACCCCGTTCAAGACCTTCTGAAATCACTACACGCCAAAGACGGTGTATTTTCCGTGCTCGGCAATCACGATTACAGCCAATATATCAAAGCCGATCCGGCTGTGAAAGCGGCCAACGAACGAGAAGTGATTTCGCGTGAACGACAGTTCGGTTGGACAGTGCTCTTGAACGAACACCATACGATACGCCGCGGGAAAGACTCTCTCGTGATAGCCGGAGAAGAGAATGACGCTTACCGCCGTTCCCGATCGGGGCGACATTAACAAGACTTTAGAAGGCATTTCACCCTCAGCTTATGTCGTAATGTTGCAACACGACCCCTCGGCTTGGCGTCGCTCAATTCTCCCCAAATCGCAAGTGCAGCTCACATTGAGCGGTCATACCCACGGCGGCCAAATCCAATTGTTCGGTCTCAGACCCACAATGCTAACCAGTAAAGAAGACTACGGACTCTATCTCGACGGCAACCGCGCACTTTATGTGTCGGCAGGCATCGGCGGACTGATTCCTTTTCGCTTCGGCATTCCGGGCGAAATCGCCGTCATTACGTTGCATAAACTCCAATAACCCGTACCAAATCTTCCGACAATGAGATACCTCTATCGCATTTATCAGCTTTTTTTTGCTTTCCCCGTTATCATTCTTTACACTATCTTCACAGCCTTGATCGTGGTTATCGGGTGTACGATCGGCAGCGGACACTTCTGGGGTTACTATCCCGGTAAGTGGTGGGCGTGGCTCATTGTGCGCGTTCTGCTGTTACCGGTGACGGTAGAGGGGCGCGAGAATTTGGTCAAAGGACAGTCGTATGTCTTTGTGAGTAACCACCAGGGAGCTTTCGACATCTTCCTGATTTACGGTTTCTTAGGACGTAACTTCAAATGGATGATGAAGCGCCAGCTACGCAACGTGCCTTTTGTGGGCATCGCCTGTCAGGCCGCCCACCACATTTTCGTAGACAAACGAGGCCCGAGCAAGATTAGACAAACCTACGAACAAGCACGCAAAACATTGAAGAACGGAATGTCTTTGGTTGTTTTCCCCGAGGGGGCACGCACCTTTACAGGTCATATGGGTACCTTCCGCCGCGGCGCTTTTATGTTGGCCGACGAGCTGCAATTGCCCGTTGTTCCCATTACCATCAACGGTTCGTTCGACGTAATGCCTCGAACACGCGACCTGAAATGGGTAATTCGGCATCCGCTCAGGCTCACCATTCACCGTCCTATTCCTCCTATCGGACAGGGAATCGATAATATCAAGAATACCGAAAACCGCAGTTACGCTGCCATTATGTCCGGTCTCGTTCCCGAATATCAAGGCTTCGAGAAGAATCCTGACCAATAACAACAACACTCTTTACAAGAGTTGTCTGACACTCTAAATTCTTTTGCAAAAAGGAAAAAGCAAAAAATGAAATTCATTTGTATTTCATTGAAAATCAACTATATATAAATTTTGTCACGAAAAGCCATTAAACGCATCGCATTTAAACGGTTAAATACTTCGCGTTTAATCGTTAAATACACAACGATTCACCATTACTTGCAAAGCAAGTAATGGTGAATCATAATATAAACAATAAATTATTGATAGTCAATAAGATATAAAACCAATGACGTTTTTCTTTCCTTTGCTCCTCAATCCCTATGAAACTATGAATCAACAATATCTTCCATTAACCTGATATCGGTATCGGAAATATTGTTGCGGGTAAGCAACGGGAGGTCATCGGCAAAGGCAGCGGCGATCGTTACAACACTGACCGAATCACGAGTAACTGTTTTTTGCACATACATTTTAAACAAATCGGCAGCAGCAGAAACTTTTCCGACAAACCATTTGCAGTAACCGGCATTCAGATAATCGGCGTCTTCTGCCTCGGCAGACGCCAGAAGGTCATCGTAAATGGGCTCAGCTTGAGACGGTTTGCATAGAAACATCTGCCCCCAAGCTATCGCCCGACGAATATTTTTATCGTCGGGGAAGTCAAGATTCAGGCGAAACAGTCCGTTGACTCCTTGTTCGGCAGCCCCACTGTTGATTTGAGAGATGGCAAGATTCAGCGCGTAATGCTTATTGTCTGGCTGTTTCTCCAACAAAGCAGAATAGCCTTTCACGGCCGACTCGAAGTCACCGCAATGGAAATCTGCCTGCGCCAGTCCTCGCAAAGCCCGCAAATTGTCGGGCTCTTTATCGAGAATCTGCGCATAAAAAGCCTGTGCATCCGTATAATGTCCATAATGAACGGCCAACGTCGCACGTATGAAAATGTCTTCAACAACGCCTGGTTCCACATAGCGGTCACACACTTCCGAGGCCGCCTCATAGTGTTTCCGCTTCAAAAGAAAGCCTTTCAGCTGACGTGCTTCACATAAAAGAACATCTCGATTGAAAGCATCGTTGAGAAAAAAGAGGGCATTCCACGTGGGTGACTCGCATTCAAAAGGATTCCGAAAGTCATCTCGATAAGGGTAAACACGAAAAAAACGGTAGAGATCTTGCAGATAAGTGCGCCGGATATAAGCTGCGCTACCAGTGTCTAAACCACTGTCGACAGCCCCATCGTCTCTCCGCTATTAAGCATTTCGCGTACATTAGCAGGCAGTTTGTCGATAATGGTAGACAGAGCGAGTGCAAACGAGTATTTATCCGAGTCGCAAAAAGGTCCTTTGAGCAGCAAAACGGCCATAAATTTATAATCTTTCAGCTGTTCATTCACACTCTGCAAGGCGGGATGATCGACATAAAACGGACAAAACCAATTGCTTAACGTGCCAAAAAACGGGAATCGCTTCATCTGCGAAAAACCGCCGAAATAGATGTCGGCACCGGCTCTTTGCATATCGGCCATACGTTTGAAGCTGCCTTCCACTTCCTCCATTGCACGATCGGCAGCCCCGGGATCAAGAATGTCCTGCATCGGATCTTCTTCTTTCTCTTTGATTCCGAAACGCGTAATCTGCAAATGATTGTTCTTCATTAAATTCGGAATGATGTCGTGTTGCAGTTCGTCGTTGTCGCGTTCAGCATTGAGGCAATGAAATACTTGCATCTGCAACTCCAGCAAGTCGCGGCGAACAGCCTCGTCCTTACAAAGCTCCGATACCTTATCCCATAGTGGGCGGAACACCCGATGCAGCTTTTCAGGCAAGGAAAATACCCACCCCACAAGCGCGCGCTGGCGTATATGCTCGTCGGAAGTATTGCAATATACTGCCATCAAAGTCATCACCTTCCGAATATCGAAGACGTTCATTGCCGACAACATCACAGCACTCACCAACAGTTGGGCATCATTTGCGTCAATGGTCGGCGACAGAAGAAGCTGCTCGAAACCCTCGGCCGTATCGCTATCCCATTGCGGTGAGACGAGAACGGCATTAAACAACCCTTCGATATACGTTTGATGGGTCGAGTAGATATCGTTTTTCGTCGATTGACCGACAGCTTCCGGTTCCAGTGATAACATCGTTACATCTTGCACGAAACCTTCAAGTCGGCGGCGGATGTCATCAGGATGCAGACTGACAGGTGGCACAACAGTAGCAGCCAAACGATAAGCCTGACTCTCTTGAACCTTGACTGACACACGCAGATATCCCCACACACGATACAACTTGCGCAACATACCCTCGTAAAGCATCGCCCGTTTATCGTCGTGATAACCTTTCAGCATAAAGTCTTTCATCAATTCATAATCCTGACTCACACTTTCCAATACGCCGGAAACAGCAGGATCGGGTCTGTCGGTTATGAACTGTTGCAGCAAACGCAATGCTTTGCCTACATTCTCGCCATCGAGTAAGGCAGCTTCTATCCTTTTCAGAGATTCCGTTTCACTCATTGTTTATCTTTCTGTGCACGTAAAATATCTTGGGAGCGAGGCTTTACCGCGTGTTCAAAACGCATCTTCGGTAAAGCCTTTATAGTCTTCTTATCGGCGCCACAATACTTCATTACCAAATCAGAATAATGTTGCAACCCTTTCTCATTAAGCGAATCGCAGGCCATATTATACGCTTTGATGAAAGCCTGAATCTGTTTTCGGCGGCGCACATCGCGCATTGCTGCTGTCCGGAAAGCAATAACACCGAAGCGAAGCCCCTTATCTCTGCTGTCCATCAACACGGGATGGCGGTATAATCGGGCGGTAGTGGCCTGCGGTTCGGTAAGCAACATCGCGTCCATCTCATTGTTGAGCAACATTCGCAAGCGGATATGCACATCGTTGATTTGCACACGAAAGACATCGTATTTGGGTTTGGCGCTGTCTATGGCAAGGTCGGCTAAATAATCGGTAGCCGAAAAACGGGTCATCGCAATCATCTTATCCGATAACTGCTTCAGTTCTTTCACACGCGCCAGACGATTACTCACCAATTGCCAATAAGCATTTGTGGCAGCAACATACGTCAACGGCGTTCCCCGTTTCTTTATACGCTCAGCGCGAACAAGGTCGGTCACCGAGCCTTCTATACTGCTTCCGATGAGCGCCGTATCGCAATCCATCTGCGCATTCCAACGTCGCAGTCGGACATCTACGTTCAACGTATCGAACAATCGGCGCTCTTTGGCCAAGAAAATCGGCATCCCATCCAAGGTGGGTAGCACCGCCACTTTCAACGCCAACGAATCTTCGGTTTTCAGTCTTGCCTTTTCTGCCTTCGAGAGTCGCTGCTTTTCGTCATACGACTGACCGCAAGACGCAATGAGAACAAGCGCTGTGAAGAGTGTGCAAAGATATTTCATCCGCTTTTATTTATCCAAAGAAGGGCGCCCAGCGTATTGAAAACACGAGTCGCCCTTCCGAGTTTCTATTCATTAAATGTGCAATATTAGCATCTGCAAAAGTACGAATTCTTTTTTGTGTTACAAAAATTTATTCGTACTTTTGTCTCGTTATGGCAAAAGACAAGATTGCTTATGTCTGCTCGAATTGCGGACAAGAATCGCCCAAATGGATAGGAAAATGCCCGAGTTGCGGCCAATGGAACACTTTCAAAGAGATTCGCATAGCCGGCGACACGGGCTCGATGGCGGCCAAGACAGCTGCTCACTCGGTGTTGAGCCACGCCGAATCAGCGCACAAAAACCGTCCGACAGCGCTCCGTAATATCTCAGCACAAGACGAACCACGCATAGATATGCACGACGAAGAGCTGAATCGTGTTCTCGGAGGCGGCTTGGTACACGGTTCCATCGTGCTTTTGGGAGGCGAACCGGGTATCGGAAAGAGTACGCTTACGCTGCAAACGATTCTCCATTTACCCGAAAAGCGAATCCTATATGTAAGCGGCGAGGAGAGTGCTCACCAACTAAAGTTGCGCGCCGACCGCATTACCGCACATTTGCCACAGGCCGACAACGCAGCGACAGACAATGTATTGATACTCTGCGAGACATCGTTGGAGCGCATTTTCGAACACATCCGCGACGTCAAACCTGAACTTCTCATCATCGACAGCATTCAGACCATTGCTACGGAAGATGTGGATAGTTCGCCGGGAAGCATCACCCAAGTGCGCGAATGTGCTTCGGCACTACTCCGTTTTGCTAAAACGAGTGGCATCCCGGTGCTGCTCATCGGCCATATCACCAAAGAAGGGACCCTGGCCGGTCCCAAAATCTTAGAACATATCGTAGATACAGTCATCCAATTCGAGGGCGATCAGCATTATATGTACCGCATTCTGCGCAGCATCAAGAATCGATTTGGCTCTACTTCGGAGTTAGGCATCTATGAAATGCAGCAGACCGGCCTGCGCCAAGTAAACAATCCGAGCGAACTTCTGCTCACGCCTGACCGCGAAGAGGGACTCAGCGGCATTGCTATCAGCAGTGCCATCGAGGGTGTCAGACCGTTCTTAGTGGAAACACAAGCTTTAGTTTCGTCAGCGGCTTACGGTACGCCGCAGCGCTCGGCAACAGGTTTCGATCAGCGAAGACTCAATATGCTGCTCGCAGTTCTCGAAAAACGCGTGGGCTTCAAGCTGATGCAGAAAGATGTTTTCATCAACATCGCCGGCGGACTACGCGTAACCGATCTCGCGATGGACCTCAGTATCATCGCCGCCGTGTTGTCGAGCAACGTCGATACAGCCATTGAAGCGGGCTGGTGTATGGCTGGTGAGGTTGGACTCAGCGGCGAAGTACGTCCCGTTAACCGCATTGAGCAACGCGTGGCAGAAGCCGAAAAGTTAGGATTTACCGATATGATTATCCCGAAATACAATCTCGGCGGATTCGATTCCAAGAAATACAACATCCATCTCCACCCCGTTCGCAAAGTGGAAGAAGCTCTACGCATACTTTTCGGATAACCGACACGCGGGCATATAGCCTCATTCGACGACAGTCAACACGCCATTCGGGACAAAAAACAAAAATTCCCTGCCTCAGAAACCGCAATCTCTCATCTTTTTCGTAATTTTGCAGATGATTAAAGCGTATTTTTCAAATTTATAAATCAATAAGTTTATATGAAGATCGATCAATTCAACTTTGCCGGAAAAAAGGCAATCGTCCGCGTAGATTTCAATGTTCCCTTGGACGAAAATGGTAATGTGACAGATGATACCCGCATCCGTGGTGCATTACCTACACTGAAAAAGATTCTGTCTGACGGCGGTTCGGTGATTATGATGAGCCATATGGGCAAGCCGAAAGGCAAAGTTAACCCCAAATTTTCACTCTCACAGATCGTCGGAAAAGTGTCCGAGCGTCTCGGTGTCGACGTCAAATTCGCTGACGATTGCGCCAATGCCTCTGCCGCAGCAGCCGCATTGAAGCTTGGCGAAGCGTTGCTGCTCGAAAACTTACGGTTCTATGCCGAAGAGGAAGGCAAGCCCATAGGCGTCGAAAAAGGCACACCCGAATACGATGCCGCCAAGAAAGAGATGAAAGAGAAACAAAAAGCATTTGCCCAAAAGCTCGCATCCTATGCCGATGTTTATGTAAACGATGCCTTCGGGACGCTCACCGCAAACACGCTTCAACTGCGGTCATCGCCGATTTCTTCACTCCCGACGCTAAAATGTTGGGCTTCCTGATGGAAAAAGAAGTAACAGCCATCAATAATGTGTTGAAGAACGCACAGCATCCTTTCACCGCAATCATCGGTGGAAGCAAAGTAAGCTCGAAGTTGGGCGTAATTAAAAACCTGCTCGACAAGGTGGATAACCTCATCATCGGAGGCGGAATGGGCTATACATTCGTCAAAGCTCAGGGCGGCCATATCGGCAATTCTCTCCACGAAGACGACCTGATGCCCGAGGCTCTTAATGTTATCGCCGCAGCCAAAGAGAAAGGCGTGAACCTCAGTTTGTCTGTGGCTACGGTGGCAGCCGACCGCTTTGCCAACGACGCCAACCGCAAGGTGGTACCCATCGAAAACATCCCCGACGGCTGGGAAGGTATGGATGCCTCTGAGCAATCACTCGAAATCTGGAAGAAAATCATCCTCGAGTCCAAGACAATCCTATGGAATGGTCCCGTGGGTGTATTCGAGTTTGAGAACTTCGCACACGGAACGGGCGAAATAGCCAAGTATGTTGCCTCGGCAACACAGCAAAACGGTGCCTACTCTTTGGTAGGTGGCGGCGATTCGGTAGCGGCTGTCAACAAGTTCGGTTTGGCCGATAAGGTTTCTTATGTGTCCACAGGCGGCGGTGCAATGCTTGAAGCCATTGAAGGAAAGGTGCTTCCCGGCGTTGCAGCTATTGAAAAATAACCTCGTCATCAGATAAGAAAATTAAGGAGGAAGATTCAAAAGTCTTCCTCCTTTTTTCGTTTCCGCCCAATCCTCCGCCCTCACTCACTACGCCCCTCCTGACGATTCCCTTTCCAATTAACCTCTTTCGGTGCTGCGAAAAGTCGTTAAACGGCGCACGAGTAAGCGTTAAATACAAAGTAAAAAGCATCTAATTGTAGAACGAATTATACCTTACTGATTTTCAAGCGAATGTAACCTCAACTTTCCTAAATCTTTTTCGACAAAAAAAAATTACGAAAATTTAGAAGTAATTCATTTTTTACTATATTTGCAACATCAACGATCGCCTGCATATTAAAGAAAGAACTAACAAATGAAAAAATTTATCTTGTTAATGGTATGCACTTGTATTGCAACCCTAAGCTTTATCAGTTGTTCGGATAGTGATAAAGACAAAGTGCCCGAAGAACTCACCGAATGGTTTTGGAGACTAAACGCTTACGCTTATAAAGACAACGATCCCAATACTGCCCAATGGGTCAACTGGCAAGAAGAAAAATACACGCTCACACTCCATCGTGACGGAACGATGGAAGGAAAATGCCTTGACCACCAAATATCAGGAAGATTCAGCGTCAGCGGTAACAAAATTCGGTTTTATGACATAAAAGGAATCGTAGAGAACAATACCGATAAACCCGGCCATTATTTTGAATCTCACTTGAAAGATATGTATACTTATAAAACAGAAGGGTATTATTTAAAACTTTACTATTCGGATAATGAGTGTTTATATTTCATTACAGGTTTTCTAAAATAGCTAACATTATGAGATTGTTACGAATAACTACTTTATGTCTCAGTTTGTCAATCTGTGTTTTTGGGAAAACATATTCACAGATTTCCCAACCATCAATTCTCAACTGACGTTTTCTCTCCCATTCGCTCCAAAAGCCGGCGCACATAATTGCGTTGCCAATCATCGATGTGATAACGGCTGTCGCCGAACAGCAGAATATCGATGTCCATTTTTACCACTCCCCGCTTACGTTCAGCCCGCAAACTACCGAGCGAACGCTCTATTTGCTTCAATGCTCGATGCAACTGCGTAAAGCTATGATGTGTATGTGCCACAGCCAAACAGTTCAAGAACCGATCGGAGTCAATGCCGATCGGAGTCGTCCACATCATTTCCGAGAAAATTACTTGATTACTCAAAAGGCGTTCAAGCTTGTATTGCGCCAGCTGCATATTCGATTCCTGATTTTCGTTCGCCCCCAAGGACAATATCACCTTTTGTTTTTTACCCATCTAATAAACACTCTATCCAAACATTATATGAATTATTCTTTTTGCTATTAAGCCGTTACAAAATTAATAAAAACCTGAACCTGTTACGCAACTTTCACCTTTTTTATTATAAACCGTTAAATACCTGCACTCCATTTGAAAATCTAAACCTCTCCTTTCCATATCTCGACATTATTCCGTAAATTTGCGTCCAAATAATAATGTCAATGAAAAAACTCACAGTCCTGTCGCTCATTATCTTATTGGCACTGCCTATCAGTGCCCAAATGAAATGGAATCGGCAATACCAGACCTATATCAATCAATACAAAGATTTGGCCATTGAGCAAATGAAGCGGTATCACATACCTGCCAGCATCACTTTAGCCCAAGGGCTGTTCGAGAGCAGAGCTGGACAGAGCGAGTTCGCTTTGCGCAGCAACAATCACTTCGGCATCAAATGTCACGGTTGGAGCGGCAAAACCGTTTATCATGACGACGATGCTACAAACGAATGTTTCAGAGCCTATGACAATGTTTTCGACAGTTTTGAAGATCACAGCAAGTTCTTAGCTAAGAGTTCTCGTTACAAACGATTGTTCGCTCTTAAAGAAACCGACTACCGCGGTTGGGCTTACGGACTGAAAGAGTGTGGCTATGCAACAAATCCGCAATATGCCATAAAACTGATTCAAATCATCGAACTTTATAAACTATATCAATACGACACAGCCCGCAGTTACGACCGGTTTATGGCCGAGCGAGCAGGTCACGACAAGCCAGCCGGCCCCAGTCAACGATTACATCCGATACGCATCTATAATAAAAACTATTATCTGCAAGCTCGTGAGGGTGATACATTCCGCTCGATTGGCGAGGAAGTGGGTATCTCTTACCGAGCACTCGCACGTTATAACGAACGCGACAAACGAGACGTGTTGCACCAGGGAGATATCATCTACCTAAAAAAGAAGCGCAGAAAAGCCGACAAGGCCTATAAAAACCGGCCACACGTAGTCAAAACAGGAGAGAGTATGTACAGCATTTCACAGCTTTACGGTATGCGACTAAAATCGCTGTAACAAAAAAATCACCTGCCGGAAGACTATCAAATATGCGTCGGAGATACACTCAAAGTTTACTAAGATATGAGAAAAACATTTTTAATGAGCCTGCTTTTATGCGGAATAATGTGTGCAAATGCACAGACCTTTGAAGACTATTTTGAAGACAGAACACTGCGTTTAGATTACAACTTCGCAGGAAATATCCGAGAGCAAACCATCTCTTTGGATGAGCTTTCAGTGATACCGCATTGGTATGGCAAACATCAACACTTGTCGGAGTTGCCTGTTGAAGGAAACGGACAAATCACCGTGCGCGACCATAAAACAGGAAACGTAATTTATCGGAACAGCTTCTCTACCTTATTTCAGGAATGGTTATCGTATCCCGAAGCCCAAAAGACACGACGTTCTTTTGAAAACGTGTTCCTCATCCCGATGCCGAAAGACACCATAGACATCACACTCGACCTCCGAAACAATCGCCGTGAAATAATGACTTCATTCAGTCATCAAGTCGATCCGACCGACATCCTCATCCGACATATTGGCAAAAAAAACGTCACTCCATATATCACACTTCAAAAGGCGACCGATTCGACACGTTGTATCCATATTGCTTATATCGCCGAAGGATATAAAAACGAAGAGATGCAGACATTCGTCGACGATGCCAAGGCAGCAA
Organism: Hoylesella pleuritidis JCM 14110; assembly: GCF_000613725.1. Lineage (GTDB taxonomy): Bacteria > Bacteroidota > Bacteroidia > Bacteroidales > Bacteroidaceae > Prevotella > Prevotella pleuritidis. The sequence continues at coordinate 21,213 of NZ_BAJN01000007.1, forward strand.
TGGAGGCACTGTTTGCACACGAACCATTCAAATCTATGCGCGATCGCTTCAACATAATAGCTGTAAAATCGCCCTCCACAGACAGTGGAACAAGTTATCCATCGAAAGGAGTCTGGAAGAACACGGCCCTTCACTCTCATTTCGATACCTTTTATAGTAACCGTTATCTAACCACACTCAGTCTGAAAGACCTCCATAACTGGTTGGCGGGTACACCTTATGAGCATATCATCGTGTTAGTAAATACTGACGAATACGGTGGCGGTGGTATCCTAAACTCCTATAATTTGTCAATGACCCACCACAGAATGTTCCGTCCGGTAGTCGTTCACGAGTTCGGACACAGCTTTGCTGGCTTGGCAGACGAATACGCTTACGAAGCCGAACAGATTCCAATGTATCCACACGATATAGAACCGTGGGAACAAAACATCACGACGCTGAAAAACTTTCACGGAAAATGGGAAAGCCTCATCAAGAAAAAGACACCCACCCCTACCCCACTCGGTAAAGACAAGACCCTCGTCGGCGCTTTCGAGGGAGCCGGTTACAGCCTAAAAGGCGTGTATCGCCCGATGCAAGACTGTCGTATGCGCACCAATGATACCCCTGAATTCTGTGCAGCGTGTCGCTTGGCCCTCACCAAGCTCATCGACTTTTATACAAAATGACTCGTAAATAAAAAATTGGTAATCGAGAATGATTAATCTGAATTCTCAATTACCAATTCTCAATCCTCAATTGGTTTGCATATCATAAACCACTTGCATAAGTGTCTTTCCTAACGCATCGGCTTCTTCGGGAGTTGCAGCCTCACTGTAAACACGGATAATCGGCTCTGTATTACTCTTGCGGAGGTGTACCCACTTGTCTGCAAAATCAATCTTAACACCGTCTATATCGTTCACCGTCTCATTTTTATAAAGGTCTTTCACCTTTGCAAGAATGTCATCTACATCCGTAGATGGAGTAAGATCAATACGATTCTTGGCAATAAAATAAGTAGGGAACGACTTGCGAAGTTCACTTGCCGTACAGCCTTTATGCGCCAAACTCGACAAGAACAGTGCAATACCCACCAAAGCATCACGGCCGTAATGGCTCTCAGGATAGATCACACCACCGTTTCCTTCACCACCGATAACCGCATGGACAGCCTTCATCTGTGTGGTGACATTCACCTCACCTACGGCCGAAGCCATATATTTACCTCCATACTTCTCGGTTACGTCACGCAAAGCACGCGTCGAACTAAGATTGGAAACCGTATTGCCGGGTGTGTGAGAGAGTACATAATCAGCCACGCTCACCAATGTATATTCCTCTCCAAACATCGTTCCGTTTTCGCAGATAAAAGCCAAACGATCCACATCTGGGTCAACTACGATACCGAGATCATATTTTCCAACGGCCATTTCATCCATAATACCGCCGAGATTCTTCTCTAACGGTTCAGGATTATGTGCAAAGTCACCATTCGGTTCACTATTCAGGAACTTGTATTCTACACCCAGCGCTTTCAGTAAATCGGGCAAGATAACACCACCCACACTATTAATGCTGTCTACAACAACCTTGAAATGTGCATTGCGAATAGCCTCAACATCTACTAATTTCAAGGCAAGCACACTATCGATATGGCGCTGATTGAACGAAGCATCATCCGAATAACAGCCTAAATGATCTACATCCGCATAATCAAAGTCTTCTCTTTCAGCAATATCCAACACCTCCGCACCTTCTGAAGCAGTCAGGAACTCACCTTCATTATTTAAAAGCTTGAGTGCATTCCAATGTCTCGGGTTATGGCTTGCAGTAATAATGATACCGCCGTCTGCTCCCGACCAGCGTACGGCCAATTCTGTTGTGGGAGTTGTTGCGAGACCGATGTTGATGACATCATAGCCCATTCCCATCAGTGTTCCACACACAACATTCTTCACCATATAGCCGGATATACGTGCATCACGCCCTACAACAATCTTATTTGAGCCGTTCGGACGGTTCTTTCGAATAAAAGTAGCATATGCCGACGTAAATTTCACGATGTCAAGTGGGTTTAACGTGTCGCCCGCACGTCCGCCGATCGTACCGCGGATACCTGAAATAGATTTGATTAATGTCATTATATCTTAGTTAATGATACTGTTTACAATCCCCGTTGGAACGTCAGTACATAAAGTGTAGGATACACCCGCCGTGTAGCAACAGTAGTTCCTTTATCGTGAGGAACTATCAACTTTACTTTCGCCAACTCCTCATCGGCCTTTGAAGGACGACCGATGTTGACATAACTGAATGCAGCCAACCAACCTGTCGGTACTGCCGTGCTTCGATAAGCCGTGTGCATTACACTAAAACCGGGAATAAACGATCCTTGAAATGTACCCGAATTATTAATTACAGTCATTTTATCGTCAAAGAAAGCAAACCGAAGCACATTATTAGTAAGCTGCACTGTGTCCGGATTTGCCAGCAGATTATATTCCGAGAAACGGCAAAGCACGGTTGCAGTCTCACCGTCTGCAATTTTCTTTCCGCAGCCCTTGCGAACGATCTGCATATAGACACCCGAACTCTCAAATAAAACGAACTCGTTTTTAGCCGTATCTGTGGTCTCTCCTGCGGCCTTGAAAGTTGCTTCAGAAATCACTTTGATTCCCTTATCGCGAATATATGAACTGATGGCTTTACGCTCTTTCTTCTTCTGCTCAGCATAAGTCTCCGAGTCGCTGCACGCTGCTAAAAGTAAAGCTACGTCCAATATAAGAAATAAAAAGGATAATTTTCTCACGTGAACAATATTTGATTATAGGTGCAAAAATAAGCAATAATATCGAGACACACGCATCTTTTTCAATTTATTAGGATTTTAACAACTTCTCATAATATATAATAGCATCCCGCACAACACGCTCGGCATCAGCCATACTGCATTGCAACTTACCACCGCTGGCATTGAGATGCCCACCACCATTGAAAAATTCTTCAGCCATACGATTGCAAGGAAAGTCGTCGACAGAACGCAGGCTGACCCAAATCAGATGATCCTTTCGATCATCTTCGCGCAAGGAGATAGACAATTTCATCCCTTTAATTTTCAAAGGCTCGTTGACCAATCCTTCGGCATCACCTTTAATGAAGTGGAAATGTTTCATTTCCTGCCTCGTGATAGTAAAATATGAGGCCTGAAAACCGTCAATCACATTGAGTTTCTGATACATCATATACCCACGGAAACGAATAGCCCACGGGCTATAAGTATTAAAAACATTGCGATAAATCTTGTCTTTGTCAAGACCCTTGATGAGCAATTGACCGATGATAAAGTAAATCTCGGAGCGAGAAGAATTGTAAGTGAAACCTCCAGTGTCTGTCATCATTCCACAGTAAATGTCCACCGCACACCTGCGCGACATCTGCTCGAATCCGCCTAACTGCCAAATGATACGGAAAACGATTTCACTGGTACTGCACATCTCCGTATGCGACACCGTAAGGACAGTCTCCATAGACGGCGAAAGATGATGGTCGAACATAATCTTAGGTGCGGTAGACTTGTCCAAAACACCTTGCATATCTTCTACCCTACTCGAAGTATTGAAATCCAAACAAAAGATCAGGTCGGCCTCAGCCCAAAGGCGGTCAGCTTCAGCTGCGCGTTTGTCATATCGGACAATTTTTTCCGTATTGGGAAGCCATTGCAAAAAATCAGGATAGGCATCCGGAATAATCACTGTCGGGTTCTTGCCCTGTCCTTCAAGATAGTCGGCCCACGCCAACGAAGAACCCAATGCATCTCCATCTGGCGATTTATGGCAACAGATCACAATATGTTCTGACTGATTGATATACTGTTTGAGCAAGGCCAACTCAGCCTCATTGAGAATATTAATATTCATAACCGAGTGCAAAGATAAAGAAATTTTCTTCGTCAACAAAATTCTGAACATTCTACATCTAAAAAATCAAGGATAATAAATCATTGATTTATTCAGTCAAACTTATCGCAGGCCTCCCATAAAAGACAACTTATTATTAACATCTATTTTAAAAGTTTTTGTCAATGTAAACTTTCTGATAAAAGTAATTTCTATATACAAATCCTTTGCATTCAACACCAGGTCCCTATTGCTATGTCTTTTCTTATAGTCACAACGAAATGGTTTTGGAATTAACCAATCAAAATTAAGAGTTAGAAGCGACTCCAACTCTTCTTTGTAATCGGCGATGTGTTCGAAGAAATTCATCACCGCTCGCCTGAACTCCTCCTTCGTCCTGTAAAATCTCGTGTTGATGACTTTCTTCCTAAGCATTTTCCAAAGGCGTTCGATGAGGTTGAGGTTTGGTGAATACGGAGGTAGGAGTAGACCATCACAATTTCTCTTTTCTATATACATGTTAATATACAGAACAAATTCCATCAATGGCATAAATACATATATACATAAGACATAGCTGGATTCTCTTATTATCATAACTTTTGATAAATCGAAACATTCCCTTCTATCAGCTTTTCTATGTGGTACACATTTAATGCCGTAGCTCTCGAATATATCAAGAGAGTCAACTGTTGTCAAGGATAGCCACTCATTGAGCAAATGACAGATATTTCCTTTCTTATTGATCTAGGGGGCCAAGACTTAGACCAGTATCTGATGATATTTCATACACAATACAAAGTTGATTAATCTCAGGGAGACTTCGGCCTCCATTTTCTCTTTTTTATATTGCTACTGAAATCTTTTGTCTCGTCGGAGCTTTCAGCCCCTTGCTGACAGCGTTCCCCAAGTGTTTTTCATAGTCGTGTTTTACTCTATAGACTATTGGTACTTCTTAATGGAACTTATGAAGGCCAAAATCGGTATCTATTTTTTTGATGAAGTTTGCTAATTTATAGATTTATCACTATCTTTGTAAATGTATTTTAGTTAAGAAAGAGCATAGTTATGGGAGTATGTGATCGGGAACGCGCATTTGAAAAATTATTCAAAGAAAATTATTCCCCATTATATTATAATGCCCTTTATATAGTGCATGATTCAGAAGTGGCCCGAGATGTGGTAAACGATGTCTTTACTCGTGCGTGGGAAGATTTCTCCTACTCACATAATCGATATGGCGCTTCTTATCTGCGGCAGTGTGTCTATAATCGCTGCCTGGACTATTTGAAACATTCCAAGGTAGAGTCGGCCTATGTAAAGTTCTTCCTCGATATGAGCCGGCACAGCATAGAATGGGATTCGGATAAGCAGGAGGAATACCTGGAATTGATAGATCGAGTGATGGAAAGAATGCCTGCACGTACACGTTTTGTAATAGATCAATGTTTTTATGAGGGACATACTTATAAGGAAGTTGCTTCTATCCTGGGAATTTCAGTCAGCGGCGTGAAGCAGCATGTGATGAAAGCTCTCAGGCTCTTACGGGAATCATTTTCTTTAGAATATGCTGAACGGAGAATAACCAAAAGACGCTTATAATCGTTATTATATTATATATGGATATAGAAATTGACTATTTACACCAGAATAAAGAGGCTGCCGAAAAGGATGAAGCAGTGGACAAGATAGGAAAATGGGATAAGTTGACAGACAAAGAAATCGACATGTTGCTGTCTGACGACGACTCAAAAGAGGTTTGTCAATTGCTATGGGATTATCATTGTGCAAGGTTTAGGAAAAACAGTCCCACTCCTGATGTTGCAAAAGTATGGAAGATTTTTTACGATACGAATCTTGCCCCTCGCCGTTTGAGGAGCCTGTATCGTAAAAGACTACTGTTTGTTGCAGCCACAGCTGTTGTCGCATTGGTATGGGGAGCCTATTCCTATTTTCAGGCTCGTCCAGCTGACAATCATCTGATGGCTTTCGTAGCAGAAGACCGGCCACAGAAAGTATTATTGGGTAAGGCCGAGGAACAGATGAAAGAAATAGAACTTGCCTATCACGATGAAGGAACAGTAATCAACAGCGAGCATGCCGATTTTTCGCATGCTTCGGCCAATGCAGCAGGATTGCGTATGCTGTCTACACCTCGCGGAAAAGCTTACAAGCTTATTCTTTCCGACGGCACGAGAGTCATGCTCAATGCCGAGAGCCAATTGATTTTTCCGGTTCATTTTTCAGGTGACATCAGACAGGTGAAATTGAAAGGCGAAGCCTATTTCAAGGTCAAAAAAAATGCCAAGCACCCTTTCATCGTAGAGACCGACAGGCTCCTGACCCGTGTTTTGGGAACGGAGTTCAACCTGAAAGCATATCCTGGGGCGGAGAATCATGTGACTCTGGTATCCGGTTCTGTAGCAATACGTAATAAGGCCAATAGCAGGGAAGTCGTTCTAAAGCCAGGTGAGGACGCCTTTTTGAGCGAGAACGAAAGATTCAATGTGACCTGTATTGATACGGAGTATTACGTCCAGTGGAAAGACGGCTATTTCTACTTCGACAATCTGCCATTAGTAGACATCTTGAAAGAAATCGGCAGATGGTATAATGTGAGCATAGAGATATGCGATAATTCGTTGATGAGTTATCGCCTGCACTTTATTGCCGATCGTAACGCCGGCATATCTCATGTCGTGAAAAACCTGAACGCTTTCAGCTATCTTAAAGCAGAACTGAAAGGCAACAAAATCATTCTCTCCCCAAAAAGAGAAGAAAATTAATGCCCGAAATATAGTTAGGATCGTTATATTTAATAAGTGATACCTTAAAAATATATCATTTATGGAATATAAAATAAAAAAGTGGCAGATATGTAGTAGGTTTGCGTGCAAAAATTGTAGTGATATTGTTTGCTCTTTTGGGGAGTATCAGAGTAGTCGAGGCCCAATCGCTGACTGACAGAGTTACGGTAGAGTGCCATAACGAGCCTTTAGCCAGTGCTCTTAAAAAAGTAGAAAAGGCATCCAGATTCAAGGTATTGTTCACTTACGACGAAGTACAAGGATATACGGTCAGCATCCAAATCAAGAACAAGACCATAGAGAAAGCCCTCTCCCTTTTACTGCAAAACAAGCCTTTTAAGTATTCTGTAAATGGTAAATTCATCCATATCACGCAGACACATACCCAAGCAAGTTGTATCTCCGATAATCAATCCCAGGATGTTTTTTCAGGAAATCAGCTTTCGGGGAGAAATAAGGTCGTGATCCAGGGAAAAGTCTTGTCCAAAACAATGAAAGATCCCTTGCCGGGTGTCACTGTCTTTATCAAAGGAACCTCTGAGGGTGCACAAACTAATCTGGAAGGGATTTTCAGGATAGAAACCTCCACCAAGCATCCCGTTCTTCAATTTACTTATGCCGGAATGAAGCCCTTGACTATGATATGGCGTGGAGAAGAGATGCTTCGCGTGATGATGGAAGATGATGTTTCGCTCATTGATGAGGTCGTAGTTACTGGGTATCAGCGTATTCGAAAAAGCGAAATGGTAGGTTCTGCAAATACAGTACAGATAGAAGATCTTTTCTATGACGGCCACAGGAGCATAGAACAAATGTTGCAGGGAAAACTATCAGGAACAAGTGTCCTGAATACCAGTGGATTGGTAGGTGCCACACAGCGTGTGCGTGTGCGTGGAACTTCTACCCTACTTGGCAATCAAGAACCGGTATGGGTAGTCGACGGTATCATTCAGGAAGATCCTCTCCCGTTCAAGACGAGAGACCTCGATGCTTTAGGCAATATCACGCAAGATAATTTCGATATGATCAAGAATTTTGTTGGCAATTCTATTTCTTGGTTAAGTCCGAATGATATTAAGACGATTTCTGTATTAAAAGATGCTTCGGCAACTGTGATGTATGGTGTAAAGGCTGCTAACGGTGTCATTGTCATTACGACCAAACAAGGTAAGAGCGGACGTGTTTCCATCAATTACAGCGGCGGATTCTCCATATCACCCCGTATACATTACAGTCAAATGAACTTGATGAACTCCTCGGAACGTATCGATGTGTCAAGCGAAATTTATCGGAGGGGACTTATCAGTGAGGCCAACCGCCCGCTCGAACGAATTGGGTATGAAGGACTTTTGGGACAGTATTTGCGTAAGGAGATCAATTATCAGCAATTTGCAGATGGGGTCAGGAAAGCACGTTCCAACAATACAGACTGGTTTAAGGAATTATTTCGCAATTCAATCAGCTATAATCATAGTGTGAGTATCAGTGGAGGTTCGGACAACATAAATTATTATGCTTCGCTCAATGGCTCGTTCACCAATGGTATATCCAAAGGCAATGATTCCAAAAACTATAGCGCTTCGGTAAGCATCGATACCAAATTCAGCAATAAAGTGAGCTTAAGTGTGCGCCTAAATGCGGCATCTCATGAGACCCACGGATTTTTTCGCGTAAACCCTTACTATTATGCCAGAACGATAAATCGGGCCATTCCTGCATACAACGATGACGGATCATTGTTTTATTATACCAAGACACAGGATACTAATCGCAGGAAATATAATATAATCAACGAACTTAATTGCAGCGGAAATATCAATACGACAAACACGATGGCTCTTTCTGCCAACTTGAGATGGATGATCTTTGAAGGCTTGAGATTCGAAGGTCTGCTAGGTTATAACACATCCAATGTGGTTGGAGAGTCGTATGCCGATGAGCAGAGTTTTTTTATTACCAATCTGCGGGGCTATGAATTTGGTCTTTATGGGCCAGGAGATCTGGAATACAAGAAATCTCGCTTGCCACATGGAGGTGAATTGAACACGACAGAAAGCCGCAATAAGAATTACACTTTGCGTGCAACCTTGTCATACAATAAGATATTAAATAATGTCCATCGACTGAGTTTTATGGCTGGAGGTGAGATGCGCAGCAATAAGTATGATGGATACAATACTACCGTTTACGGTTATTTTCGCCAGCGCGGAAAATCGATTATGCTACCTCCGCGCCAAGTTGTAGACCCATTGAACAGCTCACATTTGATAGCCAATGATCTGTATGACAACTTTTCCAACTCTATTATCGATCGTAAAATCAATAATGTAGGCATATTTGCTACCAGCATGTATAGTTATGACGAACGTTATATCCTCTCTGCCAGTATCCGTTCGGATGCATCCAATCGTTTCGGACAAGACGAACGAAACAGATTCCTGCCTGTATGGTCTGTTGGCGCCCGTTGGAATATCATCAACGAGCCTTGGATGAAAAATGTATCTTGGATTAGCGACTTTAATGTGCGTGCCTCTTATGGGTGGCAGGGAAATGTAGTTGAAAACTATGGACCTGACTTGATTGCTGAATTGGGGCGTGGACGTGATTTTATTGATACACGAACAGGGCGCTATATCTTGAAAATAAAGTCATTGCCTTATGATAATCTTCGCTGGGAAAAGACGAAAAGCATCAATCTCGGTATAGACTTCGGTGTCTTGAAAAACCGTATCGCTTTCAGTGCAGAGTATTACTTGAAACATACATCGGATATGATCGTATCTAAAGCTGTGCCCTATGAATACGGTGTCTTGTTCATGCCTATCAACGGGGGCAGCATGACGAACCGAGGATTTGAGTTCACGGCAAGCATTACTCCTATCAGAACCAAAGATTGGGTGTGGAGTTTTTCGATGAACACTGCAAAGAATTTCAATGAGATACAATCCACCATAGCTGAGAATCAGAACTGGAGAGCAGCTGCGGGAGGATCCGTTCATAAGAAAGGTTATCCAGTAGGATCCTTCTGGGCATGGAATTTTGCGGGACTTGACCCTCAAGGCGGTTACCCTTTATTCAATATTCCTACAAAGGAGGAGGGAGCCAATCCGCTGGATGCCACAACATATATGACATATGCCGGAACGACGGAGCCTGATTTTTCCGGCGGTATGTCGACTGTGCTGCGTTGGAAGACATTGACCTTATCAGCATCGTTTAGCATAGCTCTTGGAGGCAAGCGTTTTCTTACCGACCTATTCGATGAAGATTACCTGAACAATAGTACGCCGTCGGCCTATTCCAATTTGTCTAAAGACATGGTGAAGCGGTGGCAGAAACCTGGCGACGAATTGCATACCCAGATCCCTACTATCCCCCATCGTAATATACCATTGGTAGACTTGCCGAACGGATCAACAGAGTATCGTCATCGAATGTACAATTATTCTACGGCACGGGTGGTAAATGCTTCTTTCTTACGATGCAACAATATCTCTTTGTCTTATACAGTACCTGCAAAGATCGTGAACAAGATGGCATTGAAAAACCTTTCGATAAATGGTTCTGTCAGCAATCCATTTATCGTCGTCAGCAAAGATTATAATGGAGTAGACCCAGAAGTAGCTACCGGTTCTCAACCGATTACTCCGAGTTATAGTCTTACTTTGAATTTTAGTTTGTAATTTTAATTGTGGCTTCAATGAAAAATATTATATTCTTAGGCGCAGTATTGATAACCTTGTCGTTTATAAGTTGCGACGATTTCCTTACGGAAAGCAGTCAGGACGAAGTAAGACCGAATACTACAACGGATTTGGAAGAACTTCTATTGGGTGAAGGATATGCTTCTCGTACACCTATTTTCCCCTATCTTGAGCTGTTGACGGATAATGTGGAGAGCAACTACTCCAATGCAACTGGGCAAGAGACAATGCTCCTTAACGGCGCTCCTGTGTTTACTTGGGCTGAAGATATGTATGAACAGCTGCAAAAGAATAACGTGCCATGGTATAATTCATGGCAAAATCTCTATCATTGGATCAATGGCTGTAACGTGGTCATCGATCAGTTACCTTTGGTTACAGGTTCCAAACAGGCCAAAGAAAGACTAAAAGCCGAAGCTTTAGGCCTACGTTCTTTTTATTATTTTATGCTTGTTAATGCCTATGCAGTTCCCTATAACACAGAAGATTCTGGTGCTAACACGGCTCCTGGAATACCTCTCATCTTGAAATCTACGGTAAAAGATGAGTTCCCGAAGCGCAATAGTGTGGCCGAGGTATATGAACAAATCGTAAAGGATCTTCTAGAAGCACGAAATCTTTTTGCCAAGAACGGTGTGGTAAATCATAGTGTATATACTGTGTCACCATTGTTTATCGATATGTTGTTGGCACGTGTATATCTCTACGAGGGAAAGTGGGATGAAGTTATCAAGTATAGCTCTTCCGTCATAGAACAGAAGCCTGCTCTCTTGAAACTCCGCCAGTTTTACACGTATGATGAATGGCAGGGTGTGGTAATGTATGATATAGCAAAAGGCGGAATATATAATAGTAGCAGCCGGAATTAATTTGGGGTTACTCGATTAACGGTGAATACTCAGCATATTTTATGGGGGTAAACTTGTATATCGACCCAGGAAAGCTGCCAGCCTTTACTGTAAGCAAGGAATTGGAAACTATGTATACCTCTAACGATATTCGCCGTGAAGCATATTATAACGCTTATCTTGTTATGAATGGATTCATACCGGAGAAACATTTGTTGGTAGGTCGTAAGAGCGAAAATGTTGTTCAGAATTCTACAAAGGGTATGCGTGTCTCGGAAGCATATCTAAACAGAGCAGAGGCTTACGCTCGTAAATATCTGCTCACTAAAGATGAACAAATGCGTATGGCGGCGTTGAGCGACCTCAACATACTGCGTGAAGCACGATTTACCGAACCGTATGTGAAGCTGGAAATAATGAATGGCGATGAATTGTTGAAATCCTGCTTGGATGAGCGAAGACGCGAACTCAGTTTTGAAGATCATCGTTGGTTCGACTTGCGACGGCTGGGAATGCCTGCTATCCAACACACTTTCTCTATTACAAATGGGCAAATACGGACTTACCATTTGGAAAAGGGAAGCAGCAAATATGTACTGCCCATTGCCCGAGAAGTAAAAGACCGTAATCCGGAATTGGAAAAATAAAGATTAAATATCGTATGAAACAAATGATTTTATGTGTGGGGTTGCTATTGACTTTGACAGCCTGTGGAAATGAAGACCCCATTAATCCTGATAACAATTCAGAAAAGATTGTAGGCCCGCATACATTACCCCAAGGCACACACCCATATGATAAAATTATTCAGGAAGTGTATAGCAAAACGAGTACATTCCTACTCTATAAGTTTACCGATACCGACTTTGCATGGGGAGTCACACAAAACTTTTTGTGGAGCAAGGATAGAATGAAAGACGAAGGCTATCTTTACGAATTGCCGGACGAGAGATATGTAGGGAAGCAGGTGGAATTGTTGGAAACACAGTTTTTAAATTTATTCCCGACAGAGTTCTTGAAAAAACATCTGCCCTTGCGTATTCTACTTTGCGGAAAGCTCTATTATCTTGAAGGCGGTTATACAGAAATGCCTGCAGAAACAGATTATAAGCGCATCAATGCCTTTGAAGGATACGAATACTTTGCAGTAAATTGGGGAAATGGCGAACTGTCACAGATAACCAAAGAACAGAAAGACCAATTCAGAAAAGATATGTGTCTTCTCTTTCTCCGCCGCATCTACCCCTACATAAATAAAGGCACCACCCGTGAAGTTATTCCTGAAGCCTTTATTTCAGTGTCTGCTTATGGTCCAAAAGCAGATGGTTCTTTGAAAGAAGGATTCTTGGATGCAAGCCATAAAAGTAGTGAACGTGAAGACTGGTTCGACTATTTGCAGACAATCGTATCTACTCCGTTGACAAAACTTGAGGCCTCGGATGGTATTCTGACCCATGAGTTGGTTAGGCGGAAGTATGATATCGTAATCCGATATTTCAAAGAACAATTCAATGTAGACCTACAAAATATTGGCAATATGAGTGAGTGAACCAAAACAGAAAACAAAAGAAGAATAAATAAATATAAAAGGGAATCCGATCAGATTTTCAAGATAAAACTATGAAATATATGAAAGTAAAGAACACAATTACGTCGGCCGTATTTTTGTTGCTTGCATCTTCTATGCTACAGGCTACGACTGCACAGGAATACAAACAGCGTGACCTCGACTGGTATAACCTGTCTCCTGCTACGGATACAATCTATGGGGTTAGTGCGAACGAAGCCTACAAGTTACTGAAAGGACGCAAAGCTAAACGTACCATCGTAGCCCTCATCGGCTCTGGGCTGGATGTGAAACACACCGATTTGAGGGGAAATATGTGGGAAAATCAAAGAGAGAAAGCCAACGGGCGTGATGATGATGGCAACGGGCTGATAGATGATATCAATGGTTGGAACTTTTTAGGAAATAAGAAAAAGGAAAGTACCGTCCGTTCGATGAACTTTACTTTAAATCAAGGTGACCGAGAATATTTCAGATTGAAGGAGAAATATGCCGATTATGTATCCGACGGTAAGCGGTTTTATAAGTTCTTTGGTGACGAAATGGTGCAAGTAGAGGCACCTCAGGACATAAACGAATACAAGTATTATCGTGATACAATCGTGTATGAGTCTCCCCTTGCTTCGCGTTATGCGGGTATATTGGCAGCAAAAATCGTACGCCATTATTCCAAGATATTCGACGAAAGACTTCGTAAACGTTACCCTGATCAAGAGATAACCCAAAAAGAGTTTGAAACGCTTTATGATAAAAACGCTCCTAAAGATTCGTTATCGGATATGTCTTTTATGATATTAGCTTACAGTTTTCCTGTTGCTAAAACGGAATCATGGAAAAAGATATATGACGTAGAAATGCAAGGTACGCCCATCCGACAAGCTCAGCAGGAGTATGAAATATATCTTAAAGCTAACGGCAACGACTACCGCAATGAAATAATAGGCGATGATCCGAATGATATCCATGATAACTGCTATGGAAATGGGAATCTATTGACAGAAGATGCCAACATCGGAACAATGGAAGCTGGCATTATTGCTGGAGTGAGGAATAATCGGATCGGTATCGACGGTATTTGCAACGAAGCGCTTATTATGCCCTTGCGTGCTTCTACCGCAGGCGACCCCTACCTTAAAGATATTGCGTTGGCCATAAAGTATGCAGTTGACCATGAAGCTAAAATCATCGTTCTTCCTTCACAAAATACCCTTTATCCGGCTATTGAGCGGAAATGGATAGAAGATGCTTTGCTTTATGCAGAACAAAAAGACGCACTTGTAATAGCACCCGTCACCGAGAGTTCTCAAGATATGGCACATACCTTATATTATCCTAACCGTTTTATGATACCAGAACATGAGCTTACAAACCTGATGATTGTAGCACCCAGTGATAAGGAAGGACGACCTTCTCTACGTGCGAATTTTGGTCGGAAGGAATTGGACATACATGCCCCAGGAAAAGAAATCTATACTGCTGGAGTGGGAAATACTTATGGATTGGCTACTGGAACAGGTATGGCTGCAGCATCATTGGCAGGAGTAGCTGCTTTAGTAAGAGCTTATTTCCCTACAATGAAAGCTGCTGAAGTGCGTCGGTTGCTCAATACAACCGCAACCCAAATGGATGATATGGAAGTGGAAAAAGCAATGATCGTAAACGAGCGTAAGGTGCAAGACCTTTTCTTTTATTCGGATATCTGTCTTTCGGGAGGTATCGTCAATGCAGCCAACGCCGTAAAAGAAGCCATCAAGCAGACAAAATAAGAGAGAATTACGGACTGACAGGCCTGAAGTCTTTGACTGCAAAGTAAAGATCTAAGCATTCAGAATATGAAAAATCATAACTATATTCTCTCCGGTTTCTTGCTATTACTGCCATTGCGGATCACCGCACAGGAGTTTACCGCTAAACGGTACGTCGACACGATACGATACGAAATAAAATATGGACGTATCATAATTCCAGTTACGGTCAATCAAATGCAATGCAAATACATTTTGGATACCGGAGGACAGACAGCTACCATTTGGGAAGAGGCAAAGACAATGGGAGGAAAGCTGACCGGAGCTAATAAAGTAACGGCAGACATGAACGGTAAAGCCAACATGTATTCGATGGGAAAACTGCCCAAAGTAAAGATTGGCAACCATCTGATACAGCCAGAACTCACTACTATTGCTTTGCCCAACATCAAAGGCTTTCGAGATTTAGGAGTGGTCGGCATCTTGGGAGGAGATGCTTTCAAAGATGTGGTGATGTCTTTAGTAAGTTCAAGCCGTGAAATCCATATTCATTATCCATATCGTCCGAAAGGCTTGAAACTGAATGACGGAATCCCACTGGCTGATTCCGAAACATGGCAAGTAAACTTTCCCTTGTCATTTTCAGGTACACCCGTGCAAGTCATGTTTGACACAGGTGTGCCCGAACTGCTGACGATGAATGAAAAGGATTATCTCTTATTGGCACAGATCTACGCAGCAACAGTCGTTCACAAAGGAAAGGGAACATTAGGTGCAGGACTTGAAGGACTGGCCGAACCTAAACATTTGAAGCAAGTTCGGTTAGATAAGTTTACATTAGGTGGCAAGTCTTTCAAAAATCCAACGTGTCTTGTAGCCTCTGATGTACCGACTATACTTGGTGCAGAGGTGCTGAGATACGGTATCGTAACGATCGATTATCCACGTGGAAGATTCTATTTCCAACCCTACAAACAATCTCCCGTAGACCTTTCAAAGGCAGCACCGATTTGGAGTGTGAGCATTCTCCCCGCTCGCGGAAAGTTTGAAATAGCTACCGTTTGGGAACCTCTTATAGACCGTGTCGATATAGGCGACGAGGTGATAGCCGTCAATGGAAAAGACATTACCCGTCTACCTTTAAGCGAAATAGCTGTTTCCGATATCTTCGACCAGATCACTTCTTCCGAAGCTACGATTACAATTCGGCGTAAAAAGCGGAAATTCGATATTAACATTTATCGGCGTTAAAATACTATTATGCATATCCTCAACTCTTTTCTATTCTTATTTCTTCTTTTATTGTCGGCTCATTCAAGTCTGTTTGCCCAATCGGTCAACTCACTGCAAGAAACTTTCGACTACCAAGAATTAGCCGATGGCTCCATAGCCGTCACCTTACAAATGGATTCTCAGAATGCTTTGTTTGTATTAAGTGTTTCCAACAAAACAGCTCTGTTCAGCGAAACGTGCTCGAAAGAAGCTACGCCCGACATTCCTCATACCCTTGTTTTGGGGAAAAGCTTATATGCCGACAGACGAATTTTCCCATATGTAAAACGACCATCAAGCTTCCAACCATATAAGATTGTCGGAATCTTAGGTCTCGATATGTTGCGGAATGTAATTTTGACAATAGATTCCAGACTTCGGAAACTGACCTTTTCCAGTCCTTACAGACCTGATTTCATAAAATTATCCAACCGGATCAGGTTACAGACGGAACCCGAAGAGGAAGTGAGGATACCTCTTTCTATTAACGGTAAGAATTTCTCTTTACCCGTTTTACTTCATCTTCCTTCGCTTCTTTATCTAACTCCCAATGACCGAAAAAGCATCGAAAGCACAGATTCTTGCACGGTACGCATTGCCAATACCACGATTCAGGGCGTAGCATTCAAGTCGGATCAGCCAGCCCGATCATATTTGGGGCACAACCTATTGCATTATGGACTGCTTTCGATAGACTTTACCAAGTCGGCTGTTTATTTTCAGCCATTCGACGAAAATCCCGTCTCTTACAGCTCATCTGCCAAAAAACAACTGCTTACTTTGAGCGGAAAAGTAGCGGAGATAGGCCGGACCTATTTTTTAGATCATATTTGGGAATACACTACCCATCGTGAATTTGTCTATAAAGATACAATTCCTGCTGTGATAGATTTTTGGGCTACCTGGTGTATTCCCTGCAAACGGCTCTCTCCCTTGCTCAACCAGTTAGCAGAAAAGTATAAGGGAAAGATTCGATTCTTCAAAGTCAATTACGATACAGAACAACAATTATCCAAGGATTTGGGCATCGGAGCTTTACCTACTTTATATATGATTCCCGCAAAGGGATTGCCACAACAGGTCGTGGGACCTAAATCCGAAGAGCTGGAATTGATGATTCAAAAGATGATAAAATAAGTATTTCCAAACTTTCAGAATTATTATAGAAATACTTATTGTATGAGGTGATAGCTTCCGCCAGCTATCGACTTGACAATACCTTCCATTTCCAGTTTGAAAAGAATTGGAGCAAGGCGATTGATAGCTCATCCCATTGCTTTCACAAAATCTTCTGCAAAAGTGATGAGAGCGGCTACATTATCGCGAATCATATTGTTGCAATCTTCGCTGTATTTCGTCCCACTGCACCCGGGAATGCAAAAACGTCGTGGTTGCAGTCGCTTGACAGCCTTGCAGTAATAAGTCCGCCGCTATACGCTACACTTTCCATAAGGATGCAGACGTCGCTCATATCGGCTACGATACGGTTTCGCCGCACGAAATTGGCTTTATCAGCATTGGTGCGGATGAAAATCGGTAAGCAATCCGCCACGTGAAACCATCTGTTTTCAGAAATACTTGTCATATTAATTGTTCTAATAAAGATGCCCAATAACCTTTGGATATGTCGGAATTTGGCATAGAGAGTTTTCTTCTGTCATTTTTTAAGGCATATTTCTGTTAAATGAGAAGTCGTATAGTACTGCTCGGCAAGTCGTATAGAGCTGCCCCACTACTATGGGACTTGTTATTAGTTAATATAGAGAGATGTTATCGCTGTTTTCGTGTCTGTTTTCAGAAATACTTGTCGTATTAATTGTTCTAAATATGATGTACAAAGTTAATACTTCTTTCCGGAAAGAAACAAGGTGTCTGTTTTTTACAAGTAAAAAGATGAGATAGAAAGACCGTTTTCTCGGTTAAAACTATTACTTTTGCAATATGAATTTTTAATCATAAAAAACAGAATGGATATGAAACCTACATTATTACTTCTTGCTGCGGGGATGGGAAGCCGATATGGTGGACTGAAACAGTTGGACGGATTGGGACCCAACGGAGAGACCATTATGGATTATTCGATTTATGACGCGATTAAAGCCGGATTCGGAAAGATCGTTTTCGTGATCCGAAAAGATTTTGAAGAGGATTTCCGAAAGAAAGTCTTGTCTAAGTATGAGGGGCACATTCCTGCCGAGATTTGTTTCCAGTCGCTTGACAGTCTTCCTGCGGGCTTTTCCGTTCCCGAGGGGCGTCAGAAGCCGTGGGGCACCAATCACGCCGTGATGATGGCCGAAAATCTCATCCGTGAACCGTTTTGTGTAATCAACTGCGATGATTTTTATAATCGCGATGCATTTATGGTCATCGGCCGATTTTTAGCAGAACTGCCCGAAGGAAGTACCGATCGATATGCGATGGTGGGTTTCCGTGTAGGCAATACATTGAGTGAGAATGGCACGGTGGCGCGTGGCGTGTGCTCTACGGATGCCGCAGGTAATCTCTCGACGGTGGTAGAGCGTACGGAGATAATGCGTGTCAATGGTATCGTTTCATATAAAGACGAACGGGGCGAGTGGGTTGGTATTGATGACAATACACCTGTATCGATGAATATGTGGGGCTTTACACCCGACTATTTCGCACATAGTGATGCCTATTTCAAAGAATTTCTGTCCGATCCGAAGAATATGGAAAATCTGAAAGCTGAGTTCTTTATCCCTCTGATGGTTAACAAATTGGTGAACGAAAAGACTTCAACGGTTAAAGTACTCGATACTACCAGTAAGTGGTTTGGTGTAACCTATGCCGCCGATCGTGAGGGAACGGTGGCGCGTATCAGGCAACTGGTTGATGAGGGAGTCTATCCCGAGAAATTGTTCTAAGTAAAGCATTTAGTAAAAAGGCGCATCTCCGGTGCGCCTTTTTACGTATTTTTGATGCAATCAATAGTTATTTCTTTGACTACCATTAAGTAAAAAGAACTTTTCGATACGAGTATGCGCGAGATCGACAGCTACTTTGAGCGGGAGTTCAACACAAGGCTATTACTTCCATTGCATTGGAGGAATTCCTCTATCAGACTTACCCATACATCTATCAAGAAATGGGGGTTATGTCGTCGGCCGATCGGCCACTTGTTAAAAACTCTTTTTTTGTTATATTTTTCCTATTATTTTTTTGGCGATATCTTTTTTTGTCTATTTTTGGAATCAAAACTGACAAGGCTTTGTGTTTTCTTTCTCTTTCCTTACAAAGTTTGTCAATTTTGTTTTTGTATGATTATTGAATAAAGAAAGCTAAAATATATGGGGGAATTAGTGGATAAAAAATCTCTGTCAGCATAGATGGCCGGCGACTTTTTTCTTTCAAATCGCTCAAACTTCATCAGCCCATCAATGAGCATCATCGTTTCGAGTTGCTAATCGATCTCGAGACTGGAGGCAACCGGTACGTGCATAACCTTAAAGACAGTGCAGAATGGCTTGGCAAGAAGATATCAGTCCATATGAAAAAGCCTTTCCTCAGAGTTGTCACCAATGTAAGTCTGCACCGTAAAAACAGCGATTACGGATATATTCTCGTGTCGGGTTATTCTACAACTTATCTGTTGGAAACCGGTCGGAACTGTCATTCGTGGAATGACCGTAGCTTGGGCGACATCGTGAACGAGCTGTGCTCTAACGCCGGTGTGCGTGCTCAGGTCAATCCCGAACATACAGCATCTCTCGGCTATATCTGCCAGTACAACGAGTCGGACTTTATGTTTATCCGTCGACTTGCTTGCCAGTATAATGAATGGCTCTACTATAATGGTACGGAGCTTGTCTTCGGGCGTCCGAAACGCCCCGCCCCCGTGAGTCTTGAGTTCGGTACGAGTCTTTCTTCTCTTGATATCGGGGTGCAGACCTTGGCCCGTCCGGCTAAGGTGTTCTCCTATCTTTCTATGAATGACCAACGTATCGCAGAGGATACACCGAACAAGCCTGCTGGACAGGATATGTTAGGGTACAAAGCCTTTCAGGCTTCGATGGAGATGTTCAAGAAACCTGCTTATCAGTATGCGCAGTCTCGTGTTCGCTATATGCAGGAGATGGAGATGTATGTTAGGAAGAAACAGGAGGCAGAGACAGCCGAATCTCACTATGTCATCGGTACGAGCGAGAATACGGAACTCACAGTCGGATGCGCCGTGAAGTTGACGAGTTCTTTCCTTGAACGACGACGCAGTATCACGAGCGAATCTCTGGGCGAGTTCATCATCATTGAGATTTCCCATACTGTTGATGAGGCCAGCTACTACGTCAACAAATTCAAAGCCATTCCCGCGGTCACGCACACGCTCCCCGCTCCTGATATAGCTATGCCGATGGCAGAAACTCAAATGGCACGGATCGTCAACAATACTGATCCTCGTGGTAAGGGGCGGGTACAAGTACAGATGAACTGGCAGACGGAGGGAATGCATACGGACTGGATACGGGTGATGACGCCCGACGGCGGTAGTAGCGATGACGTAAAGAGCAACCGCGGTTTTGTTTTCATTCCCGAAGTGGGCGACCAGGTTTTGGTAGGTTTCCGCTACAACGATCCCAACAGGCCGTATGTGATGGGAAGCCTGTTTAATGGGACCACGGGTGGTGGCGGAGGACAAGGAAACAAGTGTAAAAGCATTACGACCAGAAGCGGGAGTACACTGATGTTGGATGATGCTTTGGGAAGTGTTCATCTCTCTGATCCTGGTAATTCAAAACTGGATATGGACGGGTCCGGAAACGCAACGATAGATTCTGCGGAAACAATTAAACTCGTATGCGGGGAAGCATCGCTCGAACTCAGGAAAGACGGTACCATCCTCATCAACGGAAAACAAATAGAAGTCGGTGCAACCGATAGTGTAGATATAGGTGTAGGGTCAGACGGAGATGCAAGTTCCGGAATAGGAATGACTAAAGAGGAATTGCAAGCGACTTCTCAGAAAATGGTCATCAACGGTTCCTCTTCCCTCAATGTAGGATCCAGTGACGGAACAACAACTCTTGCGGCAAAGGGCGATGTGACGGTCGGCGGTAGCAAAGTATCTTTAAATTGACGAATGATGAATTCCGTAGAATTAGAGTTACTCAAAATCGACAAGCAATGGTATCGGCAGGTAAAAGAAAATGCAGATGTCCGCTTGTTCGTCTGTTTAGGCGAGAAGCATACATTGAAACTGTTTGATGGCTATTTCAGAAGTCACGGGGCGGAGGAAGTCGAGACAAAAGATTTGTTTCTTGTCCACTATCGCCCGTTTGAGGATGCTTTGCAATACGGACATACATTAATTGAAGATTTGCAATTGGCTTACGGTTTATGGAGAGAAGAGCATACCTCCTCTGTCGGGTGTTCGGCGTGGCTACCGGATGCCGACGACGGAAACACAACCTTTAAGACTGATGCTCGGTTTACGGCAAAATCATTGACAAGACTCTATGAAATTTTTCCCCCGTTGCAGGGACATAAGATCTTTATTCTCCTTTCTCCGCATACTATTAGCGACATATCTATCTTTGAAATTTGGTTGCAGGAATGGTGCGTCAGTTTACCGACAGACGACATTAAATTGATTTTGTCGGAACAGCCTGGGAGCAGACTGTTCCATCATCTTCCCGACGACAGAAATGAGTTTGAACTTGAAGAAACGGATATTGCCTCATTGATGAACAATGTCGCTGCTCAAACGGCTCAAGACCCCAACGATGACGAAAGTCGGCTGCAACAGCAAATGCTTTTGGCCAACCTTCATTTCAGTAAAAGAGAATTCGACGCTGCCGATGTTGCTTTGGACAATGCCATCAGGATTGCGAAAAGACATGGGCACGTAGAAGCCGAGTGTACCGCTCATCTGCTCAAAGCCTATATCCTGCTCATTCAGGGAAAGACTGCTGAAGCTGACGACCGATTCCAATGTTTGCAGGAGCTTGCAGGTAAAAACTCCTTATTCGGTGCGCAAATGCATATGAATTACGGCGGTTTTCTGCTTTCGATCAGAAAAAAGGAACAAGCAGTCAAAGCATTCGAGCAAGCGGCCGAAATCGGAGAAAAGATTCAAAATCCGATGATAGAGATAGAATGCTATCGTATCATCGGCCAATTGAAAGATAATCTCCTGAATGACAAGGACGCCCTTTCCTATTATGAAAAATGTATCCTTATCGGCGATCGGCTCGATAATACCGAGTTTCGCCAAAGTTCTATAAGCTATGTGGCAGTGTTGCTACTGAAAAAGTATGGCAATACGGAAAAAGCTACTTTGCTCCGTGAGAAAATGGAACTGCGGCTCGGGAATGCTTGGGAGCAAAGCGTTAATATCCCCGATTTCGATAGACAGAACCCTTATTCTTCCCTTTTATGAAAGTCGTTTCTATAGTTCCTGATATTCATAGTACCGCCGTTGAACACGTCGGTAAGCACTTTGATTTGGTCCTTGGTGTTGATATACATTGGACAAAGTTGCCTTTTCCTCCTTTTCCATTGCCTCTTCCTCATCCTTTCATCGGTTTTATTTTCGATCCGATGGAATATGTTCATTTTGAGATCTGCGTTCCTGGAATTTTGCAACAATTGTTGAAATTGCCCGCCAAGCTTCCTATGGGTGCTTCTGTCTATGTGCACGGTCGCATCAAGGCCACGACGACGACGACTGTTTTCGGTTTCGGTTGTACGATTAAGCCCAAGAATGCCGGTCCTTTGGCTGCGGCTTGTATGGTTGGCAAGGTAATCCCGATCAAACACATCACTGGCGGTCTTCCTTTTTACAAGATTTTCTTCGGCGATTTGGAAGGTCCTCACGACGGTGAGATTTACATCGGTTCCGATAGCGTTATTCTCAACGGCAGCAAGTGCAGCGGTTCATCTGCCGGGCAGGTTCTTACTTGTTGGGGTGCCCCTTTCGGTCACCAGTATTTCCCCCCTGCTTGGCTTTCCCTTTATCAGCACATTCTGACGCTGTACGTACAGCTAAACTTCAAGCCTCCTGTTTTGGTTGGCGGTAGGTTCGTTCCGCACCAGTACAGCTTATCAGACATCCTGATGCGTGCCGCCGCCGTTTTCCTGATGAAGGGTCTGACCATCCTGGCCAGAAAGGGTCTGACGAGATTCAACCACCTGTTGCAAGGCAAGTTCGGCAGTCGCAATCCCGTCTCCCGGGCCCTTTGCTTCTTCGGTCTCGAACCGGTTAACTTCGTCACCGGAGCAATGAACTTCTGCTGGGACGACTTCGAACTTCTGGGCGACCACACCATCCGTTGGACCAGCGCTTGGCAGAGCGACATCTCCTATTGCGGTATTCTTGGCAACGGCGTTCTCTGCAACTATGATCTCTTCATCATCCCGCAGTTCGTAGACGGCGTTGCTGCCTATAACAATCCCTTGGAAAATCAGGTTTTCCCTATTCCCATCGTTGAGGTCGGTTCTCCTGAGGAATACTACCGACCTCTTCACCTTTGGCAGCACCGGCCTGACGCCCGTACCTGGATTATCAGGACAGTCTCTGCAACTTACACCTACCGTGCTTTCCCCGACAGAGTATGGCCTTGTGTACCGTGCTGTTCGTATCGCTTATGCTGCCGGCGGTTTCATCGTTCTTGACTACGACCGCGATACCCACCTTCTCTCTACGCTTTCTGACCACGTTGGTCGGTTACTCGTCTTCGGTCAGGACACTGAGCGCGGTCTTATCCTCTCGGCTACGTATAAGTATGAGGATATCTCCGATCTTCTTGTTGTGTACGAATACGACGAGAGCCGGAACCTTCGGTCAGTTTCCGACCGCTTCGGCAAGAGCATCTCCTTTACCTATGATGAGCATAACCGGGTTGTTCGCCGTCAGAATCGCAACGGTATGAGCTACACTTGGTCGTACGACGACGCAGGCCGGGTTGTTCACACCTCTGGTGATGGTGGTGTTCAGGAAGGACGCATCACCTACCTCGAAGGCTGTAACGAGGTGATCTATCCCGGTACTGGCGGTCGCGAACGCTACTACTACGATGAGCACGACCTTGTCTACAAGAAGGTGGATGCCTTAGGCGGTGAGACTTGGTACGGCTACAATGCCTGGCAGGAGCGCACGCTTGTTGGCACGGCCGAGGGAAAAGTCTCGAAACATGAGTACGATACCCGCGGCAACTTAGTAAAGTTTACGGCCTCTGACGGCTCCGAATATACCTCCGAATATGATGCCCATAACCGTCTGATGGCGCGTACCTCTCCCTTGGGCAACCGCGAAGAGTGGGGATATGATGCCGAGTTCGGTCGCCTTGTCTTTCGCAAGGAGTCCGACGGCACTGTTATTCGGTATACCTACGAAGCAGATAATGGACGCCCCTCGGCTATCGAATACGGCGATGGCCTTCGGGTAGAACTTCAATACAACGCCCTTGGTTTGTTGTCAGTCATCAAGGATAGCTTCGGTGTTCAGCAAACCCGTACTTACGACGCTTATGGTCGCCCTCTGACATACAGCCACGGCGACGGGACTCATACCCAGTGGCGTCGTGACCGCCTTGGTCGCGTCACCCGCTATGCCGCCCCCGGACAGCGGGTGCTGCATATCACCTACGACGCTTACGACCTTCCTGTTGAATTGACAAGCGGCAACGAGTGCTGGAATCTGGAATACACAGCTCTTGGCAGCCTTCTTAGTCAGACTCGCCGTACGCGCAGCCTTCGTAAGGTCAGCTCTGTGCACTACACTTACGATGCCTACGACCGGCTGCGTAGCGTTGAGAACGAGCTCGGCGAACGGTACCTCTTCGGGCGCGACCTCAATGGTTCGGTGATTCTTGAAAAGGGTTTCGATGGTTCGGAACGTCGCTATGACCGGGACCTCGACGGTACTGTCATTAAGACACACCTTCCCGACGGCACGATCGTACACCACCAGCACGACCAGGCAGGCCGTCTGACCTACAACCGCTACGCCGACGGCAGCTGGGAGGCGTGGGAGTACGACAAGGGTGGGCTTCTTACCAAGGCTTATAATGCTGACAGCGTGACGGAGTTCGTGCACAATGCCATAGGACAGGTTGTGAAGGAAACGCAGGACGGCCAGAGCGTTGAGCACGTTTACGACGCCCGCTCTCGACTCGCCCGTACGATTAGCGGACTGGGCGCTGACCTTGGCTACGGCTATGATTTGATGGGGCTTTCCGACAGCATAACAGCCCGCTCCTCAGGTTCTCATCGTCCCTGGGAAGTCCGTATAGAACGCGACCGCCTTGGCCGCGAGACCCATCGGAGAATGACAGGCGGTGTAGAAAGCGCATATTTCTATGATACTGTCGGTCGCCCTTGTCGACAACGAGTGATGCGCGGTGAGCATCGTTTATACAATCGTTCCTACCGCTGGGGAGATGATTTTCGTCTTTTAGAAACACTCAATACAATAACGGGCGCCCGTGTTCGTTATGACTATGACGCCTTCGGGCGTCTGTCTGAGGCAGAGTACGGTGCCGGCTTCCGGCAATACCGCACGACCGACGCAATGGGTAACGTCTATGCCAGCTCAGAGTGTACGGACAGGACCTACGGCCGTGGCGGCCAACTTCGCCAAGACGGTACTTGGCACTACCACTACGACGCCCAGGGCAATCTCGTCTTAAAGACCAAACGCAGAATTGATCCGTCTTGTGGTTTTGAGGCTGTTTTGTGGCACAAAGGCGACTACGCCTATGTCTGGCAGGCCAACGGTATGCTCAGGAGCGTGACGCGTCCCGACGGCAAGACCGTTACTTTCAAGTATGATGCCTTAGGCCGGAGAAAGGAAAAGAGGTTCGACGGAAGAATCCACCGTTATCTTTGGGACGGCAATGTCGTCCTGCACGAGTGGGCATATGCCGAGACGGACAGCCCCCAAGAAATCATTACCGAAGACGGGAGGATAACGTTTGACAGATCTGAGCCTGCGGACAATGTCATTACCTGGGTTTACGACACAGACAGTTATGTACCCACGGCCAAGATAGAGAACGGTAAAACGTATAGTATTGTCAGTGATTACATCGGCCGCCCTGTACAGGCTTACGACGAATGCGGAACGGTTGTCTGGCAAGCCGACTATGATATCTACGGCAACCTGCGCAACCTAAGGGGCGACAGAGAGTTCATTCCGTTTAGGCAATTGGGACAGTATGAGGATGCTGAGACGGGATTGTATTACAACCGATTCCGTTATTATGACCCGAATATTGGTAATTATATCAGTCAGGACCCAATTGGATTGGCAGGGAATAACCCGACGCTGTATGGGTATGTAAGAGATATTAATACTTGTATAGATCTATTAGGATTAGATATTATAGAAGATGCTTGGAAAGTAGTTCAATCCCATATGAATGATTCAGGAAAGACTGTACTTGGACATTTTCCAAGACTAGGAGAAACTTTTGAATCATACATAGAAAAAGCGCAAAGAGTAAATGCAAGCTATTTTGATATGGGCAACTCCTTGTGGAACAAACTTATAGATGCGGGAAAAGATCCCTGGGAATTAAATAAGAGATTTCTAGATGAGATAATCAATAAAGGTGACGATGTCTTTTTAAATGTTCCGAAGAATGGCATTAGACCAAATTCTTATTTGGAACGAGAAATAGAACATTTACAAAAAAATGGTTATAAGTGGGTAAATCAATGGTCTCTCAAAAAAAGCTATCAGTAAGATGGAAATAAAAAATAAAATAATGAAGAAATATTCTTTTCTTGCAAGAGAAGGTTTTATTATCGCTAATTGTAATGATGATTCTATTACATATAAGTATCCAAATTCATCTAAAATTATGCTTAATTTTATGATCGACAGAGATGCATTATCCCTTGCAATATCTACAGAAGAAATTCTAAACAATAATAAATATAATAAATATAATAAATACTTTGATTTTTTTTATGTCGTTAAATTGTTGGAACCTCAACTTGACTTTAAAGATATTCATACGGATATGTATCCAAATCTTCTTGAGAAGAATATTGTCACAATAAACAACTTGTTTAATAAGGAGAATGAGTATAGTACTATTTCTCATTTACAAAGAATCATTAGAGATTATAATAAAATAAGGTGGCTGGATAACAAATAAAAGATATCAGAAACTATTTATAATGCGAGGTTAAAGATAATAATGCCAATACCCTATGCAATAAGCAATGATATTGTTATATATAAATCTATTGTAGAGTTTTAAGGATAAGTCCATCATTATAGATTCTGAGAATTTAAATAAACTAACAATTGACATAATGAATTTAGTATATGTAAAATGAGGTCATTATTCAAACAATACAGAAATTTGCGAAAATATGCATACTTGTTTGGCAGGTAAACTATAATTACGGGAACCTTCGTAATCTGCAAGGCAACAGGGATTTTATTCCGTTCAGGCAATTGGGACAGTACAAAGATGCTGAGACGGGATTGTATTACAACCGATTCCGTTATTATGACCCGAATATTGGTAATTATATCAGTCAGGACCCGATTGGATTGGCAGGGAATAACCCGACGCTGTATGAGTATGTTTTTGATAGCAATACGGAGGTTGACCCATTGGGTTTAAACAATGTAAAAACTGGAGCGGGAAGAACTCATGTAACATATCAGGGTGTAAAAAATGGACTTCCTTATACAGGTTATGCAAGCGCCCCTTCACATCTTGGATTATCTCCTGATGAAATTATAGCAATAGATATAATGGAAACTTTGATGATTTTGGAGGAGTTGCTCCCAAACATGTTTATGTTGGTGAGGGAGTAAAAGGAAAACAAACAGCAAGAGGTCTTGAACAAAGATTATATGAAGCCGATTTAAAAGCAGCAGGGGGTGATAAAACTAAAGTTGCCAATAAGCAAAATCCAGTTGGGGAGAATAATCTAAACAGGAAAAAATATTTAGCAGCAGCAGACGAACATCTGAAAACAAAAGGATGTTACTAATAAAAATACGAAATAAAATGACAAAAATAATGTGGAAAACTAATCAGGTGATTAGTATAGAAACAAAACGCAAAGATGAAAATAGAGAAGTCAATATTTATGTATTGGCACAGATGATAGGTAAAGCAGAACTACTTGTTTTTAATATGTTCAATACTGATAATAATTGGAAAGGGATAGATTTAAAAAAAATTCCTATTCTTTTTTGTACCACTGTTACAAGACAATTCATAAAAAATAGCAATATTTTTAAGCAGAACCTTAAAGGATTAGCAAACTATGAACCGCCAAGGTGTAAAATAGATTCTTTAGGAACTGGAAGCAGATATGTTACAGTTTGGGAAGGAACACCTGAAGAAAAAAAATACTTATATTGGGACAAGGAGGAGGAAGATTAATTGAAAAAGGTATATCTTCTGGAGGGTATGTCGAGAAAATTATTATTCCCTCAATAGATAAAACAGATTTGGAAACAATAAATAAATACGAATTGACCAATGTGCGAATTTATGCAGAGTTTAATGAAAGACTGTACCTTTGCTATAAGATGAAGAAGAATGTTGACCCAATGAAAGATTTGATTTTTGATTTGCCAATTCCCTTAGAATATAAAGAATACATTGATATTATATCCTCTTAAAATAATACACCCGCGCCTCAATCGAGGCGAGTTATTTTTGCTTTTTTCTCCGCCTTTGGCGGAACATTGGCGGGTGTTTTTGGCGGGTGCCACAGAAAAAAATGACTTTTTGTCGGAAAAGTTGTAATTTCGCAATACGCGTTCTTTGAGGTAATTGTCCGTTCAGGCAATTGGGACAGTACGAAGATGCTGAGACGGGATTGTATTACAACCGGTTCAGGTATTATGACCCGAATATTGGTAATTATATCAGTCAGGATCCGATTGGATTGGCGGGGAACAATCCTACATTATACGGATACGTTTTTGACAACGTACAGGATAAAAGAAATTATATATTATCATTGCGGATAATGGCAAAACGATTTACGGAAGCTATATCGGCAAAAATTACTTATCAGAAGTTACCTGTTTATTTCCAAATCTTAAAAAGAATGCGTATCTCTTGCGAATAACTGAGAGATACGCATTCTTATTTTCTGATATTCTCGGCAATCGTTATTTGCCAGCTGCCAACTCTTCCTTACTTAATAATCTTTCCGCTTTCGTCTTTTCTTGACAAAGCGGCAACCTTTACGCCGAAATCCGATGTAGAGTTGTTGTCGTCAACAAACTTCTTTCCATCCCATCTACGGGTCAACGCCAGCCCCGAATAAGTGGGATAGTCGCTCTTTTTGACACTGACAAAGGGGATATCGGTCACGGCGTTATAGCCCTTATCCAACTTGCTCGGCCGCATCTGGAATTGACTTCTCGGACAAATCGTCATACAGTCTATGACGTCTTTAAAAGGAATCTCAATAGCTTCAAAGTCAGCAAAACTACTGCTGGTGACAGTGATATAATGCAGATACCCCTTTTTGCCTTTTGTATCTTTGTAATTCTGTTTGAAATCTTCGGGCGTCCACGGCAAGCTTATCAAAGCAATTCCGCCGTGCTCGGTGAGTTCCTGAAAATTATAAGACGGAACGGTTTTCCCTTTCTTGTCTTTCCACGTCATAATGGCTTTCATATCAGGTATGGCAGGATTGTTCTTATGATCAGGTTCATACTCGATGTTAGTCCATTCAAAGTCGGCCTTGCTCAAATCTAAAAAGGCATCGATACCTTTGTACAAAGAGAGGTCCTCGCCTTCAAGTTCTTTTAGGAACCGCGCCTTATGGTCGACGGCATATTTGGCGATGACGACAGACTGTTTTGGATTCACGGGATGATCGTGCCCACTACCAGGGAAATAGGACAGAGAAACGACACCGTAGTATCGATTAACGAAATCGTCTTTCGGTGCAAACTTAATTGCTTTCGTCGGGTCGATAGCATTAGCGCACAAAGCCAGTCCGTCGAGGTATTTCACCTCATCTGTGGGGTTATAGATAACGATGTATTGGTCATCGTTGTACATCTGGGTTGAACGCCCCATATTCCATTTCCGCAGATCTTTCATCCAATAATGCCCTATGTAAAACACCTCTTTGATGATGAGGTGGTCTACCTTTGTCCTTGAATTGGATTGCTTTTGGGGCATCTCGTTACGAGTGCAGCTTGTCAAGGCAGCAAGTGCAGCAAGGACTGCAAAGAGTCGAAGTTTCTTTATTTTTTCCATTGTCTTCTATTATTTTATGTTTTACAAGAACCAGTTGCCGAAGCCAGAACCACCACCGATACCGTGAGTCTGGACATTCTGCGCCGCTTCCAAAGCATCTTCGGACGACAATCCGATCTCCTTTCCCAAATAGAAATAGAAAGGATCGTTAGGGTCGATGGCTGTGGGGTCGGTATCGAAACTGCTGCAAAATATCTTAATGGGAATATTGAAGCGCACGATTTCTTTCCATTCCGAGTCTCCACCATACTCTTTGGGTTCATCAGGATTATAGGCTTCGGCACAGATGAACTTACTGATGAACTCATAGGTTGAATGACGACTGAGATATTCATCACGCGGGATGATGGCTTTCTTGCCTTTCGGGCATTTCATCACCCGAATCGAGAGATAGAATTTGGGCAGCAGATACGAGGGACGGGTATATCTGCCGCTCTCGCCCGTTGCGGGGTCTACCCGCTTGGTTATCTCAAATGGCCATTCCTCGTGCAACTTATCGTTTTCGTCGGCATCAATATCAAAGTTGAAATGTCCTTTCAAGCCTACACGGTCTTGGTCGTACGGCGCTACCGCCCAATCGGCGTCATTACGTGTCAACGGCGGCAGCAGTCTTTGGTTGAACAGCTCGCGTGCTCCGTCGCCCATCGCATCCTGTATCCACGTGTCGCGATAAGTATACTCAAATATCTTCGGTGTAGCATCCGCTCTTTCTTTCCATTTCGTCTTGTCGGCAAAAAACGGGGACGGGACGGGTGTCGTGTCTACCGTTCCGCCTTTCTTCCACTCTCCGTATTTATCTTTATTGGGTTTCCACGTGCCACGGCAATCCATCACCTCATAGGGATTGCCCTTGTCATCTACCTCGCTCACGGTGAAGAAGATCTGATACTGGTCCGAATGTTCCAAGATATCATCATTCAGCAGTTTTCCGTCTTTATCGAAAAAATAGAGACACAGTCCCCACCGTTTCAGCTTACCACCGATAATACGGATATAGTCGGGCCCTTGCTTTCCCTCATTCTGTTCGAGGTAAGTTACCGTACTCTGCCGTTGCACATCGACAGTAGGCCATTTACCGGCATTATTATGGATAATGACAAACTCTTCCTGTTTCCAGGGCGCATTTTGATATACGAAATTACCGTGCATCATCGCATCTCCGTGTGAGTGGCCTTCCTTAAACATCGCCAGACAGGTTGCCCAATTGTTGAAAGCTCCATCAGGGTCGGGATTAGCAAGACTACCATCCACTTTTACTTTTTTCAGACTATCCACATAACGGTCTGCGCCGCTATGGGGTACGGATTTCGACGTCAAGGGATTGTCATTATAATCCACGTTCACATTGCCGAACACGAAATCGTCGCACGACGTACAAAGGGCGATGAATGCCGCCGTAACCGATATGTATTTTATTGTTTTATTCATTCTATAATCTCCTTATCATTACTACTGTTATTTGTGAGATTCGTATCAATTGATATCGTTTCGCCGACCCTCCCAAGGGATATCAATCTCCATCCCTAAGGGAAGGCTGTTATTACCCCTAAGGGTAGACCATCGTTTACCCCTGGGGATGGCAGTCGTTTACCCTAAGGGTAGACCATTGTCATCCCTAAGGGGAGAATGTGCGCTACATCAATACGATATTCCTTCTATACTGCCGGAAGAAGCTACCAGGGGCAGATAACATCTGCCATAGTTGGTCTTTATTCACATTGGGATAAAAGCGCTTTACATCTCGGTAACACTTCTCCGCTCCATCTTTGGCATTGGCTATCACCCGAACGGGTATAGGATAATCGATGTCGAAACTGTCCCAACCGGGTTGTATCTGGTTGAAATCCCACAGATAACCGTTTTCGCTGTTATTAGTATTGCAATATTTAGCCGGTTTCTCGGGTTCGCCTACGTGTTGCTGACCTTTATTGAGGATATGGCAGATCTTCACTTGCAATTGGAAAGCCAAGTCGGCCTTATGAAACTGCAACAGTCCCTTAAAACCAAGACGATCTCTTTCCGTTCCTTTATCAAGACTTCGATTCTGCCGTAAGAAGCCTACGGTCTCGCCATAGCGTTGGCGTGGTGCATCGGTATCAGGGTCGATAAAGTCGTCATTATAAGAGTCTACGAACAACTTGCCCAACTCTTCTTCCACGGGATCAGTATCGCGATACTCGTAGGTGAATATCTCGGGTGTTATCTTGTTCAACTTCATTAAGTCGATTGTTCTATAAAGGCGATAAGTTTTACCGTCTTTGGCTGTATAAGGCAGCAGAGCCTCGGGCTTTCCCGAGAGCTCGATAGACTTCCAGGCCAGTTCCGTATCGTAAACCACCTTGTTCTGCCCCAAGGTAAAGCCTTCGGGAGCAAAGATATTGGATGCCGAGAATTTCGTTGCCGGTTCAGGGCTTCCACCTTTCTCTCTGAACGTGTACCTATCATAATAAGTAGGCCTCTCATCCAATGAGCGCGGATAAGCCAACTGCATACTCTTCTGCCCACTACCCGTATCTTTTGCTTCTTTATTAAGCGATGAGTTGCCGATGCCGAAGAAATGCTGGTGCACCAAAAGCGTAGAGTTGTTCTCATCAGGAACGTTTACCCCATCTTTGTCTTTCATAAAAGGATAGCCCGAGAACTGATGGTTGATAAGCATTCCGTTCTGATCGTAATACTTCAATTCTAAGCCGTAATAGATGTCATCAGATGCCACCACATCGAAATGATCGCGCTCCGTTGTTACCGTCATTTGTCCGTCATCGTCTTTGGCTATGTCTATTTCCTGCATAATGGGGATGGAAGTGGTGTCGCCTATTACGTGGTAGGTGTTGTAGGCCAGAACCGAATCCGTTCCGTTAGGACCTACACCAATAAGTCCGCCCTTATATCCCATCCTCAAAATGGCATGAACGGCATAAATCTGATCGTGCCCTTTCACGTCACGCTCAATAGAAGAAGCCGGAGCCTTAATGAACTTTTTGAAAAAGTCGTCTACCTGATCATTCGTACAGCTTGAAAACAACATCGCTGCACAGGAAATGAGTCCTATAAATTTGGTATATATCGATTTCATTTTTCTGTGTGTTTAGAATTTAAATAATGTTCTGACAGAATAGTTCGCACCTCGTTCGTGGGCATAGTACCTGAAACGGTCGGTATACTCTTTATATAAAGCGTTAAGAATATTCTCACCGACTATCATAAACTTCACCTCTCTATGCTGCGGCAACTTGATGCTGAATTCTGCCGTACCATTGAGCAGGAAATAAGGATCGGGAGAGTCGGGCACGAGATCTTTATCCGGATCGAAACGTGTCTGCTTGGTGACATAAATGCTCGATAGTGAAACCGAAGCAGCGTATTTCTTGTCCTGCTTGAACGACAGGTTGTAAGTACCCGACAGTCCATACCTATCTGAGGGCATAAAGGGCAGCCAGTCGTTGCGCGTGATATTGCGAGCAAACATCCATTCGCCCTTACCCACAAAGGTAAGTCCTTTGATGGGCGTAACCGTAGCTTCGATATCACCACCATAGAGCTTCACGTCATCCTGATCGTAGATAAACTTAGGATACTTGCCACTGGGATGATTATGGAACCTGTCCTTACCCGTACCAATATGGTCGTAAATATAGCTGTTGATACGTTGGAAGAATGCACTCGGCTCTATGGACAGCCATGTGTTGCGGTATCTGGCACCAATCACCGACTTATAGCCTCGTTCGCTTGCCAGATGTCTGTTGCCTACCACCCAATAAGAGCCGTCTTGCAAACCAATGGCATACAGCTCGTTAATATCGGGCGGACGCCACGACCATCCGATATTGGCACGCATATCCCAGTTATCGTTAAACTGATAGTGCGCGGCAAAACTGGAAGTGAAATTGCTATACAGCTTGAAGTCGTCGTAATAGGTATAATTGCTCAAACTGGTATAACCATTGACCGACATCACTCGGAAATCGTAGCGCATTCCCAGTGCGCATTGCAGCTTGCCGAACTGTGCCTTATGCAGGAAGTAACCGCCCATAGACAGCGCCGCAAAGTTGGGCACGAAAGCTGGCTGTTTCGTTCCAGGATAGTTATAGTTGGTTTGATAAGTGTTGGATATGCCGGCATCCGTAGACATATTCCATAATTTCCATTTGGCGTGCCACAACGCATCGAACTTATATGTTTTCAATATCAAGTCCTGCACGGGTATCCAACTCCACTGCGTCTTCTTACGATTCTCAAATTCCTGTCGCAGGTTCTCCTGAAACGATACCGTTATATCGAGCTTATGATTCTCGTTGATATCCCATTTTACCTCGCCTTTCAGCGTTACGTGTTGTGACTGCTGAAACGGCGGTTTGATTGTATACGAAAAAGGGAAGAACGTATCAGGATCTGGCCGACCATACTCAAAACGTTTAATCAACTGGTCTAAATCGGAAATCTTGCTGGCATAATAGATACCGCTACGCTGGTAATACAAACTGGTAAAGAGTGTAGCCGTAATCTTCTTACCCTGCCAACCTCCCATTGCAGACAGACTAATCGTGTTATAACCTGTATTATTGAGCAAATATTCGGCTGTACGATAATCGCCACCTTTGGTGTACATACCGTGCAGCCGTAGCCCGAACTGCTTATATCCTGCTTCAATACTACCGCTACCGCTTCCACCGCGTGCATTAGTATCATAGCCCATATTCACACTGCCGTTTACTTTCACTTTCTTGGGTCCGTAAGGCAACGGAGCGTCATTCAGCAAAACGACACCTCCCATTGCACCGAAACCGTAACGGATGCACTCAGCACCTTTCACGACTTCCACCATACTCGACCCAGTATAATCCAACTCCGGTGCGTGGTCGGCTCCCCAGCTCTGACTTTCTAAACGCACACCATTATTCATCAACAAAATTCTGCTGCTGTGCATACCCTGTATAACGGGTTTTGCAATCGTGTTACCCGTACTGATGGAGCTGACCCCCGGTACCGTCTCCAACATTTTGGCGAGCGATGTAGCGCCACCTTTCTCAAGTACGTCGGAACTGATCATTGCAGACTGTTGTAATACCGTTGTGTGATGTTTCTGTGCCGTCACAACAACATCCCCTAACGTTTTGGTATCATCGCGCATCTGTAAAGTCACTATCTTACCCGAGATTATCGGCAAACTTCTTGACATCTTTTTATACCCGATATAAGAAACATCCACCTTAACCCTGTTCACCACGCTTTTAAATCGAATGACGCATTTGCCGTCAGTATCCGTAACAGCCGGATTGACAGCACCATCACAGCGAACAATCGCCCCGACAATAGGCTCTTGCGAACGTTCACTGAGAACAAGAAAGGTGACTTGCATTCCATCATCTTTATTTATCGTAAGATGATCATTGCTAATTGTTGCCGACATCGGAAAGATGTGAATAAACATCAATAACAAGATCAGTAAATACTCTTTCAGTCGTAAGTGTCTATTCCATAAGACACCTTCCGATTGCAAACTCATTATAAACATAAATCCATATTATTATAATTATAAAAACATTCACTCCTAACTCTATAAAAAGGTCACAAGTAAATTAAATCTGTAAACTTTTTTCGGTGCAAAGGTCTAAATTCTCAACAAAATGAGCAATACTCAAAAATAGGTAAATTTTCAGATATTTTTAACAACGAATAATTCTGCTTCATAATATTATTGGCAACAAGCATTTTGAAGCATCTTCGTAAATCGATGATTTACTGATAACTAAACCTTAAAACATATTGCGTGAATCTGAACACAGCCCCTCCCCATATCTATTGATAAGAAGTCCCATAGTAGTGGGGCAGCACTATACGACTTGCCGGGCAGCTTTATACGACTTCTTATTTAACACAAACAGAGCCATAAAAACAACAGAGCAAAACGAACAGCATACAAGATTAACGACTTTGCTGTTTATTTTGCTCTTTTTCTTTCAGATTTCAACGTATTTTATTCTTCAACAGCTAACAAAGAGAAGAAAAAGTCAAACATTAAAATATTATTTGCCGCCTGATAGACTCTTCTCCGTTTCTTTCAGCGATACAACCCGTTTCTCCATATACGGGCATCCATTCTCGATCCACGAAGGTGCTGTTTCTCCTTTCAGATAAGTTGAGAAAAACTGTATAAATCTCCTTGTCTGATCCTTTTCATTATCAATCTCTCCGATAGTATGTCCCTCATTAGGATAGGCCAGCAGAATACAAGGCTTGCGGAGCCTTCGCATCGTGAGATATAATTCGAGTCCTTGACGCCAATCCACGGCCCTATCTTCCATTCCAAAAGACATCAACAACGGTCGATTGATTTTGTCGGCAAAAAAGACAGGAGAATTCTGACGGTAATGTTCGGGAATCTCCCACCACGGTTGGCGCAGACGAGCCTGTCCCGTCTCAAAAAGTTCTTGATTAGACTTACCATTTTCCCAATACACACTGTTGTACATACTAATCATATTCGTCAGCGGCGCTCCGGCGATGCAAGCAGCAAATAAGGACGTACGGGCTGCTAAATAAACGGCTTGGTAGGCTCCCCAACTGTGCCCGATGATTCCGATACGCGTAGGGTCTATATCCCGACAGAGGGATTCTACACTTCTGACAGCGTTGGTCACACAAGCAACAGCCGATTCGCCGGGATAGTTTCTCTCATAAGTAACGTCCGGTAAGAAGACAAAATAGCCCTGCAATATATAATTCATCGAGTTATAGGCATCGCGTGAAGACGGATAGACAAAACAGTCAAGTTGTTGCGACAGTTTCTCGTAAAGTTTCACCACCATCGGATATTTGCGCCCGGGCTGATAATTCGCAGGAAAGAACAGCGCCCCCTGCAACTTATTCCCACGGTTATCGGTATAAGAGACCAACACACTTTTCTCTATTTTGGGTTGATTACAATTCTTAAACGTCGTTGCTAAAACACGTTTCACCTTGCAATTGTCCGATGCATAATAAAGAATCGGCGGGGCAGTATTGTCTTCTTGTGCAAAAAGACAGCTTTTCTTCTTAACGTCCCAAATCAAACGAGAATACATATTCCGACCGTAAAGCAGGCGAATATGGCTTCCGTTAGTCGAATATCTGTAAATGCCGATTTCTCCACTGTCACTCTTTCCGATCAACAACTGACTGCCATTCCATACGAATGATTCTTTGCCCATCTTCCTAAACCGAATTCCGGCCTCCCTACCATGAGTTAGTCGTTTATATTTCAACGCAGGAAGCGTAACACTCCAAATATCGTATTCATCATAAAACAGAAATTCCCTGTCGCCATTGACAATCCCCAAACTTCCCCACGAAGGAACGGCATCACTGGCTCCGTCGTATGTTTTATCGGCAAGCGGTCTGTTTGCTCCTAAGGAAACGCTTACCGTCTGTCCTGTGGCAACATCCGTTATCCTCCACAAACTGTCCCGGAAATAATAAACATACTTACCTCCGACAGAGAACCGAGGATACAATACGGTACTGTCTAATATCGGCCGAATAGCTCCCGTACGAGTATTTTTGAGAAAGACATCGCGTACCGGCTCACGGAAATGCGGCCGATATTTCCTGTCATCGGAACAGAGAACGTAAGTTCCATCAGCAGACGCTGCGAGTATACCCGTCATCGTCGAATCTTCTATCAGCATCCATTCATTTTCGGCAGGTCTCCACGCACACAACCGACTTTGAGCAATATTCTCGTAATATCGATCTTTCTGTCGGGACATTATCTCCTGATCTTTCCAATGCCATATTTCTACTTTGTTTTCAGCTTCGGTCATTGTTCCCCGCTTACGGGAAAGACCAAAGAACAGAACTTTCCCATCTGACGACCATACAGGCGTATATCCGAGACTGATCTCCATTTCTGGCGGCAACAGCTGTTTTATCGTTTCGGACAACACTTTCAATCGTTTTCGGACAGGTTCCCAGATAACAACGTCTGCCTCCGGTTTCGACTTCATCAAGAGGATACCATACGGCGTCCATTTGAGCTTCGTATATCGACCTTTCGGAATGTCGGGAAAGGTTGTCCGGAAATCTGTCAGGTCAGCAATCTCTATCTGCGACAGGCGATCAGATTCGGGTGCATCCATTGCATAAACTAAGTATCTGTCATCAGGACTGAACGCGTATTCACCGATTCCGACAAACGATTTACTTCGTCCGGAAGCAAGCTCGCGCAACGTGATGCTCAATGCCTGGCTCCCACTCGATGAGAGCACAATGAATCTGCCGTTAGGTGAGAAAGAGAAACGCTCTATCCCCGTAAAAACCTTCTCGCATCCGGTAGCAAGTTCGACGAGCTTAATCTGATAAGAAAGTGTACTCTCTCCCGATGTCTGCGGCACAGGAACAGAGAAAGCAATCCACTTTCCGTCTTTGGAGAATTCGGGTATCGATGCCGACGCATACTTATAAATTTTCGTTCCTTTCGTACTCCGAATAAACAGCGAGTCGACATTATCTCCATACTGCAATCTCCAAAAGGCCCAGTTGCCATCGGAAGACAAATCGTAACCCAACAATTTGTTCCAATACTCAAACTCGTGAAACTCGATATTTTTATCGGTTGTTGCACCGTTACTCACGAAAATGAGTAACAGAAAGATTTGCAGGAAAAACGCTCGTTTCATTTCTTTTTCGATAAGCTCGTCAACATTTCAGCCAATCGTGCATCAGAGGGGCGGGCTGCATTGGGGGCCACCCAGTTACCGTCGGGATCTATCAACAGAAAACGAGGAACAGAGCCTAAATCCATCTCTTTGGGCAACGCGGTCCAATCACCGGCCCACAATTGTACGCCTCCTAATCGCCTGTCTTTGACAAATCGCTTCCAGACCGCGTTGTTCTTATCAATCGAGATACTGACAAAAACGATATTATTGTCGGCGAATCTCTTTTCAAGTTGCTTGAGGTGCGGAATCTCAGCCTTGCACGGAGCACACCACGTAGCCCAAATGTCTACGTAGACATACTTGCCGCGAAACTCAGACAGCGAGCGCAGCCGGCCGACAGAATCGGGATAAATCAGATTGGGCGCAGGACTCCCGGGCACCAGTTCAGACAACGGACGCGGCACATCGTTGCGTAATCTGCCGCGATTATCAGCCGACAGATGAGGCAGATACGTGTCCTCAAACTTACGATAGTCGGCATAGTCGGTGTTGGGCACCCGACTCAGAATGTATTCCTCGCGAAGGGCTTTGTTATCGATTTCTCCTAATTGCTGCTCAAGCGTGAAGGATTGCTGTCTGTAAACATACGTCTGCTTATAATCAAAATAGGCTTTCATCAGTGCAATACCATAAGGCTGCAAGAGCAGTCGACCCGTTGTTTCGGGGAAACGGGGCATTATCATTTGGAAGTAAGTCGACTTTTGTTCGTCCGAGTCATATACCTGCTGATTTTTGCTGATATAAGTAACGAAGCGATAGAACAGATCCGTTTGGATAATGCTCTTGATCTGTGCAGCAAAAGGGTTATTCGTCTTTTGCAGCTGACCGATCAACAGATCTGCCTCCGTCTTTACCGAATCGAAAACAGCAAAAAAGGCGGCATAATCTTGCGTCTTCCCCTGCGGTAAACGACTCTCGATGCGATTCCAGCGCTGCAAGACCTCATTCTCGGGATTTCCCGGATCAGAGAACGAGAATTTGCCGGCACGCCAGCCAACCTTTACGGTATTTCCCGCGTGCAAGAAGATTCTGAAATAGCGGCTTCCGTCGTACAGATAGAAAAACTGCGGCGGCAACGGATCGGTAACGAAGCCGAATGTTCCACCGGGCGAAACTGTTGTAACGGCATAATTGGCAGGTCGTCCACGATCTGCCGTGACAAGGCTCACCTGCCGCGGAAGATTCTCGCCTTCCACCCGGCACAGAATCTGTGCAAAAGATTGGGCAGCAAGATTCGTTACGCCCAAGAAAGATAAAATAACCAACAAAATGGTGTTTCGTTTCATATGTTCGTATTTAATGTAAGTTAGACGAAGGCCCTCTTCGGAATAACTGCCGAAATCGCTACGGGGTTACGGCAATCAGAGCAACGGAGTTACGACAATTACCGCTACGGAACAGCGATAAACACCGCTGTTCCGATGCCGTAAATGCTGATATTTCAATAGCAAACGAAAACATCTCCAAAATAGGGACTCATATAGAGAATCTGCTTGGGATTGCCCGTTCCTTCATAAACGATGGGCGCATTTTTCACCTTGTTGGCAACAGTCTCAAACAGATAAAGTTTATAAGTATTACCCTTGTTCGTAACAATGGCTAAGCGATCGACATTCTCCTTGACATTGGGGTCTTGGTAGTCCTGATAGTCGAACACCACGTGTTTCATCATCGTGATATGCTCGCCAACAGGAATGGCCGGCTGTCCGTCTTCACGCTTCACCTCATATTCCAGTGCGTTGGCCAGGTCGTAGCAATAGAGCTTATCATTTACACCGAAATACATCATCTCGAACTTGCGATTCTGAGCAAAACAGTTTGCTTTGTTCATCATCAATGCGGCATCTAATCGGGCGATTTTGGTGATGCCGTTAGTTAGGAATGACGGCTCATAATATACGAGACTCTTACCGTCGATATATACAATGACGTGCGACCTGTCGGCTTGTTTTCTAAGCACAGCATATATCTTTCCGCCTTCCCACATTCCCTCGTCCAAGAATCCGAAATAAACAGGCTCGTAACCGACGAAATCGTTCTTGTAGAGAGAGTTTGCTTCGTCTTTGAGAATAATGACATTATCGGGTGTTTTAAACGATGTACAGAATCGGCCGAGTTTCAAATCGAAGAGCAACGGCGACATCGTGGCATTCTTGGTAAAGACACTGCTGATAGCATTTCCGCCGTCCTTAGGATAGGCAAACTTAGAGAGTCCCAGTTCGCCGTTACGCTCGGTATAGGTATACAGAGCACCGTCGTTAACGAAGCCGTTCTCCTCAGATCCTGAGAACCACAAACTGGGGTTGCAGTTGGGCGCAGTCTCGAAGAACAGATCCTTGAATCCGGCCAACCGCTTCATATCTGAGATTCGGATAACAGACAGGTCTTTGCTCGTCAATACGGTAAAGCACTTATTGTGGTCGGACAGTTCGCCCGTTTCCTGATTCAGCCAGGTATATTTGGTAAAGCCCAGGTATCGCGGCGTACCGCTGAGCGGCTGACCGGTGACATTGGCCAAAACATTCGCCGTCTTTTTACTACCGATAAAAAGATCGAGATCAGTGGAGCCGTCGATCTCTTTCAAGACATACCAGCCACGTGAAAAGCTCGATTGTACGACGAGACTGCTATAAGTATACTTCGTTACTCGCGTCTGTTTATGTCGGCAGGCAAAAATCAATCGATAGGATGAGAGCGGGAGATTCATCTTATACGACAAGTGTTTCTGGGTAGACAGCGTATCAATCTTCTTCCGCAGATTATCTTTATCATAACACATCCACATATAATCGTACTCGGCATCCGTGATATTCTCTGAAAGGCGGGGCGTGATGTCAAGCATTTCAGAGAGGTTGCAGATATAAACACTGTCTATTCCACTGATCTCGATCGAGCGAGGGTCGGTATAATCGTAGCTGCCTTTGTCTTCAAAACAGGCGGCCAACAGCGGCAGTATCAAGAAGAAATAAATTATTCGTTTCATCGTTACAGTTTTTAATCATTAGGGGAACACTACATTCTTTCCATTCTCATCTTTGAGCGGCGGATTATTCTTGGGATCTGCATTATAGGCATTCAAGGCTTTTTTGATTTTGGTCAGGAAATAGTCTCGGAGGGGTCTGTCGTTCGATTCGCGGATATAATGCTTAATGAACTCATCATCCCATTTCCGTCCGGTCACATTGATCATAAAGCGATGCTTTACCTCAGACCAATCACCGAGGTAAAGATTACAGAAGTAATTCTTGTTCGACCACAAGCGCGGCTTCTCCAACTTGTCAGACAGCGTGATCTTTTTCAACCCATATCGCGGTGAGGGAATCGTGAAATCGCCGTTAGGCAGCAAACGCAGATACAGCTCGCGAGCATTTTTCTGTAAATCAGTATCTTCCCGTTTGACAATCACGCGCACCGTAATACCATTGGCATTGGCAGGAACGGTCAATGTCCCGTCGTGTGCGTCAAGAATCTCGAAATGTTTTCCCTGCTCTGCAGGATAATCCATATCAACATACGACGAATCGATGATCTTATTGGCATCATCCTCTGCGTATTTATATTTCCATTTTTTCTTTACCTGCTCATAATGTACAGTGCGTGGATGATTCGTGACCTCACCGATCGTCATCAATTTGATTTTAAGCGTATCTGCCCGTTTCTCATTCGAATAATAGGCAAACGTATATACGTCGTCGGCATTGTCTACAAAACGAATCATATTGTCGCCGTTATATGAATCAAGATCTGTCGAACAGCTTAGTAAAATCGACAACGGCAAGAACAGTATTGCCGATAAATCTATTCTTTTCATACTCAACCTCCTTTGTTTACTGGTATTTGATTTCTGTTTTGGGTATAGGCAAGACATATACGCTTTTTGTCCCTTCCTTATTCGTCCATAAGATATTCCGGTCTCCCCGACGCTTATATTGGAAGAACTGCTGTCCCTCACCATAAAACTCTTTATTATATTCAGTCGCAACAAAAGCCTTCTTGCCTTCCTGTGTCTCGACATTCACTTGTTGCGACACATTCCGGGCTTTCAGCAATTCATTTACCCAAGGTTTGTACTCATCAGGTGCATCACTACACTCGATAGCTATCAAATACATCTCGTATAAGCGAATCAACGGAATCTGTTCAGCAGAAGATTTCAGTATATCATCGTCTTGTTTGTATTTCATCAGAACAAACCGGGTGCGCGAAGTTTCTGTCACTTGCTTCCACAGCGTATTGATCCTTACATCGGTGACATCCGAGGCAAACAGCTCTTTCTTAACATAACGCTCAGGCATATAAACACCGGCAGAACGATAGATAAAAAGCTCTGTCAATTCTTTCAAATTATAGACATGCAGTGAAAACAGATGTTCCTTACTTGCAATATAATCTTTACTTTGAACAATATCATCTTTCTGACAGAGCGAACGCCAATGTCCATTAATGACCTGTAAAGCATATTGCTTAGCTTTCGTATAATCTTGTATCCACAGATAAAACCGCGCTTTAAGTGCAAGCACTGCCCAATAATTCATCCGATTTTGTCGGTAGTTGAAAAAATTGTCGTGGTGGCTCTTAGTATCTATCCCTTTCAGAAGAGCTTCAGCTTCGTCTAAATCCTGCTTTAACAATGTAATATATTCATCCCAATTACTGACAAGGAGATTTTCTTTGGACACAACTCTCGCATAAGTCAACATCTTTTTCCCATCTTGCATACCGGGAATAGGACCGAAAAGTCGCAGAAGGTCAAAGTGACAGAATGCCCGTAAACCCAACGCCTCACCTTTAATCAAATTGCGCTTGTCACCCTGCAATACACCATTATCCACGAAACGGAGTAGATTATTGGCATTCAATATCACATTATACAATCCAGCATAGACCTCTTTGACAGACACCTCTACCGCAGCATTTTCATAGTCATAATTGCTGTAAAATCCTGTAATTTCGGTACTGTTAGCAACCCAATGTTGGGCCATATACTCTAACATTCCCATTGTCAGTCGCTCTCCGTAGAGCTGTTTCGACTTCATATTAATATAGATACCGGTAAGCGCATTTTCGAATCCTGTCTCGGTAGTATACACTTCGCTTTCTTCTTCATTACTGGAAGGTTTCACATCCAACCAATTGTCACAAGAGCACAGCAAAATAGTGCAAGCGCAGATAACAATATTATAAATGGCCTTTTTCATAAATTCTGAAATATTAAAATACGACTGAAAGAGAGAAAGAATAACGATGGGAGAATGGATACATCAAACCACGCTCCTGTTTGACAGAGGATATCCGAAAGAGATTATCCGTACTAAAAGATACGGACATATTCCGAATATCCAATCGAGAGATCCATTTCCGAGGGAAATCGTATCTGAGTTGCATATTCTGGCACTCTAACAGATTCTCGCGCTGAACGAATCTCGATGACATCTGTGTCTGGCTTCGATCACGAATATCCTTAAAGAAAGTATGATCGCCGGGGCGTTTCCAGCGTCCTTCATAAACACGCCTATCAACATTATAACGTAAATCGGCATTTTCCACACGATCTACAAGCGTAGAGTTATAAATATCGCCTCCCATTCGGTAACCAAACGACAGAGTGAGCGTCAAACTCTTATAATTGAACATCGTATTGATATTACCTCGCAACTTCGGGTCTTCCACGCCACACGCCACACGATCAGCCGCATTCCATTTATATGTGGCATTTCCGAAACGGTCGCGATAGAGTTCTTTTCCGGTACTGGGGTCGATACCAT
Source organism: Hoylesella pleuritidis JCM 14110 (assembly GCF_000613725.1). Taxonomy (GTDB): domain Bacteria; phylum Bacteroidota; class Bacteroidia; order Bacteroidales; family Bacteroidaceae; genus Prevotella; species Prevotella pleuritidis. The sequence goes on from NZ_BAJN01000007.1 coordinate 65,717, forward strand.
ATGACGGAACGACATAGATAGTGCGTAAGGCCTCGCCCTCGCGATATAAGAAATTAGGATTCGATCCGCCTCGCATCTCCAATTCTTTATTGGCTTCTTTCAACGCATCGGAGATGCGGAGGATACGGTTCGTCTCGTGTATCATACTGAGTGACAAGGTCCAATTGACATTCTTCCCGCGCAACAGATAAGCCATTGCCGATAGTTCGAATCCCTGATTACGCACCTTCCCTACATTAGCCGTGTAACTTGGGAAACCATTTGCCAACGGGAGATTCATTTCCGACAAAAGATTATCGGTCGTATTGCGGTAAATATCGGCCGTAAGCTTGAACTTACCGTCAAAAACACCAGCCTCGAAACCCAAATTCCACTTGTAAGTACGCTGCCATTCCAAATCTTTGTTTGCAATACCCATCAGATGCGTACCGAACCAATAGCGGTATCTGTCATCCATATAATATTGATAAGTCGACAAAGCTTGATAAGGATTAAAATTCACAGCTCCCGTCACAGCATATGAACCTCGTACTTTCAAACGATCAAGCCAGACTAAATTACGCAGGAATTTCTCACGATTAATATTCCATCCTAAACCAAAAGAATAAAACGGAGCAAAACGTTTGTTCTTACCGAACTGCGAGGCACCATCTAAGCGATAGGCCAAGTCGGCAAAATAGCGGTTATCGTAAATATAATTCACATTGCCTGTCAAACCGATACGACGATTGAGTAAATCCGTACCGACAGGCTTCCCTTTCTCTTCATATTGGAGAGCCATTGACAACTGTTTGAATTTCGATTGTGGAAAACCTTCCATCACGAACGTGTATAATTCCGATTGCTGTTGTGCCAAATTATAGTTGAGTCCGGCAAATAATGTGTGCTTATCTCCGAATCGATGTGAATAGTTCAACGTAATATCCAAATCATAACTCAAATCACTTCCTGTGGAATACCGGTACTGTCCTTTCCTGAATATCTTATCCTCTGAATAGTCCTTAAAATCTGTATGACCGGCAGGTTTGAAAACATCCCTCGAATTGAATCGTTTAGAGATACCGAACCGAGACCGAATGACAAAATCCTCCCACGGACGCCATTCAAGATTGAAATTATTAAAAATGACCGTATTCCTCTGCCTATTTACTACATCGAGAGTCGCATTATACATCGGATTCTCAGGAGCAGGATTGAAGAAGTTTTCATTTTTAGACTCGAACTCCCGGCGCATTTTACCAAACTTATCTCGCTCTGTCCAATAAGGATTCAAATAGACATAATTCCTGAAAGAACCATAAGGCGACTCGTCAGCTACCGTATTTCCTATTTCTAAATTATTGGTGAACAAGAGATTCTTGTGTTCATACACCAGATTAATGGCCCCATTGAAAGTCTTACGTTGAGATCCTTTCATCACTCCCTTCACATCATTGTATTGCAAAGAAACTGCATATCTGAAACCGTCGGCATTACCTCCTTCAATCCGAAAATTATGTCGGTGTCCAGCCCCTATCTGTACCGGTTTTGACAACCAATAAGTATCTACGCCTCTTTCTACTTCTTCGAGCATTGTATTGTATCTTTCGCGCAAACTCATATCCACGTTGGCAAATCCACTATTGTATAAACCAGCTTCAAGTTCCAATTGCAATTTCTCGCGAGCATTCAATACATTGTAGCCTGTCAAATCAGGAGTTTCGAGATTGAGACCTCCCCTATAAGACAAACGCAGCCTGCCGATTTCCGGACGCTTAGATTCGATGACAACGACTCCATTAGCACCACGCGAGCCATAAATGGCTGTAGCCGAACCGTCTTTAAGAATCGTTACAGAATTGATATCTTCGTCATTCAAATCTCGCATACGAGCCAGTGATATTTCTACGCCATCCAAAATAATCAGTGGTGTGTTCAAGTCTACACGAGTCTCATTCTTTAAATCTTCCACGGTCGGTAAACTCGATGTTCCCCTGATCTGCACCGTAGCCAGATGATTAGGTCTCCGCCGAAATTATTATTCTCCAAAACGTTGAACGTAGGATCGATATTTTTCAACGTAGAAATGATATCACGCCCTTTGAACGATTTCAGTTGTTCATTGTTTATCGTTGCCACAGAACCAGTAAAACTCTCACGGCTCTTGCGGAAAATACCCGTCACCACAACATTATCAAGCGACTTGGTCGTGGATATTAGGAAAATTCTGCCGTCGGATGATGCATCCACGATCTCTGTCTTCATACCCAAATATGACACCTGCAACTGCCGACCCACAGGTGACACATCAAATCGGTAATTACCATCAATATCAGTAACACCCCCTATCTTGGTACCTATGATTTTGACCGTTGCACCAATAATAGGTTCACCGTCTTCTTTTGACAGTACACATCCTTTAATAATCCTTGTAGAACCTTGTTTCCGTGATTCCTTTTTCCGAATCACATTCACCGTTTGTCCATCAATATCATATGTTAACGGTGTCTCTTTCAGAACGTAGTCCATTACCTGTCTGAACGACGCTTTCTGTACACGACCGTCTACTTTATAAACGGCAACATCATCATAAGCAAACAGAAACTTATAGGCGGTCAGTTTTTCAAGACGCTTGAACACCGATGGCAACTGCTCGTTATGGAACGTAATGGTCAGTAGCTCGTCCTGTGCAGCATTTAGTGGTAATACGATCAGACCCAATATCAAAAAGAGAGTCAGGCGGAATACTTTCATAACGCACGATGGTTTTAGAGTTATTATTACAGATTCAGAGGTATCTTCCTCCTATATTTGATACATACAAACAAAAAAAAAAGTTACGGAAAATGCAAAAAAATTATTGCTGTTCGATAAAAAATATATCCGAACAATAACATACGCGTCATTCCGGAGAGAATAAAAAAACTCGTCATAAGTCATACAGACCTTAAAACAAATTTTAATAAAGCAGTCTCACAAATAGAAAGAACCTCAACTCTGAATACAACTCAACCTCATTTCCCCAACCTTCATAACGACTTTATTCTACATCATAAATACGCCAATTCGGGATAAGAAAGTAACCGAAAAGCGACTCTATCATTTACCTGCAAATGGAAAGAGAAGACCTTTTTGTGAGAAAGCGGTGCAATCCATCGGAAAATAAAGAAAAAGAAATCTTCTCAAGACGACAAGGAAGCGTTAATAAATAAGATATATTCTCTCTTTCCATTGGGAAGTGCAAATAAACAAAAATAAAATTCTTCTTTCCATTTGGAAATGTGAAAACATTCAAATTTATTTACTGTTTCCGATGGAATTAGAAAAAACAAAGATTTATGAACAATTCCAGATGGAAACAGAGAAAAAAAGTATTTTTTCGACCGGTTTCCGCAGATTGAGAATCGAAAAACGGAAAAGTTTGATCCGCCGGCAGAAAAACAACTTTCTTATCCCGAATAGGCGTATAAATATTGCCGCTTCGTAGAAGGTATAAAAGAGGATGGATAATAAATCTTAAACGAACAAGGCTTTTTTTCTTTTTTATTTATCTTTGTCTTTCATAAAGTAGAGTGTGTATGGATGGACACATTGATTTCGAACAAATATTCAAAACATATTATACGCAGTTATATTGCTTTGCCCGGCAGATAATCAACGACGAACAAGAATGCCACGATATCGTAAGCGAAGCTTATGAAGACGTGTGGCGCAACATTGCATCGATCAGGAAAGAGACGGCTAAGGCATATCTCTATACCTGCGTGAGAAACAAAAGCATTAATCGCCTTAGACATAACAACACGCATCGGCAATATATTGAATATTGCAAAAAAATGACTGCTCCCTACACCAACAGTGATGATCTGAATGAAAGACTGGAAAAAGAACGGCTCATCAACGAAGTTGTAGAAACGATGCAACCTCCTATCGGCGATGTGCTGCGGGCTTGCTTCATAGACAGGAAAAAATATTATGAAATTGCAAAAGAAATGGGAATCAGCCTGAGTCTTGTGAAAAAGTATATGACAAAAGCTATCGCCATCATCAGAGAAAACATACAAAAAAAGACTTAAATCCGTAACCTTATAAAGTGTAATGTGTAGTATTTATATATTGAGAAAATGAAGAAAGACTGTCATACATTATCAGATGAGGAAACTCAGAATAAAGCTATAGAAATGTTCGAGAATATTTCCGAGATCAGTGATGAAGAGATTGAACACATTGACTCCAATCCTAAATTACTCGAAATATACAGAGATCTGTTTTCTGTTAAAAAAGTAATGTTCCAAAGCGGAACTTCTTTAAACGTACAAGCACGTTATGATGCATTCGTTCGTAACCATCACCTATATACACGCATCAGAAAGAGAGCAGTCATATTAGGATTGTCTGTCGCATCTGCTGCGGCTATCATTATCATAGTATTGACACTCCATTTCAAAAACCGAACCTTTCCTTCTGGTTATGGCCAGTCACAAATAACATTTCTGGCTGATAAAACAGCCAAACCCATTACAATCAGCGGGAAAACAATACAGACTGTCAAAGTGGGAAAAGAAACGAATAACAGAACTTTAGATGTAGCATCGCTCACTTCCAACATTGCCGACGTATTCACCGTGACAGTTCCGAAAGGAGACGTTTATACGATTGTGCTCACTGATGGTACAAAAGTGTATTTACACCCTGACAGTCGCCTCAGATTTCCTACTGATTTTTCACGAAGCGAACGGACTGTGGAACTTATAGGAGAGGCCTATTTCGAGGTGACACACGATGCAAGTCGCCCATTCAAAGTTAAAGCACAAGGCATCACCACTACAGTCCTTGGCACCGAATTTAATATATGTGCCTACCAAGGATGTTATCCCTATGTAACATTAGTTTCAGGAAGTGTGAAAGTAAGCAGTACTCGAAAGACGATTATTATAAAACCCGGAGAACAAAGCGCTTTAACCGATAATGGGAATTTGAAAGTCTCTAAGGTTGATACCGATTCTTATACATATTGGCGCGACGGTTTCTTCTACTACGACAACGTTTCCTTGGAAGAGATTATGTTACACTTAGGCCGAACCTACAATATGTCTGTTGAGTTTTTGTCTCCTCAAACAAAAGATTACAAAATACATTTTGTTGCCAAACGATCGGAAAAGATTGATGACATAATACGAATTCTCAATAAAATAAACCGCGTTCATATTGTCCGCAAAGAAAATCTCTTAATAATAGAATAATAATATTTCTCTAAATAGCTGCTATCTCTGACAAAATTTCTTTAATCTATCCCATCAGCTTACTTCTTCATCGGCGCAAATTCTATTTTTACCAGTACGGGATAATGGTCCGACGGAATGCGGCGAATAAACCTGCCGAACTTGATTTCCTTCGGCGCCTGATTACTGCGCAACATCTGTCTATCTGTGCTCTCTGCCCAATAGCTATTGGTAAGAATGCCATAATGCCGCACTTTAAACCTCGGCGAAAGAAAGATATGGTCAATACGACTGTCTGTTTTCAAATCAGGTTTGAAGTCATTAAATGTTCCGTTCTCTGCAAAACGCTGTTCAGCACTTATATATGCATCTTTAAGGATGCCTGAATCAGAGAGAATACGATAAGTCTCATCGGTTTGATCAACATTGAAATCACCAGTAAGAATGACGGGAATCCGATTTCCTGCCATCTCTTGAATCTTTCTGATAACAAGCTTTGTCGCCTCTCTACGGGCCACGACTCCTACGTGATCCATATGAAGATTGAAGAAATAAAACTGTCGTTTCGTCTGCTTATCTTTGAATTTACCCCAAGTACAAATACGTATACAAGCCGCATCCCAACCTAATTTGGGTTTGTCGGGTGTCTCATTGAGCCAGAAGTTTCCGCTGTTAAGCAGTTCGATATTATCTTTCTTGTAAAAAATAGCAGAATGTTCGCCTGCCTCTTTGCCGTCTTCACGCCCTATGCCGATATAGGCATACCCTTGGAGCAAGCGCGTCATATCACGCAATTGGTGTATCAACGCTTCTTGTGTTCCGAAAATATCAGGCTGTTCAAAGTTGATCATATCACAGATAACAGGACATCGACGCACCCATCCGTTACCTGCCTGTACGTCGCCAGGGTTATCATAGCGGATATTATAAGTTCCTACAAGAAGCTTTTGTGCATAAAGAACTGTCGCAACAAACAGAAACAAGAATAGAAACAGTTGTCTTCTCATATCAATTCAAAAAGATAGAATATTATTCTGCAAAGGTAATACTTATTTATTTCAGACGACTCCGTCACCGAGTTAATTTCAGTCGCAGACTGTTGAGTACCACGCTGACGCTGGAAAAGGCCATTAATGCACTTGCCCACATCGGCGTTATTTGGAAATTGATACCGAAAATATATAATACTCCGGCAGCCAGTGGAATACAAACAATATTGTAAACGAACGCCCAGAAAAGGTTTTCGTAAATCATCCGCACTGTCTTTCGGCTCAATCGAATGGCCAATGGAATCTTACGGAGGTCGTCGCTCATCAACGTCACCTGCGCCACATCCATTGCCACATCGGTGCCCCGCCCCATCGCAATACTCACATCGGCCAAAGCCAGGGCTTGGGTGTCGTTGATGCCGTCACCGACCATCGCTACTCGTTTACCCGACTGCTGCAAACGACGCACTAGATTTTCTTTATCCTGTGGCAAAACTTTGCTCTGATAATACCTAATTCCGGCTTTCTCGGCCCAGTAACGAGCTGCTTCCTCTTTATCGCCACTCATCATATATACTTCCACGCCGTGTGATTGCAGATCGGCCATCGCCTCACGAGCATTGGGTTTGAGTATCTCACGTACTTCAAATGGCAAATCATCGGCTTTTGTAAAATCAATATTCCGGTTGGGAATGGTGAGCGTTCCCGTTTTATCGATGACCATTGCATTAATCGCTCGCAGACTTTCAAGGGCCGTTGCGTCTTTAATCAGAATATTATTCTGCGCCGCCTTACCGATACCCACCATCAAAGCCGTAGGCGTGGCCAGCCCCATTGCACAAGGACAAGCGATGACCAATACTGCAACAGCCGACAGAACGGCTTGCGGAAGAGCTACACTGCCACCGAAGATCCACCACAACAAAAACGTGAGCAGAGCTATACCAGCCACTGTGGGCACAAAGACGAACGCCACTCGATCTACAACTCGCTGCACGGGAGCTTTCGATCCTTGGGCCTCTTGTACCATCCTGATGATATGGGCCAACGCCGTATTCTCTCCGATCTGCTTGGCACGGAAACGAAATTTACCTTGCGAAACGATTGTTCCGGCCAGCACCTGCGATCCGCTCTGCTTCAATGCAGGCGTAGGCTCGCCCGTTATCATACTTTCATCCACATAAGCTCCGTCGGCAAGCATAAAACTTTCGGCCCAAGTTACGGTGCCATCTACCGGAACTTTTTCGCCAGCCCGCACTTCAAGCAAATCTCCCAAGGCGATGGTCGACAACGGAATTTCTTCCGTTTCATTGCCGCTGACGATATGGGCCGTCTTCGGCGATAGTCCCATCAGCTGCCGAATGCTACTCGCCGTACCGTTTTTGGCTTTCTCTTCAAGTAGTCTTCCCGTGAGCACGAAGGTAATGATCATTACCGAAGCATCGAAATACGTGTGCCACTCAATGTCCCGATTACCCCAAACCGATGCCCCCAAGAATGTGTTGAATGTGCTGAACACGAAAGCAATACCCGTAGACAGCGCTACGAGCGTATCCATATTAACTGCCCCGTGACGCAGTTGTCGCCAAGCAACGACATAAAACTCTCGCCCACAATACAGCAGATTGGCCAGCGCAATGAGCAGAACGACTTGGTTAGCCACATCTTTCGAACCAACGTCGAGCCATCCCATCGAGATCGACACACACAACGTAGCAAACAACCAAGACAACATTGTCTTACGGAAAAGTTGGCGATACTCGCGGCATTCAATCTCCACAACCGACCGGTCAGTCTCAATCACAAGATCATAACCTATTCCGTTGATCTCACTCTTCATCTTTTCGAGTGAGATTCGGGCCGGATCATATTCTACCAAAGCGCTACGTCCAGGCAAGCTAACAGCTGCCGAATCCACGCCTGGCAGCGACCTGAGTTTCCGTTCCACATTGGCAGAACACGAAGCGCACGCCATTCCTACAACAGGTATTGTCTTTTTTTCCATTGTTCACACCTTTCGATTATTACAAAAATAAATAAAAAAGCGAAATATTCATGCCTTTTCATCGAAAAATAATACTTATTTAACGTGAATTCAATGCAAACTCTTTTCGCAGAATAAGTCATTTATTCTTCCCTTGCTCACAATCGGTCAAGGGAGTTTTCTTTTTCCGCTCCTCATTTGTCATCTCTCTGAACACCGACAACACAATAGGCAGCGTGAGAATCGTGGCACAGATGTCGCTCATCGGCTGCGACATCTCCACACCAGCGAGGCCGAAGAAACGAGGAAAGATGATGACAAAAGGAATGAAAAACAGTCCGCTGCGCGCCGCTGCAAGCAAGTTGGCCCGCCACGGTTTACGAATGGTTTGCAGAAGCATATTACCCAGCATAATCAGTCCGCATAAAGGCAGCGTCGAGAGCTGCCAACGCAGGGCATCGCAACCGATATCAATCACATCGGAATCACGCCGGAAGAGATCAATAATGCCGTCAGAGAAAATCCAGCTCAATACCGAACACGCCGCAAGAAATATTGTGCTGAACTTCACGCTGAACCAAAATCCCTCTCTGACACGTGCATAGAGCTGTGCACCATAGCAAAAACCGCAAAACGGCTGGAAGCCTTGTCCAAAGCCGATAACCGTCGCCATCACCATCATTGTAAATCTACTGACAATCGACATTGCTGCAATGGCTGCGTCACCGTAGACACCTGCCCCAACATTGAGCATCACCGTAGCTAACGATGTCAGACCCTGGCGCAACAGAGAGGGTGTTCCTCCGGCTATAATCTCGCGTAGATAGATCGGCGACCACGAAAAGTTGCACCACCGGATACGAATACTTCCGCCGCGATGCGTCATCCGAAGCAAGATCAAAAAGCTCGAAATCTGTCCGATTACAGTAGCAAGTGCGGCCCCACTCACACCCATTCCGAAACCAAAGATAAACACCGGATCGAGTACTACATTGAGAATGGCTCCCGCTACAATACCACGCATTGCATAATTGGCATTTCCCTGGAATCGCATCTGATTATTAAGCGTAAGCGAACTCGTCACAAACGGTGCACCAAACAATACAATTCCCATATATTTCTCAGTATAAGGAAGAATGGTCGGCGTACTTCCGAGCATCACCGACAACGGAGACAGCAGCGCTTCACCCACAACCAAGATCACGATTCCCGTCAAAAGAGCATAAAAGAAAGCTGTGGCGGCCATCACTTCGGCATTCCGATGACGCTTCGCTCCTAATTCGCGGGAGATGTAATTGCCTGATCCGTTACCGAAAAAGAAACTGAAAGCCTGAATGAAAAACATCACAGAGAAGACGATTCCCACAGCAGCCGTAGACTGGGTATCGATCTTTCCCACGAAGAAAGTATCTGCCACGTTATACAAACTGATGACAAGCATACTGATAATGGTAGGCACTGCCATCGTGCCGATTACCCGATGAATAGGCCCCTGAGTAAGAAACGTATAATTATCTCGCTCTATTTTCATTCTCATCTTTCGCCAATTAAGAAATCTTTGCATTCTTTTATAAGTTGCAAAGATAACGATTAAAAGAGTATGAAATATGGAAACGAATCAATTTAATGGTGTTTTAACACTCCGAGTCACTCACTAACGCGTCAGCGAGAACTTCACGCTAAGACCGAAGTCGTGTGTTGCCGTGGGATAACTCGTACTGCTCAGAAGTGGGATATTGGTCTGATGATCATAATAAAAACTCATTGTAAGAAGACGAGAAAGTGTGTAATCGGCCATCAAACTCAGTTTGAAAGCCGTATTCCCACTACCGGCGACACTGGTTATCGTAGCTATGTTGCGGGTGATAGATGCCTGCCGGCGATAGCTGAGATCACAACGCAGATTGAGTTCGTGATTTACCCCGTTTCCAACTAACGGCTTTTCGGGTTGCGATTGACGGTCTTTTGCAGTGCGTTTAACGGTCTTTCGCGAGGCGTTTAACGGCAAGTGAGAGCCGAACAAACGTAAGTCGTTGATTTTATAACCCATACCCAACACCCAATCGCGGCTGACGGCCTCGTTGATTTGCACACTTGTCATACTGAGCGACAATATTCGGGTAGTTCGATATTCTATTTTTGCAGTGAAGTTGTTTTGAAATGTCATATCGATTCCGAGTAATGGTGCGAATGCTTCATTGATACTCACTGTCGAAACGTTGTATTTGCTACTGGGAATAGGTGTCCCCGTGGCGGCATTGGATATGAAACCGAGTCCATTCATATACTCTACGAATGTACTGTAAGAACTGTATGAACCAACAGCATAAACACTTTTATAAGCGTGATTGAGGTTAATGCTTTTGAAAACGCTGCTGAACCACGGCAGTTGTGATAATCCGCTGTAACGCAAAGTCCAGTTAGGCAGCATACGGGTAAGGGCCGGGAAGATGCTCAAAACCTTTCCGCCCATCGCCGTATATGTAGAAAGAAAAGCCGGAATCATTACATCCGCACTATAAGTATTCACTTTCCCGTTAACCGGATCGAACTTCCGACCAGCCAACGAAGTACCTTTCGGATAAATGGCATCGGTATATTGTGCTTCCACCCGATTGCGGAAATCGGATAAAGAATGGCAGAAACGCTCGAAAGAAGCACTCCGATAACCGCTTGAAGCATTTCCGATACCCTCGAAACTGCTGCCGATCGAAATTGTGGTCATCGTAAATGTGCCACTCTCTGTGGTGGGACTGCCGGCATACATATACTGAATGCGCCGGGCACGCGATATCATTCTACTGGCATTAAGGTTAATTTTGAGATTACGAATGGGCTCAAGCACAGCACGAATTTGCAAGTCTTCCGTTCGGTTCGACGTGGCCGGTGTGGCAACAGAGTCGTTCATCAGCAACCAATCGTTGGCCCGTGCACGATCGATATACGAGTCGTCGACCAATCCGAAAGCGAAATCCAGCCCCGGACTCAATGCGCTCGTGCCGCGAGTTTGACCGAATGCGTCACCTATTGTAGGCATAAACCCCGGTAACGACATTGAAAACTGATTACGATAATAGCCACTGACGTCACGTACGAGCATCAACACACGGGCTAAAGTCTGTGCCGTACGATACCAATGCTTGGTTTCCAACGGCTCTTTCGGCGTGACGGTGAGCTTCAATTTGATGACAGAGTCTACCTTATTAATAATATGTAGGGTGTTGTCATTCAGTTTCCGGAATCTCAGTTTGAACGTTTTCCCGTCCTCGGTGCGGGCCAATACGGTAATACGCCGCGTGTGCTTGTTGTGTAAAACATCGATAGCGGTGTCAGGCCGAAGCGTTATCTCACGCTCGAAACTACGCTGATTGCGCGGCAAAGTACTGTCGAGCATATCGCGATTGCGATTTTTCGGCGCTCGTTTCCTGTTGTTGGAAGACACTAATCTGCTGAATCTCTCGTTGGCTTTGCGTAGAAACGGAATATGATTATACAGTCGTTCGAAACTGAAAGAACCATTAATATTCAGGTCACGATTTATTGAAATGGTATTGCCTAAGGAGGTTCCGTCATCCAAATTGGTGCCGCGTACCCAGTTATAAGTCGCATTGTAATTGGCGTCTGCATTTATCCAGTCGAAAATCGGAATGAGATTGAGCGGCAACTGGTATGAAAGCGAGAAACGTTGAGCATAATCTAAGGGTGTACCCAGGTGCAGAATGCTGGTCCAGACAGAGTCTTTCCAGGCTTGATAACGGTCAGGATAAAGATCTTTATTTACTGGCGTGTAAGGCTGTTCTATCTCTGCGTGGGTCGCACTGTGGTAGTTGAGATGCAGATTACGCGTTAAATCCCAGCGTAAAGACAAGTCACGATTCCACTGAAATTGCGAATTGAACGTCAAGGGGAGCTTCGTGCCCGTGGTATTTTCCATATCCCGCTCTTGCAATTCATAGTAATTGCGGTTAATGTCGCTGTTGAACGCGATGTTCTGAGGCAACCAATTGAATCCGAATTGGCGCACGATATCCAACCATTTGGATCTGTTGCGAATCCCTCGAAAGAGTTCCAAGGGCCTATATACAGGTGTCCAACTGTAAGAAAGAGCCCCTTTCCAATTGTCTTCTCGTTCATATACAGTGGTCTTTCCGCTTGTATAGCGGTGCGAGTGACTGTAAGAGAGGGAAAAATTAGCAGGATCATAAGGCATCGGATGCCGCTTGGTCTGTATGCCTACACGCACATTCGAGAGCGCAAAGTTGGTGTTCGTGGTCTTCGTCACGGCAATACGTTCCAGCGAATCGCGCTCATTTGGGGTGCGGATGGCATCAAGTGCCTCTTTCAATTCCATATCATTATCAAGCGGACTATATTTCGGGCGCAGCTCTTCTTTTGTTACAGAGTAGTAAAGCGGTGCACTAACTTTGGCCTTGTCGGGGAAAAACTTACCCAATTCAAGGCTTGTTGTCACGCTGTAAGTCTTGTAATCGTCGGTAGATCGCTCGTTAACACCCTGTTCCAAACCGCCGAATCCGTTGGTCATATAACGTCCTTGAACATTCAACTGACCAAAATCCGAAAGCTGCATATTGAGATTTCCCTGCGCCGCCCAGCCTCCTTTATTATTATAGTCACGCAGTCGCAATTCGTTAACCCACACCTCTCCCGACTTCACCTGCGACGACTTATTGCGCACACCGATAATCATTGTCTTGACTTCTCCCAATGTCGGGTTTCCCAGAATGCTCATTTGATTACCTGGATGACTGTCATCGAAAGCACTGAACACGTGATTATAAGATGCACGACCTTCATTCTTAGCTACATTTCGGGCCTTTTTCAACTTGGTAAAAACCCGCAATGGGATGTCAAGCATATTGTCCTCGGGCCATACCTGACGGCTACTCGCTGCAGAACGAATGCTGTATTTGCCTGGCGGAGTGAGCTTCAGCGGTATCTCATATTCGTAATAGTTGTTCTTATAATCGCTTCCCAAACGGACGAACACGGCCAATTCGTCGTTTGAAAGACCTGTCGTATTCTGCTCCATCGCATTCGCGTGAACAAACATCTGCAATCGTCTGTATTGCCGAAGATCTAATGCTGTATTCTTGTAAACAGCTTTTGCCTCGCCCGCTCCTAAGTTTTTAACCACCAAACTCAGTGCCTGCTCATTACTTTCCACCAACTGCGGCTGCGTGGGATCGAGTGAACGCTCGATTCCCGGAGGCAAAACATAATTGACAGGAACCTTATCTCCGTTCTCTTCTACATTGACAGCGCTCATCGTCAAGGTACCGGATTGCGGCACAGAGTTATCTAAATTCTGTTCGTACACACGCCATTCACCCCGCACAAGGTCAAGATTGGCAAAGCGAAGAACCACCGGATGACGGAAACCCGTTAAAAACATACGCATAAACCGAATGCTGGTGAAATCGCTGATGCCACCTTCCCGCCGCTCATATTCGGACAAAGGAATACGAAACTGATACCAAGTTTCTACCTCATCTTTCTTTCCATTGCGCAGCGAAGGCATCACTTCACGTTTATCTACGATATGATTGCGCCCCACGACAAGGTCTGCTGGACGAATGGAAAGATGATACTGATAATATTTCTCATACTCATTGAGCGTGTAATCTTGGTTGATATCCTCTACGTCGGGCGTAGTTTTATAAGACGTGTCATAGCGTTCGGTGCGGCTGCTTGTATCGGGCGAGTTGCCCTGAGGATTGTTGATGTATTTATATCTACGCAGAATAGAAGCCTGCATCGCATCATAATCGCTGCCGCGGAAATAATGATAGTCGTCGTGAGCAACGTCCCGACGAATCGAATCAAGCACAGTTGAGTTCACTTTTGCCTGCACAGCGCTGATAAACGACTGATAAGGACCGAACGAAAGTTCCTCTTCGTCATTCAGTCCGTTATATCCTACGTCCTGTAAAGCACGACTTCCACCACTCGTTGCGAATGCATACGTCACTGTAGATTGCGTCGGCACCTTACCCCATTGCGTCGTAACGAAAGTCGACGAACCGTCGACGGGCATCCCGCTTTCATAAAATTTCTTCCCGTCTCGCAGCACATCTTCACTCACTTCACCCAAATTGATGTAGAAATCACCGCCGTATTCGCCGGCATTCGGCCGTTTGGCAGACTCGATAAAGGGATCGAGCATCCAGAATTCGATATACTCCACGTTGGCGGTTTCAAAATCATTTGTATCCAATTTACGCATCATTCCACCCCAATGCTGCGTCGGATTGTTAAGCGTTCCATCGGAATTGAGGTCGGGATTGAAGTTATACGGCCCGCGTTCGTTAGGATAATAGGCAATATTCAATATCGGAATCGTAGACACACCACCATTATAGCCACTCACATCACGATTGGGAAAGAGATCGCGTACATACACTTCGCGCACGTAATGATTAGAAAGCTGGTCGAGATCGCTCTTGATATGCGCAGGCGTTAACGAACTGCTGCGACGCGTAAAGAGCGGATCGATGGTATACCAAGCCATCTGACTGCGGTTGAATCCGCTGCGAAGCGACGTTTTATCGCGATGTTCGGCAAACATAGAAGGCACGCTCGACAGCGTCCAAGATGTCGGAGTACTCACGTCAATAACCGACTTTGTATTCTCAAAGTCGTCTAAATAAGAAGCATTATCTTGTGTTCCGCTGTTTTGTCCGGCAATAAGCTGAGCAAATTCTCCCGTAAACGAGATGTTCGAAGGCCTCGTAACGTGAAGAAATGGAATCTTATCGAGCATATTGGTCAACCACTGACTCTCTTTCTTCCAGTTGAGATTGACGCCCCAAAGCGTGTTGTTTAGCGGTTCCGCACCCATCGTTACCTTGTTGGTCAATGCCTGTTCGGACAAGTGTTGAATAGTTCCGCTGAGCTGAAAGTCTTTTGTGAAGTTATATTCCCAATTCATTCCGAACATCGTTTTGCGCCGTTGACCATAGTCGGTATTGCTTTCGAGCGACACATTGACGGCTGTTCCCGCATCGAGAATGCTCTGATTGAGAATGGTTACTTCTCCCGCACTGTAATCAACGCTGTAATCTGTTCCTTCGGTAAGCCTCACACCGCCCGCAGTAACCACGACCGACCCGGGAGGAACATTGGTCGCACCGAGCGAAATGACGTTAGCCGATGTGCCGCGGAAGTGTCCCGAGAGCACAAACTTATTCTTTTCGGCTATCTGCTTAGCAACAGTCTTCGTACTATCGTATAGTTCCGTGAAGCTGTATCGCGCTGCTTTGTCGGCCGATACACCGTGACTCACGAGATAGTGATATAGATATTGCCCGAAAGGTTCAACTTTGGGGAAGAACACCCGACCATTATTTACCGTGTAACCCTCAACAAAATCAAAGTGTCCGTTGGCATTTGGCCTGTTGTTTTGATCCAGACGGTCGGCGCCGAGCAATCTGATCAGCGGCTGATCTTTTACACTCGGCTCGGGAAGATAAGTGAGATAAACACCCGTTGTATCGCTCTGATATTTCACATCAAGCTTAAACCGATTGCGTTCGACAGTAGATGCAAGATAATAAACGTTTTTCATCATCAAGTCCCAGTTACCCTGAGCCGGCGAATTACCGGTATTCTTTAACGACTTAACAAAGAGTGCTTGGCGCGTATCGGTGATATCCGAAGCAAATTCGCCCACTTGATAAGTCTGCCCGCCAAAAGTGTATTCATAAGCTACGGCCAACACCTGATCGGTTTGCAATCCGGCCCGCAGCGATAAATAGCCCAACGCCGAATTCACCGTATATTCCGATGAATTGAGAAGCCTGGCACTGGCTATCTTCTCATAGTCACTACCACCCGTAAAATGACCGATCGCATCAAGAACAGCCGACGTTTGATCAATATCGCGCGCCGCAACGTAGGGCCCTACCATTGCTGCATATTCCGTATTAGCTTTGTTCGACGGTACGTTTCCCGATGAATTCCACAGCGGATTGGATATTTTTTGATTCTCACCCAAGTCCGTCAACGCCACGATATTACGCGTATTGGCCGTTGTTCCGGTTTTATTCGTCACCCAAACTTCTACCCGATTCACGCGGATTCCGGTCGTGACGTTAGGCAACGAAGCCATTCCCGCATCGTAACGGTCGCGAAAATATTGGGCAAGAAAGAAATGTCGGTTTTCCTCATAATTTGCAACATTGATTTCAAAAGGTGTAAGCTGCACACCGCCTCGCGATGAAACGGTCTTCGAGGCACTTTTCTTCTGCGAGGCAACCAATTGTAATTTCAGCTTGCCGAACTGCAAATCCGTCCGAATCCCGAATAAAGATGTGGCGCCGGTAATGAGCGATGAGTTGGACGGAAACGACACATTACCTCCTTCGATCAACTTAACGATCTGGTCTTCTTTGCCTTCGTATTTCAGTTTTAAGTTCTGCGCATCGAAGTCAAACGTTGCATCCGTGTTGTAATTCAAGTTCATATTCACCCGATCGCCAACGCGTCCATTCACATTCAGATTGATTTTCTCATCGAAATCCAATGCAGTGGTACGCCGGTTACGAATAGGCAGCGACGGATTATCGATACTCGTCAGTCGACCACCTAACTTCAGTTCGGCTGTTCCTTGTGTTTTAATGCGCACTCCACCCGGACCGAAGATCTTTTCAGCGGGTCCTAAGTCGAAGTGCATATCTGAAAAGTCAAACTTCTCCTTGCCTTTCGCTTTGTAAATTTCAGTGTTTTTCGAGCGGAAAAAGGCCGATTGCTCACGCCGCTCGCTCCATTTGAGATATTCATCGGGTGTCATCATCACGGGCGCTGACACATAGGTACCACCGATTTTGGTACCAATGATATACCGATTGAGCGTGTCATTATAAACCACCGACTGTTTTAGGTTTTCCGGACGATGTAAATCTGTGGGGCGTACATCCAAATCCGAGAGCGTGACAGGCATCGTTCGTTGCACTTTCCAGCGCGGATGCAACAGCGAATCAGGCACTGTGTCTTCGTCCATCGACACGGGTTGACTTTTTACTTTCAACCCTTTCAGCTGCACGGAGTCACGTCGTTGTACCGACGTTTTCGGTCGTTGCCGTTGCCGTCTGTCGTTTTGCTGCACGGGCACAACAACGGCATAGCTCGCCAAAACAATGGAGAACAGCAACAATATCGTGCAATATACAAAAGACTTCCGTGCCAATTTAAAATTAAAAATGAATTATCGAGAATGAATGCGATGTACAACTGGCGCATTACCAATTCTCAATTCGCTATTTAATCTGCTTCAATGCCAACTTCACTACTTGTTCGACAGGCATATCGGGCTGTGCTTTCAAAATCTCAACAACCACCTTCGATGATGGTGCCGGCGAGAAACCGAGCATTGTCAAAGCCGAAACGGCCTCATCCTTCACGTCGTTGTTCACTATCGTTACACTGCTTCCGTTAGCCGGGAGTTCCTGAACAATACCCGCAGAAACAATTTTATCGCGCAGATCCACGATGATACGCTGGGCCGTCTTCAATCCGATTCCCTTCACAGTCTTCAGCATCCGTTCGTTGCCCGACGATATGACGTCGCACAACTCACTCGGAGTCATCGCCGAAAGCATCATCCGTGCCGAATTGGCACCTACCCCCGACACCGTGACCAACAGCCGATAAAGCTCGCGTTCTTGCTTGGATGCGAATCCATAAAGCGTATACGCATCATCACGACCACCTGTTACGATATTCTCTTCAACGTAGAGCTTCACTGATTTTTGCCCCTGAACGGCACTATACGTGTTGAGTGAGATATTGAGTGCATAGCCCACACCTGCCGCTTCGATAACGGCCAACGCGGGAGTAACCTCGACCAGCTCTCCTCTTATGTATTCAATCATAGTCGTTTAATTTGTAAATCACTGTCAGAATAACGTTTCCACACTACAGTTTATTGTATATATCAAGATGAAAAGGTGGACAAGCAAAAGGATAAAAGAGCTTAGCCGGAAACAGCATCTATCTTGAACGGCAAAGTAAATGGTTATAAACAGAGAAGACAAATCAATGATTTATAAATCAGATTGAAACGCTTTCCGATCGATCAGATATCTATCTGATTTTCAGATAATTACAAATCATATTACGAAAAGGTGTCAATCGTCTTGCGAAAAGCTGTTAAATGGCGTTCGATTAACAGTTAGTCGCCGTACGTTTAACCGTTAATCGCAACATGTTTAACGGCTAATTGGAAACTACTTTTTATCTTATTGGAAATCAGACAGATAAGAATCTTTATACAAAGATATCCGCATCACGTTTGTGATACGGATATCTCATTATATGAAACGATTTGATTCGACATTAAAATCAGTTCATCCGCAATGTAATTAACATAAATCTGAATTATCGCTTGTTACAAGCGGTAACACTGCGGGTAGATGAACGGCAAAAGAGGAGGAGTAAACGAATTAACGCCCGACTCCCGATTGTCAACTCTCTTTCACTGTCTGCCGATAGAACTTGATGTCTTCGGCAATGAAATTCTGCACGAACAGGCTCTTGCCGACAACATTTTCTTCAGCCATACGAACGTAAACATTGGCACTCTTAGCGAAAAGTTCAGGCGCGCGTGTGGCATCATCGAGAATCAAAAGAGACATAATGATCTCGGCGGTCATATCGTAAAGGCGGCGCGCAAGCAAATCGTTGACTTCCTGACTGCCATTTTCTTTCACGTAATTGATGCTCTGCTCATATCGCTTAACCATCTCTTCGATACGCACTTTGAGCGGACACAGCTCCTCGGCTACCTCTGTTTCGAGCATCTCTTTCATCATCGTGAGATACGTTCCGTTAGTGATATAACGAATGGCAGCTACTACCTGCAACTGCGTTGTACCCTCGTAGATGGAGAAAATACGTGCATCGCGGTAGAGTCTTTGGCTCTTATACTCCATAATAAAGCCCGAACCGCCGTGAATTTGAATGGCATCGTAGGCGTTTTGATTTGCATATTCGGAGTTCATTCCTTTCGCAAGAGGCGTGAAAGCATCAGCTAATCGCGTGTATTTCTTTTGCTCTGCACGCTCTTCGGGGGTAAGTTTGCGCTCGCGGGAAATGTCATCCAGAGCCTTGTAGATGTCTACATAACGGGCTGTTTGGTATAAAATGGAACGGCCGGCATCTACTTTTGCCTTCATTCTCGACAACATATCATAAACAGCCGGCATCTCGATAATAGGCGTATCAAACTGTTTGCGCTCTTTAGCGTAGGTCAATCCCTCTGCATAAGCAGCTTGCGAGACGCCTACACTCTGTGCTGCGATACCCAGACGAGCACCGTTCATCAGCGCCATTACATATTTGATGAGCCCTAACCGGGTACTTCCACATAGCTCGGCTTTGGCGTTTTTATAGACAAGTTCGCACGTCGGAGATCCGTGAATGCCCAATTTGTTCTCTATGTGACGTACAGTTACGCCGCCTTGACGCTTGTCATAGATAAACATCGACAATCCGCGACCGTCTCGTGTGCCCTCTTCCGAACGAGCGAGAACGAGGTGTATGTCAGAGTCTCCATTGGTAATGAAACGCTTCACACCATTGAGCAGCCAACAATTGTCCTTTTCCGAGTACGTGGCTTTGAGCATAACACGCTGCAAGTCGGAACCGGCATCGGGTTCGGTAAGGTCCATCGACATTGTTTCTCCACTGCAAACGCGTGGTATATACTTCTTTCTCTGCTCTTCATCACCGAATTCGTAGAGCGTTTCAATGCAATCTTGCAGGCTCCAAATATTCTGAAAGCCTGCGTCGGCAGATGAAACCATCTCCGAAGCCATTGAATATGGCGTAATCGGAAGATTGAGTCCGCCATACCGACGGGGCATAGAGATACCCCAAAGTCCGGCTTTTCGAGTTGCATCTAAATTCTCGTATGTCTTCGATGCATAGTGCATCCTACCGTCAATAAGGTGCGGTCCCTCTTGATCTACGGCTTCGGCATTGGGCTCGATAACGTTAGCAGCAATATCGCCGGTAATTTCGAGCAGTCGGTTATAGTTCTCGATAGCGTCGTCGAAGTCAACAGGCGCATCCTCATATTTGTCCTTATCCTCAAAGTTGCGCTCTTTAAGCTCAACGATTCGCTGCATCAGCGGGTGCTGGAGATGAAATCTCAGCTCGGGATTGTCTGTATAATAATTTGGCATAGTTATCAATAAGCCTTACCCCCGGCCCCTCTCCAAGGGGAGAGGGGAGTGATATGCTTTGTTGGAAGCACACGGGAACTACTACTTCTTTAAATGTTTAACAATTGTTCTTTTATCTTTTGTAATACGGTTTGAAGGTTTCTGTCAACTTCATCATTGGTGAATCGAATGACTGTAAAACCTCGATGCTCGAGAAATTCAGTACGAATCGCATCGTCATTTTGCTGTTCCGGCGTGCTATGATAGCTCCGTCGACCTCAATCACCAATCTTCTTTCCAGACAAATGAAATCTGCAATGAAGTCGCCTATGGGATGTTGACGTCTAAATCTGAACCCGCAAGCAAGTTTCCTTAGTGCATTCCACAGTGTGGTTTCACTTCGGGTCATCTCCTTTCGGTTCTTTTTGGCAAACTCTTTCAGCAGATTATAGCGATCGGGTGCAGCCGTTGCGTATTCGTAGTCATTTCCTTTCTCTATCATAAAAAGTACAGCTAAAAAAGCATATCACTCCCCTCTCCCCTTGGAGAGGGGCCGGGGGTGAGGCTTACTTCTTATTTACTATTCTTCTTATAATACTTAATCAATTTCGGAACTACCTCTTCCACGCTTCCCACAATCACATAATCGGCAATCTGATTGATAGGAGCGTCGGGGTCATTGTTGATAGATATGATGATACCACTATCTTGCATACCTGCGATATGCTGTATCTGGCCCGATATTCCACAAGCAATGTACACCTTAGGATGCACAGTTACACCTGTCTGACCTATCTGTCGATCGTGCTCTACGAAGCCAGCGTCAACGGCAGCACGGCTTGCTCCCACCTCGCCGTGCAGTTCCTTGGCCAATAGAAAGAGCTGATCGAATCCCTCTTTACTGCCTACACCATAACCGCCTGCTACCACAATGGGTGCGCCTTTGAGGTTATGCTTAGCCTCTTCTACGTGCCGATCGATCACCTTTACAACGTAATCAACTTGCGGAACATATTTCGCAACGTCGGGATAAACCACTTCTCCCTTGTAGTTTTCATCCAAAACCTCGCGCTGCATTACGCCACTACGCACGGTAGCCATCTGCGGACGATGATCGGGATTGACGATTGTAGCCACGATATTGCCGCCAAACGCAGGCCGAATCTGATAAAGCAGATTCTCATAATGCCGTCCGGCTTTCTTGTCTTCATAGTCACCTATCTCCAACTGGGTGCAATCGGCGGTCAATCCGCTGGTCAACGACGATGAAACACGCGGTCCGAGATCGCGCCCGATGACTGTTGCGCCCATCAGGCAAATCTGCGGTTGCTCTTCTTTAAACAAATTAACGAGGACGTCTGTATGCGGAGCCGACGTGTAAGGAAATAGTCCTTCAGCATCGAAAACAAACAATTTGTCCACGCCATAGGGCAGAATCTGATGCTCAACAGCACCTTTCAGCTTGGCACCTGCTACCACAGCGTGAAGCTGAACACTTAATTGATTGGCCAGTTTACGGCCTTTGGTGAGGAGCTCCTGCGACACTTCGGCCACTTTCGTGCCCTCAACCTCACAATATACAAATACGTTATTCATTTGCGTTTAGAGTCTATAAGTTTCTAAGTTTTTTGAGTTTCTGAGTTTTTAAGTTATTAAGTCTATTCCGAAACCAACTTAAAAACGAGTCAACTCATCAACTAACTAACTCACCCTATTATTTTTTCGTTCAACAATTCTTTGATCAATCCCTCCACATCGGCATCATCGGCCGTAAGCGTTTGACTCTCCTTGGCTTGGAAAACGATGTTTTGAACGGTCTTCACCTTGGTCGGCGACCCGCTCAATCCGCATTGTTCAGCATCGCCATCGACGTCGGCCACACTCCATTGATTGAGAGTCAGATAAGGACGCTCATCATACAGACTTGCATAAGCATCATCTCCCTTGCGCTCCATCGGACAAGTGGCACGTTTGTATTTCATCACCAACTTAGCGTTGCACGGCCTGCAAGGAGCTGCACTGCCGTTAACCGTAATGACAACGGGCAATGGAGCCTCTACGGTTTCAACACCTCCATCGATATGTCGACGAATGGTGGCTACACCGTTTTCAATCTTCAAGATCTCTTCTGCATACGTAACCTGATTCAATCCCAACTTCTGCGCCACCTGAGGACCTACTTGTGCCGTGTCGCCATCAATGGCCTGACGACCCCCGATGATGATATCCACATCGCCAATCTTCTTAATTGCCGTGGCCAAAGCATACGACGTAGCCAGCGTGTCAGCGCCGGCAAAAAGGCGATCGGTCAACAACCAGCCCGTATCAGCGCCTCGATAAAGGCCTTGACGAATGATTTCACCGGCGCGCGGAGGACCCATCGTCAGCACGCCAACGGTAGATCCCGGGTGCTGTTCCTTCAAACGAAGCGCCTGTTCAAGTGCATTCAAGTCTTCGGGATTAAAAATCGCAGGCAAAGCAGCACGATTTACGGTTCCCTCCGCAGTCATTGCATCTTTGCCGACGCTTCTTGTGTCGGGTACTTGTTTGGCAAGTACAACAATCTTCAAACTCATATTAATATACTGTTATTGTGAAATTTCAGTGGCAAATGTACTACTTTTTTGTGTCGCAGCAAAATAAATAACTGTAAAAATGCACAAAATGGCTTGGCGTGTGCAGGCATATCGCCATACGTTCAGATTGAACCTATAAAACGATTCTCCCTCAATGATCATCGAGCATCTATAATATTGAAAATCAAATAGATACAATCCCCTTTTCAATTAGATGCTTTTTACCTTCCGTTTAACGGTTAAACACCCTGCGATTAACCGTTAAACGCACGATGATTAGATGCTTTTCATAAAACGGGTTACGGCAAAGCTCAAATCTCCAATAATCTTTTCCATCCCCCGATGCCGAACTTCACATAGTCGGCTATCAGTTTATCAATTTCCGATTCGGTTATATCCGAACCTGTAGCAATCTCTTTCAACACTGAGATCCACAAACTGCAAAGAACCTGAATGAAGTGAGGCGAGATATCGTCATTGATATGTGGATATTTCTTTTTCATTATTCGGATGTATTGGAAACCTGTTTCTCTCATCCGTTGTGTGAAAATACCAAGAAAATTTTGCAGCGAAGTGCCTGCCGTTTCGGTCATAAGGAGCCGTAACTCATCGCGATAGGGCTTCATCAAAGCATCTACCTGACCTTTCATCAGGTCGAAATAACGGTCGTATTCGAAGAGATCAGTCGTGAGATAAGTCTGACTTCGGTTCTGCATCAGATAATCTTCAAAGATCTGTAAGAGTGGAGCAAGCACGTGTTTCAGCAAGTCATCCTTGCTCTTAAAGTAGTTATAGATATTTCCTACGGCTACTCCCGACAATCGAGAAATGGTTCGTATAGAAGTGTTTTTTACTCCGTGACGGATAAATTCGTCGCGAGCCACCGAGAGAATCAGTGTACGAATGTCGGCCTTTTGTGTCTGCATTGTTTGTAATGGATATCTATTTCCCGTCAAAGCAATGCCGTCTCGGCGTGAGACGACACTGCAATGAGGGAGTAAGTTCACTTATTCCGCAAAGCTATGGAAGGCTCCTGGATTGCCTTGCACCGTGAAAACAGGACCTTTCACTTCTTTGGTTACGGGATTATACGTATAAAATCCGCTGGCTTTCTTATTGGCACTACCGAATACAATGAGGTTCTTGTGCTTGCCGATGGCGATTCCTTGCGGATTGGAAAGCTCCATATTGTCGATCTTCTGCATCGTTTTGGCACGCAGATCGATAATGGCCGGGAAACAGGTTATGCTCAAGTAAGGATTCGTCGCACCGTCGGGAGCCAGCTTGCTTGCATTGAGATAGGCATAGAGTTTGCCCTCGCCGGCATAGCAAGTGGCTGCAATGTATTCAGCATTGGTCACAGAGAGTCCTGCAACAGGTGTCTTATCAAGACGGATACAGTAGTCGGGATCGATTTCTTCGGCACCGTTTTTAATGCGCACTATACCGCAAGGGTATTGCGGAAGGAAGCCGAACGCACCCATACAAACGAAATATATATCACCATTTTCATCTTTGAAGATGGTGTTCGGGTCTATCGGGCGGGTCGCAACACTCAAACCGAGAGTCTTGTTAACGATATGCTTCTTCAAGATATCGGTCTTGGTGTCGATCATTGCCACAGAAACCGTAGGCTCGGTAGGCATCCATTGCGCATTGAACTGAGACAGACCAACATAGAGATAACCATCGCGAATAATCATACTTGCAGGTGCTACCTTGGCGTTGGGCAAACTGAGACTATTCAAATCGATATTTTTGAGCTTGGTCATCGTGGTGGGATTGAAGACCATCACAGTGCCAAGATTCTGAAAACTCACATAAGCCTTTTCGCTGTTGAGTTCTACAACGTTGCAGGCAGCGGCTCCGGCGGGAATCGAGAGCACGCCTCTGCGCACGAGTTTACCTGCTGCATCGATGTTGTAACATACGATTTCAGCCTTCGTATTACCCATATAGTCGGGCAGTGCATAAATGTTTCCACTGTCCATAATCATCGGCATTGTACCGAAACCGCTTGGAATGGCATTCTTGTTGTCATAACTTCCAGATGTCATCTCAGGCAAAGCCTGCAAGTAACAGCGGCCTGTGTTACCCTCGGGGTTGGTGAGCGCCGTAGAGAACAAAATGCCTTTGAAAGTCGTTACACCCGGATTGGGGGTAGGATTGGGTGTCGGATCATCGCTATTGCCACACGAAGCAGCCAGTGTCAACATAGCACCGGCGAAAAGAAAATGTTTGAATTTCATCATAGATAATTGTTATTAATGGATTATTTGAATAAATATCTGACTGTGAAAGCAACCGAACGACCGGGCAACGGACGATTGAACTCCGACACAACACGGCGGTCGGCCAAGTTCTTTAACCTGAAAGTGAGTGTCCAGCGGTCGTTCGCGAAACTGTGCTCTACGGCTGCATCCATTGTGAATGATGTAGGAATCTTGCGATCTTGATAGCTGCTCACCTCGAAATCATAGTAATACTGATGCACGTAAGAGGCATCGAAGAGCACACGTGTGTTCTGTCCGCGACCACCGAAGAGGTTTTCCTGATGATATTCGGCCCCGAAGTTGGCCAGCAAATACGGCACATTGGGTATTCGTTTGCCCTTAGTAGGATTCTCTACATCGGTTCCCGGGGTAAACTTTCGTGTGTCGCGCAGGTCTTGGTAAGTGCCATTGGCATAGAGATAAAGCACGGGCAGGACGTCGCTTTTGGCTTCTAATTCGACGCCCATCGTGCGAACGCTGCCGAAATTACGATAACGCGCCATCGTAGGAATCACATCTTGTGTGAAGCGAACCATATCGTGAAGGGTGTTATAGAATGTATTGAGTTCGAGTTCGACGATTCCCCCATCGGCCTTTTGCCTGTGGTAAAGGGCTCCGAGATTGACTCCCGTAGTGCGTTCGGGCTTCAAACCAAGCGAAGGAAGTATAGAATAGCCATTGCCTATCAGTTCTTCGCTCGTGGGTATGCGTACTTCTGAGTTGAACGAGGCTTTAATCATCCAGTCGGGTGTAATTCGATAGCGCATCGCATTGCTGAAACCGAAGTAGTTTTTAGATGTTTTCACCCGATCGGGTTCACGTATCGAGTAAATGGAAATGCTCTTAGAGTTCGACGAATAATAGAAATCTTTCAACGTGAAAGCATTTTGAAACTTCCCATCTAACAGTGTGAGATCATATGAAAAGCCCGTAGTGAGGTTGCGCACACGGCTGGGGAAATTGGCACCAAAGCCCAACGCCTTATCCATCAGTTCGTCTTTGGGATGCAGATAGGTACCGGCGGCATAGACATTAAGGTTAAGTGCGTGATGAATATCAATGGTATAGCCTAAGTTGAGTTTAACAGACGCATCGT
The DNA here is from genome assembly GCF_000613725.1 of Hoylesella pleuritidis JCM 14110. Lineage (GTDB taxonomy): Bacteria > Bacteroidota > Bacteroidia > Bacteroidales > Bacteroidaceae > Prevotella > Prevotella pleuritidis. The sequence continues at coordinate 92,018 of NZ_BAJN01000007.1, forward strand.
GAGAGCGGTTTTTTCCATCCGATGGATAGCTGTTTTGCTCACCTCCCAAGGGTGAAACGGGCGGCAGTTTGTTACCGTCCCAATCATAGCGTTGCATCGCCCGGTCGTTCAGTCCGTATCTACCTAACATATAAGCCACATCCATATCCAAATCGAGACCATCCAAGAAGAAGTTTTGTCGTTTGAGTTTCAGACTCGTGACAAGGCTTGTCGAGTGATTGAAAGCCTCTCGGACATCCATATCAATGCCTTGAATCTCCTGGCGAGTATGCATCAATATCAACTCCCATTTCAGTTCGTCGAACCACCATTTGGTTGCTTTGAGCGACATTCCGCCAATCATCTTCCTGAAATTGTCGTGATTGCGGCGCACGATTCGTCCGCCGAGGTTCTCTAATTTCATTCGATAGTCGTTGTCGGAGTATGTGAGTATGCCCCCCACTCCGAACTGCAAGCCCGACCGATGGTCTGTTCTTTTGAGCACAGTAGTGAGCTGATGCGAGTTGAAAGAGCCGATGGTATAAGACACATCGAGGTAAACGGGCGGATATTCTTTCGTTACCACGTTGACAGCTCCGCCTAATGCCGATCCGCCAAACTTGTAAGGAACAATTCCTTTATAAACTTCGATACGCTCAATCATATTCGTTGGGATGTCGTTCAGCGCCACAAAGTTGCCCAGTTGACCCATAGGCGTTTCATCGATAAACATTCCCATCCGTTTGCCTTCAAGTCCGCGGACCGATATTCGAGATGAACTCCCGATGCCACCGGTGTTTCTTACCGTCACGCCAACGGTTCGGGCGAGTACGTCATTGATGTTGGATGCGGTGCCTTGGAGCTGTCGTTGCGAGATGACCGATACCGGCATAGCCGACTCTCGCAGCATTCGGGCCTCACTGCGAGCCGTAATCTGCACCTCGTCTAAGGTGTGGGCATCGGCAGATAAGGCAACATTGCAGACAGTACTGTCGGCAGATGAGAGGCGCACTGTTATCTCGCGGTCGTGATACCCCAAATAACTGAACCGCAATGTCACCTTATTAGATAATGGTACCGACAGCCGGTAATGTCCCGAGACATCGGTAACGGAACCTTCGGTTGTGCCTGCAACCGTGACCGAAGCACCTATCAGTACCTCTCGACTCTGCTTATCAGTAACGAGACCACATACTTTCATCGTGCGGATTTGGGCTTGAGAAACGAATGAAAAACACAACAAAAGAACAACTGTGAACAGCATTCGATAACAGAATGGTCGTTGTTTCTTCATACAAATGTATGTGTACTGTTTTTCGAAAGCGGCAAACACCGCATTAAAAACGAACATATCTCGGTATCGTTCATAAAAGAAATGCGCCATCTTTGTTGAAAGATGGCGCACGGCGAATGAAATTTCAGGGCACGCTTCCCTGCATATCGTTATTATTTGCATTGTCTGTCGGTTGGTCACTAATTATGGTTACAAAAGTAGAGAAAATCTATCCACCCGACAATACCTAAAAGTAGGTATTCTGGAAAGCCGTTAAACACGTTGCAACTAACGGTTAAACGCACTGCGATTAACCGTTAATCGCACGCCAAGTAACAGTTAAACGCAAGGCAAGTAACAGTTAATTGCGACAGGGGGCAATAGCTTTCATTTAACATATTGGTTATAAGACGTTTACGGAAGACCGCCAAACTCCAATTCATCTTATTTATTTCTCCACGACTCTGGCATCTGCCCTATTTCTGCTTTTTATATTACTGACACCGGACAAACGAATATTCTGTTATTAGGTAAATATCCCTTGCATCTTCGATCGGTTTTTGTACCGTATCCCGAAATAATTCGTTATATTTGCACTCGTTATCATCTAAAACCGAGAATATGAAAAAAGAGGTTGTCATAGAGCTTTACAACGGTTTCGAAGCAGCTGCCGCAGAAGTAGGGGGAGTAGAGTGTTGGAGTACAAGAGAGTTATCTTCTCTCTTGGGTTATTCACAATGGAGAAACTTTGTCAAGGTGATTGACAAAGCGAAAGAGGCGTGCCGAAATGCCGGAAATTCATTGGCTGATCATTTTGCTGACGTCAGCAAAATGGTATCTCTTGGCTCGGGATTAGAAAGAGAAGTAGAAGATATCTTGCTAACTCGCTATGCTTGCTATCTCGTTGCACAAAACGGAGACCCGCGAAAAGTAGAAATAAGAAGATGATAGACAGAGAAACGGCTGAGAAAATCAAAGATGCTGCCAACATTGTAGACGTTGTCGGCGAGTTTGTTACATTGCATAAGAGCGGTGCCAATTATAAAGGGCTGTGCCCGTTTCATAATGAAAAGACACCATCTTTCTACGTCTCGCCCGCCCGTGGTACGTGTCACTGCTTCGGATGCGGCCGTGGCGGCAATGCCGTGGGCTTCATTATGGAGCACGAACAGATGACTTATCCCGAGGCATTGCGCTGGCTTGCCAATAAATATCATATCGAAATACACGAGCGCGAACTGACAGACGCTGAGCGACAAGAGCAGAGCGAGCGCGAGAGTATGTTCATCGTGAACGACTGGGCGGCACAATACTTTCAGGATTTGCTACACAACAGCACTGACGGAGCAACTTATGGACTGGCTTATTTTCGGTCGCGCGGCTTCAGAGACGATATTATTCAGAAGTTTCAATTAGGCTACGACCTTACCGATCGGGCTGCTTTAGCCCGCACGGCAATCAGCAAAGGTTATCGTGAAGAGTTTCTTTTGAAAACCGGCATTTGCTATAAGACCGAGCAAGGTGACCTTATTGATCGTTACGCCGGGCGCGTAATGTTTCCCTGGATTGGTGTAAACGGCAAGGTAGTAGGCTTCGGCGGCCGACTGCTCGATGCCCGGACGAAAGGCGTTAACCAAAAATACGTCAACTCACCAGAATCTGAAATCTATCACAAGGACCACGAGTTGTATGGCATCTTTCAAGCAAAGAAGGCCGTTGCAAAGGAAAATCGCGTGTATTTAGTAGAGGGTTACACCGACGTTATATCTATGCACCAATGCGGAATAGAGAATGTCGTGGCCAATTCGGGTACTGCACTCAGCGTACATCAAATTCACACGCTCCACCGTTTCACGTCGAATATCACGTTGTTGTACGATGGTGATGCTGCCGGAATTCACGCAGCACTACGCGGAACGGATATGTTACTGGCCGAAGGAATGAATATCAAGGTGCTGCTTTTGCCCGACGGCGACGATCCAGACAGCTTTGCACGCAAGCATACAGCGCTGATTTCCGCGCGTATATCGATGAACACCAAACCGATTTTATCCAGTTTAAAATCGGATTAATGCTCGATGGGGTGACCGATCCCGTCAAGCGGTCGGAAGCAATCGGCTCAATCGTCACAAGTATTTCGGTCATTCCCGATCAGATTCTACGTGACACGTATCTTCACGAATGCGTTCAACGTCTCGGAATAAACGAGGCTACGCTCATCAATGAGATGAATAAGCGCATCATTGAGAGACGCGAACAGCAGGCACGAGAAACTCGTCGAGAAGAAGAACGTGCCCAATCGGCGGCCGCATCGCCTGTTCAGACGATACCGACTACGGTCAGCCAACAGACCAGCGAGGTAGAAACAATGCTTATCCAGCTGGTGATTCGGCACGGGGAAAAGACTATCTTCGAGAATGTTGAAGACGAATCGGGGCAGATTTGCAATCTTTCCGTAGCACAATATGTGCAGTATAATCTCACAGCCGATAATCTTTCGTTCCGCAACGAAATGTTCAACCGTATCCTGACCGAAGCTGTCGAGCACAACGCCGATGCCGATTTCAAGGCCGAAACTTACTTCATTCATCACGCGGATATTACAATCAGTCGCTTTGCTACGGACATCAGCGTCGATAAATACCAGTTGATTCTGCCCCAAAAAGTACCCGACGGACCGCAGGCAGAAGAAGATCTACGTATCGCTCGAATCAATGCAATGGAGACTTTACGCCAACAAACGCTGCATCTGATTCTCGATTTCAGGATGGATTACGTAGAGCGACATCTCAAAGAGTTGCAAAATAAGATTGCCCAAGCAACCGATCGACCCGAAGAGATGATGACTTTGATGGCGGAATACAAGGATATGCAGCAGATTCGCAATGCATTGGCTAAGAAGTTGGGCAATGACATCATTGCCTGAAACCTCTGTCAAGCTCCCCCAAAGGGAAAAATGTCTCGTAGCTAAATACAGAATCGCCCTTTCTTTCAAATGAAAGAAAGGGCGATTTGACTGTACTTATTCAATCATTAAGCCGTCGTGCGGAGATAACTTCCTTCTCCTTGAAGACGCGTCGGGGATAAACGGATGACCTTTCCATCTCTTAACGATGCCTGAACATCGATCAATCGTTGGTTGGAACTACCTCGGAAAACGAGCGATTCGTCACGAAGTGACTTGATAAAAGGACCGTCTACCAAGACATCCAACAGTTCTAAAAGTGCTCGTTGAGTCTTTTGACGTACGAGATACTCAAATGTGAAGCCCGTGAAACACCATATTGTCTTGTGCGTTTCGCGGCGAATAGCCCGCGCAAGTTCGGTAAATCCTTCAGCTTGAAACATCGGGTCGCCGCCGCTGAAGGTGACATTGGCAAACGGATCGGCCGTAATTACACGCATAATATCAGCTGTCGACATCATCGTTCCGTTGCGAATGTCCCACGACTGCGGGTTATGGCAGCCCGGACAAGCATTCGGACAGCCTGCACAATACACCGATGTACGGAACCCCGGACCATCGACCATTGTGTCTTCTACAATGTCGAGCACAGAAATCATTCGTTATTCTCCCGTCCTTCGATATGTGTTACGCGGTCGTTTAACTCCGCGAGCTTACCGCTGTTCCATCTATCCGTTGTGCCGACAAGGTAACCTGTAATGCGTTGCAGCCTGTCGATATGATGGCTGTGACACTTAGGACACTCTTCAAGATGGGCATCCGCATTCTCATATCCGCATTCCATACAGCGATTTCGATTATGATTCACGCTGCCATAGCCCATATTATAGTGGTCCATCATATCCACAACGTTCATTATTACTTGTGGATTGTGAGTGGCATCACCGTCTATTTCCACATAGAAAATGTGTCCGCCGCGCGTCATTTCGTGATAAGGTGCCTCGATTTCGGCCTTATGTCGCGCACTGCATTTATAGTAAACGGGCACGTGATTAGAGTTCGTGTAATAGTCGCGATCAGTTACCCCTTCGATGACTCCAAAAGCTTTGCGGTCTATTTTGGTGAATTTCCCCGACAGTCCTTCGGCTGGTGTGGCCAGAAGACTGTAATTATGGTGGAACTTCTCCGAGTATTCGTTCACGCGATTGCGCATATACGATACAATCTTCAGCCCCAATTCCTGAGCCTCTCCACTCTCACCGTGATGCTGACCGATAAGTGCTTTGAGACACTCTGCAAGTCCGATGAAGCCTATTCCCAATGTTCCCTGATTGATGATCGACTCTATTGTGTCGTCGGGATTGAGCTTATCGGCCCCCAACCACAAGCTACGCATCAAAAGGGGGAACTGCTTTGCATAGGCGGTTTTCTGAAAATCATAGCGTTCATTGAGCTGATTGGCCGTGACATCGAGCATATAATCAAGCTTAGCAAAGAACTTGTTGATACGTTCTTCCTTATTTTTGACATCCATACATTCGATTGCTAAGCGCACGATATTAATCGTAGAGAACGACAGATTACCGCGACCCACCGATGTCTTGGGCCCGAATCGATTCTCAAAAACACGTGTTCGGCATCCCATCGTAGCTACTTCGTGCAGATAACGTTTCGGATCGTCGACACACCAGTCATCACTCTGGTTAAAAGTGGCATCAAGATTGAGAAAATTGGGGAAGAAACGGCGTGCCGTTACTTGGCAAGCAAACTCATAAAGATCGTAATTTCGGTCGTCGGGCAGATAGTTTACGCCGCGCTTCTTTTTCCAAATTTGAATGGGGAAGATGGCCGTTTCACCGTTACCAACCCCGTTATAGGTACTCTTCAAAAGCTCTCTCATCACGCAACGCCCCTCTGCCGAGGTGTCAGTTCCATAATTCACAGATGAGAAAACCACCTGATTGCCACCGCGAGAGTGTATCGTATTCATATTATGTATAAACGCTTCCATCGCTTGATGCACACGAGCTACAGTTTTGTTGATGGCGTGTTGCACCACACGTGTTTCTCCTTTAAGACTGTCGAGCGGCTTCGGCAGATAATCATCAAATACCTTATTATATAGATGTGCATAGTTTTCGCCATTCAAATCTTCCAAAGCTTTCACTTCTTCAATGAACGATAAGCGCACGTAAGGTGCCAAATAGAAATCGAAAGCAGGGATAGCCTGACCGCCGTGCATCTCGTTTTGCGCCGTCTCCAACGATATACAAGCCAACACACTGGCTGTTTCTATTCGCTTGGCGGGGCGCGATGAGCCATGACCGGCCGTGAAACCGTGATTCAGAATATTGTCGAGTGGGTGCTGACAGCAAGTAAGCGATTTGGTGGGATAGTAGTCTTTGTCGTGAATATGCAAGTAATTGTTTTTCACAGCTTCACGACTTTCCTCGCTCAACAGATAGTCGTCGACAAACGGTTTGGTGGTTTCACTGGCAAATTTCATCATCATTCCTGCCGGCGTATCCGCATTCATATTGGCGTTTTCACGCGTAATGTCATTGGATTTTACATTGATAATCTCCAAGAACATATCTCTTGTCTTCGCCTTTCGGGCAATACTTCGCTGGTTGCGATAAGCAATATAGGCCTTGGCTACATCTTTCCGCTTACTCTTCATCAGCTCGATTTCTACGGCATTCTGAATGTTTTCCACCGTCATTTGCGGTTTGCCGTGAAAGCTGACGTGGTCTGTGATCTGTTGAATAAGATGAATGTCCTCACCTTTATCGGTGTGAAGCATCGCCTTACGGATAGCGGTTACAATCTTCTCTTCATTGAACCCCACAATTCGACCGTCGCGTTTGACTACTGTTTGTATCATTATTGATTGATAATTATATGTTGAATATGTTTTATTCTTGAACGAATCATCAACTCGATTGTGTCTGCAAAGATAACATTTTTATTGATACGGCAAATATTTTGGACAACTTTCATCGCGTTAAATAATGTCAATATTATGACAATCAATTATTTACGAATTGCAAATGGATAACTTTTGAAAAATAACTACAAATATTCTTTTCTCTTTTGTACAACTAATTGACGATTAATGTATATCCATATTTTCTTAAATTTCAAGTGAACTGATATACCAAAATACTGCATTCGTCGTTCTGCGGACCCCCCTTTTATAAATATCAGAGACTCAACGAATTAGGAATTTATTACAGATACCTTTGCGAAAAACCGTTAAACAGTTCGCGTTTAACCGTTAGATGCACAGCGTTTAACGGTCTTTCGTAGTGCAATTAACGGCTTTTCGCAGGCCTATCGATAATTTATTGTAAATCAACAACATATCAAAACAAATAAATTTCTATAAGTCTGCTTTACAATTGATTGATTTTCCTTATCTTTATCAAGAACAATTCATTCGACAAAAATTCGATCGTTCGACATCCGAAAACGGAAAAATCAGCAGAATGAGTGGCTTTTTAAAAGGAATCATAAGTACTACTATCACCGTCTTTAAAGTTAACCTAATCTATTAGGTATATGAAATAAGCGCACCATCGGACAATCCCACATCATAAAAAAAACAACAGTGTCTGCCATCATTCATTATAGTTCGGAAGAGCATTACGAATGAAGTAAGCCGAGCCTGATAATGAGAACGTTCCCAAGAAACAAAAATCCCGACACTCGTAGTGAGTGTCGGGATCGGGAATTATCCTCAAAGATAATTTAATTGTCGGTTTTCGAACCGTCGTTGAATGTGGCAACACGATTGAATTCTACCTCCTCGAAGAGTTTGTCGGTAGCACCCATACCCTTGGTTGTCAGACGACTGCCGGAAATTTTGTACTTCTTAATGAGCGCCATCTTCACTGCCTCGGCACGATCCTCAGACAATTTCTGGTTGATTTCCTTGCTACCTTCGGGCGAAGCATAGCCGCGAATCTCAATCTTAGCACCCCTATGCTTACGCATATACTGAGCAATCATCTCAATGGGTGCATACTGTGCGGGGTCGATCACACTCTTGCCCTGACGGAAAATAACGGTAGGCTGCAAATTGGTAGCTGTTGCAGGCTTTACGTATTTAGGTTTCTTGTTGCAAGCATCGAGTGCATCCTGCAAGTCGCCAATCTTCCGATCTTTGGCTGCTAATTGCGCGTCTTTGTCATTCAAATTGCTACGAAGCTTATTAATCTTAGCATTGAGACCGTCGATTTCTGCCTGATCACGTCCTTCTGCATAGACAAAGTTGTGCGTACCGTTACTGTTTCCGAACTTGTAGACAATGCCGGCATTGAGTTGTGCATAACCGTGATTGATGTTGTAAGCCACCTTAGAATGACCAAATGCAATGGCATCGTCGGCTACAGCATCGTTCAATCCCCAGATAAATGCAGGCTCAATGTAAACCTGCCAAGCCTTAGCCTCACCGAGATTGAAAGCAAAATCCAGTGCGATTTTAGAAGTCAGATTATCGCCTTTCTTACCAATGGAAACGAGACGGCCCATATTGTCATACTCACGATAAGCGTAGTTGAAACCACGATTACCGAAAGCGTGTCCCCAACCGAAACCAGCGAGGGCAATAACTTCAAACGCACGAGGTTCACCTTGATATCCGCCAAACCAGTTGCTAAGATTAACGGTACCCAACAAAGAAGTGTTCAGGAAACGAACAGCCGTACCTGTCGAGCGATAAGGCTTGTTAGAGAAATAAGCATTACTCTCAACAGCCAAGCCGAAAACAGGCGTAAAGTAACGACCGATGCGCAATCCAACATTCGGATTCAAGTCGCCCATCCACCTATGACCGGTAGCTTTAGTGGACAAACCACCGTTGATACCGATGTAGAAGTTGTCGAAAGTCTTACTTTCTTTCACAGTCTGAGCAGAAACAGATGTTGCCAACAATGCAGCAGCAAACATTAAAAATACTTTTCTCATTCTCTCAAAATTAATTATTATATCAATAAAATATTCCTATCAATGATTCTTGACGGCTGCAAAGTAATAAAATAATCTTGGAACAGCCAAACAAAAAACCTCGAAAAGTATGTTTTAAAACATATTTACCAGGATTTTTAACAATAAAAGTATTTTTTATATCAGCGAAAACTAAAAAATCAAAAGCCGAAAAGCAGGCTTTATCGACTTTTTATTATCTTCGCAAAATGAAACATGTCATCCTCATTACAGGCGGACAACGCTCGGGAAAGAGTGCGTATGCAGAGCAATTGGCACTCCGCCTATCGCCTCGACCCGTGTATCTGGCCACTGCCCACATTGGGGACGATGAGTTTCGCGAGCGCGTCAGATGCCACCGAGAACGACGAGGCGATTGCTGGACCAACCTTGAAGAGGAGAAATATCTGAGCCAATACGACCTATATAATAAGGTGGTGGTAGTTGACTGCATCACGCTTTGGTGCACGAATTTCTTTTATGACAGGTTAGAAACAGACAGAGAACTGCCCGATATAAATGCTGCCTTACGCGAAATCAAAGCCGAGTTCGACCAATTGACGGCGCAGGAAGCCACGTTCATCTTCGTTACCAACGAGATCGGAAGCGGCGGCGTAAGCACAAACGCCGTACAACGCCGATTTACCGACATGGAGGGATGGATGAACCAATATGTCGCCCAGCGTGCCGATAAAGTGATTCTGATGGTGTCGGGCATCCCTGTAACAATCAAAGATTCCGACAGAAAAAGATGAGAAAATTTAATATACAACGCCCCGATCACTCTCTGCGGACCGCCATTCAAGACAAAATAGATAATCTTAATAAACCACGAAGATCATTAGGCGTACTCGAAGAGTTGGCGATACAGATTTGTTTGGTACAACATACGTTGTCACCCGCACTGCATCGGCCACATCATCTGCTGTTGGCCGGTGACCACGGCATTACGGACGAGGGTGTGAGCGTGTCGCCTCGTGCCGTTACTTGGCAGCAGATGGTGAACTTCACACGCGATGGCGGCGGTGTGAATATGTTTTGCCGACAGCACGGATTTGAACTGATGCTCATAGATATGGGCGTGGATTACGATCTCACGGTCTATCCCGCGATTCTCAACCGCAAGATAGCACGAGGCACGCGGAATTTCATTTACGGGCCGGCAATGACTCCGGCACAATTCAAACAGGCTATCGATACGGGTGCATCGCTCGTGGACGACTGTCGAAACAAGGGTTGCAACATTCTCTGCATTGGTGAAATGGGCGTTGGAAATACTTCGCCTTCGAGCATCTGGACAAGTATTTTCGGTGATATTCCGCTGGCAGAATGTATCGGAGCCGGGGCGGGACTCGACGGAGCCGGCGTCTGCCACAAACACGATGTTCTACAACGCGCAATGGCATCAGCACATTGTGAAACGGCAGAAGAGATTATCCAACACTTCGGCGGATTCGAGATGGTGGGCGCCATCGGGGCTATGCTGCGTGCGGCCGAACTCGGAATTCTTATTATAATCGACGGATTCATTATGTCGGCCTGCATTCTCGCTGCTTCCAAACTTTACCCGCAGATACTCGATTATGCCGTTTTCGGACATTGCGGAGACGAGAGCGGGCATCGCCGACTACTACAATTGATGAATGCACAGCCCCTGCTCCACTTAGGACTCAGGCTCGGCGAGGGAACGGGCGCACTCTGCGCTTATCCCATTATAGACAGTGCTGTGCGGATGATGAACGAAATGAACAACTTCAAAGATGCGAAAATCGATAAATACTTTTAAATGGTACGACCGTCCCTGGACCGCGCTGCTCTTCTTCACACGCCTGCCTTGGTGGCGAATTCATCAGCCGCCAAAAGACTGTTACAGGTCGGTGGTAGAATACTGGCCGCTCACTGGTTGGCTTACAGCAATCTGCACGGCTACGACTTTGTACTTCGGAACATTGCTGTTTCCTTATTCTGTCAGCGTGATTCTGGCTCTTTCGGTTCGTCTTCTCCTCACAGGCGCGCTGCACGAAGACGGCCTGGGCGACTTTATCGACGGCTTCGGCGGAGGCGGGACCGACCGACAACGCATTCTTGACATTATGAAAGACTCGCACATCGGCACTTACGGCGTTTTAGGATTGGTCGTCTATGAAGCGCTGTTGGCCGCTGCACTCATCTCGATGCCTCCTTTTGTTGCTGCAATCGCTATCTTGGCAGCCGACCCATTCTCAAAAATGGTCGCCGGACAAATCGTGATGATGATGCCCTATGCACGCCACGAAGAAGACGCGAAATCGGAAATCATCTACCGACCTATCAATATCCGCGCAGGAATAGGTCTGGCCGTGCAAGGGCTGTTGCCGATCGTACCGCTGTTTTATTTCATCGGCGACGCACTGAGATGGGAACTCGTAGTGTTCGTTCCGTGCATCATGATGTATATTTTCTACCTGCTTATTGGGCGGCGACTACGCGGATATACCGGCGATTGTTGCGGCGCCCTGTTTCTGTTGATCGAACTGAGCTTTTATCTCAACATCCTTGCACAGACAAATGGGAAAATTCTACCGAATCTTTTATTTTAAACGATATATACAATGGAAGTAGTTCTCATCAGACATACCAGCGTCGACGCACCCAAAGGCACGTGTTACGGATGGTCAGACGTGCCCGTAGCTGAAACTTTTGAGCATGAAGCCGCCGAAACCAAGGCACAACTCGCTGTCTATACACCTTTCGATGCTGTCTTTTCTTCGCCCTTGACGCGTGCCCGCAAGTTGGCTGCTTTCTGTGGGTATGCCCACCCCGAAATCGATGACAGACTCAAAGAGATGTATATGGGTGACTGGGAGATGCAACGATATGATGAAATCGAGGACGGAAGCCTGCAACAATGGTATAACGACTATATGCATCTTGCGGCGACCAACGGTGAGAGTTTTCCGATCTTATACGCTTTTCTCGACGAACTGAAAAGTCGTCCGTACCATCGCTCCGCCATTTTTGCTCACGGTGGCGTACTCATCTGTGCGGGAATCTACGGCGGTCTGTTCTCCTCTGACCACGCTTTCGAGCATCTCACGCCCTATGGAGGCATCGAAGTGATTCGGATTTAGTTAAGAGTTGGGAATTCATAACGTAACATAAGTCCGACGAATTATCAATGCATAGGCCATCGGCGCTTCAAACATCACAGCACCCGCATTCACAACAGCGGAACAGCTGTGTTTGTCGATACTCCGTTACGGCGCTTATCGTAACTCCGTTGCTACGATTGCCGTAACTCCGTTGTAGTTCCGACAGCAGTCAGAAGAGGGTTCTTCTCAAAACTTACGCTAATGTATCATTCCCCACTTTCAACTTTCAAACATTAACTCTCAACTATAAAAAAAGCCGGGTGCAATCTCTGCAGCCAGCCTTCCAAATTAGAGAGTTATAAAAATCAAGTTATTAATCTTGTTTAATAATTTTCATTCCTTCTTCCACAGCCTGCATATTCAGCGGAATGAGACTGTGATGGCGCTCGGGGAGCGTTTTATAAAGCGCCTTGTTCAAACCGTTGGTACTCACGATAGAACAAACTTTGAGTAGTCCGCCTAAAACAATCATATTAAAGACCTTGGCATTGTGCATCTCGGCAGCCTTATCCATCGCATCAATACGATAAATCATAATGTCTTTGCGGACAGGCGGAGTCATTATTCCATATCCGTCATAAATCAAAATACCGCCTGGCTTGACCTTGGGTGCAAACTTATCCAATGACGGTTGGTTGAGAACGATGGCCACATCATAGTGGCTGAGAATGGGCGAAGAAATTCGATCGTCGCTAATGATAACCGTCACATTGGCCGTTCCGCCGCGTTGTTCGGGGCCATAAGCCGGCATCCACGTTACTTCCTTACCCTCCATCAGTCCCGAATAAGCCAGAATCTTGCCCATCGAGAGCACCCCCTGACCACCGAAACCCGATATGATAATTTCTTTCTTCATCTTTCTTCACTCATTTCGTCGTGTCCTTGAAGTCACCTTTCGGATAGGCTTCAAACATCTTTTCTTCCATCCATTTGTTCGCCTCGACAGGAGTCATCTTCCACCCGCTGTTACAGGTCGATACAATTTCGACCAAGGATGAACCTTTTCCGGCCATTGATGCGTCAAAAGCCTTACGAATGGCACGTTTGGCTTTGAGGATGGACGACACTGTTTCGACGCTCTGCCGAGTGACATAACACGTGCCGGAAAGACGCGATGCCAAATCAGTGATATTCAACGGATAGCCGTGGAGTTCGGGATCGCGACCGTAAGGACACGTCGCCGTCTTCTGTCCTACAAGTGTAGTGGGAGCCATCTGTCCACCCGTCATACCGTAAATGGCATTGTTGATAAAAATAATCACGATATTATCGCCACGATTGAGCGCGTGAATGGTTTCGCAAGTACCAATACAGGCCAAATCGCCATCGCCTTGATACGTGAACACCAAGCGATCGGGCCACAGATGTTTGATGGCCGAAGCCACAGCCGGCGCACGTCCGTGGGCTGCCTCCTGCCAATCGATATCAAGATAACGATAAGCAAACACGGCACATCCAACAGGGCAAACGCCCACTGACTTATCTTCCATCTGCATCTCTGCGATGACCTCCGCCACCAACTTATGCACTACTCCGTGCGAGCATCCGGGACAATAGTGCATCGCCGTATCGTTCATCAACACCGGTTTCTGATAAACGAGATGTTCGGGTGCAATGATCTGATTCTCCATTTAGAATTTCTCTTTCAATACTTGTACTATCTCATCAGGTTCTGGCACGATACCTCCTAAACGACCAAAATATTCTACGGGTACAGCTCCGTTTACAGCCAGTCGCACATCTTGCACCATCTGACCGGCATTGATCTCCACAACTAAAACGCCTTTTTTGCCTTTTGCCATTGCAGCGATCTGTTTAGAAGGAAACGGCCACAGTGTAATGGGTCGAAACAGACCAACTCTTACGCCCATACTACGAGCTATTTCGAGCGCTTTCTCAGCAATACGGGCCGCACTTCCGAACGAGACAATCAGATAATCGGCATCGTCTGTCTGCAAGGTTTCATATCTCACCTCACGCTCTTTAATCTCGTTGTACTTCTCTTGAAGATGAAGATTGCGCGCCTCCATCGTTTCGGGTTTCAATTCGAGCGACGTAATCACATTGGGATTACGATCTGCCGTGCGTCCGAATGTCGCCCAAGGACACTCACGTTTTATTTCTTCCTCTGTGCGACGAGGCTTGAAAGGCGGTAACACCACTTTCTCCATCATCTGTCCGATAATGCCGTCACTCAGAATCATAGCCGGATTGCGATACCTGAAAGACAACTCGAAAGCCAGATCCACGAAGTCAGCCATTTCTTGTACAGATGCCGGAGCCAGCACGATAACATTATAATCGCCGTTTCCACCGCCCCTCGTGGCTTGGAAATAATCACTCTGCGAGGGTTGAATCGTTCCCAAGCCGGGTCCCCCGCGCTGCACATTGACAATGACACCCGGCACCTCTGCGCCTGCCATATACGCAATACCTTCCTGCATCAGTGCAACACCAGGACTGGAAGATGAAGTCATCACTCGCTTGCCTGCACCGCCACCACCATATAGCATATTAATAGAAGCCACCTCGCTCTCGGCCTGCACGACCGCCATACCCGTGGTTTCCCACGGTTTGAGCAGTGCTAATGTCTCAATAATCTCGCTCTGCGGCGTGATCGGATAGCCGAAATATCCGTCTACGCCACAACGAATGGCAGCATTGGCTATCGCTTCGTTACCCTTCATCAATGTTATTTCCTGTTCAGCCATAATGTTTCCTCAATCCTCTTTCTTCATTCGATATACGGTGATACATCCGTCCGGACAAACGATTCCACACGATGCACATCCCGTGCACTCATCGGGTCTCGCCGCTTCCACGTAAGGATAGCCGTGGACATTCACTCTTTTCTGTGCCAAAATGATAACACTCATCGGACAGGCTTCTATGCAGAGGGAGCACCCCTTGCACCGATCCGTATCTACCACGATGGCACCTTTCATCTTACTCATATTGTTTTTGTATTCTGGCAATCTGTCAGGGATTATAGGCATCCTTATTATAAAAGTTCAGAATAGACTCCAACATCTCTTTAGCCTGTACGGCTGGGCTGCCAGAATCAAGGGCAATGGCCTCCATATAATTGTTGAGGGCCATCTGCCAGTTGCCTCCTTTGCGGTATTCATTACCCAAACGGTAATACTCCTCGCTTGTCATTATTTATAAAACTCTTTCTTACCAGCTGCTAATGTGTTCTTCATCAAAGAACAAATCGTCATCGGGCCGACACCGCCCGGTACGGGAGTAATGAACGAGCACTTGGGTGCCACCTCATCAAACTTAACGTCTCCGTTCAAGCGGAAGCCACTCTTGCGAGTAGCATCAGGTACACGAGTCGTACCGACATCGATAACTACGGCTCCATCTTTCACCATATCAGCCGTTACAAAATCCGGACGGCCAATGGCGGCAATAATAATATCGGCCTCACGACATTCTTCCTTCAAAGTAGCCGAATGACTATGGCATACCGTGACAGTAGCATCGCCATAGTGTTTCTGCATCATCAGTTGAGCCATCGGCTTGCCCACGATATTGCTCCGCCCCAAAATGACACATTTCTTACCGCTGGTCTCGATATGGTAGCGCTGTAACAGCGTCAGAATTCCTAACGGAGTAGCTGAGATAAAACACGGCAGACCAATAGACATACGTCCCACGTTGACTGGATGAAAGCCATCTACATCCTTATGATAATCGATAGCCTCAACGATTTTTTGCTCATCAATATGTTTCGGCAACGGTAATTGCACAATAAAGCCATCTACATCATCATCCTTATTTAGTTTGTCGACACAAGCTAACAACTCTACTTCGGTAATATTATCTTCATAACGAATGAGCGTCGACTTGAATCCGCACTGCTCACAGGCCAAGACCTTGTTCTTGACATAAGTCTCTGACCCGCCGTCATGCCCCACGAGCACGGCCACCAGATGCGGTTGTTTGCCGCCATTCGCAACGATTTGCTTTACTTCTTCAGCGATTTCGGCCTTGATTGCCGTCGCCATTGCTTTACCATCAATAAGTTTCATAGATATCATTAATTAGAATTTAGACATTCCTTTCATTCTTCCCATCATACCGGCCATCTTTCCCATCTGACTGCCAGTGACCATTTTCATCATCTTTCGTGTCTGGTCGAACTGTTTGAGCAGGCGGTTCACTTCCTGAATATTAGTTCCCGAACCTTTGGCTATACGCTGTCGGCGACTCGTGTTGAGCACTTCGGGATGCTGACGCTCCTTGGGTGTCATACTTTTGATGATGGCCTCAATCCCTTTGAAAGCATTATCATCTATATCGACATCCTTAATGGCTTTGCCCACTCCGGGTATCATCGAGGCCAAATCTTTCAAATTACCCATCTTTTTGATCTGTTCTATCTGTTTGAGGAAGTCGTTGAAGTCGAACTGATTCTTCTGAATCTTCTTCTGCAACTTCTTCGCTTCTTCCTCGTCAAACTGTTCTTGAGCACGCTCTACAAGCGAAACGATGTCGCCCATACCGAGGATTCGGTCAGCCATACGCGCAGGATGAAATACATCAAGAGCTTCCATCTTCTCGCCGGTACCTACGAATTTGATAGGCTTTGTCACCACCGTGCGAATCGAAAGAGCTGCACCACCGCGGGTGTCGCCGTCGAGTTTGGTCAACACTACACCATCGAAATCTAACCGATCGTTAAATTCCTTAGCCGTGTTTACGGCATCTTGTCCTGTCATCGAGTCGACGACGAACAGCGTCTCATCCGGATGAACAGCCGATTTAAGATTGGCAATCTCGTTCATCATCTCTTCATCGACAGCCAATCGACCCGCCGTATCGATAATCACTACGTCATTTCCTTTGGCTTTTGCTTCTTTGATAGCATTACCAGCAATCTCAATGACATTCTTATTATCCGGTTCCGAATAAACGGGAACACCCACTTGTTCTCCCACTACCTTCAACTGATCGATAGCAGCAGGACGATAAACGTCGCAAGCAACAAGCAACGGATTCTTATGCTGTTTGGATTTGAGCAGGTTGGCTAACTTACCGCTGAACGTAGTCTTACCCGATCCTTGCAAACCCGACATCAAGATAACGGCAGGCCGACCGTTGAGATGCACCTCAGAAGCCTCACCTCCCATCAGTTCAGCCAGTTCATCGTGAACAATCTTCACCATCAGCTGCCCAGGTTTAACGGCAGTGAGCACGTTCATACCCATTGCTTTTTGCTTCACGGTGTCCGTAAATGTCTTGGCAACCTTAAAGTTTACGTCAGCATCTAACAGTGCCCGACGAACATCTTTCAATGTCTCAGCCACGTTGATCTCGGTGATTCGTCCCTCACCTTTTAATATCTTAAAACTCCGTTCAAGTCTTTCATTTAAACTTTCAAACATATATCTCGGTATTAACCCTATTTCTGATCTAATCGTACGATACAAAATTAAGCATTCTATAAAGAAAAGAAACCATCGGGTATTATGTTTTAAAGTATTTTTATCAAAAGTGCGCATAGTTTTATGCTGTGTGCAAAATGGTTTGTGCTTTTCAAAGTTGAAGACTTTCAGAAATCAAATCGAACGATCAGTGGAAGATGATCACTGTAACCGTCATTATAACGGGGACCATTATAAGTACGTTTCGGCCGAAAACCACCGTATTTCTCATCCTTTTCTAACAGGAAAGGAAAATCGCCGATACAACACTCCACCACACTCCGGGCCACAGGCGGGCTACACACAATCTGATCAAGACTCCCCCACTCTCCACGAAACCGATAAGACCCCTTCGCACCGTTCTGTCCTCTAACTCCTGCCGACACGTTTTCCACACCATGTGCATAAAGTCGTTGCAGCGATTTATCTTGTGCATAATCGTTGAAATCGCCCGCAATGATAATGCGGGCAGTGGGCGAAAGACGATAAACCGAATCTACGGCAGCCCCCAAATAATCGGCTACCAAAATACGATGTGCTCTCGTGGCTCCTTCACCGCCTGCCCGACTCGGAGCATGCACGACAAAAACGTGCAGCGTGTCACCGTTAATCGTCTGCCCATTAACGTACAACAGGTCGCGTGTTAACCGCATATCCCCCTGCGTTTTAATGCGAATGGAATGGTGATGAATGGGACGGAATGAAAAAGGTGAGTACAATAGTGCTACGTCAATACCTCGGACATCGGGCGAATGAGTCATCAGATATTCATAGCGAGCTTTACGCAGAAGCGATCGCTTGGTAAGATCGCGCATCACAGTGTCGTTTTCTACCTCGCAGAGCGCTACCAAATCGGGTAGCGTCCACGTGCTGTCCATCTCTCCACAGGCAATGATTTCCTGCCCAATACGATTCAGTTTGCGCCAATATCGAGTGCGTGTCCAATGGTGATCGGATGTCGGCAGAAACTCATAATCCTGCTTCAGACTATCGTGCTGACAGTCGAACAAATTCTCGCAGTTCAATTCCACAAGCGTGAACAGACTCGTTAATAGCAGACTCAGTATCATAAGCAATATTAGATAACCTATTTCCTTAAAGGAATCACTTCTTTCTCATTTTTCAAGTACCGATGTCGGATTTTCTAATTCGTCTACCAATAAATCAACTTCGGTACAAGGATTATGAGAATTATAATTTTTATTACCTCTAAACTTTTCACGGAGTTTCTTTGCATTCTTCTTAGCCAATTCTTCTTTGGCTATTTCATTTAGTAAATTGTAGATTTTGGGATCATTCTTAGTATAGCTAAAAGATTCATATCCCTTTTTCTTTCGACATTCATTTTCCAATTTCTTAATATAATCATCCCGTTTGATACCTGTATCAAGATATTGAAAATGAAGATAATACCACAATTCAAACGATTCATTACTCCACGCACAACCTATTTTTTCTCGCTTTGCTAAAGCGATAGCTTCATTAAAATCTTTGAATTCATCCTTATCAAATACTACCCACACACGATCATATGGCAATTGCCGTTTACGTTCAAATTCGTCTTTCTTTTTTAGTGCTTCCTTTATCAAATTGGAGGTAGACAGTCCTTTCCCTTGGATACTCACATCAAGCACATCCGAGTAATGATCTTTTATCAAAGCTTTAAAATAGTTAGGCTCTGTCTTCTCTCCCTCACACACAATGAGAAAACGTACGATTTTATTACCTCTATTTATAACTCGCCTTTGAGGAGCTTTAGCTTTATGTTTCGACATCTGTGTCATCAAATCGTATTCAATTAATAAACGGTATTGCACCATAACGACCGTTGATATAATCATTTTCAATATCACGATCATTTCGTACTTTATTCCCATTTTCATCTTTGAATTCGAGTAACGAATAAAGATCCGAAGCCTCTGTCCGATCTTTTTCTGTAAACCAAATCTGATCTCTACGCAAATATTTAGTATTCAATAGGTGCGTATCGTGTGTTGCAAAAATCAGCTGTGCTCCTTTAAAATTAGTTTCAGGATCCATAAAAAGCGACACAATACTACACGTGAGCATTAAATGGAGTTTTGCGTCAAGTTCATCAATCACCAAAACGCCTCCGTCGTTAAGTGTATCAAAGATTGGGCCTGACATCTCAACAACCTTTTGTGTATCGGCAGATTCCATCTTTTCCTCTTCAAAGGCTTTCATATCGACAATTTCTCCCGTCTCTTTATTATAAATATTATGAGTGGTCTTAGGAATAATTCTTGTCCTACCATTCATTCTCTCTCTAATCTCTTTTGGGAGCTCAGCCAAAAACTCCTCGGGAAAAGGCTGTTCTTCTATCATCAGTTGATTAAAGCCAAGATTCAGACGATGGAAAAACTTATGCGCTTGTTCATACCCATCTTTATGCTGATCGAACATTTCCCACGTGAAGTTTTCATATCCTCTGCTATCTATACCAGACAGAGGATGACACTTTTTAAACCACGCCAAAATCTTATTCGATTTTTCTCCATTCAATTGAGCAACCAAGGAAAGGAATAGTCTATTGTCAGGAGTAGATGTTTCCTTGCCTCTTCCTTCCTCAAAATAATTCTTAGAGATATTAAAATCACCTTTATCTCGTCCAAATAATCTGTGCTCTTTTGTTCCCACTTTAAACGGATTCTCATAGAGCCACTCAGAAACAATTTGTATATGATTATACTCAAAACCATAACGGTATTTGACGTCATCAAGCAAAAACTGGATTTCAAAAGATGTCGATTTTTCTTTTGACCCTAAGTCCAATGCAAAAGGTTCAAAAGGAAGTGTATCCGTAGGGTTCAATTTTACGGAATTTAAAATAAGGTGCCGCATAATAGCAATAGCCTTAATCACGTTACTCTTACCACTCGAGTTAGTACCATACATCACAGCAACAGGAAGAAGCTGGTATTTATCTTTCCTGATAACAGATTCTGCCAATTCTTTGATACTAACAGCCTCCATACTCAAAATTCGTTCGTCCCTGAAAGAACGAAAATTGCCGAAAGTGAAATTTACTAACATAAGCGATCCTATTAAGTATTCATTACTGAATATCTGCTGCAAAGATACTAAAAAGACTTCAAAAAAAGATTTCACGAGAAGATATCTCAAAAAAAAGATAGTATAATATTACAGCCCGTTCAGTAAATCTCTCCTAAGTTTGCAATTTATTAAATCACTACTACAAAAATCCCCGATACGCGTACGTATCGGGGATAACTTTAACCATCTGCCGATTCTTTGATTTAATGCCCTGCACCGCTACCAGAAGGCGGAGTCGTACCTCCTTTCTTCTTCTTGGTTACGCCTTTCCACTCTTCCCAGTCGATCTTCACATCGGAAAGACCGCGCACGGTAACCCGACTATTCGTAGAACCAGCACCAGCACGGAAACGAGTTTCAGGAATGAAACGTATGCGCACGCCATTAATCTGTTTAGCCGTTACCTCTTTTTCAGTATTCACGCCATTCTTAGAAGCAGACGAAGTGAAATAGAACGTACCGATACCCGTGAGTTTCACCGAGCGACCTTGTGCCATATACTCGCCCATCACACCGCCCAAAGCAATCAGGACGGCATAGACATCGGCGGGGGTTACGGTCGATTCAGCCGACAGCCGTTTAGCGATCTGATCTGTCGTCACAGGGTTACCTACAAGTACCGACTGAGGGTACCATTTGTTGTTGACTTTCTTCAACATTTTCTTGTAAAATGCCATATTGTTTAACTGGTATTTATGCCGGAAATCTGCGTTTCGAACCCCGACTGATAAGTATTTTCCTACCAGCGTTCCTCTCCGCACTTTCATTCCGGCGGATTATTGATAAAATACATCGGAGACTTTCTCCGTGTTTTCTTGGTTTAGTCAATTAAGAGATTAAATCTTGATTAATAGATGCCTACTCGACACCCCCTTTTAATCTTCACTTGCAAAGATACAAAATTTTGAAACGGATTGCAAGCTTTTTCCTCCGATTATCCCACGATGTATCTTAACTTTTACAGTAATTACATTTCACAAGCCGTAAAAGAACCAAATAATGGAGCTTTACCGTACAGCATCTGTACGGCATTGCTCACCCATATCCCTCCCGCGCATTCTCATTCACTAAACGTGATACACATAATCGGATTTACGCTGTGTAGCCTTACCTGACGGGGAAGACGCATAACCCAACACACAGAAGCCAATACCCTCATAATCGCCAGTTATACCCCAGTTGTGCAACATCTGCAGCCCTTCCTCACTTGCGAAAATCTCCTTCGCACGGTGTATCCAACAACTACCCAAACCTAACGAGTGGGCAGCAATCAACAGATTACCCATTACTAACGAGCCATCGTAGATATAAGTAGGACGTTCCCTATCAGCCAACACTGCGAGCACCACCGGTGCCCCATAAAACGGATCGCCTTTACTACCCATCACTTGGGCATTTAATTCAGAAAGGCGATCGCGCACAACCTTATCGGTTATCTCCACAATAACGGCCGGCTGTTTACCCTTTCCACTCGGTGCATAAGTCCCTGCCTTGACCACTTTGTCTATCAATTCCTGCTCCGGCATCTTTTCCGGAACAAAATTCCTCACGCTACGCCGTGTGAGCAATGCTTCAATCGTTTCCATATTACTTGTTTTATTCTATTGCAAAAGTACGGATAAATTATGAAAACTCAGCCATATCAACATAGAACTTTTGGCCAATATCCGGATAAATAGGGACTCTCTTAAATGCGCATCAACATCATTTAACCATTATTAGTATTTCTTGCAGTTTCTTTTTGCTACTTTTGCGCGAAAAATCAAGAAATATGGCAGAATACTCAACTTGCCCCGTCAGACAGGTTATCAGTAAATTCGGTAATAAATGGTCAATACTTATTCTTTACTCATTGCATACCAGTGAGAGAGGAATTCTTCGTTTTAATGAACTTCAACGATTGATACCCGATTGTTCTCCCAAAATGCTTTCTGCAACACTGAAAAGCCTTGAGCAGAGCCACCTCATCCATCGTGAAATCTACCCTGTCGTTCCACCGAAAGTGGAATATTCTCTCACCACTACGGGACATTCGTTGATGCCTGTGATAATGGCCCTCATTGAATGGGCTGACCAACATTTTGACGAGATTGTGACAAAGAAAAATTTTTGATAAGTTTTTTGTCCCAAAGAGCCCACTCACAACAACCAGCTCGAAATATCCTGACAAGTATACGACCTCTGCCCTACTACTTGTATAGGAGTGCCCCACAAGTATACGACTTCTCACCAAACACACCCGTACCTCCATTTCTAGCACTTCTTCTTACAAAGTCAAATCTTTTGTCAATTTTCTATTCGGATGCCTTGAACGAAATGGAGCTACACGTCATCCGGATCTTCACTTAAAGCCCGTGAACCCACGTTAAGAACTTCAAATACCGGGCTTTATTCATATACGAAATAACGTACTTACCCCCTACTTATTGATTATCTCCATCTGCTGTCTGACACTCTCTTCGTGGATGTTTTCAAAGATGCGGGCGGTAAATTCAGCAGACATTCCGCAGAGCGTCCCCTGTGCACCGCGCTTGTCGAGAATCTCGTTGTAACGTGCGGGCTGCAAAACGGTCATATTGTGCTCTTTCTTATACTGCCCGATCTCGCGACTGATACGCATCCTTCGCGACAGCAAGTCCATCAGTTGATTGTCGAGGTCGTCTATCTGCCGGCGCAGTTGAGCAATACCCTCAGTGATAACGTACTCATCGCGCACCACGAGAAGCGAGAGGATGTAGTCTAAAACTTCGGGAGTAATTTGTTGCTTGGCATCGCTCCACGCCTCGTCGGGTGCACAATGACTCTCCACGATCAGTCCATCGAAGCCCAAATCCATCGCCTGTTGGCAGAGAGGTGCAATCAGCTCGCGGCGACCACCGATGTGACTGGGGTCGCAAATAATGGGCAGATTAGGAATGCGGCGGCGCAGTTCGATAGGAATTTGCCACATCGGTGCATTGCGATAAATCTTTTTTTCATAACTCGAAAAGCCGCGGTGGATGGCAGCGATACGCTTGATACCAGCCTGATTGACACGCTCCATTCCGCCGATCCACAGTTCAAGATCAGGATTGACAGGATTCTTGACGAGAATCGGTATGTCGACACCTTGCAGACTGTCAGCCAGAGCTTGCATTGCGAACGGATTGGCGCAGGTACGGGCGCCGATCCAGAG
The DNA here is from genome assembly GCF_000613725.1 of Hoylesella pleuritidis JCM 14110. GTDB lineage: Bacteria > Bacteroidota > Bacteroidia > Bacteroidales > Bacteroidaceae > Prevotella > Prevotella pleuritidis. Next base: position 115,974 of record NZ_BAJN01000007.1, read on the forward strand.
AATGTCGAAGCCGTATTCAAGACACAATTCTACATGCTCAGGCGTGGCCACTTCAGTAGTAATCAGCATTCCCGTTTCATCTTTCACACGTTTCATCCAAGGTAAGGCCTTCTCTCCGTTGCCTTCGAAACCACCGGGCTTAGTACGCGGTTTCCACACGCCGGCACGAAAGATGTGGCAACCCTTACGGGCCAACTCGTTCGCAGTAGCGACGACTTGTTGTTCGGTCTCTGCCGAGCAGGGCCCTGCCATTACAATAGGGCGATTGTGGTCACTCGGCAAGTTGAGCGGCAGTAAATCTAATTCCATAATTTATCCGGCCGTCTCTTGCATCAATGCTTCGGCTTGCTGCAAATCGGCATTGCCGTGCTCTTCATCACCATTTTGGATAAGCAATGCTCCCCGTTCTTTGAAAGCAGCGATACAGAACGGGTTGATATCAAGAACTTTACCGTAAGTTTCAATGGCGGTCTCTATCTCCCCCCGACGACGTTCCACGCGGGCTTCGAGCAGCAACACATCTTCATTGCCGGTAATATGTTCGAGCAAGTAATGCACATCCTCATCAGCTTCGGCTACTTCATCAACCTGCAACAGCGTTTCACCTCGCAGCAGATAGGCATCATAATAATCAGCTTTCAAGACAATCGACTTCGTAAGCATCGCAATGGCATTTACGGTATCACCCTGTCCAAGACAAGCACGTGCATATAAATAATGTACCTGCGGATTATCCCCATCAAGCAACAGCGCCTTTTCACAAGCATTGGCCATCGCTCCGTAATCCTCCATCATATATGCCACGTTGGCCATCCGAATCCATATCTGCACATTATCGGGCTGTGCTTCAGCCAATTTCTGCAATTGCTCATAAGCCGGTAGCAAATCACCCACACCGATAAGCGCCTGAGACAGATAATCTCGCACTTCAAGGTCATCCTGCAATTCGAGTGCGTGCTGAAAACAATCGGTAGCAAACCGCACTTCGCCTGCACGCAAAGCCCGCACACCATCATATTTCAATGTGTCGAAATTGCGCGCAACCTCTCCTTTGGTTTTCTCTTCCGGAGTCTCCTCCTTACTTCCAAACAAAGCTTTGAAAAAATTCATTTCACTTGTACGATTAGAATAATAGTACAAAAATACGATAAATTCGATGAAGTGCAAAACAAATTCTGAATAATTTATAAAGCGTCTCTTATAAACGATAAATTCCCTAAAAATCATTCTATTTGTTTGGTCCTTCGAGCCGTTTAACCTATCTTTGCCTTACAATGAAACGTTATACACTCATCATAACAATTCTGTTTTATTACCTCTTAGTTCGTGCACAAGAGGTGAGAAGCGGCATTTCATCGGTGACTTCTGCCCAGAAACCGATTTCATCTGCTGTCACTCCGGCACACGACATTATAGCTCCCACAATCAATAAAGTTTCAATCGACTCACTGCATCTTCCTGCACTCAATACTAACGGACAAGTGCAACCGTTCCATTTATCACCACTCTATTGGGGTGGATGGTATAACTGGAATCTCCATCGAGGTTTGAACATCAATCTCGGAGCCTCCGTCTTTGCCCAATTTGGCAAGAATGCACATCACGGTGCCAGTTTCACACAAAGCATTTCGGCGATGTATGCAATGCCAATTACTTCGAAACTCTCATTTGCCGTCGGCGGCTACTTCAACAATATCTATTGGGCACACGACAGTTTCCGCGATACCGGCCTTTCAGCCGTACTCGGTTATCGCTTCAATGAACATTGGGAAGCCTATCTGTATGGACAGAAATCATTGGTCGACAACCAACGAATCCCTTACCCATTGTATGATATGCAATCACTCGGTGATCGTATCGGTGCTGCCGTCAAATACAATTTCAATCCTAATTTCAGTATTCAGCTCTCCGTAGAGCAAGGTTGGATGCCACGCCGAGACGGTCAATATTTCGACAAATATAATTATCCCATACCAGAAAAATAGTAACCATACTGACAATAAAAAGTCATTTCTTTACACTTCTAATTGGAGAAAGGGCACAAGATTGCATAACTTTGCAATTGCTTATTAAAGCTACCTCTCCCAACAATGTGATAATTTACAACAAAAAACCTTGCAGATTGAATTTAAATTCGTATATTTGCCAGGTACTAATAACCGAATTATCAATTTAAACCATCAATTCTCAATTGGCAAAATACGCAGATTACATAGAGCAAATAGAGATAGACTCGCTGTGGAGCGGTCGCAGACACGTGATATGGAACCTCGACAGACATGTCAATGTGTTGAGCGGCGTCAACGGAGTAGGCAAAAGTACCATATTAAATAAGGTGGTACGAAGTCTGAAAGACGGCGGAGAATTTTCCAGTCATCTATTAAAAGGCGTACATCTTACGGTGAATCCCGCCGACGCCAAATGGATTCGGTACGACATTATACGCAGTTTCGACCGACCGTTGCTGTCGTCAGACGTCATCACCAAAGTCGACATCGAACTTATTACAGAGTTAGACTGGCAACTGTTTCAACTGCAACGCAAGTATCTTGACTATCAGGTGAACGTGGGGAATCGGATGATCGAGATGTTGCAAGGCGGAACTCCTGACGCAGCCCAACGTGCCCAAGCGCTGGCAGAACCCAAACGTCTGTTTCAAGACATCGTAGACCGACTCTTCAAAGATACGGGCAAGACCATCATCCGCACCGAAAACGAGATTCGCTTTTCGCAAATCGGTGAGACATTGATGCCCTACCAGCTGTCGAGCGGTGAGAAACAGATGCTCGCTATACTATTGACCGTTTTGGTGGAAGACAATCAAAACTACGTGCTTTTTATGGATGAGCCCGAGGTTAGTCTGCACGTAGAATGGCAACAGCAGCTCATCGATCTCATTCTCCAACTCAATCCTAATGTTCAAATCATCCTTACCACCCATTCGCCGGCCGTGATTATGAACGGTTGGATGGACCGCGTAACCGAGGTTTCGGATATAACGGACAACGAATAAGGCTGCAATGGTAAAGCGTTTGAGAGACAATCTGTCATCCAAATACTTCGAGGCGGGCAACCGTATGACGTCAAGAACAGCTCGTCGGCGCATCGTCGCCTATGTAGAAAGCTATGACGATATTTTCTTTTGGCGCACGATTCTGAGCGGTTTTGAAAACAGCACACGCTATTTTCAAGTGATGCTCCCCTCGAAAGTTCATCAGTTGGAGCGTGGCAAGAAAGCTGTGCTGATGCGATTGTTAAGTCATAACGTGGGCAAGGATATGATTGCGTGCGTCGATGCAGACTACGACTACCTGCTGCAAGGCGCTACACAGATGTCGAAAGAAGTGTGTACGAATCCATACATATTCCATACTTACAGCTATGCAATAGAGAATCTGCAATGCTTTGCACCCGGTTTGCACGATATCACGGTAGCAGTGACACTGAATGATCACGCTATTTTCGACTTCGAAGCATTCTTCCGACAGTATTCCGAAGCCATTTTCCCGCTCTTCGTTTGGAACATTTGGTATTACAGAAGCACACATTACGGCAACTTCACGATAACAGACTTCAACCGAACAATTACCATCGGACACGTCAATCTGCAAAATCCCGAGGCGGCCATCGACCACTTGCGGCACCGAGTGGGGCAAAAAATCAAACAGTTGCAAGCACTCAATCCCACAGCCAAAGCCGGGTATCAACAAGTGAAGGATGATATCAAACGCTTAGGAGTAACTCCACAAACCACGTATCTATACATTCAAGGGCACCACTTGTTCGATTCGCTCAGCACACCATTGCTCGGTCGCGTGTGCGACAGACTTATCCGCGAACGCGAACACGAGATTTACAGCCAAGCAAAACATACCGTTCAGCTTCACAATGAGCTGTCTTCTTACAAGCATAGCCTTGAAGACATTGCCTCGATGTTAAAGAGAGGAATGGGATTTCTGAACTCTTCGCAAGTGAAGAGTATTCGATCGGATCTCGAAAAATATTTAGACGTATCGTAACCAACCGTCGATTACGATACGAAAGATCGTTAAACGACAGGCGATTGACCACTAACGATTAATCGCACACCCGAGACAATTTTTACGAATCTGCTAACACACAACGAGATACGAGAACGTATCTATTCGTGTTTCTCCCAACGGCAAGGGTTTTAATTAAAAAGGCCGACAGCCCCCCGAACGCACGCGAATCGAAGTGATCATCAGTCTGGATATAGTTGTCGAAAGCATTTCTGTCAGATTGCCGCGTAAAAAGAACTCATAGAAAAACATATTGGTCACATACAAAGAAACAGGGAAAACGCATTGTAAGGTGTTTGGCTCAATCCTTACGAATAAATATGAGATCATATTCAGATAAAAGTGACGTCATATTCAGACAAATATGACATCATATTCAGACAAAAATGACGTCATATTCAGACAAAAGTGACGTCATATCCAGACAAAAAAGACGTCATATCCAGACAAAAAAGACATCATATTCAGACAAAAATGACATCATATTCAGACAAAAATGACGTCATATTCAATAAAATATGACGTCATATCCTTTATCTTACCCTATAATACGTATATATAAGGCGTTTTCCCGGTATAAAGAGAAGCCTGCTATCTTTCCGAGTTCCCCTGTGATACGAGCCAAAAGATTCCAAATAACAGGAGTCTTAGGCAATGTATGTTACACGTAAGTTTCAAGGAATTTGATGGTTCCCTCAACCTTTAAAGTGCGTGTCGTGGCGGGAATCAAGACCGATTCGCCAGCTTGCAGCGTGAAAGCATTGCCTTCGTTATCGACAATTGTGCCGGCCCCTTTGACACCGATGAGAATCACAAAACTGTCGAGCTCGGTATAATCGAGCGTCATCGGCTCGTCGAGATCATAAACGGCGGTACAGAAATAGGGACAACGCACGAGCGAAACGCCTTGATTGCGCTGTGGTACATACGCTGTTCGGTAGTTCTTCTCGACATTATAATTGATACATTCGGCCGCCTCCTTGGTATGGAGTTGGCGATAATTGCCGTCTTTATCCTTACGTTTGAAGTCGTAAATGCGATACGTCACATCACTGGTCTGCTGTATCTCGGCAAGGAAACAGCCGGCACCGATGCTATGAATGCGACCTGCGGGCAGGAAGAAACAGTCGCCTTCTTTCACGGCATAGTCGGCAATGGCGTCGCAAATGGTGTCGTTAGCCACCATCGCTTTATATTGTTCGGGCGTGATCTGCTGCTTCAACCCCGAGCGAAGATGTGCATCCGGCTCCGAAGCCATCACATACCACATCTCGGTTTTACCGCGCAGCTTACCTTGTTTATGCGCCATCTCGTCGGTAGGATGCACTTGTATGGAGAGATCCTGACGCGCATCGATGAACTTAATAAGCAGCGGGAAGTCGGAGCCGAAGCGCTTATAGTTCTCCGCTCCGATGAGACGATCTTTCAATTCGGCCACGACGTCGTTCAATTTGCGGCCCTTATATTCGCCATCGGCCACAATCGACTCGTTATCTTTCACTCCGGAGATTTCCCAACTCTCGCCCACATTTTCAGCCTTGTCCACGAGATGCTTGAAAGGTATAATTTTATCACCGCCCCAGATGGTCTGTTTCAGCAGTGGATTGAATTTGAATGGTTTCATCGTTTCTTTATTTTTAAGTCGTTATTTTATTGTTGTTTCAGTTCTGATTCCAGAATCCGGGCGTGAAGATCACCAGCACGCTAAATATCTCTAAACGGCCGACGAGCATCAGCAGCGAACACATCCACTTGGCAAAGTCGGGCAACATACTCCACGACATCGTAGGTCCGATTTCAATACCTAATGTCGGCCCAACATTACCGAGCGCACTTAGGGTAATCGTCACGGCATTGGTGTTGTCGATTCCGAATGCAATCATCGTGAAAGAGCATATCAAGCAAAGGATGAGATAGACCGCGAGAAAGGCCAACAACGTGACGCGCTTGGACTGCTCAATATTCACACCGTCTATTTTCAGCGGCAAAACAGCATTCGGGTGCAGAATTTGACGGAACTCGTTCTTGATAATCTTGATTAACATTACCCCTCGAATACATTTCAGTCCACCGCTCGTACTGCCCGAACTGGCACCAAAGAACATACAAAGAGCCAACACCACCCACGTAACGTGCGGCCACTGACCTGCATCATCGTTGAAAAGTCCGGTCGTAGTAATAAAGGATACCACTTGGAAAATTCCACACCGGAAAGCGTGTTCTACATCATAGCCTCGGCGGGTGATGAGTTCTAACATAATAAATGCAGTGAACCCGAGTACCAATGTCAGATAAAACTTGAATTCGGTATTCTTAAACAGAGAACCGGGTTTGAATTTTACGACAGTTGCATAAAGCAAAGTGAAGTTGACGCCCGATAGGAAACAAAAGAGCGTACTGGCATACTCCAATGCGGGCGAACGAAAAAACTCTGTGCTGGTATTGTGCGTAGAGAAGCCACCGGTGGCTGTCGTGGTCATTGCATAATTCAAACTGTCGAACCATCCCATCCCGAATAAGAAGTAAGTACCGATGCAGGCGATGGTCAAGACGAGATAAACGGTCCATAACCATTTGGCACTCGTACTCAATCGTGGGTGCAGCTTACTTTTGATAGGCCCCGTAGCTTCGGCTGCAAATACCCTGACCGACCCACCGACTAACGAAGGCAACAGGGCGATAGTGAAAAAGACGATACCCAACCCGCCGATCCACTGAGTCAGCGAACGCCAGAACAACAGTCCGTGAGGGAGCGCTTCCACATCGTCTAAAATCGTTGCACCGGTTGTGGTGAAGCCCGACATCGTCTCAAAATAGGCATCCGTGAAACTCGTGATATACCCACTGATAAGAAACGGCAATGTTCCGAACAGGCTGAATATCACCCACGAGAGCGTCACCACAAGGTAAGCGTCGCGCCGCCCCATCGTGTTATCGGCTCCATTACCTTTATGTTTAAGAATGAAGCCGAACAGTGCCGTAGTGATGGCAGATATAAGAAAGGCAATTATGTCGTCTTCATTATAATAAAAGGCCATTCCCAAACACAGCAACAACAGTGCAGCTTCGATGAAAAGCAGCGAACCGAGGATTTTATAGACTATTTTCCCGTTGATCATTACTATATGAAGAATTTCTCAATTTTAGTCATTCCGAGGTTGTTGCAGAACACCATCACAGTGTCGCCGGCCTCAATCTGCGTGTTACCCGATACAAGTCGACCGTCGCCATTACGCACCAATCCGCCGATTGTCATTCCGGCGGGCAGTCCTAAGTCCTTGACAGGCTTGCGGGTGATTTTCGATCCCGGCACAGGGATAAACTCGGCGACATCGGCATTGGTAGCCGTGAGGAACCGGACGTTATGCACATTGGCATCGAGCATCATCTGATAAATATGCCCGGCAGCAATGGCTTTCCTGTTGATAATGGTTCCGATATCAAAACTTTCGGCCATATCGATATAGTCGATGTTATCGACCATTGCCACGGTTTTCCTCACGCCCATCCGTTTGGCCGTGAGACAGGCAAGGATATTGGTCTCAGCATTACCCGTCATCGCAACGAAAGCCTGCGTATTCCTGATTCCCTCGTCTATGAGCAACGACACATCGCGGCCGTCGCCGTTGATGACCAATGTGCGACTGTCATCAAGAATCTCGTTGAGTTGCTCGCATCGGTGCTCGTCTTTTTCAATGATCTTCACTTCCATATAGTCCGGTATACTTTGGATTGCCCGCACGGTTGTGTTTCCGCCGCCCATAATCATTACGTTCTTCACATCTACATAATGCTCCTTCCCCACGATTTTGCGTACATAAGGAATATAGTTTCGGGTAGTCATAAAGTAAGCAAGGTCGTAAAGTTTCAGTTCATCGTTACCACCCGGTATAATCGTGTCGTGTCCGCGCTTGATAGCCACCACGTGATAAGGATCGTCTGGACCGCAAAGATCTTTGAGCGGCTGATTAAGTATCTCGCAACTCTCGCGCAGTTTGATACCCAACATCACGAGAACGCCGTTATGTACATCCCATCTTTGCCGCACCCAACTCATCTTCAAACCGTTGGCAATATCTTTGGCAGCCAGCTCTTCCGGATAAATCAGCGAACTGATACCCATCTGCCTGAATACATCCGCGTTTTCAGGTTGCAAATATTCGCAGTTGTCTATACGCGCCACGGTTTTCTTGGCACCGAAAGCGTGGGCCAGCGAACAAGCCGTGATGTTTTGATATTCATTAGGTGTCACGGCGATAAACAGGTCGATACTCGACACCCGCGCCTCTTTCAGCGTACGAATACAAGTGGGCGAAGCGTGAATCGTAAGCAGATCGAAATCGCTGCGGAGCTTTTCAAGATTCTCTTCGTTCTCATCGATCAGCGTAATCTCTTGGTTATTGCGTGACAGGAGTTTAGCTAAATGCGTTCCGATGGCATAAGCTCCCACAATGATGATTTTCATATCAAATCCTCTCCCATAATATTCTTCTTGATACTTTCAATGTCAAGCCCAACGATTTCGTACAGTTGCTCTACGCTGCCGTGTTCTACAAAACAGTCGTCTATTCCCATCCGCACAATCTGCGGATGATAACCGCGGTCGCTCATCCATTCTAAAACGGCCGAGCCGAATCCGCCATTGCGTACACCGTCTTCGATGGTAATGATACGATTGAATTTCTCTGCAATTTCAAACAACAACGTTTCGTCGAGCGGTTTGATGTATCTCATATCATAATGGGCTACGCTGCGCGCGCCGTTCAGTTCGTCGATGGCCTGCTCTACTCGATTGCCTATCGGGCCGATACTGAGCACGGCCACGTCATTCCCCTCACGAAGCCGGCGACCCGTGCCTACCGGTGCTTCCTCGAACGGACATTCCCAGTCTTTGAGTACGCCCCGCCCTCGGGGATAACGAATCACGAAAGCCCCCTTATCAGGCAGTTGAGCCGTGTACATTAGCCGGCGAAGCTCGTGCTCATCCATCGGACTTGCAATCGTAAGATGCGGAACAGACCTCAGCGCAGCAATATCGAACACACCGTGATGTGTCGGACCGTCTTCGCCCACCAGACCGGCACGATCGAGACAGAGCACAACCGGCAAATCAAGCAGTGCAACGTCGTGAATAACATTGTCGTAAGCACGTTGCGAGAACGAACTGTATATGTTGCAGAAAGGCGCCAGCCCGTCTTTCGCCATACCACCCGAAAACGTTACGGCGTGCCCCTCGGCGATACCGACATCAAAAACGCGGTCGGGCATCTCTTTCATCATAATACTCATTGAGCATCCCGTCGGCATCGCGGGCGTCACGCCGACAATCTTCGGATTGTGGCGGGCCAACTCCAAAAGCGTATGTCCGAAAACATCCTGAAACCGCAACGCCCCCTCGCTGTCGTCGCGTGTGAGCCGCTCACCGGTGGTCGGATCAAACTTGCCCGGAGCGTGCCAAATTGTCGCTTCTTTCTCCGCAGGTCCGAAGCCCTTGCCCTTTGTCGTGTGCAAATGCAGCAGTTTCGGCCCACGCATATCTTTCAACTGCCGAAGCACGCGTACAATCTCACGCACATCGTGCCCGTCGAACGGTCCGAAATAGCGGATATTCATTCCCTCAAAGATATTCTGCTGATGACTGATGGCCGACTTGATGGCGTTATTCAGCCGCAAGATTCCTTTCTTCCGACTCTCGCTCAGATAGCCCCTGCTGTGTAACCACTGCGAAGCCTTAAAGCGTAAACGATTGTAAGTTTCGTTCGTATCCAGATAAAGCAGATACTTCTCCATTCCGCCCACCGATCGATCGATGCTCATATCGTTATCGTTGAGCACGATAAGCAAGTCGTTGGGCGTAGACGAAACATTGTTCAGCCCCTCGAAAGCCAGTCCTCCACTCATCGCGCCGTCACCGATTACGGCCACCACGTGCCGGTTTGTCAACCCCGTCTTTTTAGCCGCAACAGCCATACCCAATGCAGCCGAAATCGAGTTAGAAGCGTGCCCACACGTGAATGTATCATATTCGCTTTCCAACGGTGTAGGAAACGGACGCACACCGTGCAGCTTACGATTCGTACAAAACACATCGCGCCGTCCCGTGAGCATTTTATGTCCATAAGCCTGATGCCCCACGTCCCAGACAATGCGATCGGCCGGCGTATCGAAGACATAATGCAACGCTACCGTGATCTCGATGGCTCCTAAACTTGAAGCCAAATGTCCCGGATTGACTGACACCTTATTTATGATATCCAGACGCAACTCCTCACACAGCCGAGGCAGCTGTTCGATGCTCAACTCCCGCAAGTCTACGGGAAATTTGACGTGATCAAGGAGTTCGAAATTTTCTTTTTCTTCCATTATCAGTAATGAATCGCCTTGCAAAGATACGAAGTTTTTCTTACCTTTATATACAAAGCATCGTAGATTTTACGAATTATTGCCGCTCGTCCTGTTTTTCCCAACCGTAGCTTCTCCGTTCTGACCTTTGCATTGCAAGGTTGTGCTCGCGTTCGATCTAAGCTCGAATGCAAGTAAAATGATACCATAAAGATTTATTTTGAAGTAAAAAAATACGGAAATCTTCTTATAGCTGACAATAAGAGGTATAGGAGGAGACGAACAGAAGTCGTATACTACTCATCGTCTACTCCTATACTTCTCCTTTGTTATAAACGGACACTCAAAAGTGATGAAATAAAAGCGTACTACACAAAACACCACGTTTATGATTAAAATTAGAGTCTTATTTCTTTCAATTTTCAACTCTTTTTGGGGTAAAAAATAGAAAAGAAAGAGATAAGGAATGTACTTTTCTTTAAAATGCTTGCAAATTTAAAAATATTTGTCTACCTTTGTCAGCAAATTTATATCTAATATAACCATTCTCATCATTTCTGAGAAAAACGGATGAAGAATAGGATAGAGAGTTTGATGATAAAAGAAACAACACATAGCGGCAATATCATACGAAGAGACCTTAATCTCCTCACGATTTTTAACGTTTTATATTTGGTTGTTTCAGAAAAAAAAAGTGTAACACACAGGCGCTACAAGCTAACTTCATTTACTTGGTTTTCGCGTATACGCGCGCGAAGCGTGTCGTAACCATAGATTGCAAAGAGATTCCCAAGTGATTCCTTTGCAGAGTGACTTGTGCTTTTCCGGCAACACAATACACATAAATTATTATTCATTAAAAATAGATTCAATATGAAACAAACAGAATTAGAGAGGCGGGCATACATTCGCCCGATGATGAAAGTCATCAATGTAGAAGTAGAACATCTACTCGCAATAGTCAGTGGAGATCACGAAGATATCGGACAGGGAGGAATTATAGAAACAGCCAAACCAGGATATTTTGATGATGAAGTAGAAGAAGATGAATTCTTCCATCCATAAGAAAATTGGAGAAAACCAAACCTCTTTTTTATTTATGAACGTAAAAGCAAAAGTAATAATGAAAAAAAGCAATGTGTTTTTTAAAACTGCATTTCTGCTAACAACAGCGGTACTGATCGGTTGTTCCAGTGATGAAGTAGCACAAAATGAGAAGCAGAATGGTAACAATGGCAATTCTCTTGCCAAAACCGTGACATTCACGGGCGAAAATATTCTCCCGACACGTATTTCTGCTACAAAGACCCAATCCCAAGATCCTACTACCCGCACTTGGATTACCCATACGGTGGGAAATGGCGCTAAGGCCTTTTGGTCTACGGGTGACAAGATTTGGGTGAAAGACGTTTACGGTGATTTTAAAGAAAGCAATCCCGGCAAATTTACTGACAATATGAAGAATGGTGTCTTCTCCATTTCAGGTTCTTTCAAAGACGGTTGCACCGTACACTACACCGGAACCAACGGAACATCGGGTAATATAGTAACTATTGCTGCCGATCAGACACAATCGGAGCCCAACGACTTCACCCACGCCGGAGTATCAGGCGACTGCGGAACAGCGCAAGCTTCAGCTCGAGGGAATAATTTCAAATTCAGGCTCGCTCACAAAGCATCTTACATCTGTTTCTTACCCCAAACATCAAATAGTCTTATTAAACAAAGCGAACTCTTTAAGATTGAGATTATTTCCAAAGATGACATAGCCGGAGACTACTATTTCTCTACTGATCAACTCTCAGATAGACCTAAGGCAAACGGCTCGAAAAAAATTACCCTTAATACTCTTAATATTATCACAGGTAAAGGATTTCCTGTGAAGAATTCCGAACCAAAAATCGAAGAAAACGGATCTTATATCGTTATTGCCCCCGGAACACATAATCTCACAGTGCGTTACTGGTTACGCAATACCAAAGATATATGGGGCAGGCCAATTGAAGGAACTATAACTAAAACTTTCACTCTCATCTGCAAGCCCGGTAAGATTTACGATGTTATAGCCAATTTGAATCCAAAGGATTATAGTTCTTCAAAATACTATATGTGGGATGCCAAGGTTGGAGAGGACTACTGGAAAGGTTTCGAAAACTATCAACCCAAGGAAAATGGTGGACGTGATAGCCATTATCCGATTAGTGTTACGGATTCCCGTTACTATAATGAAAAATGTGCTTTCCCCACTCCTGCTTCTCGTAGTTGCCAAAACTGTCCGAATGTTAACGAGTGTCTTTGGTATATCCAAAGAGGGGATCCACATTGGGATGAAGAAGAGCTTTGGACGACAATGGGGCACTTGTATACAGGCGGAATGTGGTTTAAGAAAAAAGATAAGATCAGTTGGAAATTTAGCCGCGACAAAGCTCCAGATGGTCATAATTACGCCCAGGATGCCATATCTGCTTATTATGACAATATAGAAGTTCCTTTTGGTCGTCCTGATCACATTGATGATTATTTCTATCTTCCCGCTTTAGGCTATTACGATGCCGGTTCGCTAACTGGCGTCGGAGTAGTCGGCAACTATTGGACATCTACTCCCACTCCGCAGAATGGCCAACCTGGCGTCAAGACCAGAGGTGCATATAACCTTTATTTCTATCCCAGGACCAATGGTGGAGTCCGGTTAGGTAATGCATCTTTATATGGCGGTACTAACCGCTACAAAGGCTATCCCTTGTGGACGGTAAAATGATTTATCCGATTTATTTTCTCATTCTGAAAATAAATAAACGAAGATAATGCTCAACATAGAAAAAACGTCGCAGGTACTGAAATTACCTGTGGCGTTTTTCTTTAATTAAAAACACTATTTTGTTTTACATTGTAGAGAAAAACAATCTGTATATCAATGAAGTTATTTGGGATTTTGATAACTTCATCGGTTTTTTCCAAAATAAACCGGAGTAAACTTTGATTTTCAGTTTTTTTGCCTAAATTTGCAACATTAATTGAAAATACATATTATAAAATAGAATCCTAATGACTAAAAGAATCATTTCATTGTGTGTCTCGGTAGCTGTCGCAACGATGCTGACGGCTCAGACAAAAGACGGAGGCATCTCTGCACAGATGCTTAAACAGATGCAGGGAGCATCACGGACAAATGCGATGGATAAAGCGCTTTCCAATGCAATTGCGTCTAACCCGATCGACGATTTGGCTAAGAACTTTGCCAACCAACGTCCTGTCGATGCGTATTTCAGTAATGAAACGCCCAAGCAGAGCATTATGAACCAACGCAGCAGCGGGCGCTGCTGGATGTTCTCGGGTCTCAATGTGTTGCGCGCTAACTTTGCCAAAGCGCACAATGACACGCTGAATGTAGAGTATTCACAAGATTATCTCTTCTTTTACGACCAATTGGAGAAAGCTAATCTGATGCTGCAAGGCGTCATCGACTGTGCTAAAAAGCCAATGGACGACACGCGCGTACAGTTCTTTTTCAAGCATCCCATCAACGACGGGGGTACATTTTGCGGTGTAGCTGACCTTGCCGAGAAATACGGTTTGGTGCCCAAGAGCATAATGCCGGAGACTTATTCGGCTGATAATACAAATAGAATGGGCAAGATTCTGTCATCGAAGTTACGCGAATTCGGCCTCGAATTGCGCGGAATGGTCAATAGCGGGAAGAGCACCGCAGCTGTTAAGGCACGCAAGACAGAGATGCTCAGCACCGTTTATCACATACTTACGCTGACATTGGGCGAACCAGTCAAGTCGTTTCAATATGCTTTCAAAAACAAGAAAGGGCGCGTCGCATCGCCGGTAAAGACTTATACACCGCTCGAATTTTATCGTGAAACTGTTGGCGGACCGCTCAACGGTACATTCATTATGGTGATGAACGACCCGCGACGCCCTTATTATAAAACCTATGAGGTAGAATGGGATCGCCATACATATGATGGGCATAACTGGAAATATCTCAATCTCCCAATGAAAGACATCGCAAGCTTGGCCATTGCCAGCATCAAGGATGGGCGGAAACTGTACAGTTCGTATGACGTGGGCAAGCAGTTGGATCGCAAACGCGGTTATGCCGACACTGAAAATTACGATTATGGTACGCTGTTCGGCATCACTTTCGGAATGAATAAAGCACAACGTATCGCTACATTCGACAGCGGTTCGACTCACGCAATGACGCTCACAGCTGTCGACTTGGATGCTACCGGCACCCCGTTGCGGTGGAAAGTGGAAAACAGTTGGGGCACCAACGACGCACAAAACGGCTATCTGATAATGAGTAACCGCTGGTTTAACGAGTTTATGTTTCGTTTAGTAGTACGCAAGCAATACGCTTCGCTCGAACAATTGAAACAGTATGACCAGAAACCTGTAATGGTGATACCTGAGGACCCCTTGTTCTGCGACGACAAATAATCTATCGATATGAGAAAGACCATCCTTACTTTATCCGTAGCTTTATTAGCTACGGAGATGGTATTGGCTGCCGACATTCACGTAAAATCATTCAAATACGCCGGTCCGTTCGCCCTGCAACGGCCGCTGATGGTGGATAGCGTGAATCTGTCTGATAAGAAATTTACCCCGGAATCGCTGTTAGATACCCCCATCAATCTCGACTTGGCTGCATCGGGAACACCGTTCAGCGATACGGCTGCACCCGGCGGAAAAAACAGATACGACTTAAATCTCCTGGGCTTCACGCTCAGTAATACGGAATATGCCAAGGCTTCTATCATCATCAGAAAGCTGAAACACTTTGAATTGTATGTAGACGGTGTGAAGTCGGCCGGTACCGACCTCACATTATTGCCCCGAACACACAACATCGTGATAAAATACCTGGCGCAGAAAGGGCAACGTGACTCCATTGATGTAACAGTTTCGTCAGACCATTCGGCATTAATGACAGTGAACAATACGCAACGTATGTTCTCATTAGACTGCGTTTCAGAGGGGAAATACGTGCGCGGCGTAGCTCTTTCACATAGCGGACGCTATCTGAAAACGCTTTATAGCACGGTGTTGAAAGGCGGAAAGATACAATGGAAGACACGTATATCAGAAGTGAAAACAGGCAGGACGATTGCCGAAACCTATGATTATGTCTATTGGATGCCCAAGACCGACGCTTATTATTACACGCGTCAGGGCAATAACGGGCGACAACTCGTTACCGTAGATGTACCGTCGTGCCGCGAAACCGTCATTGCCGAACATCTGCCCAAAGGTGATTTTACAGTATCGCCAACGGCCGATTATCTGGTGATACAGAAAAATAACGAAGGTCCGAAAGCAGATAAGGAAGTTTATCAAATACTTTCTCCCGAAGACCGGCAGCCCGGATGGCGCGACCGCACCAGCTTAGAGCGTTTCGATTTACGCACGGGATTAGTGCAACCTCTCACCTTCGGATATCATAACGTAGGGTTTCAAGACATTTCGAATGACGGCCGTTATATCCTGTTTATGACTTCGCGGGAACGCTATACGCAACGCCCTACAACGCTGCGAACCATTTATCGGCTCGATCTGAACACGATGCGGGCCGATACATTGGTCAAAGACGACGGCTTCATCAACGAAGCCAAATTCTCGCCCGACGGTCAACAGATCCTTGTAATGGGCTCTCCCGAGAGTTTCGGAGGCATCGGAAAGAATCTGCCCCAGGGTCGTATTCCCAATGCTTACGACCATCAACTTTATATATTGACTATCGCCGACCGACAGGTAAAGCCAATTACGAAGTTTTTCAAGCCGTCTGTCAATCAGGTATTGTGGAGCAAAAACGACGGCAAGATTTATTTCACGGCCGACGACCGCGACTTCGTTCACCTCTTCCGAGCTGATGCCAAGACCGGCAGAATCGATAAAATCACCCAACCCGAAGATCTTGTCACTCATCTCTCAGCAGCCGACGGCGCACCGATGTTGGTGCTCAACACCGAGGGAGCATCCAATGCCGACCGCGTTTACACGGTGAACACTGCCAACAAACGAGTCACCCTCGTCGAAGATATGAATCGGGCGATTCTTAAAGGTGTTGATATGGGCGAGTGCAAGGCTTGGGATTTCGTCAACAGTCGCGGTGACACAATCTGCGGCCGATATTATCTGCCCCCCCATTTCGATGCGAACAAGAAATATCCGCTCGTCGTCAACTACTACGGCGGATGCTCGCCCACGAGTCGATTTTTCGAGACTCGCTATCCACATCACGCCTATGCCGCACTCGGCTACATCGTTTATGTCTTGCAACCGAGCGGTGCCGTGGGTTTCGGTCAGGAGTTTTCATCACGCCATGTCAATACGGCCGGCGACGGAGTAGCTGATGACATCATCGAAGGAACCAAACGATTCATTGCTGACCATCCCTATGTCGACGGTAGAAAGATAGGTTGTATCGGCGCCTCTTACGGCGGATTTATGACTCAATATCTACAAACCAAGACCGACATCTTCGCTGCCGCCATCTCTCACGCAGGCATCAGCGACCACACCAGTTATTGGGGCGAGGGCTATTGGGGCTACTCTTACAGCGAGATAAGTATGGCCGGGAGTTATCCCTGGACGCGTAAAGATCTCTATGTAGACCATAGTCCACTCTTCAATGCCGACAAAATCCATACGCCTTTGCTGTTTCTTCACGGCACAGCCGATACCAACGTGCCTGTCGGAGAGAGCATTCAGATGTTCACCGCATTGAAGTTGCTGGGGCGCCCTACCGCTTTCGTTGCAATAGAAGGCGAAAACCATTGGGTAATGAATTATGACAAGCGTATCAAATGGCAGAATACCATTTTTGCGTGGTTTGCCAAATGGCTTAAAAACGATCCCACTTGGTGGAATGCAATGTACAATGAAAAGCCTCTCTAAACGATGAAGAAACTCTTCATTGACATCAAAAACTGGTCCAAATACATAGTCCCGATTGTCCGTAAAAAAGACAATCGGGACTTATGTTTATGACATCCATTCCGGAGATAAAGCTGTATCGTTTACTGGCTTGTATCTCATTAGAAATCAATATGATACGATATGCGCTTCAATTAACGATCAGACACCTCGTAACCAACGGTCTAACACACCGTATCTAACGGCTTTTTACACTGCAATTAACTGTATGTTGCAATCTCATTTATAACCCGACGAAAATCGATTCTGTTTCAGAGACAAATTGGTTCACGACCGACGACCCCATATTTCTCCGCACCTTAAATTAGTTTAATTATCTCGTCACATCGTCATTGACCTCTTGTTTTTTCGTTAACTTTACCGACCGTATGAGAAAAATATTGTTATTTATTATTGGGATGGCGATTTCTGCCTGTATTACCATAGCCTGCCGGTTTGCCCCGAAAGACGAACCAGGTGACACAGTAGCTGCCGGCATCTTTGCGCCGCACGATGTTACGGTGAACAAAACAGAGCCAAAAACAGACTCGACAGCGATAAACGACAGTACCGAAATCGGTCATTAAGGCAGCGATTCCAACAGAATCTCGATGAGTCGCGGCACAGCATAACGTTCGATGTCGTGCTCGCGAATCCAGACGTAGCCATCGGGCAGCGTTGGTTTCGAATCAGTTTCGATGAGATAAAAGTCAGCCAAGAGGATGCGATGCGTCAAAACATGTTTGAAATTACGGCGGAGCAAGACCGGTAAGAAGTCTCTCTCGGCCCCTGCAATGGAAGGAAAACCAGCGTCGAACGACTTATCGCCTGTCAACTCGACATCAGCCGCGAGATAAGGCTCCCACAATCCTTGCCAAATATCACCCGAGGCACGGCGTCGAATAGCTGTTTCGCCGTTACACCTTATATATATATAGGTGAGGTGTCGAGTCTTGATTTTGGTCGTTTTCAATTTAACGGGCAACTCATTCACCCGCCCTGTGCGATAGGCTGCACACGACTCGATGAGTGGACAATCCACACATATTTTGAAAGAGAGTTGATCTTCTCCTTTGGTAGCACCTGGAGCAACCACGCATTGCAATGCTCCGAAATCCATCATAGCTTGATTGAAAGCCGACGGAGCATCTTTCGGAAGCAGCGATTGAGCCAATGCGGCAAACTCCTTTTTACCTTCCGTGGAATTGATAGGCGTCTCGATGCCGAAGTATCTGGACAAAACGCGATAGACATTGCCGTCGACCACTGCTACGGGCAGACCGAAAGCAATCGACGCAATGGCTGCAGCCGTATAATCACCTACGCCTTTCAGTTGTTTAATCTCTTCAAAAGTATCGGGAAATCGACCCAAAGCGACAATCTGTTTGGCAGCCGTATGTAAGTTGCGTGCACGACTATAATAGCCCAATCCCTGCCAAAGTCGTAGCACTTCATCTTCTGATGCCGCTGCCAAATCATTTACACCGGGGAACTGTTTCATAAAACGCACCCAATAATCACGACCTTGCGCGATGCGCGTTTGCTGTAAAATCACCTCGCTTAACCAAATAGCATAGGGGTCGGAAGTATCTCGCCACGGCAAATCGCGACCATTTCGGGCAAACCAGTCGAGTAAAACGGCAGAGAAATTCATCACGTTTTACTGCTCGGGATATTGCTCGTAAATCTTCAATCCGAACAGAGCGGCCGTGACATAAACGCGCTCTATGATCGTAGCCAACTGATGTTCGTAATTGAGCCACACGCGATCTCGCAGGAAAAAATAGAATTCCAAGGGCAGGCCACACTGTGTTGCTTCCATCTCTCGCACCATTATTGTCAGGTTCTCGTTTACTTCTTTACGTGCGGCAAGATGCTTTTCAAAGTATTTCCGGAACAATCCGATGTTGGCATCTTCGCCTTCCATCTCCTCGGCCGACAGATAACCGGCTTGCACAAGGCGATTCCGCAAATCGTCATCGACCGCTTTCACACTTCGGAAATCAAAATAGACAACCCGCTTTACACGTCGACCACTACTCTGTTGCATACCTTTCCAATTTTGGAAAGAACCATTCACCAGTGTGATCGGCGACACCGTGACAATCGTGTTGTCATAATTGCGCACCTTAACCGTGGTCAGACTGATTTCCTCTACAATACCATCGGCAGTCGTCGAGGGCACGGTTATCCAATCACCTTTCTTTACCATCTCGTTGCTTGTGAGTCGGATACCGGCCACCAGCCCCTCAATCGTATCCTTGAACACCAACATCAGCACAGCCGAAGTAGCTCCCAAACCTGCCAAAAGAGATAGAGGACTCTTACCGAAGATAATCGCCACGGTCACGATAACAGCAATAAAGATAACCACTATCTTCAAAACACCACAGAAAGTCTTGATATATTGCCGGACGGACGAGCTGTGCGAGGTTTCCAATTGGGCAAAAGAAGTGATTAAAACCGTAATCAGTCGCACTGTCATTATTGTGATATAGACAGCCGTAAGACGCTCCAATACCTCACGAACGAAGTGGAACTGATAGAATACCATCGGCAAAAACTGCCATATAACGAGTGCGGGCACGATACGACAAGCCGTGAGCAACACACGGGCATTAAACAAAATATCGTCCCAGTCGGCTGTAGTCCGCGCCGTAAGTTTGTGAATCAACGGCATAATAATGCGCTTACAGAGCACACCGCTCAACCAAGCCAACAACAAAGTGACAAGAACCAGCGCGACGTGACGTACCACCGGCACAGCCGATCCTGATACACCACATAGCTGTATCAGGTTTTCCACATATTCTTTTATGATTTCCATTATTTTCGAAAAGTTTTAAGAGTAATGAGATTTATATATATTTGCTTACTGCGGGCTGCACAATGCCTCGCAGATTCGGTCTTGGAAACGACGACCGTTGCGGCCGTGCATCACGCCTTGATTGATGATTGAGAAGCATAGTCGGTGTCCGTTGGCAGCCGTACAATAGCCGGCCAGACTACTGACACCCATTACTGTGCCGGTCTTTGCTTTCACATTGCCACTGGTAAAGGGGTTACGCATCCTGTTTTTCAGTGTTCCGTCAAAACCGGCAACGGGCAAAGCAGGAAGCAGATGCAGGTAAATATTACCATTGCGATAAGCATATCGAAGGAGCATTACTTCTAACTCAGGACTGACATAGTTGTAAAGAGAGAGTCCGGAGCCGTCGGCAAGCCGATATCTCGACGGATTCAGCCCCACTTTGGAGATGAGTCGGCCAATGACTGCACGTGCACTCTCGGCTGTTGCGGGGCGATTACCAGTAGAAGAAGCGATTTGATAGAACATAGATTCAGCATAAAGGTTATCGCTTTCTTTCAACATACGCATCAATATTTGGTCGATCGTGTGGAAACGGGAAACAATACAGAACGCGTCTTGGGGCTTACGAGCCTCGCCCGTAGCTGCTTCGACAACCACACCGGCCGCTCGCAGTTCGCTGACAAACCGCTCGATAAAAACATCTTTACGACCGATGAGTAGCGGCGAAAGCGCGGGATTGTCATCATCCCAGCACCAACCTTCACCCAAAGTATCGTTATCTTTCATCGTTTTATCGGCATAAATGTTGCCGCGAATAGTGTCTACGCCCATCTTATGAAAGCTCTCGACAAAGGCTTTGAGGTCGTCTGAATTGAAGCGCGGGTCGAAACCGCCCACACAATAGATATCGCCCGTGAGCACATTATTTTCCACTCGTCCCGTATAGCACAATTCGGTCTTGAACTGATAAGAACCTCCTAACTTATCAATGGCAGCAATGGCCGTGATGACTTTCATCGTAGAAGCGGGCCGCATCAGCTGACGCTCGTTGAAACGAATGATGGCCGAATCGGCATCGAGGTCGTAAACCATCAGTCCCACCTGTGAAGTCTCGAACATACCTGCCTGCAACAGTCGATCTACATAGTGCTGCACCGACTGTGGCCAAGGCAGAAGCAGACTGTCGCGGGCCAGCGAGTCGATGGCCGTTGAGTCTGCAATACTTTCCGATTTATCATCTTCCGTTGTCTCTTCTTCGATTTGCGCCACTGCTGGCAACGTGAAAACCAAGAAGAGCAACCACAAATATCTTTTCATTCCTCGTTTTGTTCTTGTCTCTTTTTCAGCTCAGCAATAAACGCTTCGCTGTTATCGGGCGTGACGCTCACCATTCGTCGCCCTCCGTATTCAATCAACAGATAATGCGACAGGCCGAAAGCGGTCTTCATCAACGTGCATCTGACGATTTCGTTGACAGCAATCACCGTCGGACGAGAGAATCGGCCGCGATCGATTCGCAGCACTTCGCTGCGCTCGGAAACGGTAAACGTGTATGTGGTATGAATCATCCGCTCGATGATCAGCACCACAATCACCGCTACAAACAGCCCCGTGAGCGCTGCTTTTTGCCACAAAAGATAAAACGCAAGCAATGAAAATACCGTTATGCCGCACTTATTTGCCATCGTGAACTGCTGATGAAAGGTTCTCTCCATAACGCTTGCAAAAGTACGCTTTTTTATCAACAAATCGTCTATTTATCAACATTTATTATTACTTTTGCGGCAGACAATAATGACCCTTTATGGTTTTTAAATACGACTTTTTAATTATCGGCGCCGGGGTTGCCGGTATGAGTTATGCCCTGAAAATTGCTAAGGCGCACAAAGGAACGGTGTGTCTTATCTGCAAAACATCGCTCGAAGAGGCCAATACGGCGTTTGCGCAGGGTGGAGTGGCCGCTGTTACCCGTCTGGGAACAGATGATTTCGACAAACATATCAATGACACCATCATTGCAGGAGACTTCATCAGTGACCAAAAAGCAGTGGAATTGGTCGTGCGGAATGCGCCCGAACAGATTCGGGAACTGGTAAATTGGGGCGTCAACTTCGACCGAACTGGCGACGGTTCGTTCGATTTGC
This sequence comes from Hoylesella pleuritidis JCM 14110, assembly GCF_000613725.1. Taxonomy (GTDB): domain Bacteria; phylum Bacteroidota; class Bacteroidia; order Bacteroidales; family Bacteroidaceae; genus Prevotella; species Prevotella pleuritidis. Next base: position 138,242 of record NZ_BAJN01000007.1, read on the forward strand.
ACCGTGAAGGAGGGCATTCCGAGTTCCGCATTCTGCATCACGCAGACGACACCGGAGCCGAAATCCAACGCGGACTGATGGCTGCCGTACGAACCAATAACAGTATTGAAGTACGCGAAAATCACTTTGCCGTAGAGCTGATCACGCAACATCATCTCGGAGTGGAGGTTACTCGCCGCACACCCGATATCGAGTGTTATGGCGCCTATGTGTTAAATCCTGATACGAAAAAGGTAGATACATATTTAAGTAAGGTCACGCTGATATGCACCGGCGGCTGCGGAGCTGTTTATCAGACCACAACCAATCCCGTGATAGCTACCGGCGATGGCGAGGCTATGGTCTATCGGGCCAAAGGAACGGTGCACGATATGGAGTTCGTGCAGTTTCATCCCACCGCCCTTTATCACCAGGGCGAGACTCATCCGGCCTATCTTATTACCGAGGCGATGCGCGGTTATGGCGGCATTTTGCGTCTCCCGTCGGGCGAATCGTTTATGGAGAAGTACGACGAGCGCCTTTCGCTGGCCCCTCGAGATATCGTTGCTCGCGCTATCGACAAGGAAATGAAAATTCACGGACTCGATCACGTCTGCTTAGACATCACCCATAAGGATGCGGAAGAAACTCGCCGACATTTCCCTAACATCTACCAGAAATGTTTGAGCATAGGAATCGACATCACAAAAGATTATATTCCCGTACGACCGGCGGCCCATTATATGTGCGGCGGCATCAAAGTAGATCTCAACGGATGCTCGTCCATCCGCCGACTCTATGCCATCGGCGAGTGCGCCTGCACCGGATTGCACGGCGGCAACCGTCTGGCCAGCAACTCACTCATCGAAGCCGTGGTCTATGCAGACGTCGCCGCTCGGCACGCTTTAGCTCATATCGACGACTATTCACTGAATACTGCCGTACCGGAGTGGGACGATGCCGGCACGATGAGCAACGAAGAGCGCATCCTGATTACGCAAAGCGTGAAGGAAGTAGGCGAGATTATGAGCAATTATGTGGGTATCGTGCGCAGCGATTTGCGCCTGAAACGCGCATGGAATCGTCTTGATCTCCTTTACGAAGAGACCGAAACGCTTTTCAAACACGTCAAAGCGAGCCGCGAAATCTGCGAGCTTCGCAATATGATCAACGTGGGTTATCTCATCACTCGAATGGCTATCGAACGCAAAGAGTGCCGCGGTCTGCATTTTACCATCGACTATCCGCACCACGCCTACGACGGAGTGGCTCCGTCAACTTTCAATTCATAAAAAGCGTTTATCGATTTTCGAGTCAATGATTCTGCTTCCGACTTTCACTCATCGGCTGCAACTCGCAGGTATTGTTGCATCAACCATTCCTGCTGTTGGGCAATAGTCAGGTTACTGTTGTCAAGTTCTATAGCATCGGGTGCTTTACGGAGGGGACTCACTTCACGATGACTGTCGATGTAATCACGTTCTTGCACGTTTTTCAAAATATCGGAATAGTCGGCCGAAATGCCCTTAGCTTTGAGTTCATCAAAGCGGCGTCGGGCACGCACTTCGGCACTGGCAGTGACAAAAATTTTAAGTTCAGCATCGGGAAACACCACGGTTCCGATGTCGCGTCCGTCCATAACAACTCCCTTATCAGCCCCCATTCGTTGCTGTTGGGCCACCAACGCCGAACGTACAAAAGGCAAGGCAGCTATTTGGCTGACATTGTTGGAAACCTCCATTGTACGTATCTCTTGCTCCACATTTTCCCCGTTGAGAAATGTGTCGGGATGACCCGTTTCGTGATTAACGGCAAATGAGACGGTGATTAACGGCATTTCGCACTCCAATTCGATGCTTTTCACCGTGCGATTAACGGTAAGTTGTTGACGCTTTAATGCATAGAGAGTTACGGCTCGATACATTGCGCCTGTGTCGATATAAATATATCCTATCTCACGCGCTAAGTTTTTGGCCATCGTACTCTTGCCGCACGATGAGTAACCATCGATTGCTATGGTTATTTTTTTCATTCTATTTAAAGGCTATATGATACATTCATTATGAGTGATGACGACGAAACGTGATATTTTCCGTATGCCAAATGGAGTTTGAAACGCTCTAATTGCAAGCCTGCTCCAAGCGAGAGACCGGCCCCGTGACTACTGCTGCCATCACTAACAGCAATTTTCATCTCGCGGGCTCGCCGAAAGTTATAGCCAGCTGCCACATAAATGCGGTCTGAAAGCAACACATCCACGCCCGCCGTAACGTGATTGACGAAAGCGTAATGCCAATGATTGAGGTCTACAAACGTAGCGGAGAAGCGCAACGGCATACGTTCAAAACGCTTACTGATACCGAATTGCAAGTCGAGTGGCATTTTTTCATAGTTGTCGTTATAGGCTTTCAGCTGTCCGCCGAGGTTTTTGGCCACAGCCGAAACAGAGATTTGTCGGTCGGGATCGTAATAGTTGACTCCCAAATCGACCCCCATCGCCAATGAATTGTAGCTACCGAAATAAGAAGTAATGAGCTTTGCAGTGATGCCTCCGATGAAACACTCGGACAATTCGTAAGAAAACACGCCCGAAAAAGCAATCTCATTGGCCGAGAACTCGCCTATCTGCACACCGTTTTCATCAGTCTGGCGCATTCTTCCGTAGTTAATGAACTGTACACCGGCGGCAATCGTGGTTGCCTCTCGGATAATTCGGGTGAACGAAGCACTGCCATAGTTCACGCCGCTCATATAATTCATATAGTTGAGATTGAGCGTTTTATCACTCACCGAACCGAGAAGCGCCGGATTGTTGAACATCAACGGTGCATCATCTTCAATCAAAGTAATGTTATCTCCACCCAAAGCTGCGGCGTGCGCGCTCACCGGCAGTCGCAGAAATTGATAGATCTCCTGACTCGTCTGAGCCTGCATCGGTATCAAAATGACCAACAAAAGGAGGGTGAAAACAACTTTTTTCATCTGTTTTTTCTATTTTCTCGGCAAAGATACAGCTTTTTTCAAATATCTGTACTATATTTGCATTGAATTCGTTTTCATACAACGGATGGACAAGTTGAATATTGCCAATGTGTCTAAGCGTGGCCGAATGCCGTGTAATTGATGCAAGGCGAGATTCTGAAAGGAATTGAATTGGAGATCAAGAAGTCTGAAACAGCCAATCCGGAGAACAGTCGCAGCACGGGATTTCTGCTGGGATTGATTTTTGTATTGGCGTTTCTGTTCGTCGGTTTCGAGTTCAACAGCCGTAGCGGAGATGCCGAATCAGACAGTCGCGAACTCGATGATATGGCACAGGATATCGTGATGCGACCTGCGATGAATCGTCAGGATATGATCGCTGCAATGTCTCCAAGCCCTGCATCACGAGCCATTACAGAGAAGATCAAGGCCGTAGACAAGGTTGAAAACAAGCCCGATAAAGTGTCGCCCAACAGTAATCCGCTGATGGTTGGCGACGGAGATGGGCAGATTTCGGATGCGAACGTCACACAGGCATTGCCCCAGACGCCTGTGGAAGACCACGGCCTGAACGACGTCCGCATAGTGGAAGCCTTGCCGGAGTTCCCCGGCGGGATGGTGGAATTTATGAAATGGCTCACCAAGAATCTGCGTTATCCCACCTATGCACATCAACAACGTATTGAGGGAAAGGTGGTGGTGTCGTTCATTGTCAATACAGACGGTAGCATTGCAGAGGTGAAACTGGCCCGATCCGTCGATCCGTTACTTGACCGCGAGGCACTCCGCGTGATTCGGATGATGCCCAAATGGAAACCGGGAATCCAAAACAACCGACCTTGTCGGACGATGTTTGCCGTACCGGTAGTATTTAAATTATAGACACAAAAGTGAGAAAACGAGTGGACGAGTAGACAAGTGGAAGTGAAAAAGTGGATGAGTGAGCAAGCAGATAAGTGAACAGGGCTGCTTTCTTATCAACTCGTTAACTTGTCAACTCGTCAACTAAACAGATATAAAGATGAAATGTTGACAGCCGATGAAATACTGACAAAGGTAAACGAATATATTGACAACCTGTCGTATGACCGTCAGCCCGACTCGCTTTACGCCCCGATCAAATACGTATTATCGATGGGCGGCAAGCGAATCAGACCCGTATTGATGCTGCTTGCATACAATTTGTATCGCGATGATGCAGAAACAATACTCCCGACAGCTTGCGGATTGGAGACCTATCACAACTATACGCTGCTGCACGACGACCTGATGGATCGTGCAGAATTGCGTCGCGGCCATCAGACTGTGCACAAACGGTGGAACGATAACACAGCCATTCTGAGCGGAGATACGATGTTAGTGCTGGCGTATCAGCGCATTGCACAATGCAATCCGACCAAACTCAAACTCGTGCTCGACCTTTTCACCGAGACGGCTTTAGAGATAGGAGAAGGCCAACAGTATGATATGGACTTTGAAAATCGCAATGATGTCACCGAGGATGAGTACATCGAGATGATTCGTTTGAAGACAAGCGTGTTGCTAGCGTGCGCTTTAAAAACGGGCGCAATCCTTGCCGGAGCTCCCCAAAAAGATGCGGACACATTGTACAAGTTCGGCGAACAGATTGGACTTGCCTTTCAGTTGCAAGACGACTTCTTAGATGTCTACGGCGATACGCAGGTTTTCGGAAAGGCCATCGGCGGCGACATCGTATCGAACAAGAAGACATATATGCTCATCAATGCGTTGAATCGGGCCACCGAAAAACAGCGTGCCGAATTGGAACAATGGCTCTCAGCCCCCCATTTCGATGCCAAAGAGAAGATCGCTGCCGTCACCTTATTATATAATGAGATTGGAGTCGACCTGCTGGCAACGGCTAAAATCTCTTATTTTTATGACCAAAGCCGTAAGTATTTGGCTGCACTCAACATACCCGAAACGCGCAAATGCGAACTGATTGACTATACTTCACGGATGATGAACCGCCAATATTGAGCCTATGCCGTACAGACGATTGCCTAAAACAGATGCTGCGAGATTGAAAGCTTTGAAAACATTGCTTAACAATAACGATATCTACACGGTTCGCAATCGGTTTATCGATTGGCAAACGCTCAACCGAGCCCAACCCGCTTACGACCGTTTGCTCACCGCTTACGAACAATACCGCGTATGTTTGCAGGCACAAACTCGCTCATCAGGCCGTTTCGACAAGCTACAACACAAGGCTTCGGTCTATGTAAGTCATTTCTTACAGGTACTGTTGATGGCTGTCGAACGTGGGGAAATCAAACGCCAGTACCTCACTCTTTACGGATTATCTCACAATGCCACGTCGTTGCCCAACTTCAAGACTGCCGATGGTCTCGTAGAATGGGGTAAGAGAGTGTTGGAAGGCGAAAAAGCACGGATCAAAAAAGGCGGACGTCCTATCTATAATCCCACAATCGGGATGGTTTCCACCCATTGGGATATCTTCAAAAACATCTACGAGCAACAGAAATCACTGCAAAATCGTACGCAGAAAGCTTTGGACGACATCCAGAAATTGCGTCCGGAGATAGACGAAATACTGTTGGATTTATGGAATCAGATTGAAAAACACTTCGAAAAAGAGCCTCCTGAGATGAGGTTTGAAGCGTGTCGTAAGTTCGGGGTAATATACTATTACAGACGAAACGAGAAACATTTGTATTGAATGAATTACGTAGATACTCACACACATTTAGATGGCGAGGAGTTCAGAGACGATCTTCCGCAGGTCATTGCACGTGCAAAAGCCGTAGGAGTGAGCAAAGTTTTCCTGCCCGCCATCAACCTATCCTCGGTCGAATCCATTAAGAATGTCTGCCGAACATATCCCGATTATGCCTATCCGATGATCGGTCTGCATCCCGAAGAAGTGAAAGCCGACTTCCGCGAAGTACTGGCCAAGATGCGGGCAATCCTCGAACGCAATCTCGCTGAACCCGGACAGGACGCCCGTTACATTGCTATCGGTGAGATAGGATTGGACTTTTATTGGAGCAGAGAGTTCAAACAGGAACAGTTAGAGGCCTTCGAAGAGCAAGTGAAATGGTCTGTCGAAACTCGGCTTCCACTCTCCATTCATTGCCGAAAGGGGCAAAACGAGATGGTTCACATCCTCAAACGCTATGCCGAAGCTCTGCCCGGCGGCGTGTTCCATTGCTTTACGGGAAACGAAAAAGAAGCTACCGAGTTACTGGCTTTCGATCGATTCGTGCTCGGAATAGGCGGAGTTCTGACTTTCAAAAGCAGTCATCTGCCCAAGATTTTGCCTCATTTGCCATTGTCTCGGCTCGTATTAGAAACCGACTCTCCCTATATGGCTCCTGTTCCGATGCGCGGTCAGCGCAACGAAAGCTCTTATGTACAATACGTCTTGCAGAAATTGGCGGCGTGTTATGGTATTTCTGACGAAGAGATTGCCCGTCGGACAACAGCCAATGTACAACGCGTTTTCGGCGTATAACCATCCGTTGAATTTGCAGAAATTCGTCATTGATAATGATTTTTCCGCTATTTTGTGCGGGAAATCAAGATAAAAGCCTTAATTTTGCAACGCATTTGAAACAAGGAAAGGTGCTCGAGTGGCTGAAGAGGCACGCCTGGAAAGCGTGTAATCGGCGAAACCGATT